>BAAAJU010000006.1:561783-930753 GCA_039527305.1 Gordonia sinesedis | reverse complement strand
ACACTATCGAGTTCTCAAAGAACACACACCCACCAGCACCACCCCCACACAGGAGCGAACACCAGCAGACTGAATCCTCACAGCCACACCGTCACCGGCGCAACTCCCCCAACTTACCAGACCCGATCCCGCTACACAAGTCCCTGTGTTCAGGGTCACAGCTTCGGGGCTGGCCTCCCGATGGACGGCCGCCGGCACGGACGTACCAGCACCTTGTTCTCGGGAGTGTCTGCGCAGAACCCGGTTTCCGTATCCCCGTCGGCCTCCGTGAGGAGCCCGGTTCCGGGGCGGCGCCGTGGCGCGCTGACTCGAAGAAAACTACTGAAGCTTCCGGCTCGGGTCAAATCGCCTGCTCAGACCGCGTCGTCGTGCCTTCTGGCACGGCCGTACAGGGTTTTCAACCGATCCCCACGGCGATCCATTCCCGGGATCGGGGACGTAATACTGTGTTCTGCGTCACGGCCTGGCGTGCCCGGATAGAGGGCATCCACAGGCCATCGACTGGGACGTACCCCCTGCCCATCCGGACATCGACGTTGGTCCAACTGGGCAGTTACTCCTGCGGCCCACCGGGCATAGCGTCAGCGGTATGAGCGTGTCCACCCGGCCGCCGGTGCAGTCCGGGCCGGTCCGTCCGTCGGAGCCGTCCGAGCCGGTCCGTCCGGCGGTGCCGTGCGAGCCGGTCCGTCCTGATGTGGCGCCGACACTGCGCAGCGCCGGGACCCCGACACGTCGCCGCGTGACGGTGCGGCAGGGGTCGGCTCCGCCGGGCTTTGCGGTCTGTGACCGGATCGCCTGGCGGCATGGTCGGTCCACGACCGGGCCGACCGTCGAGGTCGTGCACCCGTACACCGCGGCGGACATCTCCGACGATGTCATGGTCTCGGCGCTGGAGTGCCTAGTGGCAGCGAAGGCGCTCACCGGGCAGTGGGAGTTCGAAGAGGCCGCGGTCGGCATGATCCGGACGGCGGCGCCCCAGGAGGACGCCGGGTGGGCAGCCTTCTACGACAACTCGATCCAGGAGTTGCGCGGCGGCCGAGCGCGATTTGCGCCGGTCCACCGCCGAGCGCGCTCCTTGCTCATCGGGGAGAGCGTGCTCGAGGTCGGCTGTTGTTTCGGCTTCCTCGCGGTGCAGTGCGCCGAGGCCGGCTATCGGGTCGCCGCCTGCGACATCTCCCCGGGCGCGGTCGGTCTGCTCGACCGCCAGTCGCGGCGGCGCGGTGCCCGCGTCGACGCGGTCGTCGGCGATGCCACCGATCTGCCCTTCGACGACAACGGGGTCGACACGGTCACTCTCGTGCATCTGCTCGAGCACCTCGACGAGCGGCAGATCCGGGACGCGTTGCGGGAGGCGGTGCGGGTCGCCCGCCGACGGGTCGTCGTCGCGGTCCCCTTCGAGGAGCTTCCGAGCGAGCATTTCGGCCATCGGGTCCGACTTTCCGAGGCCGATCTGCACGACTGGGCGCGCTGTGTCGACCACGCCGGCGCGCGAACGTTCACCGACCACGGCGGCTGGCTAGTCCTGACGCCGCACCGGCGCTGAGGGTCGCTAACCGGGGCCACAAGACGCGGACCCGTCGCTCAGCTCGGCTCGGCCCGGCTCGGCTCAGATCAAGCCGCGCTTGCTGGCGATGTACACCGCGTCGGTGCGTTTGGTGACGCCGAGCTTGCGAATGATGTTGCGAATGTGGAACTTCACCGTCGATTCCGAGATGTACAGCGTCTGCCCGATCCGCTTGTTGGACATCCCGTCGGCGAGGTGACGCAGCACCTCCCGTTCGCGATCGGTGAGCGCCTCGGGACCGTCACCCTCGCCGGTCATCGCGCGCAGCACGATGGTGGCGCTGCGCGGATCGAAGGCGCTGCCACCGTCGGACACCGCTCGGATAGCGCGGACGAGTTCGGTGGTGTCCACATCCTTCACCACGTAGCCGCGAGCGCCCGCCTTCACCGCGCGCACCACCAGGTCGTCGTCGAGGAAAGTGGTGAGCACCAGGCTGGCCACTTCCGGGTGACGCTCGGCGACCTCGGTGACCAGCCGCAGTCCCTCGTATTCGGTGCCGGCCGTCAGTTTCAGGTCGACCACCATGACGTCCGGCCGGCACTGCCCGACCCCGGCGAGCGCCTCGTCGAACGAATTGGCCTCCCCGACTACGGAAATGGCGTCCTCACGTTCCAGCAGCGACCGGATCCCGGCGCGGAGCAGTGCGTGGTCATCGACCAGCATGGTTCGGATCGATGCCGCGGCCGGTTCCGCCGGCGGTGCGGCAACCCGCGGGTTCGCCACCCTCGCCCGGATCGGACCGTCGGGTCGCTGGGGAGCGTTCATGGGCCCTGCCCTTCTGCGTAGGACGTACCGGCCGGCCGGACCGCGCGGCGGCCGCCCGCAGCACCGGCCCCGATACCACGTCGGCGTCGGGTATCCGGGATCTCCACCGCGATCCGGACTCCGCCCATGCGCGACCGGCGGATCCGGAGGTCGCCGTCGAGTTCGCGCGCGCGGGACGCCATATTCGCCAGCCCCCGGTGCCGGCCGGCCAGATCGCCGAGGGTCGCGGCCCGCAGCACACGCCGCATGTGACCGGGGTCGCCCGCTCCGTCGTCGTCCACGGTGAGCTGCACCCCGTCGTCGGTGTAGCCGAGCACCACCCGAGCGGCTGTCGCATCCGCGTGGACCGCCATGTTGAACAGGGCTTCGCCGGCGATGCGCAACACCGCGTGCTGGACGTCGTCGGGTAGCTCCCGCGGCCGTCCGTGCACCCGGACCTCGGTCGCCAGGTCGGCGGGCATATGCATCGAGCACAGCTCGTCGAGCACTTCACCCAGGCTGAGTCCGGCCACCGACGGCGACTGATTGAGCGCGTAGATCACCGACCTCAACTGTTCGACGGCGTCGCGGGTCAGGCGGCCAGCGACCTCCAGACGACCGGCGGTATCCGGGTCGGATTCCATCCGGCACACCTCGATCTGTACGCCGGCGGACAGCACCGACTGGGTGACCGAGTCGTGCAGCTCGCGGGCAATCCGTTCGCGTTCTTCGGTCACCAGCCGTTGCCGCATCACCGCCGACAGTTCCCGCTGGGTCTGCTGCAGCTCGGTGTTGCGCACCGCCAGGTGGGTAGCCTGCTCGCGGGCCTTGGCGTAGGCGTCCTCCGCGCGGGTCAGCTGATGCCTACTCTCCTGCAGCAGGGCGGCGTTGAGCAGCGCGACCACCGCCTGGCGCGCGAGGATCCGCATCACGACCAGGTCGGCCGAATCGACCACGTGGTCGGCGGGCGTCCATGCGGAGAAGCCGCCGACGACCCGGCCGTCGAGTTGCACCGGAACGTGCAGGTGGTGATCGTCGACGACGGGCCGTACCAGTTCGCCTATCTGGTTGCGCAGGATGTCGTTGAGCCGGTTGAGCACCTCGTCCGGCAAGTGACTCGGGGTACGCGCCATCTGGACGCCCTCGAAGGCATAGATCGTTCCGTCGCCGGCCATCATCAGGTGACGCGGCCCGGTCCGGTCCAGTTCGCCGTCGCAGAGGGCGAAGACCACCCAGTCCGCGTCCAGGTGCTCATGCACCGCACGCACCACCGACAGCACGAGATTCTCCGGCCCCTCCGCGGTCTGCACCAACGCGCGGGAGATGCGGTCGAGCGCGCCGACCACCCGGGTCAGTCGTTGCTCGACGCCGCGGTACTGCGCATAGTGCGAGCCCTTGACCGAATGCAGGCCGACGAGCGAATCCAGGAGTGCGGCAGACTCATCGAGCCCGCCCGGCGTGCCCGCGCCAACACCGGCGGGGGCACCGACCCGGACGCCGGCGGTGTCGGCTGCAGACGACTCCGAGCGCGGAGTCATAGTGCCTCGGCGTAGATCCGGGCCACCTCGGCGGCGGTCGGCTGTCGCGGATTGGTAGCCATGCAGGCGTCGACCATCGCGTGGGCGGTCACGGTGGGAATGTCGGATTCGACGACTCCGAGCTCACGCAGCCGCGACGGCAGCCCTACCCGTCGGGCGAGCGATGCGACGGCGTCGGCGAACAGTTCGGCGGTCGCGTGTGGTGTCGGGCCGGAGATCCCGACCGCTGCGGCCAGCCGGACGAACGGGGCCGGGTCGGCCTCCGCGTTGAACCGGATGACGTGAGGCAGCAGCACGGCGTTGATCGCGCCGTGCGGCGCGTCGCACCGGCCGCCGACCGGATGGCTCATCGCATGCGTCGCGCCCAGAATGGCATTCGTGAACGACATCCCGGCCTCCAGTGCGGCATAAGCCATTTCGATACCAGCATCGGGATCGTCCGGTGCGTCGACGAATCGTTCGATGTGCGCCCAGGCGGTGGCGATCGCACGGAGCGCGGTGCTGTCGGTGAGCCGGGTGTGCGCGCGTGAGGCGTACGCCTCGATGCAATGCGTGATCGCATCCATCCCCGACTGCGCGGCCACCGCCGGCGGCAGGGTCGCCAGTGTGCGGGGATCGATCACCGACACGTCGGGGACGAGCCCGCGACCGATGATGGTCACCTTGGTCATCCGATCGACGTCGTTGACGATGCAGAACTGCGAGACATCCGATCCGCTCCCGGCGGTGGTCGGCACCGCGACCAGCGGCGGCAACGGGCGACGGGCCCGGTCGATGCCCTCGTACTCGAGGATGTGGCCACCGTTGGCGGCCAGGATCGCGATGCCCTTGGCGGCGTCGATCACCGAGCCGCCACCGAGCGCGACGATGCCGTCGGCGCCGGCCTGTTCGTACTGTTCGAACCCGGCGGCGATCTCCGGCGCCCGCGGATTGGGCGACACCCCGGTGAACGACGACACCCGCAGTCCCGCATGCCGAAGGCTCTGGGCCAGTTCGGGATACCAGGGGGTGGCCACGAGCGGCCGATCGGAGACCACGAGTAGGCGCCGCATGCCGAGACCGCCGGCGGCCTGCGGTACCTCGTCCAGCGACCCGGACCCGACGATGATCTCCGGGGTGTGGAACTTGGCGATGCGGACCTCGACGCGCTCGGCCGGCGGCGGTACCCGCTCGGCCGGCGGCGGCACACGCTCGGCCGTCGCAGCACGGTGGGCGAGCTCAGTGCGGTCGGCGGCGGATGCGGTGCGGTCTACCGAACCGAGTGCGGAGCCACCGGCCGCCTCGCGGTCGGTGACCGGGCGATCACCGGTCGCTCGATCACCGATGTCGGCCCGCATACTGCCCCACTCGTCTCGTACCGCGGCGTCGCCGGTCGATCCGGTGGCCGCCGACGTCCCTGGTGCGCATCCTACGCGGCCGACGACGCCCTGACCGGCCGTTACCGCAGGCACCCGGGTACCCGTCAGTGCCCCGCTCATGCGCTGTACGCGTCGACCGAGACCTGTTCGAGCTCGGCCAGATCGTGCACCACATGCACGCGGTCGCAGAGGGACGCGTAGGCGGGGAGATCGCAGGAACCCAGTCCCCACGAATAGCTGGGTTCCGGCGTGAGCCATATGGTCTCGCGAGCCCGCCGGGTGATCTCCTGGAACGCCGCCACGTTGGGGTCACGGCCGTTGTTGCGGCCGTCGCCGAGCACGATCACCGTCGTGCGCCGATTGATCGCGCCGCCGAACTCTTCCAGGAAGCTGCCAAGCGCCACACCGTAATCCGAGTCCGCGTCGGTGTCGAGTACGCCGCCTGCCGGCAACCCGGACACCACCAGCGACAGCGCGTCCTCCACCGGGTGCTCGGCGAACAGATCGGTGATCTCGACCAGGTCGGCGACGAAGGCAAAGGACCGCACATGTGCGGCCATGCTCTGCAGGCCGTGCACCAGTTGCAGGGTGAATCGCGCCGCGGTGCGCACCGACAGCGAGACGTCGGCCAGGATGAGGAGATTCGGTCGGTCTTCGACCTTGGCGACGGTGATCGGCCGGAACGGCACCCCGTCGAAGCGAAGATTCGCCCGCATGGTGCGGGCCGCGTCGACGGTGCCGCGGGCGGCGAGCTTGCGGCGCGCGCGGGGAGCCCCGTGCAGGCTGCGGATCAAGCGTCGGATCGACTCCTCGAGGCTGGCCCGCTCGTGTTCGTGGATGGCGTCCCGCGCGTCGGCCTTGACCTCACGCTCCTCGATCTGGTGATCGGTCGCCATCAACTGTTCGAGATGATCGCGCAACTTCTCCGGCAAGCCGTCCAGCAGACCGGCCAAGGCGTCCCGCAATGCGGCGATCTCGTCGCGGTCGGGCTGTGTACCGCCGGCCAGGTCGGTACCGTCCAGCCATTCGAGCAGCATCATCTCCTGAGCCACGGACAGTTCGGCGTCGAGCCGAGTGGGGTTGCCGGACACCAATTCCCCGGGCCGACCGGGGTTATGGAGCCGGGACACCGTCAGTTGCACCCGGGCCGCGGCCTCGGCGTTGGGCACCTCGTCGGCGGACAGCACGATCTCGTCGGTTAGCGACGCCATGTCGAGCTTGTTGGCCTCTTGGTGCAGGTTGTACTGCTCGGCCAGGTCCTCGGGGTCGAAGTACTGCCGGATGTTCGACGGCGGACCGTGACTGTGGCCCTGCTGGGGAGTCTGGCTCACCTCATCGGACAGCGTGTACTCGGCGAGTTCACCGGTGTCGCTCAGATCGTCGTGGCTGTGCGAGTGTTCGGTGTCGTCGCCGGCGTCGAGCACAGGCCGTAGCGAGAAGAAGCGGTCGAAGACCCGGTGAAAGGTGTCCTCGTCGCGGCGGTCCTTGACCAGGCACGCCTGAAGTGCCGCCCGCATCAGTTCACGGTCGCCCAGAATCGCCGAGGTGCCGACCGCCGACATCGCATCCATCGCCTCGGACACGCCGATCCGGACGCCGTGCAACCGCAGGAGCCGAACGAACCGGTGCACCGCCGCTTCCATCGTGGTCTCACACCTCCTGTGATGTTCCGGTAACCGGTGATTCGCGGATCGGCTCGTCAGAACGGCCGTTTGCGTTTGCCGCCGGAGTTGAACGACCGGCTGCCCTGGCCGGTGCTGACCGCCCGCGTGCCGGCGTCGCTCTTGGCCCCGGGCGAGCCGTAGTACTCGTCGCCGTGGCGACCAGGCTCGTCCTTGGCCGCCCGGGTGGCCTTGCCACGGTCGGCGGAATGCGCATGGTCGTGATCGTGCGCATGGTCGTGATCGTGGGTGTGGCCGTGCCCGTGGGAGTGCCCGTGGCCGTGCGCATGCAGATGCTCCGGCACCTCCGCGTTGGGGTCCACCAGACGCGGCAGCGCGTCGAGTGCGCGGGTCAGGTCGCGGTCGTATTTGACGACGACGTTGGCGGTCTGCGCCAACACGTCGGCGGTCAGCTCGTCGGCGCCGAGCACGGCCAGCGTGCGCGCCCAGTCGATTGCCTCGGAGATGCTCGGCGCCTTGCGCAGGTCGAGGTCACGCAGCCCGCGGACGATGTCGACCAGCTTGGCGGCCAGTGTGTCGGCTAGACCGGTGTCCTTGGACCGGATGATCTCCAGTTCGCGGTCGGCCTCGGGATAGTCCAGCGACAGGTGCAGGCACCGCCGCTTGAGTGCCGCCGACAGGTCGCGGGTGTTGTTGGAGGTGAGCACGATCATCGGCTGGTGGGTGGCGACGAACGTGCCGATCTCGGGCACCGACACCTGGTACTCGGCGAGCAGTTCCAGCAGCACCGCCTCCAGCGCCTCGTCCGCGCGGTCCACCTCGTCGACCAGCAGCACCACCGGCCGCTGCGACCGCACCGCCTCCAGCAGCGGGCGGGGCGAGAGGAACCGTTCGGAGAAGAACACGCTCTCCTCGGCCCCGATCCGGTCCACGGCCTCGGCGAGGGTGGCGGCGTCGGCGACCACCTGACCGATCTTCTCCCGCAGGACCTGGGTGTAGAGGAGCTGCTTGCCGTAGTCCCATTCGTAGAGGGCGGTCGTCTCGTCCTGACCCTCGTAACACTGCAGCCGCAACAGATCCCGGCCGGTGACCTCGGCGAGGGTCTTCGCCAATTGCGTCTTACCGACCCCGGCGGGTCCCTCCAGCAAGATGGGTTTGCCGAGTCGGCTTTGCAGGAACACCGTCGTCGCCAGTCGCCGGTCGGCGAGATAGCCGGCGTCGGCGAACCGGGAGATCACGTCCTCGACGTCACCGAACTCCGGTGCATCGGGTGCGCTGGTGGTGCCGGCGACGGACGTCGGACCGTCGGTGTCGTCGGCGGCGGCGAACTGGACTGACATCTGGCCTCCACGGTTCGGTGGGCTGTTCTCCATTGTGGGCGCGCGCCGGCCGGTGGCCGGGCGGATGGCGAATCCACCCCTCGGACATGGGGACTCGCCATCCGCGCGGTGCGGCTACGGGATCAGTTCGTCGAGGTCACCGTTGACCGCGTGGTCGACCACCGGACGCACGGTCTCGAAGGTGCACTCCTTCGGGTTGCCGGGCGTGCAGGCGTCGCCCAGCACGTGGTTGGTCAGCGCGTCGATGGTCGCGGCGTCACCCTTGATCTCCGGATGCCGCTCGTAGTACATCGTCGGCCCCTCGCCGAGCCGGTTCTTCGGGTAGCTGTCCTGCGTGATGTCGATAAACCGTTCCGGAATGCCGACGTCGCGCAGCAGCCGGATCGCGGCGGCCAGTGCCGCGTCGGCGGCCTGCACCTTGGTCATGCCGTGTGTGTCGACGCCCATCGCCTCGGCCATATCGGCGAACCGCTCGTAGCAGACCGGCATGTTGAATGCCCACACGCGCGGCAGCGCGATCGCGTTGTTCAGCCCGTGGTGGGTGTCGTAGAACGCCGACACCGCGTGGCTGATGGAGTGGATAATGCCCAGACCTCCCGAGTTGAATGCCTGTGCCGCAATGTATTGCGCGTACATCATGCCCTCGCGACCGGACAGTTCGGTCGGGTTCCAGGTCGCCTCGCGCAGGTTCTCCGCGGTCATCTTGACCGCGTGCAAGGCATTGCCCATCGACGGCGGAAAGTTCAGCCGCGACACATACGGTTCGGACGCATGCGCCAGCACGTCGAAGCCGCACTGTGCGGTGTAGGCGACCGGGCAGTCGTAGTAGAGCACCGGATCGTCGATGGCCAGGGTGGTCACCGCGGCGTCGTCGAAGGCTACGTACTTGTGTGGCTTGTCCGGGTCGGTCGTGGTGTCGGTGATGACGTACGCCCAGGACGTCTCCGATCCGGTGCCCGCGGTGGTGGACACCGCGATGTGCGGCGGGTTCTTCGGATTCTCGCTCTTGTTGAAGCCCTCGAACTCGTTGACGTTGCGGCCGTCGTGCGCGACCGAGATGCGGGCGCCCTTGCAGGCGTCGTGCGCCGACCCGCCGCCGATGGAGATGAACGAATCGCACTGCTCGGAGTTGTACATCGCGACGGCATCCATCACGTTGTAATCCTTCGGATTCGACTCCACCTGGTCGTAGAGCACGACCTCGAGCCCGTGGTACTTGCACGATTCGACGATCTTGTGCACGGTGTCGCTGCCACGCAGGCCGGTCGTCATGATGAGCGTCTTGGTGAAGCCCAGTTTGAGGGCTTCCGGACCGATCATCTCGTGCGCGCCAGGCCCCATCATGGCGCGCGGGAAGGGATGGAACTCCTTGATGGGAAACGGCTTCAGTAGTTCGTCGACCTGCATCGGACCTGACCTCCTGGACGTTCGGCGCGCCGGGTAGCGCTGCGAGCACCGGGGACGTTACGCGCGTCACACCGGCACAACGAAGCACTGCGCGAGCAAACCGTCCGTAGTGCGGGCGGGCACTGACTGGTCGGCTACCGCAGCCCTGTCCGGTCGGTCAGGTCGGTGAGATCGCGGTCCGCTCGACGCCGGGCGATCAGCGTCGCCGCGTCGAATCCCCAGGGCAGTTCCAGCCGGTGCGCGGCCAGCAATTCGGGGTCGCCGAGGATCGTGTCGATCGGGGCGTCGGCGACCACCCGGCCGTCGTCGATGATCACCGCACGATCGCAGAGCTGGGCCGCATACGGCAGGTCGTGGGTGACCACCAGCATGGTGGTGTCCAGCCCGAGCACGGTGTCCGCGAGCTCGCGGCGCGCCACCGGATCGAGGTTCGCCGACGGTTCGTCGAGGACCAGGATGTCCGGCCGGCAGGCCAGCACCGACGCCAGGGCGCCGCGGCGGCGCTGTCCACCGGACAGGTGATGGGGACTGCGCCGCGCGTGCTCGGTCATCGACACCGTGGCCAATGCCTCGTCGACCCGGCGCGCCAACGCGTCGCCGGTCACGCCGAAGTTGGCCGGGCCGAAGGCCACATCCTCGATCAGCGTCGGCATGAAGAGCTGATCGTCGGGGTCCTGGAAGACGAGTCCGACTCGCCGGCGCACGTCGGCGAGGGTGCGCTTGGCGACGGGGGTCCCGCCGATGGACACGGCGCCCGCGGTGGGCAGCAGCACACCGTTGAGCTGCAACATCAGCGTGGTCTTGCCGGCGCCGTTGGGCCCGAGGAGGGCGACCCGTTCGCCCGCGTCGACCCGCAGATCGACGCCGTCGAGGGCCAGGTGGCCGTCCGGATAGACGAACCGCAGCCCGCGGACGTCGATCGCCGGCAGGCTCCGCCCCGTCGCCGCTCCCTCGCGCTCGCCGTCGGTGGTCACCGCCCCGGTCATCGCACCCCCCACGCCGTCCCCGCCACCGCGACCGCCAGGGCCGCGGGCAGTACCACGACCACCCACTGGACACCGGTGGCCCGACGGGCGCTGGCGACGCCGGTCATCTCCGGCACCACACCGGTGAAGCCGCGCGACATCATCGCGAGGTGTACGCGTTCGCCCCGCTCGTAGGAACGCAGGAAGACCGAACCGACCGACGTCGCCAGCGCCCCGGCCTGATGCAGCATGCGCGGCGAGTCGCCGCGGGCGGTGCGGGCGATCTGCATTCGCCGGACCTCGCCGGCCAGCAGGTCGATGTAGCGCAACATCATCACCACGATCGGTGTGATGGTCGCGGGCACCCCGAGCCTGCTCAGTGCCAACGGCAGTTCACGGGCGGGTGTTGTCGCGGCGAAGGTGAGCGATGCGGCGACCCCCAGCGTGCCCTTGACGACGATCCCCCATGCCGCGTACAGGCCGGTGACGGAGAGCGACAGCCCGGCCACCTCGACGTGCTCGCCTCCCTCGGCGAACGGGAGGAGTACGGCCAGCACCACGAACGGCGCCTCGATCAGCATGCGCGGCGCCATCCAGCGCAGCGGGATGGCCGCGAGCCGCCACACGACCAGCAGGATGAGCGCGAAAGCCAGGTAGGGCCAGAACATCTCGCGGGGCGTAGCGACGACGGCGAAGACGAAGACGACCAGGCACACCAGCTTGACCTCGGCGGGCGCGCGATGCACCGGCGAGGCGGCGTGCCGGTAGAGCGGGTGCGTGTGGCCGGCACCCATGTCAGGCTCCCGGGGCCGTGCCGGTGGGTGCGGGGGCCTCAGCGCTGCGGTCGCGACGACTGCGGGCGATGAGCCAGAAGACACCGACGGCCACCGCCAGGGTGACGAGAACGCCGATGACGCCGGCCACACCGTTGGTACCGCCCGCGCCGCGCAGCGCGTAGTCGGCGAGCGGCGACGACGAGAAGGCGTGGTCGGTGGCGTCCTGCGCGATGCAGTCGCCACGCAACTGCTCGGCACCGTCGACGATCACCGTCTGGCAGCCGCGCAGGGTCGTCGAGTCGAGGCCGTCCGGGGACGCGCTCGCGGCGTAGGACAACACACCGGCGATCAGCACGGCGATCACCGCGAATCCGATGAGGAAGTGGCGCAGCCGAACCCGCGGGCGATGAGGCGCCGGCGAGGTCGGCGACTGCGATGCCGGTGTCGGCGATTCGGGTGTCGATGCGGTACTCATGCCCGCACCCCCACCGCATCGGCGGGGACCGGATATCGCCGCAACAGGTAGATCAGATCCGGCCGGGCGCGGGCGACCGCGAGCACGGTCACCGCGGTGATGAGACCTTCCCCGATGCCGATCAGGGCGTGGGTGCCGAGCAGGTATCCGACGATCGTGCCGAGGGAACTGGTCGCGGCGCCGCCGATGGCGTACTCGATGATGAATCCGGTTGCCGCGCTGAGTGTCCCGAACACGCCGGCGACGAAGGCGGTGATGGCGAGGCCGCGCAGTGGCGCCGCGGCGGACCGCAGGGCGCGATAGAGCACGACCGCGACCGCATAGCCGACGAATCCGGAGATCAGCGCCATGTTGACGATATTGGCCCCGAGCGCGGTGATACCGCCGTCGGCGAACAGCAACGACTGGACCACGAGGACGATCGCGAGACACAGGGCGCCGGTATATGGGCCCACGAGGATCGCCGCCAGGGCACCGCCCAGCAGGTGACCGCTCACCCCCGGCAGGATCGGGAAGTTGATCATCTGCACGGCGAAGATGAATGCGGCGACCAGACCGGCCATCGGGACGGTCTTCTCGTCGAGGTCGGCGCGGGCCCGCCAAGCGCAGAACGCCAAGCCCACCACGGCGGCGGCGCCGAACAGTGCCGAGGTTGGCGCGTTGAGTATTCCGTCGCTCATGTGCATCGCGACTACCGTCGTAGACATCTCCGGTGACCCCTCCTCGACCCTTCCCCGGGAACGTTAGGACCACCGAGAACATCTGTCCACATATTCAGATGTTGAGCTGATCAGACTATCCGTTCGGTCAGGTGACGGCCCTGACCGTGGCGAGCGTCAGCGGTGGCCGGCACCGATCCAGTGCAGGAGTTGATGCACGGTCTCGTCGTCGAGGCGATAGCTGACCGACCGGCCGACCCGGGTCGAGGTCACCCAGCCCTGCACTCGCAGCACTCGCAGCGCCTGGGACACCGCCGTCTCCGTCCGTCCGACGGCGGTGGCGATGTCGCCGACGAAGATTCCCGGGTTGCGGTGCAGCACCAGCAAGATTTCGAGCCGGTGCGGGTCGGACAGCAGGTCGAAGCGAGTGGACCACTCGGCGATGTCGACCTCGGCGGGCTGTCCGGCCATCGGTCGACTATCCCCGGACCCGGTCGATCTTGCCGCCCAGGCTGCGCAGGTTCTCCACGAAGTGCGGATAACCGCGGTCGATGTGCTCGACGTCGTGGACCTCGGTCACCCCGTCCGCGACGAGTCCGGCCAGCACCAGTCCGGCACCGGCACGGATGTCCGAACTCCACACCGGGGCGCTGGACAATCGCTCGATACCGCGGACGACGGCGTGATGGCCGTCGGTGCGTGCGTCCGCGCCCAGCCGCACCATCTCCTCGACGAACCGGAAGCGGGCCTCGAAGACGTTCTCGGTGATCACCGACATGCCGTCGGAGATCGACGCGAGGCCGATGGCCATCGGCTGCAGGTCGGTCGGAAAACCCGGGAACGGCAGCGTCGAGACGTTCACCGCGGTCGGCCGCGCATCGTGCCGCACCCGGAATCCGTCGGGCACGGTGTCGACCCGGGCGCCGGTGTCGACGAGCTTGTTCAGCACGAGCTGCAGGTGTTCCGGGCGCACCCCGTGCACCGTCACGTCGCCGCGGGTCATCGCGGCCGCGATCCCCCAGGTGGCGCCGACGATGCGGTCACCGACGACGCGGTGGGTCGTCGGGTGCAGCCGCTCCACCCCGGTCACCGTAAGCGTGGAGGTGCCTGCCCCGTCGATCCGGGCGCCCATCTGCTGCAACATCACGCACAGGTCGACGATCTCCGGTTCGCGGGCGGCATTGTCGATAGTGGTCTGCCCCTCGGCGAGGACGGCGGCCATCAGGATGTTCTCGGTGGCGCCGACGGACGGGAACTCCAGTGCCACCGGCGCCCCGACCAGCGCGTCGGCCTCGGCGACGACGCACCCGTGTTCGATGGAGCTGTGTGCCCCGAGCGCCCGCAGGCCCGCCTGATGCATGTCCAGCGGACGCGACCCGATCGCATCCCCGCCCGGGAGTGCCACGACGGCGCGCCGGCACCGGGCCATCAGCGGCCCGAGCACACACACCGACGCGCGGAACTGCTTCACCGCGTCGAAGTCGGCGTGATACTTCGGTTCCGCCGGCGCCTCGATGGTGACCGTGTCGCCGTCGGTGGTCACCACGGCACCGAGGCCACGCAGCACGTCGGCCATCAACGGCACGTCGGCGATCTCCGGCGAGTTGGTCAGCGTCGTCGTGCCCTCGGCCAGCAGCGCCGCCGCCATCAGCTTCAGCACGCTGTTCTTCGCACCACCGACGGACACCTCGCCGGATAGGCGCGCTCCCCCGGTCACCAGAAACCGATCGCTCACGTGCATACCTTATCCGCACCCGCGGGGGTACCCGCGAACCCGCTAAGTTCGGGTGCATGGCTGTGCACCTGACCCGGATCTACACCAGGACCGGAGACGACGGAACCACCGGGTTGAGCGACTTCTCCCGGGTACCCAAGACCGACCCGCGGGTGATCGCCTACGCCGACTGTGACGAAACCAACGCCGCCCTGGGGGTGGCACTGGCCCTCGACGGCGTGCCCGCGGAGATCGCCGAGGTCCTCGCGACCGTGCAGAACGACCTCTTCGACGCGGGTGCGGACCTGTCCACCCCGGTGGTGGCCGATCCCAAGTACCCGCCGCTGCGGGTGCAGCAGGACTACATCGACGCTCTGGAGACGTGGTGCGACAGGTTTGGTGCGGAACTGCCTAACCTCGACTCGTTCATCTTGCCCGGTGGCACTCCCCTGGCGGCGGCGCTGCATCAGGCACGCACGGTCGCCCGCCGGGCGGAGCGATCCGCCTGGGCCGCGGTCGAGGCCGACTCGGAGGGGACGTCGGTGCTGCCTGCGCGGTACCTGAACCGGCTGTCGGATCTGCTGTTCATCCTGTCTCGGGTCGCTAACCGGCCGCCGCACGGAGACGGTGACGTCACCTGGGTGCCGGGAGGTGGCCGCCGCCGTCCGGATGCGACCGATTCCCGCTGACGGAACCGGATCCGGTCGGGACGTCGCGAGGCATACGCCGAGCGGGTGGCGGTCGTGGCGAGCAGCTTTCGGTGCTAGTTCCGGCGACGCTGCGACCGGTCCGACTGCCGCGATTCGAGCCAGGACTGGAAGGCGGTCGCACCGCCGGGCGCCATGGCCAGTTCGTAGTCGCGGCCCTCGCGGGTCCGGCTCCCGGCGCCGTTGCGGGAATCGACCCCGTCGTTGTCGGCGCGGAGCCGCAGGATGACCATGCCGTCCAGGATCTCGCCTTCGGTCCCCTCCGGCCGTCGGCGGCCGGTGATCTCGATGCCCTGGCGACAGAAGGTCCGCGACGGTCCGGGACGCAGCGAACTGAGCCGGTAGTACTGCAGCGCCTCGTCGCTGTAGTGCACGGTGCCGTGACGCCAGCCCTGGTCGACCTCGGCGGGCAGATCACGCAGCAGCACCGGGATGTTGCCCGTGCCGCGCAACTTCGACAGCCGGTAGGCCAGCAGCGCCACGACCGCGACGGCGGCGAGGAGCAGGATGCTCAGTAGGACGACGACGTAGGACACCCGGCACACACCTCCTCGCACGGGTCACTCGTCGCCGATCGTCGGACTGGGCTGTGCGACGGGCTGAGTCGCGCGACGGAGCTGACCTGTTCAGCATGCCATTACCAGCAACGACGCGGCCAGCCACCCGGGTCCCGGGTGTCCGGCCGCGTCGTCGGCTGGGTGCGGCGAGTGACTCGTCGCGGCCCGAAAATAGTTCGGGCCGTTCGGTTTTGCGTTATTTCTGGAGGAACTCCGCCGCCCGCACCAGAGCGTGGGCGTGGTTGTACTCGTCGCTACCCGGCTCGGCGTTGTCCATCGCCGACCGTTCGGCGGAGAGATCGACACCGTCGGCCCATTCCGCCGCCTCGGCCAGCACCGTCACCGACTCGCCGGTGACCGAGATGAACCCGCCCTCGACCGCGGCCGCGCGGCGTTCGCCGCCCGCCTCGTCGATGACGACGTAGCCGCCGGGGACGAGCTGCCCGAGCAGCGGCTCGTGACCGGGCAGCACACCGAGCTCGCCGACCGTGGTCTGCGCGATCAGGAAGGTGGCCGGACCCGAGTACAGCTCGGCGTCGGTGGAGACGATCGACACCTCGAACGACTTGTCTGCCATAGCGATTCGCTACTTTCCGGCGAGCTTCGCGGCCGCCTTCTCGACGTCGTCGAGGCCGCCGCAGCTATTGAACGCCTGTTCCGGGTAATGGTCGAACTCGCCCTTGGTGATCCGGTCGAAGGCCTCGATGGTCTCCGCCAGCGGGACCACCGATCCCTTCTCGCCGGTGAACTTCTCGGCGACCAGGAAGTTCTGGCCCAAGAACTTCTGGATACGCCGGGCGCGCTGCACGGTGACCTTGTCCTCTTCGGACAGCTCGTCCATACCGAGGATGGCGATGATGTCCTGCAACTCCTTGTACTTCTGCAGGATTCGCTTGACCTCGTTGGCCACCCGGAAGTGCTCCTCGCCGACGATCGAGGCCTCCAGGATGCGCGAGGTCGACGTCAGCGGATCCACCGCCGGGTAGATGCCGAGCTGCGAGATCGGCCGGGACAGCTCCGTCGTCGCGTCCAGGTGGGCGAACGTCGTCGCCGGCGCCGGGTCGGTGTAGTCGTCGGCCGGCACGTAGATCGCCTGCAGCGAGGTGATGGAGCGGCCCTTGGTCGAGGTGATCCGCTCCTGCAGTTCACCCATCTCGTCGGCCAGCGTCGGCTGGTAGCCCACCGCGGATGGCATCCGGCCGAGCAGCGTCGACACCTCCGAACCCGCCTGGGTGAACCGGAAGATGTTGTCGATGAACAGCAGCACGTCCTGGTGCTTGACGTCGCGGAAGTACTCCGCCATGGTCAGCGCCGACAACGCCACGCGCATACGCGTGCCCGGCGGCTCGTCCATCTGACCGAACACCAGCGCGGTGTCCTGCAGCACGCCCATCTCCTCCATCTCCAGATGGAGGTCGGTGCCCTCACGGGTGCGCTCACCGACGCCGGCGAACACCGAGGTACCGGAGAACTCGCGGGCGATACGGGTGATCATCTCCTGGATGAGCACGGTCTTACCCACGCCCGCGCCGCCGAACAGGCCGATCTTGCCGCCCTTGACGTACGGGGTGAGCAGGTCGATGACCTTGATGCCCGTCTCCAGGATCTCGGTCTTGCCCTCGAGCTCGTCGAAGGGTGGCGGCTTGCGGTGGATGCTCCACTGTTCGCCGTCGCGGCCCAGTCCGGGCGAATCGAGGCAGTCGCCGAGTGCGTTGAACACATGGCCCTTGACCACGTCGCCGACCGGCACGGTGATCGGCTTGCCGGTGTCGCTGACCGGTGCACCGCGGGTGAGCCCGTCGGTGGGCTGCATCGAAATGGTGCGCACCAGGTTGTCACCGAGGTGCTGGGCGACCTCCAGGGTCAGCGTCTTGGCCACCGAGGGCAGCTCGACGTCGACGTGCAAGGCGTTGAACAGGTCGGGAATCTCGCCGCGCGGGAACTCGACGTCCACCACGGGGCCGATGATGCGGGTCACGCGCCCCTCGGCGGACCCCGCGGAGTTCGAGGTCGGGGCTTCTGCTACTGCGGTCATTCTGCTTGGGTCACTTCCTCTTTGGTGAAGTACGGGGTGAGGTTCGGGAGAACGGGCGGTGTCGGGCGCTATGTGGCCAGCGCGCTGGCGCCGCCGACGATCTCGCTGATCTCCTGGGTGATCTGGGCCTGGCGGAGCTGGTTGGCTTCGCGCGACAGCGACCGGGACAGGTCGTCGGCGTTGTCCGACGCCGACTTCATGGCCGTACGGCGAGCCGCCGACTCCGATGCCGACGAGTCGAGCAGCGCCGCGTAGACGCGGGTGGCCAGGTACTTCGGCAACAGCGCGTCGAGCAGTGTGTCCGCGCTGGGTTCGAAGGTGTAGTTGCGCGACTCCTCGGCCCCTTCCCGGGCCTCCTCCTCGCTGACCACCAGCGGCGCCATCCGGCGCACCTCGGGGGTCTGGGTGAGCATCGAGACGAAGCGCGTGTAGACCACGTGCAGTTCGTCGACGCCTTCCAGCGTCCCCTCACCGTCCGGCCGTTCGACCTCCTCGCCGGAACCGGCGACGAACAGATTCACCATGAAGTCGGTGGCGTCGGCGGCGTCGTGGTACTCCGGCGACTGGGAGAACCCGGTCCACGCGTCGGCGAGGTCGATGTCGCGGAAGGTGAAGTAGTTGACGCCCTTCTGCCCCATCACGAACAGCACGGGTTCCTTGCCCTCGTCACGCACCAGCGACATCAGCTCCCGGGTGGCCCGCAACACGTTCGTGTTGTAGCCGCCGCACATGCCGCGGTCACTGGTGATCACCAGGATGCCGGCCCGCTTCGGGTTCTCCCGCTCGTTGAGCAACGGGTTGTCCAGCGACCCGGCGTTGGCCGCCAGTTCGGCGAGGACCTTGGTCATCTCCTCGGCGTACGGCTTGGCCGCGGCGACGCGTGCCTGCGCCTTGGTGATACGCGAGGTCGCGATCAGTTCCTGCGCCTTGGTGATCTTCCTGGTCGACTGGACCGACCGGATACGTGAGCGGAGCTCACGAATGCTGGCCATGAGCCACCCTTTCGTTCGGACGGAGAGATTGCGTCGCGATCACTTGCGGATCTTGATCTCTTCTTTTTCGACGTCCTCGGAGTCCATCGCCTGCGCATCGGCCTCGTTCACCACGCGCTTGCCGTCGTGGGTGAGGTAGCTGCGCTTGAACTTGTCGGTCGCCGCGCCGAGCGCCTCGGCCTCGTCGTCGCTGAGCACCGCGCCACCCTGGATCGAGTCGTAGACACCCTTGGCGTTGTGGTGCAGGTAGTCCAGGAGCTGGGTCTCGAAGTTGCGGACGTCGTCCACCGGCACCGAGTCGTAGTAGCCGTTGGAGCACAGCCAGATGGTGACGATCTCGTCCTCGACGGTGTACGGGCTGTACTGGTTCTGCTTGAGCATCTCCACCCAGCGGGCGCCACGGTCGAGCTGTGCCTTCGAGGCGTCGTCCAGGTCGGACGCGAACGCGGCGAACGCCTCCAGCTCGCGGTACTGGGCCAGTTCCAGACGCAGCGAGCCGGACACCTTCTTCAGGCCCTTGGTCTGCGCGGCGCCACCGACGCGGGACACCGAGGTACCGACGTTGATGGCCGGGCGCACACCGCGGTTGAACAGGTCGGACTCGAGGAAGACCTGGCCGTCGGTGATGGAGATGACGTTGGTCGGGATGAACGCCGACACGTCGTTGGCCTTGGTCTCGATCACCGGCAGACCGGTCATCGAGCCGCCGCCCATGTCATCGGACAGCTTCGCGCAGCGCTCCAGCAGGCGGGAGTGCAGGTAGAAGACGTCACCCGGGTAGGCTTCGCGGCCCGGCGGGCGGCGCAGCAGCAGCGAGATCGCGCGGTAGGCCTCGGCCTGCTTGGTGAGGTCGTCAAACACGATGAGCACGTTCTTGCCCTGGTACATCCACTGCTGCCCCAGCGCCGAACCGGTGTACGGAGCGAGCCACTTGAAGCCGGCGGAGTCCGACGCGGGCGCGGCGACGATGGTGGTGTACTCCATCGCGCCACCCTCTTCGAGGGCGGCCTTGACGCCGGCGATAGTCGAGCCCTTCTGGCCGATCGCGACGTAGATGCAGCGCATCTGCTCCTTGGGATCGCCGCTCTCCCAGTTCTTCTTCTGGTTGAGGATGGCGTCGACGCAGATCGCGGTCTTGCCGGTCTTGCGGTCGCCGATGATCAGCTGGCGCTGGCCGCGGCCGATCGCGGTCATCGCGTCGATGGCCTTGATGCCGGTGGCCATCGACTCCTCGACCGGCTGGCGCTCCAGCACGGTGGCGGCCTGCAGCTCGAGCACACGGCGGTCCTCGGCCTCGATGTCGCCCAATCCGTCGATGGGCTGGCCGAGCGGGTCGATGACGCGGCCCAGGAAGGCGTCGCCGACCGGCACCGACAGCACGTCACCGGTGCGGCGGACCTGCTGGCCCTCTTCCAGCGACTCGTAGTCACCGAGGATGACGGCGCCGATCTCGTCCTCGTCGAGGTTCAGCGCCACGCCGAGCACCCCACCGGGGAACTCCAGCAACTCGTTGGCCATCGCGCCGGGCAGGCCGCTGACGTGAGCGATACCGTCCGCCGTGTCCGTGATGGTGCCGACCTCGTCGCGCTCGGCGTCGGCTTCGAACGACGAGACGTACTGCTCGATCGCTCCCTTGATCTCGTCCGGTGAGATCGTCAACTCCGCCATGGTTCTCGTCCTTCTCGAATGTGTCGGTGTTCGACTGTGGTTCGGGGGTGGCACGCTCCGCGTGCTCGGGGTTCGGGGGTGGCACGCTCCGCGTGCCCGGGGTTCGGGTGCGGCGCCGTCAGGTGCCGGTCGCTGTCGTCGGGCTCGTGGTCATCGGGGCAGGTCCTGAGCGGCCTTGGCCAACCGGGTCGCGACGTCGGCCTCGATCACCTCGTCGCCGACCGCGATCCGCAGTCCGCCGATGATCTCCGGGTCGATCTCGGTCTGCACCGAGATATTCCGCCGGTAGATCCGGCCGAGCACCTCGGCCAGCCGGGCACGCTGGGCATCGGTCAGCGGCACCGCAGAGGTGACGTGGGCGACGACCTCGCCGCGCCGCGCCGCGGCCAGCTCGGCCAGGTTGTCGAACGCGGTGTCGGCCTGCTGTCCGTTGAGCAGCCGGATCGTCTGGGCCAGCAGCGTCCACGTGTAGGGGCCGACCTGATCGCCGACCAGCTTGCGCAGCAACTCCACCCGCTTGTCCGCGGGATGGGTGTAGTCCGACAGCAGCGACGCCAGCATCGGGTTCGCCTCGAGCACCCGGCTCACCCGGAACAGTTCGTCCTCGACCTGCTCAATGACGCCGTCACGTTCGGCGGCGGTCAGCACGATGAGTGCGTCCTGCCGGCGCAACGCGGTCACGAAGTCGGTGGTCGACGACCACCGTTGCGCGGCCGCGGTGGCCAGGATCGACACGGTCAGCGGCGACACCTTGCCGTCGAAGAGCGTGTGCACCAGCCGCTTCTTGCCCTCGGGGTTCTCGTCGTCCTCGGTGATCCGCTTGCGCAGCACCGGGTTGTCGGCGAGGAAGACCAGGACATCGGTCAGGTCGTCGGCGGCCGTGGTCAGCGCCGCCCCGTCGAGGTTGGCGGCCTCGGCGTCGAAGTCGGCAGACACCGCGCGGGCGGCATCGCGGCTGGACGCTCGCATCGACCGTAGTCCGACGATGTCGGAGCTGGTCGGGATGCCCGGGGCGGACTCGTCACGGCCGGCCATCTGGCCGAGATCGTCGATGACCCGGTCGATGTTCTGCGCCTGGTTCGCCGGATCGGCGAGGTGTTCGCGCACCAGCGCGTCCGCGCCACCGACGGCGGACAGACCCAGGTCGGAACGGAGCTTGCGCACCATACCGCTGCGGGTCAGTTCCGCTTGCGCCTTACCGTGCTCGTCGATCCGTTTGACCTCGGCGTCGGCCGCCTGCCGCAGATCGCCGCGAATGGACTCGGCGTCCTGCAGCGCGCCCTCGTGCAGTTCCTTCGCCTCGGCGTCGGCCTGTTCCTTGGCACGTGCTTGCGCCTGTTCGGCATCGAGGACCCGCTGCTTGGCGGCTTCGCTCTCGGCCACCTGCTCCGAAATGGCGTTCTGCCGTGCGCGGACCGCCTTACGCAGGGGCGGAAGCACATACTTCCAGAACAGGAAAGCAATCAGCGCGAAACCGATGAGCTGTCCGATAAAGATGTCCACTTACTCCACCGTTCCCGATGTCTTGGACGCCGATGCGGCCGGCGAGACCGTGGTGCCCAGCACTCGACCGGCGAGCGTGGCCGACATCGCGTCGACGTCCCCGCGGGCGGACTCGGCGGCCCGCTCTCCCTCGGCGGTGAGCTGGGCGGTCGTCTCCGCCACCTGGGCGTCGGCCGCTTCGGTTGCCCGATGCTTGGCGGCGGCGAGTTCCTCGTTGCCCTCGGCGCGCGCCTGATCCCGAATACCGGTCGCGTCGGCGCGTGCGTCCCGCAGCGCGTCCCGGTATTCGGTCTCGGCATCTTCGTAACCCGCCGCTGCCTCCTTGTTGTCCGCTGCGGTCTTCGCAACCATCGCCTGGCGCTCGTCGAGCACCTTGACGATCGGCGGGACCACCATCGTGCGAATCACGAGGAACACGATCACGAAGATCAGCAGGCACACGAAGAACGTGGCATTGGGGATGAGGAAGTTACTCGTGCCCCCAGATTCTGCGGCGAGATACATGTTGTCGCTGTACTTCCTTGATCCTTGGTCTCAGTGGCGTGCTCGTCAGCCAGCCGAGATCGGCGTGGCGAAGACGAACAGGGCCATGAAGGCGAGGTTGATGAAGTAGGCCGCCTCGACCAGACCGACGGTGATGAAGAACGGGGTGAACAGACGACCCTGGGCCTCGGGCTGCCGGGCGATACCCGCAACCAACTGCGAGCCGGCGAGACCGTTACCGATACCGGCACCGATAGCGCCGCCGGCCATGATGAGGCCGCCGCCGATCAGGGCACCCATACCAATCATTGGATCCATGCTGAACTTTCCTTTCGGGTGGTACTGGCAATCCGATTGCCAGGTCTTGGGCCTGCCCGGCGGTGCCGGTCAGGATCGTGCGGGTCAGTGCTCGTCCAGCTCCGTCGCCTGGGCGAAGTAGAGGATCGTCAGCAGCGAGAAGATGAACGCCTGAATCAGACCGACGAAGAGGTCGAAGGACTTCCACAGTGCGTTGGGGAACCACAGGATGTACGCCGGCAGTAGGGCGATCACCGCGAGCATGGTGCCGGCGGCGAACATATTGCCGAAAAGTCGCAAGGACAGCGAAACGGGCTTGGCGAGTTCCTCGATGATGTTGATCGGGGCCAGACCGATGGCATGCCCCTTGATCAGGCGCTTGGGGTGGCCCAGCAGACCACGGCGCTTGAAGCCGGCCGCGTGGTACCAGATAAAGACGAACAACGCGAGCGCGTACACGAAGTTGACGTCGCTGGTCGGCGTCTTCAGCAGCTCGCTTGAGGTGCCCTCTGCGGTTCCGTACTGCACCGGCAACACACCGATCCAGTTGGCCAGCAGGATGAAGGTAAACAGCGTGACGGCCAGCGGCAGCAGATAGGGCGCGATCTTCATACCGATCGAGTTCTCGATCTGCTGGCGCATCTGCACCGTCAGCACCTCGAAGTACAGCTGAACCACATTCGGCTTCTTCGAGGTCATCTTGTACCGGACGAAGAACGCGAGAGCGATGACGATGACGGCGGCGAGGGCGGTGGAGATGATGGTATCCAGGTTGAATGTCAACCCGAACCATTTGACCTCAATATGATGGCCGACCTCGATGGCCGCCTCCGCCAGATACGTCGTTTCGGTCATGGCTGCTTACGAAGTCCTTTCATCACCGGGATCACCGTGCTGAGCACCAGAATCACCTGGCCGATGGCGAGTCCGAATATGACACCCAGCCCGTCGGGCCGGACCAGAAAAGCCGCCAGCAGCGCAAGCACCGTGATGGCACCGAGCCGGGCCGCAGAGTTGAGCGCGAGCGCCTGCTTGCGCGGATGCTCCTGCGCGGTGACCACGTCCACCGCGCGCCGCACCAGCACCGCGTTCGCAAAGATGCCGAGCATCCCCGCGAGGAAGAAGATCCCGAACAGCGGGTGCCCCAGCGCAACCGAGACGCCGATCGCAACCGCGGCGACCACGAGGGCAATGATCGCGGGCCGGCGAAGTCCGGTCGGCGCGGACGGGTAATACGTCAAGTCGGGGGCTGATGTCATATCCCTCTCCTCAACTCATCCGTCCGGCGCCCAGGGCACCAGACACCGCGCGTGCGTTCAGCGGCGATGTCCGCCGGGCGTGAGCTCGCGTTCGATGTGACCCTACCAACAAAGTTCCGGCGCTCTCACCGGGGGTTGGTCACTCCGGTCCGCCTGGTTCCCTGTTGAGTACTACAGGCGATAGTACAGCACGTTTTACGATTGCCTTACTTTAGGGCCACCCGTCTGCAACACCTCGAACGGGGCGGTGCGGCCTGCCGCGGAAGCAGGTCAGCGAAGGGCGTGTGCGGTGCGGAGTTCGGCGATCCGCCGGTGCAGCCGCGGCGCCACCGTGATCAGCAGAGCGACGATGAGTCCGGCCCCGAACGCGGGCGCGACCACCGACACCGGGAACAGGGTGCTCGCCGCCGCGGAGAACGCCAGCACTCCCACCCAGAGGTAGATGATCAGCGCGACGCGGCGCTGCGAATGTCCGAGTTCGAGCAACCGGTGGTGCAGGTGCATCTTGTCGGGCGTGTAGAAGCCAACGCCCGCCCGGGTCCGGCGAATGACCGCCATCAGCATGTCCAGCATCGGGACGAAGACCACGGCCGCGACCAGGATCAGCGGGGACAGCAGGGTGAACACGTCGGCCGGGCCGTAGGCGTTGATCGCGATGCGACCGGAGGCGCTGGTCGACGCCGCGGCCAGCATCAGCCCGATCAGCATGGCGCCGGAGTCCCCCATAAAGATCCGGGCCGGCGAGAAATTGTGCGGCAGGAACCCCAGACAGGCGCCCGCGAGCACGACCGAGATCAGCGCCGGCGGGTAGTAGCTGACGTCACCACCCTGGTCGCGCAGCAGACCAAGAGAGAACATGCAGATCGCCGACGCCGCGATCAGGCCGAGACCCGCGGCCAGCCCGTCCAGGCCATCGACGAAGTTGACGGCGTTGATCGTGGCCACCGTGATGGCCACGGTGAGCAAACCGGCCTGCAACGGATCCAGGACGACCGTGCCGATGTCGGCGAACGGGATGTACAGCAAATACCAGCTCACGCCCATGATGACGAGCACGCCGGCGGCGGTGAGCTGGCCGACGAACTTGGTGAGCGCGTCCAGGCCCCACCGGTCGTCGATGACGCCGACTCCGACAATCACCGCGCCCGCCGCGATCACGGCGCCCATGTCGTTGGTGTACGCGAAGCCACGGTTGAGCGCGGGGAGGCTCGCGGCCAGTGCGATCGCCGCGACTACCCCGGCAAACATGCCGACGCCACCGAGCCGCGGCGTCGGGATGACGTGCACGTCGCGCACCCGGGGGACCGCGACCGCGCCGGCGCGGATCGCCATGACCCGCACGACCGAGGTGGCCAGATAGGTAACCGCGGCGGCGGTCAGGCCGACCAGCAGGAGTTCCCGCAGCGGCACACCGGCGCCGCCGACACCCGGCGCCGCGAGGATCAGCTCGGCCGTACGGCCGGCGGCGGTGGCGGGATCGGACACGGGCCCAAGGCTACCCGGCGAGCAGTCGGGTGATTTCCTCCCGGATTCGTGCCGGGTCCGCGCCGTCACTCAGGGCGTCGACCATCAGGCCGGCGATGGTGCCCATCGTCGCCGGGTCCGCCCCGGCGAGTGTGGCGATCGGTGTCCCCACCCGAATCGCCGAACCCTCGGCCACGGGCCGCGGGTCGTAGGGCAGCACCGCCTTGTCCACGACGATGCCCGCCGCCTCCAGCCGACGCTGGGCCTCGACGCCGCTGAGGCCCAGTGCCGAGACGTCGATGACCGCGAGATGCGTGTCGGTGCCGCCGCCGACCACCCGCAGCCCGCGGGCGACGAGTTCGCGCGCCAGCGCCCGGGCGTTGGCGACGACCGCGGACACGTGCGCGGCGAACTCCGGCGTCGCCGCCTCGGCACAGGTGACCGCCTTGGCGGCGATGACGTTGAGCGCCGGCCCACCCTGGGTGAACGGGAAGACGGCCTTCGTCAGGGCGGAGGCGTGCCGCTCGGCGGCCAGCAGGATGCCGCCCCGGGGGCCGCGGAGCACCTTGTGCGTCACCAGCGTGACGACGTCGGCGTAGGGCACCGGCGACGGCGCAGCCCCGCCGGCGACCAGGCCGGCGAGGTGCGCGGCGTCCACCCAGAGAACGCAGTCGACCTCGTCGGCGATCTGCCGCAGGATCGAATAGTCGATCAGCCGCGAGTAGGTGGCCGACCCGGCGACGAGCAGCCGCGGCCGGTGCAGGAGCGCCAGGTCACGGATCTGGTCGTAGTCGATGAGCTCGTCGGACTCGCGCACCGTGTACTGGATCGGGTTGAACCATCGCCCGGAGAAGTTGGCGCGCGAGCCGTGGGTCTGGTGGCCGCCGTGCGCGAGGCGCAACGCCAGCACCGGGTCCTCGGGCTGGGTGAACGCCGCGTAGACCGCGGACGCTGCGGCGCTGCCGGAATGCGGCTGCACGTTGACGTACTCGGCACCGAACAGCTCGGTCGCCCGGGACACCGCGAGGTGCTCGAGCTCGTCGGCATTCTCGCAGCCACCGTGGTAGCGACGACCGGGATATCCCTCCGCGTACACGTCACCGAACACCGATGCCAGGGCGGTCCGCACGCCGGGTGTCGCGACCGTCTCCCCCGCCACCAGTTGCAGCGTGTCTCGGCGGCGTCGTTCCTCGCGTGCGATCAGGTCGGCGACGGCCGGATCGGGCGGGCCTGTCCCAAGGTCGGGCGCCCTCATCGGGCCACCGGCCTCACCGAGCCACCAGCGACGTCGGGTCGACGTCGAGCACGTCGGCGACAGCGTCGGTGGACACTGCGCCGGCCCGCAGGATTCGCGGCTCGGCGCCGGTGAGGTCGACGATGGTCGATGCCTCGGCGGCCGGTGCGGGGCCGCCGTCGAGATACACCGAGACACTGTCGCCCAGTTGCGCGCGGGCCTCCTCCGCGGTGGTCGACGGCGGGCCGCCGGACGCGTTAGCGCTGGAGACAGCCATCGGCCCGACCTCGCGGAGTACTTCGATCGCCACCGGGTGCAGCGGCATCCGCAACATCACCGTGCCGTCGGTGTCGCCGAGGTCCCAGGCCAGCGACGGCGCTTGCTCGACGACCAGGCTCAAGCCGCCGGGCCAGAAGGCCTCGACCAGGGCGCGGGCGGACTCCGACACCGACCGCACGAGGCCGTCGATGGTGTGCCACGAGCCGACGAGGACCGGCACCGGCATGTCGCGGCCACGTCCCTTGGCCGCGAGCAGCGCCGCGACGGCTTCGGAATCAAATGCGTCGCAGCCGATTCCGTAGAGGGTGTCGGTAGGCATCACGATCAGCCGGCCCGCGCGGGCAGCGCCGACGGCGGCCCGCAGACCGGCGCTGCGGGCTTGCGGATCGGTGCAGTCGAAGACCGTACTCACCGGATCATCCTTACACGGTCGCGGTCGTGTCCCGGTCGGCGGCGTCGGTGTGGCGACGGGCGGTGACGAAGCGCGGTCGCCCGGCGAGGTCGGTGTGCGGCGTCACGTCGGCGAAGGTACCGCTGCGGGCGAGCAGTCCGATCACGAGGTCGGCTGTGGTGTCGTCATGTTCGATGCCGACCCATCCACCGGGCCGCAGCAGACGGGCGATGACCGGCACCATCGGTGCGATCACCGAGAGCCCGTCGTCGCCACCGAAGACGGCGACCGACGGGTCGGCGCGCACCTCGGGGTCCACCGGCGCCGCGACCGGCACATACGGCGGGTTGCTGACGACGATGTCGATGCTGCCCGGCGGGATGGCCGCGGTCATCGCCGCCAGGTCGGTGACGTCGGCGGCGACGACCTCGATTGCCGACGGGTCCGTTCCATCGGCGCGCCTGGCATCGGCCGCGTTGCGCCGCAACCATTCCAGCGCTGCCGCGGAGTTCTCGACCGCGTAGACGTCGGCACCGGGAACGGCATCGGCGAGCGCGATCGCCAGTGCGCCACTGCCGCTGCACAGGTCGGCGATGCGCGTCGATGGCGCGGTGGTCTCGATGCGGTCCAAGGCCCACTGCAGCAGGAGTTCGGTTTCCGGGCGCGGCACGAAGACGCCGGGTCCGACGGCGAGGTCGACAGACCCGAAGGCCGCGGTTCCGGTGATGTGCTGCAAGGGTTCCCGGGTGGCCCGGCGCGCGACCGCCGCACGATAGCGGGCGGCGGTGTCGTCGTCCAGATCGTCGGCGACAAGGAGGCGTCCCCGGTCCACACCGAGCACGGCAGCCAGGAGCCATTCGGCATCGGCGCGGGGCGATGCGACGCCCGCGTCGGTCAACGTCGTGACGGCAGCGGCCATCTCGTCGGCGACCCGACGTGTCACTGGGCCTCGAGCCGGGCCTGCCGGTCGGCGGCGACCAGGGCATCGAGCAGCGCGTCCATGTCGCCGTCGAGCACCGCGTCGAGATTGTTGGCCTTGTAGCCGATTCGGTGGTCGGTGATCCGGTTCTCCGGGAAGTTGTAGGTGCGGATCCGTTCGGAGCGGTCCACCGTCCGGATCTGGGCGGCGCGGCCCTCGGCGGCGGCGGCGTCGGCCTCGTCCTCGGCCGCGGCCTGCAGCCGGGCGGCGAGCACCTGCATCGCGCGCGCCTTGTTCTGTAATTGGGATCGCTCGTTCTGGCAGGTGACGACGATGCCGGTGGGCAGGTGCGTCAGTCGGACCGCCGAGTCGGTGGTGTTGACGCCCTGGCCGCCCTTGCCGGACGAGCGATACACGTCGACACGTAGATCGGCGTCGTCGATCCGGATCTCCTCGATCTCCTCCGGCTCGGGGTAGATCAGTACGCCGGCGGCCGAGGTGTGGATACGGCCCTGGGACTCGGTGACCGGGACACGTTGGACGCGGTGCACTCCACCCTCGAACTTCAGCCTCGACCACACCCCGTCGCGCACGGCCTCGCGCGACTTGATCGACACGGTGGCTTCCTTGTAGCCGCCGAGATCGGATTCGGTCACGCCGAGGATCTGCGCCTTCCAGCCGTGGCGTTCGCAATATTTGAGGTACATCCGGGCGAGATCGGCGGCGAACAGCGCCGATTCTTCGCCACCGGCGCCGGACTTGATCTCCAGCACCACGTCGTCGGCGTCGTGCGGGTCTCGTGGGGCCAGCAGGTCGGTGAGTGTCGCGTCCAGTTCGGCGACGGCCCGTTCGAGCGCCGGGATCTCGTCGGCGAAGGCGGTGTCGTCGGCGGCCAGTTCGCGGGCCGCGGCCAAATCGTCGCGAGCGCGTTCGAGCCGCTCGTGGGTCGCCATGATCGGGGCGAGTTCGGCGAACCGCTTACCCACCCGACGCGCGATGGCCGGGTCGTCGTGCAGTGCCGGATCGGCCAGTTGCCGTTCCAGACCGGCATGCTCGGCGAGGATGTCGTCGATCGCCGAGGGACTCTCGGTACTCACGGTGTCCTCGATTCTTCTCGCCGGAGATGCTGCTGCGGGAACGGCAAACGGCGCCCGTCCGGTCGGAGATGACCGGGCGGGCGCCGTCGGCGGGTCTACTTGGCGTCGGAGCTCTTGCTGCGCTTGCCGTAGCGACGCTCGAACCGGGCGACGCGGCCGCCGGTGTCGAGGATCTTCTGCTTGCCCGTGTAGAACGGGTGGCACTGCGAGCAGACTTCGACGTTGATGCGACCGTTGGCGGCGGTGCTGCGGGTCTCGAAGGTGTTGCCGCAACCGCACACGACGGTGGTCGCGTGGTAATCGGGGTGGATTCCCTGCTTCATTCCTGGTGTCCCTTTCTCGTGGTCGCCGGGTCACCGTCGGGATTCGACGGTGTGAACCGGTACCGGACTCGACCGACCAGTATGCCACGGACCTCGACCGATGGTGAAATCGCGGATCGCCTCGCGGAGAGGCCCGACCTCGACCTTTCGGTGTCGTCGGTGGCACTGCCCGGACCCTCCCCTCAACCGCCGGGCTGCCGGTTTCATTCCGCCACGCCACCGGCACGTGAGGTCTGCCTAGGCACGAGTGCACGCGACGGATGGCGAATTTCGTCGCCGTGAGCGGTGTCCTCCGGAATATTCCGGCGGACGGCTCCGAGGGCGACGAAATTTGCCACGCCAGCCGTGCCGCTGCGCCGTCTGCGTTCGCAGGGAGGGTCCCGGCCCACGGTTGTGAACGCCGTGCCCCATGAGCTCAGGGATCGAGAAGCGCGCGGACCACGATGAACGCCGCTACCGCCAGCACCCCGGTGCACAGTCCGATGCCGAACGAACGCGTAGGCCGCGGCTGCACCAAGCCTAGGCACAAGATGAGATAGATCGCCCACACGAGCGGACCGAACACCCCGAAGGTCAACAGGAGTGTCGCCCCACACACCGCGCCGGCGGCCGCACCGATCTGATCCTTCACAGGACCCACACGAACAGCGCGGCGACCATGGGCCCAGCAACCAGTCCTGTCATCAACGCAGCCAGCGGCAGATTCCGAGTGAGCCGCCGACGAAACGCCAACGCAACCACCAGCATCACGACCGACGCGCCAAGTGAGGCCGTCGCGACAAGAGGACGTGAATACCCTTCGTACACAACCATTAACCGTGCGACACTACAGGATAGCCCAACAAAAATGCTGGTAGTCGTCCCGACGGAGAATGCGTCGATCAGGCTCCGCGGTGGCCTGCGGCGAGTCGGCGGCTTTACCGCATACGGATCATTCACAGTGCCCACACCACCGCGCTAGCGAGTGCAATGAGTGGCCCGGCGGCCACCCCGACTACTACGGCGGAGAGTGCCTCACGCTCGCGTAGGCGGCGACGAAGGGACGCCCGTACCGCAATTGCGACGGATGCCAGAGTCGCAAGAACCACTGTCACCACCGAAGTCGACAACGCATGGTCATCGGCCAGGATCTCAGCAAGCGCGAACGCGACACCGCCGACGACGCTGCCCACTGCCCCGGTGATCAACGCGACGGCCCAATTCGACCACGGCGCACACCGATGCAACTGAGTCATTGGCTCGGCGCCTGACCTATGTGGGGCGGCGCAGACCGCGAGCCTAGCGGCGTGCCGTCAAGGTATACGGTCGGCGGTTTTATCGCATACGGGTCATTCACCATATACGGCGGCGCGGAGCGTTGCGGATAGAGGCTAGTGTCACCCACCGACCGTTCCAACGGAAGATTCAAGAGCGGCCCATACTCCGTGCCGGCGGCAATAGTGGACTGTCCACCAGGAATATACTGGTATATCGTCTGCGGGTCACTTCCCGCCCCCCTATAGCCGTACACTTCCACAGCAGGATAATTGGACATAGTACCGTTGACCGACGGGTTCCCACCCCCTGAAATTGCGACCGAACCTCGCACCGACCAGCCTAAGGTCCTGGCAGGCGTCTCACCCCCCGGCGAGTAGGGATTCGTGAAGTCATACTTTATGTTTAGCTGACCATCCTTTCCTTCGGACGCGCTCACAACGGGGGTGCCGACCCTAACTTCTCCGTCATCATTAACCGAAGGATTCTGACGGGCAACGATGAGACCGCGTTCATAATCGATGTAAATAATAGCCCTGTTGGACTCCGGTGAAGCCTGCGGATCGAACGACCGATCGTCGCCAAGGTCCCGATCGGGAATATTCCACACATCACTGCGCGGTATGAATGCGTTAACCGCAACGATGCCACGCCCAGGTTGTGGCATAAACTTTCCGACCGTCAAATTGCTGTTTACGCCTTTATTCTTGGGCGTGTAATTGTGCGGGTCCAGCACCTCAGCCATCCGCCAATCGTTCGCACTAGAGGGGTCACGGCCATAGATTTGCCGGAACGCGGCGACCTGATTGGCTCGACGATCTGCCAAATTTACGTTGGCCCCCTCCCCTCTGGGTGTGAGCGGAATGGTGCCATCGGCAGCATTAATCGCAGCAGCGAGATTTTCATCAAAGCGATCAGCGGCTGCGATAACGTCATTGACACGCTCCTGCAGGTCCTTGATTTCTGCATAGTAGGCGGCCCGATCGTCCTACGACCAACCGCGCATACTCGGGGGGCGCGGGTCCGAGACTGTCCCCGCAATTGGATCGATGACAAAATGTTGGGCATCGGCGTGGTTCTGAACACGGACGGCCGACGCTTTGAGTTCAACTGCTTCGTTGTAGCTATCCCGTGCCGCAGCGGCAACTTTCCAGACCTCGTTACCGTGGGCGCTGAGCCCGGTCCGAATCCTCGTCGCGCCTTGCTTTGCGGCGGCGGCGGCATCACCCGTCCAGATGTCGAGATCGGATAGTTTTTTGAGATGGCTGTCCAGGTCCGCACAGGTCTGCTGTTGAGCGGAGCACGCGGAGAATATCTCCTGGACCTCCTCAGGATCGAACTTGAGAATCTCGCCGAAGGCGACCAACCCGTCAGAGCTCCAGATTTAGCTTCGCGGAATCAGCGTCGGTTCGTCGGTAGAGCGCAGTTGCATTTTTGCCGTCGGTGGACTCGTACCGTGCCGCACTAGTGTGCACATGGTTTCCACAACTGTCGACACGCTCTGTCAACTCGGCTGCGTTGGCACGCCACGCGTCCGCCTTGGTGTCTAGGGCCGAGCGTGAACGGATAAACAACCCTGCGGCCGCCTCCGTCAGCGTGCCGTGATGCCGGGCAAACGCTACCTGACCGTCACTGGCTCCGTGAACGAGTTGCCGCCCAACGTGATACAAGGCAGCGGGTTCCACCTGCAACTCATCTGGCATGCGCACTCCCAACGTTTGAATACCCCCGCGAGCTCGACGTCATGCGGGCGGAACACACCGCGGTCAACCTCGACCTCCCGAATGCGCTCATTGTAGACCGACACGGCACGCAGACCGTGTGGCTATCCACAGGTCCACGTGACTACCGCACGCAGCCCGGAGCCGAATCAGTCGTCGTTCGCCGCACCCGGCGCGTTCTGCTGTACCTGCATCAGGAACTCGATGTTGGTCTTCGTCTTCTTCAGCTGACTCATCAGCAGGTCGATGGCCTGCTGCGAATCCAGCCCGCTCAGCACCCGGCGCAGCTTGTGCACGATGGTGAACTCCTCCGGCGCGAGCAGGAGTTCGTCCTTACGGGTGCTCGACGGGTTGACGTCGACGGCCGGGAACACGCGACGCTCGGCGATCTTGCGATCCAGCTTGAGCTCGGCATTGCCGGTGCCCTTGAACTCCTCGAAGATCACGGTGTCGCCGGTGGATCCGGTCTCCACCATCGCCGTCGCGATGATGGTGAGCGAGCCGCCGTTCTCGATGTTCCGGGCGGCGCCTAGGAACCGCTTCGGCGGGTACAGCGCCGTGGAATCGACACCACCGGACAGGATGCGGCCGGACGCCGGCGACGAGTTGTTGTACGCACGTCCCAGACGGGTAATCGAATCCAGCAGCACCACAACATCCTTGCCGCCCTCGACGAGACGCTTGGCGCGCTCGATGGCCAACTCGGCGACGGCCGTGTGATCCGACGGCGGCCGGTCGAAGGTCGAGGCGATGACCTCGCCGCGCACCGACCGCGTCATATCCGTGACCTCTTCGGGTCGCTCGTCCACCAGCACCACCATCAGGTGGCATTCCGGATTGTTGGTGGTGATCGCGTTGGCGATGTCCTGCAGGATCGTCGTCTTACCGGCCTTCGGCGGCGACACGATGAGCGCCCGCTGACCCTTACCGATCGGCATGATCAGGTCGATCACGCGTGTCGATATGCGGTCCGGGGTCGTCTCGAGCCGCAGCCGCTGATTCGGGTACAGCGGGGTCAGCTTGTTGAACTCGGGGCGGTTCTTGGCCTTGTCGACCTCGGCACCATTGACGGTGTCCAGGCGAACCAACGGATTGAACTTCTGCCGCTGGTTGGGCTGCTCACCCTCGCGCGGCACCTTGACCGCGCCGGTGATGGCGTCGCCGCGGCGCAAACCGTTACGGCGCACCAGGTTCATCGACACATAGACGTCGTTCGGTCCGGCGAGGTAGCCGGACGTGCGGACGAATGCGTAGTTGTCGAGCACGTCGAGGATGCCCGCGACGGGCTGCAACACATCGTCCTCGGACACCTGCGGTTCGCCCGACGAGTCGCGGTCGCGTCCGCGGCGCCGCTCGCGGAAGCGACGGCCCCGGCGACCGCGGCCGCCTTCACCGTCGTCGTCGCGATTGTTCTGGCCGCCGGCATTCTGGCCACCGGACTGATTGCCACCCTGGTTGCCCTGCCCCGACTGGTTACCGGAGTTCTGGTTGCCGCCGCCCTGGGCGTTGCGATTGCGGTTGCGGGTGCGCTGATTGCCGCCACCCTGCTCCGACTGGCCGCCCTGGTTGCCACGGTTGCCCTGGTCCGACTGCCGGCCACCGCCCTGTTTCGCCGACTCTCCGGCGCCCGCGGTGTCACGGTCGGCCTTGCTCTCCGACGTTGCGGCGCCCTCCGGCTTGGCGTCGGCGGCCGGGGCGGTCTCCGTCGCCGGCCGGGTGTCCGCAGCCCCTGCGCGGCCCGCGGCGGGGCGATCGGCGCTGTCGGAGCGTTCCTCGGCGGCGCGGGCCGCGGTCGACGTTGATGCCTGCGCGGACCGGGCGCCCGCCGACGCGTCGGACGCGGGTGCGTGGATCGTCATCTGCTCCGCCGCGCCGGACGCGCCCGAACCACTCGACGCTCCGCCGGACTGGCGCTCCTTGATGGCGGCGATCAGGTCGCCCTTGCGCATCCCGGACGTGCCCTTGATGCCCAGCTCACCGGCGAGCGACCGTAGTTCGGTCAGCACCATGCCGGACAGGCCGGTGCGGGCACTCTTGGCGCCCGTCGACTTGGCGCGGGGCGTATCGACGGTGGCCGCACCGGCGCGAGAATCGCTGTCGGCGGGTGCGGTGATCAGGTCCGTATCGGTCACGGATGTCCTTTCGTTCCTCTACGGTGCGAATGCCGTCGAGGGGTTTGACTGCGCCTCCGGAGCGTCCGGCGTCGGATCACTCGGAAGGATGTCCCGTCCTCGGTGGACGGGGAGAAAAATTCATCGGTCCGCTGCGGGGTGTCGCTCCTGCATCGCTGTGCTCCAGAACTGCCGGCTCGATGACTGCACCGTGGGCCCCGGGATCGGTGACAGCAGATCGTGTGCCCGGAATCAACCAGGATGCAGATCAGTGATCGCCCAAGAAGCACGGCTGAACGAGCCTGCGCGGCTAGACCAGACTATGGTAACGCGCCCCCCAGAGGTGGGCAACACGCCGGGGTCCACTCGGTCGATCGCTGTTCGGCCGACGACCCCCTGTCGCACGGACTACCAGGTACAACGCGAATCGGCCCGCTCGAGTTCCCGGCCTGCGACCGCCGGCCTCAATCGACCGTCACACCGGCGGCGATGGCCACCTCCTGAGGCGCGAAACCGAGCCGGACGGCGGCCTCACGCGCCTCGACGGGCATCGGGCCGGTGCCGAGCACCAGCACGCTGGGGCCCGCGCCGGACACGGTCGCCGCGCACCCGTGCCGCCGTAGCTCGGCCACCAGCTCCGCGGTGGGCGGCATCGCCGGCGCACGGTACCCCTGGTGTAGCCGGTCGTCGGTCGCGGCCAGCAGCAAACCGGGATCACTGGTGAGGGCGGCAACCATCAGGGCCGCGCGGCTCACGTTGAACACCGCGTCGGCACGCGGCACCACGTCCGGAAGCAGTCCACGGGTATAAGAGGTGGACGACTCGGTGGCCGGCACGAAGACGGTGGCACCGATGTCCGGATGTACGGGGAGCCGGCGTGCCCGGTACCGGTTCAGACCGTCCGCCCGATCTGTCCACGTCACCACCGCCGACCCGAGGACACTCGCCGCAGCGTTGTCTGGGTGGCCTTCGAATTCGGCCGACAACTGGACCATCTCGTCGTCGGTGAACCCGTCGCCGATCCCGCCGGCGACCAGGAGCCCGGATGCGGCCGCCAGGCCGGACACCGCTGCGGCGGCCGACGACCCGAGCCCGCGCGAGTGCGGAATCGTGTTGACGCACTGGATGTTCAGGCCAGGTGCAGACAGCCCCGCATGTGCCAGCCCGGCCATCACCGCGCGAGCGACGAGATGATTGGCGTCGCGCGGCACTTCGTCGGCGGCCTCGCCGACGACGTCGACGGTGATGCCCGCCGCCGCCGTCGAGACCGTCACCTCGTCGTACACGCCGAGCGCGACACCCAGGCAATCGAAGCCAGGCCCCAGGTTCGCACTGGACGACGGGACTCGCACCCGCACCGAAAGACCTTCGGGCAGTTGCCGATACACAGTGTCGGGAGTGACCACGCCGATCGTCCGGGTATCAGGCGACGCCGAGGGCACGCGCCACCGCCACCGGGTCGACCTCGATGGCTTCGACCTCCGGCATTCCCGACAGCGCGGTGTCCGGGTCCTTGAGGCCGTTGCCGGTAACCGTGCAGACCACCGTCTCGCCCGCCGACACCCAGCCGTCGGCGCGCGCGGCGAGCAGCCCCGCGACCCCGGCGGCCGACGCCGGCTCGACGAAGACTCCCTCGTGCGCCGCGATCATCCGGTAGGCCTCCAGCAGCTTCTCGTCGGTCGCCGCCCGGAACTGACCGCCCGAGTCATCCTTCGCGGCCACCGCCTGATTCCAGCTGGCCGGCGACCCGATCCGGATGGCCGTGGCGACGGTGTCCGGATCTTTCACCGGCGCACCGTGAACCAGCGGAGCCGCCCCAGCCGCCTGCACGCCGAGCATGCGCGGCAGGGTCGAGGAGACGCCGTCCGCATGATATTCGCTGTAGCCCTTCCAGTACGCGGTGATATTGCCCGCGTTGCCCACCGGTAGCGCATGCACATCGGGGGCCCGGCCGAGCACGTCGACGATCTCGAACGCGGCGGTCTTCTGGCCCTCGATCCGCGCTGGGTTCACCGAGTTGACGAGTTCGATTTCGCCGAATTCGGCGGTCGCTTTGCGGGCGAGTTCCAGACAGTCGTCGAAGTTGCCCTGCACCTGGATGATCTTGGCGCCAGCCATGACCGCCTGGGCGAGCTTGCCCATCGCGATCCTGCCGTGCGGAATCAGTACCGCACAGGTGATTCCGGCACGCGTGGCGTAGGCCGCCGCCGACGCCGAGGTGTTACCGGTCGACGCACACAGAACGGCGGTCTTGCCGTTGTTGACGGCGTTGCTCACCGCCATCGTCATGCCGCGGTCCTTGAAGGATCCGGTCGGATTGAGTCCCTCGACCTTGAGGTAGACCTCGCAGCCGGTGAGCTCCGACAGGTACGGCGCGGCGATCAACGGGGTGGCGCCCTCCTGCAGCGTGACCACCTTCCAGTCGTCGCCGACCGGCAGCCGCGATCGGTACGCCTCGATCAGACCGGGCCACGCGGCGTGTACCGCCGCCGGATGTGGACGGGTTGCCTCAGTCATCGGTTCCCTCCAATCGGAGAACACTGGACACCTTGTTCACCGTGTCCATATCTTCAAGTGCCGCAACACATTCCGACTGTGCACGGTCGGATGCCCGGTGGGTGACGACGATCAGCCGTGCGTCATCTCCCGCGCCCTCCTGCCGGACCGCGGCGATACTCACCGAACGTTTGGAGAACTCGCCGGCGACCTGGGCGAGCACGCCCGCGCGGTCGGCGACGCGCATCGAAATGTAGTAGCGGGTCTCGACGTCGTCGATCGGCGCGATCGGCAGCGAGGCGTAGGTCGACTCCAACGGTCCCCTCCCCCCGTGCACCTTGTTCCGGGCCGCCATCACCATGTCGCCGAGTACCGCGGACGCGGTCGGTGAACCGCCCGCCCCCTGGCCGTAGAACATCAGTCGGCCCGCGTTCTCCGCCTCGACCACGACCGCGTTGAACGCACCGTTCACCGACGCCAGCGGATGGGTCAGCGGAATCAGCGCCGGATACACCCGGGCCGAGACGCTTTCCGAGCCGTCGGCGGCATGAACCCGCTCGCAGATCGCCAGCAACTTGATGGTGCAGTCGAACTTCTTTGCCGCCGTGAGGTCTGCCGCGGTGACCGAAGTGATGCCCTCGCGGTAGACGTCGGCCGCGGTGACTCTGGTGTGGAAGGCGATCGAGGCCAGGATGGCGGCCTTGGCCGCGGCGTCGTAGCCCTCCACGTCAGCGGTCGGATCGGCCTCGGCGTAGCCGAGCCGGCCTGCCTCGGCGAGAGTCTCGTCGTACCCGGCACCGGTCTCGTCCATCGCGGAGAGGATGAAGTTGGTGGTGCCGTTGACGATTCCCGCGACGCGTTCGACGGTGTCACCGGCCAGCGACTGCATCAGCGGCCGCACCACCGGGATCGCGCCGGCGACCGCGGCCTCGAAGTACAGGTCGACCTTGGCACGCGCCGCTGCGGTGGCCAGTTCGCCGGTGTACTCGGCAAGCAGCGCCTTGTTCGCGGTGACCACCGACTTGCCGTTCTCCAACGCGGTCCGGATGTGTTCGCGCGCTGGGTCGATGCCGCCCATCAGCTCTACCACGATGTCCACGTCGTCGCGGGCGATGAGACTCGCCGGATCATCGGTCAGCAACGCGGGATCCACACCGCGGGACCGTTCCAGGTCCCGCACCGCGATGCCCCGGATCTGCATCGGCGCCCCGACCCGCGCGCGCAGGTCATCGGCCGCCTCGGACAGGATGCGCACGACCTCGGACCCGACGTTGCCCATGCCGAGCACCGCCACGCCGATCGTCCGGGCGCGTTCCTCCGACGTCGCCTGTGCCGACTGTGATTCCGCCGATGGCGGGGATGCGGTCGTGGTCACGGTGTTGCCTCCAGCCTCAGAAAGTCATCCATGGTCTCGCGACGCAGCATCACCCGCGCGTCGCCGCCGTCGACGGCAACCACCGCGGGCCGCATGGTCATGTTGTAGCGACTCGACATCGAGTAGCAGTACGCGCCGGTCGCGGCCACCGCGATCAGGTCGCCGGGTTCCAGGTCGCCCGGTAGCCAGCAGTCCTTGATGACGATGTCGCCACTCTCGCAATGCTTTCCGACGACGCGACTGACGACGGCGGGCGCGTCGGAGACGCGGGAGACCAGGCGCACGTCGTACTCGGCCTGATAGAGCACGGTCCGGATGTTGTCGCTCATGCCGCCGTCGACGGAGACGTAGCGACGGGATGCACCGCCGCCGAGTTCGACGTTCTTGACGGTGCCGACTCGGTAGAGGGTGACGGTGCCAGGGCCGGCGATGGCGCGGCCGGGCTCGACCGCGAGCGTCGGCATCGGCAGTCCGACCGCCGCCGACTCGCGCCGGACGATATCGGCTAACGTGTCGGCGACTTCCTGCACCGGCAGCGGGTCTTCCTCCGGCAGATAGGAAATGCCCAGTCCGCCACCGAGATCGACGATCGACATCTGTGCGGTCTTGTCCACGCCGAATTCCGCGACGACGTCGTGGAGAAGGCCGAGCACCCGATGCGCGGCCAGCTCGAAACCGTCCATGTCGAAGATCTGCGACCCGATATGGCTGTGCAGACCGACGAGGCGCAGGTTGTCGGCGGCAAAGACCCGCCGCACAGCGTCCATCGCGACCCCACCGGCGAGTGCGAAGCCGAACTTCTGGTCCTCGTGCGCGGTCGAGATGAACTCGTGCGTGTGCGCCTCCACACCGACCGTCACCCGCACGAGCACATCGGCGACGATGCCGCGTTCGGCGGCCAGCCGGTCCAGGCGTTCGATCTCGATCATCGAGTCCAGCACGATGTGCCCGACACCGGCGTCGAGGGCCGCGGCAAGTTCCTCGACACTCTTGTTGTTGCCGTGCAACGCGATTCGCTCCGCCGGGAACCCCGCGTGCAGCGCGATGGCCAATTCGCCGCCGGAGCACACGTCGAGCGAGAGACCCTCCTCGTCGACCCAGCGCGCGACCTGCGTACTCAGGAATGCCTTGGACGCGTAATGCACGCGGCCGTATCGACCGAACGCGGCGACCATGTCGGCGCACCGGGACCGGAAGTCGGCCTCGTCGACGACGAAGAGCGGAGTCCCGAAGCGCTCGGCGAGCTCGTCCACGCCTACGCCGGCGATCCGCACCCGGCCGTCGTCACCGCGAACGGCGTTGCGCGGCCACACATTCGCCGGGATCTGCGCGAGGACGGCGGGATCGCTCGGTCGCTGCGCCAGGTGCGGCGCCGCGAGTTGTTCGGCGTGCCGGGGGCCGGCGGGGTGCGCGCTCACATCCGCTCCGGAGCGCTGACGCCGATCATGGCCAGGCCGTTTGCGAACACCTGCCGGCTGGCCGCACAGAGCGCGAGACGTGCCCGGTGGATGTCGGCGGGTTCCTCGTCGCCCTGCGGCAACACGCGGCAGCTCGCGTAGAACCGGTGGTATGCCCCGGCCAGCGACTCCAAGTACCGGCTGATGCGATGCGGTTCGCGCAATGCGGCGGCGGTCGCCACCACCTCGTCGAAGTCGCCGATGGTGCGGATCAATTCACCTTCCGCCGGGGCGTCCAGCAGGCCGATGTGTTCGACGGCGGGGCGCAGCCCCAGCTCGGCGGCGTTGCGGGCGATGGCGCTCAACCGCGCGTGCGCGTACTGCACGTAGTAGACCGGGTTGTCGTTGGACTGGCGGGTGAGCAGATCGAGGTCGATGTCGATGTTGACGTCGATCGACGAGCGGATCAGCGCGTACCGCGCGGCATCCACACCGACGGCGTCCACCAGATCGTCCAGGGTGATAACGGTGCCGGCGCGCTTGCTCATCCGGACCGGCTTGCCGTCGCGGACGAGGTTGACCATCTGGCCGATGAGCACCTCGACGGTGTCCGGGTCGTCGCCGAGTGCGGCCGCCGCGGCCTTGAGCCGCTTGATGTAACCGTGGTGATCGGCGCCGAGCATGTAGATGTTCAGGTTGAAACCGCGGTTGCGCTTGTCGCGGTAGTAGGCGATATCGCCGGCGATGTAGGCGGCCTCGCCGTCGCTCTTGATGACGACGCGGTCCTTGTCGTCGCCGAACGCGGTGCTGCGCAGCCACCACGCGCCGTCGGCCTCGTACAGGTTGCCGTTGGCCTTCAGCTCCGCGATGCACTCGTCGACCAGCCCCGAGGTGAACATGCTGTCCTCGTGGGTGAAGACGTCGAAGTCGGTGCCGAAGTCGTGCAAGCTCGTCTTGATGTGGTCGAACATCATCTCCACGCCGAGCTTGCGGAAGGTCTCCAGCCGGTCGGGTTCCGGCTGCGCGAGCACGTCCGGAACCTGTTCGACCACACGCTGTGCGATGTCGACGATGTAGTCGCCGGCGTAGCCGTCGTCGGGGGTCGGCTCACCGGACGCCGCCGCCAGTAGCGAGCGGGCGAACCGGTCGATCTGGGTGCCGTGGTCGTTGAAGTAGTACTCACGGGTGACCGACGCCCCGCGGGCGGCCAGTACCCGACCCAGGGCGTCACCGACCGCCGCCCAGCGGGTACCGCCGAGGTGAATGGGGCCGGTCGGGTTGGCCGAGACGAACTCGAGGTTGATGATCTTGTCGCCGAGTTCGGTGCCGCGCCCATAGTCGGCGGCCTGCTCCAGCACGGTCGCGACGACGGTGTTCTGAGTGGCAGCCGACAGCCACAGGTTGACGAAACCCGGACCGGCGACCTCCGCCTTGTCGATGCCGTCGGTGGCGGCGAATGCATCGGCCAGCCACCCGGCCAGCTCCCGCGGCGAGACCCCGAGGCGCTTGCCCAGTTGCAGCGCGATATTCGTCGAGTAGTCCCCGTGACCGGCGTGCCGCGGACGCTCGACGTCGACCGAGTCGGGCACCAGGGAAACGTCGAGGTCATGGTCGGCGACCACGGACCTCGTCACGGCGCCGCACAGCGCGGCAAGATCGGCGGGAGTCACGGGATACCATCCTATGGGCCGGGGAGAATCCGGTGACAATCGCCTGCGTGAGGGACGTTCCGGGGCGCATCGGTGTGGTGATGATCTGGCGCCATCCACCAGAGACCGGAGGAGGGTTCGTGCGTCGACCGCTCTGCTTAGTCGGGGTGTTGCTGGCGCTCTGCGTCGTGGCCACCGGCTGCGAGCGGCAGGAGGCGCCCGCCCCGACGACGGTGACGGTCACCTCCGCGGGCGATGCCGCAGGCGACACCGGCGACGCGACGACCCGCAGTGCCGACGGCGGTCCGGCTCCCGATGATGGGGCGACCAGCGGGTCGGCGGGCGAGCCGTCGGAGTCGGTGCCCGACGGGACGGCAACGGCCACGACCGTTGCCGCGGAACGATTCGCCAAGGCACCGGGTGAGTACTTCTTCGTCTCCCCGTCGAAGAACGTCTTCTGCGGTATCCGCACCTCGCCGAACACTCCGCCAGCGATAGCGGCCGGCTGCCAGGCACGTACCAGCGTGACTCCGCGCGGCGGACCGTCATGCACCAATGCCGACAACAACGCCTACCTGGTGGCGTTCGAGAATCGGCGCGTGGTGCACCGATGCACCAGCCAGGGAATCTTCACCGCCGAGCAGCCCCGCGTCCTGGAGTACGGACAGGCCCTCGACGTCGGCGGCTACCGCTGCGAGTCACGGCCCGACGGGGTGTCGTGCGTGTTCACGGAGCCGGGGGTGGGCTTCACGATCTCCCGCGAGGTGAATCGCTGGTGGTGAACCGCGCCCGAGCCGACCGATTTCGTAGCAGTTTTGCCCGCTCAGCGAGCAGAACTGCTACAAAATCGCTGGTCAGAGAGGTGGAGTGCCCCCGATAGGATTCGAACCTATGGCCTTCTGCTCCGGAGGCAGACGCTCTATCCCCTGAGCTACGGGGGCTCATCGGGCGGTGATCAGCGTAGCGTACGGGCCGGGTCGCGACCCAATCGAGCAGGTCACGACGCGCCGAGCGGTGTGCGGGTGCGGATGTGGGAGCCGGACTCGGTGCGCAGCACGTGGAGCTGCGCCGGGATGCGCGCGCGGAGCTCGTCGACGTGGCTGACCACGCCGACCACCCGGCCGCCGGAACGCAACTCGTCGAGTACCCCCATGACCAGGTCGAGGGCCTCCGGATCGAGTGTGCCGAAACCCTCGTCGATGAAGATGGTGTCCAGCACGCGGCCACCCGCCTCGGCGGAGACGACGTCGGCCAGACCGAGCGCCAGCGCCAGCGACGCGAAGAAGGTCTCGCCGCCGGAGAGGGTGGTCGCCGCGCGCACGGTCCCGGTGTACTCGTCGCGCACCTCGATCCCCAGACCGCCGCGCCGGCCGCGCGGTCCGACCGCGTCCGAATGCGCGAATTCGTAACGGCCCGCAGACATGTGCCGCAGCCGTGCCGACGCGGCGACCAACACCTCTTCCAGCCGCGCCGCCAACACATAGGACCGCAACGTCATCCGCCGCGAGTTCTGTCCCCGACCCGCGACCAGCTCGGCAAGGCCCTGGAGTTCGGCGTGCCGGTCGGCGACCGGGGCAAGCGCATCGACGGCCGCCCAGTACTCCGCGACGGTCGACTCCAGGTCGGTGACCCGACGTGCCGCCACCGCCTGCACTCCGGACGCCTCGCTGTGCGCGGCCCGGGCCGCGTCCAGCGCCGACTGTGTGTTCTCGACGTCGACCTCGCCCGCCGCCAGGGCGTCGGCGACCGCCGGGTCGGCGAGGGTCGCCTCGGCGGCGGAGCGCAGCGCCGCCGCGCGGGACAGCATCGCCTCCCATTCGCCGATGCGTTGCGCGGACGCCGCGGCCTGCCGCACCGCGCTGCTGTCGGCAAAGTCCGCCTCGGTGCACGCGGCGGCCAACCGGCCGGCCACCTCATCGCGATGTCGCTCGGCGCGCGCGGCCTCGGAACGCGTCTCGCGTACCCGGGTGCCGAGTCGGCACAGCTCGGCCAGCTCGGCCCGGCGTTCGGCGACTCCGACACGTCCGCCGGTGGCCTCGGCGACCTCGGCATCCAGGTCGTCCAGCGTCCGCCGCAGCGCGGTCCGCCGTTCCCGGAGACCCGACCGTGCCGTGTCCGCCTCGGCACGCTCCCGTTGGAGTACCTGAATCTCCTCGTCGATCTCGACCAGCGACCGCTCCCACGCGGGTACCTGCGCGTCGGCGCGTTCGGCATCGGCGACCGCCCCGACCAGCCGGGTGTGCTCGGTGGCGATGGACTCGGCGGTCGCCTCGCCGATGACACCGTCGAGATGGGTGCGGCGTTCGATGAGCCGCGCCAGGGCCGTGTCGGCCTTCCCGCGTCGGTCGGCGGCCTGCTGTTCCCGGTGTCCGGCCGCGACCTCGTCGTCCTTGGACACCGGTGCGACGCCGTCGGCGGTGGCCGGTGCCGGGTGCTCCACTGACCCGCAGACGACGCATGCGTCACCGTCGGTGAGCCCGCTCGCGAGTTCCGCGGCCATGCCGGCGACGCGCCGCTCCCGCACATCGACGAGCTCTTCGCGTGCAGCGGTGTGGTTTTCGCGGGCGGTGAGCGCCGCCCGCCGCGCCCGGTCGAGGTCGTCTGCGAGCGCGGCCCGCTCGGCCAGCGCGGCCCGAATCGTGTCGATCCTGTCCCGCTCGGCCCGCAGCGTACCCAGTTCCGCTCGCGCGGTGATCGCGGCGGCATGTGCGTCGGCGGCGGCCGCCCGACGGTCCGGTGCCGCGGCGAGCGCGGTGTCGAGATTCGCGATCCGGTCGTCGACGGCACCGATGTCGGCCTCGAGCCGATCGAGCTCGGCGATCAGCCCCGGCCGCCCAGCGGCGCGGCGGGCCAACGGTTCCCAGCGCCCGGACTCCGCGGTCCACCGTTCGATCGCCGCCGCGAGGTCCGCGTCGTCGGCGACCCGCAGTGCGCTCGCTTCGTCGAGGCCGGCCAGGGCCGCTTCCGCATCCCGGCACTCGTCGGCGGCCGCGGCCGCGGCGCGCTCGGCCCGGTCGTGGTCGTCGACGACGGGTAGGAGTGGCGCGGCGCGGCGGGCCGCCGCCAGCACCTGTGTCGCGGCGTCCAATGCGGCTGCGCCGGAGTCGAGTTCGGCCAGCCGTGTCCGCGCGTCGAGTCCCCGTGCGCGTCGCTCGGACAGCGCCCGGGCGTCGTCGTGTGCGGCCTGTGCCGCGTCGAGGGTCGCGGTGGCGACGGTGAGATGCTCTTCTGCGCGGTCCGCCGCGGTCCGCGCATCGTCGAGCCGCGCCTGCGCCCATGCCATGTCGGGTTCCACGGGGGCCGCACCGCCTCCGGCGTCAGCACCGCCCGCGAGCGCGACGATCTGTCCGGCGATGCGATCGACAGCAGCCGACCGGTCGACGAGCGTGCGCGCGCTCTCCCGCGACCGTTCGCGCAGCCAGTCCTCGACATCACCGAAACGTTGGGTGTCGAATAGCCGCTCCAGCAAGGCTTCCCGATCCTCGTTGGTGGCGCGCAAGAAGCGGGCGAAGTCGCCCTGGGGCAGCAACACGACCTGGAAGAACTGCTCGGCGCTCATGCCGAGCGCCGAGACGACGGCCTCGCCGATCTCCGGCAGCCGGGTCAGCGGCGGACCCGACCCGTCGAGCCATTCCAGGGTGGCGCGGGCGTTGACCGTGGTGGTGCCCACGCCCCGCTTCTTCGGCCGCTGGTGCTCCGGGGAACGGACGATGCGCAGCCGCCGCCCGCCGATGGTCGCCACCAGCGTCACCTGGGTGACCTGGTGTGCGGGAGCGTGATCGGAGTGCAGCCGGCGGTTGGTGTCGCGTACGCCGGGAACCCGGCCGAACAAGGCGAAGGCGACAGCGTCCAGGATGGTCGTCTTGCCCGCTCCGGTCTGACCGTGCAACAGGAACAGGCCGTCTTCGCCGAGATCGTCGAAGTCGACGGTGATCTCGTCGGCGAACGGACCGAAGGCACGCAGCGCCAGTCGATGCAGTCTCACGCCGGCTCCGCCCGGCGACTCTGGTCGTCGAGGTCGAACAGCGCCCATTCGGCGTGTTGTTCCTCGACCGGCTCGCCGACGACCGCCCGTAGTGCGCGGTCGATGAGCCGGGATTCGCCCTCGCTCGGTTCGTCGCGGACGTCGGCGACGAATCCGCCGATAACCTCCGCGTCGGTGCGGCCGTGCACCCGTGCGCGGTAGTCGATCCCGGACAGGGCATCCGGCCGCTCCCACCGCAGGTGGACCGCATGCGGAAAACGCTCCCGGAGCCGCCGCATCGGGTCGACCGGCCGGACCGGATCGGTCAGCGTGGCCTCCACGTAATGATCCTCGGCCTCGGTGAGCGCCGGGTCGGCGAGCAGCTCGTCCAGGGTGCCGGTCAGCGAGCTCAATCCGCGCACCCCGGGCAGCTCGCGCGCGCGGACTTCGGCCACGCCGTCGGCATCGAGGTCGACGATCCACACCGACTTGCGGTGCGTGCGTTCACCGAACGAGTACGGCAGCGGCGATCCGCTGTATCGCACAGTGTCGGCGAGCCGCTGCGGCGAGTGCAGATGCCCAAGGGCCACATAGTCGACGCCGGAGAAGGTGTCGGCGGCAACGGTTTCCACGCCGCCGACGCTGATCGACCGCTCGGAGGAGCTGGCGATGCCGCCGACGACGAAGGCGTGCGCGACGACCACCGACCGCGCCGTGCGCCCCGCCAGGTCGGCCCGGACCCGATCCATCGCCGCCGCCAGCACGCCGGCGTGGCCGCGGCCGTGATCGGCGCCGAGTTCGGTTCGCGCAGTATCGGGTTCGAGATAGGGAATGCCGTACACGGCCACCGTGCCGTGCTCGTCGGTGAGCAGCACCGGGCGGTCGATGGCAGAGATCTGGGTCCGTAGATGCAGACCGCCGGCTGCGGCGAACGACGACGCGGCGCCCAGCCGGGTCGGCGAGTCGTGATTGCCCGACGTGACGACGATGACCGCACCGGCGGCGGCGATCTCGGCGAGCCCCGCGTCGTAAACGCCGACCGCGTCCGCCGATGGCACCGACCGGTCGTAGATGTCGCCGGCGACCACGACGACGTCCACCGACTCCTCGGCGACGATCGCCGCCAGTTGCGTCAGTGCGCGACGCTGGTCGTCGAGGAGTTCCACGCCGTGGAAGGTCCGGCCCAGGTGCCAGTCCGACGTGTGCAACATCCGCATGGACAACACCGTACGAGCGCGCACCGACAGACCGTGGGAGGCAGGCCCGGGCGGCCACTCACTTCGGTTGGGCTACCCCACGATCCGGATTCCCAGCAGCACCGGCATCCACACCGGCGCCCGCGCTGTCGGTGGGTGCGGTCACCGGAACGACTCCCGCGCCATGTGCCTTCGGCCGGGTGTAGAAGCACACCGCGACCACACCGATGAGCAACACCACTGCGGGCAGGTACAGCGACTGCCCCATCGCCACCGCGAACCCCTCACGCAGCGGCACGCCGTTGACGACCTCCGGGAGCTGGCCGACGGCGGCCTGGTTCCCGGTGGTGGAGATGCCGGGTAGCTCGGCGGCCAGCCTCGTCTGCATGAGCGCACCGACCGCCGCCGCACCGAGCACCGACCCGATCATCCGGGTGGTGTTGTAGACGCCCGCGCCGGCGCCCGCCTGGTGCCACGGCAGATTTCGGGTGGCGGTCGCCGCCAGCGGCGCCCAGATACCCGCGGACGCGAGACCCATCAGCGACAGCGGAATGATCAACTCCCACACCGCGGTCTGCGGCCGGGTGATCATGCCGAGCCAGCCCACGGCGACCGCCATCAGCAACAACGACGACGCGATGATCGACCGAGGATGAACCCGGTCGAGCAGGCGCCCGATGATCGGCGCGAGGATGCCGGTGACGAGCGCCATCGGCACCATCATCACCGCCGACTCGGTCGGCGACATACCACCGACGAGCTGCAGAAAGAACATCGTCGGGATCATCATCCCGGACACCGCAAAGCCCATCGACGCGATGCCCACATTGGACAGGGTGAAGTTGCGGTCCCGGAACAGCGACAGCGGAACCAGCGGCTCGGTGCGGATGCGCGACTGCCACCAGACGAAGGCGACCATGATCAGCACGCCGCCGATGATCAACGCCCAGACCCAACCGGCCCAGTCGTACTTCTCACCCTCCTGGATGCCGAAGACCAGCGCGGTGAGGCCGATCGCCGACAGGATCACGCCGATCCAGTCGAAGGTGTGATCGTGCGTCTCGACGTCCGGGACCAGCGCCGCGGCCAGCACGAGACCGGCGATGCCGACCGGCAGGTTGACGAAGAAGATCCACTCCCAGCCGAGGCTGTCGGTGAGCACGCCGCCGAGCAGCGGTCCGACGAGGGTGGCGACGCCGGCGACGGTGCCCCACACGCCCATCGCCGCTCCCCGCTTCTCCGGCGGGAAGATCCGGGTAATCAGCGCCATGGTCTGCGGGGTGATCAGGGCCGCGCCGACGCCCTGCAGCCCACGGGCGGCGATCAATTCGCCGATCGAATCGGAGAATCCGCACCAGACGCTCGCGGCGGTGAACACGATCAGGCCGAGCTGGTACACCTTCTTCGGGCCGATCCGGTCACCGAGCCGCCCGGTGATGAGCAGCGGGACGGCATAGGTCAGCAGGTATGCGCTGGTGACCCAGACGATGCCATTGACGTCGGTGTGCAGGGCCACCTGGATCTCCGGCTGGGCGACGGCGACGATCGTCATGTCGACGAGGATCATGAAGAAGCCGACGCACAGCGCCATGAGCGACAGCCAGGGCCGGTTGGTCACCGGTGCCGACGAGGCAGGTGAGGTCATCGAGACGCTTCTTTCTCGCTGGCGAGCCGCCGGGAGAGCGCGGTCGCGGTGGATGGAGGATCGAGATGTGTTCGACTGGTGTGACGGATCTGGTCGACCGGTTGTGACTGACCTGGTCGACCGGCGATGTCCGGGATGGACTTTCAGGCGGTCGGAGGGTCGGGGTCGGCGGTGTCGGGCGGGCCCGGACACCGATACGGCGGGCCGGGGTCATCGAGCCATTCGAGGGTGCGGTCACGCATCCGGACGACGAGGGCGTCGAGCCAGTCGATCTGTGCGCGCAGGGTGGCGATCCGACAGCCGACATCCAGATAGAACATCTCCGGCTTGCCCTCGGCCGCGACAGTCTCTGTGGCGGCGAGTAGCCCGGTCAGCTCGTCCCGCATCCGGGCCACCCGGACGGTGAGAAGATCGACAACCTGGGCTCGTGGCAATCCATGCGCCTCCGAGAGGGCGAGGTAGAGCTCCGGGTACTCGACGGGGTTCCGCTCCAGAATCGCCGCCAGGCTGCCGGACAGCGCGGCGCGGCCCGACTCGGTGATCGCGTACACGGTGCGCTCGGGCCGATTACCCTCGCGGCGGACCTCGTACACCTCGATGAGTCCGTCCCCCGCCAAGCGGTCGACCGTGTGGTACAGGGTGCCCGGGCGGAACTTGACGAGCCGATCTTCCTTGCGGTCCACGGTCGTCTGCACCATCTCGTAGGGGTGCATGGGACGTTCCGCGACCAGCCCGAGAACGAGGATCGCCAGGGGTGGCAGCGCCCGATCGGTCGCCATGTCTCCCCTCCTCCCGCTATGCGCGTTGCATATCCCAGCCCAAATATTCCAGATGGAATATACCTCGCCGGGCATTCGCCGCCAACGGTCGGTGACTCTTATTACAGTGGGCCCATGAGCGCTGACTCCGTCGACAGTTCCCCGACCGTATCCGCCAGCACCGACACCACCGCCACGCCGAGTACCACCGACGCTGCCACCGAAGCCGACAACCAAGGCTCCTATGTGACCTCCGGACAGGAGTTCGTCCGCGACACCAAGTACATCGACACCCGGATCACCCGTGACGGTCGTGACGGCTATCCGGTCGAGGCCGGCCGCTACCGGCTCGTCGCCGCCCGCGCCTGCCCCTGGGCCAACCGCACCCTGATCGTCCGCCGACTACTCGGCCTTGAGGGCGCGATCTCCCTCGGCCTGTGCGGACCGACGCACGACGCCGACTCGTGGACCTTCGACCTCGACCCCGGCGGTGTCGACCCGGTGCTCGGCATCCCCCGCCTCAAGGACGCATACGAGAAGCGTTTTCCCGGCTACCCCAAGGGAATCACCGTGCCCGCGATCGTCGACGTGCCCAGCGGCGAGGTGGTGACCAACGACTTCCCGCAGATCACGATCGACTTCGAGACCGAGTGGACCGAGTTCCACCGCGACGGTGCACCCGACCTCTACCCCGAACACCTGCGCGAGGAGATCGACGAGGTCAGCAGGGGCATCTACACCGAGGTCAACAACGGGGTCTACCGGTGCGGTTTCGCCGGCAGCCAGGATGCCTACGACAAGGCCTACGACCGACTGTTCACCAAGCTGGACGAACTCACCGAACGGCTCGCGTCGCAGCGCTACCTGGTCGGCGACCACATCACCGAGGCAGACATCCGGCTGTTCACCACCCTGGCCCGGTTCGACCCGGTCTACCACGGACACTTCAAGACCAATCGCAGCAAACTGTCGGAGATGCCGGTGCTGTGGGCGTACGCGCGAGACCTGTTCCAGACGCCGGGATTCGGCGACACCGTCGACTTCACGCAGATCAAGCAGCACTACTACATTGTCCACCGCGACATCAATCCGACCGGGATCGTCCCGGACGGCCCCGACCTGAGAAACTGGTTGACCCCACATCACCGTGAAGAACTCGGCGGTTCCCCCTTCGGCGACGGCACACCGCCGCCGCCACCCCGACCGGACGAGACCGTCCCCGCACAGGATTGGGTGCCCACCACATGAACGACACCACCAAACGCCCCGCCGGCGAACAACGCCCACCCGCCAAAGCCGTCGACATGGCCGGTTCGGTCATCGACCGCGCGCAACGGTTGCAGGCGCCCGCCGTCCGCAAATACGTTGCCGGACTGCGTGAATCCCATCCGGACGAGTCTCCCGCCCAGATCATCGCCCGGTTGGAGAAGACCTACCTGCTGACCGTCACCGGATCGGGTGGAGCCGTCGGCGCCGCCGCCGCGGTACCCGGTGTCGGGACAGTCGCCGCGCTGGGCGCGATGACCGGCGAGACCGCCCTGTTCCTCGAGGCGTCGGCGCTGCTGGCGCTGTCCATCGCCGAGGTCCACGGAATCCCGATCTCCGACGACGAGCGCCGCAAGACGCTCGTGCTGGCCGTCGCCCTGGGCGAGGAGGGGGTCGTCGCCCTGGGCCGCGTTGTCGGGACCCGCGGCGGTGCACTGCGCCGACTGGGCAACGCCGCCATTCCCGGCGGGGGCCTCACCAGCCTGAACAAGCGCCTCGTCAGCAAGATGGCCAAGAAGTTCGCGCTGCGCCGCGCCCCTCTCGTCGTCGGCAAGCTGCTCCCGGCCGGCATCGGTGCGGTCGTCGGCGGTGCGGGCAACCGGGCCCTCGGCAAGCGAGTCATCGCCAACGCGCGGGAGGCATTCGGGCCACCGCCGACGTCGTGGCCGACCGGCACGGGAGAGGTCATCGACGGCTCCATCCTGACCGAACCTCCCCTGCCGCCCGGGCAGGTGTGACGACGTCGGAGTCGACCACCCGCGACCGGCCGGCGCCGGCCACTGCGCACCACACCGACGATCGGGCGTCAGATCACCCCGGCGCCAGCACCGGCCGCAACACCGGCTGGCTCCGGCGACTGGCCGCCGAATGCGGCCGGTTCCCACTCCTGGTCGCGCTGACCCTGACGGTCACCCTGATCGCCGTCGGCGTCGACCTGGTGGCGCCGCTGCTCGCCAAGGCGGCGATCGACCACGCGACCGGGGCGACCCAGGGCGGCTGGGGCATTCCCGCCATCGTCACCGCACTCCTGGTGCTGGCCGTGATCCGCTATGCCTGCCAATTCGGTCGCCGGCTCACCGCCGGCCGCCTGTCCATCTACGTGCAGAACGCATTACGGCTGCAACTGCTGCGTACGCTACTGCGGCTGGACGGGGCGACCCAGGCGCATATCCGGACCGGACAGGTCGTGTCCCGCTCGATCTCCGACCTGCAGATCGTGCAGGGCCTCCTGGCCATGGTGCCGCTGTCGGCGGGCGCGGCGATCCAGGTCGTCATCGCGATCGGCATCATGTTCGCGCTGTCGCCGCTGTTGACGTGTGTTGCCCTAGCCATCTTTCCGCTCGTCGCGGCGGTGGTGCTCACCGTGCGACGAGCCCTGTTCGCGGCGACCTGGTCCGCGCAGCAGTCGGCCGCCGACGTCGCGCAGCACGTCGAGCAGACCGTCACCGGGGTGCGGGTCGTCAAGGGATTCGGCCAGGAGGAGCGCGCCGTCGACGAACTGGTCGCACTGGGGAAAGACCTGTACGCCAAGCGGATCCGCGCCGGTCGGCTGAGCGCGCGGTTCTCCGCGACCATGTCGGCGATCCCCGCACTCGGCACCGTCGCGGTGATCGCCGTCGGCGGCTACCTCACCATGCGCGGCGAGATCACCCCGGGCACCTTCCTCGCGTTCGCCACCTACGTCACGACCATGACCGCGCTGGCGCGGCTGCTGACCAATCTGATCGTCAGCGCCCAACTCGCCAGGGCCGCGGTCGACCGCGTCTACGACGTCATCGACCAACCGCCGGATCCCTACCGCGCCAACACCGTCGAGCTCCCGGACGGACCGCTCGGCCTCGACCTGTCCGAGGTTTCGTTCTCCTACGCCGACGGTGACACCCCGGTGCTGCGGTCGCTCGACCTGCGCGTAGCGCCCGGCGAATGCGTCGCGGTCGTCGGCCGCCCGGGGACGGGCAAGTCGGCACTTGCCGACCTGGTCAGCGGCTACCTGAGACCCGACGCCGGGGTGATCGCGGTGACCGCGGGCAACGTCGACTATCCGGTCGCCGACGTGAACCCCGATTCGCTACACGCGGCGCTCGCACCCGTCTTCGACGAACCGTTCCTGTTCTCGGACACCATCGCCGCCAATATCGCGCTCGCCGCCGCGCCACCACCCGGCACCGATCCGCCCGCCGCGCTGGTGGACGCGGCGCGGCAGGCCGACGCCCTCGAGTTCATCGAGGCTCTTCCCGAGGGCTTCGACACCGTGGTCGGCGAGCGCGGCCTGACCCTGTCCGGCGGTCAGCGGCAACGGATCGCGCTCGCCCGCGCGCTGTACGCACACCCCCGCATCCTCGTCCTCGACGACGCGACATCGGCGGTCGACGCCACCACCGAGGCACGCATCCTGCACGACCTGCGGGCCGCGAATCCGACGATGCTGGTGCTGGCGCACCGCCGGTCGACGTTGATGCTCGCCGATCGCGTCGCCGTCCTGGAGGGTGGCCGGATCGCCGACATCGGCACCGTCGCCGAACTCGACGCACGCAATCCGACGTTCCAGTCGCTGATGTCGGTGCGGGAACCCGACTCCGCGGGCGAGCCCGGCGCCGCACCGGCGACCGCGACACCCGGGGCGGTGACAGGCGGGTCGGCGACAGGCGGGTCGGGTCGCGCCGACTCCCCGAGCCCCGAATTACTCGCCCGCCTGTGGCCGGACGAGGTCGACGCGGCGACACCGACACCGGCATCGACACCGGCGGTAGCACCGACCTCCGCCCCCGGCCACGCGGCGGGCGCCGGCCCGCGCGGTACCGGTGGCCGTGCGGGCGGCGGCGTCGCCGGGGCGCTAGGCTCGATGCCCGCGACCCCGGAACTGCTTGCCGCAGTGGCGAAACTGCCGCCGGCCAACGAGGAACCTCGGGTCGACGTCCCGGCGGTTCGGCGGGAGAATCCGCGATTCTCGTTGCGCCGCATCCTCGCTCCGGTGCGTTGGCTGCTGACCGCCGCCATCATCGCGGTCGCCGTCGACACCCTGGTCTCACTGGCGTTCCCGTCCCTGGCCCGAGCGGTGATCGACGCCGCCGGGCGCGCCGACGAGCGCACCCTGTGGATGGCGACGGTGATCGGTGTCGTCCTGGTGGCCGTCGGCTGGGTGGCGTCGGTCGCGATGACGCTGACGTCCACCCGCGCCGGCGAGCGAGTGCTCTTCGGACTCCGGGTGCGCAGCTTCGCGCATCTGCAGCGCCTCGGCCTCGACTACTACGAGCGAGAACTCTCCGGCCGCATCATGACCCGGATGACCACCGACGTCGACGCGCTGTCGACGTTCCTGCAGACCGGCCTGTCCACCGCGGTGGTGGCGGCATTGACTCTGATCGGTGTGACGGTCGCCTTGGTGGTCACCGATCCGCAATTGGCGCTACTGATCCTGCCCGTGATCCCGATTTTGGTCCTGGCGACACTGATCTTCCGGCGGGTCGCGGCCCGCGCCTATACCCGGTCGCGGGAACTCGTCAGCGCGGTCAACGCCGACTTCCAGGAGAACATCGCGGGGATCAAGACCACCCAGACCTACCGGCACACCGAGGCGGCCACCAACCGCTTCACCCGGCTCACCCACGAATGGGTGACGGCGCGGATGGTCTCGCAGCGCGCGATCTCGGTGTATTTCCCGTTCATCACCCTGATGTCGGATCTGGCGACCGCGGTGGCGATCGCCGCGGGCGCCCACCAGATCGCCACCGGCGGCCTGAGCGCTGGCACCCTCGTCGCCTTCGTGCTGTACCTGTCGTTGCTGTTCGGGCCGGTGCAGCAGCTGTCCCAGGTGTTCGACGGGTACCAGCAAGCCGCCGTGGGACTTCGCCGGATCGGCGACCTGCTGCGCACGACGAGCTCGCTACAGCTCCGACCGGACGCGGCCGCACCGCCCGCCGCCGGGTTCCGCGGCGACGTCGACCTCGACGAGGTCGGCTTCCGGTATGCCGGGGCGACCGCCGACGCGCTCGGCGACGTGACCCTGACGGTGCCCGCCGGGACGTCGCTCGCGCTGGTCGGCCGCACCGGGGCGGGCAAATCCACCATCGTCAAGCTGCTGGCCCGGTTCTACGAGCCGACGACCGGGTCGGTGCGCCTCGACGGCACCGACATCCGCGCCTACACCCTGGACGGCTACCGGCACCGGATCGGCCTGGTGCCGCAGGAGGCGCATCTGTTCACCGGCACCGTCGCCGACAACATCGCCTACGGACGACCGGACGCCGATCGGGAACAGATCGCCGCCGCGGCCGCGGCGGTCGGCGCGACCGAGATGATCGCCGCCCTGCCCGGCGGCATGCGACATCCGATCGGCGAGCACGGTCTCGGCCTGTCCTCGGGTCAGCGCCAGCTCGTGGCGCTCGCCCGCGCCGAATTGGTCCGACCGGACCTGCTGCTCCTGGACGAGGCGACCGCGACACTGGACCAGGCGACGGAGGCACAGGTACTCGCCGCGGGCGAGGCCGTCACCCGCCGCCGCACCGCGGTCATCGTCGCCCACCGGCTGGCCACCGCAGCGCGTGCGGACGTGATCGCGGTTGTCGACGGCGGGCGCATCGTCGAGTGGGGAACACACGGCGAGTTGCTCTCGTTAAACGGTCGGTACCGGCAGTTCTGGGATGCGGGCGTCGACCCCGATCCGTCGTGAATCCGTCGTGTGGCGACCGTCCGCCGCACGCTCGCCGAGCGCGACGCGGGGATGCCGAGCAAACTTGACGACGCGTACCATCGGCAGGTGGTCCACCGATAGTCTTCACAAGAGACCCGCAGGTTGACACGCGACCCGACACCAGAGGGAATTGAGGCGAAATACCGCTGTGAGCAGTTCGACATCCGACTTCGGGCAGAACACGTGGCTGGTCGAGGAAATGTACCAGCAGTACCGGAAGGACCCGGACTCGGTCGATCCAAGCTGGCACGACCTTCTCAAGAACTACGACCCCGACGCCGCCGACTCGGGTGCCGGCGCACCGTCGAACGGCGCACCGTCGAACGGTTCCGGCAGCGACGCCGCGAACACGAAGTCCGACGCCGAGACCGATAGTTCGAGGGAAGCCGCGAAGGCCGCCGCGGCCACCGCCACCACCTCCCGAATCGCCGCTGCCGCAAGCAAGACCACCACGTTCACCGGCGGTGACGGCGGCGTCAAGTCCGGTGGTACCGCCAAGTCCGCAGGCGGCGGCGGTGCCAAGTCCGCCGCCGCAAACGGCGCCCCGCCGAAGTCGACCAATCAGGTGACGTTGGACCAAGAAGGGTCCGAGCCCCGGGCCGCCGCGCGGCGCAACAACGCCAAGGAAGCTCCGGCGACCAAGGCCGCATCCGGCACGAGTACCGCCAGCCGCGACGCCGGGTCGGGCCGCGAGTCGACCAAGCCGGCCGTGACCGCACCGGCGACCCCACCGGCCGAGGACGAGTCCCGCCCGCTGCGCGGTCCCGCCGCCGCGATCGCCCGGAATATGTCTGCGTCGCTGGAGATCCCGACGGCGACGAGCGTCCGCGCCGTCCCGGCCAAGCTGATGATCGACAACCGGATCGTCATCAACAATCACCTGTCCCGCACCCGTGGCGGCAAGATCAGCTTCACGCACATTCTTGGCTACGCGATCGTCCAGGCGATCAAGAAGTTCCCGAATATGAACCGCCATTTCGCCGAGGTCGATGGCAAGCCGAATGTCGTCACACCGGCGCACACCAACCTCGGCCTGGCGATCGACCTGGTCGGCAAGGACGGCAACCGCACCCTCGTCGTGGCCGCGATCAAGAACGCCGAGACGATGGGATTTGCCGAGTTCTACGAGGCATACCAGGACATCGTCCGCCGCGCCCGGGACGGCAAGCTCACCGCGGAAGACTTTGCCGGAGTGACGATCTCGCTGACCAACCCCGGCACGATCGGTACCGTGCACTCGGTGCCGCGGCTGATGAAGGGTCAGGGCGCGATCATCGGCGCCGGTGCGATGGAGTACCCGGCGGAGTTCCAGGGCGCCAGCGACGAGCAGATCGCCGAACTCGGCGTCGGCAAGCTGATGACGCTGACCTCGACCTACGATCACCGCATCATCCAGGGTGCCGAGTCCGGCGACTTCCTGCGCACCATCCACGAGCTGCTGCTCGACGATGCCTTCTACGACGAGATCTTCACCGCATTCCACATCCCGTACGAGCCGATTCGCTGGCGCCGGGACATCCCGGCCGGCTCGGTGGACAAGAACACCCGGGTGCTGGAACTGATCGCCGCCTACCGCAGCCGCGGCCATCTGATGGCCGACATCGACCCACTGATGATGGACAGCGACGCGCGGGCCAGCCACCCCGATCTGGACGTGCTGACCTACGGGCTGACGCTGTGGGATCTCGACCGCACCTTCAACGTCGGCGGCTTCCACGGCCAGGACAAGATGAAGCTGCGCGACGTGCTCGCCATCCTGCGCGACGCCTACTGCCGTCACGTCGGCGTGGAGTACACCCACATCCTGGAGCCCGAACAGCAGAAGTGGATCCAGGAGCGCGTGGAGATCAAGCACGTCAAACCGCCTGTGGCCGAACAGAAGTACATTCTGTCGAAGCTGAACGCGGCGGAGGCTTTCGAGACCTTCCTGCAAACGAAGTACGTGGGCCAGAAGCGTTTCTCGCTCGAGGGCGCCGAGACGGTGATCCCGATGATGGACGCGGTGATCGACCAGAGCGCCGAGCACAGCCTCAACGAGGTCGTCATCGGCATGCCGCACCGCGGTCGGCTCAACGTGCTCGCCAATATCGTCGGCAAGCCGTACTCGAAGATCTTCACCGAGTTCGAGGGCAACCTGAACCCGTCGCAGGCGCACGGCTCGGGCGACGTGAAGTACCACCTCGGCGCCGAGGGCAAGTACTACCAGATGTTCGGCGACAACGAGATCAGTGTCTCGCTGACCGCCAACCCTAGCCACCTCGAAGCGGTCGACCCGGTGCTGGAGGGCCTGGTGCGGGCCAAGCAGGATCAGCTTGACGAGTCCGACCAGTTCTCCATCCTGCCGCTGATGCTGCATGGCGATGCCGCATTCGCCGGCCAGGGCGTGGTCCCGGAAACGCTGAACCTGTCGTTGCTGCCGGGCTACCAGACCGGTGGCACGGTGCACATCGTCGTCAACAACCAGGTCGGGTTCACCACCGCGCCGGAGCATTCCCGCTCCAGCGAGTACTCCACCGACGTCGCCAAGATGATCGGCGCACCGATCTTCCACGTGAACGGCGACGACCCCGAGGCTGCGGTGTGGGTGGCCAAGATGGCGGTCGACTACCGCGAGGCGTTCGGCAAGGACGTCGTGATCGATCTGGTCTGCTTCCGCCGTCGTGGCCACAACGAGGGTGACGACCCGTCGATGACGCAGCCCGCGATGTACGACGTGATCGACACCAAACGCGGCGTCCGCAAGAGCTACACCGAGGCCCTGATCGGTCGCGGCGACATCTCGACCAAAGAGGCCGAGGATGCGCTGCGCGACTACCAGGGTCAGTTGGAGCGGGTGTTCAACGAGGTCAAAGAACTCGAGAAGTACACCCCGGAACCCAGCCCGTCGGTCGAGTCCGATCAGGTGCTGCCGCAGAAGCTGGTCACCGCCGTCGACAAGTCGGTGCTGGCAGCGATCGGCGATGCCTTCGAGAACACGCCGGACGGGTTCACTCCGCACCCGCGGGTGAAGCCGGTGCTCAAGCGGCGCCAGGAGATGGCCCGCGACGGTGGCATCGACTGGGCGTTCGCGGAGTTGCTGGCGTTCGGGTCGCTGGTGATGGAGGGCCGCACCGTGCGGCTGTCCGGCCAGGACTCGCGGCGCGGCACCTTCACCCAGCGCCACTCCGTGCTCATCGACCGCGACAACGGGTCCGAGTACACCCCGCTCAATCACCTGCCGCCGGCCGACGGCAATCCGGACGATCAGGGCCGGTTCATGGTGTACGACTCACCGCTGAGCGAGTTCGCGGTGGTGGGTTTCGAGTACGGCTACTCGGTCGGCAACCCGGACGCACTGGTGTTGTGGGAGGCGCAATTCGGTGACTTCATGAACGGCGCCCAGGCGGTGATCGACGAGTTCATCAGCTCCGGCGAGGCCAAGTGGGGTCAGCTCTCCGACGTGGTGCTGCTGCTTCCGCACGGGCACGAAGGTCAGGGACCCGACCACACGTCCGGTCGCATCGAGCGTTTTCTGCAGCTGTGCGCCGAAGGGTCGATGACCGTCGCGCTGCCGTCCACCCCGGCCAGCTACTTCCACCTGCTGCGCCGCCACGTGCTGGACGGCATCAGCCGCCCGCTGATCGTCTTCACTCCGAAGTCGATGCTGCGTAACAAGGCGGCGGTCAGCCCGGTCGAGGACTTCACCGACGACAAGTTCCGGTCGGTGCTGGACGATCCGCACTTCGCGCAGGGCGACGCCGACCGCGACAAGGTCAAGCGGGTGCTGCTGGTCAGCGGCAAGCTGTACTACGAGCTGGCCGCCCGCCGGGACAAGGAGGGTCGCGACGATGTGGCGATCGTCCGGATCGAGCAGCTGTACCCGGTGCCGCACCGCAGGCTGCGCGAGACGCTGGAGAAGTATCCGAACGCCGACGACTTCGTCTGGGTTCAGGAGGAGCCGGCGAACCAGGGGCCGTGGCCATTCCTCGGCCTGTGGCTGCCCGACATGCTGCCCGATCTGCTGAAGGGTCTGCGCCGGATTTCGCGCCGGCCGATGTCGGCGCCGTCCTCCGGGTCCAGCAAGGTGCACGCGGTCGAACAGCAGGAGCTCATCGACGGAGCCTTCGCGACGTCGTAGCGCCGCAACGCATTTCCGCCCCGGGTCGCGGTCGCGACCCGGGGCGGAGTTGTCTCATCGGGTCGGCACGCGGTGTCCGTCGCACGGCTGCCTCTTGCCACCGGCCCGGTCGTCGAGGGCGAATGTCGTCGTCGTCGTGAGCGCCCGCCGGGGCGACCGCTCAGTCGGCGCGCGGCATCCCGGTCAACACGCCAGCGATCGCCAGCAGCGAGTCGCTGATCAGCGCGAGCAGTTCGTCGCGGCTGATCTCCTGACTGGTCAGCCATCGGATAGTGACCTCTTCGACGAACGAGATCCAGCCCTGCACCGCCATCTCGATCGCCGGGGTCGCCTGCACCCCGAGCGTCGGCGCATGGTCGAGGACACGTTGCGTCATCACCGCCCGGGTCGAGTCGAAGACGGCACGCATCGCCGGGTCGGCGCTGGAGGCGCCGCGCATGAACGCCATGTAGGCGGTGCGGTGCTCGCTGACATAGTCGACGAAGGCCGACATCGAGGTGCGCAGGATGGCGAGCGGATCGTCCAGCGAGGCGTCCGGTACGGTGCGCGCCAGCATCTCCCGGGCCTGCGCCTGCGCGATCGCCACGTGGAAATCCTGCTTGGACTCGAAGTAATGGAATAGCAGCGCCCGGGATACCCCGGCGACCTCGGCGATCGCATCGATCGACACCTGTTCGAGCGGTCGCTCCGACACCATCGACAGGCCGAGCTCGATGAGCTGATCGCGCCGCGCTTCCGGACTCATCCGTGCGCGCTTGGCCGCACCTGCCTGTTTTGTCGAGGTCACCCGGCCAGTGTAGGCACCTACTGAACGTTGTTCAATAGCTATTGACCGATGTTCAGTAACCCTCTATGGTGGCTCCATGACAACGAACGATGTAGAGATCGCCATCGTCGGTGCCGGCTTCTCCGGCCTGGGTGCAGCCATCAAATTCAGCCAGATGGGCGTCGACGACTACGTCATCCTCGACCGCGGCGACGACTTCGGCGGAACCTGGCGCGACAACGTCTACCCAGGCGCCGCCTGCGACGTGCCCTCGCAGCTCTACTCCTACTCTTTCGCCAAGAACCCGACCTGGTCGCGGTCGTATTCGCACCAGCCGGAGATCCATCGCTACATCAACCAGGTCGCCGACACCTACGGCGTCCGGGACAAGGCGCGATTTGGCACCGAGGTGCTGCGCGCGGAGTGGGACGAGGAGTCGCTGCGCTGGATCATCGACATCGAGCGAGACGGCACTCGCGACCAGATCCGGGCCGCGATCATGGTCGGCGCGGTCGGCCCGCTGTGCGAGCCCAACCTGCCGGACATCGACGGCATCGAGTCGTTCGACGGCAAGGTCGTGCACTCGGCGCGCTGGGACACCGACTACGACTTCACCGGTAAGCGCGTCGCCGTCATCGGCACCGGGGCGTCGGCCATCCAGTTGGTGCCCGAGCTCGCCAAGGTCGCCGGACATCTGGACGTCTACCAGCGCACCGCCCCGTGGATCGTGCCGCGCACCGAACGCGCCTACACCGGCGTCGAGCACTGGGCCTACAAGCACGTCCCCGGATTCCAGAGCGCGGTCCGCGGCGCGATCTACGCCGCCAACGAGCTGACCGCCTTCGGTCTCACCTACGCACCGTCGGCGCTCAAGCCGGTCGAGCTGGTGTGCCGCGCCAATATCGCTCGCGGCATCCGCGACCGTGAGCTGCGGAAGAAGGCCACGCCCAGCTTCCAGGTCGGTTGCAAGCGCATCCTGCGCTCCAACGACTGGTACCCGGCGATCGCCCGCGACAACGTCGACCTGGTCACCGACGGCATCGACCACATCACCCCCACCGGCGTCGTCACCAAGGACGGCACCGCCCGAGACGTGGATGTGCTCGTGGTGGCCACCGGCTTCCACGTCACCGACTCGCCGGTCTTCGACGTGATCGTCGGTGCCGACGGCCGGAGCCTCGCGCAGGTGTGGGACAAGATCGGCATGCAGGGATACAAGGGGTCCTTCGTCGCCGGCTTCCCGAACATGATGCTGATGGTCGGCCCGTCGACCGGACTCGGACACACCTCGATGGTGTACATGATCGAGTCGCAGCTCAACTATCTGGTCGATTACGTGAAAACCGTTCGGGCCCAGGGCATCGTGCGCACCGACGTCACGGCGCAGGCGCAGAGCGAGTACAACGCGGGCATCCAGCACGCGCTGCGCAACAGCGTCTGGGTCAACGGCGGCTGCGCGTCCTGGTACGCCGATGCCAACGGCAACATCACCACGCTGTGGCCCGGCTTCACCTTCAACTTCCGGCGGACTACCCGCTCGTTCGACATCGCCGCATACGACGTGGTCCGCGGCAGCAGGCCGGCGCTCGCCGGAACCGCGACCGCCGACACCGGCGCTATCGCGACGGCATCAGAGTCCGTCAACGCCTGACCCGCCGTGGCCCGCCCCCGCCGCGACCCAGATCCACATGTGTGACCTCAGCCCCGAGAATCGAAGGAACAAACAATGAAGGACTTCCGCGACAAGGTCGTCGTGATCACCGGCGCCGGCTCCGGCATGGGCCGGGACCTGGCCGTACAGCTCGCCCGTCAGGGTGCGCGCCTGGCCATCTCCGACATGAACCCAGACGGACTGAAGGTCACCGAGAACCTGGTGCGTGAGACCGGCGCCGAGGTCCACGCACAGCTGCTCAACGTCGCCGAGCGCGAAGCGGTCCTCGCCTACGCCGACACCATCGCGGCGCACTTCGGCGTCGTCAATGTGGTGTTCAACAATGCCGGCATCGCCCACCACGGCGAGGTCGAACGCACCGAGTTCAAGGACATCGAACGGGTGATGGACGTCGACTACTGGGGAGTCGTCAACGGCACCAAGGCATTTCTGCCGTACCTCATCAAGTCCGGCGACGGGCACGTGGTCAACACGTCGTCGCTGTTCGGTCTGCTGGCCGAGCCCGGCCAGGCCGCCTACAACTCGGCCAAGTTCGCCGTCCGCGGCTTCACCGAAGCGCTCAACCAGGAGATGATTCTCGCCAAGCACCCGGTCAAGGTGACGTCGGTGCATCCCGGTGGCATCAAGACGGCCATCGCCCGCAACGCGACCGTGTCCGGCGATCACTCGCAGAAGGCGACCGCCGACTTCTTCGACCGTTACCTGGCGCGGATGACGTCCGAGGACGCCGCCGCGGTCATCATCAAGGGCGTGCAGAAGAACAAGGCGCGCGTGCTCGTCGGCACCGACGCGAAGGTCCTCGACCTCTGGGTGCGGCTGGTCGCGTCGAAGTACCAGTGGATCACCGCGAAGCTCACCGGTCTGGCGATGTCGCGGGGAATGCGGGAGTCCTAAGGTCCCGGGCCGGACGAGACGGCCTCGCGCACGTGGAACGTGTCAGAGGCCGTGCTCGGCCAGCCACGCGGCGGCGCGTTCACGCGGATCGGACCCGTCCTCGACCGCTCGGGCCATCGTCGCGAGGTCGGCCGTGGTGATCTCGCCGGCCACCTTGTTCACCGTCTTCACCTGATCCCCGGTCAGCGCGGCGGTCCGAAACACGGGTACCAGGTTCTGCTCGGTCGGGCCGGCCGCCGCGGGCGACGGGCCGCGCTCGTCGGCGCTCGGCACCCGCAGCGCCTGCACCTGACCGGTCGTTCCCCCGGCCGCATCCAACGCGGTCAGCACTCCCACCGCGGTGCCCGCGGCCACGCGGTCGAGCACCGCCTGCGCGTCGGGCACCGACGTCACCGGCCCGAACCGGCATCCTGCCGCGCGGAACGCGGCGAGGGTCGCGTCGTCTGTTGCGGAGTCGGCGCCGCCCACCGCGACCAGCGGGAGCTGCGGCAGCCGCGCACAGTCGGAGAGATCGGACACGCCGGTCGACGTCGCCAGCGACGAAGCGATGAAGATCTGCGGTAGTGCGCTGACCGGGGTCGCGTCCCCCACCGACACGCCTTGCGGCAGTGCGCGGTTGAGCGCGGCGTACACCGGGCTGTACCCCTCGTCGGCGCCACCGTCGGCCGTGGCGGTGTCACCGCGCGGGTCGTCGGGTGCGAGCACCGCGAGGAGCGAACCGGTCAACGCCGGGAACAGGTCGAGCGTCGCCTGATCCATCCGCTCCAGCAGGGCGGCATCGTCACCGGTGATCGACGTATCCGCTACCGGCGCACCGGTATTGCGCAGAGCACCGGCGTAGATCTGCGCCATCACGCGCAGTGCGGCACTGCCGTCGGAACCGATGACCAGGCCGGAGTCGCCGGACCCGGTCCGATCGTCGGAACATCCCACGACGGCGCCCAGGCAGGTCACCAGGATCGCCACCACGATCAGTACACGTTTCGCCACCGCCTCACGCTATCGTGCGCGGCCCGCGCCGCCATCGCACCGGTGTCGCGCCCAGGGATGCCACCGTCGTACACAAACGTCACCGCTGGTCCCCGCGACGTGCACTATCCGCGTGGCCCCGCTGTGCGGGGAAGTTTCTGGACGGCCGTCGCGTCGCGTCCCGTCCGGGACGTGCGAGGCATCGGTCACCGTCACCCGGCCGCGATGAACCCCGCGATCGAGTCGGCGATGAGCTCCACCGCGATCGCCGCCAGCAGCAGGCCGGCGATCTTGGCGAGCAGGGTGATGCCGCCGATGCCCAGGACGCGGATCAGCACCGTCGAATACCGGAGCACGACGGCGACCACCAGGTGCACGCTCACGATGGCCGCGGCGATGGCCAGATAGCCGCCCGCCGACCCCGACACGTCGCTCACCGTGACCATCACCGCGGCGATCGCGCCCGGCCCGGCCAGCAGCGGGGTTCCCAAGGGCACCAGGGCGACATTCACATCGTCGGCCGCCCGCGGCGATCCGGCGTCGCCGAGGCCGGTCAACAGTTGCAGTGCGACCAGCAGGAGAAGCAACCCGCCGGCTCCCTGCAGAGCGGGGATGCCGATGTGCAGGTACCCCAGGATCGCATTCCCGCCGAGCGCGAACACACTGATCACCAGCAGACTCACCAGCGGCGCCTGCCAAGCGGCACGGCGTCGGACCTCGGGCGGCCGATGACCGACGAGGCTGAGGAACAGCGGGATCTGGCCGGGCGGATCCATGATCACCAGCAGGGTGATCAGGGTCGTCGTGTAGACCGTGACGTCGAAGAGCATCGCGGCGATGTTACCGAGCATCCGGGATTGCCGAACGCCGCCCGCGACCGGCCGCGGGCTCCACGGGGAGGGCGCTGACCGGAGGGCGTCACCGACTGCCCTACAGCACGCCCGACGAGTAGCATCACCCGAGTGCCGACGCTGCCGCATCTACCCGGGGCGCGGGGCCTCGTTCCCGTGCGCAACCGCGATCGCCGGGTCCCCCACATCCCGGTGCCGGTGGCCCGGGCGATCGTGGATTGCGCGGTCTACGTCGACGGCGTGCGCCAGCCCGGCCGAGTCACCTACTCCGAAGCCCTCACGCAGGTACGCAGCACCGGCGAAGGCTTCGTATGGCTCGGACTGCACGCCCCCGACGACGAGCAAATGACCGGTGTCGCGCAGGTTTTCGGCCTGCACGAGCTGGTCGTCGAGGACGCCGTACACGCCCACCAGCGGCCCAAGCTCGAGGTCTACGACGACACCCTTTTCCTCGTGCTGCGCACCGTGAAGTACGTCGAGCATGAGTCGATGGAACAGGCCAGCGAGGTCGTGGAAACCGGTGAGATCATGGTGTTCACCGGTCCCGACTTCGTGATCACCGTCCGCCACGGCGACCACACCCACCTCTCCGGCCTGCGGCGCAGGCTGGAGGCCCGGCCGGAACGCGTCGCACTCGGTCCGACCGCGGTCATGCACGCCGTCGCCGACCTCGTGGTGGACAGCTACCTGGCCGTCACCGAGAAGATGGAGGACGACATCGTCGCCCTCGAGTCGACGGTGTTCGGCGCGCACAAGCGCTCGCTCGATATCGATCCGGTCTACCTGCTCAAGCGGGAGGTCCTCGAACTGCGCCGCGCGGTCACCCCGCTGTCGGGTCCACTGTCCCGGCTCGCGTCGGACAGCAATTGCGCACCCAAGGAGATCCGGCGCCAGATGCGGGACGTCGCCGACCATCTCAGCACCGTGATCGAGCGCGTCGTCGAGTACGACGAGGTGCTGACTTCGATGCTGGCCGCGGCGGCCGCAAAGGTGGGCCTGCAGCAGAACACCGACATGCGCAAGATTTCCGCCTGGGTCGCGATCGGCGCGGTCCCGACGATGGTGGCGGGCATCTACGGCATGAACTTCGAGTACATGCCCGAACTCAAGGAGCCGTGGGGATACCCCACGGTGATCCTGGGGCTGGTACTCACCTGCACGACGCTGTTCCTGGTATTCCGCCGCCACCACTGGCTGTAGCCGCGCGGTTCGCCATCCGCGGCGAGCCTAATTCGCCGCTCCCCCACCGACATTGGCCGACGTGCGGCGGGCCGACCGGACGTCGATACCGGCCTGTCCCCACACATCGCGGAGAGCGTCGGCGCCGCGCAGCCGCACCCATGCCGCCTCGTTCGCGGTGATCGGCACCGCACGCACGAACCGCACCGGTTCCCTCGGCTCGTCCAGCGCCACGTCCGGGAGTTCGTCCTCGGTCAACAGCACTGCCGTGCAGGACGATCCGGACCACAGCGGCTCACCCAAGTCGACCAGGGCATCCGGTACGAGCACCAGCCCCTCGACGGCGGGCGCCGCGGCGAGTGTCGCCATGGCGGTGTGCAGTCCCGGCAACGGAGTGTCGGCGTGCATGCGCACCACCAGTTCCGCGCGCGGCCCGCGGAGCGGGTCCGGCGCCAGGTCGTCCGGATCGGTCATCGGGTGCCGGGCACAGCCGACGGTCACGTGCACCAGGTCGTCGCCGACCACGAAGCGCAGCACGTCGATCGGCTCGACCCCGAGGAAGGTCACCGACGCACGCTGCGGCTGCACACCGAGTTCCGCCACCACCTCGCGTTCGACGCGTTCGGTCACCGATCCGCTCACCCGGCCAGATTACCGACCCGCGGGATAGCAGAATTCACTCCCCGGCGACGAAGCCGACACATAGGGTCGCTGCAATAGCGGTAGCCGGATCATGGTCCCAGGAGGTCGAAACCCGTGCCCGAACAGTTGTTCCCGCTCGACTCGTCGAAGCCGTTCACCGACCAGCCGATCGTCGGCCACAACCGGTGGCACCCCGACATTCCCGCACCAGTCACCGTGAAACCCGGCACGACCTTCCGCGCCGACTGTCGCGAGTGGTTCGACGGCGCGATCCACAACGACGACTCCGCGGAGGACATCCTCAACGCGCCGCTGAACAATGTGCACGTGCTCTCCGGCCCGTTCGCGATCGAGGGTGCCGAGCCGGGGGACCTCCTCATCGTCGACATCCTCGACGTCGGACCGATCCCGCAGGAGGATTCGGGCCCACTGGCCGGTCAGGGCTGGGGGTACACCGGAATCTTCGCCAAGCGCAACGGCGGCGGCTTCCTCACCGATCAATTCCCGGACGCCTACAAGGCGATCTGGGACTTCACCGGGCAGACCGCGACATCGCGGCACGTCCCGCACGTCAGTTACACCGGCATCGTGCACCCGGGCCTGATGGGTACCGCACCGTCGCCGGACCTGTTGGGCGCCTGGAACACCCGCGAGGCCGCGCTGATCGCTACCGACCCCGAGCGGGTGCCGCCGCTGGCGTTGCCGCCGCAGCCGGACGGGGCGATTCTCGGCTCGCTGACCGGCGACGACTTCGATCGGGTCGCCGGCGAAGCCGCGCGCACCGCGCCGCCGCGGGAGAACGGCGGCAATCAGGACATCAAGAATCTCACTGCGGGAACCCGCGTGTTCTACCCCGTGTTCGTGCCCGGCGCCAATCTGTCCTTCGGCGATCTGCACTTCTCCCAAGGGGACGGTGAAATCACCTTCTGCGGAGCGATCGAGATGGGCGGGTTCATCGACCTGCACGTCGACCTGATCAAGGGCGGGATGGAGACCTACGGCGTCACCGAGAACGCGATCTTCATGCCGGGCAACACCGCACCCCAGTACTCGGAGTGGATCGCGTTCTCCGGCACCTCGGTGACGCTCGACGGCGAACAGCGCTACCTGGATTCGGACCTGTCGTACCAGCGCGCGTGCCTGCACGCCATCGACTACCTGACAAAGTTCGGCTACCGCCCGGAGCAGGCGTACCTGCTGCTCGGCTCGGCACCCATCGAAGGCAGACTGTCCGGGGTGGTGGATATCCCGAATTCCTGTGCCACCGTGTACATCCCCACCGCGATCTTCGACTTCCCGGTCGCGCCGTCGAAGGACGGCCCGGTGCGGATCGATCCAGGGCCGGGAGCACCGCACGCATCGTTCTGACCTGGCGGCCGCGCGACACCCAGGCGCGCGTCACCCACCCGCGAGACACCCAGGCGCAGACCGCGGCAGAGGCGCTGCGCGATCACCGTCCCGGACGGGCCGCGGGGCGTGCTGCGGCTACCCTGGACGGGTGGTGCGTGTGCTGGCGGTGGCCGACGAGGTGGTGGATTCGCTCACCTTCGGGACCGGTATCGACGCGCGCCCCGACATCATCCTGGGTGCCGGCGACCTGCCGTTCGAGTATCTCGAGGTGCTCTCCGAACTGTGCGATGCGCCGTGCGTCTACGTGCCCGGCAACCACGACCGGGACCTGCGCGGCTTCCGTCACGGGCGGTCCGGCTGGACACGGGCCGGGGTCCCGGTCACCGACCCCGGACCGTGCGGCGCGATCAATGCCGACGGTCGGATCGTCGAGGTCGCCGGGTTGCGGATCGGCGGTCTCGGCGGCAGCAGACGCTACAACAGCGGCCCCAACCAGTACACCGAATGGCAGCAGCGGTTGCGTTGTCTGCGACTGCGCGGCCGCCATCTGATGGCCGCCTCCGGCACGAGCACCGCCCGGCCCGACATTCTGCTCACCCACAGCCCGGCGCGCGGCGCCGGCGATGCCGACGACCGCCCACACCGCGGATTCGACTGCTATCACGGCCTGGTGCGATCGCTCCGGCCGACGTTGATGGTGCACGGTCACATCCACCCGTACGGTCACCGGCCGGCCGACCTGATGGTCGGCGACAACACCATCTCGATGAACGTCGTCGGCTACTGCCAGTTCGACATCGAGCCCGGCGGCCGGGAGTTCCGGATCGTGAGGCGACGACATGGCGCGTGACACCGGATTTCCCGACGCCGATGCCGAGAACGACTTCCAGCGCATGCGGCGGCATGCCGAGCTTGCCCGGCTGACCCAGTGGTTCACCCGGCAACCGGCGGACGTCAACACCATCCTCCCGTTCGACGAGGTAATCGCCGCGCTGGGCCGCACCGGCGAAACCAACCTGGGCCTGCAGCCGGTCGAGGTCAGCGACATCGTCGGAAGCGTAGACCGGACAAAGGATTTCGACAGGTACTTCCGGCCGACGTCGTCGCGGATCCGAGAGCGCTGGCAACGCCTGGCGGCGGCGCAGCGGCGCGGCGAGTCGGTACCGCCGATCCTGTTGTACAAGATCGGCTCGATGTATTTCGTCGTCGACGGCCACCACCGGGTGTCCATCGCGATCGCGCGCCACCTGCACACCATCGACGCCTATGTCACCGAAATCCACACCAGGATCTCCCCGGACGGCATCAACGCGCCGTCGGACCTGATCCTCAAAGATCACCGCCGCCTCTTCCTGTCCCGGGTGCCGCTGGTCGGCGCGCAGGCCGAGGCGATCCGGCTTGCCGACCCGTTCGACTACGCGGAACTCGCGGAAATGGTGGAGGCGTGGGGCTTTCGCCTGTCCCAGGAGATCGGCGAGTTCATCTCGCGCACCGACGTCGCGCGCCGCTGGTTCGGTGAGGAGTTCCTGCCGGTGGTGCGGATGGCCCGCCGCGCCGGGGTGCGCGACGATCTCACCAGCGACGCCGAACTGTATATGTGGCTGGCATGCGAGCGATACCGCTTGGTGCGCAAGCACATCTGGGACGACGAGATCATCGACGAACTCCGCGACCAGACACACCGTAGGCGTCGGTAGCGAGGCACACGGAGTGTGCGACACGCCGGTCCGCGTTGACCGCGCGAAGGGACCGCACACCCTCCGGCGGCGGGATTACCTGCGTCGCAGGCTGACCCCGGACTGGGCATCGAAGACCGCGACCTTCTCCGGCTCGAAGAACAGTTCCGCGGTCTCACCCCGCCGGACCGACGACTCCGGGGAGAGTCGCGCGATCATCTCGCCCCCGCCCAGATCGGCACCGGAATCGGCGGACAGCTCGGCGAGCGCGTCGTTGGCGGCCCGGGCCGAGCCGATGGTGAAGTACGCGTAATTGTCCGAGCCCATCGACTCCAGCACGTCGACGGTGACCGAGAAGGTACTCCCCCTCGACCGGGTGGCCGGGTCGACCAACGCGGCGTCCTCCAGATGCTCGGGGCGCAGACCCATGAGCACCTCACCGTTGCTGCCGGCCTGCTGTGCTGCCGCGGCGATCGCCTGCTGGTCGGGCAGTCGGACGGTGCCGATCGGCGACTCGATCCCGTCGGTGGTGAGCCGCCCCGGCAGGAAGTTCATCGCGGGCGATCCGATGAACCCGGCGACGAACACATTCGCCGGGTTATTGTACAGCTCCTGCGGCGCCCCCACCTGCTGCACGTAGCCGCTGCGCATCACGACGACCCGGTCGCCCAGGGTCATTGCCTCGGTCTGATCGTGGGTGACGTAGACGGTGGTGGTACCCAGGCGCTGCTGCAGCCGCGCGATCTCCGCACGCATCTGCACGCGCAGCTTGGCGTCCAGATTCGACAGCGGCTCGTCCATCAGGAATGCCTTGGGCGAGCGGACGATCGCACGGCCCATCGCCACCCGCTGGCGCTGACCGCCGGACAGGTTGGCCGGCTTCCGGTCGAGATACTGGCCGAGATCGAGAATCTTCGCCGCCTCGTCGACCTTCTTCGCGACCTCCGCCTTGGGCATCTTCGCCAGCGTCAGCGGGAACGCGATGTTCTCCCGCACCGACATGTGCGGGTAGAGGGCGTAGCTCTGGAACACCATCGCGATGTCGCGATCTTTGGGTGCACGCTCGTTGACCCGGTCCCCGCCGATCCGCAACTCGCCGGACGTGATGTCCTCCAGCCCCGCAATCATGTTGAGCGTGGTCGACTTTCCGCAGCCGGAAGGGCCGACCAGGATGATGAACTCACCGTCGGCGATGTCGACGGTGACGTCGTGCACGGCGACCGACCCGTCCGGATACTTCTTGGTGACGTTGTCGAGAACGATCTCTGCCATGGGGTTATCCCTTCACCGCGCCGGAGGTCAGGCCGGCCACGATTCGACGTTGGAAGAAGAGCACGAAGATGATGATCGGAATGGTGATCACGACCGCGGCGGCGGCGATGGAGCCGGTCGGCTCCTCGAATTGCGAACTGCCGGTGAAACTCTGGATCGCCACCGGAGCGGTGATCGCCCGTTCGGTCGAGGTCAGCGCCAATGCCAACAGCAGGTCGTTCCAGGCGAAGATGAACACCAGGATCGCCGCGGTCACCACGCCCGGCGCGGCGAGCGGGGCGATCACCTTGCGGAACGCCTGCCACGGCGTGGCGCCGTCCATCTTGGCGGCCTTCTCCAGTTCCCACGGGATCTCGCGGAAGAATGCCGACAGCGTGTAGATCGCCAGGGGCAGCGCAAAGGTGATGTACGGCAGGATCAGGCCGGGCCAGGTGTCGAACAGTCCGACCGCGCGTTCGATGTTGAACAGCGGTGTCACCAGGGAGATCTGCGGGAACATCGCGATCAGCAGTGCCGCTCCGATGAGGAGCTTCTTGCCCGGAAAGTCCAGTCGCGCCACCGCATAGGCGGCCATCGTACCGAGCACCACGGCGATGAGGGTGGTGATCAGGCCGATACCGATCGAGTTGCGCAGTGCGCTGGTGAATGCGCCGGTGGAGAAGATGCCCGAGTAGTTCTCCAGCGTCCATTCCTTCGGGATAAAGCTGCCGTCGGTGACGCTGGACGCCGGCTTGAACGACAGGCTGACGATCCACAGCACCGGAATGATCGCGTACAGGATGACGACGAGATTCGCGATCGCCCACCAGAATTTGGATTTGGCGGAGTGAGTCACCGGGCCCTACCTCCCCTCTGCATCGGAGCCCGGCGCCGCCGTGCCGAACCCCTTGATGAAGACGAACGCGATGATGGCGACGCACAGGAAGATCAGGATGGAAATCGCCGACCCGACACCGAGATTGAATGCCTTGAACAGGTTGTCGTAGCCGAGCATGGACACCGAGTAGGTGTCGTTCGAGCCGCGGGTGAGGACGTAGATGTTGTCGAAGATCCGGAATGCGTCCAGGGTCCGGAACAGCAGCGCTACCAGGATGGCCGGCTTCATCATCGGAATGATGATGCGCCACAGGCGCGTCCACGCTCCGGCACCGTCCACCTGGGCGGCCTTCAAGAGGTCGTCGGGGACCAGCGCCAGCCCGGCCAGCAACAGCAGCGCCATGAATGGCGTGGTCTTCCAGACCTCAGCGAGCACGATGATCGCCAGCGACGGCCATTGTTCGGTGAGTGGTGCACTGCCGTCGGGTAGCAGATTCGCCAGATATCCGGTGCCCGGTGTCCACGCGTAGTACCAGGAGAAGGCCGCGGCCACCGTCACGATGCCGTACGGGATCAGCACCACGGTGCGAATCGTGCCGCGCCCGAACAGGGTTCGGTGCATGACGAGTGCGATCGCCAGGCCGAGCACCAGCTCGATGATGACCGATACCACCGTGATACCCAGGGTCACCGCGAACGAGGTCCACCAGTAGCTCGAGCTCAGCACGGTCGCATAGTTGCTGAACCACACGAACTCCCGCTCGCCGGGAGCGGACAGGCTCTCCTTGTTCAGTGACAGCCACACGGCGTACACGATGGGATACCCGGTGACCAGCGCCATCATGATCACCGAGGGCGCCACCAGCCAGAGAGCAAGGCGGCGTTCGGCTTTCTTACCCTCGCTGGCCTTGGTGGCCACCGTGGCGGTGTCGGCGTCGGTTCGATCCTGGGTAGCCACCGCGGTACCGGCACCGGCACCGGCAAGTGCGCCGCCCCCGGCGCCGCCCGCTCCGGCGAGCCGTCCGGCACCGGCCGGTTCGGCGTAGGTGACGACCTCCTCCTCGACCACCTCACCGCGCTCCGGCGGCGTCCAAATCTCCGAATGCACCGGTCGCCCATACGATCCCGGCACCGTCGGGTCGGGACCGCCCGCGCCGCCGCCCGCGGGGGCGTCGTCCGGCAGTGAGTGCCTGCCGCGGGATGTGCTCGGGTTCTCCCGATAGTCGTCCCGCGCGCGCTCGTCGCGGTTGTCGTTGCCGCGGTTGGCGTCGCCGCGGTTGGCGTCGCCGCGGTTGTCGTTATCGCGGGGGTTGTTGCCGTCGCCCGTCGTCACGGGATGAGCCCCTCTCCCTTGATCGCCTTGCGCACCTGCTCGGCGAGCTGATCGACGAGCGTGTTCGGATCCCACGCGCCGACCGGACTCAGCTTGGCCTGCAGCAGCGTCGAGATCGACTGGTAGACCGGTGACTTCGGCCGCAGCGCCGCGTTCTCGGGTTCGAGTTGCCGCTTGATCTCATCGGCCATCGGGTACGCCAGCCGGAAATCCCGGTCGTCGTAGAGCGACGAGAGTACCGGGGGTGTACCGGCGTCGATGGCGTAGAACTTCTGGGCCTCTTTACTGGTGATGCACTTGACCGCCTCGAACGCGAGATCCTTCTGCTCGGAGGTCTTGGCGACCGCGAAGTTCAGGCCGCCCAGGGTCGTCTTCGCCGGCATCGACGCGTCGACACCGGGATACGGCGCGAAATCGAAGGTCTCGCGGATCTGGTCGTTGATCGGGGCCAGTTCGGCGTCGGACGGCGGATTGTTCTCGTCGGTGAGCCGAGCGTTGAACTTCGTGAGCGCGGGGTCACGGAGGAAGGGCACCGACCCGGCAGCCGCGTTCTCCCGCATGGACGCAAACACGAACGGCCAGTTGACCTCGTAGAGCGCCTTACCGCTTTCCATGCCCAGTCGCGCCGCGGTTTCGTCGGCGTTGGTCAGCGACGGATCGCGACCGGGTGCGGTGGCCACCGCCTTGAGGATGCTCAGCGCCTTGACCGTGGCGGCGCGGTGTTCCGGCGTGTCGTTGAGCGTGACCTTGTTCGGGTCCTCCGGGTCGACGACCTGGCCACCCGCACTGGCCAGCACCGAGTTGAACCACACCATCAGGCCCTCGTACTGCCTGCCCTGCACCATGATGTAGCTCGGACCGCCCTGCGCCATACTGGTGTTGGCGTCGGCGAGCATGCCGTCCCAGGTGGTCGCCGGCGCACGCTTGCCGAGCTTGCTCAGCGCATCCTTGCGGTACCAGAGCAATTGGGTGTTGGTCCAGTTCGGGACCGCGTAGAGGCGCTCGTCCTGATCGTTCTTGGTCTTCCACTTCGCCGTTTCCAGCGGACCGCCCAGGGTGCGTGCGGAGACCTCCGCGGCGAGGTCGTCCGGGACCGGCACCGCCCATCCGGCGTCGGCGATCTCGGCGGTCCAGACCACGTCCATCGCCATGATGTCCAGGCCGCGGTCGTTGCCCGCCAGTCGCCGCGCGAGTTGCAGGCGCTGGTCGTCGGCAGCCTTGGGCAACAGCGTGGTCACGATCCGGTAGCGACCGTTGGACTCCTGGGAACACTTGTCCGCCTGCGCCTTGACCGATGCGCCACCGTCGGGAAAGGGATAGAGATTCAGCACGCCGGCCTCGGCACCGGACCCGCAGGCCGCGACCAGGGGCAGCGCCACCGCCGTCGCCGCCGCGGCGACAATCACCTTTCCCCTGACGACCTTTCCGCCGACGGCCTTTCGTCTTACGTCCCTTGGTCTTCCGTCTGGTCTTCCGTCGCCGAGTCGTCCGCCCTGGGGGGTTCGGCCCCTGGCCCGCCATCCACTGCCATAGCTCCGCACGCAGCCTCCTCGATTACGCGGCGCAGCAGGATCCGCCACCCCGAGCGTCTGAAGGTACGCTATATCTCGAAATGCGTGACATGCAACACAATCGGCATGATCGTGCCACAACGGCCGGGATTGTAATCCGGCCGTGTCCGGCGGGTGCACGGTCGGCGAAACACCCGCGCGGGAGGGCCGCTACGGCGCCAGGCGGGCCAGCATATCCCGGGCCTTCTCGGCGCTCTTCGGATCGCACAGCACGTCGTAACGGCCGGCGACGAGCTGCATGGTGGAGGCGAAGTCCCGCTGGCCACGGGTCGCCGCGTACGGAATAGTCGTCGAGATCACGCCGAAGATGATGCCGCCGACAATGCCGAAAATGATCGGCGCCAACGGATTACCGGTGAACACCAGCGACATCAGCAGGCCGAAGAAGAAGCCGAGCCAGGCCCCGGACACCACGCCGCCGCCGATCACCTTGCCCCAGGTGAGCCGACCGATGACACGCTCCACCTGCATCAGGTCGACGCCGACGATGGTGACGTCCTCGACCGTGAAATGTTCGTCGGAGAGGTAGTCGACCGCCCGCTGGGCTTCGGCATAGGTGCCGTACGAGCCGATCGGCCAGCCCTTCGGTGGGGTCGGCAGACCGGGGGTCTGCCGACGCGGGCTCATCGGATTGGTCATCTGGTGTCCTCCACTCTGCCGCCCCCTCGGCCCAGCGTCGGCGACGCCGCGGCCCGATACTCGCTCCCACACCCGCGCTGCTCGCGCTGGTGTGATGCGCCGGACCCGATCGCTCGGGCACTACCCTTACTCCCATGTCCTCGGTCAGCAAGGTCTTCGTTGCCAGACTAGTCGGACTTCCCGTTCTCGGTCCCGACGGCGAATCGATCGGGCGGGTTCGCGACGTCGTCGTCTCGGTCCGGCTGCCCGGCCAGCAGCCCCGGGTGTTGGGACTGGCCGTGGAACTGGCGACGCGGCGGCGGATCTTCGTTCCGATGCTGCGGGTGACGTCGATCGAGCCCCAGGCCGTCACGCTGAACACCGGGACCGTCAGCCTGCGCCGGTTGCATCTGCGGCCGGGTGAGGCGTTGGCCATCGGGCAGATTCTGGACACGCGAGTCAGAGTGGACGACCCGGACATACCCGGCTCGGCGGACACCGATTTCGTCGTCGTCGACCTCGGCATCGAACGCACCCGCACCCGCGACTGGGTGATCTCCCGGGTGGCCGCCCGGGCACGGTCACGCGGGCTGCGCCGCGGCGAAACCGTGGTCGTGGACTGGTCGCGGGTACTCGGACTGACCCAGAGCGCACTCGATCTGCCGGGCCAGGGCGTGGCTCAGGTGCTGCTGCAGTTCGAGGGGATGCGTGCGGCGGACGTCGCCAACGCGCTGCGCGAACTGCCGACGAAACGGCGCGACGAGATCGCGGCCGCGCTGGACGACGAACGTCTTGCCGATGTGCTGCAGGAACTTCCACCCGACGACCAGACCGACGTGCTGTCCCACTTGGACGTCGAACGCGCGGCCGACGTACTGGAGGCGATGGATCCGGACGACGCCGCCGACCTGCTCGGCGAGCTGACCGACACGGAGGCCGAGTCGCTGCTGGAACGGATGGACCCGCACGAGTCCGAACCGGTGCGCCGGCTGCTCAGTCACTCGCCGGACACCGCGGGCGGACTGATGACGCCCGAACCGATCACGGTGACGGCGTCGACCACCATCGCCGAGGCCCTCGCGCGGGTACGCAACCCCGACATCACCCCGGCCGCCGCCAGCATGGTGTTCGTGGTGCGTCCGCCGACCGCCACTCCCACCGGCAAATACCTGGGCTGCGTGCATCTGCAGGCGCTGCTGCGGGAGCCGCCGGCCAATATCGTCGGCGGCATCCTGGACACCGACCTGTCCTCGCTGCAACCCGAGGACTCGCTGGAGACGGTGACCCGGTACTTCGCGACCTACAACCTGGTGTGCGGGCCGGTCATCGACGCCGAGGGACATCTGGTGGGCGCGGTCAGCGTCGACGACCTGCTCGACGAACTGCTGCCGCGCGACTGGCGGGAGACCGAACCGGCGGACGAGCCGCATCCGGCACCGACGGTCGCCGGGGCCGGCCGCGCGGACGGGGCACGCGCGTGAGCGACCGCAGCGGGGGGCGGCGGCTGGATACCCCGCAGAGCCGTCGGTTGCCGTCGTTCCATCTGGATTCCGACATCGTCGGCGTCTACAGCGAACGCATCGCCCGCTTCCTCGGCACCGGCCGGTACCTGGCGATCCAGACCGTGATCGTGGTCGTGTGGATCATCTTGAACCTGGTCGCCGTATCGATCCGCTGGGACCCCTATCCGTTCATCCTGCTGAATCTGGCGTTCTCCACCCAGGCCGCCTACGCCGCACCGCTGATCCTGCTGGCGCAGAACCGGCAGGAGAACCGGGACAAGGTGTCGCTCGAGGAAGATCGGGCGCGTGCGGCACAAACCAAGGCCGACACCGAGTTCCTTGCCCGCGAACTCGCCGCCGTCCGGCTGGCCGTCGGCGACACCGTCACCCGCGACTACCTGCGCAAGGAACTCGACGACCTGCTGGACGAGCTGACCGCCCGGCTGAGCGAACGGCCAGCGCAGACGGCGGGCCCCGACGGTTCGGATCCGTCGCCGCCGGCTCCCGGTGCACAGTCGGCGTCCGGCGCCGGCGGCAGGGATGATTCCGGCGCCCCGGCGTAACCCTGGCGGGCGTGGACGCGACACACTTCACGTGGGGCTGCGAGGGCTGACGGTGGGCGATGACCACCGCTACCGGTTGCGCGAGGAGATTACGGGGTTCATGGTTTGGGACAGCCGACCCATATGTATGGTGGGTCACAACGAGCAGGTCGGACGAAGTGGTGGGCACGTAGTGGACATGACCGGGTGGGAAGTGACGGTCGACGACCCCGCGCACCCGATGTCCGGACACCCCATGTCGGCACGGTTGACGCCCGGGTACCCGGTGTCGGCGCGACGGACACACGGAGGCCGCCGATGAGGCGCCCACGTCTGTTCGTCCGCGGTCCGCGGCGCGCCCCGGCGGTGTCCGGGCGCGCGGTGACGATGGGCGCCGGCAGCCTGTTGATCGGTGCGATGGTGCTGGGAGCGGCCACATCCAGCGCACAGGGCACCGTCCTCGCCGCACCGGCCGCCGATACCGCTCCCCGCCCGGTGACCGTTGCCGCGGTGGCCCCGGCCGAGCCGGTCGGTCTGCTGGGATTCGCACCGCCACCCGCCGTGTCCGAGGGCCCCGGCGGTATCGCGCGGAGTGCGCCACAGTTCCGGCTGGCCGCCGATCTACCCGTCGGCCCGCTGGGCATCCCGGGTGTCGTGCTGCAGGCGTACAAGCTGGCCGCGAATCGGCTGGGGTCGGAGCAGCCCGGCTGCAAGCTGCCGTGGTTCCTGCTCGCCGGGATCGGCCGGATCGAGTCAAACCACGCCAGCAATGGCTCGGTGGACCAGTTCGGCACGACCATCAACCCGATCGAGGGACCGGTGCTCGACGGCTCACTGGCCGGCAACGAGGTCATCCGGCACGGCAACGGTTATGCCCGGGCGATGGGCCCGATGCAGTTCATCCCGAGCACCTGGGCCGCGTGGGGCTCCGACGGTAATGGCGACGGCAAGACCGACCCGAACAACATCTTCGACGCCACCTATTCGGCGGGCCGCTACCTGTGCGCCGGCTTCACCGACATCATGAGCGACAAGAACAAGGTCGCCGCCGTCTATCGGTACAACCGGTCGATGGAGTACGTGGCCAATGTCCTGAGCTGGGCGGGCGCGTACGCCACCGGCGTGATGCCGACCAACCCGATCCCCGAGCCCAAGCGCCCGCCGGCGGAATCGTCGACGTCCTCGTCGTCGAAGCCGAAGCCCAAGCCACGGCCCGGCGCGCCGTCGGAGAGCAGTGTCCCGCCGTCCGGACCGACGACCACGACGACGACGCAGAAACCCTGCTTCATCGTGTGCCTGCCGCCGCTGCCGCCGATTCCGGGACCGCCGCCCCCGCCGCAACCCAAGCCGCAGCCGACGCCGAAGAGCGGACCGGCTCGCTAGCCGGCGCCGGTACGCACGCCGCCGCGGCGGCCGCCGGAACTGTGGCGGTTAAGCTGGCGGAGATGACTACCGGAGTTGTGCCCACCGAATCCGCAATCCGCGCCGCGCTCAGCAAGGTCGACGATCCGGAGATCCGTAAACCCATCACCGACCTGGGGATGGTGAAATCGGTCGCGGTCAACGACGACGCGAGCGTCGACGTCACCGTCTACCTCACGACGTCCGGGTGTCCGATGCGCACCGAGATCGTCGGGCGGGTGCAGGGAGCGGTCGCCGACGTGCCCGGCGTCGGCGACGTCCGGGTCGATCTGGACGTGATGAGCGACGAGCAGCGGACCGAGCTGCGTCGCAAGCTGCGCGGTGACAACGCCGACCCGGTCATCCCGTTCGCCCAGCCCGGCTCGCTGACCCGCGTGTACGCCGTCGCCTCCGGCAAGGGTGGTGTCGGCAAGTCGTCGGTGACCGTGAACCTCGCGGTGGCGCTCGCCGAACGCGGACTGTCGGTGGGTGTTCTCGACGCCGACATCTACGGCCATTCGGTGCCACGGATGCTGGGCAGCGATGCCAAGCCGACGCAGGTCGAGAAGATGATCATGCCGCCGATCAGCCACGACGTGCGGTTCATCTCGATCGGCCAGTTCACCGACGGCAACACCCCGGTCACCTGGCGCGGCCCGATGCTGCACCGGGCGCTGCAACAGTTCCTCGCCGACGTCTACTGGGGCGATCTGGACGTGCTATTGCTCGACCTGCCGCCCGGCACCGGCGATGTCGCCATCTCGATCGCGCAGCTCATCCCCGGCGCAGAGATTCTGGTGGTGACCACGCCGCAGCAGGCCGCCGCCGAGGTCGCCGAGCGTGCCGGCGCCATCGCGCTGCAGACCCGACAGAAGATCCTCGGCGTCGTCGAGAACATGTCCTGGATGGAGCTCCCGGACGGCACCCGGATGGAGCCGTTCGGTTCCGGCGGCGGCGAGAAGGTCGCCGAGCGACTGACCCGCGCGGTCGGCGCCCCGGTGGAACTGCTCGGCCAGATCCCGCTGGAGACCACGCTCCGCGAAGGCGGCGATTCCGGTGTGCCGGTGGTGCTTTCGGCTCCCGAGTCGGCATCCGGGCAGGCGCTGAAGGCGGTCGCCGACAAGCTCGCGGTCCGGCGGCGTGGACTGGCCGGCATGAGCCTGGGCATCGACACCACTCGTCGCGACTGACCGGACGCGCGGAAAGTCGCGGACGAAGGTTCCTCCGCGACTTTCGCGATCCTGCGCCAGTTGCAACACGCGCAAGGTCACGAACCTCGCGGAAGAACGACCGCTGGGCCGATTGAGCCGCGCGGCGGGCGGGGCGGTTAGGTCGCGTCCCAGTCGGTGACGTCGTGCTTGCGCGCAACGGGAGTGGCCGAAGCCGGCCGCTCGCCGGACGGCTTGTCCAGCGACACCGTCGATCGGTCGCCAGTATCCGCGGCACCGTCGCCGGTGGGCAGCGTGGACGACACCGGCTTGATCGGCGGAGCCGCGGGCGACGACCGGTCGAGGGCGCCGTCCGGCCCCGTCGTGAACAGCGAATCGTCGCCGTCGAGGAGATGTTTGGTGATCAGCGATTGCGGCGACATCCCGCGCAGCTCGTTCAACTGCGACAGCGGCGTGCGGAGCTCGTCGAATTCGGGGCCGAGTTCGTTCTTGAGCTGATCGGTGGCGCCAGTCGCATAGTCGCGTGCCTTACGCAGCGACTGCATGGACCACGACACCGCGCCCGGCAGCCGTTCCGGACCGAGGATGATCAGCCCAGCGGCGAGGAGGATGAGAATCTCGCCCCACCCGACACTGCTGAACATCACGCGTCCCTATCGGTCTCATCGGGTTCACACCCGTCCGGGTCAACCGGGTCAGTCGCTGCCCGGCGTGATGGTGCCGGTGAACGTCCGGCCATCCCGCCAGTACGCGAACGGCACCTGCTGACCGATCTTCGCGGTCCGCACGGCTACCGTCAATTCGTCGGCGCTCTCGATGGGACGGTCGCCGAATGAGGTGATCACATCGTTCTCGCGGACGCCCGCACGGGCGGCGGGTCCGCCGTCGATGACGTTGCGGACCTGCGCACCGAGCACCCGGTCGTTGCGGACGGAGCTGGCGTTGACGCCGATCTGCGGGTGATTGACCTTGCCGTCGCGGATGAGGGCCTGAGCAATCGGCATCGCCTCGTCGATCGGGATGGCGAATCCGAGGCCGATCGAGCCGCCGCCGGGCACCAGGCCGGCGGTGCTGATGCCGATCACTTCGGCCTTGTCGTTGACGAGCGGTCCACCCGAGTTGCCCGGGTTGATGGCCGCGTCGGTCTGGATGGCGTCGATCACCGCATCGGTGTCGGAGGCGGCATCGGGGCGTAACGGCACCGCCCGATGCAGCGCGCTGACGATGCCGCTGGTGACGGTGCGGTCCAGGCCCAGCGGCGAGCCGAACGCGACCACTTCCTCGCCGATCTGCAGGTCGTTGGAGGTGCCGATGGTCGACACGGTGGGATTGGCGACGTTGTCCACCTTCAGGACCGCGAGGTCCGTCTTGGGGTCGCGGCCGACGATCCGGGCGCCGACGCGGGTGCGGTCGAAAAAGACGACCTCGAGCTTGGCACCGCGATCGTTCGCGGCGGTGGAGATGACGTGATTGTTGGTGAGCACGTAGCCGTTCTTGTCGATCACGAAGCCGGAGCCGGTCTCGAACGAGCTCGCCGCCCGGGTCTCGACGGCGACCACCGACTTCTCGACGGACCGGGCGACCCGGGCCACCGGTGAGCGCGGATCGGCGTTCGTATCTCCGCCGTCGCCGGTGGACAGTTCGACGCTGTCGCTGGTCAACGGCGAAGCGACCTCGGCGGTGAAACGTCCCATCAGCCCGCCGACGAGCCCGATCAGCAGTGCCAGCACCGCCAGGGTGGCCAGGGCGTGCCAGGTGACCCGCTTGCCGAACAGGATGTCGCGGACGCCGAGTTTCGGGCCGGGGACGGTCGGTTCGGCCGCGGCGGGCGTGGTCCGCGCCGGAGCGTCCAGGGATGCGAGGCTCTCCGGATCGCGCCACGGATCGGCGGGCGTGTCGGTGTCGTCGGGTGCGCCGTACTGGGCGAACGGGTCGCGTTGCAGGGTCTCCGACGAGCCGGCGGGACGGCCGAACGCCTCGGCGAGCACCGGGTCGGGTGCGGCGATCTGGGGTGGCCGGTCGTCGTCGCGGGTGACGCCGGGCGCGAAGGAGCCGACGACGCCCTGCGGGCGACCGAACACCGCCGCGGCCTGGGGCGATACCGGCGCGTGGGGACGCGGCTGGGAGGGGTCACCGGCCTGCTGCGCGGTGCCCGACCCGTCCGACGCCGCGCTCGCGTCGCCCTTGTCGAGACGGGGCGCCCCGGATGACGTTGGCGTCTCGGCCGCCCCAGAGCCGGAGTCAGAATGGGAATCGGGCGCGGAGGCCTCGCCGGACGTCGAGGTCGTCTCGTCGGTATCGAAATCCACGTGTCAGCGACTCCGCCAGCGGTTCATCCGGCCGCGGGTCATCGCCTGCGGCGCCGGGGCGGATGCCGGGGCCGGTCCGACGACGCGCGATCCGGGGCGGCGGTCACCACGAGCCGCGGAGCCGCGCAACCCTCCGGCGCGGTGCCGGTCGGTCGTGGCGTCGGTGCCGGTGGCCGCGTTGACGCCGTGCCCGGTCATGTCGATCTCCCGGGTCGGGATCTGGGAGAGCTGGCCGAGCAAGTCTGCGGGCACCGACAATCCACCGGAGGCGCGCAGCCGGGTGCGGGCGGCCATCTGAGCGTCGATCGCGGCGACGCATTCCGGGCACATCGCGAGGTGATGCGTCGCCCGCATGTGAGCGGACATGCCCAGCTCACCGTCGACGTAGGCCGCGACCGCCTCCGGAGCCAGATGCTCGGTCGGGGCGAAGCGGCGGCTGCCCGGTGCTGCCGGGCGGCGATAACCAGGATTGGGGGCCAGTGAGCTGCCGGTGGGTGTCGACGTCCACGAGGCGGGGTTCCACGCCGAGCGGCGGCGCCTGCGCAGATTCGGCGCGAGCGCCGGATCGTCGCGGCGCGGGTTGGTGCCGTCCATCATGGGTCTCCTCACCCCTTTCGCACGTCGACTCGCATCGGCTACGGCGGCGGGGCGACGACCGTCACACCGCGGCGGCTTGTCGGTGCCGTTCGCACCGTTCGGCCACTGCGCCGTCCTGCCGGTCCCCCAGCCTATCCGAACCAGACAACGACGCTGGGGACGGCGGGGTTCCCGGAATCGGTCACGAGATCGGTGTCGGGGCCGAGCTGACCGAACCGTACGTCAGGCGCCGACGGCCACCGAGCGACGGTCGGCATGGCCGCGAGCGAGGAGGAAATCGCGGATGGTTTGCCGGCCGCGGTGGATGCGACTGCGCACGGTGCCCAGCTTGACGCCGAGCGTCGCGGAGATCTCCTCGTACGACAGTCCTTCGATGTCACACAGGACGACCGCGGCCCGGAATTCGGGAGCCAGCGAGTCCAGCGCCGCCTGCAGGTCACCGTCGAGGTTGGCGTCGGCGTAGATCTGCTCCGGATCCGGGGTGTCGGACGGCACCCGGTCGTACTCCTCCGGCAGTGCTTCCATTCGAATCTTGTTGCGGCGCCGCACCATGTCGAGGAACAGGTTGGTGGTGATGCGGTGCAGCCAGCCCTCGAACGTCCCGGGCCGGTAGTTGTGCAGCGACCGGAACACCCGGATGAAGGTCTCCTGGGTGAGGTCCTCGGCGTCGTGCTGATTGCCCGACAGCCGGTAGGCCAGCCGGTAGACCCGATCGGCGTGCTCGCGCACCAACTCGTCCCATGACGGCATCAGCAGGTCGTCGCCGGTGGCGTCGAATCCTGCGGTCCCGGACAGGACGGTGTCGGTGGACTCGTGGAGCTCACTCATCGTTGGTGATCGGTTCCCTTCTGGGCCCTCGGCGGTGACGTCCGGTCGTGGAGGCTGCGGCGGTGAGCGGCGTACGGTCTTCCGGGCTTGCGGCACCTCACCGCGACGTCACACCATCGGCGTCACATCTTTGTCATGTCGAACCTCGGACACCCGCCGGGTATTCCTTGGCCGGAGCCCGAACCGCCGTGGGAGCGATCCCGCTGCGGTGTACTCACCCTCTCCCACCGTGCCGTGGTCGCAGTGTGAGGGACCTGAGGTTTCACTGAGGATGCGCGGGGAGTTCCACACCGCACTGTTGTCGCAGGTTGCGGCCGTACTTCGGGCGCGCCGCACCCGGGTCGCGCGCCGAAGGTCATAACCTGGGCTGCATGACGGACACACGGCGCAACGCCGGCCTGATCGACTATGCGGAGTCCGCGATCGTCGAGGACGATGCGCTGGCTGCGGCGCGGTCCCGTGCGGAGGAGCTGGGCACCGAACCGGTGAGCGCGGCGGTGGGTGCGCTGCTGGCGATGCTGGCCCGTGCGTGCAATGCGCACGCGGTCGCCGAGATCGGTACCGGCACCGGGGTCAGCGGACTGTGGCTGCTCGGCGGGATGGCCGCCGACGGCGTGCTGACCACCATCGACCCCGAGCGTGAGCATCATCGGGCGGCGCGGGCATCGTTCGCCGGCGCCGACATCGCACCGTCGCGGACGCGCCTGATCAACGGCACGCCGCGCGAGGTGCTGCCCCGACTGTCCGACGAGTCCTACGACATGGTGTTCATCGACGCGCCGACCCTCGATCTCCCCCGATTCGTCTCCGAGGCGATCCGGATGCTGCGCCCGGGAGGCATGCTGGTGATCCACGACGCGACTGCCAGCGGCGCGGTCGGCGATCCGTCCCGCACCGATCCGGCGACCACCGCTGCCCGGGAGGCGGCGTTGGCCATCGCCGACGACGATCGGCTGCTGCCGGTGGTGATTCCGCTGGGCGGCGGTGTGCTGGCGGCGGCGAAGGCACGCGGCGCGGACACCGGTCGGGCGTAGCGGGGCGGGCGTAGCCGAGCGGGCGCACGCCGGGCGATCGGTCCGACGTCCGGCCTCACATCCGTCCGGAAGCCCCGCATTTCGGATCTCACCGCATGTCGGATGTCACCGCATGTCGGACGTCACGGTATTTCGGACGTCACACTACTTCAGACGTCAGACGTCGGTGGAGAACCGCACCCCGCTGTCCGGGATCTGCACACCGGGCCACACCCGGGCCCCACGAAGCAGTTCGCAGCGTGCGCCGATGTCGGCGCCGTCGCCGATGACGGTGTCGCGGATCAGTGCGCGCGGACCGACGCGCGCACCCGACCCGACGATGCTGCGCTCCACGACCGCACCCGCCTCGATGACCGCGCCGTCGAAGACCACCGCACCGTCCAGCCGGGCGCGCGGACCGATCTCGGCGCCGCGGCCGACGACCGTACCGCCGATCAGCAACGCGCCGGGCGCCACTCCGGCACCCTCGTGGACCAGCGACTCCCCGTGCCGGTCGCCGAGCGCGGGTGACGGTGCGATGCCGCGCACCAGGTCGGCGGAACCGCGGACGAAGTCCTCCGGGGTGCCCATGTCCCGCCAGTAGGCGTGGTCGACGTAGGCGTGCACGTGCCTGCCCTGCTGCAGCAGGTAGGGGAACACTTCCCGCTCCACCGACACGACCCGCCCGGCGGGGATCTCCTCGATCACCGACCGGTCGAAGACATAGGTGCCCGCGTTGATCTGGTCGGTCGGCGGATCCTGTGTCTTCTCCAGGAAGGCGGTGACGCGGCCCGACTCGTCGGTCGGGACGCAGCCGAACGCCCGCGGGTCGCTGACCCGGACCAGATGCAGCGTCACGTCCGCGCCGGACTCCCGGTGGGTGCCGACGACACGTCGAATATCGGTGCCGCCCAACACATCTCCGTTGAAGACGACGATGGTCTTGGCGGTGAGCTCGCCGAGCACGTTGCGGATGCCGCCACCGGTGCCCAGCGGCTCCTCCTCGGTGACGCAGCGCAACCGCAGGTCCAGTTTCGATCCGTCGCCGTAGTACTCGGAGAACACGTGCGCCTGGAAGGAGGTGCCGAGCACCACGTCGGTGATGCCGGCCGCGCGGATCCGGGACAGCAGGTGGCTGAGGAACGGCAGCCCGGCGGTCGGCAGCATCGGTTTCGGTGCCGACAGGGTCAACGGCCGCAGTCGGGTGCCCTTGCCGCCGACCAGGACGACGGCCTGCACGTCGGACATGTCGACCTCGGCGAGGTCGTCCGTCGAGGAGGCGTCGGCCGCTGCGAATCCCGCGGGCCCGGGGGCGTCGTAGATTTCTGACACGTGCGTTCTTTCTCTCGTCCCGGCCGAACTCAGCGCGGGGTGGATGTCTGCTCGGCGTCGCGGTGCGCGGCACGGACCGCGAGGCGCGACCGGATGGCCAGGCCGAGTCGGAGTGCCCACCGCAACGGTGCGCGGAGGAGTCCGGGATTGCGGTCGGCTTGAAAGCGGTAGGCACTGCGGTGGTGTGCGGGCAGCATCGCATCGGGGTTCTTGCCGGCGGAATGCCCCTTGTCGTGGATCACCTCGGCCGCCGGGACGTAGACGTTCAGCCAGCCCGCCCGACCCAGCCGGTCGCCGAGGTCGACGTCCTCCATATACATGAAGTAGCGGGAGTCGAAGCCGTCGACCGAGTCGAAGGCGGCGCGGCGCACCAGCAGGCAGGAACCGGACAGCCAGCCGACGGGTCGTTCGCTCGGTGCGACGTCGTCGGCGCGGTAGGCCGCCGTCCACGGGTTGGACTTCCAGACCGTGCCGAGCAGTGCGTGGCCGGTGCCGGAGACCAGGTCGGGGACGCGCCGGGCGGACGGGTAGACGGTCCCGTCCGGGTCGCGGATCAGCGGCCCGAGGGAGCCGGCCCGTGGCCAGCGGTCGGCAGCGGCGACGAGTTCGTCGATGGCGCCGGGGGTCCACTGCACGTCGGGGTTGGCGACGACCACGAACTCGATATCGGGATCGAGCTCGGCGACCGCCCGGTTGACCGCTCCGCCGTAGCCGATGTTGCCGCCCGTGTGCACCAGGGTGACATTGTCGTGGTCGCGTGCGGCCGCCTCCGGAGCACCGTCGCCGGACCCGTTGTCGGCGATCACGACGCGCGGCGTCGTCGACGACGCCTGGTCGAGGGTCGTCAGAAATGTCGTCAGATGGTCCCCCGACCAGTAGGTGACCGTGACGACCGCAAGCTGTGCAGTCACCGGGTCAGGGTATCCAAGGGGTTTCGGTCCACGGTCGGTGCCCGGTGCGCTTATTCGGTCGGGTTATTCGGTGCGGTTATTCGGCGGGTGTGATCGGGGCGCCCGGGGCGCCCTCCGCGGTCACCGCGGTGTGCAGCGCTGTTCGCCAGTCGCGCAGCGGGTGCAGGCCGGCGGCGGTCCAGGACGCCGGGGACAGGACCGAGTACGCGGGCCGCGGCGCCGGGCGCGGAAACTGGTCGGTGCCGCAGGGGCGCACCCGCTCGGGGTCGGCGCCGACGTCGGCGAAGACCGCGCGGGCAACGTCGAACCAGGTCACTTCGCCGGCGTTGGTGGCGTGTAGGACCGTTCCAGCCACCTCCGGCCGCGGCCCGCGAGCGACGAGTTCCCAGAGTCCGTCGGCCAGGTCGCGCGAGTAGGTGGGTGAACCGGTCTGATCGTCGACGACGGTGATCTCGTCCCGTTCGTTCTCCAGGCGACGCATCGTGCCGACGAAGTCGCGGTCACCCGGTCGGCCGGTGTAGACCCAGGCGGTGCGCACGACCGTCGTCCGTGGGTCGGCGGCGAGCGCGCGGCGCTCCCCGTCGAGTTTGGTTGCGCCATAGACGGTTTCCGGGTTGTGACGGCCGACGTCGGCAGGTTCGTATGGCGTGGAACGGACCGGGGCTCCGTCGCTGGCGCGGCCTGCGGCGGCGCCACCGAATACGTAGTCGGTCGAGACGTGCACCAGCCACGCTCCCGCGGTGGCGGTCGCCCGGGCCAGCGCTTCGGGGCCGCCAGCGTTGACCGCGGCCGCGCGCTCGGCATCGGATTCGGCGCCGTCGACGTCGGTGTAGGCGGCGGTGTTGAGGACGATGTCGCCGGGGCGCAGGCCGGCGAGCGCGCGCTGCACCGAGGCCGGGTCGGTGAGATCGATGTCGGCGGAGGTGAGCGACCGAATCTCGCTCGGCGCGTGGGCGCTCTCACGCAGCGCGGATCCCAGTTGACCGGCCGATCCGATGATCCAGGTGGTCGGTGTCGGTGTCGGTGGCATGGGCTTCATCGTGCCGTATGCGGCATGCTGCTACTCCTCCAGGACGAGCTTGGTCACGGCCCAGCCGGCGCCGGTGAGTCGGGCGTCGCGCAGGCTGTCGTGACCGGCCGGGGTGGTCGGTTCGGTCGCGGCTGCTTGGTTGTTGCGCGATAGGCCGGGTTCTTGGGATGGTCCGTCGTCGGCTGGCGGGCTTTCCTCGCCAGATGGCGCGTCACCACGCGGGTCGCCGTCGGGTGGTCGGTGGATGTCGGCGCGGACGCATCGCAGGTGGGCGGCGAGTCGTGCGGCGAGGTCGGGGGTGCGGTTGATCGACGCCGGATTCGGCGGCGCCCCGGGACGGGTGTTCAACTGCCAGCGGGCGCGACCTTCATCAGGTCCGCTACGGACCTTGCTGGTGGTGTACTGGCCGGGCTTCTTGCCGACCATCCGGTTGTGTGTCGGGCAACCTGGGGCGAGGTCGGTGATGTCGGTGCGGCCGCCGTCGGCCCAATCCTGGGCGGCGTGATGCAATTCCACCTGTGCCGCCGGTTGATCACAACCGGGGGTGGAACAGGTCTCCCCGTCCGGGGCGGCGAATGACATCAACCGCTGCTCCCGCGACGCGAGACGACGTCGCCGCCCCAGAAACAGTGGTGCCGCCGCGGTGTGGTCTTTGAACACCGCCAGAAATGGTTGCGCGTCGGCAGCGAGTTTGATGACGTCGGAGATCGGCAGCAGGCTGTCGGTGGCGGTCGTCGCTAACCCGGCTTCCCGCTTCAGATCGGAGAGGTCGGCTTTGATGATCAACTGCACCGGCAGCCCCCGATGCGATGTCCCGAGCAGCCCGTCGTCGAACACCGCGGTCAACAGCGCGTTGAGGGCGTCGTGGTTGCGTTGCGCTTGCGAGCGAGTGTCGCGGCCGGCCGCCTCCCGGAGTGCGTCGACGTTGGCGTCGTCCTCTGAGCCGGAGGGGGAGTCGGGGTCATCCGGGTTGTTCATGCCGGGTTTGGCCCAGACGGCGAGCATCATCTGCAACCGCGCATTCGTCAGCGGATCCAAATGTCCGGTCAGCTTCGCCATGCCGTCGGCGCGCTGCCGATTCACCCACAGATTCCGCCGCCGCGCGCGGTCGGAGTCATCCGACAGGGCCCCATCCGGATCCAGATGCGCCAGCAGGCGTTGCCCGAGCCGGCTGATGTCGTGCGGGGTGTGCTCGACAGCGATCTCGGTCATCGTCTGCTCCGCCGCGACTTGCACGTCATGCTCCACCGAGTGCGGAATCTGCTCCAACACGTCGAGGACGGCACGCACGTGCGCAGTGCCGACCCGGCCGTCGGCCAGCGCGGCCGCCAGGGTGGGGTGTTGCGGCTCGCGGGGTTGCCCGGTGAGGGTGTCGAACCGGGCCGTCGCCGCCGCCTGCTTACGACGCTGCGACGGATTCGACATCCGCAGTCGGTGATTCATGAACGACACCAAACTCCGATACCCGCACGCGCGGGGCAGATCCCGATTCGCAATCTCCACCACCTGCTGGTCGCCGGTCGCAGCCAGCCGGGCGATAGCCCGCTCATTCGCCACCGCCACCTCCACCAACTCCGCATCCGAACACTGACTCAAATCGGCGTCGGCGAGTCGGTCCAGCAGGGCGTGGACCTCGGCGATCAGCAGCGCGGCGTCTGATTGCGGCTCGATATCGGCCAATTGCTCCACCGTGCTCACCCCCCGCTCGCTGCCGAGCCACATATCGTCTATCGAACGTATGTTCTATATTACGCCCGTGCCGCTGGGTGCGCAACCCCGGCCAGTTACCGGCGACCCGGCGACCGGTCGATGATCCCGAACAGAGCGGACCACTGCTCAGGTGTCAGATCACGCGGCAGTGTCGACCGGCGAAACTCCTGCTCTGCCAACCACTTGCGCACCGCGCGGCGCACGTCCGGGCCCGCAGCGCGGTGCAGGATCTGTTCAAGCCCACGCCCCTTCCCGGTGAACACGCTGTGGACGAGAGATTGGTAGTGGCGGCGCCGCGCAGGGTCAACGAGCGGAGCGGGGCGCCGCGTGACAGTCATGACGCCCCCGTCTACACCGGGCTGTGGCGTGAATGCCTTGGCCGGGACCCGGCCGACGAGGGCGAACTCGTACCAGGGCCACCACTGGGCCGTCATCATGGTGGCTCCACCGACCCCGGCGCGGCGGCGAGCCACCTCCCACTGGGTCAGTAGCACGGCGGCCGACCAGGCATCCGCGTGTAGAAGACGCCGCAGTATGGACGTTGTTTGGTGGAACGGCAGATTTCCGACGATGACGTACGGCCTCCGGGGTAGTCGGTAGCGCAGGAAATCCGCACACACGACCGTGGTAAGCGCGCCGACGCGACCACGCAGCGTCTGCGCAAGCCTAGGGTCGATCTCGATCGCTGCGATCGGGCGGGTGAGGCGCTCCAACGGCAAAGTCAATGCACCTGAGCCAGCGCCGATTTCGATGATGGGTCCGTCTGTGTGGGACACCAACCTCACGATGGTGTCGATGGTGGCGCGATCGGTAAGGAAGTTTTGGCCGAACTCGTGACGGCCGGAACGATATGTAGACAAGGGAGTAACTCCGGGCTGGCGTGGGCCCGGGCAGCATGAATACGCCGCCCAGCAACTGACGTGCTGAAGCGGTGGACCGCAGAGCGCCGCGGCCGCCGCTAGACGCGGCGAGTCTTGATCACGGCGATACTCGTGCTCGACATGCCCGGAGGCTAACTCACGACGGGGTGTCGCCGCGACAGCATTTCCGGCCCTCGCGACACTCCCACTCACCCAATCGCTTCCCGCTCACCGGATCGAGTGAGCGGGAACACAGCGGGTGAGCGGGACGACGCGCGCCCGCTGCGGCGGGGCTGCACCGCTGTCCTGCGACCGCCGATTCGTACAGAAACTTCCCCGCACAGCAGGTCGGCGTGGATAGTGCGCGCGGCAAGCTCTATACGCGAAGTTTCTGTACCGAACGACCCGCGACGTCCCCGGCGTTGCGCTCCCCGGTTCTTCGGTGACGGTTCAGTAGCCTGACGTCAGAACAACATCAGAAACGTCAATCACTTGAACAACTACATGCACACCCGTTTCACGTGCCGGTGTGCATGTACCGCTGCCGTCCGTGACGACCGGACCGAGCGGTGTTCACCGACCGAAGGGGAAGTCCGCTCGTGGAGTCTCGACCCGATGGCGCGCGCCGACGGCCTGCCGGCCCGTCCCGCCGCGACTCGGTCGACGGAACCGATCCACGCCGGCGAATCGGTGACGGGGCAAACGGACCCGACCCGCGCCGGCGCGCACCGGGCGGGCAGCGGCGCCCCGGACAGACACCACCCGCGCAGACACCGCCCGGAGAGGCAGCACGCAGGCAGGCACCACCGAGACAGGCACGACCCGGTCAGGCGCGGTCCGCACACCGACCCGACGCGGGCCCGGCACCCGCCGCCGCGCGCCGACCGGCGCGTGGCGGTGAACAACCTCGCCGTCGGCCTGCTCCCCCGGTCGACGGCGCTCCGGGCACGCAGGAACCGGGCCGCCGCCCAGCCGCACAGCGCCGGCGACCCACCGAACAGTCACCCCACGCCCAGCCACCCCACGCCCAGCCATCCCGCTCCGCCGACGGCTCTCGCCGGAGAACGGGCCCCACGCCCCCCGACCGTCAGCCGGTGGAGTTTCCCGCGTCCGACGGGCGGCAGACACCGCGCCCGACCCGGCGTCGCAGCTCCGGTGAGATCCACACCCGGGCGAACGCTGCTGTGCGTGACGAGGCGGCTCCCAAGCGCGCTCGCGATCCGCGAAAGACGTCCCGGCGAGACAAGCCGGCAGCGGCAGCGGCCGCCGCATCCACCGCCGCATCCCGTGCCACCGCATCCAGTGCCGGCGCTGCCAACACCGGCGCGCCCGACGGCCGCAGCAAGCCCCCGCACCCCAAGTCCCGCCCCCAGGATGACGCCCGCGCACTCCGCGACACCCCACCGCGCAAACGGCGGACGGCGCCCGAACCCGATGTGCCACCGGTCGACCCACCCAGCGGCACCGGCCGCGGATCGGCCTCCGGATCCGGGCGCTTCGGCGCCCGATTCTGGGGCCGGGGCGTGGTGGCGGTCGTCTCCGTGGCCGTCCTGGTGTGCACCGGATTCGCCTGGCACGGCATGACCGGGCTGACCTCGACGATCACCCAGCTCGCCGGCCTCGGCCTCGGTGGCGCCGACGACGGCGCCGTCGACATTCTGCTGGTGGGCACCGACTCCCGCACGGACGCCAAGGGAAATCCGCTGTCGGAGAAGGAGTTGCGCATGTTGCGCTCCGGCGACGAGGTCGCCACCAACACCGACACGATCCTGCTGATGCGCATCCCGAACGACGGGTCGTCGGCGACGGCGATCTCCATTCCGCGCGACTCCTACGTCGACGTTCCGGGCATCGGCAAGAGCAAGATCAACGCCGCCTACGGCACCACCCGCGAAGGGGTGCGCCGGCGCGCGGTCGAGGCGGGCAAGAGTGAGGCCGAGGCCGAGAAGGAAGGCACCCAGGCGGGCCGGAAGGCCCTCATCGACACCGTCGCCGGGCTGACCGGCGTCAAGGTCGATCACTACGCCGAAGTCGGCCTCCTCGGCTTCGTGCTGTTGACCAAGGCCGTCGGCGGTGTCGAGGTGTGCCTGAAAAACCCGGTGCGCGAGCCGTTCTCGGGCGCCAACTTCCGCGCCGGCCGACAAACCCTCTCCGGTCCGCAGGCGTTGAGCTTTGTTCGGCAGCGCCACGAACTGCCGCGCGGCGACCTGGACCGGATCACCCGCCAGCAGGTGTTCATGGCGTCGCTGACCCAGAAGGTGCTGTCCGCCAACACATTGACCGATCCGGGCAAACTCAACGAGCTGGAGAGCGCGGTCGCCCGATCCGTGGTGATCGACGACAACTGGGACGTGCTGTCCTTCGTCGAACAGCTCAAGGATCTCTCCGGCGGCCGCGTCAAATTCGCCACCATTCCCGTCGTCGACGACCAGGGCTGGAGCGACGACGGCCAGCAGAGCGTCGTCACCGTCGACCCGACCAAGGTGCGCGCATTCACCTCGGCACTACTCGACAAGTCGGGTGACGGGCAGTCCGCACAGCGCGGCGACTTCACCGTCGACGTCGACAACGCCGGCACCATCGACGGACTCGCGGGCAATGTCTCCACCATCCTGGCCAGCAAGGGCTACCAGGCCGGGGCCACCAGCAGCCACCCGCAGAACACCCGCGACTCGGTCGTGTACGCGCGCACCGCGGACGATCCCGGCGCCCGGATGGTGGCCAAGGACCTGGGCGGCGTCCAGGTCAAGGCGGACCCGAAGCTGGACGAGAATCGGCTGCGACTGGTCCTGACGAATACCTACGACGGCATCGGTTCGATCACTAATCCGGGCGCGGGAACCGGCGGCACCCCTGCCCCGGCGAAGCCCGTGGGCAGTAGCCGCGCGCCGATCACCGCCGGGTCCGACGGACCGACCTGCGTGAACTGACCGCCCAGCCCCCGACCGCCCCGACCCCGACCGCGCCGAACCTGGCAGGGTGACACCATGCCCGACAATCCGACGACCATCACCGACGCCGTCTTCGGCGCGGTGGATGACCCGGCACGGCCGCTGCTGACGTTCTACGACGACCGGACCGGCGAGCGCACCGAGTTGTCCACCGCGACCCTCGCCAACTGGGCGGCCAAGACGGCCAACTATTTGGTCGACGAGATCGGGGTGACGCCCGGTGACCGGGTCCTGGTCGACCTGCCCGAACACTGGCAGACCGCCGCCATCCTGCTCGGCGCGTGGTGGGCGGGCGCTGACGTGTCCCCCCGTACGCACGATCCCGCCGCGAGCTCCGCGTCTGGTGCCGCCGAAGCTGCTGCCGCACAATCTGATCCGCTGGTGGTATTCACCGACGAGGAGCGGCTCGACGGCCACGAGGTACTGGTCGCTTCGCTGGACGCGTTCGCTCTGCCGCTGCGCGACCTGCCCCCGGGCGTCGGCGACTACGGCACCGCGGTCCGGGTGCACGGCGACCGGTTCTCCCCGGCGCGTACCGGCTCGGCGACATCGCTGTCCGCGGTCGCGGGTATGTCCGTGGCGGACGTGCTCGCCGAGGCTCGCGCGGCCGCCGACCGGGACGGCATCTCGCCCGGGTCCCGGGTGTTGTCGGTCCGCGAATGGCACACCGCGGCGGGGATCACGGCCAACCTGGTGGCGCCGTTCGCCGTCGGTGCTGCTCTGGTCTGGGTGCGGCACCCCGCGTCGCTCGACGACCTCCGGCACCGCGCCGAGGTCGAGAAGACCGACGTCGTACTCACCTGACCGCACGCCGCCGCCGCACACCTAATCCCGTCGCTGCCCTCGACCTGCGCCGCGAGTGGTGACAGGGTGGGGCCATGCGACTTCCCCAGGGACTGGCCCGCTTCAACAAGATCGTCACCAACCCGATCCAGCGGCGCTGGGCGCCCCATGTGGCCCCGTTCGCGATGGTCGAACACGTCGGCCGCAAGTCGGGGAAGCGGTACGAAATCCCGGTCCTGGCATGGGTCGACGACGACCGGATCTCGATCGTGCTCACCTACGGCCGGGACACCGACTGGGTGCGCAACACGCTGGCCGCCGGGTCGTGCGGCATCGTCCGGCGCAACCGGCACTACACGCTGGTGCGGCCCCGGATCGTGCCCGCCGACTCCCCCGACGTCGCGCGCGGCGCACGGCTCCCCGCCCGCGGGTTCGACTGGGTGCTCATCGGCACGCTGATTCCGGACGATCCCGGGCCGCGTAACGGCGGCCCCGACACGCCCGGCAGCGGCACCCGGGGCGCCAGCCGATGACTCGCGCCGCGAAGCCGCTCGACGATCCGTTATCCGACTTCGCCGTCCGCGACGCGACCCATCTCGGCGCGACCCGTCGGGTGTACAGCCTCGGCAGTGGGCCGGCCGTGTTGATCATCGCGGAGATGCCGGGGATCAGCCCCGCGGTCGCCGACTTCGCGCGCCGCGTGGCCGCGCGCGGCGCCACCGCGGTGATGCCGTCGCTGTTCGGCGTCGACGGCCGCGACCCGCGGCCGGAGAACCTCGGCACGCTCGGGGCGGTGACCAATCTGCTCGGCACGATGGCCCGGGCCTGCATTTCGCGCGAGTTCGCGGTGCTGGCGACCGGCAAGACGTCGCCGGTGGCCGACTGGATGCGGGCACTGGCCGCCGAGGAGCACGAACGCTGCGGCGGTGACGGAGTCGGTGCGGTCGGGATGTGTTTCACGGGTGGCTTCGCGCTGGCGATGGCCACCGACGAGCGCATGCTGGCCCCGGTGCTGGCCCAGCCGTCGCTGCCGTTCCCGGTGACGCCCCGCCGCGCTCGCACGCTCGACATCGACGACGCCGACTTGGACGCGGTCAAGGTCCGCTGTGCGCACGGTCTGCAAGTGATGGGGCTGCGGTTCGCCGGCGACCGGATGTCGCCGCGCTCGCGGTTCGAGTTCCTGTCCGAGCAACTGGGCGATGCCTTCCTCGGCGTGGAACTTCCCGACTCGACGGCTAATCCCGACTCGCCGCTACCGACCCCCCATTCGGCGCTCACCATGGATCTGATCGACGAGCCCGGACAACCCACCTACGACGCGCTACAGCAGGTGCTCGATTTCCTGGCCGACCGCCTCGGCGTGGACCGCGCGGCAGACGGGCCCACCGGGACACCACAGAACCCCGCGACGTAAGGCACGGCACTTCCCGAACGTCGTCAGCGCCGATACGCTCGCCGTTGGGGCGTCGTGGACGAAGAGTTCGGCCCGGGCGGGACGAGGTCCACTAGGGGCTGTTGCCATGTACAACCAACTCACCCACCATCGGTCACCCGCCCGCCCGGCGAACCTGCCACCGACCCGACCATCCCGCACACGTCGGCGCTCGCTCGCCACCGTGTCCGCGGTCCTCGCGGCGATGGCTGCGGCCACCGTCACCGGTGTCGGAACCGCTGCCGCCGCGGGCACCGGCGTCGAGATCAGCGGCCGCTCGAACGGCGACTGCACGGCAACCATCACGCTCACCAACTACACCAATACGCGCTTCTATCAGCCGGATTGGTGGTTCGAGCAGGAGAACGACCCGGCGATGGTGACGGCGACAACGCTGCCGCCGGAGATGCCGCCGCCGTGGCGCGCCGTCAACGGGATTCCGTGGCCGATGGCCCGCTGGGTGGGGTCGCCCGCACTGAGTTCCGGCGTCGCCGACGGTGTGCCGGTCTGGCCCGGATCGCCGTACCGCAGCGACGCACAACCGGACGGCTTCGTCACCTCCGCGACCATCGACCTGGCGACGGCCGCCGACGCACCGGCTCCGTCGGCCAACCGTACGAAGACCATCTACTTCCGGGTCCGCAGCGGCCCGGTGACCGCGGACCGGCGGCCGACGCCGATTCAGCTCGTGGTCACCGGGTGCAAGGTTGGTGGCGGCTCGTCGGATTGGGGCTCGTCCGGCTCATCCGACTGGGGGTCCTCGGGCTCATCCGACTGGGGATCGTCGGGCGGCTCGGCGATCGGCTGACACCGGTCACGTCCGATCTCCTCGACGTCGTGCCCGGACCGCGCACAACGTCGGGGAGATCTCGGGCCGGCTGGCCACCCGCGGGCGAGGGTCAGCCGCCGCCGAGCAACTTGTCGCGCAGCGCCGCATCCTTGGCGAGCACGGTCGTCTCCAGATCCCGCTGGAAGTTCTCCATCCGGGCACGCAAGCCGGGATCGCCGGTGCCGAGGATGCGCACGGCGAGCAGCCCGGCGTTGCGGGCGCCGCCGATCGATACCGTCGCGACCGGCACCCCGGCGGGCATCTGCACGATCGACAGCAGCGAATCCAACCCGTCGAGCGTGCGCAGCTGCACCGGCACCCCGATCACCGGAAGCGGGGTCGCCGAGGCGACCATGCCCGGAAGATGCGCGGCCCCACCGGCTCCCGCGATGATCACCTCGATGCCGGCGGCGGCGGCGCCCCGTGCGTAGTCGAGCATGCGTTGGGGCGTGCGGTGCGCCGAGACGACACCCACCTCGAAGGGCACGTCGAACTCCGCGAGCGCCTCGGCGGCGGCCTCCATCGTCGGCCAGTCGGAGTCGCTGCCCATGATCAGGCCTACCCGGGCCCGGCTGCGGGCGGGCACGTCGGGCACCGACGCGGCACCTGGGCCCGGCTCGCCGGCCTCGCCCGGGTCAGCGGCCTCGCCCGCGCCGGGTGCGTCTCCGTCGCTACCTCCGACGGCGTCCGGTTCCGCCGCGGGCGTCGTGTCGCCCGCCGCATCCGACGCATCCGACGCATCCGTGGCGTCCGGATTGTCCGGCCCGTATCCGGTCGGCCCGCTCGTCTCACTCATCAGTGCCCCTCCCATCCATCGGTCCACTCGGCGTGCGACATCCAGTGCGCCGCCCGCTCGGCCCGTTCCCGCACGGCGGCGACGGTTTCGGCTGCGTTCCGCTCGGGATACGCCGTATCGTCAGGTGTCGCAACAATGTTCACGTGTCCGATCTTGCGCTCCGGCCGCTCGTCCTTGCCGTACAGATGCACCTTCGCGTCCGGCATCCGCGCCATCAGATGATGCAGCCGTTCGTCCATCGACATGGCGGGGGCATCGTCGGCGCCGAGAATGTTCGCCATCACCGTGACCGGGGACCGCGCTGCGGTGTCGCCGAGCGGGTAGTCCAGCACCGCCCGCAGGTGTTGCTCGAACTGCGAGGTGACCGCTCCGTCCATCGTCCAGTGCCCGCTGTTATGCGGCCGCATCGCCAGCTCGTTGACCAGCAGCGCACCGTCGGTGGTTTCGAAGAGCTCCATCGCCATGACCCCGACGACACCGAGTTCGTCGGCCAGTCGCAGCGCCATCCGTTGCGCCGCCGCCGCCACCTCGGGATCCAGGCCGGGGGCCGGTGCCAGCACGACCGCACACTGACCGTGCCGCTGCACCGTCTCGACCACCGGCCACGCCGCGCCCTGACCGAACGGCGACCGGGCGATCATCGCGGACAGTTCCCGGCGCATCGGCACCTTCTGCTCGACCAGCAGATCCGCATCTGCCGCGTACTGCTCGTCGAAGATGGCGACCGCGGTGTCTCGGTCGTCGACGATCCATACGCCGCGTCCGTCGTAGCCACCGCGCACCGTTTTGAGCACGATCTGCCAGTCGTGTTCTTCCCCGAAGTCGATCAACCGTGACCGCGCATCGCTCGCGTCGCCCGCGAGATCCGCGAAATCCGGCACCGGCAAACCGATCTCGGCCAGCCGCACCCGCATGGCCCGCTTGTCTTGGGCGAAGCGCAGCGCTTCCGGTGGCGGCAGCACCGACACCCCGTCGCCGACGAGGGCATGCAGGTGGTCCAGTGGGACACCCTCGTGATCGAAGGTCACCGCGGCCGATCCGACGGCGGCTCGTCGCAGGTCGTCGAGATCGTCGTGCGAGCCGAGTACCACGTCGGCGCTGACCTGGGCGGCCGGGTCGGTGTCCGAGGCCGCCAGCACCCGCAGCGTCTCGCCCAGGGCGATCGCCGCCTGGTGGGTCATCCGGGCCAACTGGCCACCGCCGATCATCGTGACCGTCGGCATCGACCGCACCGTCGGGTTCGGCCGCGAGGCGCCGGGTCGGTCACCTCGGTCCGCATCGGGTCGATGCGTCTGCCCCGGGGGGAGATCCGCTGCGTGTGACGTCACGCGCACCATCGTGGCACGCCCGCCGCGTCGGTCGCATGACCGACCGGGCGGTGCCGCGGCCACCCGGTTTCGTACACTGCTGTCTTGTGCCATTCATCGACGAGGCGATCGCCCGCCTCCCCGAGCCGCTCCGCGTGCTCGTGTTACGGCACCACGAACTGATCAAGTTCGCCGTCGTCGGCGGCACCACCTTCGTCGTCGACCTCGCGATCTTCTACCTGCTGACCTTCAGCATCCTCGAGGCCAAGCCGGTCATCGCCAAGATCATCTCCGGCACGATCGCGACGATCCTGAGCTACATCCTCAACCGCGAGTGGGCATTCAAGAATCGCGGCGGCCGCGAGCGGCATCACGAGGCACTGCTGTTCTTCGCGATCAGCGGTATCGGCGTCATCCTGGCGGCCGCGCCGCTGTGGGTGGCCAACAACATCTTCGATCTGCGCTCGAACGTCAGCCGGGTCGAGCTGGCCGTCATCGACTTCATCCTCGGCTTCATCATCGGCAACATCCTGCAGATGGCGTTCCGGTTCTGGGCGCTGCGCAAGTTCGCGTTCCCGGTCGAACAGCTCAGCGGCGGCGACGCCGGTTCCACCGATCTGCACCCGAGCATGGCCGAACTCACCGATGAGGAACTCGGTCACGCCTGAGGGCATCTCCCGTCGTCGGCCCCGGGTCGTCGCCGGGCGGCGCGATCGGGGCGCGCCCATCCGCCGAGGGCACCACGATGGCGAACGTCGCCGGCCGGCGCGACGTGAGGTCTAGGCGTCCGCCGTCGGCCTCTACCAGCGCCCTGGCGAGCGACAACCCGACACCGCTGCCGGACGAGCCGCCGGAGAAGCCGCGCCGGAAGATGTCCGGCACGATCTCGTCGGCCACGCCCGCGCCGTCGTCGGTGACGGTGATGCGCACCATGTCGCCGGCGAGGTCGCCGACGTCGATCCGGCAGTCGCCCTGCCCGTGCTGTAACGCGTTGTCCACCAGGACGCTCACCGCTTCGCGCAACCGGCCCGGTCGGGCGCTGAGGGCCACCGGGTGGCCGGCGAAGGTCGCTGTCAGCTCTCGTCCCTCGGCGCGGAAGGTGGCGTCGAAGTCGGTGACCAGAGTGGTCACCAGGTCTTCGACATCGATCCGCTGCGGCGCAGCCGGTGCGTCCCGCGACGCGGCGACCATCTCGTCGAGCTCGGAGGAGAGGCGTTCGATCTGGTCGAGGCCCGCCTCGGCCTCCGCCACTACCTGCGGGTCGGAGTGCAGCGTCAGTTCGTCCAGCCGGAGTTGGATCGCGGTCAGTCGGCTCCGCAACTGGTGCGAGACGTCGCCGACGATCTCTCCCTCACGTTCCAGCCGGACCGCGATCTCGGCGTTGGCGTCGCCGAGCGCAGTGGACACGCGGTCGAGTTCGCTGATGCCGTAGGTCTTCCACCGCGACCGGAAGTCGCCGCGCGCCATCGCGGCGGCGCGGTCGGCGAGGTCGATCAGCGGGTCGGCGATCCGCCCGGCGGTGACCGCGGCTACCACAGTGCCGGCCGCCACGGACCCGGCGACGACCATCGCCACGATGCCGACGGCGGCGAGCTGGTCGTCACGGACCTGCTCCATCGGGATCTGCAGTTTGAGGGTGCCCGCGTTGCCGAGGCCGATCGAATCCGACATCACCGCATCGTCGATCGGTGTGCCCACCATAGCCTGGCGGCGTTCCCCGGCCTCCGGGTAGGTGAGCGTCAACTGCCCGTCCTCGGGCAGCAGCAGTCGGAATGTTTCGCTGCGCAATAGGTCCGGTGGCCGCTGGCCCGCGGTCTCGCCACGGATCAACTGGTCGGCGATCGCCTTGAGCCTGCCGTCGAGCGACTGATGCGCGTTGTCGGCGACCCACCACCAGGCGATGACGCTCAGCGGCACCCCGAGCAGCGCGCCGACCGCGATCAGCATCGCGATCATGGTGTAAAGGATCCGGCGGCGCATCGACGCTCCCTGTTCGTGACTCCCTAGTCGTGTCCGTTGGCTTTGTCGTGCCCGTTGGCTTTGTCGTGCCGGGTCGCGCGGTGGTGCCCGGTTGCGTGCCCGCTGACCTGGCCGTGCTCACTGTCCTCGGCGTACACACGGTCGTCCCGGTCAGGGGTCGAACCGGAACCCGACACCACGGACGGTCACGATGTGCCGTGGTCCGTCGCGGCGGTCGTCGCCGATCTTGCGACGCAACCACGAGATGTGCATGTCCAGCGTCTTCGACGACCGGAGATCCGCCGATCCCCACACCTCGGTGAGGATCTCGTCCCGCGACACCACCTGCCCGGCACGCTCCATCAGGAACCGCAGCAGGTCGAATTCGCGGTTGGCCAGCACCAGGTCCCGGCCATCGGCCAGCACGCGACGCGCCCGCGCGTCGAGTTGAATGTCGCCTCCGTCGAGTACGACGTCGACCGTCTGCCGGCGCCGCAACAGGGCCCGCACCCGGGCGAGCAGTTCGGCCAGCCGGAACGGTTTGCCCACGTAGTCGTCGGCGCCGGCATCGAGACCGACGACGAAGTCCACCTCGTCGGTGCGTGCGGTCAGCATCAGCACCGCCAGCCCGGGCCGCTCGGCGCGCACTCGGCGGCACACTTCGAGGCCGTCCATCTCGGGGAGCCCCAGGTCGAGGATGAGGAGCTCGAAGCGGGCATCGAGCGCCTGGGTGAGCGCCGCCGAACCGGACCCGACGACCTCGCAGCCGTAACCCTCCCGGTTCAGCGCCCGCGCCAGGGGTTCGGCGATGGCGGCGTCGTCCTCCGCGATCAGCACCTCGGTCATCGCCGCATCCCGCATCATCGCCGTTCCTCCGCCACGCTACGGCCGCGGTCGGGCCACCGATCCGCACGCCCGTAGTACAGGTCCTGGCGGTCGAGTTCGTCCTCGCGCAGATCGAGGACCTCGTGATAGAGCAGCGCATGCACACGTTCGACGCGCGGTATGTCGTGCAGTGCCAGCGGTTCGTCGGACGCCGACTCGATGACCAGGGTGCCCGTCCGCAGCATCCGGTCGATCGGGCCGTGCCGGAACTCCACGGTGTTGATCCGGCGGATCGGAATGTCCAGGCCGGACCGGGTGAGCACGCCGTTCCGGAACATCACCCGACGATCGGTCAGCACGAAATGGGTCGACCGCCAGGCGATCAGCGGGCGCAGGAAGAACCAGACGAAGAGGGCGCCCCACAGCACCGCGATCGCGATCCACAGCGCTGTCCGCGCCGTCGGATCGAGGTCGGGTGCGTCGACCAGGCCGGCCAGTACCCCGGTCACGCCGGTGCCGAGGATGAACAGCAGCAGCGGTCCGATCAGACGTTTCCAGTGCGGGTGGCGGTGCACCACGACCCGCTCACCGGCAGCCAGGTTCCCGGCCGGGTATGCCATAGCAGCCAAGGATAGTCAGCCCTACGTGGCGGAACGGTCGAGCATGCGACGCGCGGCACCCGACGACGGGAGCACCGGCTGGCGCCGGCCGGCCGTTCCACCGCCGGACGGGTCGGAGCTGCCGGGTCGGCGCAGCGGCGGTGGGTACACTGCGGAACAGGCCGGGAACAGTCCGGGAACGTCACCGGGCGAGCACCGACCCGAGGCGACCAGATACATCCGCCCGAACCGGCTGGTCACGACCGGCCCCGGCGCGACACGCAGCGACACGCATCCGATCAGGTTCAGGAGTGGCCATGAGCTATCGCGACCCATACGATCCGCGAGATCCGCGCACCGCCCGGTACGAGCCCGGTTACGACCCCGACACGCGCGCGTACGGGAAGTCCGGCAGCGGCGGGCCGCAGCAGGGCGGCTACTCCGACGACTACACCCGCGGCTACGCCGATCAGGGCTACACCCAGGGCTACTCGCAGCAGGGATATCCGGCTCAGCAGGGCTACCCGGCGGCGGGCGGTCGCGATGACGCGTACGCAAGCCAGGCCAAGGCGTCCCGGCCGCGTCGCGGTCCCGACATCAACCCGGGCATGTTCGCCGGCGGTGTGGTGATGACCGGCGTGGTCACCGGCCTGGCCGCCTGGCTGGTGGCGTGGATCATCCGGGCGATCGTGCAGCGCGTGAACGAGGCGGGCAAGTTCGGGGTGTGGAACCCGGTTGCCCAGGACGAGATCTGGTTCGCCGTGGTGGGATTCCTGTGCGCACTGGCCGCGGGGGCGCTCTGGTATGTGCTGCAGCTCGTCACGCCGTCACCGAACCAGTTCTACCGCTGGATCGTCGGGTTGCTGCTTGCTGCGGCGGTGATCATTCCGCTGGTGCTGTCGTCGGAGGTGTCGGTCGGCATCGGCACCGCGGTGATGCACCTGGTGATCGGACTGCCGGTGCTCTCGCTGATTCCGGCGATGGGCCAGAAGAGCCTCAACCGCAACCGGTAGCGCGGACCGCCGCGGCGAGCCAGTTCACGCCCTTCCCCGCTGGCTGAGCGCCGCGAACAACGAACGCCAATCCCGCTGGTTGAGTGCCGCGAGGAACGAGCGGCGATCGAAACCAGCCCCACGCAAGGCCCCGCTATCCGCCGTCAACCGGCCGCAGGTGCACCACATCACCGGCGGCGGCGACGGTCCGCTCACCCCCGTCGGACTCCACCACGATGCGGCCGTCGGGATCGATGTCGACCGCCGTCCCGACGACCTCGGTACCGCCGGGCAGGGTGAGCCGCACGCGGCGGCCGAGGGTGTCGCTGCGATGCCGGTAGGCCTCGACGGCGGCGGCGCCGTCCAGCGGCCACCGCCACTCCGACAACGCCCGCAGGTACGCGGTCGCCAGCGCGGCCGTGTCCACCGGAGCACCGGTGGCCAACCGCAGGCTGGTCGCGGTGTCGACCGGCAGCTCGTCGGCGGTCATGTCCGTATTGATCCCGATGCCGACCACCGCGACGCCACCGTCGACCGACCCGGCGTACTCGGCGAGGATGCCGGCGACCTTGCGGTCGTCGACGAGGACGTCGTTGGGCCACTTGAGGACCGGACGGACACCGGTGCACTCCTCGATGGCCGCGGCCGCCGACAGCCCGGTCAGCAGCGACAGCCAGCCGAGTTCGTCGGTGTGCGGGCGACCCTCGGGGGCGCTCGGTTCGGCGGCCGCACGTGTGCCGCTCGACCCGGCCCGTACAGCGAAGGCCACCGACATGGCGAGCTGGCCGCCGGCCGGGGCTGCCCACACCCGCTGATGCCTGCCCCGCCCCGCCGTCTGATCGGTGGTTATCCGCACGGTTCCCTCGATGTCGGATTCGGCGGCGCGTGCGATCAGGTCGGCGTTCGTCGACCCGGTCGACTCGACCACCTCGACGTGCCGCCATCGGGTATCCGCGAGCTGCGGGGCGAGCGCCGCCATGGCAGCGGCCAGATCACCACCGTCACCGCCGATGTCGGGTCCGCCGGTGCGAGGACGGTCGGTGTCGTCGCGCGTTCCGGAGTCAGCAGGTGCGGTGCGGTCGGGGCCGCTGGCCTCGCCGGGGGAGGTCTCGGTCATGATCGCGAGCCTACGAGCATCGTCACCGACCCGGCTCGGGGCACGGCTGCCGATGAGACGGCACGAAACATGAGGCGACTCTCATGTTGGGGTGGTTGACGTGGCTCACACCACGGTCGATAGCATCGTTCCCCATGAGCACCGCTTCGCCCGAGCCGGGCGCCGCACCCGACATCCACACCACGGCCGGAAAACTCGCCGACCTGCGGCAGCGTCTCGACGAGACCGAACACCCGGTGGGTGAGGCGGCTGTCGAGAAGATCCACGACAAGGGCAAGCTCACCGCCCGCGAGCGGATCACCCATCTCCTCGACGAGGGGTCCTTCGTCGAGCTCGACGCACTGGCTCGGCACCGCAGCACCAACTTCGGCCTGGCCGAGCGCCGACCGCTCGGCGACGGCGTCGTGACCGGTTACGGCACCATCGACGACCGCGAGGTGTGCGTGTTCAGCCAGGACGTCACCGTGTTCGGCGGCAGCCTCGGCGAGGTGTACGGCGAGAAGATCGTCAAGGTGATGGACCTGGCGATCAAGACCGGCCGCCCGCTGATCGGCATCAACGAGGGCGCGGGCGCCCGCATCCAGGAGGGTGTGGTCTCGCTCGGCCTCTACGGCGAGATCTTCCACCGCAATGTCCGCGCCTCCGGCGTGATCCCGCAGATCTCGCTCATCATGGGGCCCGCTGCCGGCGGCCACGTCTACTCCCCCGCGCTCACCGACTTCATCGTGATGGTCGACCAAACCAGCCAGATGTTCGTCACCGGCCCGGACGTCATCAAGACGGTCACCGGCGAGGACGTCACCATGGAGGATCTCGGTGGCGCCCACACCCACATGACGAAATCCGGTGTCGCCCACTACGTCGCCTCCGACGAGGAGGACGCCCTCGACTACGTCAAGGACCTGCTGAGCTACCTCCCGAGTAACAACCGGGCCGAGCCGCCGCGGATGCCGGTGGACCAGCCCGCCGCCGGGTCGATCGAGGACACCCTCACCGAGGAGGATCTGGAACTCGACACGCTGATCCCCGACTCGCCGAACCAGCCGTACGACATGCACGAGGTCATCCGGCGCATTCTCGACGACGACGAGTTCCTGGAAGTGCAGGCCGAGCGCGCGACGAACATCATCATCGGTTTCGGACGAGTCGACGGCCGCAGCGTCGGGATCGTGGCCAACCAGCCGACCCAGTTCGCCGGCTGCCTCGACATCAACGCCTCGGAGAAGGCGGCCCGATTCGTGCGCACCTGCGACGCCTTCAACATCCCGATCCTCACGCTGGTCGACGTGCCGGGCTTCCTGCCGGGCACCGACCAGGAATACAACGGCATCATCCGCCGCGGCGCGAAGCTGCTCTACGCCTACGGCGAGGCGACCGTCGGCAAGATCACCATCATCACCCGCAAGGCCTACGGCGGCGCCTACGACGTGATGGGCTCCAAGCACATGGGCGCCGACGTCAACCTGGCGTGGCCGACCGCCCAGATCGCGGTCATGGGCGCCTCCGGTGCGGTCGGCTTCGTCTACCGCGGCCGGCTGAAGGAGGCCGCGGCCAACGGTGAGGACGTCGACGCGCTGCGGCTGGAACTGCAGCAGGAGTACGAGGACACGCTGGTGAATCCGTATGTCGCCGCCGAGCGGGGCTACGTCGACGCGGTCATTCCGCCGAGCCACACCCGCGGCCAGGTGGCGACCGCGCTGCGCCTGCTGGAACGCAAGATGGTGTCGACGCCGCCGAAGAAGCACGGGAACATTCCGCTGTGAGCGCCGGCAACGACCCCACGGCCGGCGACGCGGCGGCCGCAGCGGAGGCGACGGCGCCGGACGCGCCGGTGCTGCGGATCGTCGGCGGCAACCCGACCGACGAGGACATCGCGGTGCTGGTGACCGTGTTCGCCGCGGCGAGCGGTGCGGCCACCGGCGGTGGCGAGCCGGGTCCGCGCGACGACTGGGGTCGCCCGGTCGACATGTTCCGCCCGCAGTGGGGTGCACCCACCAGCTTCACCAACCTGGGTTTCTAGGCGCGTGTCGGCACCGGCGCCCATCGACGTGGTGCTCGGTTCGGCGTCACCGGCTCGACTGTCGGTGCTCCGTGCCGCCGGGCTGCGGCCACGCGTGGTCGTCGCCGACATCGACGAGGCCGCGGTCATCGACGACCTGCCGACCGCCCCACCCGACGAGGTCGTGGTCCGGCTGGCGCAGGCGAAGGCCGATGCGGTCGTTGCGACCCTGCTCGACGAGCGGCGCGACCGGACCGGCCTCCCCGACCTCGTCGTGCTCACCGGCGACTCGATGTTGCTGTTCGATGGTGAGCTGACCGGCAAGCCACACACCCCCGACGTCGCCGTCGCCCGCTGGAAACAGGTCCGCGGCCGTAGCGCCGAACTCCTCACCGGGCACGTCGTCACCCGGATCAGCGGGGACGCGGTGGCCGGCAGCGCGGCCGACACGGTTGCCACCACGATCGAGTTCGCCGACATCACCGACGCGGAGATCGAGGCGTATGTCGCAACCGGTGAGCCTTTGGCGGTCGCCGGCGGATTCACGCTCGACGGTCTCGGCGGATGGTTCGTCGATGCCGTCGACGGCGATCCGTCGTCGGTGATCGGCATCGGTCTGCCCACGGTGCGCAGGCTGCTGGACCGGGTCGGGGTCGCCGTCACCGACCTGTGGTCCGACGACGGCACACCGAATCGACCATTGTCGTAGCGGGATGTCGGCTGTGGTGACGCCGCCGACCGAATAGCTCGCCGACCGAATGACTTCTGGGATGAGGCACTAGTCTGGACGCGGATCGAGAATCCGATCACACCGACCGTGTGGGCGGCGATCCCCCGCGATGAACCCACCACCCGAACCGCGATCATCCCGAACATCGGGGCCTCGCCCATCCGACGAGAGCTGGAGAGCACACACCGTGGCTGTTGAAACCGATCCGAATCCGGCGTTCGCCGACTTCGCGCACCCCGAGCGACTGGTCACCACCGAGTGGCTGTCGGCGCACCTGGGCGCCAAGGGACTCAAGATCATCGAATCCGACGAGGATGTGCTGCTCTACGACGTCGGGCACATCCCGACGGCGCAGAAGGTCGACTGGCATCTGCACCTCAACGATCCGGTAACCCGGGACTACATCGATGGTGAGCAGTTCGCGGAACTCATGCGCAGCAAGGGAATCGAGCGCGACGACACCATCGTCATCTACGGCGACAAGAGCAACTGGTGGGCCGCGTACGCACTGTGGGTATTCACCCTGTTCGGTCATCCCGACGTCCGGCTGCTCGACGGCGGACGTGACGCGTGGATGTCGGAAGATCGCGAAACCTCGTTCGACGTACCGGAATACCCGCGCTCGGACTATCCCGTCGTGGACCGCGACGACTCGACGATCCGCGCCTTCGCCGACCAGGTGCGCTCATCGCTGGGAACCGAGCCGCTGATCGATGTGCGCTCCCCGCAGGAATACACCGGCGAACGCACGCATATGCCCGACTACCCGGAGGAGGGTGCGTTGCGCGGCGGGCACATCCCGACGGCGGTGTCGATCCCGTGGGCGAAGGCGGCCGCCCCCGACGGACGGTTCCGTGGGCGGGCCGAACTCGACGAGATCTACGGCGATTTCGATCCGGCCACCCCGACGATCGCCTACTGCCGGATCGGCGAGCGATCCAGTCACACCTGGTTCGTGTTGACCCATCTGCTCGGTTTCGACAAGGTCCGCAACTACGACGGGTCGTGGACCGAGTGGGGTAACGCGGTGCGGGTGCCGATCGCCGTCGGCGACGAACCGGGTGCGGCGCCGGATCCGTCGTGACCGACACGGACCTGCCGCCCGCGCTGGCAGAGATCGTCGACGACTTTGCCGCGCTGGGTGATTCGGACAAGATCACCCTGCTGCTCGAGTTCGCCGGCGAACTCCCGGACCTGCCGGAGGATCTCGTCGAGGCGTCGATGGAACCGGTACCGGAGTGCCAGTCCCCGGTGTTCCTGTCGGTCGACGCGTCGGATTCGTCGAACGTTCGACTGCACTTCAGCGCGCCGCCGGAGGCGCCGACGACCCGTGGATTCGCGTCGATTCTGCACCAGGGACTCGACGGCGCATCGGCGGCGGCGATCCTCGACGTGCCCGCCGACTTCTACCACGATCTCGGCCTGGCGTCGGCGGTCAGTCCGCTGCGGTTGCGCGGGATGGCCGGCATGCTCGGCCGCATCAAGGGACAGGTTCGGGCCCAGACGGGGCTGGGCGGCACATCGGGTGCCGGCACGCCGCCGGTGAGATGAAGTTCATCCAGATTCTCGAGGAGCCGATCCCGCCGGGCGGCCTCGTCGAGTGGACCCCGTACGTGCCCGGGGGTCTCGGCGCGTGGGACTACGACTCCCGCCTGACGTCGCATAACCACGAACAGCACCTGCGGTCCGCGTTCGCCTATCGTGTCCGCACCCGGCGGGAAGGTGGCCGCGAGTCATGGCTCGGCCTGGCCATCGAATTCGATGAGCCACTGTCGATTCCGGCGTTGCGCTCGACCCTGATGAGCTGGATCGACCGGCACGAGGTGCTGCGCAGCCACGTCGTGATCAAGGGCAGCGGGCTGCAGCGGCTCACCACGGCGCCGGGCACGGTGAAACTGAAGATGGGCCGCATCGGCTGGTACAACGCGTCCGGTCCGATGATGGAACAGATCGCCGGCTCCTTCGACCGGGCGACCGCTCCCCTCGCGTGGCCTGCGTATCTGTTCGCGACCGTCGGCCGCGAGTCGACGTTCACGTTGCTGTTCGCCGCCGACCACTCGCTGGTCGACGGCTACTCACTGATCATGGCGCAGCACGAGCTGACGACCCTGTATCGCGCCGCGCGCGCCCACGCCGACGACGGACTCGCCGACGTCGGCAGCTATGTCGACTTCAGCGCGCAGGAGCGTCGGCTGGCCGACCAGACGGGCGCCGACCATCCGGCCGTGGTGACCTGGTCGGCGTTCCTGCGTGGCGGCGACATGCCCGCACTGCTGGGCGGCAGCACGACCGCACTGACGCCGGCCGACCGTCGCACCCCCGACCCAGAGCCACCCGATCCGGCGACGTCACCGCCGCAGCAGTCGCTGTCCGGGATGGTTCTCGACGACGACGCGGCGAACCGGTTCACCGCGGTCTGCTCGGAGGCCGGTGGCACGTTGACCGCGGGCGTGCTCGCGGCATTCGCCATCGTGCATCACCGGCTGACCGGGGCGCCCGAATTCCGGTGTGTGCTACCGCGACACACGCGTGACGATGCCCGGTGGCTGACCGCGCTCGGCTGGTTCGTCGCCCTTGCGCCCTTCGCTCTCGATATGGCCGACTCGCCGACCTTCGATCAGGCCGTCGGCCGGGCCACCGCCGAACTGAAGCGGGCCAGACAGGGTGCGTCGTTACCGTTCCTGCGGATCGCGGAGCTGCTCGGTTATCGGGGTGAGCCGCGGTTCGTGATCTCGTTCATCGACACCCGCTATGCCCCCGGCGCGGCGGCCGCGGACGCCGGCCACGCGACCGTGCTGCGCAGTCACAGCTACGCCCGCGACGAGGTGTTCATCTGGATCAACCGGACACCGTCCGGGATGCGGTACTCGGCGCGCTTTCCGGCCGAGGACGACGCGGCCGGTGACACCCCGGTGCACCGCTACCTCGACGCGTTCACCGACTTCGTCCGCGAGGTCGGTGATGCAAGCACCTTCAACGTCAGGATGTGACCGCCGCCTCCACCGATCGTTTGCTCGGTGGGCTAGGGTGAAGCGCGGAGCATCCGCCGTTCGGGGGTCCCCTAGACTCTCCGTGCGAGCACACCGACCGGGCGCAGACCCACCGGGCCGGTGGCCGGCACGGGAGGCCCGGTTCGGGCACCCGAAGCGACGGACGTCCTCAACCACGACAGGTCCGTGTCGCGGCTTGAGCGCGCCACACGACCCCCGCGAGAAGTCAGGCCCAGGAGAACAAGTGCCCAGTCCCACGATCAGCAAGGTCCTCATCGCCAACCGCGGCGAGATCGCCGTGCGTGTCATCCGTGCTGCCCGCGATGCAGGCATCCCGAGCGTCGCCGTCTACGCCGAGCCCGACGCGGACGCACTGTTCGTGAAGCTCGCCGACGAAGCGTTCGCCCTCGGCGGTCAGACGTCGGCCGAGTCCTACCTGGTCTTCGACAAGATCCTCGACGCGGCGGCCAAGTCCGGCGCGAATGCCATCCACCCGGGATACGGCTTCCTGTCGGAGAACGCCGACTTCGCGCAGGCGGTCATCGACGCCGGGCTGATCTGGATCGGTCCGTCGCCGCAGTCGATCCGCGATCTGGGCGACAAGGTGACCGCCCGGCACATCGCACTCAAGGCCGATGCGCCGATGGCGCCCGGCACCAAGGACCCGGTGAAGGACGCCGACGAGGTCGTCGCGTTCGCCGAGAAGTACGGGGTTCCGGTGGCGATCAAGGCCGCCTTCGGTGGCGGCGGACGCGGCATGAAGGTCGCGTACACGATCGACGAGATCCCTCACCTGTTCGAGTCGGCGACCCGCGAGGCCGTGGCCGCATTCGGCCGTGGCGAGTGCTTCGTCGAGCGCTACCTGGACAAGGCCCGGCACGTCGAGGCACAGGTGATCGCCGATCAGCACGGCAACGTCGTCGTGGCGGGTACCCGCGACTGCTCGCTGCAGCGTCGGTTCCAGAAGCTGGTCGAGGAAGCACCCGCCCCGTTCCTCACCGATGAGCAGCGTGAGCGCATCCACTCGTCGGCCAAGGCCATCTGCCGCGAGGCCGATTACCACGGCGCAGGCACGGTGGAGTTCCTCGTGGGCGCCGACGGACTGGTCTCCTTCCTGGAGGTCAACACCCGGCTGCAGGTCGAGCATCCGGTCACCGAGGAGACCGCCGGTATCGACCTGGTCCGCCAGCAGTTCCGGATCGCGAACGGCGAGAAGCTGGAGATCACCGAGGACCCGACGCCGCGCGGGCATTCCTTCGAGTTCCGCATCAACGGTGAGGACGCCGGCCGCAACTTCTTGCCTGCCCCCGGGCCCATCACCGTCTACCGCGAGCCGGCCGGTCCGGGCGTGCGCGTGGACTCCGGCGTGGTCGAGGGCGACGTGATCGGCGGACAGTTCGACTCGATGCTGGCCAAGCTGATCGTCACCGGCGAGAACCGGGAACAGGCGTTGGAGCGGTCCCGGCGTGCTCTCGCCGAGTTCGAGGTCGGCGGCCTGGCAACGGTCATCCCGTTCCACCGGCACATCGTCGAGAATCCCGCGTTCCACGGTCACGTCGACGAGGACGGCAACGAGACGTTCGACATCTACACCAAGTGGATCGAGACCGACTGGGAGAATCCGATCGAGCCGTTCACCGCTGGTGAACCGATCGAGCACGCCGACACCGCGCCGCGGCAGAACGTGGTCGTCGAGGTCGGTGGCCGGCGCGTCGAGGTGTCCCTGCCCGGCGACATGGCGCTCGCCGGTGGTGGCGGCAGCGCCAGCGGCAACGGTGTGGTCCGCAAGAAGCCGAAGGCACGCTCCCGCAAGAAGGGCGGCGGCGCCGCGGCCTCCGGTGACGCGGTGACCGCTCCGATGCAGGGCACCGTCGTGAAGGTCGCGGTCGAGGAGGGCATGGAGGTCTCGGCCGGCGACCTCGTGGTCGTGCTCGAGGCGATGAAGATGGAGAATCCGGTGACCGCGCACAAGGACGGCGTCGTCACCGGTCTGGCCATCGAACCCGGTGCCGCGGTTACACAGGGCACCGTCCTGCTCGAACTCAAGTAGCAGCGTCCCCCGCTGGTGGAACCCGTCGAGATCAACGCCGGGTCGTGGTACCTGCGTGCACTGCGCGCCGACGACCGGATCAGCGACGTCGCCGCTCTGGCGGACCTCGACGTTGCCGATCCGGCGGACTACGTGATCGCGGCCGAGCGCGGGTGGAGCGACGAGTCGGGGTTCGTGTGGGCGGTGTGCGAACCGACGACCGGTGAGCTGGTTGCTCTGATCGGTGTCCGACGCGACCCGGACCGACCCGATGTCGGGGTGCTGTGGGGCCGGGCGCGTGCCGGGCAGGACGCCGCACTGTCGGCGGCCACCGGCCCGGTCACCCGCTTCGCCGCCGGCGCCCTCGGCCTCGCGATTTCGTAGCGTGAACACCGCTGGTTGAGTAGCCGGCGCGGCACCCGGTCCGCTGGTTGAGTAGTGCGAGGAACGAGCGATCCCGCTGGTTGAGTACCCAGGTATCCCGCTGGTTGAGTAGCGCGAGGCACGAGCGCATCCCGCTGGTTGAGTAGCCGGCGAGGCACGAGCCGGCGTATCGAAACCAGCACTGTGAAGACCAACTGGATCGCAGATCCCGTCAGCAGATGCCGAGCAGCTCGATCTCCATCCGAGCGATCGTCTCCTGATCGGCGCACACGTCGATCGCGGTCACCCGACCGGCGCGGACCCGGGCTGCGATGACCGACAGCACCTGTCCACCCGGCGCGTAGACCGCCCCGACAACTCCGTCGATGAGCGCGATCTCGGCGCCCTTCGCCGAGCCGCGGAAGGCCGCCGCGACCGCCTCAGCTCCGTGCAGCGCACTGTCGAGACGAGGCGCCCCCGCCGGTGCGGCCGCGGCGAACTGCACTGCAATCCGGTCAGCCCGCAGCTCAATCTCCGGGTCGAGTACCTCCAGCAGACCCGCCAGATCACCCTCGCGGGACGCGCGCAGAAACGCCCGCACCACCTCGCGCTGCTCGATCCGGGCATCCTCGACGGGCGCTCCGCGCACCCGACGCCGCGCCCGTGAAGCGAGCTGCCGCGTCGCGTCCGGCGTCCGCTCGACTACCGGAGCGATCTGGTCGAAGGGCACCCCGAAGAGATCGTGCAGGACGAAGGCCAAGCGCTCCGATGGGCTCAGCGTGTCCAGCACCACGATGAGCGCAGCACCGACCAAATCAGCTTGCAATGCAAGACTTTCCGGAGTTTCTGGCGTCACCTCGGCCGGATCCTCGTCCCCGAGCTGCTCACCTCGCAGGCGGCGCGATCGCAGCATGTCCAGGCAGACGCGGGACACGACCGTGGTCAGCCAGCCACCGAGGTTGGCGATCGCCGCGTCGTCGGAACGGTTGAGTCGCAGCCATGCCTCCTGGACCGCGTCGTCCGCATCGCCATAGGTCCCGAGGATTCGATAGGCGACCGCCCGCAGCCGCGCCCGGTGACTGTCGAACTCGTGCGCGAGCACATCGGCGTTGTTCATCGGTCACATTCTCCCGTCGTTCGTCGTCACCCTCATGACGGATCTCCACCCTGTGATGTGACGAAGGAGCAAATCATGGAATCCCGTATGCCCAACCCCGCCTACCTCAACCCCGCCGCCACCAAGGCGATCCTCGGGCTCGTCGATGCGGTGCAGGACCAAGGCGTGCCCGAGGCGACGATGGAGCTGGTCCACCTGCGCACCAGCCAGATCAACGGTTGTTCGTGGTGCCTGGAGTATGGAATGCAGAACGCCCGCAAGGCCGGCGAGACCGATGAGCGGCTCGTCACCCTTCCCGGCTGGCGGGACGCGCCGTACTTCACCGACGGGGAGCGGGCCGCGCTGGCGCTGGCGGAGTCGATGACACGGCTGGCCGACACGTCGGACCCCGTGCCGAACGACGTCTGGGCGGCAGCGACGAAGCTATACGACGAACGTGCACTGGGCGCGCTCGTCATCTGGATCGCCACGACCAACTTCTTCAACCGTATCAATGTGACGACGCGGCAGGTCGCCGGCTCACGGTAGGGACGAGGCTCCCGGTCCGCTGGTTGAGTAGCCGGCGAGGCACGAGCGCTTCCCGCTGGTTGAGTAGCCGGCGAGGAACGAGCCGGCGTATCGAAACCAGCACCGTTACGACCACCCGCATCGCAAATCCAAGGTGCTGACACCCGGCCCGATCGACGTCCACCCCGCCTACCGCTACGCCGGCCTTTTCCGATGTCTCCGTGCTAATCCAGGCAGCGCCTCTAGGTCACCGTCGATCAGCGCTCGCCGCTTGGCCCGTGACCATCCGTGCACCCGCCTTTCGAATTCATATGCAGCAGCGACCGTTTCACACTCAACCGCGTAGACGAGTTCGACGGGCAACCGTCCGGACGTATACGCGCAACCGCGGCCGCTGTTGTGCTGCTCGATCCGGAGCTCGAGGTCGGCAGTACTGCCGACGTAATAGCTGCCGTCGGCGCACTCCAAGATGTACATGTAGCCAGCCACGGACCGAGTATCGCTCAGGACCGAGGACGCGAGTTTCGATTGTCCACAGGCTGGTTTCGATACGCCGGCTCGTTCCTCGCCGACTACTCAACCAGCGGGAGCGACTGCCTTGCCGATTACCCGCGACGCGAGCGCCGGGCTGGTTTCGATACGCGCTCGTTCCTCGCGCTACTCAACCAGCGGGCACCGTCCTCGCACCACCCGACCAGCGGGAGCGAGTACCACGCCGAGTACCCCAATGGCGCGAGCGCGGAACTGGTTTCGATACGCCGGCTCGTTCCTCGCCGGCTACTCAACCAGCGGGGGTGTTCTCTCGCTACTCAACCAGCGGGGGTGTTCTCGCGCTACTCAACCAGCGGGGTGTTCTCGCGCTACTCAACCGGCGGGGGCGTCGCTCGCGCTACTCAAACAGCGGGGGTGTTCCTCGCCGACTACTCAACCAGCGGGCACTCTCCTCGCACCACCCGACTACTCAGCCAGCGACGGCCCGTTCCGACTCTGCGCTAACCGATTTCGATCAGCAGGTCGCCGGGGGCCACCTGGGTGACGCCGTCGATGGCGACCCGCGTGACTTTGCCGCTGACCGGCGCGGTGATCGTCGCCTCCATCTTCATGGCTTCGATGGTGCCGATCGCCGCACCCGCGACGACCTCGTCGCCGGCGGCTACCGACAGCGACACCACACCCGCGAACGGCGCGCCCACGTGGTTCGGGTTCGAGCGATCGGCGCGCTCAGCGGCGGCGACCGCGGAATCGACCGACCGGTCCCGCACCGCAACCGGCCGCAGTTGTCCGTTGAGCACACACATCACCGTGCGCATACCCCGTTCGTCCGGGTCACTGATCGCCTCCAGCCCGATCAACAACGCGACACCTGGTTCGAGTTCCACCCGATGTTCCTCGCCGTAGCGCAAACCGTAGAAGAACTGGTTCGCCGACAGCCGCGAGGTGTCCCCATAGGTCTCCCGGTGTTCCTCGAATTCCTTTGTCGGACCGGGAAACAGCAGCCGATTGAGCGTTTCCTGCCGAGCCCGGCCGGCAACGTCGAGGGCTGCCGAGTCCTCGTCGCTGAGCGGTTCCTCGGCGACCGGGGCGGCCCGGCCGGCAAGTGCACGGCTGCGCAGCGGTTCCGGCCAGCCCCCCGGCGGGTCGCCGAGTTCGCCACGCAGGAAACCGATCACGGAGTCGGGGATATCGAAAGAGCCTGGGTCGGCGGCGAACTCCTCGGCACCGATACCGCGCCCGACCAGCGCCAGCGCCAGGTCGCCGACCACCTTCGACGACGGGGTGACCTTGACCAGCCTGCCCAGCATCCGGTCGGCGGCCGCGTATGCCTGCTCAACCGCCTCGAACCGATTACCCAGTCCCAGCGCGATGGCCTGTTGGCGCAGATTCGACAGCTGACCACCCGGGATCTCGTGCGTATAGACGCGGCCGGTCGGGGCGGGCAGCCCGGACTCGAACGGCGCGTACACCTTTCGCAACGCCTCCCAGTACGGCTCCAGGTCGCAGACCGCCGCCAGGCTCACGCCGGAGTCACGGTCGGTGTGCGCCGACGCCGCCACGATCGCCGACAGCGGTGGCTGGCTGGTGGTGCCGGCGAGCGCCGCACTCGCGCCGTCCACCGCGTCGGCACCCGACTGCCACGACGCCAGGTACGTCGCCAGTTGCCCGCCGGGGGTGTCGTGCGTGTGCACGTGGATCGGCAGATCGAATTCGCGGCGCAGCGCGGTGATCAGGGTCTCCGCCGCGGGCACCCGCAACAGTCCGGCCATGTCCTTGATCGCGAGCACGTGCGCACCGGCGTCGACGATCTGCTCGGCCAGCCGCAGGTAGTAGTCGAGCGTGTACAGGTCCTCGGCCGGGTCGGCCAGGTCACCGGTATAGCTCATCGCGACTTCAGCCACCGCGTGACCGGTCTCCCGTACCGCGTCGATCGCCGGGCGCATCTGCTCGATGTTGTTGAGCGCGTCGAAGATTCGGAAGATGTCGATGCCGACTTCGGTAGCCTCGGCGACGAAGGCCGAGGTCACCTTCGTCGGATACGGCGTGTAGCCGACGGTGTTCGCACCACGCAGCAGCATCTGCAGGCAAATATTCGGAATCGCCTCCCGCAACTCCGCCAGCCGCTCCCACGGGTCCTCCTTGAGGAACCGCAGCGCCACGTCGTAAGTGGCACCGCCCCAGCATTCCACCGACAGCAACTCCGGGGTCAGCGCGGCGACGTAGGGCGCGACCGCGAGCAGGCCGCTGGTGCGCACCCGGGTCGCCAGCAACGACTGGTGCGCGTCGCGGAACGTGGTGTCGGTGATACCGAGCGCGGGACGTTCCCGAAGATCGCGAGCGAACCCCTCCGGGCCCAGCCGCTGCAGCCGCTGCCGCGACCCGTCCGGCGGCGACGCCAGCAGCGACCGCTCCACCAGCGGCAGCTTGTCGCGCGGGTACACCGCGGTGGGCCGCTCGCCGTGCGGCTTGTTCACCGTCACATCGGCGAGATACGACAGGATGCGGGTACCGCGGTCGGCGGACGATCGCGAGGTCAGCAACTGTGGCCGTTCGTCGATGAACGACGTGGTGACCCGTCCGGCCTGGAAATCCGGATCGTCCAACAATGCTTGCAGGAACGGGATATTGGTGGCGACACCGCGAATCCGGAACTCCGCCAGCGCCCGTCGCGCGCGACTCACCGCAGCGGCGAAATCGTGCCCGCGACAGGTGAGTTTAACCAACATCGAGTCGAAGTGTCCGCTGACTTCGCCGCCCAGGCTCGCGCCACCGTCGAGCCGAACACCCGCGCCGCCGGGCGCCCGGTACGCGGTGAGCCGACCCACATCCGGCTGGAAGCCATTCCCCGGATCCTCGGTGGTGATCCGACACTGCAACGCCGCACCGCGCGGCACGATCGCATCCTGGGTCAGTCCGAGGTCACGCAGCGTCTCCCCGGCCGCGATGCGCATCTGCGCGGCAACCAGGTCGACGTCGGTGATCTCCTCGGTCACCGTGTGCTCCACCTGGATTCGTGGATTCATCTCGATGAAGACGTGCTGCCCCGATTCGTCGACGAGGAATTCCACCGTGCCGGCGCAGGTGTAGCCGATCTGTTTGGCGAAGGCCACGGCATCGGCGCAGATCCGTTCCCGCAGTTGCGGATCGAGGTTGGGGGCGGGCGCCAGCTCGACCACTTTCTGGTGCCGGCGCTGGACGCTGCAGTCGCGTTCGTAGAGGTGCACCACATCGCCGGTGGCGTCGCCGAGGATCTGCACCTCGATGTGCCGCGGGTTGACCACCGCCTGCTCAAGAAACACCGTCGGGTCGCCGAAGGCCGACTCGGCCTCGCGGGATGCGGCCGCGATCGCTTCCCGTAGGTCCGCGAGATCGTCCACCCGACGCATGCCGCGTCCGCCGCCACCGGCAACCGCCTTGACGAACACCGGGAACCGCATGTCGTCGGCGGCCGCGACCAGTTCCTCGACATCGGCAGACGGTTCCGAACTGGCCAGCACCGGCAGTCCCGCTTCCCGCGCCGCGGCGATAGCGCGAGCCTTGTTGCCGGTCAGTTCCAGCACATCGGCGGACGGCCCGATGAACGTGATGCCCGCCTCCGCACATGCCGCGGGCAGGGCCGGATTCTCCGAGATGAAGCCATAGCCCGGATAGATCGCATCGGCACCGCAACGCACCGCGGCCGCGACCACGTCGTCCACCGAGAGGTACGCCCGAACCGGATGTCCGGGAACTCCGATCTGATACGACTCGTCGGCCTTCAGTCGGTGGAGCGAGTTGCGGTCCTCGTACGGATACACCGCGACGGTCCGCGCACCCAGTTCGTAGGCGGCCCGGAAGGCGCGGATCGCGATCTCACCGCGGTTGGCCACCAATACCTTGTCGAACACCGTGCCTCGACCCTCCGCTCCGCTTGTCGATGGCCGTGCCGCCACCCGTGACAGGGCCGGCCCGACACGTGTCGGCGGCCGCGTTGTTCCATGATATGAGCAGGGTGCCGCGGCATTCCGACCCATCGCGAACATCGGCGCGCCCACCCCGGTGTCGTGGTCGGCGACGACTGCGGACCGCGCGACGACCTGCACGGCAGCGGCGGACGACAGCAGGTTTCGGCGATCCGAACTTATGTTTTCGCTTAACTTGATCGTGCCAGGCCGGTGTGCCAGATTGGATCGTGTGACCCTGACGCGCCCCCGCCGGGCCGGCGGCCCCCGAATGCGGCGCGCGTCCCTGCGCAACGTGGCACTGATGGGTCCGGCCTTCGTGGCTGCGATCGCCTACGTCGATCCCGGCAACGTCGCAGCGAACCTGACCGCCGGTGCACGGTACGGCTTTCTGCTCGTCTGGGTGTTAGTGATGGCGAATCTGATCGCCATGGTGATCCAGTACCAATCGGCCAAGCTCGGCATCGTGACCGGGCGGAGCCTACCCGCCCTACTCGGCGCCCGGATGCGTCGTAGAACGCGGATCGGCTACTGGGCGCAAGCCGAAATCGTCGCCGCGGCTACCGATCTCGCCGAGGTCGTCGGCGGGGCGATCGCCTTGCACCTGCTGTTCGGCCTCCCGTTGGTGCTCGGCGGACTGATCGTCGGCGTGGTGTCGATGGCAGTCCTGACGCTGCAGAATCCACGTCAGCAGCGGGCGTTCGAGTCGGTGATCGTGAGCCTGCTGGCAATCATCGTGATCGGATTCCTGGCGGGCCTCGTCGTCAATCCACCGTCGCCGGGCGAGGTGCTCGGCGGCCTGATCCCTCGCCTCGACGGGTCGGATACGGTGCTCCTGGCCGCCAGCATGCTGGGCGCAACGGTGATGCCGCACGCGATCTATCTACACTCCTCGCTGGTCATCGACCGGCACGGGGTGGCGCGCACTCCGCAACGGATGCGCACCCTGGTGAAGGTCACCCGGTTCGACGTGGTCGTCGCTCTCGTCATCGCCGGCGCGGTCAACATCGCACTCCTTCTCCTCGCGGCGGAGAACCTGCGCGGCGTCCCGGGGACCGACACCATCGAGGGCGCACACGCCGCGGTGCGCGATGCGATGGGACCGGTCGTTGCCACCATCTTCGCGGTGGGGCTACTCGCCTCCGGTCTGGCGGCCACCTCGGTCGGCTGTTACGCGGGCGCGTCGATCATGAGCGGCCTCCTGCGGCTGCGGATTCCCATGCTCCTGCGCCGCACGATCGTATTGATTCCGGCGATGGTCGTGCTGTCCACCGGCGTGGACCCTACCTGGGCACTGGTGATCAGCCAGGTGGTGCTCAGCTTCGGCATCCCCTTCGCGATCATCCCGCTCGGACGGCTGACCGCAAGTCGCACCCTGATGGGCAGCTTCGCGGACTCGCTGCCTCTGCGCATCGTCGCCGGTGTCGCCTCGGCCGCGATCGTGGCCCTGAACCTGGCACTGATCGTCTTGACGGTGACGGGGAGCTAACCCGAGCGGGAGGCTTGCCCCACCCCACGGCTTGCGATACCTGCCGCCGAATGTGATGATAAACACATGCGAATATTTGCATATGTTCGCGCCAACGGATCACCCGGTGCACTGCTCGATCGGTGGGGGCGCTTCGTCGCCGTCCACCGCCGGTGGGTGATCGCGATCTTCGTCGTCGTGGTTGCCGGCGGTGCCGCGTCATTTCCGGTTCTGGAATCCCGACTATCGGCAATGGATTTCGCGATCTCCGGCGCCGAATCGACCCGCGCCGAAGAGATCATTAACACCCAGTTTGCCGACTCGGGCAGCGAACAGGATCTCGTCGTCTTCCGGTCCGACACCCGCACCGCCGACGATCCGGAGTTCCGAGCGATCACCGACCGCACCCTGGCCCAATTGCGCACCGTCACCGGCGTTCGACAGATCGCGAATCCGTTTGAGCGACCGGACACGCAGATCTCGGCCGACCAGAGGGTCGCCGTGGCGATCGTCGGGATCGACGGCACGATGGCCGAACGCGCCACGGTCGCGGCCGACCTCCAGAAGGTGGCCGCGCGGCACACCACGGCGGACATCGAGATCGGCGCCACCGGCTACTCCCCCATCCAGAACGACGCCGTCGTCACCCAGACCGCGGACGTCAGTCGCGCCGAACTCATCGGCATCCCGGTCGCGCTGGCGGTCCTGCTGATCGCGCTCGGCGCCGTCGTCGCGGCCGTGCTACCGGTTGTCGTGGCCCTGAGCGGTATGGCCATCGCCACCGGCCTGATGCTGGCGCTGTCGACGGTGACGCGGTTCGACGCGCTGACGGTCTCGATCGCGACCATGATCGGGATCGGCGTCGGCATCGACTACGCGATGTTCGTCGTCAGCCGCTTCCGCGAAGAACTCGCCGCTGCCACCGCGCCTGGTGGCAACGCCCCCGACCGAAACGCGATCGCCGCCGCCTGCGGCCGTGCGCTCGCCACCGCCGGTGCGAACGTCGCCGCCTCCGGCATCATCGTGATGATCTCGTTGAGTTCGTTGATCGTGTTGCGCGCACCCATGTTTCGCGGCATTGTTCTCGGGGTCGCGGTCGCCGTCACGTCGATGCTGCTCGTCGGGCTGATCGCGCTGCCGGCACTGCTGGCCGCCCTCGGAACGAGGGTCAACCGGGGCCGTTTGCCCGCACGGCTCTTCCCGGCCGAACTCGTTACGGCCGAAGGACATCGGCGAGGCGAGTCGGGATGGTCCCGGTGGGCCCGGGTGGTGATGCGCCGTCCCGTCCGCTACGGGACGTTCGGTATCGTGACGCTCATCGCTGCCGCCGCACCGCTGTTCGCGATCAACGAAGGTCTCGACATGGGCACGTCCGCGCTCGCCGACATGCCGTCCGGCCGGGCGGCCGCTGCCCTCGACGGTCGCTTCCCGGAGGGCGCCGCCGCGCCGATCACGGTGGTAGCCACCGGTCCCGACGGTTCGGCGCTGAGTGCCGCAGCGCGCGCCGAAGTCAACGACTACGTGAGCAGGGCGGTGTCCGACGAACGCATCGCGGCCATCCTGCCCGCCGAAGAAGCCGACGGCCGCATGGTGATACCCATTGTGGCGGCCGCCCCGTTCGATTCGGCCGACGCACTGGCTCTCGTGCGATGGCTACGCAGCGAGGCGCGCAGCGTCACCGGGGCGGACGTCCTGGTCGGTGGCAGCACGGCGACATTCATCGACCTCGGCGACGAGATGAGCAACCGGCTTCCCGTGGTCATCGCCATCGTGCTCGGCGTCACCCTGATGTTCCTGGTCGTCGCCTTCCGCAGTATTGCCGTACCGCTCAAGGCGATCGCGATGAACGTCCTGGCCACCGGCGCCGCCCTCGGCATCACCGTTGCGGTATTCCAGTGGGGCATCGGAGAATCGCTGCTGGACTTCGAAAGTCCCGGGTTCGTGCAGGTGTACCTCCCGACGATCGTTTTCGTCGTGCTGTTCGGCCTGTCGATGGACTACGAGGTCTTCCTGATCGGCCGGATCCGCGAGTACTGGCATGCCACCGGCGACAACGAGAAGTCGGTCGCCGACGGCATCGGCCACACCGCACGGCCGATCACCGCGGCCGCCGCCATCATGGTCGTCGTGTTCGCGAGTTTCATCACCGCAGCGACGTTGGAACTCAAGCAGGTCGGCTTCGCGCTGGCCGTCGCGGTCGCCATCGACGCGATCATCGTACGAATGATCCTGGTGCCGGCGTTCCTCAAGCTTCTGGGGCGATGGAATTGGTGGCTACCGATGCGGCCGCAACCGGCGCCGCGGACTCCGTTGGCCGGCACGCCCTCCGCGACGTCGTAAGCCCCGCGTGCGGCGAGCACCCGGGAGCCGAAGCGGACCCCGGTCACGGCTCCCCGCACGAGCCGGAGCTCCGATGCCGTGGCCGGGGTCTCGGCGACCTACTGCAGCAGCCCCTTCGCGACGTGGGTGACCTGAATCTCGTTGCTGCCCGCGTAGATCATCAGCGACTTCGCGTCCCGCGCGAGCTGTTCCACTCGATATTCGGCCATATACCCGTTGCCGCCGAACAACTGCACCGCCTCCATCGCGACGTCGGTGGCGGCACGCGAACTGTACAGCTTCATCGCCGACGCCTCGGCCAGCGTGGGAGGCTTACCCGCCCGGATCCGTTCGATCGCACTGAAAATCATGTTCTGCACGTTGATCCGGGCGACCTCCATCTCGGCGAGCTTCAGCTGGATCAGCTGGAACCGCCCGATCTCCTGTCCCCACAGCGTGCGGTTCTTCGCGTAATCGACGCTCAGCCTCAGACATTCGTTGATGATGCCCAGCGACAGCGCCGCGATGCCGATGCGTTCGGCGGTGAAGCCGGCCTTGGCCCCGTCACCGCCGCGGGTGTCGCTGCCGGTCTCCTCGGTCTCGCCGAGCAGCCGGTCGGCCCCCAGCCGCACGTTGTCGAAGAACAGCTCGCCGGTCGGCGAACTCATCATGCCCATCTTCTTGAACGGCTTGCCCTGGGTGAGTCCGGGCATGCCCTTGTCGAGGACGAACGCGAGCACCTTGCGGTCCCGCATCGGGGTGCCGCTGCCGTCGTCGAGCTTGGCGAAGACGACCATGGTGTCCGCGTACGGCCCGTTGGTAATGAACGTCTTCTGGCCGTTGAGCACGTACTCGTCGCCGTCACGGCGCACCGTCGTCTTCATCCCGCCCAGCGCATCCGACCCGGAATCGGGTTCGGTGATCGCCCACGCGCCGACCTTCTCCATGGTGACGAGTTCGGGGAGCCACCGCTTCTTCTGCGCCAGGGTGCCTCGGCCGCGGATGGTCGAGACGGTCAGCCCCATGCTCACCCCCATCGACGCCACCAGCCCGAGGCTGACACCCGCCAGCTCCATGTTGAGGATGATGAACATCGGATTGGCCATACTCGACCCACCGTCGCCGGAGCGCTTCTCCCCGGCCGCCTCGGCGGCGAGTTCGGTCTCCAGCGATTCCTTGGCCATCGCGTCGACGCCGAAGGTCGCGAGCAGTTTGCGGGTGATGTCGTACGGCGGCAGCTCGCTGGTCTCCAGCTCGTCGACATGCGGCCGGATCTCCTTATCGATGAACCCGCGCAACGCATCCCGCACCATCAGGTCTTCGTCGGACCACTCGAACATCGACACAGCCTCCCTAGAACATGTTTCATTTTCCCCAACTCTCTCAGGGGAACGATCCGATGTCTAGATACAGATTGATGACATTGTTTCTTTGCCGCGGCGCTACGGCGGCTCGCCGACCACACCACCCTCGCGGTGAAGGTCGATGTGTGCTCTGCTCGACTGTGTCATGACCGCCGATTCCCGCTTCGCCAACTACGGCCCGTTCTTCGCGGTCCAGACACACCTCGATGCGGCCCCCGCGCCGCCGTGGCGGCCACTGTCCGACCTCGTCGACGATCCGGCGGTCCTCGACGGACGGACCGCCGCTGTTCGCGCCGCGCTGGCCGCGACCGCCCGAGTCCCCGTCGACGCGGTCGAGGTGCGGGTCGCCGCGTCGGTCACCCATCTCGGGCTGGTCGCGCGGCTGGTCGCACCCATGCTCGCGGCCGCCGCCACCGGAACCCATGTCGACTACGACGCCGAATCCCTGTGGTGGCAGGACGAACTCGGCGGGCCCTACCCACTGTCGGTGTCCGTGGCCGGGGCCGGTACCGCCGCCGCCGCGGGCCCACCGGCGGTGGTGGGTGCGATCACCGACGCCGTCGCGTCGCGGGTACGAGTCAGCCGTCGTGTCCTGGGCGGCAACGTCGCATCGGCGGTCAACAGCGCGGCCCGGATGATGGCGACCGCCCGGCCGGACATCGGCGCGGCGGCGTCTCGCGTCGCCGACGCCATGCTCGCGGATCCGGCGCTGGACGGCGGCACGCTCCGGTCGGGTCCGGGATTCCGGCGGCGCAGTTGCTGCCTGATCTACCGAATCGCGGGAGATCCCGCGGCCGTGTGCGGTGATTGCGTTCTCGCGCAGGCCGTCGACTAGCGGCCCGCCGCCGTACCGCGACCGGTCGTGACGCCAGAGCTGAGGGCTTCCGGCGCCGAACGGCACGCCCTGGCGCTACCGAGCGGGCGGGCGACCCACCGACCAGCCCGGAGCGGCACCGCCCGCGGGGTTGGCATCGGAAGGATCACTCGGCTCGGCGTGCCGTCCGACCGGGGCCGCGGGCACCGGCGTCGCAGCGGCAGCCTCGGTGCGCTTCTCGCCGGCCGGCCTGTCCTCCGTCGCGGTGCCGACGGCGCCGTCCGGCTGGTCGGCGGTGCGCATCATCCATCCGATGAGCGCGACGAACACCAGGGTCAGCAGCGTCCACAGGATCACCTGGTTGGCGATCGCGTACACGCGGAAGTCGCCGAGCACACCGCCGGGAAAGCCGGGGAACACGATCCGCCCGGTCGAGTCGATCATGGCGCCCGGGACATCGTCGTACTCGGGTAGCAACGCGACCGCGACGGTGACCGCGACCAGATAGGCGACCGCGCCGGCCACGCCGGACAACAGACCCCCGAGCCTCGGTCGCAACCAGAACGCGAGGATCACCGCGCCGATCATGAAGAGCACCGACAGCAGCGTGACCGTCAGGTACGCGGCCGACCGGGCGCCGATGGTGTCGTCGCTGCCCACTGCCGGCGGATTGGCCGGATAGGCGAAGAACGGCACGCCGGCGACCGCGACAAACGACAGCACACCGAGCCCGGCTGCCACCCAGCGCGCGTCGGTCGTCGGGTACTTCCGCCCGACGTACATCCACAACAGGGTGAATGCGACCGCGAAGAAGGCGCCCATACACAGCGCGAACACCACCGAACCGACTCCGGCACCGATGTTCTGTTGGATCGACCGGGAGAACAGCTCGCCGCCGGGTTCGTCACCGCCGCCGGCCAGCGCCGCCGCGGCGCTCGACCGGCCATTCTCGTAGTCGAGGGCCTTGGCGATCTGCGGCTCGATGAATGCGCGGGCAAAGAGGAACGAGACGATGCCGGCGACGAGCCCGGACAGCAGGCCCGCGCCGATGAACTTCTTCTCCATGTGGTGGTGTCTCCCGAGACCGTTGTCCGTACGAGTGGCGTCGCCGAGTAGATCAGTGGCAGGCGAACCCGAGGTAGTGGCGGGCGTCGTGGAGGAACTCGTGCACGTGGGTGTCCGAACCGAAGACCGACACCGCGCCCTGGTCGTAACCGAGGAAGTAGTACGCGATCGCGGCCAGCGCCACGGTCAGCGTCAGCCACAGCGCGGCGGACGCGACCGACAGGTCGGGAACCGCGAGCGACCGCGGACGAGGCGCGGCGGTGGTGGTGGCGATACTGGTCATCCGATGTCCTTTCGGGGATTGCGCGTCCCACGTGTCGGGGCAGACCGTCGGGTGGACGATCCACCGGCCGCCCGACCTGACTCGCCCGCACACCGTTGACGGCGGGCACACAGTGGCGCGACCGTTCCGGATTCTCGCCGGATTCCGGCGAGGAGGTGCCGAAAGAACTCTATACCCGTTCGTGTCGTACCCGTGCGAGATGATGGCAGCGTGGCACCGTCGGAAGTTCTCGAACGATTCACCGCCCCCACGCGGCGGTGGTTCGATGGTGCCTTTCCGCAGCCGACGCCCGCGCAAGAGGGCGCCTGGTCATCGATCGCCGACGGCGACAACACGCTCGTCATCGCGCCGACCGGCTCCGGCAAGACCTTGTCGGCGTTCCTCTGGGCGCTGGACTCGCTCGCCGCGCGGCCGGACCGCCCATCGGGCACCAAGGTCCTCTACATCTCGCCACTCAAGGCGCTCGCCGTCGACGTCGAACGCAATCTCCGGGCTCCACTCACCGGGATCACCCGAGCCGCTCAAGAACTGGGTGCAAGCGAGCCGTCGATCACCGTCGGGGTCCGGTCGGGAGACACTCCCGCCGCGCAGCGCCGGACGCTCGCCCGCACGCCGCCGGACATCCTGATCACCACGCCCGAATCGCTCTACCTGATGCTGACGTCCGCGGCCCGGGACACCCTGGCCGGTGTGGAGACGGTGATCATCGACGAGGTGCACGCCGTCGCCGGGACCAAACGTGGCACACATCTGGCGCTGTCGCTGGAGCGGCTGGACGAACTGCTGGAGACACCCGCACAGCGGATCGGGCTGTCGGCGACGGTGCGCCCACCGGAGGCGGTCGCCGAGTTCCTCTCCGGGTCTCGCGATTACCGGGTCATCCGGCCGCCGGCGGCCAAGACCTTCGACCTCCGTGTCGACGTTCCGGTGACGGACATGGCGAATATTCCGCCGCCGCCCGGGGACGATCCGGCGGCCGAACTCGACGACGCGTTCTCCCCGACCGCCGGATCGCTGTGGCCGTACGTCGAGTCGTCGATCGTGGATCTGATCGAACAGAATCGCACGACCATCGTGTTTGCCAACTCGCGTCGGCTCGCCGAGCGGCTGACCGCGCGGCTCAACGAGATTCACGAGCAGCGCGTCGGCACCGACCGCACACCCGAACCCAACGACCGGGTGGCCGGCGGCGCCCCGGCCCTGGTGATGGCCAGCGGCGCCAGCACCGGTGCCCCGACCGTGCTGGCCCGCGCACACCACGGGTCGGTCAGCAAGGAGCAGCGGGCCGAGATCGAGGACGACCTGAAGAGCGGTCGGCTGCGCTGTGTGGTCGCCACCAGCTCGCTCGAGTTGGGGATCGACATGGGATCGGTCGACCTGGTGGTGCAGGTGGAGGCGCCACCGTCGGTGGCCAGTGGGCTGCAACGCATCGGCCGCGCCGGCCATCAGGTCGGCGAGATCAGCCAGGGCGTGCTCTACCCCAAGCACCGCACCGACCTCATCCACTGCACCGTGTCGGTGGAACGGATGCGCGACGGCGCCATCGAAGAACTCCGAGTACCGGCCAACCCACTCGACGTGCTGGCCCAACAGACGATCGCCGCCGCAGCGATGGACACGCTCGACGTCGACGCATGGTTCGACGTGGTCCGCCGGGCGGCCCCGTACCGCGATCTGTCCCGGTCGGTGTACGAGGCGACGCTCGACCTGATTTCCGGCCGATTCCCGTCCGACGAGTTCGCCGAGCTGCGACCTCGGGTCACCTGGGACCGGGAACGCAACACCCTGACCGGTCGCCGCGGCGCTCAGCGCCTGGCCGTCACCTCCGGCGGCACCATCCCCGACCGTGGGTTATTCGGCGTGTTCATGGTCGGCGACAAGGCCACCCGCGTCGGCGAACTCGACGAGGAGATGGTCTACGAGTCGCGGGTCGGTGACGTGTTCGCGCTGGGTGCGACGAGCTGGCGGATCGAGGACATCACCCACGACCGGGTCCTGGTGTCGCCGGCGTTCGGTCAGCCCGGGCGGTTGCCGTTCTGGGTCGGCGACAGCGTCGGCCGGCCCGCCGAGCTGGGTGCCGCCATCGGCCGGTTCACCGGAGCGATCGCCGACCCCGCCGAACTCGCCCGGCACGCCGAGACTCTCGGTCTCACCGAGTATGCGCGGGACAACCTGGCCGCGCTGATCGCCGAACAGCGCGACGCCACCGGCCACCTACCGACCGATCGGACGCTGGTCGTCGAGCGATTCCGGGACGAGCTCGGTGACTGGCGGGTCATCCTGCACTCCCCGTACGGCCTGCGGGTACACGCGCCGTGGGCGTCGGCGATCTCCGCACGGCTGCAGGCCGCCCTCGGGCTCGCCGGCGCGGTCACCGCCTCCGACGACGGCATCATCGTCCGGCTGCCGGACACCGACGACGAGCCCCCGGGTGCGTCGGTCTTCGTGATCGACCCCGACGAGATCGAGCAACTGGTGACCGACGCGCTGGCCGACTCGTCGATGTTCGCGTCCCGCTTCCGAGAGTGCGCCGCGCGGGCTCTGCTCCTCCCCCGCCGCGATCCCCGCAAGCGGGCCCCGCTGTGGCAGCAACGGCAGCGGAGCGCCCAATTGCTCTCGGTAGCTTCGCAATTCCCCGATTTTCCGATCGTGCTGGAAGCGGTCCGCGAGTGCCTGCAGGACGTCTACGACCTGCCCGCACTGACCGAGCTGCTGACCGGTATCGCCCGTCGCCAGGTGCGGATGGTCGAGACCGAGACGCAGACACCGTCACCGTTCGCGGCGTCGCTGCTGTTCGGGTATGTCGGGGCGTTCATGTACAACGACGACGCCCCGCTCGCCGAACGACGGGCGGCGGCACTGTCGCTGGACACGTCGCTGCTGGCACAGCTTCTCGGTCGGGTCGATCTCCGGGAACTGCTCGATCCGGCGGTGATCGCCGAGGTGACCGCGCGGCTACAGCGGCTCAGCCCCGACCGTCGCGCCCGGGACGGGGACGACGTCACCGACCTGTTGCGCTGGCTCGGCCCGCTGACCACCGAGGACGTAGCGGCGCGCTACGACCCCGACTCCGCCGACGAGGTGCAGAGCCTGCTCGCCGACCTCCATCGGGACGGTCGGATCATTTCGGTCAGTCATCGCGGCCGGCCGTTGTGGGCGGCGATCGAGGACACCGCACGCCTGCGCGACGCGCTCGGAGTACCCGCGCCGCTCGGGGTCCCCGCCGCATTCGCCGAGTCCGTGCCCGATCCGGTCGGCGATCTGGTCCACCGGTACGCCCGTACCCATGGCCCATTTACGGTGACCGATGCCGCCGACGACATCGGGCTGGGCGCGGCCGTGGTGCGCGACACGCTGGTCCGCCTCGCCGGCGAGCGCAAGGTCATCGAGGGTGACTTTCTGCCGGACGTCGAGGGTACCCAGTGGTGTCATGCCGACGTGCTCGGTCAAATTCGCCGCGGCTCTCTCGCCGCGAGCCGGGCCGATATCGAACCGGTCGACGCAGCGACCTTCGCCCGCTTCCTGACCGCGTGGCAACACATCGGCGACGGCACCGGCGCACCGAACGGCGCCGGCGCCGAACCGCTGCGTGGCGTGGACGGTGTGGCGACGGTGATCGACCAGCTGGCCGGGTATCCGTTGCCCGCATCGGCGTGGGAGTCGCTGATTCTGCCAGCGCGGGTCGCCGACTACTCACCGGCGATGCTCGACGAACTCCTCAGCTCGGGTGAGGTCGTCTGGTCCGGGTACGGCCGAATCGGTAACGCGGACGGCTGGATTCGGCTGGCACCCGCGGACCTTGCACCGCTGATGACCGATCCCCTCGACATCGATCTCACCGATCTCCACCGACGGCTGCTGGACGCATTCGGCACGGGCGGCGGCCTGCGGCTGCCGCAGCTCATCGACGCGGTCACCGACGGTGAGCACAGTGCCACCCAACAACAGGTGGTCGACGCACTCTGGGATCTGGTCTGGGCCGGTCATCTCGGCAACGACTCGTTCGCCCCCGTGCGGGCCATGCTCAGCCCGCGGCGCACCGGGTCGTCGCGTGCGACACCGGCGCACCGGTCCCGGGGTCGAGCGCCGCGCATGCGCCCGGGACGGCTGACGACCCGCCATCTACTGGGCCAGACCGGTGTGGCATCGACCCCGCCGACGGCGTCCGGACGCTGGTTCGCGCTCGACGAAGTGGACGTCGAACCGACCGTCGCCACCCAGGCGTTGTGCGATCAGCTCCTCACCCGGTACGGGGTGGTCACTCGCGGCAGCGTTGTCGCCGAGGGCGTCCCGGGCGGCTTCGCACGGGTCTACAAGGCGCTCAACGTGTTCGAGGACAGTGGACAGGTGCGTCGCGGATATTACGTCGACGGGCTGGGCGGCGCCCAGTTCGGCGGCACGGCCACCGTCGACGAGCTACGCCGACATACCCTCGACGACGGGTTGCCCGGCACCCGCAGCGGCACCGGCGCCGGTCACCCGCACGCCGTGGTACTCGCGGCCACCGACCCTGCTAACCCCTTCGGCGCCGCACTGGCCTGGCCGGAGCCGTCCGACGACGCGGGCGGTCACCGTCCGGGGCGTAAACCCGGCGCGCTGGTCATTCTCGTCGACGGCCGCCTGGTGGCATTCGTGGAGCGGGGCGGCAAGACGGTCCTTGCGTTCACCGACGACGACACCGACAGAGAGGCCGCCGCGACCGCGCTGGCCGACGCGGTGCGCCGCGGCCGCGTCGCGCGACTGGCGATCGACCAGATCGACGGCACGCCAGCACTGCGATCGGCGTGGCAGCCGGCGCTGGTGAGCGCCGGGTTTACCACCACGCCCCGCGGTCTGCGCATCCGGTATGGGCAGGCCTGAGAACGGTTATGCCCGAGGGTGACACGGTCTATCAGGCGGCGGCGCGGCTCCGGCGTGCCCTCGCCGGACACCGGCTGGAGCGCACCGATTTTCGGATTCCGTCGCTGGCCACCGTCGACCTGACCGGCGCCGAGGTCACCGCCGTGAGGTCGCGCGGCAAGCACCTGCTCATTGATGTCACCCGGGCAGATTCCACCTCGCCGCCATCGTCGGTGAGTATTCACTCGCACCTGATGATGGACGGTATCTGGGCGGTGCATCCCGTCGGAACCCGGTGGCGACTGCCCGGCCACCGGGCACGGATCGTACTGCGTGCCAACGGATACGAAGCGGTCGGGTTCGATCTCGGCATCCTCGAACTGCTCACCGACCCGTCCGCCGCACTCGCCCATCTCGGGCCGGATCTGCTGGGTGACGATTGGGATGCGCAGGAGGCCGTCGCCCGCATCTCGGCGCAACCGGACACGCCGGTCGGGATGGCCCTCCTGGACCAGCGGCTGATGGCGGGGGTCGGCAACGTGTACCGCAGCGAGGCGTGCTTTCTGCGCGGCATCCGACCCGACCGTCCGGTCGGCGATGTCGATGTCGCGGGTCTGGTCGACCTGTGCCGGCGAATGCTCTGGGCGAACCGAAACCGTCCCGCGCGCACCACGACCGGCCGCACCGGACCCGCCGCCCGGCTCTGGGTGTACGGGCGCATCGGTCAGCTGTGCCGCCGCTGCGGGACCCCGATCGAGCGCAGCTTCCTCGGCTCCGGCCGCGGTGACGACCGCGTCGTCTACACCTGCCCTCGCTGCCAGACGTAGGGCATCCCTCGCGCAGGTGACACCTACAACCTTCCCGCAATGTCCGGTGGTTGAGTAGCGAGGAGCGCAGCGAGTCGCGTATCGAAATCACCGCCCACACAGACAATGCGCTGGCTTCGATACGCCGCTCGTCCCTCACGGCTACTCAACCAGCCGACAGGCGGCCCCAACGGCAACCCGACCAGCGGCAAACGCAATATCCGGTGGTTGAGTAGCGAGGAGCGCAGCGAGTCGCGTATCGAAATCACCGCCCGCACAGCCAGTGTGCTGGCTTCGACACGCCGCTCGTCCCTCACGGCTACTCAACCAGCGGGCGGGCTCTCCTCGCGGTTACTCAACCAGCGCGCGGGAGGCCGTACGCCGGTGCTACTTCGGGACCGGTACCGGCTCCAGGATCTCTTGCCGGGCCTCCGGTGCCGCCGCTCTCAGTTCGTCGGCGGACAGATCGTCGGGCTGCTGTTGCGAGGTGATCTCGGCCACCACCCGCGCCCGGTAGGTGTCCACCTCGAACTCGATCTCCTCGGGTCCCCAGCCCAGGATCGGCGCCAGCAGCTCGGCGACCTCCTGCGCGCAGTCGACCCCGCGATCCGAGTACTCGATGGCGATCCGGGTGCGGCGAGCGAGCACATCCTCCAGATGCAGCGCCGCCTCGTCCACCGCGGCGTACACGACCTCCACCCGCAGGTACTGGGGTGCGGCCTCCAGCGGCCGCAGCAATGACGGATCCTGTTCGGCGTAGTACAGCACGTCGTCGATCAGCGACCCGTACCGGTTGAGGAGCCGGCGCACCCGATACGGGTGCAGCCCATACCGTTTACCTAGATGGTCGCACTGGTTGATGAGCGCGTAATAGCCGTCGGCACCGATCAGCGGCACCCGCTCGGTGATGGACGGCGCGACCCGGGTCGGGATGAAGTCGTTGCAGGCATCCACGGCATCGGCGGCCATCACCCGGTAGGTGGTGTACTTGCCACCCGCGATCGACACCAGCCCGGGAGCCACGACCGCCACGGCATGCTCCCGGGACAACTTCGACGTCTCGTCGTCCTCACCGGCGAGCAACGGACGCAGACCCGCATACACGCCCTCAATGTCGTCGTGGGTCAGCTTGGTCACCAGCACCTCGTTGACCCGGCTGAGGATGTAGTCGATGTCGGCACGGGTCGCGGCCGGGTGGGCGAGGTCCAGATTCCAGTCGGTGTCGGTGGTGCCGATGATCCAGTGTGTCTCCCACGGGATCACGAACAGCACCGAATTGGCGGTGCGCAGGATGATCGCCGTCTCCGAGACGATCCGGTCCCTCGGCACCACGATGTGCACGCCCTTCGACGCCCGCACCTTGAAGTGGCCGCGCTGTTTGGACAGGGCCTGCACTTCGTCGGTCCAGACGCCCGCCGCATTGATGACACAGTGCGCGCGCACATCGGTGGTCTCGCCGGTTTCGCTGTCGCGCACCCGAACTCCGAGCACCCGGTCGGCCTCCCGCAGAAAGTCGACGACCTGAGTCGACGTCCTGATCACCGCGCCGTAGTTGGCGGCGGTGCGGGCCACGGTGAGGGTGTGCCGGGCATCGTCGACGACCGTGTCGTAGTACCGGATACCGCCGATCAACGAGTCTCGCTTGAGCGCGGGAGCGACCCGCAGCGCACCGGACCGAGTCACATGCTTTTGTCCCGGAACCGATTTCGAGCCGCCCATCTGGTCATAGAGGGCCAGTCCGGCCGCGACATACGGGCGTTCCCAGACTCGCTGGGTCAGCGGATACAGGAAGGGCAGTGGTTTGACCAGGTGCGGGGCCAGGAAGCGCAGCGACAACTCGCGTTCCCGCAACGCTTCCCGGACCAGACCGAACTCGAGCTGCTCCAGGTAGCGCAGGCCGCCGTGGAACATCTTCGACGAGCGGCTCGACGTACCCGAGGCGATGTCCCGGGCCTCGACCAGCGCGACCCGCAATCCGCGGGTGGCGGCGTCCAGCGCGGCACCCGCGCCGACCACGCCACCGCCGATGACGACGACGTCGAACTGTTCGTCGCCGAGGCGACGCCACGCCTCCTCGCGGTAGCGCGGACCCATATCCGCAGGACGATCCGGGTTGAACTCGGTCTCCATGATGTTCGAGCCTAAAGGATCCCGTCCACTAGTCCGGAGCGGGGCGCGCCCGGCGACCCCGCACCCCGCGACCCGTTTTGCTCCGCATCGACGATGTCCGAGTTCCGAGATACACCACCGCGACGCATGCGAGACTGTCGGCGTGGACAGGTCAGGACGGTATGTCGCGGCAATCGACCAGGGCACGACGTCGACCCGGGCGATGGTGTTCGATCACCGGGGACGCGTGGTCTCGGTCGAGCAACTCGAACACCAGCAGATCTTTCCCCAGGCCGGCTGGGTGGAACACGATGCCGCCGAGATTTGGCGTAACACTCGCCGGGTGGCCGCGGGAGCGCTGGCCGCCGCGGACCTGACCGCCGACGACATCGCCGCCGTCGGTCTGACCAACCAGCGCGAGACGACCCTGGCCTGGGACCGCAGCACCGGCGAGCCGATCGGCAATGCGATCGTCTGGCAGGACACCCGAACCGGCGCGCTGTGCGAGGAGTTGGGTGGCGACGTCGGCCGGGACCGCTACGCCGAACGCACCGGGCTGCCGCTGTCGACGTACTTCGCGGGCCCGAAGATGCGGTGGCTGCTGGACAACGTCGACGGTGTTGCCGAACGCGCCGCGTCGGGCGATCTGTGTTTCGGCACAATGGATTCGTGGGTCGCCTGGAATATGACCGGCGGCCCGTCCGGCGGTTTGCACATCACCGACGTCACCAACGCGGCACGCACCATGCTGATGGATCTGCGGACCCTGTCCTGGGACCCCCAGATCTGCGACGAGATGGGCATCCCGATCGACGCACTGCCCGAGATCCGGAGCTCGTCGGAGGTGTACGGCAAAGTCCGCGAACAGGGTTCGCTGCGCGGCGTACCGATCGCGGGCATTCTCGGCGATCAACAGGCGGCGACCTTCGGACAGGCATGTCTCGATCCGGGCGAGGCCAAGAACACCTACGGCACCGGTAACTTTCTGCTGCTCAACACCGGAACCGAGCCGGTGTTCAGCGAACACGGCCTCCTCACCACCGTCTGCTATCGCATCGGCGACGCCGACGCCCGATACGCACTCGAGGGATCGATCGCGGTCACCGGGTCGCTCGTGCAATGGCTTCGGGACAATCTGGGGCTGTTCCCGCAGGCGGCGGACGTGGAAAAGCTCGCCGCCGAAGTCGACGACAACGGCGGCGTGTACTTTGTCCCGGCGTTCTCCGGGCTGTTCGCGCCGCGCTGGCGGCCGGACGCCCGTGGCGTGATCGTCGGACTCACCCGGTTCGCCGACAAGCGGCACATCGCCCGGGCGGCGTTGGAGGCCAGCGCTTTTCAGACCCGGGAAGTCATCGAGGCGATGCAGGCGGACTCGGGCGTCGCGTTGTCGACCCTGAAGGTCGACGGCGGCATGGTCGTCAACGATCTCCTGATGCAGTTCCAGGCCGACATGCTCGATGTGCCGGTGGTCCGGCCAGTGGTCAACGAGACGACGGCGCTCGGTGCGGCCTACGCCGCCGGCCTGGCGGTCGGTTACTGGGCCGACGAGGATGCCATCCGGGAGAACTGGGCCGAGGACCATCGGTGGGAGCCCGCGATGGATGGCGCCGACCGCGATCGGTTGTACGCCGAGTGGAATCGGGCGGTGGAGCACAGCTTCGGACTCGCCGACACCTAGCGGTTCTTCGTACGCACCGTCGGGAAGCACACGGTGCCCGGCGCGAACGGCAAGTCCGCGCCGATCGGCGGCCTAGGGTTTACGGCACGAACTCGGCGAGAACGGCCACCACTCCGGCCGAACCGCCCATCGCCATCGCCGCCTCATAGACCGCGTCCGCCAAACGGGCGCGCGGCGCCGTCGAGCCCACGGCGTACCCCAGGCAGCCCACCGCACGGGCGCCGCGAAAACGGAGGCGTTGCGCGTCGAGGTTCCCCGCCCGGTGCGCGACCGAGGCGTCAAATTCGAACTGGGCACCCAACGCGGTCAGTGCCTGCACCGCACTCGCCGACACCGGCTGGCCGGGGTGGAGTTGGTCCAATACGTCGCGCACCGCCGGCCGATCGCCGATGCCGGCGATGTCGACCACCGAGACGGTCAGCATCCGCAGGCACTCGTCGATCGCATCATCCGGAACCCGGTCGAGCAGTGCGCCGACCCCGCCCGGGAGCCGGTCGACGCGTCGCTGTGACAGTGTCGGTCCGGTCATTCCCGACCCGCCCTGCCGGTACCGATGTCGGTGCCAGGGTCGGTGCCGGTGCCGGGGTCGGGACCGGTGCCGGTATCGCTGCTGCCGTCATCCGGCGACTCGCTGCCTGGTGCGCCCCGTCTCGACTCGCCGTCCGGTGCGTGCCGTGGCGCGTCGGGTCGCTCATCGGCGGCGGTGTGCCCGGGATTCTCGGCCGGCGTCGGGGCCGTGCCCCCACCCGCGACCGACGTCCGTTCGGTACCGGACCGATGATGCCCGGCCGGGGCCATCGGCGTGCCACCGGTACCGACCGGGGCGGCCGGCGCCCAGTCGCCGATCACGGGCGGACCGACCAGAGGCAGGTCACCGACGATCGAGGCACCGTGATCGCGGGTGTGTAGGTAGGCCGCGGGGCGGTGTCGTTCGTCGTCGGTGCGGTGCCGTCCGCCGATCGGTGGTGTGCCCGCGGGGACCGGCCGGGAGGGCGTCGCGGACGTCGGCCCACCCGACCCGCCGGTTCCGGCAGACGCCGCGGTCGGGGTCGCGGTCGGGCCCGGCCCGGGTGAGACGGGCGGTCCGAGCGGCAGGCCGCCGACCGCCGCACCGGGGACGCCGCCGGCTCCGGAGCCACCCGACATGCCGTCGCCGGCACCTAATCCGCCAACCTGCCCGGTGGTGCCGTCCGCACCCCCGCCGGGCAGGCCGGTACCACTGCCCGCCTGCGTAGACCGACCCGATCCGTCGCGCGCGCCGGTGCGGTCGCTGGTCCCCGACCGGTCGACGGGTGCGCCCCAGCCGCCGCGTAGCAACCCACCGGGTGTGCCGGTGCCGGGTGGCCCGCCGGGACCGGCACCCCCGGGCGGGACGGCTCCCGACGCCGCGGCCGGCACCGCCTGCGGGGCGGTCGGCGTCGGCGGCTGACCGGAGGTCGAGCCCGGCGACCCGCCCGGGGTGGAGCGCGCCGGATCGTCGATGTCGGTGACTGCGGCCGACTGCCCCGGGCTGCCGGGACCTCCGCCGCCGGGACCGCCCGGCCCGGACGGCCCACCCCCCGATCCTGCGGCGGGACCGAGTCCGGCGATCTGCGACTCGCCCGGGTTTGCGATCGGCCGCCCGCCGATGTCGATCATCGGTGAGCTGTAGGTACTGGTCATCAGGGACCGCACCCGGCCGCGGACGCTCGGTGCCGATTCCGGCGTGCGTTGCATCTCCTGCTGCAGCGCGACGAGTTCACCGCTGCGGCCGCGGGTAGCCTCCAACACACCGCCCGCCCGCTGGAACGCGGAGGCAGCCTCGTCGGCCGGCGTCGACGCCGCGTCGACCGTGTGCGCGAGTTCCTGTGCGGCGACCACACTCTGGTCGGCGCCCAGACCGAGCAGCATGTCGCCACCGAACACTCCGCTACCGAGGCGGGACGACACCTGTCTGGCCTTCCCGACCGCGATCAATACGGCCTGAGCGTCGCCCTGAGCCCGACTACCGTTCATCTTCGCCACGAGGCCGAGAATGGCCGAGATCGACATCGACTCCCAGGCAGTTTGGGCAGCATTGAGTTCCGATTTCGGCGGAGCGATCAGTTCCGACGCGTCCGCGGATCCCGGGGCAGCATCCTTCGGCGACGAGTCGGGGGCACCCGGTGACGTCATCCGACCCTCCCGAATACCCGGCGCTGGCCGCGCCCGCTTCTTCCGATGCGGCGACCCTACCGCGCGGCGAGTCGCCGCACGGACGCCGACGACGAGGCTGTGGAATGCACCGACCGCCCGATCACGGGTCCACCGGACCGGGGCCGGGCCCCACGTTGCGTGCCTCGCGCAGCCGAATGTCCTGGACGTACTCGGCGGGCGCACCGGCGATCTCCGCCGCATCGGCCATCACACCCAGGTAGCGCGCCGACGGCAGGCCGCCCTCGTAGGCGTCCAGCACGTAGAGCCAGGCCAGTACGGCGCCGTCGGCGGTGTCCACGCGGGCGCGGATCTTGCGGTGAATGCCGAGTTCGGAGCCCTCCCACCGGTCGAGGTTCAGCTCGTCCTCGTCGGTGACGTCGTAGAGCACCACGAACACCTTGGCGGTCTCGTCGTCCCGATCCTCGGTGACGGTCGCCAGCGACCCCTCCCAACCGATGTCGCCACCACCGAACGTCAGGCGCCACCCGTGCAGCCAACCGGTCCCCGACATCGGCGAGTGCGGCGCGCGCTCGGCCATCTGCTCCGGGTGCATGTTGGAACCGTAGGCTGCATAAATCGGCACGGGCGAAACTCTAGATGTTCGCCGCCGACCGCGAAAGCACAGGCGCTTTCCCACTCTGGCCGGGCGCGCACCGCCGACGGCCCGGCGATGTCCGCGACAGTGCCGGGGACTAAGTTTGGACCCGAGCAGCTGCGCTCCCGATCGCGCCGCGCCGTTCGTCCCCAGCCCGCACGAACAGGAGTGACCAGTGACCAAGATCGTGATCATCGGCGGCGGTCCGGCCGGGTACGAGGCGGCGCTGGCGGCGGCCGCCTACGGCGCCGACATCACCCTCATCGACTCGGACGGGATCGGCGGCGCCTGCGTTCTGTGGGACTGCGTGCCGTCGAAGACGTTCATCGCGTCCACCGGAATCCGCACCGAAGTGCGGCGCGCGGTCGATCTCGGCATCAAGCTCAGCACCGACGACGCCCTGGTCAGCCTGCCGCAGATCCATCAGCGGGTGCGTGACCTGGCGTTCGCCCAGTCCGCCGACATCCGTAACCGTCTGATCAGCGAAGGCGTCCACCTGGTGTCCGGCTACGGCCAGCTGGACGAAGAACAACTCGGAGTGTCCACCCACGGGGTCACCGCGACGCTGCCCGACGGCTCGCAGGAACGATTCGCCGGCGACGTGGTCCTCCTCGCCACCGGCGCGTCACCACGGATCCTCACCGACGCCGAGCCCGACGGCGAACGCATCCTCACCTGGCGACAGCTCTACGACCTCACCGAACTGCCCGAACACCTGATCGTGATCGGCTCGGGCGTGACCGGCGCCGAATTCGTGCACGCCTACACCGAACTCGGCGTCCAGGTGACTCTGGTGTCCAGCCGCGACCGGGTGCTGCCGGGCGAGGACGAGGACGCCGCGCTGGTACTGGAAGATGCGCTCGCCGAACGCGGTGTGGACCTGATCAAACACGCACGCGCCGACAAGGTGATCCGCGACGGTGACACCGTCACCGCGTACCTCGACGACGGCCGCACCGTCACCGGCTCGCACGTGCTGATGACCGTCGGCTCGATCCCGAACACCCGCAACATCGGGCTCGACCGGGCCGGCGTGGAGACCGACCGGGGCGGCTACATCACCGTCGACCGGGTGTCCCGCACATCCGCGGCGGGTATCTACGCCGCCGGCGACTGCACCGGGCTGTTCCCGCTGGCGTCGGTCGCCGCCATGCAGGGTCGGATCGCGATGTACCACGCGCTGGGCGAAGGGGTCAGCCCGATCAAGCTGAAAACCGTTGCGTCGGCGATCTTTACCCGTCCGGAGATCGCGACGGTCGGCGTATCGCAGTCGGCGATCGACGCCGGCGAGTACCCGGCGCGCACCGTGATGCTGCCGCTGGCGACGAACCCCCGGGCCAAGATGAGCGGCCTGCGCCGCGGTTTCGTCAAGATCTTCTGCCGCCCGGCGACCGGCGTGGTGATCGGCGGAGTGGTGGTGGCGCCCAACGCCTCCGAGCTGATCCTGCCGATCGCGCTCGCGGTGCAGAACAAGCTGACGGTCGGCGACCTGGCGCAGACACTCTCGGTGTACCCGTCGCTGTCCGGGTCGGTGACCGAGGCCGCCCGGCAACTGGTCCGGCACGACGACCTCGACTAGCTGCCGCGGAGTCCTCGACCCTGCGTGCCAGCGCGGCCCCGGTAGTCCACCGGATAACGTGCCGGCACAGGCGGCGAGCGTCAGATACCGAGGACGATGCCGGCGAAGGTGCGGATACCGACGTCGATGGCACGTTCGTCCAGGTCGAAGTTGGGCTGATGCAGATCGACCTGCGGTCGCAGGCCGTCCCACACACCGAGCCTGCCCATCGCACCGGGCACCTTCTCCAGGTACCAGGAGAAGTCTTCACCGCCCGGCGACTGCGGGGTGTCGGCGACCGCATTCGGGCCGATTGCGGCCACCGCACGGGTCAGCATCTCCACCGACGTCTCGTCGTTGACGACCGGCGGGACACCACGGAAGTAGGACAGGTCGTAACGCACCCCGAGAGGTGCCAGGAGTTCGCCGATCACGCTGCGCACCAACGCTTCTAGCTCGGACCAGGTGGCGTGATCGCCGGTGCGCACGGTTCCCCGCAACCGGCCCTCCTGGGGAATCGCGTTCGCCGCGTTACCGGCGTGCGCCGCGCCCCACACCATGACGGTGCCCGACCGCGGATCGACCCGCCGGGACAGCACGCCCGGCAGACCGGTGATCACCGTGCCCATCGCGTAGACCAGGTCTCCGGTGAGATGCGGCCGGGAGGTGTGGCCGCCGGTCGAGTGCAGCTGGAGTTCGATGTGGTCGGCGGCCGACGTGAGCGCCCCGGCGCGCAACCCCACCGAACCGACCGGCAAGCGAGGGTCGCAGTGCAGCGCGAAGATTCGGCTGACGCCGTCGGTGACCCCGGCGGCGACCGCGTCGAGTGCTCCGCCCGGCATGACCTCCTCGGCGGCCTGGAAGATCAGTCGCACCCCGACCGGCAGCGGACCGGCCGACGCAAGGAGCTTGCCAACAGCGATGAGGATCGCGGTATGCGCATCGTGTCCACACGCGTGCGACGATCCCTCCACCGTCGAGGAGAACGGCAGGCCGGTGTGCTCGGTGATCGGCAGCGCGTCCATATCGGCGCGCAACGCGATCCGCGGGCCGGTCGCCGGACCAAGGTCGCACACGACGCCGGTGCCCAGCGGCAGCCGACGCGGATGTAGTCCGGCGGCGGCGAGTTCGGCCATCACCAGCTCGGTGGTCTTCACCTCCTGGCGGGACAGCTCCGGAAGCTCGTGGATCCGGCGCCGCCACCCGATGACCTCGTCCCGATGGGCGGCCAGCCAGTCATCGATCAGCGCGGCGGCCGCCGTCCCATCGGTTCCGGCAGGTTCGGTGATGATCCCTTCGGCCACCGCTCACCACCCCGTCACAGGATCGATGCCGGGGTCGGCGTCGCGAGATCGGCCAGCAGCGACCGGCGTAGGCCGGTCTTGATCGCGGTCAGGTTCGGCCCGGCGAGCGATGCGCGCTCCGCGGCCACCGCGCTCGCACGCGCGGGCAGGTCCGCGACGTCGACGACCTCGTCGACGATGCCTGCGGCCAGTGCGTCCTCGGCACCATATCGGCGGCTGGTCAACATCGCTTCGGTGGCGGTGTGGTCGGGCAACCGGGTGGTCAGCAGCGACGCCATACCGCGGGTGAACGGCATCTGCAGTGCCGCCTCCGGCAGCGACCAGAAGCCGCGTTCGGTCCGCATCACGACGTGGTCTGCGCACAGCGCGAGCATGGCGCCGGCACCGAAGGCGTGGCCGTTGACCGCGGCGACCGTCGCGAGCGGCAGGGTCAGCAGTTTCGCGTACAGCGCATGCACCCGGTCGAGGTAGCCGGGCAGGTCTCCCGGCTGTGCCGCGATGACGTCGGTGTCGAGCCCGTTGCTGAAGAACTTCCCGGTCGCCGAGACGACGAGCGCCTTCGCCGGCCCGGCCGCCGCCTCGTCCAGCAATGCGGTGACCGCGTCGAGCCACTCCGGCGAGAAGCGATTCTCCGGGTTGGTCTCGTCGAGTTCGGCATCCGGCGAGCCGAGGTACAGGGCGGCCACGTCGACGGTGCCGGTCTCGGTCAGAAAAGGCATGCCTCAGACCATATCGCCCCTGCCGGACGGGTGTTCGCGCAGTCGGGGGCACCCGCTCGCGGTCGGGGAGCCGTCCGGCGATTCCCGGCACGCCCCCTTAGGGTGAGGGCCATGACCCGCAGCACGCTGGGCGACCCCGATGTCGCCGCGGCCGAGGCGGCCGCCGTCATCGCCGCCGAGACCGACGCCACCCGTCACGATGTCGCCGTCGTCCTCGGATCCGGCTGGGCGCCCGCGGCCGAGGCGTTCGGCCGCCCGATCGCGTCGCTGCCGATGGCCGACGTACCCGGAGCCACCCCGCCGCGTGCGGCCGGACACGGCGGGACGATCCACTCCGTCCGCATCGGCGACCGGCGGGTGCTGCTCATGCTCGGCCGCATCCACGCCTACGAGGGGCACGACCTGGCCCAAGTGGTGCACCCGGTGCGGACGGCGGCAGCGGCGGGCGTCCGCACCATCGTGCTCACCAACGCCGCCGGTGGACTCCGCAGTGACCACTCGGTCGGCGAGCCGGTGCTGATCGCCGACCACCTCAACCTGACCGCCCGGTCGCCGCTGACCGGCGCCGACTTCGTCGACCTCGTCGACGCCTACTCACCGCGCCTGCGTGAGATCGCCCGACGTATCGACCCGTCGCTCACCGAGGGCGTCTACGCCGGACTGCCTGGCCCCCACTACGAGACGCCCGCCGAGATCCGCATGCTGCGCACCCTCGGCGCCGACCTCGTCGGTATGTCGACGGTGCACGAGACCATCGCCGCCCGTGCGGCCGGCCTGGACGTGATGGGCGTATCGCTGGTCACCAACCTCGCCGCCGGGATGACCGGAGAACCGCTCGACCACGCCGATGTACTGGACGTGGGCCGGCGGTCGGCGACGCGGATGGGTGAGCTGCTGGCGCGGCTCACCGGCGAGCTGTGACCGGTCGACTGCCCGCCGACCTGGCGGACCGCGTCGCCGCCTGGCAGGCCGCGGATCCCGACCCGGTAACCCGCGCCGAACTCGATGCCGCGTCGCCCGCCGATCTCGCCGAACGCTTCGCCGCGCCACTGCGATTCGGCACCGCGGGCCTGCGCGGACCGGTGCGCGCCGGCCCGAACGGCATGAACGTAGCGGTGGTAGCCCGCGCGACCGCGGGACTTGCCCGCTGGCTCGTCGACCACGGAGAGGGTGGTGGCATCGTCATCGTCGGCCACGACGCCCGGCACGGATCGGCCGCGTTCGCGACGGTCACCGCCGAGGTGCTCGCGGCTGCCGGATTCGACGTGGTGACGCTGCCCGGCCCGGTCCCGACTCCACTGGTCGCCTTCGCCTGCCGCGACCTGCATGCGGTGGCCGGGGTGCAGATCACCGCGTCGCACAACCCGGCCACCGATAACGGCTACAAGGTGTATCTGGACGGCGGCGCCCAGGTGATCCCGCCCGCCGACCGTGAGATCGAAGCGCTGATCGACGCGGCACCGGCGGCCAATCACGTTCCGCGGCAACCGGTGTCGACGGACGACCGGGGCGTACACGTCGCCGCCCGATACCTGGACCGGGTCACCGACCGCTTCCCACCGGCCAACGGGATACCCGACGCCGGCGTCCTCGACGGTGAGGTGCACGCCGCACAAACGTCCGGCGACGTCGCCCGCACGGGCGTGCGGATCGCCCTCACCGCGATGCACGGCGTCGGCGGCGACCTCGCCCTGGCCGCGCTGCACAGGGCGGGGTTCGACGACGTCCACGTCGTCGACGAACAGCAGCGGCCGGACCCCGACTTTCCGACCGTCGCGTTTCCCAATCCGGAGGAACCGGGGGCCGCCGACCTGCTGCTGCGTCTGGCCGAGGCGATCGATGCCGACATCGCGATCGCCCTCGACCCGGACGCGGACCGGTGCGCCGTGGGCGCCCGCGTCGGCGGCCGCTGGCGGATGCTGACCGGCGACGAAACCGGCGGCCTGCTCGGCGCGTACCTGCTGGCGCAGCGGGAAACCGAGCCCGCGCCGACCGCGACCGCCGGCAATGGGACGGACGCGGTGCCGGTGACCGCGTCGACCATCGTGTCGGGCAGTCTGTTACGCAAGGTGGCCGACCGCGTCGGCGCCCGGCACGTGACCACGCTGACCGGCTTCAAGTGGCTGGTCCGCGCGGGTGAGCCACTGCGCTACGCCTACGAGGAGGCGATCGGACACTGCGTGGACCCGGATGCGGTGCGGGACAAGGACGGAATCAGTGCGGCGGTGGCACTGGCGCGGCTGACCGAGAGCTGGTTATCCGATAACCGATCGACCGGCAACCACTCAACCGACCAGCAGATGGCCGACGACCCGTCGACCGACGTCGACCGTGGACCCACCGGGCTGACGGCCGCGCTACTCGATCTGACGGCGACCCACGGTGCGCACGCGACCACACAGCGATCCATTCGAACGACCGACCCAGCCGCCATCGCCGACATCATGGCCCGGCTGCGCTCCGCCCCACCTGAGCGGGTCGGCGGCATCGCGGTCACCCTGTCCGACTACGCCGACCGGAACGATGCATTGCGCACCGACGCCGTCGAACTGCGCGGACGCCGTACCGACGGGGTGACGATCCGGGTCATGGCGCGCGGATCGGGCACCGAACCGAAGCTCAAGTTCTACGTCGAAGCCACGGCGCCGCCGGGGTTCACACCACCGGGAACGGGCGAGCCCGACGATGCCCGGCCACCGGTGTCGGCAACGAATCGCGCCGCCGCGGCGACATATCCTGCAGCGGCAGTCGGCGACGCCACACGGCGAGCCGCGGCGCACGGAACAGCGACATACCGAGCGATGGCATATCAAGCGATGACATATCAAGCAATGAACCATGTGGCCGCGCTCGCCGACCGCGCCGCCGCCGAGATGGTCACGGCGCCGACATCGACCCCGACGACGACCCGGGCGGCAGACACCGCCGGAGAGGACTGATCCGATGACGTATCCGTCCGGGAGTTATCCGACCGGCCCGTCCGCCGGTGGACCACCGCCGCGACCGGACCGCTCGCCGTGGGCGTCACCGGTCGTCCTGGTGGCCATCGCGGCGGGCATCCTGCTCGTGGTCGGCGGTGCGCTGGCCGCCTTTCTGCTCATCCCGTCGTCGTCGGACAACCGCGCCGCACCGCCGTCGACCAGTGTGACCACGACGACCTCGGGACAGTCGGTCATCACCAAGACGATCACTCCCCCGCCGGGCGCCAACCCGGGCGCGGGGCCGACGGTGACCACCGAACCCGTCGAGCCGACGACACCACATGCCTCGCCGACCGTCCCCGGCGCCGATTGGCAGGGCTTCACCGACGGCCCGCGCTGCAATGCCGCCGAGGACCCGGCGATCGTCGTCGGGCAGACCTCCCGTTCCCGGGTGGTGATCTGTCAGGTCGGTACCGAATCGGGCCGGTGGTACTACAAGGGTCTCGCCGCCGAGGGCGCCATCGAAATCGGGTACCCGACCCGCACCGCCGACGGCTACCGCGCGGTCAACAAGGGCGTCGTCTACGTCGTCTCCCCGGCGAGCCTCACCATCTCGCAGGGTGGCGAAATCCTGTCCGACGAGCCGATGCTCGCCTACTGGTCGCTGGGCTGACCGGAGGATGACAGCGGTCCTGCATGCCGCGCACATCGACGTCGTCCGCAGCGGCCGGGCCCTGCTGCGCGACGTCAGCCTCACCGTGTCCCCGGGTGAACACTGGGCGCTGCTAGGCCCCAACGGCGCGGGCAAGTCGACACTGATGACGATCCTCGGCGCCCGCGGCCACCCGACGACCGGCGAGGTCGACGTGTTGGGCAAGCGGCTCGGCCGGGTGGATATGCGGGAACTGCGCACCCATATCGGTCACGTGGACCCGCGCTGGCGCATCGACATTCCGCTGTCCGCGCACGACGTGGTGCTCACCGGTCTGACGAACACCCCGGAACTGGACGCGCGGCACACCTATACCGCCGGCGAGCATCGGCACGCCGACGACCTGCTCGATCTCCTCGGCATGACCGCGCGGCGGGATTCGGTGTGGCCGTTGATGAGTCAGGGCGAGCGCGGCCGCACGCTGATCGCCCGCGCGCTGATGCCGCGCCCGGAGCTGCTGCTCCTGGATGAACCGGCGACCGGACTGGACCTCGCCGCCCGCGAGCTCCTGCTGGCCGCACTGGACCGGCTGCGCGCCGAGGTCACCGGGCTCGCCAGTGTGTTAGTGACCCATCACCTGGAGGATCTGCCGGCCAGCACCACGCACGCGATGCTGCTCGCCGACGGTGCCGTAGTCGCCGCGGGCGACGTCGATAGCGCACTCACGTCGGAGACGATCGGCACCGCCTTCGATCACCCGGTCGAGGTGCACCGTCGTCGCGGACGCTGGTCGGCGACGGCCGCGCGGGGCGCTTCGTCGTTGGCTGAGGCACGAATGTCGGACGACGATGCAACCGAGACGCGTGGCAGCTAGCTGAGACCCGCCGATGGCTCGTCCGTATCTCGTCCACCGGGTTCGCGAGTCGCGGCGAGTAGCTCGTCGAGCAACGATCGAGTGCGCGCGAGCCGGTCGATGTCGCCGGTGATCCGGCGACGCTCCGCGTCGAGACGGTTCCGGCAGTCGTCCAGCAGCAGGGAGTCGCCCGACATGCACGCCAGGATCTCCCCGATGAGACCCAGGCCGAGCCCGGCGGCGAGCAGCATCCGGATGTGCGCGACCTTGTGGATGTCGGATTCGGTGAAGACTCGGTACCCGCTGGGCGTCCGCTCCGGTGTCAGCACGCCCTTCTCCTCGTAGTAGCGCAAGGCTCGCACGCTGACGCCGGACCGAGCTGACAGCTCGCCGATCTTCACCTTGGCTGGCTCCGTTCACGGCTCGGGCTTGACTCTCACGTCCACGTGAGAGTTTAGCGTCCCGGTCATGACCCGACTTGCCGTCCTCATGTTCTGCGTCTTCAGCATCACCACCGGTGAGTTCGTGGTCGCCGGGATCCTTCCCGAGGTCGCCGCCGACCTCGGGGTCACCGTCGGCACGGCGGGCTTGCTGGTCACGGCGTATGCCGTCGGCATGATCATCGGCGGCCCGGTGCTGACGGCGGTGACCGCCGGTGCGGACCGCAAGCCGTTGATGCTGGCGTTGCTGGCTGTCGCGGTCGTCGGGAATGCGGTCTCCGCGCTGGCTCCCGAGTTCTTCTTGCTCCTGGCAGCCCGGATGGTTACCGCCCTGGTGACATCGACCTTCTTCGCCCAAGCCATCGTCACCGCGGTGCAGTCCGCGCCGCCCGAGCGAGCCGGGACGATGGTTGCCCGGCTGGCGTTCGGGATGAACCTGGGTATGATCCTCGGTGCACCTGTCGGCACTCAGATCGGCACCCTGTGGGGTTGGCGGGCGACGTTCGCGACGGTTGCGGTTGCCTGCCTGGTCGGGCTGGGCCTGGTGTTCTGGCAGCCCGCTCCACCCCGCGAGGAGGGCCGGACATCGGCGGTCGCTGAGCTGAGAGTCCTGCGGCAGCGACCGGTGCTCCTGGCGCTGGCCGTCACCGCAGTCGGCAACGTCGGCGTGCTCATGGTGTTCAGCTTTCTCGCACCCCTTCTCACGGGTCTGGGCGGTCACTCCACGACCCGTCTGCCGATTCTGCTGCTCGCCTATGGCATCGGCGCGACGATCGGCAACCTTGTCGGCGGCGCGCTCTACGACCGCAACCCGCGCCTGTTCCAGCCCGCTCTCCTCGGCCTGCTGGCAGCAACCCTCGTCGGCACCTGGTTCGTCGCGACCTCGACGGCACTGACCGGGGTGGCTGTTGTCGTGATCGGCCTCTTCGGTTTCGCGGTCATTCCCGGGATGCAGGCACGGGTGATGGTGACCGCCGCGGACGCCCCAACATTGGCGATGGCCGTCAACGCCTCCGGCTACCAGGTCGCAGCCGCCTGCGCCGGTGTATTCGGTGGGCTGATCGCCGACTCCGGTGCCGGCTCCAGGTCCATCTACCTTGCAGCAGCTGGCCTGACCATGTGCGGCCTGCTCATGACGGTCATGGCGAACCGAGCCCGCGTGCGGCCAACAACGAAAGCGTCGTAGTCGCCGCAGATCAGCGCGGCCCGAACTGGCGGTCGCCTGCGTCGCCGAGCCCCGGGACAATATAGGCGTCGTCGTTCAGTCCGTCGTCGATAGCACCGACGACGAGCCGCACCGGATGACCGGAACGCTCCAGTGCCGCAACACCTTCCGGCGCGGCGACGACACAGATCGCGGTGATGTCGGTGGCGCCGCGGGCCACCAGCAGCTCGATGGTGTGCAGCATCGAGCCGCCGGTGGCGAGCATCGGGTCGAGCACGAACACCGGCTGGCCGGACAGATCGTCGGGCAGCGACTCCAGGTACGGCACCGGCTGCGCGGTGGCCTCGTCCCGGGCGACGCCGACGAAACCGACACGCGCCTCCGGCACCATCGCGTGCGCCTGCTCCACCATGCCCAGGCCGGCGCGCAACACCGGCACCAGCAGCGGCGGCGTGGCGAGTCGGGAGCCGGTGTGCGCCCGCAGCGGCGTCTCGATCTCCCGGTCGGCGACCTCGGCGTCCGCAAGCGCCTCGTACACCAGCATCTGCGTCAGATCCGACAGTGCGGCGCGAAACGCGGCGTTGCCGGTCGACTTGTCCCGCATCGTGGTGAGCCGGGCGGCGGCGAGCGGGTGCTCGACGGTGTGAACCTGCATGCCCGACACCTTAAGACGCGGCACGACCAGACGGATGTGCGACGGGTGGAACCCGAACGCCATATTCGGCGTCAGAAGGACATGAATGAGATGTCTACTCCCAACCTGTCCGTGGCGCCCGCCGCGCTCGATTCCTATTCCGGCACCCAACAGCAGATCGCTCGCGACATCGCCGCCACCGCACTACGCGGCCGGGGCGGTATCGCCGAGTTGTCGTTGACCTTCGGCATGATCGGCGCCGACTTCCTCGCGGCGACCGCCTTCGCACTGGACGCCCGGTCGCGTCGGCTGGAGACCGCCGCCGCGCGACACCGCACGGTCGGCACCGGAAGCGCCAGCGCGGCCACCGCCTATCGGGGCACCGACGACGAGTCGGGGACGCTGCTCGCGATCACCCCGGCCGCCGCCGGCCCGACGCTGCGGCCAGGCACGTCGCCGGACGCGGAGCTGTCGCTGTGATGCCGACCGCCGCGGTGCTCATCGCCCCGCTGCGCATCCTGATCACGGCGCTGGGAACCGGGGTGCTGCCGACCGGCAATGTCGCCGACGAACTGACGACCGCCACCGCGGAACTCGACAACGCCCGGCGGGCGTCCCGGTCCGCCACCGCTGCCGTTACCGGGCAATGGCAGGGTCGGGGCGCCGACGGAGCGGCGACCGCCGCCGGCGAGGCGCAGCGTGCCACGACCACCGTCGCCGACGACGGGGCCGAGATCGCCCAGCTGGTGCGGACGGCCAGCCTGAAGGTGCGGCACGCCGCCGATCAGCTCGAGGCGTTGCTGGACTCGTTCGAACGCGCTGTGGTCGCCCTCGGCGGAGCGGTATTCACGCCCGCCGGGCTGGCGGCGCTGCTGCCGGTGGCGATCGACCATGTGGCTCGTGGCGTGCAGATCGTGGAGCGCACCCGCGCCGACCTCGCCGCCGACACGGCGGCGATGACCGCGATCGGTCGGCGCACGGCACCGGCGGAGGCGGAAGGACCGGCGGCGCAACCCGCGTCTGCGACCGGCACCGGCGCACCGGCCCCCGACGACGGCACCGGGGTGGCGGTCACGCTGCCCGATGGCTCGGTGGTGCAGGCGCCTAACGAGCGGGCCGCCGCGGCGGTGCGCGCCGCGCTGAGCCAGCAGGGCGTGCCGTACGTGTGGGGCGGCACCACCCCGGCCGGATTCGACTGCAGCGGCTTCACCCAGTGGGCCTACGGGCAGGCGGGCGTCGACTTGCCGCGGCTCGCGCAGGAACAGGACAACGCCGGGGTGCCGGTGGCACAGGCGGATCTGCGTCCGGGCGATCTCGCCGTATGGTCGGGCCACGTCGCGATGTACATCGGCAACGGCAAGCTCATCGAGGCCGGTGATCCGGTCGGCATTTCGCCGTTGCGCACCACCAATCTGGACCAGACGTTCGAGGGATTCTTCCGGCCCCGATGAGTGACGGCTGAGGCATCGATGAGGGTTCGCCGAGACGTCGCGGGGCCGCTACCCGGTTTCCCGCGTCGGATCGCTACGCTGTGACGTCATGGCCGGAGACATTGTCCCCATCGAGCTCGGACTCACCGACGGAAACTGCTTCACCCTCTGGGCGCCCCGCTGGCGCGAGGGTGACGACGAATGGGAGGCGTTCCTCGGGCTCGATGAGGACCTGTACGTTTTCCCGGGCGTCGCCGAGCTTGTCGCGTTTATCCGCACCGACGACGACAACGATCTCGTGGAGCATCCCGCGTGGGAGACGGTGGCGGGTCTGCAGGCCGATGAGCTGGTCCCGGACGATCGGCACACCTACGATCTGGTCGGCGTGCCGGAGCTGGCGGCCGAGGATCCCAGTCCGGAGGTTGTCGCCGAACTCGAGGACGCGCTGGAGATCGTGCGCATCCTCGGCGAGGTTTGCGAACTCACCGTCATCACCAAGTTCTTCAACGGCAACCCGATCCTGGGCGCGGTCACGACCGGCACCCGCAATTTCGAGGGCCGCGACGGTGTCGACCTGTGGGTGCGCATCGGCCGCCTGATCGCCAAGCACTGGGACGACGTCCTCGACGCCATCGACGGCGTCATCACCACCCCCGATGTCGACGCCGACGCGGTCACCACCGCCGCGGCCGAGTTGGAGGCGGCAGCGTCGGCGGAGGACGAGGACGAACCGGCTGACGACGACATCGACCTGGTCGACGGGTCGGGCGACGGTGACGACGATTCCGCCGACGATGATTCCCGTAAGCGTGCGGCTGCGGGTGCGGCCGCAACAGGCGTCCCGAGTCTGGCGAAAACCGACGGTGCCGAGGACAAGGACAGCACCGGGGACGACGAAGACGACTCGACCGGCGAGGTCGACGAGGATGAGGACGGCGCCGACGACGACTTCTGGACGTCGGTCGGTATCGACCCGATCCGGATCGTCACCGGCACCGGCGAGTACCTGTCGCTGCGCTGCTACCTCGGCGACGACCCGGTGTTCCTCGGCGCGAACGGCAAGATCTTCGTGTTCACCGCCCCCCGGACATTGTCGAAGTTCCTGGCGGACAACAACGAGCACGCACTGACCGACGTCTCGACCTTCGACGAGGTCCGGGTCGCCGCCACCGACGGTTCTCTCGAGTTCGACGTCATCGACGACAATGTGTACGTGCTGCCCGGCCTGAGCGAGGACATCGTCGACGGACCGCGCCGCATCGACCGGTCACAGCTAGAGCTGGCGGTGGAATTGTTCACCGATGCAGCGGATTTCGCCGATGACGACACGGTCGCCGAAGCGCTCGGCTCGACCACTCCGCTCGGCTGGTTCGTCGACTACGCCACCAACCCCGACCCCAAGCGGATGGCACCGAGCCCGCCGTTCGAGAACGAGGCGGAGGCCTGGCGCGCCCTGGAGCACGACTTCGAGGACCGCCTGGTCACCAAGCGCTGACCCGGCGGACCACGCCCGCCGTTTCAGTAGCGGCGCCTCCCCGCTGGTTTCGATACGGCCTCCGCTGGCGCTCCGGCCTACTCAACCAGCGGATAAGCCACCCCTCCCGCTGGTTGAGTAGCCGCGCATCCCCGCTGGTTGAGTAGCCACCCTCCCGCTGGTTGAGTAGCCGCGAGGGACGAGCGGCGTATCGAAACCAGCACCCCTCGCCCGACGTTTCGATACGGCCTCCGCTGGCGCTCCGGCCTACTCAACCAGCGGACAAGCCACCCTCCCGCTGGTTGAGTAGCCGCGAGGGACGAGCGGCGTATCGAAACCAGCTCCCGCCCAGTCGACGGATTCTGCCGCCCAGTCAACGCGGAACGCGGGCGGATCAGCCCTCCATGAGCACCGCGTAGCCGGGCTTGATGATGTCGTCGATGACGGCGAGCCGTTCGTCAAAATGGATGAACGCCGACTTCATCGCGTTCACGGTGAACCGTTCCAGGTCGGCCCACCCGTAGCCGAATTGCTGTGCGAGCCGGTAGAACTCGTTGCTCATGGTGGTGTCGCTCATCAGCCGGTTGTCGGTGTTGACCGTCACCCGGAAGCGCAGCCGGGCCAGCACGTTGAACGGGTGCTCGGCGATGGAGGCGACCGCGCCGGTCTGCACATTCGAACTCGGGCACAGTTCCAGCGGAATCCGCTTGTCGCGCACGATATTCGCAATGTCACCCAGTTCGGCTCCGGCGAACGAGTCGGCGGCGAGGTCGGTGCCCGGCGGCAGCTCGATGTCGTCGATCACCCGCACCCCGTGACCCAACCGGTCGGTCCCGCAGAAACCGATCGCCTCGTGGATCGACGGGAGGCCGAACGCCTCGCCGGCGTGGATGGTGAACGGCGCGTTGTTGGCCCGCATGTACTCGAACGCGTCGAGGTGACGCGTCGGCGGGTAGCCCGCCTCGGCACCGGCGATGTCGAAGCCGACCACCCCACGGTCGCGGTAGCGCACGGCCAGTTCGGCGATCTCGCGGGAGCGGGCAGCATGCCGCATCGCGGTGACCAGGCAGCGCACCATGATCGGCCGGCCGGCGGACGCGGCGTCGGCCTCCCCGTCGGCGAAACCGCGCAACACCGCCGCCACTACCTCGTCCAGGTCCAGCCCACCCTGCAAGTGTTGCTCGGGCGCGAACCGCACTTCGGCGTACACGACCCCGTCGGCGGCCAGGTCCGCCACACATTCGCGCGCGACCCGCTCCAGCGCCTCGGCGGTCTGCATCACCGCGACGGTGTGCGAGAACGTTTCCAGGTAGCGCTCCAGCGAGCCGCTGTCGGCGGCCTCGCGAAACCAGCGCGCCAGCGAGTCGGCGTCATCGGCGGGTAACCCGTCGTACCCGGTGCGGCGGGCGAGGTCGAGGACCGTCGCCGGCCGCAGGCCACCGTCGAGGTGATCGTGCAGCAACACCTTGGGCGCCAGCACGATCGCGTCCGGGTCCAGCGGGGTCCGCGGCGGGATGCCGGCATCGGTAGCGGGGGCGGGCGACGTCGAAGCGACGGACGATGTGGTGCTCACCCCTCGAACCTAACGCGCTCGAGGACCAGCGGTCCCGCGGCAGCCGGCTCCGCCTGGTCGATCACCATCGCATCGTCCAGAACGGCCATCGCCGACGAAAAGCGTTCCGGCGTCTGGGTGTACAGGGTGACCAGCGGCGACCCGACGGTGACCGCATCACCGGGTTTGGCATGCAGCCGCACCCCGGCCTCGGCCTGTACCGCCTCTCCCGGCCGCGACCGCCCCGCCCCGAGCAGCCATGCGGCCTCACCGACCGCGCGGGCGTCGATCCGATGGACGAAACCGGCCCGCGGCGCCGTGATCTCCTCGTGGTAGCGGGCCACGGGCAGCGACGCGTCCGGGTCGCCGCCCTGCGCGGCGATCATCGCCCGCCAGGTGTCCATCGCGCTGCCGTCGGCCAGGTGGGCGGCCGGGTCGGCGTCGTGGCGACCGGCGGCGTCGAGCATCTCCCGCGCCAGCGCCACGGTCAGGGCGACCACGTCGGCCGGGCCGCCGCCGGCCAGCACCTCCAGCGACTCGGCGACCTCCAGCGCATTACCCGCGGTCGCGCCGAGCGGCGTGTCCATGTCGGTCAGCAGTGCGCTGGTGCGCACGCCGGCGGCCGCGCCGAGGCCGACCATGGTGCGGGCCAGCTCTCGGGCGGCGTCGACGTCGGGCAGAAATGCACCCGACCCGACCTTGACGTCGAGCACCAGCGCGCCGGTGCCCTCCGCGATCTTCTTGCTCATGATCGAACTGGCGATCAGCGGAATCGACTCGACCGTGCCGGTGATATCGCGCAGCGCGTACAGCTTTCGGTCGGCCGGCGCGAGATCGGCGCTTGCGGCGGCCACCATCGCCCCGACCCGTTCGAGCTGGCCGGCCATCTCGTCCGCCGACAGATCGGCTCGCCACCCCGGAATCGACTCCAGCTTGTCCAGCGTGCCACCGGTATGCCCCAGACCGCGGCCGGACAGCTGCGGCACGGCAACCCCGAACGAGGCGACCAGCGGCGCCAGCGGCAGCGTGATCTTGTCCCCCACGCCCCCGGTGGAGTGCTTGTCGACGGTCGGCAGCGGCAGCCCATCCCGCGACAGTCCGGTGAAATCCATCCGGCGGCCACTGTCGATCATCGCCCGCGTCCACCGGGACGTCTCCCGAGGCTCCATTCCGCGCAGCAGGATCGCCATCAGCAGCGCCGACATCTGTTCGTCGGCGACCTCGCCGCGCGTGTATCCGTCGATGATCCAGTCGATCTGTGCGTCGCTGAGCGCCCCGCCGTCGCGCTTGGTCGCGATCACCGATGTCGCATGGATTGCGCCGGCCGCGGTCACCGACCGGCCGCCAGATCGTCGGGGCCGAAGGCGTCCGGCAGCAATGCCGCAAGCGGACGCGGGCCGTCGCGGTGATCGATCAACACCTCGCCGCCGCCGTGTTCGTAGAGCACCTGCCGACATCGTCCGCAGGGCATCAACACCGCGCCGCGCCGGTCGGCGACGGAGACCGCGCGCAGGCGGCCGCCGCCCGTACCCACCAGCGCCGACACCAGCGACACCTCGGCGCATACGCCCAGCCCGTATGAGACATTCTCCACATTGCAACCGGTGACGAGCCGACCGTCCGCCGTCACGGCTGCGGCGCCGACCGGAAAGGTCGAATAGGGCGCGTAGGCCCGCTCGACCATTGCGCTCGCATTGTCCCGCAACAGTTTCCAGTCGACATCAGTGGACACGCGGGCCTCCCGCCGGTTCGGTCGGACATCCTCGGGTGTGACATTGACTACCAGTCTAGGTCTGGTAAGGCAAACCTAAGTCGTATTGCCTTGGCGCCCAATTCGGTTCGGGCAATTAACCGCGTGACTCAGCATAGGTTTAAAGTCTGTCCCATGGGTCCGAGGCCGTGTCGCACGAGTGCGTTCCACCCCGTTCCCGAGTCACCGCGTCCACCGACGATGTTGGAGGCCGAACTCCGATGAGTACCCCGACCGAGGCACTGCCGGAACCGAAACGCAAGGTGTCGCTGTACCGCGGCGACCCCGGGATGTGGTCGTGGGTCCTGCAGCGGATCACCGGTGTGACCATCTTCTTCTTCCTGTTCGTCCACGTGCTGGACACCGCGGTGATCCGGGTGGATCCGAACAAGTACTCGGAGATCATCGCGACCTACAAGACGCCGATCGTCGGGTTGATGGAGATCGCACTCGTCGCGTGCGTGCTGTTCCATGCGCTCAACGGCGTGCGGATCATCCTGATCGACTTCTGGTCTCAGGGTCCGCGTTATCAACGGCAGATGCTGTGGGCGATCCTCGGACTGTTCGTCATCATCTTCGGTGCGGCGGCGATCCGGCTTCTTCAGCTCCTGATCACCCACTCGTTCTCGGACTAGGACTAGGAGACATTCGATGACTGCCCCCGAAGCATCCCGGAACGTCGCCAAGTCCCTCGGCACCGAGTACGACCGGCCCGCGAGCCTGGACAACCCGCGCTCGCCGCGCATCCCCACCGGCGGAAACTTCGAGAAGAACGCATGGCTGTTCATGCGCTTCTCCGGCCTCGCGCTGATCATCCTGACCATCGGCCACATGTTCATCATGCTCGCCTGGGACGACGGCGTGCACCGCATCGACGCGTCCTTCGTCGCGGCCCGCTGGCGCCAACCCTTCTGGCAGGTCTGGGATCTCGCGATGCTGTGGCTGGCCCAACTGCACGGCGGCAACGGCGTACGGACCGTCATCGCCGACTATGCGCGCAAGGACTCGACGCGGTTCTGGCTCAACGTGCTGCTCGCGGTGTCGATGATCCTCGTGCTCACGCTGGGCACCTACGCCATCCTGACCTTCGACGCGGCCAGCGTCTAGCCGACAGGGAGACATCACAGATGCAGGAACACCGCTACGACGTCGTCATCGTCGGTGCCGGCGGCGCAGGCATGCGCGCGGCCATCGAGGCGTCGCCGAACGCCCGCACGGCGGTCCTCACCAAGCTCTATCCCACGCGCAGCCACACCGGCGCGGCGCAGGGCGGCATGTGCGCCGCCCTGGCCAACGTCGAGGAGGACAACTGGGAGTGGCACACCTTCGACACCGTCAAGGGCGGCGACTACCTCGCCGACCAGGACGCGGTGGAGATCATGGCGAAAGAGGCCATCGACGCGGTTCTCGACCTGGAGAAAATGGGCCTGCCGTTCAACCGCACCCCCGAGGGCAAGATCGACCAGCGTCGCTTCGGCGGACACACCCGTGACCACGGCAAGGCGCCGGTCCGCCGCGCCTGCTACGCCGCCGACCGCACCGGGCACATGATCCTGCAGACGCTGTACCAAAACTGCGTCAAGGAAGACGTCGAGTTCTTCGACGAGTTCTATGCCCTCGACCTGTGTATGAGCGAGAACGAGGACGGCGAGCCGGTCGCTACCGGCGTCGTCGCCTACGAGCTGGCGACCGGCGAGATCCACGTCTTCCACGCGAAGTCGATCGTGTTCGCCACCGGCGGCGCCGGACGCATGTACAAGACGACCTCCAACGCGCTGACGCTCACCGGCGACGGCATCGGCATCGTGTTCCGCAAGGGACTTCCGGTGGAGGACATGGAGTTCTTCCAGTTCCATCCGACCGGCCTGGCCGGCCTGGGCATCCTGATCTCCGAGGCGGTCCGCGGCGAGGGCGGCATCCTGCGCAACGCCGACGGCGAGCGTTTCATGGAGCGCTACGCCCCCACCATCAAGGACCTCGCGCCGCGTGACATCGTCGCCCGCTCGATGGTGCTCGAGGTGTTGGAGGGCCGGGGCGCCGGACCCAACAAGGACTACGTCTACATCGACGTCACGCACCTCGGCGAGGACGTGCTCAACGAGAAGCTGCCCGATATCACCGAGTTCTCCCGCACCTACCTCGGTGTCGACCCGGTGACCGAGTGGGTTCCCGTGTACCCGACCTGCCACTACCTGATGGGCGGTATCCCGACCAACGTCGAGGGCCAGGTGCTGCGCAGTAACAACAACGAGCAGGTCGTGCACGGGCTGTACGCCGCGGGCGAGTGTGCCTGCGTGTCGGTGCACGGCGCCAACCGGCTCGGCACCAATTCGCTGCTGGACATCAACGTCTTCGGCCGGCGCGCGGGCATCGCGGCCGCCGAGTACGCCAACACCCACGACTTCGTCGACCTGCCTGCCGATCCGACCGAGCTGGTGGACAACTGGCTGGAGACGATCCTGTCCGAGCACGGGCACGAACGCGTCGCCGACATCCGCAGCGAGCTGCAGGTGACCATGGACAACAACGCGTCGGTGTTCCGCACCGAGGAGACCCTCAAACAGGCGCTGACCGACATCCACGCCCTCAAGGAGCGCTACGAACACATCCGGGTGCAGGACAAGGGCAAGCGCTACAACTCCGATCTCCTCGAGGCCATCGAGCTCGGCTTCCTGCTCGAACTCGCGGAGGTCACCGTGGTCAGTGCGCTCAACCGCAAGGAGTCTCGCGGCGGGCACGCCCGTGAGGACTATCCGGAGCGCGACGACGTGAACTTCATGCGTCACACCATCGCCTACAAGAAGGGCGATGAGCTGGTGAGCGACATCGACCTGGAATGGAAGCCCGTTGTCGAGACCCGCTACGAGCCGATGGAGCGCAAGTACTGATGACGACGATCGAAGCCACCGCGGTCGACGAGATGCCGCTGCCCCCGGTCCCCGACGAGGCGACCATGGTCACGCTCAAGATCATGCGGTTCAACCCGGACGCGCCGGACGAGCAGGGCTGGCAGAGTTTCCGGGTTCCGGCACTGCCCACCGATCGCCTGCTCAACCTGCTGCTGTACACCAAGGGGTACCTGGACGGCACGCTGACCTTCCGGCGCAGCTGTGCGCACGGTGTGTGCGGCTCGGATGCGATGCGCGTCAACGGTGTGAACCGGCTGGCGTGCAAGATCCTGATGAAGGACATGCTGCCCGCCAAGCAGAGCGACAAAGAGGTCACCATCACCATCGAGCCCATTCGCGGGCTGCCGGTGGAGAAGGACCTCGTCGTCGACATGGAGCCGTTCTTCGATGCCTACAAGGCGGTCAAGCCGTTCCTGATCACGTCGGGTAACGAGCCGACCCGCGAGCGGATCCAGAGTCAGTCCGACCGCGCCCGCTTCGACGACACCACCAAGTGCATCCTCTGCGCCTGCTGCACCACGAGCTGCCCGGTGTTCTGGAACAACGGCAGCTACTACGGCCCCGCCGCGATCGTCAACGCACACCGGTTCATCTTCGACAGCCGCGACGAAGCCGCCGCCGAGCGCCTCGACATCCTCAACGACTCCGACGGCGTGTGGCGCTGCCGCACCACCTTCAACTGCACCGACGCATGCCCCCGCGGCATCGAGGTCACCAAGGCGATCCAAGAGGTCAAGCGCGCGCTGATGTACTCGCGCTAGCACTCCGCGGGGAGCGGAGCCACGCGATGCACTCGCGCGGTCGACGCCGAACCGCCAGCAGACGTTTCTCTGCAGCCCACGACGAGGGCCCGCATCCGGATTCCGGTGCGGGCCCTCGTCGTTGCGACGACACCGTCGAGTCGTGGCCCCACCGGTCGCGGGTTCCGCGTGCCTGCGGTGTGCGAACCGGCGGGAACCGAACGGCCCGTCCGCCGCGTCCAAGGGGCACAGACGTCCCCGACCAGGAGTGCCCACCATGTATCGACCGCAGCATCGCGACCGCCCGTGGCGGCTCGTCACGTTCGCATCCCTGATCACGCTCGCCGCCGTCGCCTGGGGCGCAACGCCGCCCGCGGCGTTCGCTGCGCCTGCGCCGCCCGCGGCGTTCGCTGCGCCTGCGCCGCCCGTCGGCCTCGGTGCCCGCATCACCATCGAGCTGACCTCCGACCGCGAGTACAACGAGCAGGTCGTCTGGTACGACTCCGAGAACCGGCTGCGCCGCCAGTCCGACGTGCCGCTCGCGGTCCGGGACGCGACGACGGGCCTCTGGTCGGCCTCGCTGAGCTTCGTCACCCGCTCGCCGCGGCAGAAACTCGATGTCGCATTCGGTTCCGCCGGCCGGTACGCCCGCTGCGCCGTTTGGGTGGACGGGGTGCGCGTGCGGGAGCGTGCGGTCCGCGGGCAGCATGCGTTGACACGGTGCGACACATCGATCTCAAACGACTAATTCACGATCGAACGTCAAGATTCACTGCGTTTTTCACGATCTAAGTTGCGTCTCATTGCGGAATCAGTCACCATTTCGGGGTGGCCGAACCCCTATCCCCCACTCTGGACGAGACCGCGAAGCGCATCATCGAGCAGCTTCAGTCCGACGGTCGGCGGTCGTACGCCTCGATCGGCAAGTCGGTGGGATTGTCCGAGGCCGCCGTCCGCAATCGGGTGCAGAAGCTCAGCGAGAGCGGGTTGTTGCAGATCGTCGCGGTCACCGACCCCCTCAAGATGGGCTTCGCCCGGCAGGCAATGATCGGTATCCGGTGCACCGGTGACACCGAGGACGTCGCGAGCCGGCTCGCCGAGCATCCCGAGATCGACTATGTGGTGCTCACCGCGGGCGCCTACGACATCCTGATCGAGGTGGTCTGCGAGGACGACGACGACCTGTTGCACATCATCAATCGGACGGTCCGGTGCCACCCCGAGATCCAATCGACGGAAACCCTCGTCTATCTGAGACTTGTGAAACAGCAATACAACTGGGGAACCACATGAGTTTGTCGACCGATCCCGCCGGCCGCGCTGCCGATCGACGTGCTGGTGCCGGCACCCGATCCGGCAGCGCACCGACCTGGGGTGAACGCAGCGCCGCGCACCTGTGGGGACATTTCGCCCGGCATGGCGACGGCATCACCCCGCCGGTGATCACCCGCGGCGAGGGAGTGCGGATCTTCGACGAACGCGGCCGCAGCTATCTCGACGGGTTGTCCGGGCTCTTCGTCGTGCAAGCCGGCCATGGCCGCGAGGAGCTGGCCGACGCGGCCGCGCGCCAGGCACGCGAGATGGCGTTCTTCCCGCTCTGGTCCTATGCCACCCCACCGGCCATCGAACTGGCCGAACGCCTGGCCGGCCATGCGCCCGGCGACCTGAATCGGGTGTTCTTCACCACCGGCGGCGGCGAGGCCGTGGAGTCCGCCTGGAAACTGGCCAAACAGTACTTCAAGCTGGCCGGAAAGCCGTTGAAGCACAAGGTGATCTCTCGCGCCGTCGCCTACCACGGCACCCCGCAGGGCGCCTTGTCCATCACCGGCGTCCCCGAGCTCAAGGAGATGTTCGAGCCGCTGACGCCCGGCGCCTTCCGGGCGCCCAACACCAATATCTACCGTGCACCCGACCCGACCGGCACCGGCGAGCTCGGTGCCGACCCGGAGAAGTTCGGCCGGTGGGCCGCCGATCGCATCGCCGAGGCCATCGAGTTCGAGGGGCCGGACACCGTCGCCGCTGTCTTCCTGGAGCCGGTGCAGAACGCCGGCGGCTGCTTCCCGCCACCGCCCGGCTACTTCCAGCGGGTCCGCGACATCTGCGACGACTACGACGTGCTGCTCGTCTCCGACGAGGTGATCTGCGCCTTCGGCCGCATCGGATCGATGTTCGCCTGCGACGATTTCGGCTACGTCCCGGACATCATCACCTGCGCCAAGGGCATGACCTCCGGCTACTCGCCGATCGGCGCGATGATCGCCAGCGACCGATTGTTCGAACCGTTCCGGGACGGGTCGACCACCTTTCCGCACGGCTACACCTTCGGGGGGCATCCGGTGTCGGCGGCGGTCGCGCTGGCCAACCTCGACATCTTCGAGCGTGAAGGCCTCACCGATCGGGTGAAGACGCTGGCGCCGGACTTCCGTGCCACCCTGGAGCGGCTCTACGACCTGCCGATCGTCGGCGACATCCGCGGCGAGGGCTACTTCTACGGCATCGAACTCGTCAAGGACCAGGCCACCAAGGAGACGTTCAACGCGGCCGAGTCGGAGCGCATCCTGCGCGGATTCCTGTCGACCGCACTGTTCGACGCCGGCCTGTACTGCCGGGCGGACGACCGCGGCGATCCGGTGGTGCAGCTGGCGCCGCCGCTCATCGCCGGGCAGGCCGAGTTCGACGAGATCGAGCAGATCCTGCGGTCGGTGCTCACCGACGCCTACGCCCTGCTCTGACTCGGCGCCGGTGCGGGGTGCGCTGGTAGGGTCCGAGCGGTGACGCAGCCCACCCCTCCGGCGAATGCCGTGCGCCGGGCCGTCACGCTGGTGTGCGCGGCGCTGCTGTCGATCATTCCGGTCGTGCCCGCCGCGGCCGCGCCGGCACCACCGCCGGGCGCCACCCCGGTCACCGATCACTGCCCGCACAAGGTGGGGACCCCGCCGGCGGTGGACACGTCCGAGGCCGTCGCGCCGGGCGAGAGTGTGCCGCCCCCGCTGCCGGTGCACTCGCCGCCCGTGGGCGGCGAGTCGCTCGGCGGCTGCGGCGTCGTCGCCGACCCGGCCGCCGGACCCGTCCCGAGCCGCCTCACCTCTGCGGCATGGTTGGTCGCCGACATGGACACCGGTCGAGTGATCGCGGCGAAGGATCCGCACGGCCGCTACCGCCCCGCGTCGACCATCAAGGTGCTGCTGGCCGAGATCGCGCTCGCCGAGCTGCGGTTGGACGATCCGGTCGTGCCGACCGCCGATGATTGGACCGCCGAGAGCGACTCGTGCGGGATGGGGCCGGGTGGCCGATACACGGTGCGCGACATGCTCACCGGGCTGCTCGTGGTGTCCGGCAACGACTGTGCGCACGCGCTGGCGCGGCAGCTCGGCGGGGTCGAGGAGACGGTGGACAAGATGAACGCCCGCGCCCGCGCGCTGCAGGCCTTCGACACGCGGGCCGCGACCCCGTCCGGCCTGGACGCCCCGGGCATGTCCACCTCGCCGTACGATCTCGCACTGCTCTTCCGCTCGGCAATGCAGGACCCGGAGTTTCGCCGGATAATCGCGCTGCCCCGATACCGATTTCCCGGATATCCCCGCCGGGCGGACGTGCCCGGCGACACCGACCATCCGGCCTACGACATGCAGACGTCGAATCAGCTACTGCTGACCGGATATCCGGGCATGCTGGGCGGCAAGACCGGCTACACCGACGACGCGCTGAAGACATTCGTCGGAGCCGCCCGGCGCGACGGCCGGACCGTGCTCATCGTGCAGATGTACGGCTTGTCGACCACCGACGACAACTATTGGAGCCAAGCGGAGTCATTGTTCGACTACGGATTTCGCGCCGCGTCCGGTATCGAGGTCGGTCGGCTCGCCGGCGCCGGCACCGGATCATCGGCGACAGGGGGCGCCGGGTCGGCGATGACGACCGGACCCCGGGCGGCCACGCCGGGCGACGCGAACCGCAGCGATGTCCGCATCGGAGCACCCGGCGATACCGATCGCACGACATCGTGGTCGATCAGGATCGTGATCGGGCTCGTCGCCGCACTAGTGGCGGTGCTGCTCCTCGCGGCGGCGCTGCGTCTCGCCGCCAAACGCTAATCGGGCAGCGGCATTCGGCGAACGGTGCCCGCAGCGGCCGGGTGCCGGCCTCTCACCCTTACCCGCTGGTTGAGTAGGTGCGAGGAACGAGCAGCGCTCCGGGCTACTCAACCAGCGGGACCCGCGTCCCGTGCCCAGGTGCCCGATCAGCCGTCGCGGCGGCGTAGCAGCCACCCCACCGCGGCACCGAGCGCGGCGCCACCCGCCGCGACACCGGCCACCAGACCCACCCGAGGCTCCGATGTCACGTAGTTCGGCCGCACCACCACCGGTTCCCGCTCGGCCAGCGGGTCGGCCACCTGGTAGTCGGCGTTGATGGGATCGGTGGCACACCAGGCGGCGGCGTACAGAAAGATGCGCGATGCCAGGTACGCGAAGACCATGACACCGAGGATCGGGCCGAAGGCCGCGCCCGCCGGACTGGACAGCACCGACTTCAGGTAGATCCCGCCGAACGACTTGACGATCTCGAACACGATCGCGGTCAGGAGTCCCGCGGTCAGCGCATTCCGAAACGGCAACGGCACCAGGGTGAGTCGCGCCAGGCTGAAGGTGAACAGCATCCACGAGGCGAGGACCGAGACCAGAATCGACACGATCCGCACGACCGTGGGGCCCCAGGACGCGTCACCGAGCCCGACCCAGTCGAGAAGCTGGTCGGTCAGGCCGCTGTTGCCGACGGCACTGATCGCCATCGTCACCGCGAATGCCGCTCCCAACAGGATGAAGGTCAGCAGGTCGGACACCTTGGACATGATGGGGTTGCGCTGCACCGTGCCACCGAACATCTGCGTGACGGCCACTCGCACACCGGAGATCCAGCCGATTCCGGTGAATGCCGCACCCAGCAGGCCGATCACGCCGACGGTGGTGCGGGATGCGATCGCCGAGTCGACCACATCGCCGAGCTGATCGCCCAGCTTGCCCGGCATGGCATCGACGATCGCCTCCTTGATCTCGACCAACAGGTCGGGCTTCGCGGCCAGGACGAAGGCACCAACGGCGAACGCGACCATGATGATCGGCACCAGCGCCAGGATGCCGTTGAAGCTCATCGACGCGGCGTAGACATTGCCCTGGCGGTCGTTGTACCGCTGCACCGTGTTCACGATGTGATCGAGCCACGGCCACCGCTGCCGCGCATCGGCGAAGGCCGCCTTCGCCCGATCGACCATCCCCGGTGTGTCCGAGTCGGTCTGGCCCGACGACTGCGCTGTCGACGACTGTGCCGTCGGGGTGCGCGATGCCGGGCTGTCCGCCTCCGGCGTGCGGGTGGCTGGCGTACGCGCAGCCGGCTTCCCCTGGTTCCGCTGCGTCGCGTCCGTCGCGGTCGTGCTGCCGCGGTCACTGTCACGATCGGTCGCGGTGGTCATCGCCTGCCCTCCCTGTCGCCAGTCAGCCGGCGGACCCCGGGGGTTCGCCAGTGTCGACTCACACCGTAGACGGCAAAAAGCCCACTTTCTCGTAGACCGACTTCAGCGTGGCGGATGCGACCTCGCGGGCGCGGGCGGCGCCGCGCGCCAGGATCGCGTCGAGTTCGGCGGGATCGTCGAGGTATGCGGCGACCCGGTCCCGCAGCGGCGTCACGAAGTCGGCGAGGATGTCGGCGGTGTCGACCTTGAGGTCGCCGTAGCCCTTGCCCTCGTACTTGGCGACCAGATCCGGCACGCTCACCCCGGAGAGCGCCGACGAGATGGTGAGCAGATTGCTGACACCCGGCTGGGCCTCCGGGTCGAACCGGACGACCGAGTCGGTGTCGGTGACCGCCGACCGGATCTTCTTGGCCGATCGCTTGGGATCGTCGAGCAGATTCACCAGCCCCTTGTCGGAGTCCGCCGACTTGCTCATCTTGGCGGTCGGGTTCTGCAGATCGTAGATCTTGGCGAACTCGCGCACGATATGCGGCTCGGGCACCGTCAGCGTCTCGCCGTACCGGGAATTGAAGCGCTGCGCCAGATTTCGGGCGAGCTCGAGGTGCTGGCGCTGATCCTCGCCGACCGGCACCAGGTCGACATCGAAGGCCAGGATGTCGGCGGCCATCAGGATCGGATAGGTGAACAGACCGACGCCCGCGGCGTCGACGCCCTGACGCGCAGACTTGTCCTTGAACTGGGTCATCCGGCTGGCTTCACCGAATCCAGTGATGCACGACAGCACCCAGGTCAGCTGGGCGATCTCCGGAACGTGCGACTGGACGTAGAGCGTCGCGCGGGCCGGATCCACCCCCACTGCGAGGAGCTGCGCGACGCTGCGCCGGGTCCGGTCGGCCAGCACCGCGGGGTCGTAGGCGACGGTGATCGCGTGCATGTCGGGGATGAAGTAGAAGGCGTCGAAGTCCTCCTGCAACTGCACCCACTGGCGGATCGCGCCCAGGTAATTCCCCAGATGAAAGGAGTCGCTGGTCGGCTGGATGCCGGACAGCACGCGGCGCTGCGCGCGGGGCGCCGGCACGTCACCGACAACGGAATCGCTGGTCATCGCTCCATTTTGGCAGACGGCATCACGCGTAGATCACGGTGACCGGCGCGTGGTCCGACCAGCGGAGATCGTAGGCCGCGGCCCGGTCGACGACCGATTCGACGGCGCGAGCCGCCAGCGAACGGTTGGCGAGTTGGTAGTCGAGCCGCCAGCCGGAGTCGTTGTCGAACGCCTTGCCGCGCCACGACCACCACGTGTAGGGGCCGTCGGCCTCCGGCGCGAGGGCGCGAGCGACGTCGGTCCAGCCCGAATCGAGCAGGCCGGCGACCCAGTCGCGCTCGTGCGGCAGGAATCCGGGACTGCGCAGGTTGCCCTTCCAGTTCTTGATGTCGGCTTCGGCGGGGGCGATGTTCCAGTCGCCGCCGATCACCACGTGCCGCCGCCGGCGGCGTAGCCGCTCCAGGTATCCACCGAACTCGGTGAGGAACCGGCGCTTCTCGTCGAACTTCGCACGCTGTCTGGCATCGCGGTCGGCGGTCGCGGCGCCGGCGGGTTCCGCGGCCCCCTTCGGCAGGTACAAGCTGGCCACCGTCATGGGCCCGACATCGGTCGGCAGATCTGCCTCGACGTAACGACCGGTGGCGTCGAATTCCGCACTGCCGAAACCGATCCGCACCGCGGACGGGGCGACCCGACTAAGCACACCGACACCCGCGTGCCCCTTCACCACCGACTCGACCATGCTCAGATTCCAGCCGTCGGCGAGCGCCGGCCCGAGCGCCTCGCGCGCCTGGTCCTCGTCGGCGCGGATTTCCTGCAGCAGGACCGCGGTGCTGTCGGTCGTGCGCAACCAGTCGAGGAAACCGAGGTTGGTCTTCGACCGTTGCCGGACCGCTGCCCTGATCCCGTTGACGTTGACCGTCGTGATCGATGTCGACACGGTGCCCTAGGCTACGGCCCGCCCCCGACACCCCCGCCCGCACGGCAGGCGGGCGGCGACCACTCGTCGCCGCCGCCCAAACCGGGAGGTAAGGCAAACCTTGTGCATTCCCATCCATTATGTGATGCTTACCTAAGACACGAGGGGTTGGGTTTCATGTTCGTCTGTATTTGCAGGGCCGTCACCGAAGACGAGGTGGACGAGCACGTCGCTGCGGGCGCCTGCACGACGGACGCGATCGGCGAGCGCTGCGGCGCGGGCCAGGGATGCGGAAGCTGCCTCGAGCGTCTCCAGGCAATCCTGAACGAGAGGACGTCCGTCACGACCGCGGCCTGATCCGGCACCACACTTGTCGGGAACACCCGCACGTTAGCGTCAAGCGCTGACGAGCGGGTATTTGGCGTGTTACGTTCCTTTGCACACCCGCAAACCTGCGGTGTTCAGCCCTGCGAAGGAGACGGTCATGCGCGGAGATGACGAAGTCATCGCTCTTCTGAACGAACAGCTCACCAGCGAGCTGACGGCGATCAACCAGTACTTTCTGCATTCCAAGATGCAGGGCAACTGGGGCCTCACCGAGATCGCATCGAAGACCCGCGCGGAATCCATCGAGGAGATGACGCACGCGGAGATCATCACCGACCGCATCCTGCTGCTAGAGGGGCTGCCGAACTACCAGAAGCTCCTGCCGTTGCGGGTGGGCCAGACGCTGCGCGAGCAGTTCGAATCCGATCTCGCGATCGAGGTCGAGGTCGTGGAGCGACTGCGTCCCGGCGTCATCATGTGCCGCGAGAAGGGCGACGCAGTCAGCGCGATCCTGCTGGAGAAGATCCTCGCCGACGAAGAAGGTCACATCGACTACCTGGAGACCCAACTGGAGCTGATGGACCGGCTCGGCGAGCAGCTCTACCTCGCCCAGACGGTGGCCACTCCCCCGACCATCGGCTGATCGCGCCGATCGAGGTCATCGGAAGATACTGATCGGTTCGCGGCCGCAGCACGGTCGGGGCACCGTGGGGCCGGCGGGCCATGGTCAGGCGGGAGTCACCGCGGGTCGGCGACCGCGGGCCGTTGCGACCGCAACTCCCAGGACCACCAGTCCGGCCACCGCCAAGCCGGCGCCGAGCAGCGACGGCGCGCGATAGCCGTATCCCGCCGCAATCACGACTCCACCCAGCCATGCGCCGGCGGCATTGGCGATGTTGAGCGCCGAGTGATTCAGTGCCGCCGCCAACGTCTGCGCATCGTCGGCGACGTCCATCAGTCGGGTCTGCAATGCGGGCACCATCGACGTGCCCGCAACGCCGATCGCGAAGGTCAATGCCAGTGCGGCCCAGGCAGACCCGGCGAACAGCGCGAACATCCCGAGGGTCGCCACGGTCGCCACGAGCCCGCCGAGCACGCCGGCGGTGACGGTCCGGTCCGCGACGGCACCGCCGACGATATTGCCGACCACCATGCCGAGGCCGAACAGCATCAATGCCCACGGCACCACCGACACCGAGACGCCCGTCAGGGTCGTCAGCGTCGAGTTGAGGTACGTGTAGAAGGCGAACATGCCACCAAAGCCGACCACCCCGATGAAGAGGGTCAGCCACACCTGGGGCCGGCGCAGCGCGCCCAGTTCGGTGACCGGGTTGGTGACCCGCATGTCGGCCAGCGACGGCAGCGCGCGCACGAGTGCGACCACGGTCGCCACGCCGACGGCGACCACGACGACGAATGCCGTGCGCCAGCCGAAGGTTTCCCCGAGCCAGGTCGCCATCGGCACGCCGAGCACGTTGGCGACCGACAAGCCGAGCATGACCTGACCGACGGCCTTGGCCCGCGCGCGCGGCCCGGCCAGGTGGGCGGCGACCAGTGCCGCGACGCCGAAGTAGGCACCGTGCGGCAGGCCGGCCACGAAGCGGGCAACCATCAGCGAGCCGTACGTCGGGGCGAGCACCGTCGCCAGGTTGCCGACGGTGAACGCCACCATCAGGGCGATGAGCAAGATCCGACGGGACATGCGCGCGGTCAGTGCCGCGATCAGCGGGGCGCCCACCACGACGCCCAGCGCGTAGGCGGAAATCACATGGCCCGCAGTCGGTTCGGTGATCCCCAAGGAACCGGCAATATTCGGCAAGAGACCCATGGACACGAACTCGGTGGTGCCGATGCCGAACCCGCCGAGCGCCAAGGCCAACACGACCCAGCGACGCGAGCCCCGGCCGGCGGCAGATCCCCCAGCGGCGGAATCGGTTCGGGTGTCGGTGTTCTGGGGCGCGACCGGCCGCGATGCGAGCTCGCTCGGGCGGAGTGTCTGAGTCGTTTCGGGCACCCATCCACCAACCGGCCCCACCCGACATCGATTCCGCATGTGCACGGTGACATCGTTCACAGCCGCATGCGGCCGGCGACTCGTCGGTCACGACCTTGCCCCAACCGGCGCCTGCGGACCCGGTGCCCACGCGTGCTCAGATCATGACTTGCCAGATACTTGCCAACATGGCAAGTAGATGTTCTAGTGGAACTAATGTACTGCCCGACAGGAGGACGCCATGAACGAACGCGACACCACCGTCACGCCCGACGAGGCTCGCCGTCGACTCGCGCTCGGCGAGACGTCGATCGCGAACGCCACCGACCGCCGCCTGCAGGCCGGCGGAACGGCGGCTTTCGGGTTCGGTCTCGGGACGATGGCCGTGATCGGTCACCTGCTGAGCGGTCGCGCCGGGGCGGTACTGTCCGGCGTCGCCGCCGCCGCGCTGCTCGGGGTGCTGCTGTGGGTCGACGCGCGCACCCGCGCAGTGCCGCGACGCGCCAGGCTGATCTCGCGGGTCGGCGTCGGCGCCTCGCTGCTGGTCGGCCTGGCCGCCGTGCTGCCGTGGCTGAACCTGCGCGCCCAGGACGAGTCGACCGGGTGGGGCGTGGCGGCGCTCGCCGTGCTGGTGATCGCGCTGCCCGCCCTCGTCGCCGCCGCGCTCATCGGCCGCGCCCGCGCATGAGCCGCGGTCAGCACGCCCGGCACGAGCTCGACCCGGTGATCCACGCGCCGATCCGGTTCAGTATCGTCGCGGCGCTGCACGGTGTCGACGAGGCCGAGTTCGGTGCGGTGCGCGACGCCGTGGAGATCAGCGACTCGGTACTGTCCAAGCAGGTCAGCCAGTTGGAGCAGGCGGGCTACGTCAAGGTGCGCAAGGGGTACGTCGGCAAGCGCCCGCGCACCTGGCTGCGCCTGAGCGCGGCGGGGCGGACGGCGTACGCCGGACATGTGAAGGCGCTGCGCGCCATCGTCGACGCGACCCCCAGGCTGGTCGAGTAGCCCACGCTGATCGAGTCGCCGCGTGCCGGCGGGCGCGGCATATCGAGACTGGCGTCCGGGATCACGAGAGACCCTTCGCCGGAGCCATCAGGTCGACATCGACGCCGGCGGCCGCCCCGTCGCCACCGGCACGGGTCGCCAGAGCGATGCCGCGATCCCGGCCACGATCGCCAATCCGGCGGCGTACAGCAGGGTCACGTCGTATCCGGTGCCGGTGTAGAGCGGCGCCGTTCCGGAATCGGCGAGCGGGAACATCGCCAGAATGGCGAACGCCGCCTGGAGGCCCGCGGTACTGCCCAGCGATTGCAGCATGTTCACCGATCCCGCCGCGATCGCCTGACTGCGCGCGGGTGCCGCGGTGAGTACGGCGAGCGGCGTACTCGCCAGCATCATTCCGCCACCGACACCGAGTAGGCAGTAGCCAAGCACGAGGCCGGCCGCGCTGCCGTGCCAGAAGACCAATGCGACGGTCGCCACGGCGAGCACCGCGCTGCCGGCCGTCATGGTGCCGCGGATAGATCCCGACCGCATATACCGGCCCGCGAGGAATCCGGCGATCAACGTCACGACATTACCGGGCGTGGTGAACGCGGCCACCTCGGTCGCGGTGAGTCCGCGTCCGTAGTGCGGAACCAGCTCGGCGGGCGTCATCAGCATCATCGGGATCAGCACCGCGATCGTGGCGATGGTGGCCTGGAATGCGCAGCCGGACACGCAAATCGGCAGCACCCCGCGGCCGGAAAGTAGCCGCATGTCGATGAGCGGGTAGGCGACGCGTAGCTCCCGGTGGATGAACACCAGCGCCGCGACCAGCGCGGTCGCCAGTAGGCCGAGGCAGCGCGCGGACAGCCACCCCCACGTCCCGCCGTTGCTGATCGCCAGCAGCACCGCCGCGGCCGACACCGCCAGCCACAGCGCGCCGATCAGGTCGACGCGTGCGTCCGGCTGCCGGTCGGATTCGCCGACCAGCCCCCACACCAGCGGCACCATGATGATCGGGACGACCGCCGCGGCCCAGAACACCGCCCGGTAGCCGCCGTTGTCGATCAGTTGACCGGCCAGAACCGGACCTACGGCACCCGCGATGCCGGCCCCCGCGGAGATCGCTCCTACCGACAGCGCACGGATTCGAGGAGGAAACGTGGCGCGTACTAGGGCGAACGACAACGGCACGATCGCGAACCCCGCACCCTGGACGAATCGAGCGGCGACCAGCATGCCGAACGCCGGGGCAACGGCCGCGCCGAACGCACCCACCGCCGACACCACGCTGCAGATCACGATCAGCTGGCGGCGTCCGTAGATGTCGCCGAGCTTGCTCATCAGCGGGACGGTGACGGTGCCACCGAGGCTGTACGCGGTCATCACCCACACCGACTGGCCGGTGCCGAATCGAGTGGCGATGTCGGTGAGTGCGGGCGTCACTAGGACGAACCCCATCGCCGGTAGCTCGCCGACGGTGATCATCAGCAGCAGCGCGGCCCACCCCCGCGCCGGCACTCGGTGCTCACTCATTGGGGGTTCACTCATCGGGTGCTCACTCGTCGGTGCTCTCGAGGGCGACATCACCCCGCCAGGCGCCGGCGGTCAACGCCACCCGGCCGTGCAGGCCGGTCTTGGTGAACACCCTCGACAAGTAGGCCTCCACCGTCTTAGTCGAGTAGTGCAGCTGCTCGGCGACTTCACGATTGGACAGCCCGGCGACCACCAGCCGGGCGACTTGTCGTTCGGTTTCGGTCAGCCGGTCCGACGTGGTGCGTCGCAGCCGTGGCACCGGGAGCCCACGATCGCGCAGTTCGGCGGCGACGCGGCGCTGCCAGACCGTCGCCCCGAGATCGCGAAAGGTGCGATACGCCGCATCCAGCAGTGGTGCCGCGTCATCCGTGAGCTGCGCCAGCACCACCTGAGCACGCGCCAGTTCGAACGGCATGCCTTCCCGCTCAGCCAGCTCCACGGCACGTGTGGCCGCCTCTCGATCCCCCGTCGCGGCCGCCAGGCCCCGCCAGGCATAGAGGTCGAGCATCGGCCACCCCAGCGGGGCCACCCGGGCCGCGGCGTCCTCGGCGACCCGGCGGGCCCCGTCGGGGTCACCGCCCTCGAGCAGGAAGTCGACGAGTTCCTCGGTCACCATCGTGTAGTGCCCGAACTCGCCGCGGTCGATCACCTCGTCGATCCGACGGCGCAGCCACATCTCGGCCGACTGCCGATCGGTCGGGCGAGCCAGCCTGGCACGGATCAAGGCGACGTAGTTGCAGGAAGCGCTGGGGCCGGGCATCAGATCCCCAGCCAGCGCCTGGGCCCCGACCGTGTCACCGGTCTCCCACAGGACCAGCGCGGTAATCGCTCGTTTGGCGTACATCACGGTCGTCGGGCCGGACATCTCGAGCGCGGGCATGATCGACGACGCCGGCGCGCGGACCTCCTCCCAGTTACCCCTGAGCCAGTCCACCATCAGCACCAGGAGTTCCCTTGTGGTGCTCAGCGCACGATAGGTGACTTCGTCGGCGCCGAGCCGGCCTGCCGTGTCTGCAGTGCGCGCCGCCTCGATCGGTCCGCCTCGTCCCTGGAGGGTGGTCGTGGCGAGGATGTGCAGTTGGTCGGACCGGGGTGCCGCCGGTAAACGTTCGAGCGCCATGCGAACTTGCGCCTCGTGGTGTGTGGCGTCGTCGGCGCGTCCGGTGAAGGTCGCGAAGCTGTGCAGCATGTTCCACGACTGTGCGAGTTCGATCGGATCCGTCGGCGGACCGGCCACCAGGGCCGCCAGCGCATCGGGGTACGCGATCTCGGCGTCACTCGCCCGCCCCTGCTGCGCGAGCAGGATGACTCGGCTACAGATCAACGCGGGGTCCGGCGCGCGGCGCAGCCGGGTGTCGGCGATCGCGAGCGCCTCGGCGAGGCGGTCCCCGGCAAACAGTGCGTTCACCGCCGCGAACACGAGGTTTGCGTCGATGGTGTCGGGGGCGAGTTCGGCCATCACGCGCTGGGCGACCTCGACGGCCTCCCCGATCCGATTGCCCACGATCAGCGAGAACAGTCGAGTCGCGTACACCTCGGGCCGGCGGGGATCGGTTGCTGGCATCATTTCCAGCGCCCTCTCCAGCCAGAACGCCGCGACCAGCGGGCTGGATCGGGCGGCAACATCCGCCGCGTCGAGGCACGCGGCCACGTCCGCCGCACTGCCGACGCGGCTGGCGTAGGCGTGGGTGGCGAGCTCGAAGGCGTCCACCTTGGCGCCGGCGGCGCCCGCCTCGCGCAGGAGATCCGCCGCACGTCGGTGCATTCGGTTGCGGTGCAGATCGCCGAGATCGCGGTATAGCGCGTCCCGCAGCAGCGGGTGGGCGAATTCGTATCCGGTACTGCCGGTACGCCGCAGCAGCCGACGTTCGACCAGCTGGTCGACGTAACCGTCGACGGTCTCGGGTTCGAGGTCGACCAGTGCGGTCAAGACCGCCTGGTGCCGCTGGTCGAAACGGCCGAACACCGAGATCGCGCCGGCGACCGCGAGTTCGGTCTCGTCGCCGGAAAGGAACCGGTCGATCAGGGTCCGCAGCGTGTCAGCAGCCAGCGGCGGGTCGTCGCGGTCGAGCTGGCCGGACGACAGGTCGTTCGGCGCCCCGAGACCGGCCACCGTCGCGGCGAGTTGGATGACCAGGAACGGATTTCCGCCGCTGTACCGGCGGATCCGGGCGACCTCGCCGTCGTCGATGTCGCGTCCGGCCGCCCGACGCGCGAGGGCGGCCGTGTCGGCCACCGACAGCGATTCCACGTCGATCAATTGAGCGCGATCTCCCGCCGCGAGCCTCCGGAAGAATCGTTGCAGGTCACCGATGGTTCCCGGGTAGCCGGGCCGGTAGCTGATTACGAGTTGCACCGGGAGGTCGGCGACGTGGCGGACGAGCCTGCCGATCAGCGTGAGCGACTCGGGGTCGGCGTCGTGCAGGTCCTCGAGGACGAGCACCGCCGGAGCGTCCGCCCCGACCGTGCGGAACAGGTCGATCAGTTCGCCGAGAATGCGGTCCATCCGCCGCTCGATCGGCGTGTTGGTGTCGAGACCCTCCCGCAGATCCAGCGAACGACGCAACGACTCGAGAACGTCGCCTGCGCCCCGTGTGAGTTCGGCGCGGTCGATCGCGTCGCGCAGCACACCGAAGGGCATTCCGCGGTCGAACTCGTCGGCGCGGCCGATCAGGCTCAGTGCGCCTAGTTTGCGTGCGTGGCGCACGGCGGCCAGCGCGATCGCGGTCTTTCCGATGCCCGCCGGGCCGCGCAGCACGACGGCGCGCGGCCTGCGGTCGGCGGCTACCGCGGCATAGCTCTCGATCAGTGCGTTGAGTTCACGACCCCGGCCGAACAGGAGCGCGTCGTCGGGCGCCCACGGCGGCGGTGCAATCGACATATAACCCCCAACCCCCGGCGGAACGGACCGGGGTCTTGCTGGCGACCAAACCGGTCGGCCAGCGTGCCGGGAGACCCTGTCAGGAGTGATGATCGTGGGCGACCGCCAAGTTACTCGGCCGTATGAATCGACAGTTTAGTAGAACGGAGGACCGGTGCGCACCGCTATGTACCCCCGAAATCGGTGCCGACTCGGGAGCCTCAACGACCTGCCGCGGTGCGTCATACACAACGCCCGCGGGTCAGTGCTGCATTACGTCTCATCCCCTCACCTTTGTCGGTATGGTGAGGGCAAGCGCACAATGCCACGGCTAGATCTCAGCGCGCGGAGGACGTTTTCGTGTCCCAGCCGAACCGACGCCCGCAGCGATACCCATTCAACGGCCCGGTGGGCATAGGCCTTTCTCCGGAGTACACACTGGCCCAGGCGGGCCATGGATTGGCGCGCGTGCAATTGCCTCACGGCGAACCGGCCTGGCTCGCAACACGCTACGACGACGTGCGCCGCGTACTGGGTGATAGGCGGTTCAGTCGGGCCGAAGCCGCAAACCACGATGAACCACGCAATAGCGCCTATCGGTCAGGGGACGGGATCCTGAGCATGGACCCACCCGACCACACTCGATTGCGCGCAGTGGCGGCACCCGCGTTTTCCGTGCGGCGTGTTGAGCACTTGCGACCGCGGGTTAGGGAAATTGTTCGCCAGCTCATCGATGAACTTCTTACTCAGGAGGAGCCAGTCGACTTCGTCGAGAGCTTCGCACAGCCGCTACCGATTCGCGTGATCTGCGAGGTCCTCGGCGTACCCGGCGCAGATAGACAACAGTTCCAAGTCTGGACCGACGCGCAGATCTCAACATCGGCGCTTAGTCAGGGGCAGTTCGACACCAGCATGGCTGAGCTGCGGCAGTACATATCGATGCAAGTCACCGATCGCCGCGCGTCCCCACGTGATGACCTGATCAGCGTCATCGCCACTGCCCACGTTCAAGACCCCCAGCAGTGGACCGAACAAGAGCTCGTCGACCTGTGCGTCGGCATCCTCGTCGCCGGATACGAAAGCACCGCGACCCAGCTTGCGAACTTCGTCTACGTGTTGCTCACGCAGCCGGAACGATGGCACCAACTGATCGGCGACCCGGACATCGTGCCCAGCGCAGTCGAGGAACTGATGCGTTATGTAGCAATCGGGATAGGAGCTGATTTCCCCCGTTACGCGACCGAGGATGTCGAACTCGGCGGGGAGTTGGTGCGTGCTGGCGCTCCGGTACTGGCTTCTACCTCCGCCGCCAACTGGGATTCAAGCCGCTTTGCTAACCCCGAACGCGTAATGTTCGATCGCTCAGGAATCGGACATCTCGGATTCGGCTACGGCGCGCACCACTGCCTCGGAGCCCCCCTCGCTCGTCTTGAACTCCAGGAGGCGCTCCGTGGGTTGACGAGCCAGTTGAGCAGCCTGAGCGTAGCCGCACTGCCGCAGTGGAGGACCAATACGTTGTTGCGCGGCCCTCGTCGAATGCTGGTCGGGTGGTGATGTCATCGGGGCGCTGGCCGCCCTAAAAATAGGTACTAGGACTGGACTCCACAGTTGCATCACCGTCACATCCGCAGCGCCGTCTGCAGATTCTCGTCGAGCGCGCCGAGGAATTCCTCGGTAGTCAGATACCCCTGGTCGCCGCCGACGAGTACGGCGAGGTCTTTGGTCATCTGGCCGCGCTCGACGGTGTCGACGACCACATCCTCCAGCCGCTGCGCGAAGTTCCGGACCTCGGGGGTGTTGTCGAGCTTGCCTCGGTGATCCAGGCCACGCGTCCAGGCGAAGATCGACGCGATCGGGTTGGTCGAGGTCGGCATGCCCTGCTGGTGCTGGCGATAATGCCGAGTCACCGTGCCGTGCGCGGCCTCCGCCTCGCAGATGCGACCGTCCGGGGTGAGCAACACCGACGTCATCAAACCGAGCGAGCCGTAGCCCTGGGCGACCGTATCGGACTGGACGTCGCCGTCGTAGTTCTTGCACGCCCAGACGTAGCCGCCCGCCCACTTCAGACTGGAGGCGACCATGTCGTCGATCAGGCGGTGTTCGTAATGCAGTCCGGCAGCGTCGAACTCGGCCTTGAACTCCTTCTCGAAGACGTCGGCGAAGATGTCCTTGAATGCCCCGTCGTAGGCCTTGAGGATCGTGTTCTTGGTCGACAGATAGACCGGATATCCGCGCTGCAGGCCGTAATTGAACGACGCACGGGCGAAGTCTTCGATCGACTTGTTGACGTTGTACATGCCCAGCACGACTCCCCCGCCGTCGGGCATCTGGACAACCTCGTGTTCGATCGGCTCCGACCCGTCGTCCGGCGTGAATGTGATGGTGACGGTGCCGCCGGTGGGCACCTTGAAGTCGGTGGCGCGGTACTGGTCGCCGAACGCGTGCCTGCCGATCACCACCGGCTTGGTCCAGCCGGGAACCAGGCGCGGTACGTTCGAGATGATAATCGGAGCTCGAAAAATGGTACCACCCAGGATGTTTCGGATCGTACCGTTCGGTGACCGCCACATCTGCTTGAGTCCGAACTCCTCCACCCGCGCCTCGTCGGGGGTGATGGTGGCGCACTTGACGCCGACCCCGTGCCGTTGGATCGCGTGCGCCGCGTCGATGGTGACCTGGTCGTCGGTGGCGTCACGATTCTCGATACCGAGGTCGTAGTAGTCGAGGTCGATCTCGAGGTACGGGTGGATCAGTTTCTCTTTGATGAACTGCCAGATGATCCGGGTCATCTCGTCACCGTCGAGTTCGACGACCGTCCCCTCGACCTTGACCTTGCCCATGTACCTCGCGACCTCCTCGGCGTGACGACCGGCGGCGTATCACCTGGGTGCCGCAGCCGACCCGAACGGGTGTACTGGTACCCGTGTCAGGATACCGACCGCACACGGCCGGGGTGGTGACGAGATTCGGCGCCCTGGAAGTGACGGGGAGCCGGGCCGGAACAAGCCTTCCGTGCGCGCGGATCCGGAGGGCTCCCCTCACACCGGAACAAGCCTTCCGGGCACACAGATCAGGAGGGCTCCCCTCACACTGAAACAAGCCTTCCGTGCGCGCGGATCCGGAGGGCTCCCCTCACACCGGAACAAGCCTTCCGTGCGCGCGGATCAGGAGGGTTCCCGCGCTTCATCGATCGTGTTATATCCTTGGCGCCAGGTCATGAGTGTCAGCGACAAGCCCCGGCTTGCTGACCGGCAACCCTCCAACCGCGGTGGGGTGCTCCGGGTGATGACCGGGTTGTGGGAACGCGATACGGCGTTCTCCGACAAGCGCGGGTCCGAAGGTCGGACCCCATCAGGGTCGTCGTGCCCTGCCGACCGTAGAAAGCGATCATCTCACCATGTCCGATGCTGTGACCGAGGACACCACTGTCGATCCGACCGCCAACTGGAGCTTCGAGACCAAGCAGATTCATGCGGGTCAGACGGCCGATCCGACCACCAATGCCCGCGCGCTGCCGCTGTACCAGACGACGTCCTACGTCTTCAACGACACGCAGCACGCCGCGGACCTTTTCGGACTGGCCGAGCCGGGCAACATCTACACCCGGATCATGAACCCGACTCAGGACGCCGTGGAACAGCGCGTTGCCGCGCTGGAGGGTGGTGTCGCCGCCCTGCTGACCGCGTCCGGCCAGGCGGCGGAGACCTACGCGATCCTCAATATCGTCGAGAACGGCGGGCACGTCGTATCCAGCCCCCGACTGTACGGCGGCACCTACAACCTGTTCCACTACACGCTGCCCAAGCTCGGTATCGAGGTCTCCTTCGTGGAGAATCCGGACGATCCGGAATCGTGGCAGGCGGCCGTGCAGGACAACACGCGCGCGTTCTACGGCGAGTCGATCTCGAACCCGAACAACGAAATCCTGGACATTGCAGCGGTTTCCGAGGTGGCTCACCGTAACGGCGTGCCGCTGATCGTGGACAACACGGTGGCCACGCCGTACCTGTTGAACCCGCTGGCACACGGCGCCGACATCGTCGTGCACTCGGCCACCAAGTACATCGGCGGCCACGGCACCGCGATCGGTGGCGTCATCGTCGACGGCGGCACCTTCGACTGGCGGGTCCAGCGCGACGGCACCGACCTCTTCCCCGGTTTCACTACCCCGGACGCGAGTTACCACGGCGCGGTGTTCACCGACCTGGGTGCGCCGGCGTTCGCCCTCAAGGCGCGCGTGCAGTGGCTGCGTGACACCGGTGCCGCGATCTCACCGTTCAACGCTTTCCTGCTGGCGCAGGGCCTGGAGACGCTGAGCCTGCGAGTGGAGCGGCACGTCGCGAACGCGCAGCGGGTCGCCGACTACCTCGCCGCGCATCCGCAGGTGGAATCCGTCGCCTACGCCGGGCTGGACTCGTCACCGTGGCACGAGCTCGGTCAGCGGCTGCTGCCCAAAGGCCAGGGCGCGATCGTCTCGTTCGAGATCGCCGGTGGCGTCGACGCGGGCAAGAAGTTCGTCGACGCCCTCACGCTGCACAGCCACGTCGCCAATATCGGCGATGTCCGGTCGCTGGTGATTCACCCGGCGTCGACCACCCACAGCCAGCTCACCCCCGAGGAGCAGCTGAAGGCGGGCGTCACGCCAGGTCTGGTACGACTGGCGGTGGGGGTCGAGGGCATCGACGACATCCTGGTCGATCTGGACCAGGGGTTCGCCGCCGCCAAGTGACCGAATTCGTACGGGGCACAACGACAGTGACGACAGGAGTGACACCGAAGTGTCGGTGAGCATCGACCCGCAGACGGACCCGACCGATCGACCCGGCTGGGAGCAGCTCCCGGATGGCGCGATGGCCGCGGTCCGCCTCGGGCCGATGACGCTGCAGGGTGGCGGTCACCTCGATGACGTGACCCTGGCGTTCCAGCGCTGGGGCGCGTTGTCGCCCGCCCGGGACAACGTGATCCTCACGCTGCACGCGCTCACCGGCGACTCGCACGTCACCGGCCCCGCCGATGCCGACCACCCCTCCCCCGGCTGGTGGGACGGACTGATCGGCCCCGGGTGTGCGATCGACACCGACGAGTGGTGTGTCATCTCCGCCAACGTGCTCGGCGGGTGTCGCGGCTCCACCGGTCCGGCCTCACTGGACTTGCACGGGCGACCGTGGGGTGCGCGTTTCCCGCAGGTCACCGTGCTGGATCAGGTTCGCGCGGAGGCGGCGTTACTCGACGCGCTCGACATCCGCAGTGTCGGTGCGGTTGTCGGCGGGTCGATGGGCGGTGCCCGCGCTCTGGAATGGGTGATCGAATATCCCGAACGAGTGCGCAGCGCGCTCGTGCTGGCCGTCGGAGCACGTGCCACCGCCGACCAGATCGGCACGCAGACAACGCAAATCGCCGCGATCACGGCCGACCCAGCCTGGCAGGGCGGTGACTATCACGGCACCGGCCGAGCACCGCTCGCGGGCATGGGTGTCGCCCGGCGCATTGCGCATCTGACCTATCGCAGCGAGGCCGAGCTCGACGCGCGCTTCGCCAATGCCGCTCAGGGCGAAGAGAATCCGTTGCGCGACGGGCGATATGCGGTACAGAGCTATCTGGAACACCAGGCGGACAAGCTGATTGAGCGATTCGACCCGGGCAGCTACGTCGTGCTCAGCGAGGTACTCAACCATCACGACGTAGGACGCGGCCGCGGCGGCGCGGCTGCCGCACTGAATGCATGCCAGGTGCCGGTCATCGTCGCCGGAATCGACTCGGACCGGTTGTACCCATTGCGGTTACAGGTTGAACTGGCCGAAGAGTTGGGCAATTGCGTTGGCGGACTGCAGGTACTGCGGTCGGACAACGGTCACGACGGCTTCCTCACCGAGTTCGACGCGATCGGTGAGCTACTCAAGCGCACCGTCGAGCTGGCCCGGCGCTGACCAGCATGGCTCGCGCCCCGAGGACTCCCCCGGGCGCGGCGAACCACATTTAGCGCGCCGGCGTGGTCGTCGTCGTGGCCGGGCCGGTGGGCGCGGGCGGCGTCGGCGCGGGTATCCGACGGTTCTGGGTCGGCGGCGTCGGTTCCGGCGCGGCCACGCTGGGCAACAGATCCGACGGGATCAGATTCGGTGGGATCTTCGGCAGCGTCGGACGGCGCGTGCTGGGTTCGGACGGCTCCGACGGGGTGACGGGCGTGGACGTCTCCGGCAGCACCGGCTGCGGATTGGGCGACAGGGTGCGCGTCGTGGTCGACGGTCCCGTCGGCGGAAGTTCGGTGGTAACCCATCCGGGGTAGGCGTCGTCGTGCGGCATCGTCGTCGTGACCGGGCGCTGCACCGGCGGCAGCTCGTTCTCCCGGGTCGTGCGGGTCGGCTCGATCGGTGTGGTGTCCGCCGTATCGCTGGTGTCGACCGTGGTCGACGCGGGCGTTGTGACGGTGGGCGCCACCGAATCCCGTTCGCCGGTCAACGACGAGCTGATCGCGTAGATCGTCAGCAGCGCGGCAGCGAGCACGGCGCCGACGATGGCCACCGGCGCCGCCGACCACCACTGCCGATGCCGCCGGCCGCCGATAAAGGCGAGCCGGCTCGCCGCACCGCTGGAACTTCCGGCCAGCATCGCCGCCCCGGTGGCCGCCGCCAGCTCGGGCGCCGACGGGACCACGACCTCGAGTCCGGCGGTGTCGGCGACCTCGCGGACGGCGGGCAGGTTGGCGAGTCCGCCGACCAGCACGAGGGCTTGCGGATGGACGCCGCGCCGGTCGGCGTCGGCCAGGTAGCGGGTGACCACCGCACGGGCGTCGGTGAGCATTCCCCGCGCGGCGGAGTCGACGATTGCCGGCGTCAGGCGCACCCGGTCGAGGCCGCTGCCGGTCGGGTCGGGCGTGGAATCGCTTGCCGGAACCTCGGTTCCGACCTCTTCCTTCGCCGTTCGGCACAGACTGAGCAGCGATGCACGCGCCCCCCGGCCGCCACGGAAGTCGCCGGCCGAGTCCAGGTTGGCCGCGACGGTGCCCGCGATTATCCGGTCCAGCCGGCGGCCGCTGAGGACGTGACTGCGGTGGATGTCCGAGATGCGTCCGGTCTTCGGCTCGACGGTGTACAGCGACATGCCGGTGTCGCCGCAGTCGGCGACCACCACGGAGTCGAACCGGTCGATCTCACCACTGCCGGTGAGGTAGGCGACGACCGCCTCTTCGTCGGAGCTCAGCTGCACCTGGCGTCGCGGACCGCTACCGCTACTCCGCAGCCGCCGACGCTGCGTGGCGGTGCGCGCCGCAATTCCGATGGGCCCAACCTTCTGGTCGGCCTCCCGCGCCGCGTCCAGCATCAGGTCGATCCCCGCGTTGACCCGCCCCGCGGTGTCCAGGCCGTCGGTCTGGTCGACGTCGATCACCCGCGAATCGACCACGTTCCGGCCGACGCCGTCGCGCGTCAGCAGAACGTAGTGGATCATCCCATCGCCCGCGGACACGCCCATGGACGTGGTCTCGTCGGTCTCGATCGGATGATTGGTTTCGAACGTCGAAGTGATTCCGGTCCCCACTTAGGATTGCTCACGTCGGCCGCGGCTTGACCTCGAAAAATGCGCCGCCAACCGTCAGTTGGTCACGCTTGTGTATCTATTGTAATCAATCCGTGCCCAAAGGGTCGATCGACGTCGCCAGCCACAACATCGTCGCGCCGACCGACGCCATGGCGACGATATCCGAAAATCTACCCCTGACCTGCAGTAAACCGATCCGAGACATGGGCAGCACGGCGCGCAGAAGTGCGCCGAACAACAGTGTCGACCCGAAGACGAACGCACCACGACGCCATCGATCCACGAGGACGAGCGCCGCCGCGATCAGCACCCCGAGGACGACCAGCAGGAACGGGATCTGGACCAGGACCTCCCGGAACCGTCGCGCGCGACGCAGCCGCCCCACGCGTTCGCCCGCGGGCGAGGCGGTCATCGTCGCTGCGCCTCGGCGAGTTGAGCCTCCGCCCGTTCGACGACGTTGACCAGCAGAAACGCCCGGGTGAGCGGGCCGACACCGCCCGGATTGGGCGAGACGTAACCGGCGACGTCCCAGACGTCCGGTGCGACGTCACCGACCAGCCCGTCGTCGGTCCGGCTGACGCCGACGTCGAGGACCGCGGCTCCGGGCTTCACCATGTCGGCGGTGACCAGGTGCGGCACGCCCGCGGCGGCCACCACGATGTCGGCGCGGCGCACCTCGTCGGCGAGGTCGCGGGTGCCGGTGTGACACAGGGTGACGGTGGCGTTCTCGCTGCGGCGCGTGAGCATCAGCCCGATCGGGCGGCCGATGGTGACGCCGCGGCCGATCACGGTGACCCGGGCGCCGTCGATCGGGATGTCGTGGCGGCGCAGCAGGTGAATAACGCCGCGTGGGGTACACGGCAGTGTCGACGGCGTGCCGAGGACGAGACGGCCCAGATTGATCGGGTGCAGGCCGTCGGCATCCTTGGCGGGGTCGATGCGCTCGAGTGCGGCGTTCTCGTCGAGCTGCGCGGGTAGGGGGAGCTGGACGATGTAGCCGGTGCACGACGGGTCGGCGTTGAGTTCGTCGATCGCGGCGTTCAGTTCGTCGGTGGTGGCGTCGGCCGGGAGGTCCTTACGCAGCGACTCGATCCCCACCCGGGCGCAGTCGGCATGCTTGCCCCGCACGTAGGAGCGCGACCCGGGGTCGTCGCCGACCAGGATCGTGCCGAGGCCGGGCATGACGCCCGCGTCGCGCAGCTTCTCCACGCGGGCGGCCAGGTCGGTGAAGATCTCGTCGCGGGTGATCTTTCCGTCGAGTCGTATGGCGCTCACGGCGACCATTGTTCCATCCGGTGCCCGGCCCGTGATTTCATAGCTCGAATAGCGCGGAAACCGCATGTCGTCGGACGTGTTCGGCGGACGCTACGCTGACACGACCATGTTCCGCATCATGTTCTTCCAGCCGTGCATTCCGCCGAATACCGGCAATGCGATCCGACTGGCCGCCAACACCGGGTGCGAGCTCCATCTGATCGAGCCGCTGGGATTCTCGATGTCCGACGCCCAGGTGCGGCGCGCCGGGCTGGACTATCACGAGATGGCCACCGTAACAGTGCATCCCGACCTCGCGACGGCGTGGGAGAAGCTTCAGCCGGAGCGGGTGTTCGCATTCACCTCACACGCCGACCGCTACCACACCGACGTCGACTACTCCCCCGGCGATGTGCTGCTGTTCGGGCCGGAGCCGAGCGGATTGCCCGCCGAGGTTCTCGACGACCCGCACGTCACCGACCGGCTTCGCATCCCGATGCTCGCCGACCGGCGTTCGCACAATCTCGCCAACGCCGCCAGCATCGCCGTCTACGAGGCGTGGCGGCAGAACGGTTTCGGCGGCGCGGTCTGATCGGGGCGCTGTCCAGTCGGGCGCTGTCCAGTCGGGCGCTGTCCAGTCGGGCGCTGTCCGGTCGGGGCGGACGTCGTGCGACACGACAGCCACAGCCACAAGTCGCCGACCCCACGCATCTCGGTGTCGAGTCGGTAACTCGCGTCGAGCCGGATACTACTGCCAGTCCCGCGACCGCGTTCCAACCCGAAGATCCATGCGCTGCAACCGATCCGCGACAACGGTCACCGCACCCTCGGCATTCTGCACCCGGCCCCGGATGAGCAGCGCAGACGCCGAGTGCGCCAGTTCCCGGTAGCGGGTCCACAATCCGACCGAGCACACCACGTTGACCATGCCGGTCTCGTCCTCGAGGTTGATGAACGTCACCCCGGACGCCGTCGCCGGCCGCTGCCGGTGGGTCACCGCACCGCCGACGATCACGCGAGCGCCGTCCGGTACCGACAGCAGTTCGTCGGCCGGGATCACCCCCATCGCCTGCAGGCGGGGGCGCAGGAACTGGGTCGGATACGAGGTGGGAGTGATCCCGGTGGCCCACGCGTCGGTGGCCGCCAGCTCCACGTCGGACAGTCCCGGCAGCGTCGGCGCATCGGTGGACTGCCGCAGGTCGAGCTGGTCGGCGCGCGCCGTCGCCGCCGCGCCGGCCTGCCACAACGCCTGCCGCCTACTCACCCCGAAACAGTCGAACGCACCCGCCCCGGCCAGCCCCTCCAACTGTTTGGTGGTCAGCTCCGCGCGCCGCGCTAGATCGGTGATGGACGTGAAGTCGCCGGCCGCGCGCGCGGCGACGATCCGGTCGGCCACGTCGTCGCCGATCCCCCGCACCCCGGCCAGACCGAGACGCACGTCCAGCCCGGCGTTCTCCAGACTCGCCTCGGCACGCGAGACGTTGATGTGCGGGCGATGCACCGCCACCCCGTGCCGGCGGGCGTCGGCCACCAGTGACTGCGGCGAGTAGAAGCCCATCGGCTGAGCGCGCAGCAGGGCGGCACAGAATGCCGCCGGATGATGCAGCTTGAACCACGACGAGTAGAACACCAGCGACGCGAAACTCTGCGAATGACTTTCCGGGAAACCGAAGTTGGCGAACGCCGCCAGCTTCTCGAAGATGCGGTCGGCCATCTCGCCGGTGATGCCGTTGGTGCGTTCCATCCCCTCGTAGAACCGCTCTCGGAGCTGTTGCATCCGCTCCGGCGACCGTTTGGATCCCATCGCCCGGCGCAACTGGTCGGCCTCGGCGGCGTCGAAGCCGGCGACGTCGACGGCGAGCTGCATGAGCTGCTCCTGAAACAACGGCACCCCCAGTGTCCGGTTGAGCGCCTTGCGCATCGACGGATGCTCGACGGTAGCCTCCTCGTCGCCGTTGCGCCGGCGGATGTAGGGGTGCACCGACCCGCCCTGGATCGGTCCCGGCCGGATCAACGCCACTTCGACGACGAGATCGTAGAAACAGCGCGGCTTGAGGCGGGGCAGGGTCGCCATCTGGGCGCGCGACTCGACCTGGAATACGCCGACCGAGTCTGCGCGACACAGCATCTCGTACACCGCCGCCTCGGTGAGATCGATCCTGGCCAGATCGACCTTGATCCCCTTGTGCTCGGCGACCAGGTCGATCGCGTAGTGCAGCGCCGACAGCATGCCCAGCCCGAGCAGGTCGAACTTCACCAGCCCGATGGCCGCGCAGTCGTCCTTGTCCCACTGCAACACGCTGCGATTCTCCATCCGCGCCCACTCGGTCGGGCAGACATCGGCGATGGGTCGGTCGCAGATCACCATGCCGCCGGAGTGAATACCGAGATGGCGTGGCATGTGGGCGATCTGACCGGCCAGCTCGATTACGTCGGCGGGCGCGCGGTCGGGCATCTTGCTCCACGCATCCTGTTGGCCGGCGGCGTAGCCGAGGGCTCGGGCCATATCGCGGACCGAGGATCGCTGCCGATAGGTGATCACGTTGGCGACCTGTGCGCTGTAGTCGCGCCCGTAGCGGGAGTAGACGTACTGGATGGCCTCCTCGCGCCGGTCGGACTCGATGTCGACGTCGATGTCGGGTGGGCCGTCGCGTTCCGGCGAGAGGAACCGCTCGAACAGCAGGTCGTTGGCCACCGGGTCGACATTGGTGATGCCCAGTGCGTAGCAGACCGCCGAGTTGGCCGCACTTCCCCGGCCTTGGCAGAGGATGTCGGTGCGTTTGCAGAAGTCGACGATGTCGGCGACGACGAGGAAGTACCCGGGAAAGTCGAGGGTGGCGATGACGGCCAGTTCGTGCTCGATCTGCCGGTAGGCCTGCGGGTGCTGGGCGGGGGTGCCGTAGCGGCGACGTGCCCGGGTCATGGTGAGCTCCCGCAGCCAGCTGTTCTCGGTGTGCCCGTCCGGCACGTCGAACGGCGGCAGTTGCGGGGCGATCAAGCCAAGGGAGAAGGCGCAGTCGGCGGCCAGGCCGACGGCATTGTCGATGGCGTCGCGGTGCGCGGGCAGCAGTCGCACCATTTCGTCGCCGCTCCGTAGATGTGCACCGCCGACACCAGGCAGCCAGCCGGCGATGGTCTCGATGTCGGTGCGCGCCCGCACCGCGGCGACCGCCATCGCCAGCCTGCGCCGGTTCGGTGCCGCGAAGTGGGCGCCGGTAGTGGCGACCGTCGCCAGGTCGAGACTGCGGGCGATCCCGGCCAGCACGGCGTTGCGCTCGTCGTCGTCCGGAATGCCCTGTGCGGTCAGTTCGACCACCACGTCGTCACGGCCGAAGCGATCGACCAGATCGACGACGGCCGCCCGCGCGGCGGACGGCCCGCCCCGGTCGAGGGCGCGGCGCACCGCACCCTTGCGGCAGCCGGTCAGGATCGCCCAGTGCCCGGCAGCTTCGGTCAGCCGGTCGATGTCGTAGCGCAGCAGCCCCTTCTCGCCGCCGGCCATATGCGCGTCGGCGATCACCCGGGACAGCCGGCGGTACCCTTCGCCGTCCCGGGCGAGCACCAGCAGATGCTCCCCCGGTGGATCGTTCACCCCGGTCCGGGCGGCGTCGTGATCCAGCGACAGTTCCGACCCGAACACGGTCGGCATCCTGAATTCCCGTGCGGCCTCCGCGAATCGGACGACACCGTAGAAGCCGTCGTGATCGGTGAGGGCGAGGGCACGCACGTTCAGCCGGTGCGCCTCGGCGACCATGTCCTCCGGCATCGAGGCGCCGTCGAGGAAGCTGTAGGCGCTGTGCGCGTGCAACTCCGCATAGGCGACCGCGGACGGCTCCGGCTGGACCTCCGGAGCGGTGAACGGACCGCGGGAGTGCGACCACGCGGGACTGTCCCTGGCTTCGGGCGGCCCGTAGAACTCGGGTGGGCGCCCGAGCGGTGGCCGCCCGGACAGCACCCGCTCCATCTCCGACCACGTCGGTGGCCCCTGGTTCCACCCCACCCGATCAGTGTAGAACGTCTGTTCGATGAACGACAGGCGGATCGACATTGGGGGCACGGCTCCGAGAAGCCCGCCCGGCGCAGACCGGACGCCGACCCTTGCCGTGTCGGCCCCGAAGTGCCAGGGTGGACACGACAGCCGCTTCTTACCCGCCGGTAAGATACGTGGCAGCCCAGCCACGGCGACCCCAACCCGGACCCTCCGCCAGGGCGACCCAGTCCGCCTAGACCTGCTAGCCCACAGATCGGGAACCGAACCTATGTCCAGATACTTCGTGACCGGTGGCACCGGATTCATCGGCCGCCGGGTGATCGAGCGGCTCCTCGCCGCCGAGCCGGATGCCGAGATTCACGCGCTCGTGCGCTCGTCGTCGCTGAGCCGGTTCACCGAGCTGCTCGCGACGTTGCCCGGCGGCGAGCGCGTACATCCGGTAGTCGGCGACCTGACCGCGCCCGGTCTCGGACTCGACGAGGCCGCCCTGCCGGATATCGACCATGTCATCCACCTCGGTGCCATCTACGACATGGCCGCCGACGCGGACGCCCAGCACGCGGCAAATGTCGACGGCACCGCCCGGGTCGTCGACTTCGCACTCGCCCGCGACGCGATGTGCCACCACATCTCGTCGATCGCGGTGTCCGGGGACCACCGGGGCCCGTTCACCGAGCAGGATTTCGATCTGGGGCAACGGTTCCCGACGCCATATCACCGGACTAAGTTCGCCGCCGAGCGCATCGTCCGGGAGCGCGACGGCCTGCGTTGGCGCGTCTACCGGCCGTCGGTGGTGGTTGGCGATTCCCGCACCGGCGAGATGGACAAGATCGACGGCCCGTACTACTTCTTCCGCCAACTGGCACGACTTCGGCTGCTGCCGAACGCGATTCCGCTACCGATGCCCGGGCTCGGCCGCATCGACCTGATTCCGGTCGACTATGTCGTGGATGCCATCGTCGCCCTGGTCGGCACCGATCCGCACCGCAGTGGGCTGGTCTATCACCTCAGCGATCCGCAACCACACGACATCACCGACATGTACAACGCGCTCGCGCCCGCGATCGGTGCGCCCAAGGGCTTTACCGCCGTGGGTAATCGCTTGCTTCGGCCGGCGATCGCGCTGTCCGGCAAGGGCGTGCTGCGGATGGGACGCGACCTGCTGGCCGCACAGGAGGGGGTGCCGCCGGCGTTGCTGGACGCGACGTCGCTGCCGGTGGACTTCCGGTCCGACGAGAGCGTTCGCCGGCTGCGTGAGCTCGGCGTCATGGTGCCCGAGCTCGCCGACTACGCGCCCCGGCTGTGGGACTACTGGACCCGGCACCTGGATCCGGCCCGGTACCGCCGCCGCGATCCGCGGGGGCCGCTGGTCGGCAAGCACATTCTGATCACCGGTGGATCGAGCGGGATCGGTAAGGCGACGGCCCGCATGTGTGTCGCCCGCGGTGCGACCGTGTTCATCGTCGCCCGCAATGCCGACGAACTCGACGCCGCGGCAACGGAACTGAACTCGACGGAAGCCAAGGAGGGGGTGCCGCGGGGTCGGGTGTACGCGTACCCCTGTGACATCACCGACGAGGAGTCGGGGCGTTCACTGGTCAAGAACATCCTCGCCGAGCACGGTCACGTCGACATCCTGGTGAACAACGCCGGACGGTCCATCCGACGGTCGACACTGCACTCGGTGGACCGGATGCACGACTACCACCGGGTGATGGCGGTCAACTACTTCGGCGCGGTCAATCTGGTGCTCGCGCTGTTGCCGCACATGATCGAGCGGCAATGCGGCCACGTCGTGAACGTCACCTCGATCGCCGTGCAGTCGCACGGCGCACGGTTCGGCGCGTATGCGGCGTCCAAGGCGGCACTGGAGGCGTTCAGCGACTCGACCGGCACCGAAACCCTGTCCGACCACGTGACATTCACCAACATTCGGTTGCCGCTGGTGCAAACCCGGATGATCGAACCCACCGAGGTGTACCGGAGTTCGCCGGGCACCTGGAGTGCCGACAAGGCGGCGGCGCGCGTACTGGACGGCATCCTGCGCCGGCCACGCCGGATCTCGTCGCCGCTGGGGGATCTGGTGGATCTCGGGCATCGGTTCGCGCCGGATCTGACCACGCGCGTGTTGCACCAGGAGTTCCTGATGTTCGGCGAGTCGGCGGCGGCGCTCGGTACCGGCGGCGACGGTGGTGTCGCTGGCGGCAGCGGCGGGCCCGCCGGCGCGGCAGTGGATGACAATCAGGGGGACGACGCCGCGCGCGGGCGTACCGATCGCCGATGTCACTCGTAGTCACTCGTAGACCCCTTCGACCACCCACCCGCCGGACCGGAAGCACAGCAGCAGGGCGCGGGAGTCGTCGAGCAACACCTGCGCCCGCGCGGTGATCCCGGCCTCGTCGACTCCGGTCGGCCAGGGACCGGCCCACCACGTCAGTCCCCAACCGTCGCGGCGGGATACGCCGTTGGGGCCGGCGATCAGATTCACCGTGGTCGGTTCGGCGGAGAACGCGCCCCGCGCGGTGACCTCGACGGGGCTGCCCATCGCATCGGTCACCGCGACCGGGGTGTCGGCCATCATCGTCGGGGCCGGTCCGGGGAGCCGACCCGGCCACGGCGCTGCCGGGTCGCGATCGGGAATCTTCTCGTCGCCGAGCGGCACCAGGGTGATTTGATCCGCGGGACCGCGACCGCCGCTGCGCACCGGGATCCGCACCGCCTCGCCGCCGAGGAGCGCCTGCACCCGTTCCAGGGAACGGCGCGCCCGCTCGGATACCTCGGCATCGCCCGGTAGGCCGTAACCGGTGAGTGCGTAGTGCAACGCACCCGCCTCCACCAGTTCGACCGGCTCCAGCCGCAGCGTCACGATCGGCGAGTCCGGGCGGCCGTCGGCGTCGCCCCGACGTCGCCCGCCGGTCATCCAGCCTTCCAACTGCCAGCGCACGCGATCGGCGGTGGCCTCCGGGGTCAGCGGCTGGGCACACCGCCATGTGCGCGAATGCTGTTGTCCGAGTTCGGTGATCGCCACCACGGTGAGCTTGGTACAGGCGGCGGGAATGTCGGCGAGACGTCGGTGCACGACGTCGGCCAGGCGGCGGCCGACGAAGGCGGCGGCATCGATGCGGTCGATCGGCGGGTCGCAGACGTAGTCGATGGCCAGTTCCTCCGGCGGTGCGCTGCCCATTGGCCGACGACCGGGCAGTGCGGTGGCCTGTCGGTGCGCCGCCACCGCGTCGGCGGCGAATCGGGTGGCGACGTCGGTGACGGACAGTGCGGCGAAGTCGCCGATGGTTGTCAGCCCCAGTCGCCGGAGCAGTCCGGTCAGCTCGGTCCGGTCGGGATCGGCCAGGCTGGGTTCGACGGCGAGGTCGCCGATCGGCAGGTCGGCCAGGAAGGTGCGGTCGCCGCCGGGGTGGACGATGCGTCCCCGGCGGGCGGCGAGCACCGCGGTGAACAGTTCGTCCGCGATGCCGACCTGGGATTCGACTCCGCAGGCCGACACCCGGTCGACGAGTTGCTCGGCGAAGGCTGCCTCCCCGCCGTGGAATGCCGACGGTCCGGTCGCCGAGATCGCGAGCAGCCCGGGCCGCAGCACCTCGGCCGTCGGCGCCAGGTCGGCGACCGCCGCGGCCACCGGTTCGAACATTCGGCCGTCCCGGTGTTCGTCGGCGACGACGACGGTCATCTCCGGGCACGCCGACTGTGCCTGCCGTTTCCGCATGCCGCGCCGAACGCCCGCGGTGCGGGCAGGGGCCGAGCAGGCGATCACCCGATTCGCCGACAGCACCGCCACCGGATGCAGCGGCGGCAGATCCGCGTCGGCGGCCGCCGCCGTGGCCGGCCAGTCGGGGCACCACAGGGCCAGCACCCGGCCGGTCGTTGACGATGCGCGGTTCTCGGGTGCGCGGTTCTCGGGTGCGCTGGCTCTCCGGGGTGCGCCGGCTCTGGGATCGCGGTCGCCGGTGGTGATCGTGCTGGCGTCGCTGGTGGTGGTACCGGTGATCATGGTGGAGTACATCAGTTCGCCACCGCCACAATGGTTTCGGAGTCCGGAGTGCCGGTGTCGGATCGCGTCAGTACCACCGATCTGCCGATGTCGGTGCCGAAGCCGGTCGGGTGCAGGTCGATGTCGGCGACCCGGCGGCGTCGGTCGCGCCCGGTCGCGGCGACCCGGAGCCGCATGCCGCCGATACGTCCATGTCCACGTCGTGCCACGGCGAGGTCGCTGTCACCGTCGATGTCGGGGATGTGCCGATAGCCGAGCACCTCGGCGTCGAGATGGATCTGCGCGCCCGGCCAGGAACCGTCCACCACCATCAGGGCTGCGGCCTGCTGCCGTACCCGACCGGTCACCACCCGGCTCCGGGACGGCGGGACGGTGAGCCCGCGCAGTCCGAGTATCACCAGGTCCATGCCGTCGAGCAGCACCGACGCCACATCGACCGGGTCGACGCCCGGGTCGGGCACTGCGGCGATCCGGGCCAGGTCGGCGCCCATCTCGGTCGCCGACAGCAGCCCGAACCGGGGCAGCCCGACGATGCCGACCTGTCCTCCGGCTCGCGTCACCGATGCGATCACCGCTGCCATCAGCGAGGGCGCCCCGGTGTAGCACAGCACACTCCCCCGCGTAATACCTTGGTGCGGTAGGAGATCCGACAGCGCGTCGGGGAGCGCCAGCACGTCGATGGGACGCGCAGCACCGTCGGGCCCGAACCGGTCGGGTATCCCCGCCGCCCCCGACATGGCCGCCATCCGGCGACGCAGTCGAGTGACGGTGTCTAGCCCGTCGGGGACCGTGGCGGTCCCGGATGTCACCTCCCGGAGCCTTATCTCTCCGTCGGCCCTCCCGCCGCGGTCCACCTCGCGGTGCACCCCGCCGCGGCCCATCTCGCGGTGCACCCCGCCGCGGTCCGCCTTCACGTCGTCCGCTTTATAGGGGTGCAGCCCTCCGCGAGCCGCCTCCCCGGAATGGCCGTCCGCCTCGGCCGCCCCCGCCGGGCATCGCAACGCCACCACACTCATCTGACCTCCCGCCGGCATCGGTGGACTCGGGGTTCTCCGAGCCCACCGTCGTGGACCTCCAGCGCGCCGGGAAGTGCTGCGCCTTACCTATCTCGACACGTCACCACCATGGGTCGACCGAGCCGAACCGGTGCCGAAGGCACTGTGCGCCAAGGCAGTACGAGTCCGCAAGTACCGCACACACCTTGCGCACCGGCGCCTTTCGCGAGCCGGTCCGTCGGGGCCTCTCCGCCACTACGTCGAACGTGTTTTCGATGTCATCGATGGTAGGTGGCGGGTCCGACAACCGTCAACAGCGCAGGTCGGTGGGGCTCAGCAGTGGCGGATGAGCCGGGCGAATCCATCGACGTTGTGCCCGGTAAGCGGGCACAACGTCGATGGATTTCGGCAGAGGTCGCGGCAACCGGCGCGAGCGGGGGCTCGACGCGCACGCAACTACACGAATTCCTCGCAACTACACGGAATGCATTGCGTGTAGTTGCGAGAAATCTGTGTAGTTGCGCCGCCTCCGTCGCACACTCTGCCCGCGCAAGCCCGCAACTCGCATGGCCCGCGCCGACCACCCCGGCCGGCGACCCGGGCGATGCGACGCCCGGATCAAAGCCCCACATCCCCCGCAGAGCCCCGACACGCTCCCTCAGAACAACGTGAGCTCCCGCTGCTGGGCGACGTCGGCGACGAGTGACTGCCCCGCGGTATCAACGTCGCCACCGGCGGCAGACCCCTCCCAATGCCCGTCATCGGCACGCCCGCCGAGCCCGTGCTTGCGCACCAACGGCCGCATCCGGTCTCGTAACCACGCCGAATACTCCGGCGTCACATAGGCACCCCGGCCATACAGCCCCCGATAACGCTTCATCAGCGCCGGGTGCTCCTCGGCCAGCCAGGACAGAAACCACGGCTTGGTCGCCCCGCGCAGGTGCATCGGAAAGGCGGTCACCCCGGACGCGCCGGCATCGGCCAGCGCGCCCAACAGGTCGTCGAGGTGGGTGGTGGAATCGCTCAGATAGGGAATCACCGGGGCGAGCATGACGTGCGGCGCGAATCCGGCATCGGCGATCTCGCGGATCAGCGCCAGCCGAGCCCGCGGCGACGGGGTGCCCGGTTCGATCTGCTTCTGCAGGTCGTGGTCGTAGAGGGCCAACGACACCGACAGGTGCACCGGCACCCGACCGGCCGCCTGCCGCAGCAGCGGCAGATCGCGTCGCAACAATGTGCCCTTGGTCAGGATCGAGAACGGAGTGGCCGCCTCGGTGAGCGCCGAAATCACGCCTGGCATCAGCCGATAACGTCCCTCGGCCCGCTGGTACGGGTCGGTGTTGGTGCCCAGCGCCACCGCTTCACGCGTCCACGACCGGCGTCGTAACTCCTTGCGCAGCACCGCCGCAACGTTGAGCTTGACCACCACCTGAGTGTCGAAGTCGCGACCCGCATCCAGGTCGAGGTACTCGTGCGTCGGCCGCGCAAAACAATACCGGCACGCGTGAGTGCATCCACGAAAGGTGTTGACGGTGAACCGAAACGGCAGTCCGGACGCCTCCGGGACCTGATTCAGCGCACTCTTCGCCAGCACCTCGTGGAAGGTGACACCCTCGAACTCCGGCGTCTGCACCGACCGCACCAGACCCGATTTGGCGAGACCGGGCAGCGCCCCATCGTCGGCGTCGACGACCTGCTCCGACCATCGCATACCGCGAGTCGAACACACGTGCGACACAGTGTCAAGTGGCGTCTCGCGCGGCGTGCCGCCCGGCTATCATCTCGGTATGTCCATCGAGCCCGACTATCGCCGCACACCGGGGCCGCAGTACCTGGTCGCGGGCCGATACCGGCTGACCTCGCGGATCGGTGGGGGTGGCATGGGCACGGTGTGGCTGGCTCGTGATCAGCTCCTCGACCGCGACGTCGCCGTCAAACAGGTGCTGTCGACCGAGGGACTGTCCGAGGATTCGGCGGAGAACATCCGCAAACGCGCGATGCGGGAGGGGCGGATAGCGGCCAAGCTCAGCCATCGCAACGCCATCGCGATGCACGACGTCGCGCTCGACCGCGGCGAGCCGTGGCTGGTGATGGAGTACCTGCCGTCGCGCAGCGTCGCGCAGATCCTGGAGACCGCGGGCACGATCGGGGTCACCGAGGCGGCCAAGATCGGCGCCCAGGTCGCGGACGCGATGACCGAGGCACACGCGGCGGGCATCGTGCATCGTGACATCAAGCCCGGCAACATCCTGATCGCCGGCACCGGCCGCGCCGCCGGGCTGGTGAAGATCACCGACTTCGGCATCTCCCGCGCCAAGGATGATGTGTCGCTGACCCAGACCGGCATCATCACCGGCACCCCAGCCTATTTCGCGCCGGAGGTCGCCCGCGGATCCGAGCCGTCCGAGTCGTCCGACGTGTATTCGCTTGGCGCAACGGTGTACACGATGGTCGAGGGTGAGCCACCGTTCGGCGTCGACGACAACGCCCTGGTGTTGCTGCACAAGGTCGCCCGCGCCCAGATCAATCCGATGACCAAGGCCGGACCACTGGAACCGGTCATTCTGCGCATGCTGGAACCGAGTCCCACCAAGCGCATCACCATGGACGAGGCACGCGACGCGCTCGCCGAGGTCGCGGCGGGCGACACCGGCAACACCAATCAGGTGCTGACGAGTCTGCTGGTTCGCCCGGGTGGCGGTGGCCTGCCGAGCTGGGCGTTGGGCGCACCACGCCGGCCGACCGGCAATCACCCCCCGACCACCGGTGCCGGTGCGGGCCGCTCGACCGGGTGGTCGTCGCCGTACACCGACGCGACGCTCGCCCCCCGCGGACCGCAACCGCAGCAGCAGCGGTCGGCGCGCGCGTTCGATCACACGCTGGTGTCCACGCCGCCGCCGCACCAGTCCGGCAGCTACGTGCCGCCGCCGAGCATGCCGCCGCCCGGATTCTCGTCGCAACCACCACCTCGGCAATCGAATTCGCCAAGCGCGACGGCTCTCGCCGCAACGGTGTTCCTATTCTTCCTCGTCCTCGCCGGAGTCGTCGTGCTGACGATCGCGTTGCTGCGCTAAGGCGTGTGGCTGCGCTAAGTCGTGTTGCTGCGCCGAGTCGTCAGCACCCGTCCAAACACGCTCCGCGCGCGCCGCATTCGTACACGAATGTCACCGCTGCTTAAGCAGACCCATCCCGCTGGTTGAGTAGGCACCGAGCGCAGCGAGGAGCCGTATCGAAACCAGCGCCCGCGCACAGTGGACGGAATCTGACGCACACTGAACGATTTTTGCCGCACAGTGGATGGACTGGGACGCACAGTGGACGATTTTCGACGCACAGTGAACGGATTCTGACGCACAGTGGACGATTTTCGACGCACAGTCGACGGTGCGCGAGGCGCCGGACCGCCCCACCAGTGGCCCGAAAACCCGTGCCGCTCAGCCGATATGCCGCGTCGCGGCCCATCGGGTGAGTGCGTTGCGGTTGGACTGCTGGGTCTTGCGCAGCACATTCGACGCGTGCGTCTCCACCGTCTTGATCGAAATGAACAGTTCCTCGGCGATCTCCCGGTAGGTGTAGCCGCGCGCGAGGAGCCGCAGCACCTCGAGTTCGCGTCGGGTCAGCGAGTCCAGCTCCGGGTCGAGCGGCGGCTCCGGCGCCGACGACTTCCCGGTAAACGAATCCAGGACGAAACCCGCCAGCCGCGGGCTGAATACGGCGTCCCCGTCGGCGACGCGCCGCACCGCATCGGCGAGCTCCGCGCCGTCGATGGTCTTGGTGACGTAGCCGCGCGCACCCGCCCGGATCGTCGCGATCACGTCCTCGGCGGCGTCGGACACACTGAGCGCCAAGAAGACCGGCGCCTCGCTGCCCAGCGCGTCGGTCACCCCACGCAACACCGCGACACCCCCGCCCGCGGGCATGTGCACGTCGAGCAGGACCACGTCGGGCCGCACCCGGACGATGCCCGCCACCGAATCCGCGACGGTGCCGGCCTCGCCGATCACCTGCAGCCCCGACTCGCCGGCGAGTTCGGCCCGCACGCCCGACCGGAACACCGCGTGATCGTCGACCAGGAACACCCGGTACGTGGTGGTCTCTGCGCTCGATGAATCACCGCCACTCGCCGAATCCTCGCCACTCGCCGAATCGCCGGCGCTCGTCGACTGGGGGTCGGGGATCGAATCGGGGTGAGCCATCGCACCTTCCTGGGTCATCGGCCACTCCGGCTGTGATCGCCCACCGCGTCCGGTGAGCCGTCGTCCGCCGGGGTGTTGGTCATGGCGTCATTATTCGCCGGGTGGTCGTCGCCGGCATCCGCCGGGGCATCGCCACCGCGTGGCATATCCAGGCGGACGTTCGTGCCGCGACCCGGTGCCGATGTGATCGTCACCCGGCCGCCGGCGCGTTCGATGCGCGCACGGATCGACCGGGCGACGCCCTGGCGGTCGGGGTCCACGTCGTCGGGGTCGAAGCCTGCACCGCGGTCGCGGACGTAGACCTCGACCTCGTCGTCGCCGACCTCGCAGTACACGTCGACCTTGCGTTCCCCGGAGTGCTTCGCCGCGTTCACCAACGCCTCCCGGGTGGCGCCGATCAGCGCGGGCCAGCGCCGCGCGGCGGGGCCGTGCGAGTCGTCGTCCGGTCGCAGGTCGCCGACGGTGATCACCTCGACCTCGATGCCGTAGTCGTCCTCCACCTCGGCGGCGACACTGCGCAATGTGGCGCTCAACGAACCGCCGCGCCGCGCGGGGTCACCGAACAGCCAGCTCCGCAACTCGCGTTCCTGGCTGCGCGCCAGCCGGGCCACCTCATCGGGTTTGGCCGCTTGCTTCTGGATCAGGGCGAGCGTCTGCAGCACCGAGTCGTGCAGGTGCGACGCGATTTCCTCACGTTCGGCGTTGCGGATGCGGGCGGCACGTTCCTCGTTGAGGGTGCGCCACATCCGCATCCACAGCGGGACGGTCAGCAGGACGACGCCGATCAGGGTGGCCAGCACCGCCAACAGTGTCGTGTTCAGGCCACCGAAGCTGCGATTGCCCGCGACCACGATGACCACGAGCCCACCGATCACCAGCAACGCTCCACCGGACAGTCGGGTCCAGGTGAGGGCGGTGCTCCGAGTGGCGGTGCGGGATGTGTCGATCTCCCGCCACACCAGGCTGGCACCCACCGCGATGAACACGAAGGGCACCAGGTAGGCGCCGGGTGTGCCCGCCGCCGCGAAGCCGACCACGGCCATCGCCACCAATCCGACGAGGGCGAGACCGATGGCCTGCCGCCGCTCGCCCGGCCGCGGCGGGCGGGTGTCGTTGCCGGTCGGGGTGAAGAACCACAGCAGGGCGTAGGCGAGGACGCCGGCGCCGGCCAGGGCGGCGAGGACGACGAACACGACGCGGACGCGGAAGGTATCGACGCCGAGGTGATCGGCGACGCCGCCGGCAACACCCCCGATCACCCGGCCGGCGTCGCGGCGCCGCATCTCCGGCGGGGCATCGTCGCGGTCGTCCCGGGTGGGCACCGCCGCGGCCGCAGCAGCCGTGGCAGCCCGGGCCGGAGTCGGAACGGCGGGCCGCGCGGGAGCAGCAGCCGGGGTTACCGGGGGCGTGGCGGCGCGTGCCGGAGCGCCGGCATCCCCGTCGGCGTCGGTGTGCGCGTCGTCCGATGCCGCGGCGGGATTCGGCCCGGCACCGGCAGGTGTCGGCGCAGCATTCAGCTCGCCACTCATGTGTCGATGGTGGCACGATCTCGCGCACCGACACATCAGGGGCTTCCCTGGTATGGCCGCTCCGGGGAGATCTCAGGGTCGTCCCCCGATGCGCCGACGGCCCGGTCACGGACAGGATGATCACCATGGACGCCAAGCGGATCGAGAAGCAGCTCGCTCAGATGTGGGCGACGCGGCCGGTGCGGCCGTCGTCGCCGCGGACCGTCGCCGGTGTGTGCGCCGGCATCGCCGATCGGTATCGGGTCGACCCGACGCTGGTCAAGGTCGCATTCGTGGTGGCCGCGATCTTCGGCGGCAGCGGCGTCATCGTCTACCTGGCGGCGTGGATCGCGTTACCGAGTCACCACACCGTCAGCCAGCGCGCCCAGACCGGCGGGTGGCCGACCGCGCAGCACTACGGGCACGGGTCCCGCCGACGGCGGCACGGATGGTCGTCCGGCTGGCACGGCAACCCCAAACTGGTGCTGCTGGTCGTCGTCGCCGTCATCGTGCTGACGTCGATCGGGCCGAACCGCACGTGGGGATCCGGCGCCCTCCTCGGCGGCATCCTGATGATGCTCGGTTGGTGGTTGCTGTACCAGCGCACCCCGACCCCGCCCCCCGGCACCAGCGTGGACACCGTCACCGCACCCGCCCCCGTCTCAGCCGGTCAGTTCGATCGCTGGATTCCGCGGGCCGCGCTGGCCGCCGGATACACCCCGGGCGCACCGATGCCGCCGACGGTATCCGCGCCGCGGGCCGGCACCACGCCGACGCTGCGCGCGGTGGCCACGCCGACCGGCGTCGACCTGCACAAGACCACAGTGCCCGACGCGCGAGACACCGACACCACATCGGCTCCGGGCACCGCGACGACCGCGCCGGCAGCAACCTCCGCCGACACCGACTCCACCCCCTACGCCCGACTGCTCGACGATGCCGACCGTTTGCCGCCGGCGTGGGACCCGCTCGGCGCCGCCCGCTTCGCCTGGGACCTGCCCGAACCGTCGACCCCCGCGGAGACTCCGGAGGCGGCGACGCGGCGACGCCGACCGGCAACACTCCTCGTGCTCGGCGTGGCGGTGCTGGTGGCCGCGGCCGGGGCGGCGGCCAACCGGCTCGGCGCGACCTGGTTCACCCCGGGACACGTGCTGTCGCTGGCGCTGGCCGTGGTCGGCGTGGGACTGGTGATCAACGCCGGATTGCGGCGCCGGCCCGGAGAACGGCCCGGAGGTCTGGTGCCCATCGCGATCCTGCTCGGCATCTCCGTCATTGTCACCACCGCAGCGGTGTCCGGGTCGGCGGTCCGCGACCGCTTCGTGCCCGCCGGCGGCATGGGCGAACGGAACTGGAAACCGGTCAGCGAGAACGATATTCGCTCCGAGTATTCGCTGGGCGCGGGATCGCTGACGCTGGACCTGCGTAACGTCACGCTGACCCGGGATCGACGGGTCGAGCTCCGGGCCGGAGCCGGTGAGATCCTGGTGCAACTGCCGCCCACGATGAACGTCCGGACCGAATGCAGCACCGGCATCGGCGACAACCGCTGCGCCGAGGGACTGTCCGGTGGCACCGACGGCGCCGAGGGACCGGTCCTGACGATCAACGCACGCACCGGCATGGGACAGGTGGAGGTCAAGCGATGAACCCGATGGAGTACGACACCACCGACGGAACCGACGCGACGTCGGCAGACGACTACGGCGCTCGGCGCAGCCCCGGCCTCGCTCTCGCGGGTCTCGCCACGCTGGCGGTCGCCGGATGGGGGCTGGCCGACGGGCCGGTGCTGCCCGACGCCGCCACGCTCGGCTGGGCCGCGGTGACCGTCGGTCTCGTCGTCGGACTCGTCCTGATCGTCACCGGCGCTCACTCGTCGCGGCGCTGAGCCGCCGCCTCAGCAGGATTTGTCGGCGAACCGTCACTCCCACTCGATGGTGCCGGGCGGTTTGCTCGTCACGTCGAGGACCACGCGGTTGACGTCCGGGACCTCGTTGGTGATCCGAGTGGAGATGATCTCCAGCACCTCGTAGGGAACGCGGGTCCAGTCCGCGGTCATCGCGTCCTCGCTGGACACCGGCCGCAGCACGATGGGGTGTCCGTAGGTGCGCCCGTCACCCTGCACCCCGACACTGCGCACGTCGGCCAGCAGCACCACCGGACACTGCCAGATCTGCGTATCCAGACCGGCCGCGGTCAGCTCCTCGCGGGCGATCAGATCGGCGCGCCGCAGCATCGCCAACCGGTCCGCGGTGACCTCGCCGACAATTCGGATCGCCAGGCCCGGCCCGGGAAACGGCTGCCGCGCAACGATCTCCTCGGGCAACCCCAACTCTCGGCCGACCGCGCGCACCTCGTCCTTGAACAGCAGCCGCAGCGGCTCGACGAGAGTGAACTCCAGATCCTCCGGCAGGCCACCGACATTGTGATGGCTCTTGATATTCGCGGTGCCGCTCCCACCGCCGGACTCGACGACATCGGGGTACAGGGTGCCCTGCACCAGGAAGTCGACCTTCTCGCCCGCGGCCGCCCGGTCGCCGAGCACCTCGTCGACGGCACCTTCGAACGACCGGATGAACTCGCGGCCGATGATCTTGCGCTTCTCCTCGGGATCACTCACTCCGGCCAGCTCGGCGAGGAAGGTGTCCGCGGCGTCCACGGTCACCAACCGGGCACCGGTGGCGGCGACGAAGTCGTGCTCGACCTGTTCGCGCTCGCCCGCGCGAAGCAGCCCGTGATCGACGAACACACAGGTCAGTCGGTCGCCGATGGCCCGCTGTACGATCGCCGCGGCGACCGCGGAGTCCACCCCGCCGGACAGCGCACACAGCGCCAGCCCGTCACCGACCTGCTCGGCGACCTGCTCGACAAGCTGATCGGCGATATTCGCCGCCGTCCACGTCGCCTCCAGTCCGGCGACGTCGTAGAGGAACCGGCTCAGAACCTGCTGCCCGTGCGGGGTGTGCAGCACCTCGGGGTGATACTGCACCCCGGCCATCCGGCGCTCGGTGGATTCGAACGCGGCGACCGGCGCACCGGCCGTCGACCCGGTGACGACGAAGCCGTCGGGAGCCTGCTGGACGGCGTCGTTGTGGCTCATCCACACCGGTTGGGTATCGGCGAGACCCTGGTGCAGGATACCGTCACCGCTGAGTGTCAGTGTGGTGCGGCCGAATTCGCGGCCACCGGTGTTCGCCACCTCGCCACCGAGTGCGGCCGCCATCGCCTGGAATCCGTAGCAGATGCCGAACACCGGGACATCCAGGTCGAGGATCGCGGGATCGAGCGACGGTGCGTCGTCGGCGTACACCGACGACGGGCCGCCGGACAGCACGAGCGCGACCGGATTACGTGCGACGAATTCCTCGATCGGCGCGTCGTGCGCGATCACCTCGGAGTAGATCCGCGCCTCGCGCACCCGGCGGGCGATCAACTGCGCGTACTGAGCGCCGAAGTCGACGACGAGGACGGGCCGCGGTCCCTCGACGGTTTCGGCCGGGGCATCGGAGGCTGCCACACCAGAGGAATCGGTCACCCCCGTGAGTCTAGTGGGAGCGAGGTAGGGCACTCGGCGCCGCGCCCCGTCGCCGGAACCCCGTGACCCGTCCCCACAGCGGTCCGGTATCCGGGTGCCCGGATGGCGGCGTGAAATACTGCGATGTCGGCCGTCGCTCACCGCGCACGGCCCACCCCCGATCCCCCGTCACCCACCGGCACCAGGAGCGAGATGGACACGGCACGCACCTCCCGCTGGTCGGTGAGCATCGGCGATCTCACTCAGGCGGCCGTCTTCGCGGCGCTGATCGCCGCGCTCGGCCTGCCCGGCACCATCACGATCGGGTCCAGCGGCGTGCCGATCACCTTGCAGACACTCGGCGTGATGCTGGCCGGGTCCATCCTGGGCCCCAAGAAGGGCACCCTCGCGGTGGTCATCTTCATGGTGTTGGCGATCGCCGGGCTGCCGATCCTGTCCGGCGGCCGCAACGGTCTGACCGCGTTGTCCTCGCCCACCGCAGGGTATTTCGTCGGATTCCTGCCCGCGGTCATCGTCATCGGCGTGCTGACCGCCGCCATGATGCCGCGCTATCGGGTGGTCGCCGGCATCGCGATCAACCTGCTCGGCGGCGTCGCGGTCATCTACGCGTGCGGGTCGATCGGGCTCATGCTGCGGTCGGATCTGACACTGTGGGCAGCCGTCGCCACGAATGGCACCTTCGTTATTGGCGATGTGCTCAAGGCGGTGGTCACCGCCCTCGTCGCGGCACAGGTGCACCGGGGCCGGCCCGGACTGATCGCTCCGTGGCGCGCCCGGCAGACGCCACCGGCAGCCTCCGACGGATGATCGCGTTCGCCGGATGATCCAGTTCGATCAGGTCTCGCACGCCTTCGACGGCCACGCGGTGCTCCGCGACGTGACCCTGACCCTGCCGGAGCGCCGTGTCGGCATCGTCGGCGCCAACGGCAGCGGCAAGTCGACGCTCGCGCGGACCGTGAACGCCCTCGTCGTTCCCGACGGTGGCACGGTCCGGGTCAACGGGATAGACACCGCCCGACACAAGCGTCGGGTCCGCCGCGAGGTGGGCTTTATCTTCTCCGACCCGGACCGGCAGATCATCATGCCAACGGTGCGCGAGGACGTCGAATTGTCGCTGTCCCGAACGGGTCTGGACAAGGCACAGCGACGCGAGGCCGCCCGCGCCGCCCTCGACCGGTTCGGGCTGGCCGACCGCGCCGACCAGCCCGCGCAGCAGCTCTCCGGCGGACAGAAGCAACTGTTGGCGCTCGCGTCGATCTTCGTGCGGGAGCCGGCGATCGTCGTCGCCGACGAGCCGACCACGCTGCTCGACCTGCGCAACGCCCGCATGCTCGCCGACGTCTTCGCCGGACTCGACGAGCAACTGATCGTGGTCAGCCACGATCTCGAGCTGCTGACCGATTTCGACCGGGTGGTCGTGCTGGACGAGGGCCGCGTCGTCGCCGACGACGCCCCGGCTCCGGCGCTGGCGTACTACCGGAAGGTGATGTCGTGACGATACCCGGGGTGTACCGGCCGGGTAGCTCACCGCTGCATCGGCTGCCGCCCGGCGTCAAGGTGCTGGCGCTCGGTGGCGCGGTCCTCGCGCTCTCCCTCACGGTGCGGACGCTGCCGGCGCTGGGGATCGCGACGGCCGCGGTCGCGCTGGTGTACGCCGCGGCGGGCATCGGGCCGGTCACCGCGTGGCGGCAGTTGCGGCCGATGGTCTGGGTGTTGCTGGTGATCTTCGCTTTTCAGCTGATCTTCACCGACTGGCGCCGCGGTCTCGTCGTGTGTGGCGTGCTGGCGCTGTCGGTGGCGCTGGCCGCGGTTGTCACGCTGACCACCCGCACCACCGACATGCTGGACGCCATCGGCGCGGGGTTGCGGCCGTTGCGCCGTGTCGGGGTGGCGACCGACCGCGTGGCGCTCGCGCTCGCCCTGGCGATCCGCGCCATCCCGCTGATGGTGCAGGTGGTCCGCCAGGTCGAGGAGGCTCGGCAGGCCCGCGGCCTGCGCCCCGGCCCGCGGATCCTGGTGGCGCCCATCGTCCTTGCCGCGCTGTACACGGCCGACGGGTTCGCCGACACGCTCACCGCTCGCGGCCTCGACTGACACCGGCGGCGCAACCACGCTCCGCGGCGTGCGTGGGCTATCCGGCGACCTGAGCGGCCAGCCGGCCGAGGGTGTCCTCCAGTTGCTTGTCGCTCACCAGCGGGAAGCCGACCTTCTGCAGGAGGTCGGTGTCGGTGACCTTCGACCAGTCGTAGGTGTGGCGGACCAGCGTCGAGTCCGGGCCCTGGGCGTCCAGTTCCCAGACCCACTCCCAGCCGGGCGGTTCGGTGCCGGCAGGCGCGGTCTGCCAGGCGACGAGCTTGTCCTTGGCGTATCCCGTCACCCGGTTGTCGGTCTTGTACTCCCCGCCCATGTGCGGGCCTTCCATGTTCATGGTGAAGGTGTCGCCGACCTGCTGGATGCGTTCACCGTTCTCGTCGGAGCGCACGAAACCCGATCCATCCAGGTCCGCATGGCGTTTCGGGTTGGTCAGCACGTCGAACAGCTCGTCGGCCGGGGCGTCGATGACTCGTTGGACGGTGATGCTCGTCGTTTCGCTCATAGTGCCCACGATGCCGAACCGGCGCCGCGCCCGCAACGACTCCGCGTCATCGCGGCGATCGCCACCGGACGGCGCACCGTCTCGGCTACCCGGATTCGGCCACCGGCCGCTGGATCGGCGTGATCGGCAGCCGCAACGCCGCCGGCGCATGCGCGGGCACCACCGGCGAGTTCGGCGCCACCGGCGCCACCCGGACGTACGGTGCTCCCTGCCGAGGCCGCGTGTCGTGGTCACCGACGTTGGGCCACAACGAAATGGCCCGTTCGGCCTGCGCGCAGATCGAGAGCGACGGATTGACCCCGAGGTTGGCCGAGATGGCCGCACCGTCGGTGATGTGCAGTGTCGGGTAGTTCCACACGCGGTGATAGGGATCGATGACGCCGCTCTCCGGGCGGTCGGAGATAGCGCAGCCGCCGAGGTAGTGCGCGGTCATCGGGATGTTGAAGACATCGCCCCACGTGCCGCCGGCGAGCGCCCGGTCGCCGAGCCGACGCGCGGTGCGTTCGGTAGCCTCGTTGCCGGCCGGAATCCAGGTCGGGTTCGGCTCGCCGTGCCCCTGGGTGCTGGTGACGTACCGGAACGGGCCGCGCTTGCGGACATAGGTGGTCAACGAGTTGTTCCGGTTCTGCATGACGAGCAGGATCATGGTGCGCTCCGACCACCGGCGCAGATTGGTGAACACCACCAGCGAACCGGGGTCGGCGGCGATCTGCCGGGCCACGTCGCGCAGCCGACGGCGTCGCGGATTGCCCTCGGTCAGGTACGTCTGCAGCACCGCAATCGCGTTGGAACCCTTGCCGTATCGGACCGGCTCGATGTGGGTGTCGGGGGCCGGGTGGAACGACGAGGTGATCGCGACGCCGGTCGAGTAGTCGGCGTCGGGGTCGACGTGTCGGCGGGACGCGCCCAGAATCGATTCGGAGTTGGTGCGGGTGAGCACGCCGAGCGCATCGGACAGCTCGGGCAGGTCACCGGTGGCCTTGGCGGTGTGCAGCAGTTTCTGGGTGTTGAAGGTGCCCGCGGCGACGATGACCTGTCCGGCGGTGATCGTCCGCCGGCGGCGGCGCACCGGCCCCCAGGACGCCGACCGGCGGGTGCGCACCGCCCAGCTTCCGTCGGGACGCTGGGTGAGCCGGTCGACGGTGGTGCGGTCGATGATCTCGGCGCCGTGCGCCTCCGCCAAGCCCAGGTAGTTCTTCATCAGGGTGTTCTTGGCACCGACCCGGCAGCCGGTCATACACGAGCCGCACTCGGTGCAGACGGTTCGCCGGGGCCCGACACCGCCGAAGTACGGGTCGTCGACGGTTTGCCCCGGCGCCCCCTCGCCACCGGTCTCGGCGCCGAAGAAGACGCCGACCGGGGTGTGCACGAAGGTGTCCCCGGCACCCATCTCGTCGGCGACCGCGCGCATCACCACATCGGCGGGGGTCGTGTGCGGATACGTGACGACGCCGAGCATCCGGCGGGCCTGGTCGTAGTGCGGGCCGAGTTCGTCGGCCCAGTCGGTGATGTGATTCCACTGCGGGTCGGTGAAGAACGGGGTCGGCGGCTGGTAGAGCGTATTCGCGTAGTTCAGCGATCCACCGCCGACACCCGCGCCGGCCATGATGGTGACGTCCGGCAGCACGTGCAGTCGCTGCACCCCGAACATGCCAAGCCGCGGCGCCCACACGTACTTGTGCAGCCGCCAGCTCGTCTTGGCGAAGTCGTGGTCGTCGAAGCGCCGGCCGGCTTCGACGACGCCGACCCGGTACCCCTTCTCGACCAGTCGCAGCGCGCTGACGCTGCCTCCGAAACCGGAGCCGATGATGAGCACGTCGAAATCGGTGGCCGAGCGGTCGTGCGACGCCGGTGCGAGCCGCCGGGTGTGGTCGGGATCATGGTGGGCTGCCATGCGCAGATACTAACGACCGTTGTCACATTGGTCAGCGGCGGCGTCGGGTTAGCCGACTCAGGCGTGCACCGACAGTCCGACCTTCTGGAACTCCTTGAGGTCGGAGTACCCGGCCTTGGCCATCGACCGGCGAAGCGCGCCGATCAGGTTGAGCTCGCCGAACGGGTCGTCGGACGGCCCGGTGAGGATGCGTTCCAGGCTCGGCCGGTCCTCCTCGGTGGCGACCTGCAGCAGAGCCCCGCGCGGGGTATCCGGATGAGCCGCGGCCGACGGCCAGTACCAGCCACGACCGGGCGCCGAGGCGGACGCGGCGAGCGGAGTACCGAGCACCGCCGCGTCGGCGCCGCAGGCGATGGCCTTGGCGAGGTCGCCGGACGTGTGCAGGTCACCGTCGGCGATGACGTGCACGTACCGGCCGCCGGTCTCGTCGAGGTAGTCGCGACGGGCGGCCGCCGCGTCGGCGATCGCAGTCGCCATCGGCACCCCGATGCCGAGCACCTCACCGGTGGTGGTCGCGCCGGCCGCGGCGCCGTAGCCCACGATCACACCGGCCGCGCCGGTGCGCATGAGGTGTAGTGCCGTGCGGTGGTCGTGTACGCCGCCGGCGATCACCGGGATGTCCAGCTCCGCGATGAACGTCTTCAGGTTGAGTGGTTCCCGTGGTCCCGACGATGCCGAATCCGATTCGGCCGCACGGCCGCCCGCGGGTTGGGTGACGTGTTCGGCGGAGATGATGGTGCCGTGCACGACGAGGATTTCCACACCGGCGGCGAGTAGCGCCGGGGTCAATTCGGGTGCGTGCTGCGGACTGACCCGCACCGCGGTGGTCACGCCTGCGTCGCGCACCGTGGCCACCGCCTCGCCGAGAAGGTCCGGATCCAGTGGGGCGGAATGTAACTGCTGCAGGAACCGGATCGCCGACCGCGGATCGGGATCGCCGGCGGCGATGTCGATCAGCTCGCCGATCTTGGCCTCGACGTCACGGTGCCGAGCCCACAGCCCCTCACCGTTGATCACACCGAGCGCGCCGAGCCGGCCGAGTTCGATGGCCACCGCCGGCGACACCAGCGCGTCCGTCGGATGGCTCAGGATCGGCGACTCGAACCGGTAGGCGTCGATCTGCCAGGCGGTCGAGACGTCCTTGGACGACCGGGTCCGACGGGATGGGACGATGCTGATGTCGTCGAGCTCGAAGGTCCGTCGCGCCGTCCGGCCCATCCCAATGTCGAGAAGGTCACGCACCGTTGCACCTTTCTGCAGGCCGAAATCTCTTGACTAACAAGGTGATTCCGACGAAATGTCAGCGGGAGTAGTAGTTGGGTGCCTCGGCGGTGAGCGTGATGTCGTGCGGGTGGGACTCCTTGAGCCCGGCCGCGGTGATCTGGACGAAGCGGGCGTTCTGCAACTCGTCGATCGACGACGCACCGGTGTATCCCATCGCGGCCCGCAGGCCGCCGACGAGCTGGTGGATCACCTGACCGAGCGGTCCCCGGAACGGCACCCGACCCTCGATGCCCTCGGGCACCAGCTTCTCCTCGGCGAGCACGTCGTCCTGGAAGTAGCGGTCCTTGGAGTACGACTTGGCCTGTCCCCGACCCTGCATGGCACCGAGCGATCCCATGCCGCGGTAGCTCTTAAACTGCTTGCCGTTCACCAGGATCAGGTCGCCCGGCGCTTCGGCGGTGCCGGCCAGCAACGACCCCAGCATCGCGGTCGATGCGCCCGCGGCGAGCGCCTTGGCGATGTCCCCCGAGTACTGCAAGCCGCCGTCGGCGATCACCGGGACACCGGCCTGGTTGCAGACGGCGACGGCCTCGAGGATCGCGGTGATCTGCGGTGCGCCGACGCCGGCGACCACCCGCGTGGTGCAGATGGAACCCGGTCCGACACCGACCTTGACCGCGTCCGCCCCGGCGTCGATCAGGGCCTGCGCCGCTTCCCGGGTGGCCACATTGCCGCCGACCACGTCGACCCGATCACCGACCTCGGCCTTGAGCTTGGCGACCGTGTCGAGGACCAGCCGGTTGTGTGCGTGTGCGGTGTCGACGATGATCACGTCCGCGCCGGCATCGGCCAGTGCCATCGCGCGTTCCCACTGCTGGTCGCCGGTACCGACGGCAGCACCGACCAACAGCCGGCCGTCGGAGTCCTTGGTGGCCAGCGGATGCTGTTCGGTCTTGACGAAGTCCTTGACGGTGATCAGCCCGGTGAGCCGGCCGTTGCCGTCGACGATCGGGAGCTTCTCCACCTTGTTGCGGCGGAGCAGGCCCAGCGCCGCTTCGGCGGACACGCCCTCCTGGGCGGTGATCAGCGGCGCCTTGGTCATCACCTCGGCGACCGGCCGGTTCTGGTCGACCTCGAACCGCATGTCCCGGTTGGTGATGATGCCGACGAGTTCACCCGAGTCGTCGACGACCGGCAGGCCGGAGATCCGGTAGCGGGCGCACATCGCGTCCACGTCGGCCAGGGTGTCGCTCGGCGAGCAGGTCACCGGGTCGGTCACCATCCCCGCCTCGGACCGTTTGACCGTCTCCACCTGTCCGGCCTGGTCCTCGATGGACAGATTGCGGTGCAGCACACCCATTCCGCCCGCCCGGGCCATGGCGATCGCCATCCGCGCCTCGGTCACCGTGTCCATCGCCGAGCTGACCAGCGGTACGCGCAGCGAGATGTTCTTGGTGACCCGGGAAGAGGTGTCGACCTCGCTGGGGATCACGTCCGAGGCGGCGGGCAGCAGCAGGACGTCGTCAAAGGTCAGGCCGAGCATCGCGACCTTGCCGGGGTCGTCTCCACCGGTGCGAACGTGCGTCATGCGGTCCATGGTATCGGGGGTGTGCCGGGTGGGTCTGCGGGGACATCCCGCCTGCTATGCGACCCCTCTGACGCGACGCCGAGCGGCGTCCGCGGACGTCGTCACCGGCGGGTACGCGGCGCCCCGCAGATGTGCGTGGGGCTGTGCACGGCGGAGCGCGCGGTCGCCGCGAGATCGGCTACGGTGGTGGTGTGCGTGACCACCTGCCACCCGGCTTGCCGCCCGACCCCTTCGCCGACGATCCCAGCGATCCCGCGTCGGCGTTGGACTCGGTGGAGCCCGGTGTGCCGCTGGACGAGAACGAACGGCTGGCGGTCGAAGAGGATCTCGCCGATCTCGCGCTGTACGAGGCACTGCTGGCGCATCGCGGCGTCCGCGGACTCGTGGTCGTCTGCGACGACTGCCACGAGGATCACTACCACGACTGGGACATGCTGCGGGCCAACCTGCTGCAGCTCCTGATCGACGGCACCGTCCGGCCCCACGAGCCCGCCGTCGATCCGCGCCCGGACTCCTATGTCACCTGGGACTACTGCCGCGGTTACGCCGACGCGCGGAACCATCTCGACGACGATCGCTGACACGACTTCGACCGGTTAGAGCACGATCGGCCCGTCCACGATCCGTTAGACCACGATCGACCGCGCGTTCGTGCTCGCCCGATTTCCGCCCGACACGTCTCCGGTGACCGGCGTCTCTCGGATCACCCAGAGCGCCCGGAAATTTGGCAGATTCAGCGGGTCGGGGTCGTCGTCGGGGTTGCGCCCTTGGTGGTGGTCGCGCCGCCCGTCGGCCCACCGGTGGGTTGGGGCGTCGTGGTCGGCGGCGGCGTCGTGGTGGTCGGAGTCGACGGGTCGGTCGGCTTCGTCGTGCGGGCATCGGTCGGGTCGGTCGGTCGCGGCGCCGTCGTCACCGTCCGAGGGTCGGTGTGCGTCGGACCGGGCAGATTGGTCTGTTCCCGGGTCGGCGCGGTCGTATTCGAGGGCGTCGTCGTGTCGGTGGTCCCGGCACGCAACCGCGCGATCCATTCGGTCATCTGCGATCGGGTGTCGCCGTCTACCGGCCCCATCTTGCTCTGCGCGCGAGCGATGAGGCTCGCCGCTTTCGCGGTGTCGCCGGCGGCGATCGCCGCCTCGGCACCTTCCAGGCTGGCGCGCACGTCGTAGGCCGCCTGGGTCTCCGACGCCTCCTGGGAGAACGCCACCTTCTTCACGCCCCAGAGCGGGTCTCCAGGCTGCGCGCCCTTGGACATGACGGTGAGACCCGCGGCGGCGACGATAGCGACCGCGGCCGCACCGGCGGCGATCCGCAGCGACCGCACCACACCGGAGGCGCGGCGCGTCGGCTGAGCCGCGGCGATGGCGTGTTCGACGTCGTCGACGGACGGTCCGTCGGGTGCGGGGGTGGCGACCACATCCTGGCGCCATCCCGACAGCAGCGCCGCGAGCTGATACTCGGTGTCGTCGCGGGTCGGCGTGGGCCGATCGTGCGACAGCGCTTCGAGGAATGCGTCGTCGAACTGCACTTCGGCGAAGTCGAGGGCGTCGCCGTGCGAGGTACCCGATGGCGGGATCCCGGGCGCGTCGGATGCATCTCCACGTCGCGGCGACAGCCACGGCCCCGTGTGTCCCGGGCCGGCCTCGTGCATGCCCCCCGACGGCTGCTGTCCCGACGCGGAACGACGCCGGCGCCGGTCAAGCTCGTCGCTCATCGCGTCCTCCTGTCTTTCTCAGCTCGTCTTTCAATTTCGCCAGTGCCCGATGCTGGGCCACGCGCACGGCGCCGGGTGTCGAGCCCACCGCGTCCGCTGTTTCCTCGGCGGACAGTCCCACCACCAGCCGCAGGACCAGCACCTCGCGTTGCTTCTCGGGCAACCGTTCGAGGAGCCGGCGCATACGTCTGCTGCCGTCCGCGTCGATGGCCATCTGCTCCGGGCCACCGACCATCGTGTTCACATCCGGCACTGCTTCGACCGGATCGGCCTTCACTCGTCCGGCGACTCGCATCGCGTCGGCGACCTTGTGTGCGGCAATGCCGTACACAAACGCCATGAACGGTTTGCCCTGGTCGGTGTACCGGGGCAGGGCCGTCATGACCGCCATCAAGGCCTCCTGCGCGATGTCGTCCGCCGAAAACAGGTGGCGTTCTCCGACGCCGATCCGACCCCGGCAGTACCGCAGGATGGGTTCCTGCACACTCTCGAGAACTGACGTGAGCGCGGCACGATCACCCCGCCCAGCGGCTCGGACGGCGTCGTCCAACTCACCACCTGTCAGTCTCATCGTCAGTCGGGATCTCCGTGTTACACGTCGTGGTCGACCGGCAACCCGGTCCTTCCAGTGGCTTTCCTGCTCGGTGTGCTGTGGTTGGGCGGTGTCGTCGGTGGGCGGGCCGATAGGCGGGGACGCGCCGGCGAATCTGTCAATCCTCGTCGGTCGGGGCTGTTCGGTGGTCTGCGGGCGCCCCGTAACACCCGTTCCGACACCGTCTCGCTGCACATTCGAGACCGATTGGATTCGCTCGCATCGGGTGCGTCCCGGGTCAACCGCGACCCACACACCTTACCGAGCGATGTGACTCGAATAGCACTCACCGTCAACGTCGTTACTGACCGGTAGCGAAGGGCATGCCGCGGTCGATGAGCAGTCGGCGGGATCGGCCGAGGCGCTCGGTAGTCGCCGGGGACCCGCCGGTCAGACCGACCTGCAGGGACAGCGCCGCCCACTCGAGTGGCAGGAGTCCGGCCCCGGTCGCGCGATCGGCCAGGTCGAGCGCTGCGGACGCGGACGCTGCGGAATCGCTCGACGCCGTCGCCGCCGCCAGGATGAGTTCGGTCTTGACGCGGTGGCGCTCCGGCACCGCGTCTCCGACCTGGGCAATGAGGTCGATCCCGGCTCGTGCGTGGTCGAGGGCGAGGTCCACCCGTCCGCCATAGAGACCCAGTTCGGCGGTGACCCAGTGGTGGCGCAGACGACCGCGGGCGCCGTTCGTCCAGGACGCGGGATCGAGCGCTCGATCCACCACTGCCCCGGCTCGGGTCAGCAGCCGCTCCGCCGTGCCGAGGCGGCCGAGGCCGAGATTGTCGGCGGCCAGCCCGACCATCGCGTCGACCAGCGCGGCGTGCTCCCAGCCACCCCCGCTGGTTGAGTAGCCGTGAGGAACGAGCGGCGTATCGAAACCAGCACCCCCGACCCCGCTGGTCGAGCTGCCGCCCCCGCTGGTTGAGTGCCCGCTCCCGCTGATTGAGTGATTGCCCCCGCTGGTTGAGTAGCCGCGAGGAACGAGCGGCGTATCGAAACCAGCATCACCACGCACCCCATCCAGCGCCGCCAGCGCGCGCCCGTCCATCACGAGGGCGTCCGCGTGACGGCCCGCCTGTCGATAGAGAGAGGCGGTCGTACTCCACGCCAGCGAGGTCAGCGCCGGGTGTCCGGTCACGGTCGCCACGCGTCGGAGCGTCTGCAGGCTGGTGAGCGCGGCGGCACCGTCGCCGCGCCCGCCGCGGTCAACCGCGGTCTGCCACCGGATCTCGAGCGCCGCCGTGTCGTCTGCGGCCGCGTCGCCGACGCTGCTGCCGCCGGTACGGAGCGCGGAGGTCGCCATCGTCATCCCCTCACCTTGCGCCATCGCGTCACGACCGGGCCACCGGCCGTCATCCGAACGGTCCACCCGTTAGCATGAAATTAACCGGGAGAACACAATAGTTAAAATCAGTGGAAACATCACCGTCGGATGATCGGCAGATTTCTCGATCGTTAATCGGATACGGCCGGTCCGCCGCATGCCGTGGCCCGACAAATCAGCAGAGATGTATGCCCGGATCGATGAACCTACTGTTCACAACCCGTGTTATGGACGGCATAGGGTCGGCGAGCGACCTCTCAGCACCGTGTGATAAAGACGCCTCCCGGTTCAACATCGAGTTAACAATGACGGAATGATCGGCTTCCAACACGTCTGAATCGGCCTATTGACGCTCTTTCTCACGCCCGCTTAATGTTTGGCGTGCACCGGCGATCACGGTTCTTCCGGAATCGACGGTGCGGACACCACTGAGACTCGGAGGAGTTATCTCGATGCCCCAGCCGAACCTTCTTCCCGGCCCGAACGCAGACATCTGGGACTGGCAGATGCACGGCCGCTGCCGCGGCATCGACTCGTCGGTGTTCTTCCACCCCGACGGGGAACGCGGCCGGGCACGCGCACAGCGGGAACGCCGCGCCAAGGAGATGTGCCAGCAGTGCCCGGTCATCGCCCAGTGCCGCCAGCACGCGTTGAGCGTCGCCGAACCCTATGGCATCTGGGGTGGACTGTCGGAATCCGAACGCAGCCTGCTGATGAAGCGTGGACTGGGTCGGCGCCTGGCCAGCTAACGGGCTTACCGCCGATGAAGCGTGGACTGAGCCGCCGTCTGGCCAGCTAGCGGCTCACCGCCGCCGGTCCACCCGAGGTGCACATATGCCGGAGCCGGGACACCGATCTACGTGATCGGATGTCCCGGCTCCGCTCGTGCATCGCGGGATAGGCCGAGCGTCAGTGCGCGTGACCGTGCCCGTGGGCGTCGTCCGGCCCGTCCTCCGGCTTCTCGGTGATAGCTGTTTCGGTGGTGAGGACCATGCGGCCCACCGACGCCGCGTTGACCACCGCCGAGCGAGTGACCTTCACCGGGTCGATCACGCCCTCCTCGAGCAGATTGCCGTAGGTCAGCGTGGCGGCGTTGAATCCCTCGCCCGGCTCCATCTCCGACACCTTGGCCACCACGACCGCACCGTCCAGGCCCGCGTTGCTGGCGATCCAGTAGAGCGGAGCGGTGGCCGCGGTGTGTACCGCCCGCACGCCGAGAGCTTCGTCCTCGGGTAGGCCGTCGGCAACCTTGTCGAGCACCTTGGCCGCTTGGACCAGGGCGCTGCCACCGCCGGTGATGATGCCCTCCTCGACGGCCGCCTTGGCCGCGGCGACCGCATCCTCGACGCGGTGCTTGCGCTCCTTGAGTGCCGTCTCGGTGGCCGCGCCGACCCGGATGACGGCGATGCCGCCGGACAACTTGGCCAACCGCTCCGACAGCTTCTCGCGGTCCCAGTCGGAGTCGCTGGCCTCGATCTCGCGACGGAGCTGCGTGGCGCGGTCGTCGACCGCCTCCTTGCTGCCGCCGCCGTCGATGATCGTGGTGGTGTCCTTGGTGACCACGACCCGCCGGGCGGTGCCGAGCATGTCCAGTTCGACGGAGGACAGCGAGACGCCGATGTCGCTGGAGATCACTGTGCCGCCGGTGACGACGGCCAGGTCTTCCATGAACGCCTTGCGGCGGTCGCCGAAGAACGGCGACTTGACCGCGCAGGCCCGCAGGCTCTTCCGGATCGAGTTGACCACGAGCAATGACAGCGGTTCGCCTTCGACGTCCTCGGCGACGATGAGCAGCGGCTTACCCGCCTCGACGACCTTCTCCAACAGCGGCAGGAAGTCGGGCAGCGAGCTGATCTTGTCCCGGTACAGCAGGATCAGCGGGTCCTCCAGGACCGCCTCCTGGCTCTCCGGGTCGGTGACGAAGTACCGGGAGATATAGCCCTTGTCGAACTGGACGCCCTCGGTGACCTCTAGTTCGGTCTGCAGGCCGGAGCCCTCCTCGACGGTGACGACGCCGTCGGCGCCGACCGCGGTCATCGCCTTGGCGACCATCTCGCCGATCTCGGGATCGCGCGACGACACGGTGGCGACCTGTGCGATCCCCTTCTCGCCGTCGACCGGGGTGGCCATCGTGGCCAGTTCGTCGCTCAGCGCATCCGCCGCCTTGCCGATGCCCGCACCGAGCGCGATCGGGTTGGCACCGGCTGCGACGTTCCGCAACCCGGCGGTGACGATCGCCTGGGCGAGTACGGTCGCGGTGGTGGTGCCGTCGCCCGCGACGTCGTTGGTCTTGGTGGCGACCGACTTCACCAGCTGCGCACCGAGATTCTCGAACGGGTCGTCGAGGTCGATGTCACGGGCGATGGTGACGCCGTCGTTGGTGACCGTCGGGCCGCCAAATGCCTTGGCCAGCACGACGTGCCGGCCGCGCGGACCGAGCGTGACCTTTACCGCGTCGGCGAGCTTGTTGATGCCGCGCTCCAGCGATTGCCGCGCACGGGTATCGAATTCAATCTGTTTGGCCATGAGGTCTCTTTCGTTGTTGGATGCCGGATCGTCCGCGGCGCGCGCACCGCGGGGACACCACGCACGACACCGGCCGCACCGATGGCTCCGCCCCGGAACCCGCGTACGGGTGCCGGGGCGGAGTCACCGAAGAAACTCGTCGTGCTTACTCGGTGGTGCTTACTTGCCGATCACCGCGAGCACGTCGCGCGCCGAGAGAATCAGGTATTCCTGCCCCTGGTAGGTGATCTCGGTGCCGCCGTACTTGCTGTAGATGACGGTGTCGCCTTCGGAGACGTCGACCGGCACGCGGTTGCCCTGCTCGTTCACGCGCCCCTCGCCGACGGCGATGACGGTGCCCTCCTGAGGCTTTTCCTTGGCGGTGTCGGGGATGACGAGACCCGACGGCGTGGTCGTCTCGGCTTCCACGGTCTGAACCAGGATCTTGTCCTCAAGCGGCTTGATGTTCACGCTCGCCACGATGTGAGTCCTCAACTTTCTCATCTTGGATAAAGACGTTGCGGGCCCTGAGGGGAAACCTCGTCGTCGCGGGTGGCCGAGGGATCACACAGCGCCCACTGGCACTCTATACGTGAGAGTGCCAGCACTCAAGAGTCACGGCTGCGAGGCTTGTGCGCCGGTATCGGCGGCCGCGAGCCGACCACGACGACCGGCGACGGTCACCGCAACCGCGGTCAGCAGACCGACGACGGCGAGCGCGCTGACCACCCAGATCGCCGTCGTCATGCCACCGATGAGTTCACCGGGCGCGGACAGCTTTTCGGAGCTGGCGAGGACGGCGGTCACCACCGCCATCATGATCGCGCCGCCCACCTGCACGCTGGTGTTCACCAGCCCGGAGGCGAGGCCCTGTTCGTGGTCGGCGACGCCCGCGGTGCCCTGCGAGGTGACCGACGGGAAGGTGATCGCGAAACCGATACCCAACAGGATGATGGTGGGCAGCAGGAAGTTCGCGTAGCCCATCCCCGGCTGCACACGCGCAAACCACAGGTAGCCACCGAGGAAGGCGGCGAACCCGCCGATCAGCAACCAGGGGGTGGGGACGCGATCGAGCACGCGGTCCATCCGGGTGGCGCTGAGCGCGACGATCAACCCCGCGGGCAGGAAGCCGAGTGCCATGGCGAGCGGCGACCAGCCCAGCGAATCCTGTAGGTACAGGGTGACGACGAACTGGAAGGCGACATAGCCACCGAACATCAGCGCCGCCGAGATGTTGGCGTGCACCAGCAGCAACGAGCGGAGCACCCCGAGCCGCACCAGCGGGTGCGCGTGCCGCCGTTCGATCACGACGAAGGCGACCGCCAGGACCGCGGCCGCGACCAGGGTGCCGATCGTCCACGCCGACGTCCAGCCGAGTTCGGGGGCGCGGACGACGCCGAACACCAGGAGCAGTAGCGCGCTCGTGCTGGTCAGTGCGCCGGCTAGGTCGAAGTGACGCCACCCGAACGAGGAGCGGGTGCCCCGCGGGATGACCCGCATACCGGCAACCAGGAGCAGCAGCGCCACCGGGCCGGGGAAGACGAGGGTGGCCCGCCAGGACAGTTCGGTGAGCAGTCCGCCGAAGACCAGGCCGAGCGAGAAGCCGCTCGCGCCGCACACGGTGTAGATCGACAGGGCACGGTTGCGGGCGGGTCCCTCGGCGAAGGTGGTGGTGATGATGGACAGTCCCGCCGGGACGGTGAACGCGGCCGCGACGCCCTTGACGAATCGCAACACCACGATCAGTGCGTTGATGTCGACCAGGGCGCTGACCACGGAGGCGATGCCGAAGACGGCGAGCGCGGCGAGAAAGACGCGGCGTCGGCCGAACAGGTCGCTGGCCCGCCCGCCGAGCAGGAGCAGCCCGCCGTAGCCGAGGACGTACCCGCTGACGATCCATTGCAGTTCGGCCTGGCCCATGCCCAGGTCGGCGCCCATCGACGGCAGCGCGACGCCGACCATGGAGATGTCGAGGCCGTCCAGGAACAGGGCGCCGGCCAGGACGACCAGAAGTAGCCAAGTGGCGCCCGACCACCCGGAGCCGGTGGTGACGCGAGCGGCAGGAGCGGCTTCGGGAGTTCGGGACGGCGTGCGGGAGGCGCCGGGATCGGTGGTGGACGGGGTGGAGTCGATGACCAGTTCGGTGGGTGTCTGTGTCATGCGGATGACTATATGCACACGCATCCAATGCGTCCACATTTATTTTTTCTGCATTAGTTTCCGATGCATAACATGCGTGCGCGGTGTAAGATGCGGATCATGACCAAGGCGGTTGACGCAGAGCAGGACGAGCTGGCTGCCGCCTGGCGGAACTTCTCCATCCAGTACCACAAGGTGCTGTGCAGCCTCGACCGCGAACTACAGGCGCGGCACCAGCTCACGTCCAGCGAGTTCGAGGTTCTCGAATTGCTCTGGGCGGCAGACCATCACAAGCAGCGCATGAGCGACCTCTCCCCGCAGGTACGGCTGAGTCAGAGCGCCCTGTCGCGGGTCGTCGCACGCCTGGAACGCGACGGCCTGGTCCAGCGGACGATGTGCACCAGCGACCGCCGCGCGGTGTTCGCCGCACTCACCCCCGCGGGCGAAGAGCGGTACCGGCAGGCACGGCCGACGCAACGCGAAACCCTCGCCGCCCTGTGTGACGGACGCCCGGACATGCTGCTGACCGCGGTGGGCGACGCCGACGACGCGAACGGCGGCGACGGCGACTGAGGTCACGCGCCGTCGGTCAGTACTGCGACACCTGCACCGACATGCCTGGGTCGGTGGCGACGGTCAGGGGTGACGGGGCGGCTCCCCCGGCGATGACATGCGCCCCCAGCGTCGCGATCATCACGCCGTTGTCGGTACAGAGCCGCGGAGTGGGCACCCGCAGGGTGATTCCTGCTGCGGCGCACCGCTCTTCGGCCAGTGACCGGATGCGTGAATTGGCGGTGGCGCCGCCACCCAGCACGAGTGTAGTCACACCGAGATCGGTGCACGCGCGCAACGCTTTTCGGGTCAGCACGTCGGCCACCGCCTCCTGGAAGGAGGCGGCGACATCGGCCACCGGCACCTCGACGCCGTCCCGCCGGCAGGCCTCGACGTAGCGGGCGACGGCCGTCTTCACCCCGCTGAAGGAGAAGTCGTACGGTGCGTCGCGCGGGCCGGTCATGCCGCGCGGAAACTCGATGGCGTGCGGATCACCCTGTGCGGCAGCCCGGTCCAGCGCCGGGCCGCCCGGGAAGCCCAGGTCGAGCAGTCGCGCGACCTTGTCGAACGCCTCCCCTGCCGCGTCGTCCACGGTGGTGCCCAGTTCGACGATCGGTGCGGCGAGGTCGGTGACATGCAGCAAGTGCGTATGCCCACCGGATACCAGCAGTGCCACACATTCGGGCATCGGGCCGTGTTCCAGCGTGTCCACCGCGACGTGACCGCCGAGGTGGTTCATCGCGTACAGGGGCACGTCCCAGGCGAGCGCGTACGCCTTGGCGGCGGCGACGCCGACCAGGAGCGCGCCGGCCAATCCCGGTCCAATGGTGACCGCGATGGCATCCGGCCGGTCGACCCCGGCCCGCTCGCGCGCCCGGCGCATCGTCGGCACGATCGCTTCCAGGTGTGCGCGGGAGGCGATTTCGGGTACCACACCGCCGAATCGTGCGTGTTCGTCGACGCTGGAGGCCACCTCGTCGGCGAGCAGCACCGCCCGGCCCGGTTCGCCGCCCGCACCCTCCTCCCAGCGGACAATGCCGACCCCGGTTTCGTCGCAGGAGCTCTCGATCCCCATCACGATCATGCGCCGCCCCCGGTTCCGTTCGCGTCCGGCATCGGCGCATCGTCGGACCCCGGCCGTCCCGACGCCGACCTGCGGATCATCGTGTACGCATCCGCACCGGACGGCTGGTAGTAGCCGCGGCGCAGTCCGGCCACCTCGAATCCGTTGCGTTCGTAGAGGGCGATCGCGGTGGCGTTGTCGGTCCGTACCTCGAGGTAGACCGGCGCGTCCGCGGCGTCGGCCACCACCAGCATCGCCGCGAGCAATGCGCGCCCGTAGCCGCGACCGCGATGGGTGGGGGCGACCGCGATGGTGTGGATCTCGCATTCGTGCTCCCCCGGTGCGCCGAGGGTGGAGATGCCCGCGTACCCGGCGACCTCCCCGCCGGGGCGATCGCGCGCGGCGAAGTACTGGTTGTACGGCGCGTTCAGTTCGGCGCGGAAAGCCGTTGCCGGCCAGGGTGAGTCACCGGCGAACATCTCCTTTTCCAACGCGGCGCACCGCGGGATGTCCCGGTAGTCGAGGGCGTCGATCAGCAGGTCCGCGGTGGTCACCGGATCACCGCCGTCGCTCGTTGGTCGCGGCGTTCGACGGCGTCGGGACGCCGCAGGTAGAGCGGCATCAGCGGCGGCGGTACAGTACCGTCATCGGCGGCGAGCACCGGGCGTGCCGCGCCGACGAGTCCGGCCACCGACGGTACGGTCACCGCCGGATCGTCACCGTCCCAACCGATCTGGCGCAGGTGCACGGCCGACCCGCCGACCACGTCGATCCGCAGGGCGCCGAGCTCGGCGGCCACCGCGGCCGGTGCGGCGACCCGCGGGCCCGCACCCGCCGCGGCTGCGTGCTCCTGCGCTGCACCCTCCGCTCCCGGCGCGCCGGGGCCGTAGACATTCCAATACACCTCGCGTCGCCGCGCGTCGGTCGCGACCAGCACCGTGGCGTCCGGAGCGACGTCGCCGACCCGTCGGGCGTCGACCGCGATGGCGTCCAGCGAGCACACGCCGAACGCCGGAATGTCCAGGGCATCGGCAAAACCGGCGCCGGTTGCCATGCCGACCCGCAGGCCGGTGAACGGCCCCGGCCCGGTGCCGACCACGACCGCGTCGATCTCGTCGCGACGCACACCTGCCTCGGTCAGCGTCTCGGCGATCAACGTCGTGAGGATCTCCGCGTGCCGGCGCCCGTCGGCGACCGACCGCTCGGCGAGCACGTCGACCGGCGACGCCGGGTCGCCCGGATCGAGTCGTGCGACACCGGTCACCACGGTGTCCGTGGCGGTGTCGATCGCGAGTACGGTCCGGTGCGCGCGGTCAGCCATCGTCGGACCCGCCTTGATCGTCGCGGTCCATGTCGGTCGCGCCGACCCAGCGCCACTCGGCATGACGTACATCGTCGTCCGGGTTGCGACGCAACCGAATCCGCAGATGTTTCTCGGCGAGGCGCTCGACGACACCCTCACCCCATTCGACGACCACGACGGCGTCGGTGAGGTCGGTGTCGAGGTCCAGTGCATCGAGTTCGTCGAGGCCGCCCAGCCGGTAGGCGTCGACATGGATCATCGCCGGGCGGCCCGGTGTGCCGGCGCGGTGTTCGCGGGCGATGATGAATGTCGGTGACGACACCCGGCCGGTCACTCCGAGTCCGTCGGCGAGACCGCGCGCGAGCACCGTCTTACCGGCACCGAGCGGACCGTCCAGGATCACCAGATCACCGGCCGACAGTTGTTGCGCCAGTTGTCGTCCCAGCTCCTCGGTGTCGCTCGCGGCGGGCAGCATCCGGCTATCCGCACCCGCGCGGCGACCGGCCGGGTCGGCGGCGGGATGCGCGGTTCGGGGGGCACCGCGGCTCATACCTGGACCTTTCGCTGCCACCAGCGCCGTCGCGGTGGCTGGGGCCGGGCCGGGCGAGCGTCGGCGACCAGGTCGACGATCGCCTCGGTCACCTCGTCGGGGCATTCCATCTGCACCATGTGGCCGGCGCCGCGAACCACGTTGAGCCGCGAGTCGATACCGAGATCGCCGTACAGGTGCAGCGAATTCGGCAGCGGCGTCATCTTGTCCGCGTCGCCGCATACCACCACCGACGGCACCCGCGCGATCACCGGCACGCCCAACGACTCGTCGTGTACCTCGAGGGCGTTCAGGAAGTTCACGATGGTGTCCAGGCGGGTGTTCTGGATCATCTTCTCCACCGCACGGCCGGCGGCCGGCGAGTAGAAGTGCGGACCGAAACTGGCCGCCACCAATACCGGCTCCAGCGCGAGCCGGGTGAGGTCGCGGCCCGCCTCGATGATCCCGGGCGTGCGACGGACGGTGAGCCGGAACGCGTCGACGAGCGGGTTACGCAGTCCCCGACCGAGTCCCGCCTCGGTGAGGCCGCGCGCCGCGGTTGCCACCAGCGCCACCCCGGCGACCGGACCGTCGGGACCGAAGAGTTCGCTGTGCCGCCGGGCCAGCGCCATCAGCGACATCCCGCCCATCGAGTGACCGACCAGGACCACCGGTCCGGCAGGTGCGACGGTTCGGATCACCGCGGCCACGTCGTCGCCGAGTTGGGCGATGGTGGAGGTCTCCTCGGGGGCCGGGTCGGACCGCCCGTGGCCGCGATGGTCGAAGAACACCAACCGGATTCGGCGATGCGACCACCGTTCGGCCAGCCGGTAACGCTGGAAATGCCAGCTCGCCATCCGCAGGCTGAAGCCGTGGACGAAGATCACCGTGTATTCGGGCACCTCGCCCGGTTGCAGGCCACCGAGATCGACGCTGCGCACCGCCAGGTGCAACCCGTCGTCGGTGGTCACGGTGGACGCGTCGTCGTCGTAGATGGTCGTGAAATCGATTCCGGCGTACTGGTCGTCGGTACGCCACGGACGGCGGCGGGTGGAGCGAGCCAGGCCGGCGGCACCGAGCGCGGCGACTCCGGCGACGCCGGCCAGCGCGCCGACGCGTTCGGATCGGTTCATCGGCCGTCCCGCTCCTGGTCGTCGGCGCCGGTCCCGGTCGCCGTGGCGGCGGTGTCCGCCGGTCCCCCGACATAGCGGCGTTCGGCGCGATCGCCGATGCGGGACAGGATCTCGTAGTCGATGGTGCCGGTTTCCGCGGCCCAGTCGCCGGCGGTCGGCGCCCCGGACGCACCGGTACCGAACAGTTCGACGACGTCACCCTCGGTGACGCCACCACCATCCGGTCCGAGGTCGATGACGAACTGGTCCATGCAAATTCGGCCGACCTGATCGAAGCGGCGGCCGTCGATGGACACCGCCATGCGGCCGGACATGCGGCGGGGCACCCCGTCGGCGTAGCCGGCCGGAATGATGCCGATCTTCGTGTCGCGATCGGCGATCCAGGTGTGTCCGTAGGACACGCCCTCGCCGGCCGGGAGGTTCTTCACCAGGGCGACCTGGGCGCTCAGCGTCATCGCGGGGACCAGGCCGAAATCGCCGCGTTCCGGGATCGGCGTGCGTCCGTACAGTGCGATGCCCGGCCGCACTAGGTCGCGCGCCAAGTCCGGCCGGGTCAGTGCCGCAGGTGAATTGGCGATATGTGATACCTCGGGTGCGGCGCCCAGCCTGGCCAGGTCGGCCGCCGCGGCATCGAGGCGTTGCCCCTGGAGCGAATTCAGCGGGTGGTCGGGTTCGTCACCGCAGGCAAGGTGGCACATGATCGCCCGGATGTGCACCGACTCGGCGGCCTGCGCCTTGGCGATCGCCTCGGCGAAGTCGGCCCACTCGTCGGCGGCCACCCCGCTGCGATTGAGTCCGGTGTCGACCTTGACGGTGACGGTCGCGGTGCGCCCGGCGGTGCGGGCCGCCGCGATCACGGCGTCGAGCTGTCGCCGCGACGAGAGCGCGATGTCGACGTCGGCGGCGATCGCCGCACCGAAGTCGGCGTCGTTGGTGTGCAACCATGCCGTGACCGGTGCGTCGATGCCCGCCGCGCGCAGCGCCAGCGCCTCGGCGAGATGGGCGACACCGAGTTCGGCGGCGCCCGCGGCCAGTGCGGCGCGGGCCACCGGCACGGCACCGTGACCGTACGCATCGGCCTTGACGACGGCGAGCAGTTCGGCACCGGATGCCTGCCGGAGCACGCCGACGTTGTGTGCGATGGCATCCAAGTCGACGGTGGCGGTCAGCGGTGAACCCGCACGAGGAGCACTCGCAGCCGGAGTACTCGCAGTAGGTGAACTCATAGTGGCGACCTCATCGGGCCCCATTGTCCCAGATCGACGGCGCCGACGGCGGTGTCGGTGGGCGGGTTCGCCTGTCGGCTGCGGTGCCGGTGTCCGTCCCGGTGACCGGCGACACACGTCCGTCGGCTCGCGCTCATCGCGCATCGGTGGCGAGCAGTCGGCGGATCGCCGGACGCAGCGCGGCGAGCAGCGCGGACGCCGAGATCGGCGCGCCACCGGAGGCGAGATCGGCGGCCATCGCGTGCGCCCGCGCGGCCATCGCGCCCGCCCAGCGCGGTGGCAGCCCGGCGGCCAGCAGCGCACCGGCGATGCCGGCGAGCACATCACCGGCGCCGGCGGTCGCCGCCCAGGAGGAACCGGCGTCGTTGCCGTAGACGGTGCCGTCGGCGTCGGCAACCAGCGTGATCCGGCCCTTCAGCAACACCGTGACGCCCAGCCGGCTCGCCAGCGAGGTGACCGCGCCGAGCCGGTCGGCGGCCGCGGGGAGGCCGCTGCCCGCCAGGCGCGCGAACTCACCGGCGTGCGGGGTGAGCAGGGTCGGAGCTTCGCGGCCGGCGACGAGATCCGGATGCTCGGCGACGATGGTCAACGCATCGGCGTCGATCAGCACCGGCAGGTCGGTCGCGAGAAGTCGGGTCAGGGTGTCGCGGGCCCGGTCATCGAGGCCGATCCCGGGGCCGATCAGCCACGCTTGCACGCGGCCGGCGCCGTCGACATCGGGTGTCGCGACCACCTCGGGCCAGTGGTCGACGACCTGGGCGTGGGCCGGCCCCGCGTAGCGCGTCATCCCCGACGTCGCGGTCACGGCGGCCCCCGTCGCGAGGATCGCCGCACCGGGATACCGGGCGGAGCCGGCGACGACGCCGACCACGCCCTGGGTGTACTTGTCGTCGTGCGGACCGGGCAGCGGCCACGCCTCGGCGACGTCGCGGTCGGTCAGCGACCACAGCCGCGGCACCTGCTCGTGCCCGTCGGCCTCGAAGGCGGTGTCGGAGAGCGGTTCGCCCTCCGGGTCGGTCGGGAGCCCGATGTCGACCAGGTCGACCCGCCCGCACCGGGGTGCGGCCAGCAGGTGGGCGTTGCGGCGCACCCCGAAGGTGACGGTGACGTCGGCGCGCACCGCCGGGTCGTGCACGACCCCGGTGTCGGCGTCGACACCCGACGGCAGGTCGACGGCCAGGACGGGGACCGACGGGTCGAGCGCTGCGAAGACCTCGGCGGCGGCGGGCCGCAGCGGGCCGGCGCCGCCGATCCCGACGACCCCGTCGAGGACCAGATCGAGACCCGCCGGCAGGTCGTCGACCACGCGGCCGCCGGCGCGGCGAAACGCGGCGAGGCCGTGCGCGTGGGCGCGGTCGGGCGTCACCAACGTGGCGTCGCACCGGACACCGAGACGGGCCAGCTCGGCACCGGCGAATAGGGTGTCACCGCCGTTGTCGCCCGCACCGACGACCAGTCCGACGCGGCGCCCGTACCGTCCGCCGTACCGGCGGTCCAGCTCGGCGGCGGCGACGCGGGCCACACCGTGCGACGCGCGCCGCATCAGGGTGCCGTCGGTCAGCAGGGGGCCCGTCGCCCGCTCCGCATCCCGGACGGCATCGGCGGTCAGGTAGCGGGTGGGCATGTCGATGCGCCGAGGCTGGCGGCCGGCTACTCGACCGTGACCGACTTGGCGAGGTTGCGCGGCTTGTCGACGTCGTAGCCGCGGGCCTGCGCGACGCTCGCCGCGAACACCTGGAGCGGCACCGTCGACACCAGCGGCTGCAGCAGCGTCGGCGTCGTGGGCAGCGGGATGAAGTGGTCGGCCACCGCGCGGGCGGACTCGTCGTCGTGTTCGGCGATGACGATGGTGACCGCGCCGCGGGCCTGGATCTCGCGGATGTTGGAGATCATCTTCGAGTGCAGTACCGCCCGGCCTTCCGGTGACGGCATCACGACGATGACCGGCAGGTCGTCCTCGATCAACGCGATCGGGCCGTGCTTGAGCTCGCCGGCGGCGAAACCTTCGGCGTGCATGTAGGCCAGTTCCTTGAGCTTCAGGGCGCCCTCCAGGGCGACCGGATAGCCGACGTGCCTGCCGAGGAACAGCACGGTGTTGTGGTGGGCCAGCGACCGGGCCAGGTCGCGGACCGGCTCCATGGTGCCGAGCACCTCCTCGACCGCGGTCGCCATCGCCTCCATCGAGGCGAACTCCCGCGCGACCTCGTCGGCGTACTTGGTGCCGCGCGCCTGCGCCAGCGCCAGGCCGACCAGGTACGACGCCGCGATCTGCGCGAGGAAGCACTTGGTGGATGCCACCCCGATCTCGGGGCCCGCGTGGGTGTAGAGCACTGCATCGGATTCGCGCGGGATCTGGGCGCCGTTGGTGTTGCAGATGGCCAGCACGCGGGCCTTCTGGTCCTTGGCGTGCCGGACGGCTTCCAGGGTGTCGGCGGTCTCTCCCGACTGCGAGATCGCGACCACCAGCGTGGATCGGTCGAGCACCGGGTCGCGGTACCGGAACTCGCTGGCCAGCTCCACCTCGACGGGCAGCCGGGTCCAGTGCTCGATGGCGTACTTGGCGAGCAGTCCGGCGTGGTAGGCGGTACCGCAGGCGACCACGAACACCTTGTCGATGTCGCGCAGGTCGTCGTCGGTGAGGCGCTGCTCATCGAGGACGATCCGGCCGTCCTGCAGGTGGCCGAGCAGGGTGTCGGCGATCGCGGCGGGCTGCTCGGCGATCTCCTTGAGCATGAAGTAGTCGTAGCCGCCCTTCTCGGCGGCGGCGAGATCCCAGTCGATGTGGAACGGCTTGCCGTCCCGCGGATCCTGGTCGAAGTCGGTGATCGTGTAGCCGTCGGCGGTGATTACCACGACCTCGTCCTGGCCGAGTTCCACCGCGTCCCGGGTGTGCTCGATGAACGCGGTCACGTCGGAGGCGACGAACATCTCGCCGTCGCCGACGCCGACGACCAGCGGCGTGGACCGGCGCGCGGCGACAATCGTGTCCGGATGATCGGAGTGGGTGAAGACCAGTGTGAACGCGCCCTCCAGTCGACGCAGCGCGGCATAGGCGCTGGCGACGAAGTCACCCGCGGTCGCGCCCGAGGAGTACTCGCGTTCCACGAGGTGGACCGCGGTCTCGGTATCGGTGTCGGACGTGAACTCGATGCCGTCGGCCTCGAGTTCGGCACGCAGCGGCGCGTAGTTCTCGATGATGCCGTTGTGCACGACCGCGATCTTGCCGTCGGTGCTGACGTGCGGGTGCGCGTTGCGGTCGGTGGGCTGGCCGTGCGTCGCCCAGCGGGTGTGTCCCATCCCGGTGGTGCCGGTCAGCGATTCCCGGCCGACCGTCGCGATCTGCTTGTCGAGGTTCTCCAGCCGACCGGCCTTCTTCTCGACGGCGGTGTGCCCCTGGCCGTCCAGGATGGCCACCCCGGCCGAGTCATAGCCTCGATATTCCATTCGCCGCAACGCGTCGACCACGATGTCGAGGGCGTCGCGGTCACCCACGTATCCGACGATTCCGCACATAACGAATCAGCGTACCGGGGATTTGCGGTCCGCCTTACCACGCCGCTTGGGCGGCTTAGCACCGAGGAGCGCCGAGATGTGATCGAGGCCGCCCTCCGCCTCCTGCTCGAGGTCGACCACACCGGACTTGCCGAGCGCCTGACCGGGGTCGCCGAAGGCCGCGAACTCGGTGTCGCCGGCCAGCGTGTACAGCAGAAACCCGGTACACAGCGCGCGTACCTGGGCGTGCACCTTGCGATCGGCACCGTTGGCACCTATCAGCGAGCCCAGGGTCCACCGCTCGCTCAGATCGCTCGCGGTGGCGCCGGGGAGGGTGCGCAATGCCACATCCCCGCCGTAGGCGTCGGCGAGCGCTCGGGCGTTGGCGTCGAAGGTGTCGAGCTCACGCGAACCGGCGACGATCATCGCGGGAGCGGTCGCCCGGGCGGCCGCGGGCAGCAGCGCGGGCGTGGTCGGCGCCGGGAACAGTGCGGCGACCGCGCCGACGGTGGGTGCCGGCTGGCCGAGAATGGTCTGGTCGGCGGCCGCCAGCACGGCTGCGGCCGCCCCGAATCCGTGACCGGCGAAGCCGACGCGTGCCGGATCGACGTTGAGTGCGCCCTCCAGCCCGAGCGGATAGCGGGAGATGACGTCGAGCGTCGAGCGGAGTTCGCCGGCGAGCGCCTCGTCGGAGGGAAACGGGCCGCCCTGACCGTCCGGCGCAGCGGCGGCGATCCCCCAGGATGCCAGGTGGAACAGCAGGTCGCGGTACCGGTGACTGCGGGTCAACCAGGCGTGCCCGAAGGCGATGGCGGGCACATCGCGACCGGTCGCCGGGACGAACATCTGGCCGTGCAGTCCCACGATCTCCAGGTCGCCGCGCAGGACCCGGTGCGGCCCGCGACGGGCCAGGGTCGCCATGAGCTTGGCCGGCGGACCGGATGGGGCGCTCTTCTTGCCGGGCATGGGATCAGCCTAATTCGTCGGCGGGCGGGAGATGTGGACTGGCCCCGGCCATGTCGGCGGGCAACATGATCCGCGGGGTCGCCGAGTCGGCGGCGTCCGCCGCGGTCTCTAGATCGGCGCGGAGTTGCCGATCGGTGCGGCCGGTCGCGGCGCGTTCGTCGAACTCGCGTCCCAGGCGGAGCTGTTCGGCCGAGAAGGCCCGGGATGCCGCGGCGAGCTGGTCGATGGTGGAGCGGGCCACCGCATCGATCTGGTCGGCCAGGTTCATTGGTCACCTGCCAGCGCAAGGTCGGAGTCCGGTCCGGCGGGTCGGGACGACGGGGTGTCCGGCCGGGTCGATGTGCCGCGGGGAATGGATTGCGGCGCAGTCGAATCGGAGTGGTCCGGGTCGGCTGGCGCGGCTGGTGCGCCGGGCGGTGTCCGATCGGCGGTGACCTCGGTCGGCGTCCGGTCCGGTCCCGGAGCGGTGTCGTCACCGGTAGTGCCGTGGCCGCCGGTACCGGCGCGAATGTCGCTGCCGATGTCGGTTTCGGCGTCGGGCCGGGCCGAGCTGGTGGCGTCGTCGGGTGCCAAGGTCAGCGGCACGTCGTCGGGCGATGGCACGTCGTCGGGCGATGGTGCGGCAGGTGACGGCGCCGGGTCAGGTGCCGGGGCGAGCGTCGGCGCGGGTGCCGTTGCCGGTGCGGGTGCCGCGTGGCGTCCCGTAGGGGCCCCGGGTGTGGAGGGACCGGGCGTGGACGGACCGGATGTCCGCGGCGCCTCACCGTCGAGGTCGTCGGTGGCCCGGTTGAGCGTCTGCAGGATCGTCTCGACGCCGTCGACCGTGGCCGCCGCCGTGGTGCGGAATAGCGCGACCCGGGAGGCGATGTCGGCGACGACGCCGGGCAGCGGCACCCGACCGGTGAGGATCGCGGCGGGCAGGTCGGCGACCGGCACGCCGGCCACAATCGGACTGGAGAGTCGGGCCATTGCGAGGTACCAGCTGCGCAACACCCGGTCGATGCCGGACGCCGCGGCGGCGGTGGCGTCGGCGAAGGTGCGCAGCACACGCAGATCGGCCTCCGCGGTCCGGCGATGCTCGGCTACCTGCGCGATGGCCGCCGTCCCGGTTTCGCTGATCCAGCTCTGATCCAGGCGCAGTTGCTGCTCCGGCAGCCGGTCGAGCTGATCGCCGACCGCGCGCTGCACCGCGGAGAGGCAATGGCTGTCGGCGGCGAGCCCGGCCACATCGACCTGCCCGATGACGATCAGCGGTCGGCGCACCTCGTCGTCGGCGGGCACGTCGATACCGAGGCCGCGCGCGACAGCGAACAGTCCGATGAGGTCCTCGGCGCCGGCGACCGCCCGATCACGAAGCACGCCAAGCGATTCCGTCTCGCTCACGGCGAGGCCGGGTGAGCTGGTCGGGGGTGCGGCGTCGACGCCCGCGACGCCGCCGCGCCGATCGCCCGCGCCTGCTCGTCGTCGGCGGCGACGATGCCCGCGACACCGCTATGCAGCACGTCGGCCAACCGGGCGGTCGCGGTGGCCTGGCGGCGCAGGGTCCCGGCCATCGCTCGACCCATCTCGGCATAGCGTTCGCCCAGTGCCCGATAGTTCTCCCCGACCGCCCAACTCCCGAGGTCGTGCGCGGAGAGGTCGGCGGCGGCGGCATCGGCGACCAGCGCGGCCCGGCGGTAGAAGCCGGCCACGTCGGTGACGGTGTCGACGTCGACGTCGAGCGTCGCGGGATGCGGGGTCGGCTGCGCGTCGTCGGCCTGTCCGGTCATGGCGCACCTCCCTCACCGCCGGCACGACCCGCTGCTGCGTCGCTCGCGGGGTCGCCTCGTTCGCTCCGGACTGTCGGGGTTTCCGGATGGGTGGCAGTGTAACGGTCCCCGCACCGGCTCGCGCCCGCTGTGCGGCACTGTGGATAACCCGCCTCCAGATGTCGTCGACCGGGCGCCAGAATCCGTCGACCGGGCGCCGGGGCGGCAGGCGGGGGCTGGTTTCGATACGCCGCTCGTCCCTCACGGCTACTCAACCAGCGGGAAGGGCAACCGGTCGGCCCACCCGCGGCGCGCGGCAGACGGGAGCCGGTTTCGACACGCCGCTCGTCCCTCACGGCTACTCAACCAGCGGGAAAGGCAACCGGTCGGCCCACCCGCGGCGCGCGGCAGACGGGAGCCGGTTTCGATACGCCGCTCGTCCCTCACGGCTACTCAACCAGCGGGAAGGGCACCGGTCGGCCCACCCGCGCCGCAGCTACTCAACCGGCGGAGGTCGCCGCGCCCGTCAGGCGGTCAGCAGGCCGTGCGCTCGCACCGCGCGGAGCAGGGCATCCGGCCGGTCGGTGATCGGCATGTCGTCGACGCGTTCGAAGGCCGCGCCGATATCGCGCGCGCCGCCGTCGGCCTCCTCGCTGTCCCCGACCATGAGTGCGTCGGCGGCGGGAACATCCAGGTCGTCGAGTGCGGCTTGGAAGATTCGCGGATCGGGTTTGATGGCGCCGACCTCATAGGACAGCGCGTAGGAGTCGACGAGTCCGTCAAGGTCGTGCAACGCCAGCACCTTGCGCAGGTCGAAGGCGATATTGCTGACGACCGCGACCGGGACGTCGGCCGCCCGCAGCCCGCGAAGTATCTCGGCGGTGTCTGCAAATGCTCGCCACGAGGCCGGGTCGAGGACGCGTTCGTAGAGCGACTCGGCATGGCCGGGCGCGGTGAGACCAGATTCCCGCAGCATGCCCAGATACGCCCGACGGTGCAGCGCCGGGTCGAGATCGCGCTGCTCCCAAGCAGTTCGGTCCGCGTCGGAGATGGTGGCGGGCAGGCCGACCGGTTGCGTCATCCGCCGGATCAGTTCCGCTTGCCGGGCGACGTGTAACGGTTGACCATGCTCGTCGTGCAGTCCGGCGAACCAGTCGTCGGACGCCTCGAACCGAAACAGTGTGCCGGAGAAGTCGAACAGCACCGCCGCCGGCGGCACCGCGCCGGTGACGTCCGCAGGGCTCACGCGCGCACCGCCGCAACGACATCGGCGATGCGTTCGGCGGTCTGCTGTGCCTGTTCGGCGGTTGGCGCTTCGACCATCACCCGCACCAATTGCTCGGTGCCGGACGGCCGCAGCAGCACCCGACCGGTCTCGCCCAGCTCGGTGGTCGCGTCGGCGACCGCGCTGGCGACCGAATCCGCCTGCGCCACCGCATGTTTGTCGGCGACGCGGACATTGATCAGGGTCTGCGGGAGCACCGTCATGACCGCGGCGAGGTCGGCGAGCCGATCCCCGGACACCACCATCTGCTCCATCAGCAACAGTCCGGTGAGGATGCCGTCCCCGGTGGTCCCGGAGCCGGGCACCACGATGTGGCCGGACTGTTCGCCGCCCAGCGAATAGCCGCCGCGGCGCAGCTCCTCGAGCACGTAGCGGTCGCCGACGGCCGTGGTGCGCACCTCGATCCCGGCATCCCGCATCGCCAGGTGCAGACCGAGGTTGCTCATCACGGTCGCGACCAGCACGTCGTCGTGCAACCGGCCGGTCTGGTGCAGCGCCGACGCGAGGATCGCCATGATCGCGTCACCGTCGACGAGCCGGCCGGTCGAATCGACCGCCAGGCAGCGGTCGGCGTCGCCGTCATGCGCGAGGCCCAGGTCGGCACCGTGTTCGAGGACTGCGGCCTGCAGCTTGTCCATGTGCGTGGAGCCGCAGCCGTCGTTGATGTTGACGCCGTCGGGGTCGGCGTGGATCGGGATGACCGTGGCACCGGCCGCTGCGTACACCCGCGGTCCGATCGTCGAGGCGGCACCGTTGGCGCAGTCGACGACGACGGTCAGCGAGTCGAGTCGGTGCCCGATCGCGTCGGCGAGATGACGGGCGTACCGGTCGGCGGCATCGGGTGCGTCCAGCAGCCGGCCCACCGCGGCGCCGGTCGGTCGTCCGGTCGGGTCGGGCTGGTCGACGAGCGCTGCGATCCGGTCCTCGACGTCGTCCTCCAGCTTGTGACCGCCCAGACCGAAGAACTTGATTCCGTTGTCCGGCATGGGGTTATGCGACGCGGAGATCATCACCCCGAACGCCGCACCGAAGTCGGCGGTGAGGAAGGCGATCGCCGGCGTCGGGAGCACCCCGACCCGGATCGCGTCAACGCCGGCAGCCGCCAGCCCGGCGCAGACCGCCGCCTCCAACATCTCGCCGGAGACCCGGGGGTCCCGCCCGACGACGGCGCGGGGTCGGGTTCCGTTCGTCGACGGTTCCGCGGACTCGGCGGGCAGAACGACCGCGGCGGCCGAGGCCAGGCGCAACGCGAGCTCTGCGGTGAGCTCCGCGTTGGCCAGGCCCCGGACGCCGTCGGTACCGAAAAGGCGTGCCACGCTCAGCGCTTGGAGTACTGCGACGCCTTGCGGGCCTTCTTCAGGCCGTACTTCTTGCGCTCGACCGCACGCGGGTCACGGGTGAGGAAGCCGGCCTTCTTCAGAGCCGGGCGGTCTTCGGGGGTGACCTCGATGAGGGCACGAGCGATCGCCAGCCGCAGTGCACCGGCCTGGCCGGACGGACCGCCGCCGACCAGCTTGGCGAAGACGTCGAACGACTCGGTGCGCTCGACGGTCACCAGCGGTGCCTTGATGAGCTGCTGATGCACCTTGTTCGGGAAGTACTCTTCCAGGCTGCGGCCATTCAGGTTGAACTCGCCGGAACCGGGCACCAGACGCACCCGCACCACGGCCTCCTTGCGGCGGCCGACGGTCTGGATCGGGCGGTCGATGACCACGGGGCCACGGTCGGCGTGCTCGCCCGCGGCGGCCACGATCGCGTCGCCCTCGGCTTCGGTGGTGTAGTCGTCGGCACCGGCCTCGACGGTTTCGACGGCCTCCACGGCCTGCTCGACCGCGGTCTCCGCGGCGGCGGTGTCGTCACCCGCGGCGGCCTGTGCCTCGGCGGCATTCTCCACGGCGGCGTCGACGGCCTCGTCGTTGATGTTCTCGTTGCTCACTGGGCCACCTGCTTGATCTCGAAGGGAACGGGCTGCTGCGCCGCGTGGGGATGGTTCGGGCCGGCGTAGACCTTGAGCTTGGCGGCCATGGCGCGCCCCAGCTTGGTGTGCGGCAGCATGCCCTTGATGGCCTTCTCGACAACCCGCTCGGGGTGCGATTCGAGCATCTCGGCAGTGGTCTGGACCTTCAGCCCACCCGGATGTCCGGAGTGCCGGTAGTTCAGCTTGCGGTCGGCCTTGTTGCTGGTCAGCGCGACCTTGTCGGCGTTGACGATGACGACGAAGTCGCCGCCGTCGATGTGCGGGGCGTAGGTCGGCTTGTGCTTGCCGCGGAGCAGGTTCGCGCTCTGCGTGGCCAGCCGGCCGAGCACCACGTCGGTGGCGTCGATGACATGCCACGTCCGGGTGATGTCACCGGCCTTCGGGGTGTAGGTGGGCACAGTGGTCCTCAACTCTTTGTCGATGGGTGCTGGTCGGGTGCGACGGCGAAGGATGTTCCCGGCGACCAGTGGGGACCCGGGCCTCGGTGACCTGCGGACATGTTCGACCGGCAGGTGCCGCGCACCAGCGGTCCAGGGTACGGGACGGCGCAGGTCACGGTCAAAACACAGCCCGGCAGACGCACGACGCACCCGCACGATTGCGCTGCCGCACGCACGCCCCCCGCTGGTTGCGCTGCCTCACGCACGACGTCCCCGCCGATTGCACTGCCCCACGCACGACGTCCCCGCTGGTTGAGTAGCCGCGAGGTACGAGCGGCGTATCGAAACCAGCCTCCACCCACGCCGGGCGCGGTGGTTTCGATACGGCGACTCGCTCCGCTCGCGCCTACTCAACCACCGGAAACACGCCCCGCCAGTTTTCTACTCAACCACCGGAAACACACCCCGCCGATTCCCCCCCCCGCCGATCGCGCTGCCGCACACACGACCCCCGCTGGTTGAGTAGCCGCGAGGTACGAGCGGCGTATCGAAACCAGCCCCGCGCAGTCCGGGTCGGCGCACATGCGGAGCTACTTGCGGCCGGCGATCCGGGCGGTCGCCACCGCTTCGCGGCACGCATCGTCGACCGCTTCCCCGCCGGTGCCGCCCTGACACCCGATGCTGACCTGCAGCCCGTCGGCGACCAGGACGTACCACCGGATCGCCGCTCCCGACGCGGGCGCTTCCCGATAGCTGATGACGTCCCGTCCAGCGAACCGGGTCGACGGAGAGAACTCGGTGACCACGTCGTCGCCCCGCTGCCGAATCCGGTTGGCCATGCTGGTGGCTACCGACGCCAGCGTCGACCCGGACCGAAGATCGCTCTGGATCAACAGGATTCGGCCTCCGTCGGCCGGGTCGGCGAACACCGTGCGACTCTGGGTGACGTCCGGGTCGGTGTCCGCGCTGGGAGCCGACTGACCGGCCTGCCGCCAGTCCGCCGGCACCACCAGGGTGGTGCGGTCCACCGTCACCGATCGCGTCGCCGGCTCGGTCACGCCTCTGCCCTGTTGCCACCAGCCGACGCCGAGCGCCCCTAACGCGATCACCACCGCGACCGCGGCTGCCGCCGGCCACGCCCATCGCGCGCGGCGAGTGCGTCCCGCGCGACCGGCGTCGGCGGCACCGAGCGCGGCGGGTGCTTCGGCCAGCGGTTCCGGGAGGCCGGTGCGCCAGGCGGAGCGCCGGAGCAGTGCGCGATCCACTGCAACCACCCGACCGGCTACCGCGTGCGCCGACACCACGTCGATGGCGCGCCGTACCTCCGCACGGTCCTCACCGTCGATGAATACCGACTCCACCCCGTCGTCGATGAGCCCCTCGACCGCGGCGGCGTCGGCTGCTCCCCACTCGTCGCCGGACGGCTCGAGGACCCCGGATCGTTCGATGGTCCAGCCCCGGCCGGTGCGCCGCATGATCTGCACATCCCACGCCGGCCGCGTCGGGCGCATCGGGTCGGCCGGATAACGCGGCACGTGGGTGGTCTCGACCACCGCGCATCGGTGCACCGACTCATCGGTGTGACTGCGCGCGACCAGGATGGCCCGCGGCACCAGTTCGACGGCGGTATCCAGATCGGCGACGGCCCGGGTGAGTACCCCGGAGCGCACCGACCCCCAGGTGCTCGGGTATCCGACGATCACCGGTGTACCTGCCGGCGCGGCACCGACGGCTCGTGCCGCCGCGATGAGCTCGCCGAGCACCGCGCGCCATTCCCACTGCGCCGGCACCCACCGCGCCGGGGCCTGTTGCACCGAACCCGTCTGCACTGAACTCGACTGCGCCGCAACAGAATACGATCGTTCCTCATCACCGACGACCAGATTGTCGACGTCGATCGCATCCATCAGGTGGCGCACGTCTGCCCGCGTCTCACCACCGAACACGACCTCGCCGTAGGCGAGGTCGATGACTATCGCGCGCCGCATGGTCCGCCTCGGTTACTGCGCCGGAGGGAGATAGCCGACCTGGATCATCTCCTGCGGCCGGGTCCGCGACACCAGTTCACCGCGGCCCGGCACGAGCTGTTGCATGCGCGCCCGTCCGACGATGTATCCCTCGTCGCGATCGCCGCTCATCAGCAGCACGTCGCTGGACAGGTCCTTGAGGCGGGCGATCACCGGATCGAACAGTGCGCGCCCGACGCCGCCGGAGCGTCGCGCCAGCACGATGTGCATGCCGATGTCGCGGGCATGAGAGGCCAGATCCACCAACGGCAGCAACGGATTACCCGACGACGTGGCCACCATGTCGTAGTCGTCGACGATGATGTAGACGTCCGGTCCCGACCACCAGCTCCGGTCGCGCAACTGCTGCACCGTCAGGTCTTCCGGCGGCAGCCGCTTGGTGAAGTAGCCGGCCAGCTGCAGCATCATGGTGGTGGCGTTCTCCCCCGAGCTCGCGTACCCGGCGAGGTGGTCGCCCTCGATGATGCCGAGCATGGTGCGCCGATAGTCCACCAGCACGACCTTGACCTGCTCGGGCGTGGAGTTGCGGACCAGCCCGGACACGATGCCGCGCAACAGGTTCGTCTTGCCGTGCTCCACGTCGGCGAACGCCATGAAATGCGGCTGGGCGGTGAAATCGAGGATGACCGGCGCCAATTCGAGTTCGCCGACGCCGATCGCCACCTGATTCGGCGCGAGGTCGATCCCCGCGTGCGCGACGACCGCGTCGATCTCGGCCATCGAAATCTCGGTGCCCAGTTTGCGCACCGGCATGGCCCGGCGCCCGCGGTACGCGCCGGACAGGCGGTCGACGGCCTGCTGCACCCCGGCGGGCAGCGACTCCGCCGACGACACCCCGTCCAGGCGCGGCAAACCGATCAGCATGTGTAGCTCGTCCGGGGTCAATCCGCGTCCGGGCCGGTTCTGCGGCACCATCGAGGCCGCGCGCCTGCTCATCTCGGAGTCCATCGCGTCACCGAGCCGCAGCTCGAGACGACTGCCGATCAAGTCGCGCATCGCCGGACGCACCTCACCCCACCGCGATGCCGTCACGATGATGTGCACGCCGTACGACAGACCCTGCGACGCAATGGCATTCACCTGGTCTTCGAGGAACTCGAGCTCGTTGCGCAACACCCCGACCCCGTCGAACACGAGGAACACGTCGCCGTGCGGATCGTCGGCGAGCGCATCGTCGGCGACGGGACGGCCGGTCGCGAACCACTGGGCGCGGCGGGCGCGATAGTCACGCATCGACTCGATACCCAGTTGCGCGAACCGCAGTTCCCGCGCCCGGACCACGGTCGCGACCTCGGCGACCGTCCGCCTGACGGCATCCATGTCGCCGCGCGAGGCGACCGATCCGACGTGCGGGAGCCCGGCGATCGACGCCAGGGACCCGCCACCGAAGTCCAGGCAGTAGAACTGCACCTGTTCGGGGGTGTGCGTGGCCGCCGCGGACAGGATCAGCGTGCGCAGCGCCGTCGACTTGCCCGACTGCGGGCCACCGACGACGGCGACGTTGCCGGCCGCCCCGGACAGGTCGAGCACGTGCAGGTCGCGGCGCTGCTCGTAGGGGCGGTCGACGATGCCGACCGGCACCCGCAGGGGTCCCGGCGCCGACGGGCGGTCGAAGTCGCGGGCACCGACCATCGCGTCGACGGTCGGCGAATCGTCCAGCGGTGGCAGCCACACCTCGTGCGCCGGCGGGCCGTAGCCGGAGATCCGATCGACCAGGGTCGCCAGCAGGGTCGGCACCGACGGCACCGGTGTGCTCGCCTCACCGGGCGGGCCGGCCGGGTCGCCGGCTCCCGGCGGAACCTCGTCCAGCAGTGCCTCGGCGTGGTCCAGCACCGACGCCGACTCGCCCTCGGGAAGGGGCACCGGCAGCGCGGTGAACATCGTCATCCGGCCGTGCGCCGACGCCCCGATCACCTCGACGTCGCCGCCGGGTTCCAGCGCCGACGGCGGATAGTAGGGCCCCGACACGTAGGACGTGTTGAACCGCAACGGATCCGCCGAGTCGCACTTGAGGTAGGCGGAGCCCGGCACATTCGGCAGATGGTAGGCGTCCGGAACGCCGAGCACCGATCGGGACTCGTTGGCGGAGAACGTCTTGAGCCCGATCCGATAGGACAGGTGACTATCCAGGCCGCGCAGCTTGCCCTCCTCCAGGCGCTGCGACGCGAGCAGCAGATGGATGTGCAGCGACCTGCCCAGCCGTCCGATGGCGGTGAACAGTTCCGCGAAATCCGGCTTCTGCGAGAGCAGTTCGGAGAACTCGTCGACGACGATGAACAGGGCCGGCATCGGCTCCAGCCGAACCCCGGAGGCGCGGGCCTGCTCGTACTCGGTCACATTGGCGAAGTTGCCCGCGGCGCGGAGCACCTCCTGGCGCCGGGTCATCTCACCCGACAGCGCGTCCTTCATCCGGTCCACCATCGCCAGTTCCTGCTCCAGGTTGGTGATGATGGCCGCGACGTGCGGAGCCGACTCGAGACCCAAAAACGTTGCGCCGCCCTTGAAGTCGACGAGCACCAGATTCAGCTCGGCCGGCGAGTGGGTGGCCAGCATCGACACCACCAGAGTGCGCAGGAACTCCGACTTTCCCGAACCGGTCGCACCGATACACAGTCCGTGCGGTCCGGTGCCGCCGTGCGCGCTTTCCTTGATGTCGAGTTCCACGGTGGTGCCATTCGGGGTGTACCCGATCGGGACACGCAGCCGGTCGCGCCCGGTACGGCCACGCCAGTCCACCGGCGGATCGAACCGCGACATGTCGGAAATCCCGAGCAGTGCGGGCAGACCCGGATCGCCCGCGGTGGCCTCGGAGTCGAGATTGACCAGGCTGGCCGCCGTCGCCAGCCGGTAACGAGCCAGGCGCCGGGCGATCGCTTCCGCCTCGGCCACCGTCAGCGCATCCATGTCGGCAAACTCTTCGACACCAAAGGCGCTGCGCGCCGCCACCTTCCGGCCACGGACCACCAACTGCAGACCGCGGCGTGCGGCGAGCCCGTCGGCGGGCGCGGTGAGGTCGACGACGGTGACCCCCTCCATCCCGGCGTCGTTGATCAACCGCTCGTCACCGGCGACATAGCCGTCGTCGATCACCACGACCAGGTGTGCCCGTCCCTGCACCGGCGGCGCCGAGCGGCTGAACCGGCCGCGCTCGAGCAGGTCGGCGGCCATCGAGGTCTCGAAGTCGGCCAGCGTCGGATACACCATCCGCATCGCGCCGGCGCCGTCGCGCAGGTTCGGATGAGCGGCCTGCGGCAGCCATTTGATCCAGTCCCATGCCTCCCCGGCCGGGTCGCCGGTGATCACCGCGACGCGCAGGTGGTCGGGTCCGTGGAAGACGCTGAGTTCGCAGATCATCGAGCGCACCAGGTCGCGCGTCTCCTGCCGCGCACCTTCGACGTTCACCGCCGGGAAGCCGCGCAACGAGATCGCGGTCGGGAGCCGGTGCACCACCGAATGCGTCCGCACGAATCGGCGCAGCGCAACCATCGACACAGGCTCGATATCTTCCGGCGGACCGGTTTCCGGCGGCATCAGGCGAGTGGCGAGCCGCTGCGCCCCGACGCCGACCCGGACGTGCAGGAAGTCGCTGTCCGACACTCGGCGCTCCCACATCCGCCGGCCGCCGATGACCGACGGCAGCGCAGCCGGATCGGGATGGCTCCAGGTCAGTGCGGCGCGCTGGGCCTCGACGGTGTCGAGAACCTGGCCGCGGAGCTGGCCAAGGTAGCGAAAGTAGTCCTTGCGTTCCTCGTTGAGCTCGGCGGCGCGCTTGCCCCCGCCGCGGCCACCGGCGGCGAACATGCCGAACATGGACATCAGCATCATCAGCGGGAACATCATGAACAGCGGATTGGACAGGATGTTGCGCCCGCCGGTCGCGAACATCATCGCCAGCATGCCGACCACGGCGACCACCATCACCACCGGCAACAGCTTCATCAGCAGGTTGCCGGGAACGACGCGGGGGACGTCGGGCGGGGCCTGAATGTTCAGCTCGCCGCCGGGCGTGCGGGGAGGGGTGATCCGCGGCCGCCGCACGAACCCTTCGGTTGTCGTCACGAAACGAATGTCTCCTCGTCGTCACCGCTGGTCGCGGTCTCCCGGCCAGATCCCCCGGTTCCGGCGGCCCCGGCCAGCGGGCGAGTTCGGTTGCCTGTCGATACTCAACTGGTCGCTCGTCCAGATGTTTGGTTATGTTAGCCACGAACTCGTCGGGAGGTAGCTGCCAGATGTCATCTGTGGATGCGCGATCGGCGCACCGGCACGCCGGTCCGGCCCATCGCCAGCCGATCGTTGCTGGTCCCGACCCGGTCGGCCACCCCGCGTCGCCACCGGCGCCGACGCCCACGTCGGTCGAGCCGGCGCAGGTCAGGGTGTCGGTGCTGGGCGGCAACACCCAGCTCGACGTCGCGCTGCCCGCCGTCGTTCCGGTGGCCGCCCTCATTCCCGACCTGGTCACGGCGATCGAGGCCCGAGTGCCGTCCCGGCGCGATCCCGACGACCCGGATGCCGACCCCGATCGCGACGCCGACGGGCGACCCCACGATCGGCAGCACCGGTGGACGTTGGCGCTGGTCGGACAGGAGGCGATCGCCCCGCATCGGTCGCTGACCGACGCCGGCATTCGCGACGGCGACCTGCTGGTACTGCGGTCCACCCGTACCGGTGAAGCACCGGTGCTCTTCGACGACGTCGTGGACGCGGTTGCCCGCCTCAACGAGTCGCAGTTCGCCAACTGGTCGGCGGCGGCAGCCCGGCACCTCGGGTATGCCGTTGCCCTGCTCGCCGCCACCGCGGCCGCGCTCTGCCTGGGCGCCACCCGCTACGACGGCGAGGCGTTGTGGCCGGCCGGCCTGAGCGGGCTGGCGGCGCTGTCGGTGCTGACCGCCGCCACCGTCGTCGCCCGGCACTATCGGGACGCCACCACGGCCACCGTGCTGTCGATGGCGTCGATGCCGCTGGTGTTCGTCAGTGGAATGCTGATCACCCCCGGCGGATACGGGGCCGCACATCTCACCCTGGGTTTCGCGCTCGTGCTGCTCGCGGCGGTGCTGTCGTACCGGGTGACCGCGGTGGGTGCCGCCGCGCACGCCGCGACGGTGACCATCGGCCTGCTCGGCGGCCTGTCGTGTCTGGCCGCGTTGCTGATCCATGCTCCGATCCCGCACGTCGCCGCGGTGACCGCCGCTGTCGGGCTGCTGGTGATCGGCTTGGCGCCCCGGATGACCATCATGCTGGCCAAGCTGCCGGTGCCGCCGGTGCCGACCGCGGGCGCGCCGATCGACGCCCAGGACATCGAACCCAGCCCGGCCATCGAGGGAATCGGCGCGATCGGTGCGATGGCCCTGCCCAAGGCCGACGCGCTGGAACGCCGCTCGGCGCTGGCGAACGCCTACCTGACCGGCATCGTCGCCGGGACGACCGCGGTCACCGCGGTCGCGGCGTTCGTCGCTGCCGCACCGCTCGGCGGGTTCGTGTGGAAACCGTTCGTCTACGCGGTCATCGTCGCCGCCGTGCTGTGCCTGCGAGGCCGGTCGCACAGCGACCTGTATCAGGCGTCGGCCCTGGTCATCGGCGGATCGATCACGCTGCTCGCGCTGGTGGCGGCGCTGGCCACCGACGGCGGTGCCTGGCCGCTCACCGGATTCATCGCCGCATTGGTCATCATGGTCGGCGCACTGGTGATCGGCGTCATCGCGGCTACGCACGAGTTTTCGCCGGTCCTGCGCCGGGCAGCGGAGCTCGGCGAGTACATCCTGGTGGCGCTCATCGTGCCACTGCTGCTGTGGATTCTCGACCTCTACCGCATCGTCCGGGAGATCTGACGACGTGCGCCGGGTATCCCGCGCGGCCACGGCATCCGTCGCATTCGCCGTCGCGGCGGTTCTGATCGCGGTCTCCGGTGGCGCTCCCGCGGCGGCCGTGACGCCTCCGACGGTCGACTCCCGCGCGTTGGTGCGATCGGCACCGGTGGCTCCACCGGAGCCGACCGAGCAGCGGACGTTGTGCGCCCGCGCGGTCGGTACCGGATCGGTGACCCGGCCGTCGGCGGCGCAGACGATGATGAATTTGCCCGCGGCCTGGCAGTTCGGCCGCGGCAAGGGGCAACGTGTCGCGGTCATCGACACGGGCGTCACCCCACATCCGCGATTGGGCCGGGTCACCGCCGGCGGCGACTACGTCTCGTCGGGGAACGGCCTGACCGACTGTGATGCGCACGGCACGCTGGTCGCCGGCATCATCGCCGCCGACCCGGATCCCGACGACGGCTTCGCCGGGGTGGCACCGGATGCGTCGATCATCGCCATCCGCCAGTCCAGCAGCGCCTATGAAGCCAAGGACCGCCGTTCGGCGGGCGATTCCGATCCGACGGCGACGGTGGGCAGCGGGTACGGGTCGGTGCGCACCCTGGCCTCGGCCGTCGTGCGGGCCGTGGACCTCGGTGCGACGGTGATCAACATCTCCGAGGTCGCGTGCGCCCCGGCGGGCGCCGCGCTCAACGACCGGTCGCTGGGCGCGGCCGTCAAGTACGCCTACGACCGCGACGTCGTGGTCGTGGTGGCCGCCGGCAACCTCTCGCAGGGGTCGGCCTGCGAGAAACAGAATCCGGCACCCGATCCGGCCGATAGCGGTGGCTGGTCGTCGGTGACGACCGTCGCCAGCCCGGCGTGGTTTGCGCAATACGTGCTGGCGGTCGGGTCGGTCGATGCGGGCACCGGCGCACCGAGCGACTTCAGCCTGCACGGCCCGTGGGTGGATGTCGCGGCGCCGGGCACCGGCATCGTCAGCCTGGACAACGCCCGCGGCTCCCGGCGACTGGTGAACGCGCAGGAGGGCAGCGATGGCCCAGTTCCGTTGCTGGGCACCAGTTTTGCCGCCCCGTACGTCAGCGGGACGGTGGCCCTGGTGCGTTCCCGATTCCCCGACCTGTCGGCGGCCGAGGTGATGGACCGGATCACCCGCACCGCGCACGCTCCGGGAACCGGGCACGACACCAGGGTCGGATACGGGGTGATCGATCCGGTGGCGGCATTGACCGCGACCCTGCCGGCGGCGCCCACCACGGGCGGCGACACCGGCGTCAGCCGCGCGATCGCCGCGCCCGCCCCGGAACCGGTCCCGGATCACACCGCGCGCAATGTCGCGCTGATCGGCACGGGTGTCGCGGTGGCGGTGCTGGCCGCGGTCCTCGCCGCGTCGCTGCCGTACCGGCGCGTCCGGCGCCTCGACCCGGACGAGTACTGACAGCTCGCGGAGCTGCCCGACGCCGGTCTACTTGCCGGTGCGCGCCGGCCGCAGTTCGCGAGGCAGCGCGAACGTCAAGGTCTCGTTGGCCGTGGTCACCGTCTCCACGGTGTCGAAACCGTGCTCGGCGAGCAGGTCCAGCACGCCGCGGACCAGCACCTCGGGAACCGACGCGCCGGAGGTGACGCCGACGGTCCCGACACCGTCGAACCAGGCGGTGTCGATATCGCGGGCGTAGTCGACCAGATACGACGCACGTGCGCCGTTCTGCAGCGCCACCTCGACGAGCCGCTGCGAATTCGACGAATTCTGTGAACCGACGACGATCACCAGGTCGCACTGCGGCGCCATCGCCTTCACCGCGACCTGCCGGTTCTGGGTGGCGTAGCAAATGTCGTCGCTGGGCGGATCGGCCATCTCCGGGAAACGTTCCCGCAGCCGGTTGACGGTCTCCATCGTCTCGTCCACCGACAGGGTCGTCTGGGAGAGCCAGATCACCTTGGACTCGTCCCGGACCTCGACCTTGTCGACGCTGTCCGGGCCGTCGACCAGCTGGATGTGTTGCGGGGCCTCCCCCGCGGTGCCCTCGACCTCCTCGTGCCCCTCGTGCCCGATGAGCAGGATGTCGTAGTCGTCGCGCGCGAACCGCTTGGCCTCCTGGTGCACCTTGGTGACCAGCGGGCAGGTGGCGTCGATCGTCCTCAGCTGGCGTTCCGCCGCGGTACGGTGCACCTCGGGTGACACCCCGTGCGCGGAGAACACCACCAGCGCACCCTCGGGAACCTCGTCGGTTTCGCCGACGAAGATGGCGCCACGTTCGGTCAACGTCTCCACCACATGGCGGTTGTGCACGATCTCTTTGCGCACGTAGACCGGGGCGCCGTGCTTGTCGAGGGCTCGTTCCACCGTCTCGACCGCCCGGTCCACGCCGGCGCAGTAGCCGCGCGGCTCGGCGAGCAGAACACGCTTGGAGTCAGCCATGGGGTCCAGGGTACGGGGTGCCCGCGGGTCCGGGTTGGTGCGTGCCCAGGCAGATGGCAGAGTATGGGCATGGTTCGCGCTCCCTACCCGGCTCGCATCGCCGCAGGTCTGATCGTCACCGCGATCGAAGAAACCCGGAAACTCCCGGCACTCATCATCACCTTTCCGATGACCGCCGTCAGCCAGACGTTGCAGGTCGGCATGCGCGCCCAGCAGAACATCGCGGAACTGGCGATCAAGGGCGACAGCGCATTGGAAATGCTGTTCGACAAGCCCGCCGACCATCCGACCTGGGCGCGGTTCGACGAGGACGAGATCGAGGCGCCCGCCCCCGCCACGCCGATCGAGTCGGGTTCGGCCCACACGTCCGCGGCCGCCGACGCCGCCGCGACCCCCAAGCGGGCCACCCCGCCGAAGAAGCCCACCGCACCGTCGAAGGCCACCGCACCGAAAAAGACGAGCGCACCGAAAAAGAAGGCGGCGCCGAAACCGGCCGCATCCGCCGACACAGCGGACACCACGCAGCCGCCGCGCGCCGACGCCGGCCGGTTCGCCCTCTACAGCAGCGCACCCGAGCAGGTCGTCACCTCGACGGACGGGGGTGGCGACCGGGGTAACCGCAACGCACCGGCCGGACCGGTGCCGGAAATCGTCGAGTACATCGAGTACGACTCGCTGACCCTGGCCCAGTTGCGCGCCAAACTGCGGTCGGTCGGCGTCGACGACCTGACGACGCTCGCCGACTACGAGAAGGCGACCCGCAACCGGGCGCCGTTCCTCACCATGCTCGACAACCGCATCTCCGCCGCGCAGAACAAGCGCCCGCCGACCGCGTGACCCCGGCCGCCGGCTCGGCGAACTCCGCCGAGAACCCGTGGCCGGTTCGGACGGTCAACACCAAGATCGCCGACTGGATTCACCGCCTGGGTCAGATCTGGGTCGAGGGACAGGTCACCCAGGTCAGTCGACGCCCGGGCACCCGCACGTCGTTCCTCACCCTGCGCGACCCGGCCGCCGACATCTCCGTGTCCGTGACCTGCAGCCCGGACTTGCTCGCCCGCACCGAGGTGCCGATCGCCGAGGGCAGTCACGTGGTGATGCTGGGCCGGCCGAGCTACTACACCGGTCGGGGGACGATCTCGTTGCGGGTCAGCGATATTCGGCCCATTGGTGTCGGCCAGTTGCTGCTGCGGATCGAGCGGTTACGACAACTCCTGGCCGCCGAGGGGCTCTTCGATGCGCGTCGCAAGCGGCCGCTGCCGTTTCTGCCCCGTGCGGTCGGGCTCATTACCGGCCGAGCCAGCGCCGCGCAGCGCGACGTGGTGAGCGTCGCCACCGGGCGATGGGCCGCGGTGCGATTCGAGATTCGCGACGCCCCGGTACAGGGGCCGACCGCGGTGCCGCGCATCCTGTCCCACCTCTCCGCGCTGGACGACGACCCGGACGTCGAGGTGATCATCGTCGCGCGCGGTGGCGGCAGCGTCGAGGATCTGCTGCCGTTCTCCGACGAGGCACTGGTCCGCGCCGTCGCCTCCTGCCGTACCCCGGTGGTCAGCGCCATCGGCCACGAACCCGATAACCCGTTGCTGGACTTCGTCGCCGACCTGCGCGCCGCCACACCGACCGACGCGGCCAAGCGGGTGGTCCCCGACGTCGCCGCCGAGCTGGCCGGTCTGGATGCGATGCGCCGCCGCAGCGCACACGCGCTGCGGAACTGGGTGCACCGGGAGGAGCGGGTCGTCTCCGGGCTGCGCGCCCGCCCGGTGCTGTCCGACCCGGCATCGATGATCTCGCGGCGCTCCGAGCGGGTGGAGCGGCTGCGCGCCGACATCCGGCGCGATGTGCGCCGTCTCGTCGACGGTGAGGAACGGCGCGTCGAGCACCTGTCGGCCCGCCTCGGCACGCTGGGCCCGGCGCAGACGTTGGCCCGCGGATACGCCGTGGTGCAACGGGTCGACGTCGAGCCGGCCCGGGTGGTCACCTCGACCGCCGACCTGCCCGCCGCGACGGCGGTGCGCATCCGGGTCGCCGACGGTGCGGCGACCGCCCGGATCACCGACACCGACGATCCGCACGCACCGGACACCGCGAGCGGTCCGGCGAGCGAAGGAGACCGATGAGCAACGACCCCGCCCCGATCCCGGTGCAGCAGCTGGGCTACGAGCAGGCCCGCGACGAACTGGTCGAGGTGGTCACCGCCCTCGAACGGGGCGGTCTGGATCTCGATGCGTCCCTTACACTCTGGGAGCGCGGCGAGGCGTTGGCCACGCGGTGCGAGGAGCACCTGGCGGGTGCCCGCGAACGGATCGAGTCCGCGCTCGCCGACGCCGACAGCGATGGCGAGGAGACCGAGGACGACGACTGACCGCGATCGGGAGCGGGATCGGGCCGCACGGTCGTCCGGGCCGGTCGATGCCGTGGGTCGGGGTCAGCCGCGCAACGGCTGCTGTGCGACCACGGAGGCCGCGATGCGGTCCAGATCGCCGTCCGGGCCGCGGGACATGACGGCGATCCGTACGTCGCCGAGGTCGGTGATCCAGAACTTCTTGCCCGCGTAGGTGCTGTAGGTGACCCACCGGCGGCCGCCGATGTCCCGGACGCCGGTACCCGAGGAGACATCGTCGCCGCCGAGCTCCTCCACCAGCGCGTCTTCGGTGGCGTTGGTCTGGGTGAGTTGCACGTACGCGCCCGAGGAGGCGACCCAGCCGACGTTGCTGGCGCGCGCGTCCCCGAGCTGGGTCGTGCTGCCGGAGTTCGGTTTCCACCCCTGCGGTGTCGGCGGTCGCCGGATCGGGAACGGCATCACCCGCGCGTCCGCGGCCAGCGCCTGTTCGACGTCGAAGGCGGGGGTGCGATCGTCCGATGCGGTGCCGGTCAGGCCCACCGAGCAGTTCCCGGACGCGACGGCTACCAGCGCACACAGCGCCAGCAGCGGGATCAGCGTCCAGATCATGTCCTTGCCGCCGATCATGATGCGGGGTTTGCCGGCCATGCCCGCCAGTATCCCAGCGCCCCGCGGCGCCGCGCCGCCGCCCCCGCCCCGGAACCCGCCCCGCCTCGTTCACCGTGCGGCCGAACCCGTTCACTGTGCACCGACGGTCCGCCGGACGGTCCGATTCACATCCCACGCGCGCGAGATACTCCCCAACCACCGCGTCGGTCTGTTAGATGGAGCGGGTGAGACGCCTCCGGCGGGCGTTGCCCGCGCTCACCGTGATCCTGGTGCTGCTGATCGCCGTGTCCGGGTGCGCCGAGCAGCAGCGGGGTTCCGAGCTCGACCAGGTGCGGTCGTCCGGGGTGCTGCGGATCGGCACCGAGGGCACCTATGCGCCGTTCAGTTACCACGACCCGGACACCGGCCAGCTCACCGGCTACGACGTCGACGTCGCCGAGGCGGTCGCCAGAAAGCTTGGCGTCCGCGTCGACTTCGTGGAGACACCGTGGGACTCGATCTTCGCCGCCCTCGGTTCGGGCCGGTTCGACCTGGTCGCCAACGAGGTCACGATCACCCCGGAGCGCACCGCGAAGTACGACATGTCGGTGCCGTACTCGGTCGGCGAGGGCGTGATCGTGACCCGCGCCGACGACAACTCGATCCGTTCGCTCGCCGACCTGCGGGGCAAGACGACGGCCCAGTCGGTGACCAGCAACTGGGCCCAGGTCGCCCGCGACGCCGGCGCGAAGGTCGAGGCGGTGGAGGGTTTCACCCAGGCGATCAAGCTGCTCAATCAGGGCCGGGTGCAGGCCACGGTGAACGACAGCATCGCCGTCTACGCCTATCTCGCCGAGACCGGCGACACCAGCGTGAAGATCGCCGCCAACACCGGCGACACCAGCGAGCAGGGATTCGCCGCGCGCAAGGGCAGCGGCCTGATGCCGGAGATCAACCGGGCGCTCGACGAACTCAAGGCCGATGGCACGCTCGCCTCGATCTCGCAGAAGTACCTCAAGGCCGACGCCACCGGCGCCGGTGGCCGCGCCGACACCGGACCGCCGCCGCGCAGCACATGGCAGCTCATCGCCGACAACCTGTGGCCGATGGCCAAGGCGACGATCACCATGACCATCCCGCTGGCCGCGATCAGTTTCGTCATCGGCTTGGTCATCGCGCTGCTGGTGGCACTGGCGCGACTGTCGGAGAACCGGCTCGTGTCCTGGCTGGCGCGGGCCTATATCTCGATCATCCGCGGCACCCCGCTGCTGGTGCAGTTGTTCATCATCTTCTACGCGCTGCCCGAGCTCGGCCTGAAGGTGCCACCGTTCCCCGCGGCGGTGGTCGCGTTCTCCCTCAATGTCGGCGGTTACGCGGCGGAGATCATCCGGTCGGCGATCCTGTCGGTGCCGAAGGGACAGACCGAGGCCGCCCAGACGATCGGCATGAACTACCGCACCACGATGCGGCGCATCATCCTGCCGCAGGCCGCGCGCAATGCCGTTCCGGGCCTGTCCAACACACTGATCTCACTGGTCAAGGACACCTCGCTGGCATCGACGATCCTGGTCACCGAACTCTTGCGGACCGCGCAGATCGCGGCGGCACCGACATTCGAGTTCTTCGCGCTGTACACCACCGCGGCGGCGTACTACTGGGTGGTGTGTGTGGTCCTGTCGTCGCTCCAGGGCAGGCTCGAATCCCGACTGGGAAGGTTCGTGGCACGATGACCGAGATTCCGCTCACGCCCGCATCGACTCCCGCGGGCGAACCGATGGTCGACGTCGCAGACCTACGGAAGTCGTTCGGCGCCAAGGAAGTTCTGCGCGGCATCGACTTCGCCGTGCCGGCCGGCACGGTGACCGTCATCATCGGCCCGTCGGGATCGGGCAAGACCACCATTCTGCGGTGCCTCGACGCACTCGACATCCCGAACACCGGCGTGATCCGGGTCGGGGATGTCACCGTCGACTTCGCCACCCGGCCATCTAAATCGCTGCTGGCGCGCTACCGCGGGCAGAGCGCCATGGTGTTCCAGGCCTACAACCTGTTCCCGCACAAGACGGTGTTGGAGAACGTGATCGAGGGTCCGGTGGTGGTGCAGCACCGGCCGCGTGCCGAGGCGGTCGCCGACGCGACCGCGCTGCTGGACAGCGTCGGGTTGGGCACGGCCCTCGACGAGTACCCGTATCAACTGTCCGGCGGACAGCAGCAACGGGTCGGGATCGTGCGGGCACTGGCCCTGCGGCCCAAGGTGATCTTGTTCGACGAGCCGACGTCGGCACTGGACCCTGAACTCGTCGGCGACGTCCTGGCCGTGCTGAAGGATCTGGCCACCCAGGGCTGGACGATGGTGGTGGTCACCCACGAGATCCGGTTCGCGCAGCAGGTCGCCGACCAGGTGCTGTTCATCGACGGCGGGGTGATCGTCGAGCGCGGCTCCCCCGCACAGGTCATCGGCGACCCCACCAACGAGCGGACCCGACAGTTCCTCCGCAGGCTGCTCGAGCCGCTGTAGGCCCGCGCCGCGACTCGAGTGGCGCGGTGCCGTCGGGTACCCGCCGAGCCGACGCGCGTGACATGCGAGGATGAGCGGTAAGCATCGTCGCCACGTCGAGGAGTCAGCAGACCATGAGCCCTTCCACCCACCAGGCCCCCGACCGCAACCTGGCGATGGAGTTGGTTCGCGTCACCGAGGCCGCGGCGTTGGCCGCCGGCCGCTGGGTGGGCCGCGGGGAGAAGAAGAAGGGCGACGGCGCCGCGGTCGACGCGATGCGCGAGCTGCTGTCCACCGTGTCGATGCGCGGCGTGGTGGTGATCGGCGAGGGTGAGAAGGACGAAGCGCCGATGCTCTACAACGGCGAAGAGGTCGGCAACGGCGAGGGCCCCGACGTCGACGTCGCCGTCGATCCGATCGACGGCACCACCCTGATGGCCGAGGGCCGCCCGAACTCGATCGCGGTCATCGCGGTCAGTGAGCGCGGCACCATGTACGACCCGTCCGCGGTGTTCTACATGGACAAGATCGCGGTGGGCCCGGACGCCAAGGGCGCCATCGACATCGAGAAGTCCGTCGAGTGGAATATCAATTCGGTGGCGACCGCGAAGGGGATCGAGGTCGGTGACTTGACCGTCGTCGTCCTCGACCGTCCGCGGCACGCCGACCTGATCGCCGACATCCGCAAGGCGGGCGCCAAGATCCGGCTCATCTCCGACGGCGACGTCGCCGGCTCGGTGGCCGCGGCGGACGACTACAGCACGGTCGACATGCTGATGGGCGTCGGCGGTACCCCGGAGGGCATCATCACCGCGGTCGCGATGAAGTGCATGGGTGGCGAGATCCAGGGCAAGCTGTGGCCGCAGAACGACGAGGAGCGGCAGAAGGCGATCGACGCCGGGCACGACCTGGATCGGGTGCTGTCCACCGACGACCTGGTCAGCGGCGAGAATATGTTCTTCTGTGCGACCGGTGTCACCAATGGCGACATGCTGCGCGGCGTCACCTACCGACCCAACGGCGCCACCACCCGCTCGCTGGTGATGCGATCCAAGTCCGGCACCATCCGCCGCATCGAGGCCGTGCACCGTACCTCGAAGCTGCGCGAGTACGCCCGCCTCGACATCTAGCGCCGGCACCGTCGGCGGCCGCCGCCGACGGCACGCACCGACCCGAGAAGCTCTGTAGCCCACCACAACCGGAAAATCACTAGCGCGAGGATGGTTGATCCCTTCATGACCGAACAGCAGTTCCGCATCGAGCACGACACCATGGGCGAGGTCAAGGTTCCCGTCGACGCTCTGTGGCGCGCACAGACGCAACGCGCGGTGGAGAACTTCCCGATCAGTCACCGGCCGCTGGAACGCACCCAGATCCGGGCGATGGGACTGCTGAAAGCGGCCTGCGCTCAGGTCAATAAGGACCTCGGGCTGCTGGACGCGACAAAGGCCGACGCCATCATCGCCGCGGCCACCGAGATCGCCGACGGCCGCCATGACGACCAGTTCCCGATCGACGTGTTCCAGACCGGCTCGGGCACCAGCTCGAATATGAACGCCAACGAGGTCATCGCCTCGATCGCGAAGGCCAACGGCGTCGAGGTACACCCGAACGACGACGTGAACATGTCGCAATCGTCGAACGACACCTTCCCCACCGCCACGCATGTCGCCGCCACCGAGGGAGTCGTCACCAACCTCATCCCGGCGCTCGACCATCTGCGACTCGCGTTGCTGGCCAAGGCGACCGAGTGGCGCGACGTGGTCAAGAGCGGCCGCACCCACCTGATGGACGCGGTGCCGGTGACGCTGGGCCAGGAGTTCGGCGGCTACGCCCGCCAGCTGGAAGCGGGCATCGAACGAGTCACCGCGACCCTGCCCCGCGTCGGCGAACTGCCGATCGGCGGTACCGCGGTCGGCACCGGCCTGAACGCGCCCGACGGATTCGGCACCAAGGTCGTCGCGGAGTTGCGGCGGCTCACCGATGTCGACGCGTTGTCGCTGGCCAAGGACAACTTCGAGGCGCAGGCCGCGCGGGACGGGTTGGTGGAACTGTCCGGTCAGCTCAAGACGGTCGCGGTGTCGCTGACCAAGATCGCCAACGACATCCGCTGGATGGGCTCCGGTCCGCTCACCGGCCTCGGCGAAATCCTGCTGCCGGACCTGCAGCCGGGCAGCTCGATCATGCCGGGCAAGGTCAATCCCGTTCTGCCCGAGGCGGTTACCCAGGTCGCGGCACAGGTCATCGGCAACGATGCCGCGGTCACCTGGGGCGGCGGCAACGGCGCCTTCGAACTCAACGTCTACATTCCGATGATGGCGCGCAACGTGCTGGAGTCGGTGACCTTGCTGGCCAACGTGTCCCGGCTGTTCGCGGACCGCTGCATCAGCGGACTGCAGGCGAACACCGATCGGCTGCGCACCCTGGCGGAAAGCTCACCGTCGATCGTGACGCCCCTGAACAGTGCGATCGGTTACGAGGAGGCGGCCGCGGTCGCCAAGCAGGCGCTCAAGGAGGGCAAGACGATCCGGCAGACGGTCATCGACCGCGGCCTGATCGGCGACAACCTCAGCGAGGAAGAACTCGACAAGCGGCTGGACGTGCTCAAGATGGCCAATCTCGATCGGCAGCGCTGACCGGCGCCGCGGATCATGACTACGCTCAACGAGTTTCCGACCGACTGGCAGACGGCGCTGGCTCTCGTCGCGCACCCGGACGACCCCGAATACGGCATGGCCGCGGCGGTCGCCCGATGGACCGGCGAGGGTCGCCGCGTCGACTACGCGCTGGCGACGAGTGGGGAGCAAGGCATCGCGGGGATGGCACCGGAGCAGGCCGGCCCGCTGCGCGAGGACGAGCAGCGCGCGTCGGCGGCCATCGTCGGAGTCGACCACGTCGAGTTCTGGGGCTTTCCGGACAGCGAACTGCAGAACACGCCGGAGCTGCGTGCAAAGATCGCCGAGACGATCCGGCGGATCTCCCCCGATGTCGTGCTGTCGCTGTACGGCGGGCCGGTGTGGGCCTCCGGGGTGGCCAATCAGTCCGATCACATGGAGTTCGCGGCGGCGGTGCTGGCGGCCTATGACGGTCTCGACGATGCCGAGAAGCCGACGTGGGTGTTCGAGAATGGGCCGCACCCGACGCACGCCGTCGACGTCACCGATCAGATCGACAGCGCCGTCGAGTCGCTCGCCGCGCACGAGGTGTACCTGTCGGTGCTAGATCCGGACACCCCGGTGGTCGATCAGGCACGCGCACAGGTTGAGCAGATGACCGCTCCGCGTGACGATTTCGGCGGCAAGCACGCGGCGGTGTTCGAACTCAAGCGCGAGCACCGACGGTGATCGGTGACCGATCTCCGCGCAGATCGGTCACCGATCATCCGCCGGTCTCAGGAGCCGGCCATCTCCGGGATCAGGTCGGTCAGCGCGGTCAGCAGATCGGTGAGCTGCGCCTGATCGACCAGGTCGGCTAGGCCACCGCCGGTACCCGGCGCGGTGCCCGGTGTCGTCGTGCCCGGTGTCGTCGTGCCCGGTGTCGTCGTGCCCGGTGCGCTCGGGGTCGTACCGCGACCCGGTGCCGACGGGCTCGGGGTCGTCCCCTGCGGCGTGATGGCCGGCGCGTCCCCGGACGGTGCCGACTTGTTGACGCCGACGGTGATCTTGGGATTCTTCGCCGGGTCGAGCCAGACGAGGGTCTTGCGCATCAGATCCTTGTCGATCGCGATGCACCCCATCGTCGGCTGGTTGTTACTGACGTGCAAGAACATCGCCGACGCCTTGCCCGGTACACGCTGTGGATTGTGCGCGATATTCACCGCGTAGTCGTACACCGGCCCCATGTCGTAGAGGTTCTCGCTGTCTCCGCCCGGGCTCTTGTCCTGGCGCACATGGGTGTTGTACGTCGGCGACTGCATGTTCGAGTCCCACCAGTCCCGCTTGGTGGTCTGGAAGTAGGGCATCTTGGTGCCCGGATTCGCCAGTCGCCCGAATGCCTGGTCGAGCGGGTAGGTGCCCTCCGGGCTGCGGTACACATTGTCCTTCGGTTCGCCCATACCGAGCGATCCGAGGAACGCCTTGGTGGGGCCGATGACCGGCTTCCACGACTTGTCGGCACCGCGCTCGAACGCGGTCAGTGTCGCGGTCGGATTGCTCGCCTTGGGCGAGGTCACGACGATCAGCTGGCTGGTCTCGCCGCCGGTACCGGTGCCGCCCGGCGTTCCCGGCCGCGACGACGAACCGGTACCGGCGAGGGTGTTCAGGATGTCGTCGACCTGCGGCAGGCCGGTGGCCGGCAGGCTCGACAGGCCGTCGGTCGGCAGCTTCGGGGTCGACGTCCCGGGCGTGGCGGGCGTCGTCGGTGTTCCCGGCGCGGCGAACGCCTGGGCAGCCCCGCAGGCGAGCGCCGCGATGAGCGCCAACACCGTCAGTCCCAATAACCTCACTCGCCTCATTAGTAACTTCTGCACCACACCAGTGTGGCATCGCGCAAGGCTGCATGAGTCTCGTGATGGTTACGGTGCGGTTGTGATCGCGTCACTGGACGACGGGGTGACCTGCACCACAAGCTCGGCGAGCAGCTCCTCGGCGCGCGGCCAATAGCCGTACCCGGACGCCGGGTTGACGTGGCCGACGTCCCCCAGGTCGGTGACTCTGCTCCCCCAGCATTCCGCCATGCCGGTGACTCGGCGGAAGCCGCCGAGCGGGTCGGTGCGGCTGACGCCGACCACGCTCGGGAACGGCAACGTGCGCCGCGGAATCGGTCGCCAGCCACCCGCCTGGATGGCCTCCTCGCTCGGATAACCGGGCGGCAGTGGCAGTTCCAGGTCTGCCGGCGCCACCAGCAGCGCGCCGAGCACCACACCCCTCGACCCGTGCTCGGTCGCCCACTGCACCACCGTCTGCACTCCCGCGCTGTGCGCGACCAGCACGACCGGACCCGCGATGTCGGAGATCACCGCGTCCAGCGCGGCTACCTGCGCAGCCCGGCTGAGCCGGTCGAGGTCGAGCGGCGGCACCGTCCGGGCGTTGGGCACACGTTCGGCCAGGTGGGTCTGCCAGTGGTCGGCCACATGGTCGCGGAGTCCGGGGACGATGACCACGGTGACCGTACGATCCCCGGCATGTGGACCGTCCGTGGTCCGCACCGTCCCTGTCGTACCGCGGGTCATGCCGCTCCCCCGTCCCGCGCGCCGACCGTCCGGGCGTGCAGTCGGCTGCCGGCCCACAGTGCGGCCATGGCGGCGAGATAGACGACCGGCGCGATCTGCAGGGCCTCCCGCAGGCCGATCCGGTCGGCGAGGACCCCGACCACGAACGGTCCCAGCGCCAGGCCAAGCAGGTTGTTCGCGACGGTGAGCGTGCCCATCGCCGACGCCCGCACCGACGGGTGAGTCAGGTTGGCCACCATGGCGGCGACCGCCCCGGACGAACCGGCGGAGAAGAACGCGCCGATCCCGACGAGGACGAGCTGTGCGGTGCCCGTGCCGAGACTGAATCCCACGGCGAGACAGACCAGCGACACACCGCAGAACGCGATGGCAGCCATCCACTTTCGGGCGATGTCGGCGCGCCCGACCCGGTCGGTGACCACGCCGCACACCACCATGCCGCTGCCCACCAGGAGCACGATGATCGCCGCCGCCGAGGCTGCCGCGTCCGGCGCGAGATCGTAGTAGCGGTTGAAGAAGCTCGGCATCCAGGACAGCAGGATCGCGGCGGTGAACATCTGCAGTCCGCCGCCGACGTAGCCGAGCACCACAGCGGGATTGGTGAACAGCGACGACAGCGGTGCCCGCTCGGTCGCGTCGGGCACGGCCGGTCGACCGACGGCCGGGCCGCCGCGGACGGCTGCGGTGTCAGCGTCCTCGGCACCGGCCGGGTCGGGGATGTGCCGGGTGATCCGGCGTTCGGTGACCGCGACCCGGAAGGCGGCCACGAGCAGCAGCCCGAGGACGGCCATCGCCGCGAACGACCACCGCCAGCCGATCTGCACCGCGACCACGCCGCCGATGGAGACGCCGAGCACCGAGCCGAAGGAGCCGCCGGCCATGAATGCCCCACTCAGGGTGGCGTGCAGGCGCGGGGCAAAGACACTGAGCACCAAGGCGATTCCGACGCTGCCGTAGGCGGCTTCGCCGACGCCGACCAGGAAGCGAGCGGCCAGCATCTGCTCGTAGTTGCCGGCCACCGCGCACAGCAGCGTCGCCAGCGACCACAGCACGGCCATCAGGATCAGACTTCGGATGCGGCCCCACCGATCCGCCAGGATCGACAGCGGCAGGGTCAACAACCCGACCATCAGGGCGACAATGCTGGTGAGCGATGCGAGCTGGGAATCGCTCAGCAGCCATTCGGCCTTGAGGAACGGAAAGACCGCGCTCAGGACTTGCCGGGACATGTAGTCCGACAACAGAAGTGCGAACGTGAGGGCGAACACGATCCACGGGTACACACGCGTGGCTCGGCCGCGCCCCGAACGCCCCGCACCCGTGGGTGCGGGGGCCGGCGCCGGACTGGTGATAGACATCGGGGTCTCCTGCAGCGGTTCGGCAGATCAGCCGTGCTGGGTGAAGCCGACCTGGCCGGGGCGGCGGTTGGGGGCGTAGCCGAGCTTGGCCAGGGTCTCGTCCGCATCGCGGTAGACGTCACCGATCCGGTAGATCTCGCGCGCCTCCTTGGCGGTGGCCACGTCACGTCCGAGTTCGTGTGCGATGCGGACCAATTGGCGCACCTGCTCCACCGAGGTGACCTTCTCGCCGGGGCGTCCCCAGATGGTGTCCTCGTTGCCGCAGCGCGTGTGCAGTCCCATCGCGATGGCCATCGCGTTGACCGGAAGCACCGAGCGCATCAGGGTTTCCAGCGTCAGACACGCACCGTCCGGGACGCGCTGGATGAAGTTCATGATGTTATACGGGTTGGGTCCGTCGAAGCCGCCGCCGATGCCGACCCAGGTGAGATTCAGCGGTCCGGTGTACACGCCGCGGCGGATCAGCCGCTCGACAGTTTCCAGTTGCGGGATGCTGGACAGCTGGAAGTGCGGCTGGATGCCGGCCTGCTGCAGTCGGCGCAGGTGCTCGGCGACCCACGCCGGGCCGGCCGGAACCGTCATCTCCCGGTAGGTATCGCTCAGTTCCGGGCGCGCCAGCGAGGTGCCGGCGACGTCGTCGGCGGTCATCAGTTCCATGATGTTCATCTGGCTGGTGTTGATGGCGATCGTCACCTGGTCCGGCGCCGGATCGAGCTCGGCGAGCATGTGCCGGGTGTCATCCGAGAGCCACTTCGCCTCTGCACCTTCACCTTCCGGCGCGAACGAGATGGATCCGCCGACCTGCAGGATCATCTCCGGCACCGCCTCGCGCAGACCGGCCAGCAACTCGTTGAACTTCGACAGTCGCTTGCTGCCGGTGCCGTCGAGCTCACGCACGTGGATGTGCAGCACGGTGGCGCCGGCCTCGAAGCAGTCCACGGCCTGCTGGACGTGCTGCTCCATGGTGAGCGGCAGGTCTTCGCGGAAGTCGTCGATCTCCCATTCCGGGCCGTACGGCGCGGCGGTGATGACCAGCTTTTCCTGCGTTTCCGGGAAGAGGGCGTCGTCGTGGAAGTGCATGGTGTTCTCCTTGTGTTCCGATGAGGGGTGTTGATGATGCGGGTGTGGATGATGCGGAGTGTTGATGAATTGGTTTGGGCTGCAGCGATGTTGGGGTGCGACCGCAGCCGCGGAGGTCAGAACGGGGTGTCGCCGACGATCCCGGCGCGCTCCATCTTGCGGACCGCGGGCCAGTAGTCCTGGACCGCGTAATGCTGGGTGCTGCGGTTGTCCCAGATGGCCACGCTGTTCTCGGTCCAGCGCCAGCGGACCTGGAACTCGGGCACCGATGCCTGGCGGATCAGGTAGTGCAGGAGTTCGGCCGCCCCCGGCGCGTAGTCGATGCCGAAGCGCACGTTGTCGCTGGTGTGGTAGTTGGTCAGATGGGTGGTGAAGGCGTTGACGAACAGGATGGGCTCGCCGGTCTCGGGGTGAGTCCGGACGACGGGGTGTTCGGCGTCGGGATACTTCGCGCGGAGTGCGGCCCGCTGATCGGCGGGCATCCGGGCACCGAAGCTGGCCTCGATGCTGTGCCGGGCGCGCAACCCGGCGATGCGGGCCTTGACCGGCTCGGGAAGCCGGCGATAGGCCTCTGCCATATTGACCCAGATCGTGTCGCCGCCCACCGGAGGCGATTCGACGCACCGCAGCACCGCACCGAACGGCGGGTCGGTGCGCCAGGTCGCGTCGCAATGGAAGGCGTTCTCGTAGTGGTCGGCCGGGCTGTCGAGGTCCTTGTAGATCCGCACCAAACCGGGGTGGTCGGGGTCGCTGCCCGCGATGGGGTGGTCTTCGAGCGGACCGAACCGCTCGGCGAGCGCCACGTGGTCGGCGCGGCTGATGTCCTGGTCGCGGAAGAAGAGCACCTTGTGCGTCAGCAGCAGCTGGCGCACCTCGGCGAACAACGCCTCGTCCGCGGCCACCTCGGCGAGGTCGATGCCGACGAGTTCGGCGCCGATCGTGCAGGTCAGCGGGTTGACTCGGAACGAGTTCGAGGCGGTCTTGCTGGTTGCGGTCGTGCTGGTGATGGTGGTGGTCATCGGGAACTCCTGAGATGTGCCGGAAGGGGGTGGGGACTGCCGAGCCCGGGCGGGCGGCTAGCGGACGACGACTAGATGTGGAAGATCGAGGACCCGACGAGCCGGCCGGATTCCAGGTCGCGGTGGGCGCCGGCGGCGTCGGCGAGCTCGTAGCTCCGGTCGATGTCGATCGTGATATCGCCGGCCGCCACGTGGCCGAACAGTTCCCCGGCGAGCGCCGCGCGCTCGTCCGGGTCGGCGATGTAGTCGGCGAGCGCAGGCCGGGTGACGTAGGCCGACCCGTGGATCGCCAGCTGCATGGCGTCGATCGGTGGAATGGGGCCGGAGGCGGTGCCGAAGCACACGACGATCCCCCGTCGCGCCACCGAGGCGAGGGAGGTCGCGTAGGTGGCGGCGCCGACGCTGTCGAAGGCGGCCGTCACGCCGCGGCCGTCGGTCAGCTCCCGGACTCGTGTAGCGACGTCTTCGCGGGTGTGCACGATGACCTCGGCGCAGCCGCGGTCGCGGGCGATCGCGGCCTTCTCGTCGGTGGAGACCGTGCCTATCACCCGGATGCCGAGTAGCGCGGCCCACTGGGAGACGATGAGCCCGACACCTCCGGCGGCGGCGTGCAGCAGGACGGTGTCACCGGCGTGCAGCGGCCAGATCCGGCGCAGCAGGTAGGCGGCGGTCAGGCCGCGCATGGTCATCGCCGCGGCGGTGTCGAAGGAGATCGAATCCGGCAGGGCGAGAAGATGTTCGGCATCCAGCACGCGTTCGGTGCTGTAGGCGCCGAGCGGGCTTCCGGTGTAGGTGACGCGATCGCCGGGCCGCACCGTGTCGACGTCGGCGCCGATCGCGGTGACGATGCCTGCGCCGGCCACTCCCATGCCCGCGGGCAGCTCGGCCGGGTACAGGCCGGTGCGGAAATAGGTGTCGGCGAAGTTGAGTCCGACCGCCGCGTGCCGCACGCACACCTCGCCGCGGCCGGGTTCGGGTACCTCGACGGTCTCCCATCGCAGCACCTCGGGTCCGCCGGTCTCGTAGAAGCGGATCGCCTGTGCCTCGCTGATTGCGTTGGTCATGCCTGCCTTGCCCTGCCTGTCGAGTGTCGACGCCGCGCTCGGGTCGAGCGGGCGATCTCACCGTCGATCCGACTGGCCGGTGTGATGTCCGTCGTCGGTGGTGTTCGGTGTGATGGACACGACACTATGGGCGTACCCTCGAGTCATCTTTTCCCGCGGGGACACATCACTGTTCCGTTGGGGACATCGCGAAGGGGTGTGGGCACAGCTCGATCGGCAGTGGACTCTGAGCAGGCACGACGAGAGGGGGCGCGGGGTGAAACCACTTGCGCGGTACGCGACCCTGGGCGACTACGTCGATGTGGCGCGGGGCTGCGGTATCGATCCGGCGATCCTGCTGCGGGAGGTGGGACTCGACCCGGCGGGGGTCGGCGTGCCGGACCGGTGGGCGCCCGCCGAGGAGATCGCCGCCCTCTTGGAACGATCGGCGCAGGCCGCCGGGCGAGACGACTTCGGTCTGGCGCTGGCACACCGCAGGCGGTTCTCCGGCCTCGGCCCACTCAGCCTCGTGATCCGCGAAGAACCCGACGTGCGCAGCGCCTTACGGGTGCTGATCCGCCATCAGGACATGTACAACGAGGCGCTGCACACCAGCGTCGTCGAGTCGGGCGGAATCGCCACCGTGCGGTTGGCGCTCGACGTCGGCCGGCCCGATCGGTGCCGACAGGCCACCGAGCTCGGCGTCGGCGTCCTGTATCACCTGGTGCAGGGCTTTATCGCGCCGGGCTGGCGACCCCTCGGGGCCTTCTTCGCGCACGCCGCACCGGCGGATGTGCGACCGCATCACCGGCTGTTCGGCGCGCAGGTCGATTTCGGCGCGGGCGGCAACGGCATCTCGATGTACTCGACCGACCTCGACCTGCCCAATGTGATGGCCGATCCGGACCTACGTCGGTACGCGCACAAGATGCTGGCCGACGTCGATATGTCGACGAATCCGACGGTGACGCAACGTGTTCGAGAACTCATCGAGCTGCTGCTGCCCACCGGACGGTGTTCGGTGGATCAGGTCGCGCGCAGCCTGGGCGTGGATCGGCGCACGGTGCACCGGCAGCTCGCCGCCGAAGGCGAGACGTACACGGCGCTGCTGCACGCGGTGCGCGCCGACCTCGCCACCCACCTGGTGGTGGGTCGGCGCTACACCATGACCGAGATCGCCGATCTTCTCGGCTTCGCCTCGCCGGGCAATTTCTCCCGGTGGTTTCGGGAGCTCCACGGCCGGACCCCTAGCGCGTACCGGGGATCCTGACCGCCGGCGCCGGGTTACGGCGACGCGGGCCCGAACTCCTCCAGCATGTCGGTGACCAGTGCCGCAATCGGTGACCGTTCACTACGGGTCAGCGTGACGTGCGCGAACAGCGGATGCCCCTTGAGCTTCTCGATGACCGCGGCGACGCCGTCGTGCCGGCCGACCCGGAGGTTGTCGCGCTGGGCGACGTCGTGGGTGAGCACCACCCGGGATCCGGCTCCCAGCCGGGACAGCACCGTCAGCAGCACGTTGCGTTCCAGGGACTGCGCCTCGTCGACGATGACGAAGGAGTCGTGTAGCGACCGCCCCCGGATGTGCGTGAGCGGCAGCACCTCCAGCATGCCGCGGCTGAGCACCTCCTCGATCACCTCCGGCGACGCGAGCCCCTCCAGCGTGTCGAAGACCGCCTGGGCCCAGGGCCCCATCTTCTCGTCGGCACCGCCGGGCAGATAGCCGAGTTGCTGACCGCCGACCGCGTACAGCGGCCGGAACACCACGACCTTGCGCTGGGCCCGCCGCTCCAGCACCGCCTCCAGGCCGGCACACAGCGCCAGTGCCGACTTGCCGGTGCCCGCCTTGCCACCCAGCGACACGATGCCGACGCTCTCGTCCAGCAGCAGATCCAGCGCCACCCGCTGCTCGGCCGACCGGCCATGCAGCCCGAACGCCTCGCGATCGCCCCGGACGAGCTGCACCCGCTTGTCCGCGTTGACCCGGCCGAGGGCGCTCGACGAGCCATGCCCGACCATCCGAATGCCGGTGTGGCACGGCAACTCCCGTGCCGCGTCCACGTCCACGACGCCGTCCGCGAAGAGGGTGTCGATGACCTGCGTGTCGACTTCGAGCTCGGCCATCCCGGACCAGCCGGAGACCACCACGTCCTGGGCGTGGTACTCGTCGGCGGCCAACCCGACCGCGCCCGCCTTGACCCGCAGCGGGGTGTCCTTGGAGACCAGGGTGACATCCTTGCCCTCGGCACGCAGATTGAGGGCGCACGCGAGGATGCGGGAATCGTTGGTCTCGGTGCGGAATCCGGCGGGCAGCACCGCGGGATCGGTGTGGTTGAGCTCGACCTGCAGGGTGCCGCCCTCGTCGCCGATCGGGATCGGGATGTCCAGCCGGCCGTGCTCCAGCCTCAGGTCGTCGAGCAGTCGCAACGACTCACGCGCGAACCAGCCGAGTTCGTGGTGGTGACGTTTGCCCTCGAGTTCACCGATGACGACCAGTGGCAACACCACATGGTGCTCGGCGAAACGCATGACCGCCCAGGGATCGGACAGCAGTACGGAGGTATCGAGGACGTAGGTGCGTGTGGTCACGTGGGCTCCTACGTTCGTGCGGCACCCGCACAAACCAGTTCATCGATGACCGGTCGGTTCCTGTCCTGTCGGCGTCAGCCGAACCGAACGAGGACCGGGGCCGGCCCCCTCGCGCTGCTGGTGCAAACCACGAATTGAACCTCCCGGACGAGTCGCTTCCCCGCGGCCCGTCACTGGCCAACGTACGCCCGCCCCGACCCGCCGATGACCCGGAAAAGGGTGTGTCGGCGTGAATTATCGGTAAACGCCCGTATCGTGAAAGCAGGCGACGCTCGACGGCGTCACCGGGAAATTCCGCGGTCTGTCAGCGACCGGCGAGGGCCACGATCCGCTGCCGAGCGGCCTCGGCCTCGTCGCCGAGATCGGGCACCGTCTCCAGTTTCAGCGCATCGACCAGGGCGCCCGCGACCGCGGCTCGCGACTCGTCGGTCTCGTAGCCGGCGATGAGCGCGCGCTCGTCATCGAAGTCGGCGATGTCGAATCCGATGGCTTCGGTGGTCATCCGCGCCAGCGCACGATCGACGGCCAGGATGGTGCTCTCCCGATCGGCGACCAGCGCGGCGTTCAGAAATGCGGCGAACGTGGTCGCCTGCACCGCATCGTCGTCGGAAATCTTGGTCAGGATCTGCGACAGCACGTCGTCGGTGACCGAGTCGCGCAGTCGCGCGATGAATCCGACGCACTGGTTCTCGTGCACGGCCATCAGTGCCAGCACGTCCAACGGATGGAGTTCACCCATCGATTCCGGGCTCTGCCGGTAGCCGGCGGTGACGTGGATCCGGCGACGCTCCTCGGCATCCACCGGGTCGATCGCCCGGGTCACCACGAGGTAGTCGCGCAGCACGATCGCGTGGCGGTTGTCCTCCGCCGTCCAGACGCCGACGAGTTGGCGCCAGTCGGAGAACGCCGGAAAATACTTCGCGATCAGGCGGTGATACGACGGCAGGTTGTCCTTGGTCAGCAGCAGCGCCAGGACGGCGGCACGAACCTCGTCGGACAGCGTCGCCTGCGAGGCATCCCAGTCCTCGCCCCCGAGGAAGGCGAAGTTGCGTCCGTCGGCCCACGGCACCCAATCGTGCGGGTTCCACGGGGTGGCGGCCGCCTGGTGATCGTCGGAGATCTCCGGCAGCGCCTTCTCCAGAGCGATGATCAGGTCGTCGTCGGCCAGGGCGTTGTCACTCGGTGCGTTCATCGGGACGTAACGATACGGATGCGCCGGTGGTCGGGGCAATCCGGGTCATCCGTCCCACAGCGACGCTACGAGCCGCTCATCAGCCCCCAGCGCTCGAGTCCGTCGTACAGCGGGAAATCGAGCGCGAGTTCGGACACCCGGGCACGCAACGCCGACACGTCCGCGGCGGTTCCCGCGGTGAGCGCGGTCGCGATGATGTCGGCGACCTCGGCGAACTGCTCGTCGCCGAAGCCTCGGGTGGCCAGTGCCGGGGTGCCGATCCGCAAACCGGACGTGACCATCGGCGGTCGCGGGTCGAAGGGCACCGCGTTGCGGTTGACGGTGATTCCGACCTGGTGCAGCAGATCCTCGGCCTGCTGGCCGTCGAGAGCCGAATTGCGGAGGTCGACCAGCGCCAGGTGCACGTCGGTCCCGCCGGTCAGCACCGACACACCGGCCTGTTCGACGTCGGCGCCGGTCAGGCGCTCAGCCAGGATGGACGCGCCGGCCAGGGTGCGGCGCTGGCGGTCGACGAATTCGTCGGTGCCGGCGATCTTCAGGGCCGCCGCCTTGGCGGCGATCACGTGCATCAGCGGGCCGCCCTGCTGGCCGGGAAAGACCGCGGAGTTCAGCTTCTTCGCCCACTCCTGCCTGGCCAGAATGAGGCCCGACCGGGGCCCGCCGAGGGTCTTGTGCACGGTGGTGGACACGACGTCGGAGTACGGCACCGGCGACGGGTGCAGCCCGGCGGCGACCAGCCCGGCGAAGTGCGCCATATCGGTCCACAGGTAGGCGCCGACCTCGTCGGCGATGGACCGGAAGGCGGCGAAATCGAGGGTGCGGGGGTAGGCCGACCAGCCGGCGACGATGACCTTGGGACGGACGTCGAGCGCGATCTTGCGCACCTCGTCCATGTCGATCCGGAAGTCTTCCTTGCTGACCCCGTAGAAGTGGTTCTCGTAGAGCTTGCCGGAGAAGTTCAGCCGCATCCCGTGGGTGAGATGCCCGCCGTGCGCGAGGTCGAGGCCGAGGAGCTTCTCACCCGGTTCCATCAGCGCCATCAGCACCGCGGCATTCGCCTGGGCGCCGGAATGCGGTTGCACATTGGCGAATTCGGCGCCGAAGAGTTCCTTGGCGCGTTCCCGAGCGATGTCCTCGACCACGTCGACGTATTCGCATCCGCCGTAGTAGCGACGACCCGGATACCCCTCGGCGTACTTGTTGGTGAGCACACTGCCCTGCGCCTGCAGCACCGCGCGCGGCACGAAGTTCTCCGACGCGATCATCTCCAGCGTGTCCCGCTGGCGGCTCAGTTCGCCGTTCATCGCGGCGGCCAGGTCCGGGTCGAGTTCGGCGAGCGACATCGTGTTGACGGACGGTGTCGGGTCGACGGCGGTTCCGGGTGCGGACGCGTTCTCGGTCATGTCGCCAGTCTATGGTCCGCGTCCACCGGAGCCGATACGGGTCACCTGGGCGCGGGCGCGGCGAGCTCGGCGCGCAGCCGCGCCGGGATGAGCGGCTCGTCCAGCAACCGACCGAACCGGGCCAGCCGGTCGGCTCCCCCGGCCACCCCGGCGGCAAGCCAGTCGTCGAGCAGTCGGTATCCCTCGACGTAGGTGCTGATGTAGGCCCGCCAGAGCGGCGAGGTGAGGAATCGCAGCATCTGACGAGCCCGGTCATCGGAGGCGAGGAGCCAGCGACGCAGGTAGTCGGCGACGGTGTCGGTGTCGGCGTGCCGGTCGTGCAGCAGCAGCGCGGCATCCTGGCGCACACCCAGCAGCCCCGACGTCGCATCCGCGACCCGCTGCGCGCGCTCCCCGTCGAAGCGCAGCCCGAGGTCGGCGTAGATCTCCTGGGCCCAGTGCCCCCAGTCGGCGCCGACGGCCGCGGTCAGTGCGTGGTCGGCGAGCCCCTCCGCCATCAGGCACTGCGGGGTGTTCACCAGGAAGATCGTCTGCTCCTGCTGGCCGCCGCCGACCAGCAGCTCCTCCTTCCGGCAATGCTCGGTGTGGTGCCCCGGATAGGCCTCGTGCGCAATGAGATGCGGCAGGCTCGACATGTACTGGGTGAGATCGGCGTTGATCGCCACCCGCGACCGGTAGCCGCCGAGGTAGTAATTGAATCCCGACCACGGCTTGTCGGTGACCACCTCGAACTCGACGATCTCGTTGTCCGGCAACGGAAATGTGTTCCGCACCCGTTCCCGGAGTGCGCCGCTGAATGCGCGCACGCACTCGTCGACCCGGTCGGCCGGAATCTCGTCTCCGCGGCGATAGCTCGAATATGCCTGTGCCAAGGTGTCATCGGTGGCGCCGGGGACATCGAGCGCGACCGCGAGTGCCGCGTGTGACTCCCGGTAACCGGCGGGGTCACCGAGCGCGATGTCGACGTCGAAGTACTGGCGGACCTCGTCGACGAATCCCACCGGCTCACCGGCGAACTTCCGTGCCGAACACTGGATCGCGGTCAGGTGCGCACCGACGAATGCGGCCCGGTCGGGCGGCAGTTCGCCGGGTAGGTCGGCGGCGAGCGCACGGGCGCGCGCGGCGAGGTCGACCGGATCGGGTGCCGGTCCGGCGTCGACCTCGGCCCGCAACGCCGGGTCGCCGGTGTAGGCGTCGACGAACCCTTCCTCGAGCCGGTCGAAGGCGAGGCCGAGTCGCAGGTAGTCGGTCACCAGTGACATGCCCCGCAGGCTACCCCGCCACCCCGGTGCGACCGGCCGCGCGCAGTAGGGTGTAGCCCATGATGCGCAGGCCCGGCAGCATCCTGGCAGCCACAGGTTCGGACTGATGGCACGGTCCGCGACCGACCGGGATCCCAGTCTGTACCTGGAACTCGACCGCAAGCAGTGGCGCGACCTGCGTGAATCGATGCCGATGGTGCTCACCGAGAACGAGCTGGCCCAGCTCGTCGGCCTGGGCGAACAGATCGACCTGGACGAGGTCGCCGACGTCTACCTGCCGCTCTCACGTCTCATCCACCTGCAGGTCGCGGCGCGGCAACGGCTGTTCGCCGCCACCTCGACGTTCCTCGGGGAGCGCCAGACCAATCGGCAGGTGCCGTTCGTCATCGGCGTCGCGGGCAGCGTGGCGGTCGGCAAGTCGACGACCGCCCGCGTGCTGGCCGCGTTGCTCGCCCGGTGGGAGTCGCACCCGAAGGTCGACCTGGTCACCACGGACGGTTTCTTATTGCCCACCGCCGAATTGGAACGGCGGAACATCATGCACCGCAAGGGCTTCCCCGAATCCTATGACCGGCGTGCGTTGCTGCGGTTCGTCACCGAGGTGAAGTCGGGTGCGCGCGAGGTGACGGCACCGGTCTATTCGCACATCACCTACGACATCGTTCCCGGTGTGCTGCACTACGTCCGCCAGCCCGACATCCTCATCGTCGAGGGGCTCAACGTGCTGCAGACCGGCCCCACGCTGATGGTGTCGGACCTGTTCGACTTCTCCATCTACGTGGACGCGAAGACCGCGGACATCGAGAAGTGGTATGTCTCCCGGTTTCTGCAGATGCGCAGCACGTCGTTCGCCGACCCGCATTCGCATTTCCACCACTACGCGTCGCTCACCGACGAGCAGGCGACCATCGCCGCCCGCGACATCTGGATGTCGATCAACCTGCCGAATCTGGTGGAGAACATCCTGCCCACCCGTCCGCGCGCGACGCTGGTGCTGCGCAAGGACGCCGATCATTCGATCAACCGGGTGCGTCTGCGCAAGCTCTGAGGACGGTCAGTCGAAGATCGGCGGCAGGCAGAACAGCATCACCGCGCCCCACACGACGTGGGTGCAGATCGGGGCCAGCACACCACCGGTGCTCCGGCGCAGGAGGGCACAGACCCAGCCCAGCAGGACCGCGGCGAAGCCGAGCATCACATTCCCACTGGCGAGGGTGGTGAGCGTGTAGAGCACCGTCGAGGTGAGGACGGGCCGCATCCCGACTGCCGCCGAGTACACCGCGCCGCGAAAGAACACCTCCTCGGCCAGCCCGTTGCCCAGGGTGATGGCGGTGACTGCCACCAGACTGCCCGTGCCGCGGAGGGCCAGCACATCGGACACGAGGTCGGCGAGGAAGGGGATGTACCGGGTGATCACGCCGCCGGCCACGAACACCGCACCGATCAGCACACCGGCGCCGAGACCAAGCAGCAGCGCTCCGGCCCTCGACGCCGTACCGCGAAATGCGAAGCGCCCGAGCCGGATCGGACCGGATAGGAAACCGCCGACCAGCCAGGTCGCGGCCAGCGCCACCGTCAGCGGATAGAACGCAGCGTCGCCCGGCTCGGTGGCGAGCGAGAAACCGAGGATGACCGCCCCGATGACCAGGAAGATGCCGACGACGACCCGTCGCCGCAACAGACCGGCGGCATCGTCACGGCGGTCATCCGGTGCGGCCTCGAAGAGCCGGCGGATCAGGCCGGCTGCGTTGTCGGTCATGGCGATAGCAGAGATACCACGCCACGGGTGGCGCGTGCGGCGAACCCGACGACCGATCCGACGCGGCGACGGAGCCGCATCAGGTCGCCACCCGCCCACGCGGGGTCGGTATCGGCGAGGTGGTGGACGTCGGCGAGCTCGCACACCGGGCGCGGCGGCGGGGTACGTACGGCCAGCTCCACCGCCGTGCGCATCGGCACGAGTCCGCCGTCGGGGTCGTCGACGATGGCGCGGATGGACTGTTCCGAGGAGTTCATCGGCCGGGTCAGCGACGTCAGCAGGTTCGCGGTCAGCGCGGTCGGCACCGGGACGATGCGGCCCGCGACCTCCCCGGCGAGCCGAGTACTGACGTGCGGTAACGGGATTCGGAGCCGGGGCTGCCCGATCGCGCGCAGGTACTCGGTGAGCACCGAACGATACCGGGTGCCGACGTCGGGACCGGCGATGTCGTAGGCACCGGCCGGCACCTGGCTCTCGGCCGCCGCGACCAGGTAGTGCAGGACGTCCCGGATCGAGATGGGATCCATCGCGTTGCCGGTCCACCCGGGTTCGGGCACGACCGCCAGCCGGTCGGCGAGGTAGCGCATGATCTCGAACGAGGTCGACCCGGCGCCGAGGATCACCGCCGCGCGCAGCCACACCAGTTCGGGTCCGTCCGGGAGGGCGAGGGCGTCGGCGACGGCGGCGCGGCTGCGCAGGTGCGGCGACAGCTGCTCGCGGGGACCCGGAGGCACGAAACCACCGAGATAGACGATGCGGCCAACGCCCACCTCGCGGGCGGCCAGCGCCACGTTCTGCGCCGCCCGGATGTCACCGCCACCGAAACCCGGCCGGTCGATCCCGTGGACCAGGTAGTACAGGGCGTCGACCGGTCCCGCGGTGACGAACGCGTGCCGGGTCGAGACCGGGTCGTCGGCATCCATGTCGATGACGGTGACCCGATCGTGCCAACCGAAGCGACGCAGCGAGCCGGCGTCCCGGCTCGCGGCCACGATGTCGTGACCGGCGCCCAGGAGCGCGCACACGAGCCGGGAACCGACATAGCCGGTTGCCCCGGTCACGAACAGCCGCATGTCGGTTACCCCAGTCCTGTCGCTTAGCGGTGCGCGAGGTGGTCCGGCCGCGGCTGGTGCGCCGCGAACGGTTCACGCAATGCGTTCGACACCGCGTTGAACACGACGAAGAGGTTATTGCGCGGGTACGGGGTGATATTGCCGGACGAGGCGTGCATGCAATTCGAGTCGAAGTACAGCGCCGACCCCGCGGGCCCGGTGATCGTGTCGATACCCAGCTCGTCGGCGAGGTCGGTGACGTCCTCCTCTTCCGGCGTGCCGAACGGCGGCCGGTAGGACACCAGGGACTGGCGGTGGTAGTCCTCGGGTGTCTCGCCGACGCAGCCGACGAACCGCTTGTGCGAGCCGGGCACGATCATCAGCGCACCGTTGTGGGAGTGGTTGGGCGTCAACGCGATCGACACGCTGAGTGCACGCGGGGCGGGCATCCCGTCCTCGGCGTGCCAGGTCTCGAAGTCGGAGTGCCAGTAGAACGGCCCACCCGCGAAACCGGGCTTGAGGTTGACTCGGCTCTGGTGGATGTAGACCTCGTCGTCGAGGATCTGCCGGGCCACCCCGGCGATGGCGTCGCGGGAGAAGATGTCGGCGACCCGCTCGCTCAGCCGATGCACCGCGAACAGTGACCGGACGTCGCCATTGCTTGGCTCGCGGACCACCCGAGGGTCGTCGCCCAGTCGATCGCCGATCGCCCGGATGTCCTCGAGGCAACGGGCGATCTCAGCGTCGTCGAGTACGGATTCCGCTGTGTAGTAACCACGCTCGTCATAGCCCTGGAGTTCGGCCATCGACAGCGGCCCGGGGTTGTGCACGCCGCCCCAGACGACAGGGTGAGGCCGGGGTTCGACGGGGCCGCGCCGGCTCAGGCGCGTGCGGTAGACGTCGACGGAACGGTCTGCGATACGGGTCTCCACGATCTACGGTGCTCCCTTCCCTCGCACGTGGAAGTGTCCTGCACCCGTGTGCCCCGGCCGCCGCGCAACCGGAAACGGGCGCTACCTGAGGCTGACATTGATGTCGTCCAGCTGCAACCCGCCAGGTAAGCGCGTTCTAGCGGTCGGGAGTCGAGCCCTCCACCGAGGGCGGATGCGGGTCCGGGTGACCCTCGATCCACTCCTTCATCGTCGTGTGCGCAGTCAGATACTCGCCGCGCGGTAGCAGGCCACCGTCGCGAATCGCGGGACCGCCGTAGTCGATGCCCCGTACCCACCGTGGCCGACCCTCTTTGCGTGCGATCAGGGTCGCGATGTCGAAGATGTCGAGAACCTCCGGGCCGGCGACCTCGATGTCGGCGGCCTCGGTGGCGGTCACCGCGTCGGCGACCACCTTCGCGGCCTCCCGCGCCGCGAGCGGCTGGCACTTCATGTGCGGCACCAGGGCGACCGGCCCGAACCGGGCGCGGTCCAGGATCTGGCGGCCGAGTTCGTACCACTGCGTCGTCCGGACGATCGCCAGCGTCCCGTCGGCGGCGGTGTCCCGGTAGGTCTTTTCCTGCGCCGTCTTGCCCTGGTAATAGCCGAGCTTCGCGTTCACCTTCGGATCGTCGACGTTGACGATCGACACGACCACGAGTCGCTTGACGCCGGTGTCGCGGGCCGCCTTGGCGATCGTGCGCGCCGACGTGGTGAAGAAGTCGATCGCCTTGGGCGCCTTGGTCGTCGCGATGTTCGTACAGTCGACGACCGCGTCCGCACCGTCGATGGCGTCCTTGAGCCCGTTGCCGGTGTAGGTGTCCACTCCGGTGGCGCGTTCGGCGTCGGCGACGGTTCCGATTTCGCGATTGCGCAGGTTGGCGACGACCCGGGAGCCGATCTCGCCGCTACCGCCGAGCACTACGACCTTCATGTGCGCGTTCCTCTCGCCACTCCCCCGCGTTCGTCGGTGTCGCCGGACGCCCATCGGCCATTGCACCAGAACCGGATCGTCGGCGTGGCCTGTTCGTCGGAGTTCGGTGCGGCGCCGCGGGTCTCGGCGCGAGGTGCGCCGGGGCTACTTGCCGAACCGGCGATTGCGGGCGGAGAAGTCGCGGAGCGCACGAAGAAAGTCCACCCGGCGGAACTCCGGCCAGTAGGCGTCGGTGAACCAGATTTCCGAGTAGGCGCTCTGCCACAACAGGAATCCGGACAGTCGTTGTTCACCGGACGTGCGGATCACCAGGTCGGGATCGGGCTGCCCCTTGGTGTACAGATTGCGGTCGATGCCCTCGACGGTCACCGCGTCCACCAGGTCGACGGCGCTCGCTCCCGCAGCGGCACGTTCGGCGAGTAATCCCCGGACAGCGTCGACGATTTCCTGCCGGCCGCCGTAGCCGACCGCGACGTTGACATTCATCGCGTCCCGGTCCCGAGTGCGCGCCGACGCTTCCCGCAGCCGTGCGGCGACCGGTTCGGGCAGCCCGTCCAGTGAGCCGACGATGCGGACCCGCCAGGAGCCGTCGGGACCGGAGATCTCGTCGACGATGTCCGGCACGATCTCCATCAGCGCGTCCAATTCCTCCGAGGCGCGCTGCAGGTTCTCGGTGGACAGCAGGTAGATCGTCACCGTGTCGATGCCCAGGTCCGCGCACCAGCCCAGCATGTCGGCGATGCGCTGGGCCCCCACCCGATGGCCGTGGCTGACGTCCTCGAAACCGGCCTCCCGCGCCCAGCGGCGGTTGCCGTCGCAGATGATGGCGACGTGCTGGGGAACGCGCTGCGGGTCGGCGAGCTGCATCAGTCGGCGTTCGTAGACGCGCAGCATCGGGCCCCGGAGGCGATCGGGAAGGAGCTTCATCGCGAACCAGGGTAGACCGAAGACGGCCCCGAACAGTGCTCCGTGAGTGACCCCGGTCGCAGGTCCCTGACCCGGCGGCAACCTACGGTAGCGTAGGTTGCATGAGTGCCCCGCTGACCACGCCGGTCACCGTCGTCGACGGTGAGTCTGCGCCACCGCGGCTGCGCGGCGTCATTCACCAGTACGCGGCGTTCGTGGCGGCGGGGGCCGGCATCGGCCTCGTCGTCGGCGCGGGTGCCCTGCGCGGCATTGATGCCGCCCTGGCCTGCGCGGTGTACGCGGTGACGGTGATCGGGGTGTTCGGGGTGAGCGCCAGCTACCACCGAGTGCCGTGGAAGACGCCGCGCACCCGACGCCTGATGAAGCGCGCCGACCACTCGATGATCTTCCTGTTCATCGCCGGCAGCTACACGCCGTTCTGCATGGTGGCGCTGCCCTCGCCGGAACGCTGGTGGGTGCTGGGCGGGGTGTGGGCGGGCGCGCTGGCCGGGGTACTGCTCAAGGTGGCGTGGACCGGCGCCCCGCGCTGGCTCAGCGTTGCCCTGTACATCCTGCTCGGCTGGGTCATCATCGGCGTCGCGCCCACCCTCGTCGCGCAGGCCGGGATGCTGGTGATCGTGCTGCTGACCGCGGGCGGGGTGCTGTACAGCGTCGGTGGCATCCTCTACGCGGCACGGTGGCCCGACCCCTGGCCGGCGACCTTCGGCCACCACGAGGTATTCCACGTGTGCACCGCCGTCGCCGCACTCCTGCACTACGCCGCGGTGTGGCTGATCCTGGTGCCCTGAGCGGGTGCGGCCGGCGTCACCTGCCGATCGAACGCAAATAGCGCGCGAGCGTGGTCACCGACGCCGGATTCCGTGGGCCTTCGACGAGAGCCGCATAGGGCAACGAGACGTAGCGTCGGTCGCGCACCGCCGTCGTCCGGGCCATCAGCGGCTGGGATTCGAGCAGCCTGATCTTGGCGTCCACGGTGTTCTGCGGGCCGCTGCCGTAGTCGACGATGACGATCACCTCGGGGTCGCGTTGCGCGACAATCTCCCACGAGGTGGACGTCCACGAATCGTCCAGGTCGGCGAAGATGTTGCGGCCGCCCGCCTCGGCGATGATCTGGTCCGGTGCGGCGGTGCGGCCGGAGGTCAGCGGCGTGGGGTCGGCGCTGTCGAAGAGGAAGACGCGCGCCGCCCGGTCCGGCGCGGGCGCACCGGTGCGTGCGGCGGCTACCTCGGCACGGTACGTCGCAATGAGTCGGCGTGCCCGGTCCTCGATGCCGAAGATCCGGCCCAGGTTGTCCAGGTCCGCGTAGAGGGCGTCGAGGGGTCGCATGATGCCGCGCTGGCTGGTTCCGGGCTGCCGGCAGGCTTCGGTCAACTGGTACGGCACCGCGCCGATCGACCGGATCCAGTCGGGGGTGACACCGGTGGACTCTCTGAACCCGTAGTTCCAGCCGGCGAACACCATGTCGGGTCGGGCGGCGGTCACGACCTCCCGCGTGAACGCGGTGCCCAGTGACTCGGTCGCATCGAAATCGGCTCGCCACGGCGAGGATTCGACGTCGCGGCGCTGTCCGGCACCGACGGTGTAACCGGCCATCCGGTCGCCGAGCCCGAGCGCGAACATCATCTCGGTGATGCCGGTGTCGTTGGTCACCACGCGGTCGGGGACGCCGCGCACGGTCAGCGGCGCACCGCAATTGGTCACCGTGACCGGGGCGCCGGACGGCTCCGTCGGCGTCTGCACCTGCGCTCCGCACCCGGCGACGACACTACCGGCCACGGTGAGTGCCGCGGCCGTCCGAAGCGCCTTCCTCATGCCTGCCTTTCGTCGAAGATGACCTGCGGGACACCGAGTCTCGGGTGTGCGATCACATACCCGGTCACGCCGAACCATGCGCGTAGATGCTCCGGCCGCACGATGTCGGCGGGACTGCCGGTGGCCGCCACCCGGCCGTCGACGACTGCCACCAGGACGTCGCAGTACTGGGCGGCGAGGTTGAGGTCGTGCAGAGCGGCGATGACGGTGACCCCGCGGTCGCGAGCCGCGGTCAGGACCGCGAACTGGTGGCGGATGTCCAAGTGATTGGTCGGCTCGTCCAGGACGAGGACGCGCGGCTCCTGCGCGAAAGCCCGTGCGATCAGCACGCGTTGGGCCTCTCCGCCGGAGAGTGTGGTGAACGAACGGTCGGCCAGGTCGGTCGCGCCCGCCGCACGCATGGCCGCCGCGCACGCGTCGGTGTCCCGACCGCGCGCTCCACGGCTCGCCCCGCTCCGCCGGTGCGGCAGCCGGCCGGTGGCGACCACCTCGGCGGCGGTGAACTCGAAGTCGAGTGTCGCCGACTGCGTCAGCGCCGCGACCTGTCGGGCGTTGTCCCGCAGGCTGATCGCGATGACGTCGCGCCCGTCGATGCGGACCGTGCCGGCCGCCGGCGTCAGCGCCCGGTAGATGCACCGCAACAGCGTCGACTTGCCTCCGCCGTTCGGGCCGATGATGCCGACGAATTGTCCGCCCCGCGCCGACAGCGACACCCCGTCCACCAGTACCCGGCCGCTCGCCACGACCCGCACGCCGTCGAACGCCACGTCCGCGCCGGCGCCGGCGTCGCGGCCCGCATCGGTCGACACTGCATACCGTGTCCCCGCGGCACTCATGCGGCGATCTCCACCCGCCGGCGGCGCATCAGCATCAGGAACACCGGCACCCCGACGGCGGCGGTGATGGCGCCCAGTGGCAGTTCCTGCGGCGGCACGGCGGTACGTGCGAGGAGGTCGGCGGCCACCAGGAAGACGGCGCCGAGCAGTGGCGCGATCACCAGGAGCCGTCGGTGGTCGGCGCCGACCAGCATCCGGGCGGCGTGCGGGACGACCAGACCGACGAATCCGACCGCCCCGCAGACCGACACCATGACCCCGGTGAGCAGGGCGGCGATCCCGAAGAGCAGCATCCGGAACCGGGTCGGGTGCAGGCCGAGCGACGCGGACACCTCGTCACCCATCGCCAGCCCGTTGAGCCTGCGGGCGAGCCAGGCGATGACGATCAGCCCGGCACCGACGACCACCGCCACCAGGATCGTGGTGTGCCAGGTCGCCGCGGAGAGGCTGCCCAGCAGCCAGAACATGACGGTGCGGGCGGCGTCACCGGACGGCGCCAGGAACACCAGGACCGTGGTCAGCGCCGAAAAGCCGTATCCGAGAGTGGTTCCGGTGAGGATCAGCCGCAGCGGAGTGAGACCGCCGCTGCGCTGCGCGATACCGAACACGACGACGGTCGCCACGAGTGCTCCGGCGAAGGCGGCGATCGGCAATGCGTACAGGCCCACCCCGGCCAGCACGCCGAACAGCACCACCGCGGTCGCCCCGACGGACGCGCCCGAGGAAATGCCGAGCAGGTAGGGGTCGGCGAGCGGATTACGCACCATGGCCTGCACCACGACGCCGACTGCCGACAATCCGGCACCGACCAGCGCACCGGTCAGCACCCGCGGAACCCGGGAGTCGACCACGATCCAGTACGCGGGCGCATCGTCCGCCGGGACCATCCCACCGGTCAGGGCTGCCCAGAGCAACCGCACCGCATCCACGCCACCGACGTCGGCGGTGCCGAACGCGATGCCGCAGGCGCCCGCGACCAGCAGCGCGAGCACACCCACGGCGACGAGCACCGGCAGCCGTGCCTCGGACGGACCGGCGATATCGGCGACGGTGCCGCGAGAGGTGGCGGTTCGCATGGCGCGCAAGGTCTCCCGTCACGCGGGCGAGGACGGCACACGACCCTGGGCACGAGCGCGACTGACGGGTCCGCACCGATCACATCCCGCGAGATCGATGTCGACCGCGGTTGGCCACCGCGGTCACGCCGGCAGGTCTTCGGACTCCGGACCCGGCACTTCGTGCCACCTACCGGCGGTCTCTTCCCAGGCCGTGGCACGACCCAGTGATCCGACCGCTGTCGTTTCCGTCACCGCTGCGGGGCAGTTCTGGACTCTCACCAGATTCCCTCGTGGCCGGTCGGGGCGACCCGACTCGGACCGGCGCGGGTCGAGAATAGCAAGACGACCCCGCCTGTCCCGCGTGTCACCGGACACGGGGATCGCACGCGCGTCGTGTGGTCTTCACCCGACGGACGCCGGCGCGTCGACGTCGGGTGTGCGCACGGCAACCCGACCTTGATCCGCTGATCCCATGTCGACAGCCCCGTCACATGCCGTACGCGTGTCGCCGGACAAGACGGTCCTGCTCGGTACCACCCGGCGCCGCTTCCTCACCTGGGCCGGAGCCGCGGCCGCGTTAGCCGCGACACCCGGCCTGTTCGCCAGCGCCGCGCAGTCGGCTCCCCCGGCGCCGCGCGGCCACGGTCCGTTCACCCTGGGCGTCGCATCCGGGGATCCGCTCCCCGACGGCGTGGTGCTGTGGACCCGGCTGGCCGTCGACCCGCTCTCCCCCGGCGGTGCGATGGGGCCGGTGCCGGTGCCGGTCGAGTGGGAGATCGCCGAGGACGCCGCGCTGCGCCGGACGGTGCGTCGCGGTGTCGCGATGGCCACCGCCGACAACGGCCACAGCGTGCACGTCGACGTCCGCGGACTGCGTCCGGCCGCGGACTACTACTACCGGTTCCGCGCCCTCGGCGAGACCTCCGACGTCGGCCGCACGCGCACGGCGCCGGCAGCCGGAGCCCGGTTCGCCGCACTGACTTTCGCGTTCGCCTCGTGCCAGTCCTGGGCGGATGGGCATTACGTCGCCTACGCCGACATGGCCGACCGGGCGCCGGACGTCGTCTTTCATCTGGGTGACTACATCTACGAGAAGCCGCTCCCGGCGAATGGCGGAACCCGCGCGTCGGACGCGCTGCCCGCGTCGGCGGCACGCGAATGCACCACCCTGGACGACTACCGCGACCGCTACGCGCTGTACAAGTTGGACCCGAATCTGCAACGGGCACATCGCAGTAGCCCGTTTATCACGATCTTCGACGACCACGAGGTGGACAACAACTGGGCGCGCGACATACCCGAGGACGATCAGCCGATCGCCCAGTTCCTGCTGCGCCGCGCGCAGGCGATGCGGGCGTGGTGGGAGAACACGCCGGTGCGGGTGGCGCAGCGACCCAACGGCGTCGACCTCCGCGCCTATCGGCGGTTCACGTTCGGTCGGCTCGCCGAATTCAGCGTGCTCGACACCAGGTCGTATCGCAGCGATCAGGCCAACGGCGACAACGACACCGCGCAGAATTTCCGGACCGCGGATCCGCGCCGCACCATCACCGGAGCGGCCCAGGAACGCTGGCTACTGGACGGCCTCGCGGCCAGCCGCTGCCGGTGGAACGTCCTCGCGCACCAGACGACGATCGCCGATCTCGCCCGCCAGAAGGACGGGGTGCGTGCGGTCAGCATGGACGGCTGGAGCGGCTACGAGGCATCCCGGGCGCGCGTGCTGGACGGCGCGCGCGCTCGCGGCGTATCGAATCTGGTGTCGATCGTGGGGGACATTCACCGAAACGTGGTGTCGGAGTTGCGGTCCACGTACACCCGGCCCGCGCCGACGGTGGGGGTCGAACTCGCCGGGACGTCGATTGCGTCCGGCGGCGACGGTGCCGACAGCGACACCAGCGACCAGCAGCTCAAGGCGGCGTCACCGCACATCCGGTTCGGCAACGCCCAGCGTGGCTACGTGCTCAACCGTGTCACCCCAGACACCTGGGAGGCCGAATTCCGTGTCGCCGACCGGATCAGCGACCCCGCCGCCCGACTGCACCGCCGTGCGGTGGTGACCGTTCCCGCCGGCCGCCCGGAGATCGACGTGGTGTGACGGCCGCACCCCGGCGGCCGTCACACCACCATCAGCTACGTGCCAGGTCGGCAAGCACCCCGGCGGTCGTCGCCCAGTCCATGCACTTGTCGGTCACCGACATCCCGTACACCAGCGATGCGGGGTCGGTCGTCGCGGGATCGAGCGTCTGGGCGCCGGCTTCCAGGAAGCTCTCCAGCATGACGCCGCTGATCGGCGAATCGCCGCGTCGCCGGGCATCCCGCACCGATGCCGCGACCTCCCGCACCACCTGCGCCTGCCGGATGTGGTCCTTGCCGGAATTCGCGTGGCTGCAATCGATCATCACCCGGTGCGCCAGCCCCGCCGCATCGAGCGCGCCGGTGGCCGCGGCCACCGACACGTCGTCGTAGTTCGGGCCGTCGGTACCGCCACGCAGGATGACGTGACAGTCGGCGTTGCCCGCGGTCTGCACCACCGCGCCATGCCCGAAGTCGTCGACACCGAAGAACACGTGCTGTGCCGCAGCGGCTTTCACGCCGTCGATGGCGACCCCGACATTGCCGTCGGTGCCGTTCTTGAACCCGACCGGCATGGACAATCCGGACGCCAGCTGCCGGTGCACCTGGGATTCGGTGGTACGCGCACCGATCGCTCCCCACGCGACCGCGTCGGCGATGTACTGCGGGCTGGTCGGCTCCAGGAACTCACAGCCGACCGGCAGACCGAGATCGATGATGTCCAGCAGCAGCGACCGCGCGGTCCGCAGCCCGCGTTCGACGTCGAAGCTGCCGTCCATCCCCGGATCGTTGATGAGGCCCTTCCAGCCGACCGTGGTCCGCGGCTTCTCGAAGTAGACCCGCATGACGATCTTGAGCCGGTCGGCGTAGTCGGCGGCGAGCGGCGCCAACCGGCGCGCGTAGTCGATGGCGGCGATCGGGTCGTGCACCGAGCAGGGACCGACCACCACGAGCAGCCGGTCGTCGCGGGCGGCGAGGATGTCGGCAATCTCGTCCCGGTCGGACTGCACCGCGATCGCCCGTCGGGCGGTCAGGGGCAGCTCGCTGCGAATGGTGTCCGGCGACGGAATCGGCCGGAACGCGGTGATCCGGCGATCGGACGTCGATGCCGAGGCGTTCGGTCTACCGGAGGTCGCCGAGGGCTCGGCGGCCCCCGACGTCGGGTCGGAGATGATGGTCACGGCAGTGCCTTTCGTAGTGTGCCCGGTGATCTCCGGGGCACACCCGCCGCTACGCCGGAGGCCCCTGAAATGACAAAAGCAGCGACCTGATCGTCACTGCTCGGGCTCCGGGTGGTGCGTACGCGAATGCTAGCGCTTCATCGCGGCCCCACCCGGAGCCTCGAGAAAGCGCCAATAGGCGCGCACGGTGCTGATCACGACACGAGGCTAGCACGCGGTCCGCGGGTCGCCGCAACCGTCGGCGGCCATGACCGCTGGAGCCGCGCCGGCCTACGGTGCCCCCGGTCGCGACGAGATCGATGGGCTGATCGACCGGCTCGGCGACGTCCTCGGGGAAGAGCCACGACGGCGGCAGGGCCGGACTACCCTCGCTTCTTGTGTCGCCCAACGATGTGTCGCCTACGTCACCGACTGCTCGCCGGCACGGCCGCGTGCTGCTGATCCGGCACGGACAGACCGAATGGTCGCTGTCCAATCGGCATACCGGGCGGACCGACATCGATCTGACCGCGCAGGGCGAGGCCGACGCCGCCAAGCTGGTCGGCATTGCCGAGCGCGCCGGGCTCGATCACCCGTATGTCGTGGCATCGCCGCGCCGCCGGGCGCAGCGGACCGCCGAGTTGGCGGGTCTGCGGGTGGATGACACCGACGAGTTGTTCGCCGAGTGGGACTACGGCGACTACGAGGGACTGACCCGCAAGGAAATCCAGGCCGACCGCGATTCCGGCTGGACCATCTGGACCGGGGGTGGACCGAACGGCGAGTCCGTCGAGGCGATGACCCGGCGGGTGGACGCCGCGGTCGACCGGGTCGAGAGTCTGCTCGGCACATCCGATGTCATCATCGTCTCGCACGGCCACTTCAGCCGGTCGTTCATCTGCCGCTTCCTCGGGTGGCCGATCGGCAATGGCGCGAGTATCGACCTGCGTCCGGCAGGGTGGGCACTGCTGCTCGACTTGGCCGGCGACCGACGCTTCGCCGAATTGCGTGGCCCGGAAGGTATCTGGGCGTCGGCATCGTCGATCTGAGGGAGCCTGCCCCGCCCGGTCAGAATGGGGCGGGATTCGCGGCGTTCCAGCGGTTTTCGGCGCGCGTATCGGCACGTCGTGTCGCGTCGGCGCGGCGGCGTCGGATGTCGTCCATGCGCTGCCTGCCGGGGTGGTCCGGCGGTTTGTCGCGGCCGGCGAGCGCGGTGAAGAGGTCTCGGCCGGTGTAGGCGTTTCCGGCGAAGATGTGGCGCGACGGCGACTGGAAATACACCGACCCCAACGGGGTGTGGTAATCGCGCCAGCCCACGGCGAACGTCTTGTGCCGATGATGAAAGCGGCACAACGGTTTCAGATTCCGTCTGCTCGTCTTGCCGCCCGCGGTGGGATTGCTGTGATCGAAGGGGTCGGTGTGGTCCAGGTCCGCGTCGAACACCGGATTGCTGCAACCCGGAAAGCTGCAACACAACTCGCCGGCGGCGACCAGACCGCGGAGCTTCGCCGAGATCGCGTACCGATGTTCGGCGGCGACCTCCGCCCGCGCCCGTCGCACCGAGTCACCGTGATCGGGGTGCACATAGCTCCGCGTCGCCTCGGCGAGCAGGCGACGAGCGGTGTCGGCATCGATCAGGCCGTGCCCGTCGAGGAATGCCGGATGGCTGTCCGCGCCGAGCAGCGTCGACAGGTTCACCACGATGTGGAAGGTCGGGTGCGGCGCGTGGTCACAGGAGGGTGCGGGCAGCGGCGGCTCGGTCGGCACGGACCCCGCGGGCGCGGCGATCTCGGTCATCGTTGCAGCGGAACCCGTTTCGATGCCGGTGTTGACGTCGGCCGCGTGGTCGGACGCAGAGGGATCGGACGCGGCGGGATCGTCCGCAGCCCCACGATTGGCTGCGGCGTGGTCGGTGGGATCGTGCGCCGCGGCACGGTCGGCGACACCGCCGTCCGTCGTGGCGGTGCACGCGTCGCACCCGCATGCCAGATGCTGCTCCCCGCGGGCGAGCGCGATCAGTGCATCCGCGCGACGCTGCTTGCGGGTCCGGGGGTCGTCCGAGTGAACCTCGTCGGCCATCGCCGCCAATCGCGCATCGACACCCGCGGCCTGCGCGGACGGCAACGTCCCCGACACGCTCGCCTGCCCGGGCGTTCGGCGGTCCGGCCGGATCGTGACGTGCCGATCGGCCTCGACCAACTGTCGGCGCCGTCGCAGCGCATCCGCATCGACCGTCGCGATGGTCGCGTCGACCATTGTGGTGAACCGCGTCATCGACATCGGTTCCCGCGCCCCAATCTCACCGGCCAGCGCCTGATCCACGGCTGCCATGTCGGCGTCCTCGATCAGGGTCGTGCGCTGCACGATCGCCAGGAACCGGGTCAAGTCGATCCGACCGATCGCCAGCATCTCGCCGACCTTCGGCAGGTGATATCGCATCACCGACCCGGCCTCGATGAGTTGCCGCGCTCGTGCGGGCGGAACGGTCAGCGCCGCGCCCACCTCGCAGACCGCCGTCTCAAGGCCGTCCGGCCCGAACCTCGACCGTGGATCCTCGACGCGCGCAGCGCCGTTCACCCCCGCGGCTGCCGCGTCGTGGGAACTCTCCACCGACGCCCTGATCGCCGCGGCCCGCTCCTCGGCCGTCGCCATCTCCCCGCTGCCGGGGTCGTGGGCTACGCGCGCCATGTACTCGGCCTGCCGGTCCTCGAGAATCAGACTGGCCGCCTGCAAGATTCGGAAATCCGCCGACGACCGCACCGCCTGCGCGTGCACCAGGACCTCGACCAGCTCGGCCGCGTACAGCTTGGTGTCCTCGGCCAGTTGCGCCAACACCCGCTCCACCCCGGGCGCCGCAGCGCGCGCCCCGGTGCCCGGAGTCACCGTGGACTCCGAAACATCCGAGCCGTCCGGAACGCCCGGACCAGGGATTTCTGTCATGCTTCGACTATACGTTCGACCACCGACAAGTTCAGTGGTCGAACTCCGCGGCCGCCGCTGCAATGGCAACGTCGCGCAAACGCGGACCGTACCGGCCGACGCGAACTCTGCAGACCGCGTGTGCCTGCAGAGCCCGCGTGTGCGAGCGCGAGGCCGCGCCTCACCGGTCCAGACCCCACCGCTCGGCCCCGTCAACCAGCAGCGGGCGGGCTCTCCAGCACCGCCGCCAACTCCGCGTCGCCGGTCACCGGAAGGCCGCACACGGTGCCACGGCACACATAGGCGGCGTCGGCGTCGTCGACGGGGCCGCGGGCATCCAGCAGCGGCACCGAGTCCCGTTGCCCGGCAACGACAACCGCGCCTCCGGGTGCCGTCGCGCGGGCGACCTCGGCCAACCGCCCGTCGCTGTTCTCGGTCTCGGCGACCGCGACCTGGAGCGGTCCGGCCAACTGCGCCTCGGCGACCGCGAGCCACTGCCCGGCCGACCGCGGCACCTTGGCCAGCAGTACGGCCGCCCGGGCGAGTGAGGCGTCGAGCAGTTCAGCATACCGCACGGCCCGGTCGGCCGGTGCCAGTAGCGACGCCGTCAGCAGCGCCTCGGCCATCAGCGAGGCTCCGGCCGGAGTCGCTCCGTCGACCGGGTCGCGGGGTCGGCTGATCAGCTCCGACCCCGCGGCGTCGAACCACGCTCCCGGCTCGGCGGGGTCACCGAAGTCGTCGATCGCGACGTCCAGAATCTCGAAAGCCCGGTCGCGCCACTGCAGTTCGCCAGTCACCTGGTGCAGCGTCAGCAGCGCGGTGACCAGCGCGGCGTGGTCGTCCAGCCCGCCCGGCGGGTCGCCGACGGTCCCGGCCAGCGACGACCGCCGCACCCGACCGTCCACAACGTGCCGGTCCAGCAGATATCGGGCGCAGTCGACGGCGTCGGTGACCCAGGCCGGCTCGCCGAGTCCGGCGCCCGCCTCGGCGAGAGCGGTCACCGCCATCGCGTTCCAGGCGGTCACCACCTTGTCGTCCCGGGTCGGCTGCGGCCGGGATTCCCGGGCCGCGAGTAACCGTGCGCGAATGTCATCGAACCGATCGAGATCGTCCGGGTCATCAGGCAGCCGCAACGTCGACGTGCCGTGCTCGAAGTTCCCGGCGTCGGTGACGGCGAATGTCGCTGCCGCCCAAGCCCCATCGTCCTCGCCCAGGGTGTCGACGAGCTGTCCGGGCGTCCAGACATAGGTCGACCCCTCGACCCCGGCCGCGTCGGCATCCAGCGACGAGGCGTACCCGGCGCGGCCACTTCCGCGATCGATGCCGAGATCGCGGTCGAGAAATCCGACGATCTCTGTCGTCACGCGCCGCGCGAACGGGTCACCGGTGCGCCGCGCCAGGTGTGCGTACACCCGGAGCAGCTGGGCGTTGTCGTACAGCATCTTCTCGAAATGCGGTATCACCCAGTCCTTGTCGACCGAGTAGCGGGCGAAGCCGCCGGCAAGCTGGTCGGCGATGCCGCCGCGGGCCATCGCGGCACATGTGCGGACGACGAGCTGCTCGGCGGTCGGATCACCCGTGCGTTCCGAATGTCGGAGCAGCCCTTCCAGGAGCGCCGACGGCGGGAACTTGGGTGCACCCCCGAAGCCGCCGGCCGCGCGGTCCTCGTCCCCGGCGACGAGCGTGAGCGCATGGCCAACCAGCCGGTCATCCACCGGTACCGAGGCGGCAGGCAGCGCGGCGTTGTTGGTGCGCAGGTGATCTCGCACCGTGGAGCCGGTCGCGGTGACTTCGTCCCGGCGGGACCGCCACGCGTCGGAGACCGCCGACATCAACTGCCGGAACGACGGCATCCCATGGCGTGGCGTCGACGGAAAGTAGGTGCCGCAGTAGAACGGATCGCCGTCCGGGGTGAGGAAACAGGTCATCGGCCAGCCGCCCTGGCCGGTCATCGCGACGGTGGCGGTCATGTAGACGGCGTCGATGTCGGGCCGCTCCTCGCGGTCGACCTTGACGCACACGAAGTCGGCGTTCATCTGCTCGGCGGTCGCCGGGTCCTCGAACGACTCGTGCGCCATGACATGGCACCAGTGGCAGGCGGCGTAGCCGACCGACAGCAGGATCGGTACGTCCCGCTCGGCGGCCTCGGCGAGTGCCGCCGGCCCCCACTCCTGCCAGTGCACCGGGTTGTCGGCGTGCTGTCGCAAGTACGGAGATGTGCTGCTCACCAACCGGTTCGACAACGCTCTCACCTCGTTCCGTTCGGTTGAGGTCGACGAGTCCCGGTCCGCTGCAGGCCCCGTTCTCGCGAAGATCCGTCAGGCGCCCGTCGGCCGCTGCTCGTCGACGGTGGACTCGCCCGACGACACATCGCCCGACGACACGTCGCCACCCGCGGGCGGTCCCCCGCCGTCCGCGGAGGCACGGCCGTCGGCGCGGCCGGAGGCACCGGCGTCGTCGGCCGCCGCGCCCGGATCGGTGCCCTCGTCGAACTCCTGGTCCGCCTCGGGGTGGTCGGCGTCGAAGGTGGTGGGGAGCTTGCGCAACTTGCTGTTCATCGACCGAATCAGCAGCACGGTGCCGACCAGTAGCAGCAGGATCACCAGCAGCCCGAGCGGTGACGCCTTGCCGAACTCGGGTCCCTTGGGTTGCTGTTCGGCGAGCAACATCGCGTATGTGCCGATCATCCCGACGCCTCCGCGACACCGCGTTCCTCGTCGCGCTCGATACCGGCGAACAGATCGGTTTCCGGCAGCGAGGTGGTGACGCGGGTCTGCGCGAGTTCGTATTCCTCGGTCGGCCACAGCCGCTGCTGCCACTCCAGCGGAACCGCGAAGAACACGCCGTTGGGGTCGATCTGGGTGGCGTGTGCGCGCAGCGCGTCGTCCCGCTGGGGGAAGAACTCCGCGCACTCGACCTGGGTGGTGACCCGACCCATCAGGTCACCGCGACTCGGATCCCAGCGGCTCAGCCACTCCGCGAACGGACTCTCCTGACCGTGCCGCTCGAACTCGTCGGAGAACAGGAGCATTCGGTCCCGGATGAATCCGTGGGTGTAGTAGAGCTTCGACACGGACCACGGCTCCCCGGCGTCGGGGTAGGCGTCCGGATCACCGGCGCGCTCGAAGGCGGCCACCGACACCTCGTGGTCGCGGATGTGGTCCGGGTGCGGATAGCCACCGTGCTCGTCGTAGGTGATCATCACGTGCGGGCGGAACTCGCGAACGACGCGAACCAACGCCTCGATGGGCTCCTCGATGTCGATCGCCGCGAAGGAACCCTCCGGTACCGGCGGAAGTGGATCGCCTTCGGGCAGGCCGGAGTCGATGAATCCGAGCCACGTCTGCCGCACGCCCAGCGCGGCGGCCGCGTTGGCCATCTCCTCCTGGCGGACCTCACTCATCCGTTCCTTGATACCGGGCCGATCCATCGCCGGATTGAGGATGTCGCCGCGTTCGCCGCCGGTGAGCGTGACCACCAGCACGTCGTTTCCCTCGGCCGCATAGCGGGCCATCGTGGCTGCGCCCTTACTGGACTCGTCGTCGGGGTGGGCATGCACGGCCATCAGCCGGAACCCGCCACGCGGTGTGGTCTCTGCGGACGGCCGGGGCGCGCGGTCCGCGGCGGCCGACTCGGTCGCGCCGACGACGGCCTCGGGGCGGACTTCGGTCACGGTTCCTCGCCTTCGGGTAGGTGCTCTACTCATGGTAGGTATTGACGCGTGAACGCATCTGACGGGGGCACGCCGCCCGGCTCCGACCTGCAGGATCGTCCGCGCAGCGGTCCGCGCGCGAGCTATCCGGCCGCACAGACCGCCGCCAGCCGTCGCCGCTGGTTCGTCGGACTGTCGATCGCCGTGGTCGTCGCCGGTCTCGCGCTGGCCGTGCTCGGCTACCAGAAGTTCGCCGACCCCGACGTGTCCGGCGACGTCACCGCCTATGAGGTCCTCGGCCCGAACACGGTCGCCGTCCAGTTCACCGTGACGCGCGCCGATCCCGGTCAGGCGGCCGCATGCGTGGTCCGGGCGCGGTCCCGGGACGGCAGCGAGACCGGCCGCCGGGAGGTGCTGATCCCCGCGGGTGAGAGCCAGGTCGGGATGCGTACCGAGGTGCGCACGTCCCGGGAGCCGGCGATCGGTGAGGTGTTCGGCTGCACGATGTCGGTGCCCGCCTACCTGACCCAGAACGCGTCGTGAGTCATCCGATCGACCCGGCATCGGCTCCCGGCGAACCGAACTCCGACGGCCCGACCAGCCGCCACGGCACCGGCCGACCGTCCCGTGCGGTCTTCGCCACGCTGGCGAGTCCGTACTTTCCCGCTCTGACGGCACTCTTCGTCGGCGTGATGCTGATCAGCAATGTCACCGCGACCAAGGGCGTCGTGCTCTTCGACGACTGGCTGCGGCTGGATGTGGGCCCGATCCACCTCGACGGGCTGGTCACCGACGGCGCCTTCTACCTCTTTCCGCTGGCGTATGTGCTCGGCGACGTGATCAGCGAGGTGTACGGATTCCGAGCGATGCGTCGCACCATCCTGTCCGGGTTCGTGGTGTTGCTGATCGCATCGCTGTGCTTCTGGGCGACCATCCAGCTGCCCGCCGCCGAGTTCTACAGCGGCCAAGAGGCTTTCGAAACCGTCGCCGGCGTCGTTCCGCAATTCCTGCTGGCCGGTTTGATGGGATATCTCGCGGGCGAATTCCTGAATTCTTTCGTTCTGGTCAAGATGAAGGAACGCGCCGGGGAACGACGGTTATGGGTGCGCCTCATCGGGTCGACACTCGTCGGTGAGTTCGCCGACACCCTGGTGTTCTGCTCGATCGCGGCGTCGGCGCTGGGCATCTCCACCTGGGGAGACTTCATCAACTACACCGTTGTCGGGTTCGTGTGGAAGACCCTCGTCGAGATCGCCGTCATGCCGATCACGTACCTGGTGGTCGCTCGGCTCAAACGGGCCGAGCCCAGCTACCAGGAGGCACTGCGCTCTGCCGAGGCGATCTCCCGCTGATTGTGCTTTAGCTCTCATCGGCTGGTATCCTCGATGTTTACACGGCTCCGCAAGGGGTCGTGTTGCTGCATTTAAGAGCAGTCCACATGCCCGGTGAAGCGCTCGCCGGGGCGCGGACAACGAGAAGGAGTGACCGATGACCGACACCCAGGTGACCTGGCTGACCCAGGAGTCGCACGACCGCCTCAAGAGCGAGTTGGACTCTCTGATCGCCAACCGTCCGGTCATTGCCGCGGAGATCAACGAGCGTCGCGAAGAGGGCGACCTCAAGGAGAACGGCGGCTACCATGCGGCCCGCGAAGAGCAGGGGCAGCAAGAGGCGCGGATCCGTCAGCTCCAGGAACTCCTCAACAACGCCAAGGTCGGCGAGGCGCCGACCCAGTCCGGCGTCGCACTGCCCGGTTCCGTGGTGACCGTCTACTACGACGGCGACAAGAGCGACGAGGAGACCTTCCTCATCGCCACCCGCGAGGAAGGCGCCCAGGGCGGCTCGCTGGAAACCTATTCGCCCAGCTCCCCGCTCGGTGCCGCACTGATCGACGCCAAGGTCGGCGACACCCGCGAGTACACCGTGCCCAACGGCTCGGTGGTCAAGGTGACGCTGGTTAAGGCGGAGCCGTACCACAGCTGATCACCCGCACGCCCGTCGAGCGCTCCGCCGATCGGCGCGCGCTCGACGGGCGGCGGCGGAGTGGGTGCTGCACCGCCTGCGCAGGTGCCTCACTGTCGGCGCCCGGCTTCCGCGCGAACACCTCACCGTCGGCGCCCGGCTGCTGCCGCGCACGCACATAACTACACGGATTCCTCGCAACTACACGCAATGCTTTGCGTGTAGTTGCGAGGAATCCGTGTAGTTGCGACCTGGTTGCGACGTTGCGACCCGTCATCAACCGGCCCGATGTCCCGGCACGCGGAGCGTGCGGTCCGGCGCCGATTGCGTCATCCAACTCACCGGATCGACGTCACCGTGAGCGGGAGGTCCAGAGCGCCCCACGCTCGATCGGCGGTGAGTACGACCGGTGGGTCATGCCGAGCGGCCAGCGCCAGCGCGCAGCGGTCCCCCAGCGACAGAGCCGTGCCGCCCTCGACCTGTCGGATTGCCGCGGCCACTGCGGCATCGTCGGCGTCGACCGGGACAATCTCCACACCCGCGGCGCGCAGTGTGCCCGTCACCGCTGCGATATCACCCTCTACGTCGACGACCTTGCCGAGCACTTCGGCGAGATTGGCCGCAGACATGACCGCCCCGCCCGCCCTTATCGCCTCCTCGACGAGGCCGGCGCCCGGTTCGTCATTGAGCACCGCCAGTACTGCCGACGCATCCAACACCGTCACCGAGCGCCGTCGACTTCGGCTAGCCGCTCCGCCAGCAACTCTTCGACGAGGGACCGCCCGGCACTCGCGTCCGCGAGGAATCCGCGCAGCGTTCTCGCGGCATCCTCCGGTCGCTCGAGGACCAGCGTGGTACCCACCCGCCGAATCGACAACGCCTCACCCTCGCGCAGATCCAGTTCGGATCTCAGATCGGCGGGAACCACCAACCGTCCCTGTTTACCCACGATCACCGTGCCACTCATCTCACAAGCGTGGCATAGAAGTCGCATCTGTGCCACGTGTTGACGATCGGATAGACTCGGCAGCGCACCTTGCGATTACCCCGCCCGAGATCAAGGTGTTCGCAGCCGCCCGAGGGGCAGCCGGAGTTGTAGCTCGCATCTAAGTCCCTGCACGTGGGGTAAGCACGCTTCCGCGCCTGCACCACGCCACCGCGCCTGTCGCGACAGGCGCGGCAGCGTGCAGGTGGCGCGAACGACCGCGCCAGCGGCATCACGCGCACATGTCGCCCCGATCGCGCCTACACCCGGCACTCCCGCGCACCTCACGCGGCGTCGAGCACCGTCACCTTGGCCATCGAACCGTCGCTATGGGTGGCGCCGGGCTCCGCATCGACGAGGCGAATGACGCTGTCCTGCAGCGCATTTCCCAACTCGGCGAGCCGCGCCACGAGATTGCCCTCCGGTGTGTGCAACGCAGGTTCGGCGCCGGCGAGCACGTCGAAGTTGGTGATCTCGGTCAGCACCGACAGGTCCCACCCGGGCCCACGCAACGGCAAGTCCCGGGAGCGGGTCAACGGCCGCAGGCCGATCGCGGCGGGGACGTCGTCGGCGTGCCCGTGATCGGGGTCGCTGCACGGCCGGGACGTCCACCACAGCACCCCGTCCACCGCGACCTCGGGCATCGGCTGCAAAACCTCGGGCAGCGTCTCCCGGAACCGGGCAAGCGGTTGTGCGAACAGCAGGAGCCCGTCGTCGCCCAGTGCCCGCAACGCATCGATACCCAGTGCTGCCGCCGACGGCGGTGATGCCTGCGGCGCCGGGGACGGCAGCGGTGCGGACACTGAGGCCGCCGCACGATCCGCGGCCAGCGACGTCACCGCATCCGGCACCCAGATGGGCGTGACCGTGCTCGTCACCTCGGCCGCGGTCAGCGACAGTCGCAGGCTGGACCGGGTCAGTCGATACAGGTCGACGAGGTCGTCGAGGTCGGCCACCGTCGCGTCGTAGTCGGCACCACCGTAGCGCCCGCCGCTTTCCAGGTCGTCGAGAGCCGCCGCGAGATTGTCCATACGTCTTTCCAACTGCGGCAGATAACCGCGCCATTCTCCGGCGAGCGCCAGATGCGCCTGCATCAGCGCCGCCCGAATCGCCGGCACCCCGGCGGGCGACCACGGAATCCGCGCTAGTCGGCGACGCATCGCCCCGCGACCCGCCGTGCCGGTGCCGGTGGTGGCTTCCCCGGACCGTCCACGGTCGGTCCTCGGTTTCTGGTGATGTCGTCGTCCCATGTCGGCACTGTAGGGCCGGCCCGAGCCGCTGCCATCCACGAATTCCACAGACCAGCGGCCAGACCACAGGAAATCCACAGTGAGCACCCAGATGCTCACCAACCTGCGGGTTCATCGTTGTAGAGAGGTAATGGACGGCGGAGCCCGGACCGAGGTGGGACCACGCAGCAGGCTTCTCCGACGACCGATCCGATCGATGGAAGGGAGCCCGCGATGCGACACTCGCACACCCGCCCCGAGGTACCGCTGGTGATCCTCGGTGACGATGACCTGGTGTGGGCACATGCCCGCCGACTGTTCGCGGCGAATGTGCCGCTCGCCGTGGTCAGTTGCAGCTACTCCGACGTGGTGCCGTTCATGCTCGGCAACAACGGCTACACCGTGGCATTAGTGGCCGACGTCGACGACACGGCCCAACTCGCCGACGCCATCGTGTCCGTCGAGCAGCGGCTCGGGCCGGTCGGTTCGGTGATCCGGTATGCGAGCGACCTCGCTACCCCACCGGTGCCGACCGCCGCCTAGGCGCCGAGCGCGACCGGCATCGCCGCACGACACACCGCCGCACGACAACCATCGCACCCAAAACCGCTCAGCGCAGAAAGCCCGCGGCGCCCAGGGCATCGCGCACCGCGGCCTGATGATCGGGACCACGCGTCTCGGCGCTGACGGTCACCTGCACCTCGCCCAGGCTGAGTTCCTCGGAGACCCGCGAATGGGTCACGTCGACGACGCTCGCGCCCTGCGCACTGAGCAGTTCCAGCAACGAGATCAGGCCGCCCGGCCGGTCCGGCACCGTCGCGGTGACGGTGAGGAACCGGCCCGCCGCGGCAAGCCCGTAGGTGGTGACGTGGCTGAGCACCAGCGGATCGATATTGCCGCCGGACGCGACCACGCACACCCGGCCGGACACCTCCAGGTCGCCACCCATCAGCGCCGCCACCCCGACCGCGCCGGCCGGTTCGACGAGCAGTTTCGCGCGCTCCAACATCAGCAGCAGCGCCGTGGAAATCGCGTCCTCGCTGACCGTGACGACGTCGTCGACGAGCTCGGCCACATGTGCGAACGGCACGTCCCCGGGACGTGCCACCGCGATGCCGTCGGCCATCGTCGACATCCGCGACACCGGCACCGGACCGCCCTCACGCAGTGAATCCGGCCATGCCGCAGCCTGTTCGGCCTGCACCCCGACGATGCGCACGTCGGGCCGGCGCGGTTTGACCGCCGCGGCGACGCCGGCCAACAACCCGCCGCCACCGAGCGGCACGACGATGGTGCCGACGTCGGGAATCTGGTCGAGAGTCTCGGCGCCGACGGTCGCCTGTCCGGTGACGATGTCGCGGTGGTCGAAGGGGTGGATGAGCGCGGCGCCGGTGCGGTCGGCGTAGGCATGCGCCTCGAGTAGTGCCTCGTCGACGGTGGTGCCGTGCAGCACGACCTCGGCGCCGTAGGCCTTGGTGGCCGCGACCTTGGGGAGTGCGGCGCCGACCGGCATATAGACGCGGGAGCCGATACCGAGCCGGGTGGCCGACCAGGCGACGCCCTGCGCGTGATTGCCGGCGCTGGCCGCGACGACGCCCCTGGCGCGCTCGTCCGGCGAGAGCCGGGAGATCCGCAGGTAGGCACCGCGCGGCTTGAACGAGCCGGTGCGTTGCAGGTTCTCGCACTTGAGCCACACATCGGCGTCGACCCGCTCGGACAGCACTCGCGAGGCCACGACCGGCGTGCGCCGCATGACGCCGGACAGATCGGCGACCGCCCGGTCGATCTCATCTTCGGTGATCAGCATGCCGGGCGCGGCGCCGTCGATGGTCAGCGCAGCGCCTGCGCCAGGTCGGCGACCAGGTCGTCGGCGTCCTCGATCCCTACCGACAGGCGAACCAGATTGTCCGGCACCTCCAGGAGTGACCCCGCGGTCGACGCGTGCGTCATCGCGGCGGGCAGCTCGATGAGGGATTCGACGCCGCCGAGCGACTCGGCGAGCGTGAACACCTTGGTCCGAGCGACGAAATCGCGGGCGGCCTGCTCACCGCCGGCGACCAGCACCGACACCATCCCGCCGTACCGGCGCATCTGTGTGCTGGCGACGTCGTGGCTGGGGTGCGACGCCGACCCCGGATAGAGCACCTGCTCGATCTTCGGATGATCCGCCAGAAAGTCCACGACTGCCTCCGCGTTGTCGGAATGGCGTTCCATCCGAACCGCGAGCGTCTTGATGCCCCGCATCGTCAGGTAGGCGTCGAACGGTCCGGGCACCCCGCCCGCACCGTTCTGCAGGAACGCGAACGCCTCGTCGAGCTCCCGATCGTCGGTGATCAGCGCGCCACCGACGACGTCGGAGTGGCCACCGAGGTATTTGGTGGTCGAGTGCAGCGCGATGTCGGCCCCGAGGGGCAGCGGCTGCTGCAGATAGGGGGTGGCAAAGGTGTTGTCCACCACCAGTTTCGCGCCGCCCGCGTGCGCGACCTCGGCGATCGCCGCGATATCACCGACGTTGAGTAGCGGATTGGTCGGCGTCTCCAGCCACACCAGTTTGGTCTGTGGCGTCATCGCGTCGCGGATGGCGTCGATATCGGAGACCGGCGCCACCGAGTAGCTGATTCCCCACTGCGTGAACACCTTGTCGATGAGCCGGAAGGTGCCACCGTAGGCGTCGTTCGGGATCACCAGGTGATCGCCGGGACGCAGGGTCGACCGCAGCAACGCGTCCGTGGCCGCCATACCCGACGAGAAAGCCCGCCCGTACGTGCCGCTCTCCAGGGCAGCCAGATTCGCCTCCAGCGCCCGGCGCGTCGGATTTCCGGTACGGGCGTACTCGAAGCCGTCCCGCAGCCCGCCGACACCGTCCTGGGCGAAGGTCGAGCTGGCGTAGATAGGGACGTTGACGACGCCCGTCTGCGGATCCGGATCGTATCCGGCGTGGATCGCACGCGTCGAAAAGCCTTGCGGACGATCGGATTCGGTGGTGTGCGGCTCGTTGGACTCGCTCATCTGCCCTTCCTGATACTCGGCCGGATCAACCGGCGATGATCGGGTGCGTGCTCACGTAGGCCAACAGGTCGTGCCGAGTGATCACACCGATCGGCTTACCGTCTTCAACAACCATCAGTGCGTCGGATTCCCCGAGCGCCTTGGTCGCCGCGGAGACAGGTTCGCCGGAACCGATGAGCGGGAACGGATCGCCCATGTGTGCCGATACCGGATCGGCCAGGTTGGCCCGACCCTCGAACACGGCGCTCAACAGGTCGCGTTCGGTCACCGCACCGGCGACCTCGCCCGCCATCACCGGAGGCTCGGCGCCGACGACCGGCATCTGCGACACCCCGTACTCGCGGAGGATCTCGATAGCATCGCGCAGCGTCTCCTGCGGATGGGTGTGCACCAGGTCGGGCATCGTGCCCGTCTTGCCGCGCAAGACGTCCCCGACCAACGGCTCGGGAGCAGAGCCGTCCAGCGGGGTGCGCAGGAATCCGTAACTGCTCATCCATTCGTCGTTGAAGATCTTCGCCATGTACCCGCGGCCGCCGTCGGGCAGCAGCACGACCACCACCGCGTCGGGTCCTTCGCGCTCGGCGACCTGGGCGGCGGCCACCACGGCCATCCCGCAGGAGCCTCCGACCAGCAGCCCCTCTTCGCGCGCCAGTCGACGCGTCATGTCGAAGGAGTCGGCGTCGGAGACCGCGATGATCTCGTCCGGGACCGACGGGTCGTAGGCGTCCGGCCAGAAGTCCTCGCCGACGCCCTCCACCAGGTACGGCCGGCCGGTGCCGCCCGAGTACACCGATCCTTCCGGGTCGACGCCGACGACCTTGACCCGGCCGTCGGACACCTCCTTGAGGTAGCGACCGGCGCCGGTGATAGTGCCACCGGTGCCGACACCTGCCACGAAATGGGTGACGGTGCCGTCGGTGTCCGCCCAGATCTCCGGGCCGGTGGTCTCGTAGTGGCTCTGCGGGCCGGCCGGATTGGCGTACTGGTTGGGTTTCCATGCACCGGGAATCTCCCGCACGAGGCGGTCGGAGACGCTGTAGTAGCTGTCCGGATGATCCGGCGGCACCGAAGTCGGGCAGACGACGACCTCCGCGCCGTATGCCCGCAGCACGTTGCGCTTCTCCTCGCCGACCTTGTCCGGGCACACGAAGACGCACTTGTAGCCACGCTGCTGCGCGACCAGTGCCAGACCGACGCCGGTGTTCCCCGAGGTCGGTTCGACGATCGTGCCGCCCGGCTGCAACGCACCCGACTTCTCCGCGGCGTCGACCATCCGCACCGCGATCCGGTCCTTGCTGCTGCCGCCCGGATTCAGGTATTCGATCTTGGCTGCGACCAGGCCGGAATCCGGCGGTACCACCGAGTTGAGCTTGACCAGGGGCGTGTCGCCCACGAGATCGATGACGTGATTCGCGATGCGCATGCGTCCATCGTCCCAGAGGATTCGTCGCAGTCCACACCCGACCGCCGCCACCGCGCTGATTGAGTAACCCATAGTGCGGCGGACGCCTCTCCCGTCGGTTGAGCAGTTGCGGTGCGGCGGACGCCTCTCCCGCTGATTGAAGCCCGTAGTGCGGCGGACGCCCCCCGCTGGTTGGAGAGCCCACAGTGCGGCGGGCGCCTCTCCCGCTGATTGAAGCCCGTAGTGCGGCGGACGCCCCTCCCGCTGATTGAAGCCCGTAGTGCGGCGGACGCCCCTCCCGCTGATTGAAGCCCGTAGTGCGGCGGACGCCCCTCCCGCTGATTGAAGCCCGTAGTGCGGCGGACGCCCCTCCCGCTGATTGAAGAACCCACAGAGCGGCGGACACCGCTCCCGCTGATTGAAGCCCGTAGTGCGGCGGACGCCCCTCCCGCTGATTGGAGAACCCACAGAGCGGCGGACGCCCCTCCCGCTGATTGAAGCCCGTAGTGCGGCGGACGCCCCTCCCGCTGATTGGAGAACCCACAGAGCGGCTGACGCCGCTCCCGCTGGTTGAGTAGCCGCGAGGAACGAGCGGCGTATCGAAGCCAGCCCGCCACCCAATCCGGCGGTTGAGGAACCCAGATCACCGGCGGAGCCGCATCGAAATCACCGCCGGCACAACAAGAACAGGGGCGACGGCCTCGTCGTCGAGTGATTGTGGTGGCCGTCGTTCGTTGCTCGAGAATCCATCGACATTGTGCCCGGATACCGGGCACAATGTCGATGGATTTCGATGTCGATGGATTTCCCTGGATGCTTCGTGACCGAGCAGCCCGAAACCTCAACTACGGGCGCCGTCGTTCGCTGGTCGAGTAGCCGCGAGGAAGAGTAGCCGCGAGGAATGAGCGGCGTCTGGACGGCCCCCTGCACTCGCCCACCTGGACTCGTCGGCTACGTCGCCGCGCGCAGTGCGGCCCCCATCGCGGCGATCGAGCGTTCCATGATCGGGCGGGGCGTGGCGAAGTTGTAGCGCACGAATCCCGTTCCGGCGACTCCGCATTCGCGGCCGTCGACCAGGGCGACGCCGGCCTGGTCGGCGAAGAAGCGCGCCGGGTCGTCCAAGCCGAGTGCGCGGCAATCCAGCCATGCCAGGTAGGTGCCCTCCGGCGGGGTGTACCCCACACCCGGCAGGTGCTCGGCGACGAGGTCGGCGAGCCGTGCCCGGTTCCGGTCGAGGTAGCCGAGTGTGTCGGCGAGCCACGGACCGCCGTCGAGATATGCCGCGATGTTCGCGATCACGCCTAGGTCGGCGGCGCCGTGCTCGCTGAGGAAGCCGGTCGTCTCGGTCCAGTGCCGCAGGTCGGCGTCGGTACCGAAGACGATCTGGGCGCATTTGAGGCCGGGCAGGTTCCACGCCTTGGACGCCGACACCGCGGTCACCGTGTGCGCCGCCGTCCGGTCGTCGATGGAGGCGTACGGCACGTGCCGGGCGCCGGGATAGACCAGCGGCGCGTGGATCTCGTCGGCGAATACCCGCCCGTGATGGCGTTCGACGATATCGGCGACGGCACGCATCTCGTCGACGTCGAGCACCCGCCCGATCGGGTTGTGCGGATTGCACAGCACCAGGAGCTGTCCCGGCTCGGTGAAGGCGGCGTCCAGCGCCTCCAGGTCGTAGCGGTAATACCCGCTGTACTCGGCCATCGGAACCTGGACGACGTCACGCCCCGCGGTCTGCGGCACGGTCAGGAACGGCATATACGCCGGCGTCGGTATCAGCACCGGACTCCCGGGAGCCGAGAACTGGTCGATGACGGCCATCAGCCCGGCGAGCACGTCGGCGACCGGTCGCACCCGCGCCGGGTCCACGTGCCAGGCGTAGCTGCGGCGTGCGAAGTCGGCGAACGTCGCCGCCAGCGATTCGATGAGCGCCTCCGGCAGGTACCCGAAGGTCTGGGCATCGACGGCGCGATGGAGCGCCTGGGTGATCGCCGGTGCCGTGGGGAAGTCCATCTCGGCGATCCACGCACCGATCAGTCCGGGCCGCGCCGCCCACTTCACCCAGCCGGAATCCCGGAGCTGCTGGACGTCGATGTGGTCGAAACCGGCCGGGTGCGACCCGGGGGTGGCGATCTCCATGGGCGTAGCTCCTCTACCGCGCGGGCCCTCCCGCACATCGTGGCGGACCGGCTCGCCGTGCCCCCGGCCTCACCGTCGTACACGGTATTGCAGCGCCGCCTGCCGCTGCGCACAGCCGGCGATCGCTAAGCTGGCGGTGTGTCCGATTCACGCCGCCCGCTCCGGGGTATCGGTACCGTCCTCAGCGGCGGCGCGGGCGCCGTGAAGCTACGGGATTCGCCGCGCCCGATCCGCGAGGTCGGCGCGGCGGTCGCGGCGACGGCGGCGGGCGCCGGCGCCTCGTGGGGCGCCTACAACCTGCTGGTGTGGCAGGCGCAGAAGGCGCGCACCATCATTCCGCACCGCACCGACAACGCACCCAACGGCGACGGCGTCTACCTCCCGGACGGCGGCGGGCCGCTCCGCTTTACCCGCGACACCCCGGTCGACCTGCATCTGACGGTATTCGGTGACTCCACCGCCGCCGGGCTGGGTGCCGACGTCGCGGACGAGACCCCCGGGGTGCTCGTCGCCCGGCGAGTGGCCGCGGAGACCGACCGGGTGGTGCGCTACAGCAACAAGGCGATCGTCGGCGCGACGTCGAAAGGTCTTGCCGCACAGATCGAGGCGATGCTCATCGCGCGCGAGCGTCCGGACGTGGCGGTGATCCTGGTGGGCGCCAACGACGTCACCGCGCGCAACGGCATCCGGGCGTCGGCACACCGGCTGGGCGCCGCGGTCGGCGCGCTCACCGCCATCGGCAGCACCGTCGTCGTCGGCACCTGCCCCGACTTCGGAGTCATCACCGCGATCCCGCAACCACTGCGAACGGTCTTGCGGCGCTGGGGACTTCAGCTTGCCGCCGCGCAGCGCGGCGCGGTCCGGGCCAACGGCGGACGGCCCGTCCCGATGGCCGATCTGCTGGCCCCGGAGTTCCGCGCGAAACCCGAGCACATGTTCTCCCCGGATCAGTACCACCCGTCGGCCGCGGGGTACGCGCTCGCCGCCGACATCCTGCTGCCCGAGGTGCTCGCCGCCATCGGCGAATGGGGGCCTGCTCCGCTGCCGAAGCCGCCGGAGGTGTCCGAGAAGGTCGAGCACAACCGGTTGATCAACCGCTTCCGTCGGCTGCGCAGCACCGTCCAGGAAACCCTCGCCGACGGCTGACAGCACGCTCGGCGCTCCGGGACCGTGCGCCCCGGCTTCGCCACCGTGACCGCGCCCGCAGACCCCGCGCCAGCGGCCCGGCGACCGCCGGTTCCGGCGACCGACCGTTCAGTCGGGTGCAGTAACCTGTTCCACATGCCAGAAGCCGTGATTGTCGCCCATGCCCGCTCCCCGATCGGTCGCGCCGGGAAGGGATCGTTGAAAGACGTTCGCCCCGACGAACTCTCCCGCCAGATGCTGACCACCCTGCTCGACAAGGTGCCCGAGCTCGACCGCGCCGACATCGAGGACATCCACTGGGGCATCGGGCAGCCGGGCGGTCAGGGCGGCTACAACATCGCACGCGTCCTCGCGGTGGAACTCGGCCTCGACCACCTGCCCGGGGTCACGGTGAACCGCTACTGTTCGTCGTCGCTGCAGACCACCCGGATGGCGTTGCACGCCATCAAGGCCGGGGAAGGTGACGTCTTCATTTCCGGCGGCGTGGAGAGTGTATCCAGCTTCGGCGTCTCCGGCGCTGCGGACGGAGCACCGAACTCGAAGAACCCGATCTTCGACGAGGCGATCGCCCGCACCGACCAGACCGCTCTCGGCGGCGCCCCCGCCTGGCACGATCCGCGCGAGGACGACCTGCTGCCCGACGTCTACATCGCGATGGGCCAGACCGCGGAGAACGTCGCCAGCTACCTCGGCATCTCCCGGGAGGATCAGGACCGCTGGGGTGTCCGCAGCCAGAACCGCGCCGAGGAGGCCATCAACGCCGGCTTCTTCGAGCGCGAGATCGACCCCATCACCCTGGCCGACGGCACCGTCGTCAGCACCGACGACGGCCCCCGCCCGGGCACGACGTACGAGAAGATCTCACAGCTCAAGCCGGTGTTCCGGCCCGATGGCACAGTGACCGCGGGCAACGCCTGCCCACTCAACGACGGCGCCGCGGGACTGGTCATCATGAGCGACACCAAGGCGAAGGAACTGGGCCTCACCCCGCTGGCGCGGGTCGTAGCCACCGCCGCAACCGGATTGTCGCCGGAGATCATGGGTCTCGGCCCGATCGAGGCGGTCCGCAAGGTGCTGCGGGTGTCCGGCATGTCGTTGAGCGACATCGACCTGGTCGAGCTCAACGAGGCGTTCGCGGTGCAGGTGCTCGGCTCGGCCGACGCGCTCGGCATCGACCACGACAAGCTGAACGTCTCCGGCGGCGCCATCGCCCTCGGCCACCCGTTCGGCATGACCGGTGCGCGGATCACCACCACCCTGCTGAACAACCTGCAGACGCACGACAAGACGTTCGGTCTGGAGACCATGTGCGTCGGCGGTGGCCAGGGCATGGCGATGGTGCTCGAACGCCTCAGCTGAGGCCACCCACACCACACAGCGGATACGACCGGCCAACGCCGAGAAAAGACCCCGCCGCCCGGGTCGGGCGACGGGGTCTTCTCGTCGATGGTCAGGCCGGAGCGGCGGGCGCCATGCCCGCGACTCCGGCCCCGCTAATTGTTGGAGTTGAAGTAGCTCAGCAGCCGCAGGATCTCGACGTAGAGCCAGACCAGGGTGACGGTCAGGCCCAGCGCCACACCCCAGGCGGCACGCTCGGGCGCACCCGCCCGGATGAGCCGGTCCGCGGCGTCGAAGTCGATCAGGAAGCTGAACGCCGCGAGGGCGATGACCACGAGCGAGAAGATGATCGACAGCGGGCCACCGCTGCGCAGGCCGAAGCCCTCGCCGCCGTTGAACAGGCCGATGACCAGGTTGCCGAGCATCAGCACGATGACGCCGATCAGTCCGGCGAACAGCATGCGGGTGAAGCGCGGCGTCACTCGGATGGCGCCGACCTTGTACACCAGCAGCATGCCGAAGAACACGCCGAAGGTACCCAGGATCGCCTGCCCGATCATCGCGCCGGCGCTGGTGTCGCCGCTCACCATCCAGTTGGCGAACACGAATGAGATGGCGCCGACGAACAGGCCCTCGAAGGCCGCATAGCCGAGGACGAGCGCGGGACTGTCCTGCTTGCGGCCGAAGGTGGCCACGAGCACCAGCACTAGGCCGACGATCGCGCCGACACCGGCGAGGATCGGGGCAAGGCTCTCGTTGGAACTGCTCAGCGCGTAGGCGACGATCGCCGTCACGGTGAGCACGCCCAGGGTGATCGCCGTCTTGGTGACGACGTCGTCGATGGTGAGCTGCCGGGAAGTCGGCGGAGCCTGCTGGGTGTACGGATCGGCCTGCTGCCCGTACTTGTTCAGCATGGCCGCGTTGCCCGCTCCCGCCATCCCGGCACCGAAGCCGGCGTAACCGCCGCCGGTCTGGTTATCGCGGACGACGCCGCGCATCACCGGATTGCTACTCTCTCGCACCTGCCACTCCTATCGGAGATGTGAATCCGTCCGGGTGTGGATCGGATTCGAATGGACGTTGGGCCGCATGGCCCGTCTGCCTCTCCAACGGCAGACGGCGCCTACGTGTTCCGACTTTACCTTTTCTTGACCAAACTGTCGGCACCCGAGTCGGTTCGAATCCGGTCGGCGACGGTCAGCAGACCGGGCACGTCGGCCGGGGCTGGGCCGGCGAGTGCGTCCGAGGCAATCCGCCCGAGGAAGGCCGACCGCAACGTCCGCTCGGCAAAATCCAGCTCGTCTCCCCAGGTCAGATAGGGCTTGACGATCATCAGCGAGGCGATCCCGTGGGCGAGCGTCCAGAGCTGGAGGACGACGTCGTCCACCTCTCCGGCGTCCAGGAGACCGGCCGCGGCGAGTTCTGCGACACTGTCGGCGAACCGCACGAACGCAGCCGCCGTGAGGACCGTGTCGATCTTCGACGTCCCCGCCGCCGCGGTCCGTGCGAACGCCTGCCGATAGACCACCGGATTGCTCAGCGCGAACCGGACGTACTCCATACCCTGTCGAAGCAGTCGTTCGACCGGGTCGGCGACATCGTCGACCGCGAGGGCCATCCGGGTGTCGAGCTGTTCGAAGTAGCGTGCGCACACGGCGTCGAGCAGTGCCTCCTTGTCGGCGAAGTGCAAATAGATCGCCGGCGGAGTCACCCCGACCCGGTCGGCGACCGCACGAATGGACACCGCCGAGACGTCGTCGGAGTCGGTCAGCAGCCGCGTGGTGGCGTCGATGATCTCGACGGCGAGCAGCTCACCCGAGCCGCGGGGGGACCGGGATCGTCGACTGGTCTTGCTCACTGGCCTCCCCTGCGTGTGCGGTCGCGCGTGCGACGCCGTCGTCGGGTGCGTCCCCCTCGGCCAGACCGATGCGCTCGTGCAGCCGTCGCAGCGGACGCGGTGCCCACCAGTTCGCGCGGCCGGCGAGCCGCATGAACGCCGGTACCAGCAGCATCCGGATGAGCGTCGCATCCATCAGGACCGCCAGGGCCAAACCCACCCCGAACATACGCATGAACGACACACCCGAGGCGGCAATCCCGGCGAAGACGATGCTCATCAGCAGCGCCGCAGCGGTAATCACCCGGCCGGTGCGGGCGATACCCACCGCCACCGCGTGATCGTTGGCGGCGCGGCTGCGGTCGGACGCCAACCACGCTTCCCGGATACGGCCGAGGAGGAATACCTCGTAGTCCATCGACAGACCGAAGGCGATGCAGAACATCAGCACCGGCATGGTCGCGACGAGGGTGCCGGTCGCGGTCGTGCCCAGGCCACCGAGATGGCCGTCCTGGAAGAACCACACCATCGCGCCGAAGGTGGCCGACAGCGACAATACGTTGAGCACCAGCGCCTTCAGCGGCAGGACGACGCTTCCGGTGAACAGGAACAGCAAGATGAAGGTGGAAATCGCGATGAGCGCCAGTACCCACGGCAGATGCCGGTAGATCGAATCGACGGTGTCCTGGTTGGTGGGCGCTGGTCCGGTGATCGCGATACTCAGACCGTCCGGAACCGGCACCGCCCGCAGGGCGTCCAGTTGCGCGATGCCCTCTGGCCGCATCGGTTCCTCGTTGGTGGCGACGGTAAGCAGGCCGACGTCACCGCGGGTGTCGGCCGGGTCCCCCGCGCCGATCCGACGGCCGTCGACGTAGGTGCCCGACGTCGCGGTCACCGAGTTGACGTCGGCCACCTGGGAGAGATCGCTCGCATAGTCGGCGCGCACCTGCTCGCCCGCGGGGCCGGAGGCGACCACCGTGATCGTCGCGGACAGGTCCTCGGCGAAGTCGTTGCGCACCTCGTCCTGGATCTGCCGCGCGCTCGACGAGGTCGGCAGGACGCGGTCGTCGGGGAAGCCGAACGAGATCGACAGGAAGGGCGCACCGAGCACGAGCAGCACCGCGACGACGGCGGCGCCGACCGGCAACGCACGCCGTAACACCCACTGCGCCATCCGATACCAGACGGAGTCGGTGATCGGCCGCGGCGCGGACGCCGGCGGCGGACGACGCAGGAGCCGCCGCACGCCGGCGCGAACGTCGAGGGCGTCGATCCGGTCGCCGAGCAGTATCAGCGCCGCCGGAGTCAGCACCAACGAGGCGACCGCCGCGATCGCGACCACACCGATGCCCGCATAGGCGAAGGAGCGCAGGAAGTACATCGGGAACACCGCCAGCGCGGCCAACGACAGTGCGACCGTGATCGCCGAGAACGCGACGGTGCGGCCGGCCGTGGTGAAGGTCCGCACGATCGCGTCCGGCCGTGTCCGTCCCCCGGCTACCTCCTCCCGATATCGGGTGACCAGCAGCAGCGTGTAGTCGATGGCGAGGGCGAGGCCCATCGCGGTCGTCAGGTTCAGCGCGAAGACCGAGACGTCGGTGACGGCGGCGATCGCGCGCAGCAACGCGAAGGTCGCCACGATGGAGACGATGCCGATACCGACCGGCAGCGCCGCGGCCACCAAGCCGCCGAAGACGACGACCAGCACCAGGAAGGTGATCGGGATCGCGATACCTTCCGCCAGCGCAAGGTCTTTCGTGGTCTGCTCGTTGACCTGCTGGTAGACCAGCGCCTGGCCGCCGACGCGGACCGTGAAGCCGTCTCGGTCACCGGCGAAGCTGTCGGCGATGCTGGTCGCGTTGGCGGGCGCTTGCTCTTCGCCGCCGTCCACCGTCGCCACGATCAGTGCCGACGTGCGGTCCGTGGAGATCAGCGCCGGAGCGAGGGCCGGGTTCTGCCATGCGGACAGGATCGGCCGCTGGACGTACGGGAGCCGGGCCAACTCCCCTACCAGGTCGCGGCCGACCGCGACCGCGGCGGGGTCGCGCGCCATGTCGACGCCGGGCCGGCCGTCGATCTTCAGGATCACCTGCAGCCCACCGCGATCGAACGTCTCGTCCAGCACCTGCTCGGCACGGGACGATTCCGCGTTCGGGTCGCTGTACCCACCGGCGAGCAGATGCTGCGCGGCGGTCGCCCCGAAGAAGCCGCACACCGCGAGGATCAGCACGGCACCGGCGAGCACCCGTCGTGGCGCACCGATGATGCGTGTCGTCAGCCGAGCCAGCATGGGGTGCTCCCAGAGGTGTCGTGACTTATCGGCGTTAAGTTAGCAACCCGGGTTTGCGACGGTCAACGGTCCACCGGCTGTGGCGTGCGCCACGTTCCGCGGCGCATGACATCCTGGGTACGCGCGGCGCCTCCAAAGGTCGCCGCGACGCCCCTATAGCCCAATTGGCAGAGGCAGCCGACTTAAAATCGGTCAAGTCCGGGTTCGAATCCCGGTGGGGGCACCGTGTCGTCGCCCCAACCGAAAAATCCATCGACGTTGTGCCCGCCTACCGGGCACATTGTCGATGGATTTCTCTGGCCGCGGTGTGCTTGTGCCCCACCGGGATACGAGTCTGCGTTCGATAGGTCAGGAGACGTCCCGGCGGCGCGTCACCACCACGGCGACGACGACGCAGATGACGAGGTAGACCAGCACGGTCACGAGTCCGCGCCCACCGGAAACGAGTGTCTGCACCCCTGGTGCGGGTTCGCCGCCGGTGCTCGGCAAGACCGCCCCGAGAAGTGAGCCGGCGTTGGTCCCGGGAAGGAGGTCCCGAAACCCCGCGAGCGCGGTCAACGTCGACCCGGACACCGCGGCCACCAGATTCTCGATGGCCAGAATCCACACCACCCCAAGACCGATGGGCAATGCCACCGAACGCAGCACCGCGCCGAGCGCGGCCCCCACGGTGCCCCACATCGCCAAGATCGCCCAGCCTGCCCCGAGTCCCGACGCGAGGTCGCCGAGCGCCGGCCAACCGATCGGTTCTCCCTCGACGAGCGCGATTCCGACGGCCGTGAGGGCGCCGGTCACGGCGAGCACGAGGACCGCCACACCGGCCGCGAGCACGACTGTGAGCATCTGGCCGAGCGCCACCGTTATCCGGCCGGGACGTTGTGTGAGAAGGGTTTTGAGCGTTGCACTGGTGTACTCGCTGCCGGTGACCAGTGCGCCGAGGACGAGTGCCAGCGCGCCGACGAAGACGGCGAAGGCGCCGACGGTGTTCGTGGCGAGCTGCTCGGGCAGCATTCCGGCGAGGAGTTGGTCGGCCGTTGCGCCGTCGGCGAAGTCGCTCGTGGTGTCCCCGCGGTACGCGAAATACGGGATGACGTAGGCGAAGACCTGGTTCAGGGCGACGGTTGTCGCCAGCAGCACCCAGGTCGACGGGCGGCGGGTGAGCTTGGCGAGTTCGGCCCGGGCGACGGCGCCGAGTCCAATGAACGACGGTCTGGTGAATGACGATCGGCGCCCGTGGGCAACCGGTGCGATGTCTGCGGTACTCATGCTGTCCTCTCGTGCCGGTCCGGCTGCCGTGCCGAGTCGTCCGAGGGCTCGTCGGACGGTGTGTCGGAAGATGTGTCGGTGAGGTCGAAGAAGATGTCCTCCAGCTCACGCTCGGTGCGCGCAAGTGCGGTGACCGCGACTCCCGCGCCCACGAGTGCGGCGGTGACCGCCGCGGTGTGCTCGGTCGGTACGTCGACGAGCAGTCCGTCGCCCACGTCCCGGACCGAGACGACCTCGGGGAGATCGTCCAGGGTCCGCCGAGCCACGTCGCGCGGGTGAGCCGTCACCTCCAGGTCGGAGCGACCACGGAGGGTATCGACCGCGGCGTCGACCACGATGCGACCCCGGTTGATGACCGCGACGCGTGAACAGAGCTGCTGCACCTCGCTCATCAGGTGACTCGACAGGATGACCGTTCTACCTTCGACGGCAAGCTGCGCGACGACGCCACGCATGTCCCGCATTCCTTGGGGGTCAAGGCCATTCGTCGGTTCGTCGAGGATGATCAGTTCAGGGTCCTTCAAGAGTGCGGCGGCCACGCCGAGCCGCTGCTTCATGCCGAGTGAGTACTTGGCGAAGGCATCCCCGGCGCGTTCGGTCATGCCGACCGTCGCGAGAGCCGGTTCGACCGCCGACCGCGAGACCCCCGCGTAGCGCGCGAGGAGCCGGAGATTCGCGCGACCGGAGAGGTAGGGGTAGAGACCGGGTCCCTCGACGAGCGCCCCGATCCGGGCAAGCCCGCCGGGGTCTCCGGCCGCGCGGCCAAGGACCTGTGCCCGACCCGAGGTTGGCGTGACGAGACCGAGCAGCATGCGCAGGGTCGTTGTCTTGCCGGCGCCGTTCGGTCCGAGAAATCCGACGACCTCTCCGGCGCGCACTTCCAGGCTGATGTCGTTGACCGCAGCGGTATCGCCGTAGCGTTTGGTGAGGCCGTCGATCGCGACGACAGGTGTCATCGTGGATGTCATGGCGCGGGAACCGCGGTGGTGTGCAGGATGGTCATGGTCACTCCTAGGTCGATGGAAACCTGACCGCACCGATACTTCGCTCGTCACGCGGTTCGGGAATCCGCCGAGCGGAGACACTCATGGACCTCCCGTGGGTGTAGTTCACCCTCAGGGGCGCCTACTCCGGGGTCCAGCCCGGGCGGACCAGCCCGGATTCGTAGGCCAGCACCACCAGTTGCGCACGATCACGCGCATGCAGCTTGACCATCGCCCGACTCACGTGGGTCTTCGCCGTCGCCGGTGAGACGACGAGCCGCGCGGCGATCTCGTCGTTGCTCAGTCCCAGGCCGACGAGGCCGACGATCTCGCGCTCGCGCTCGGTCAGCACACCCAGCCGCCGCGCCGCGGGCAGATCGGTATCCCTACTGCGCGAGGCGAACTCACCGATCAGCCGTCGGGTCACACCGGGGCTGAGGAGAGCGTCTCCGTCGGCGACGGCACGCACGCCACGCAGGAGTTCGGACGGCTCGGTGTTCTTGACGAGAAAGCCGCTGGCGCCGATCCGCATCGCTTCGAAAACGTACTCGTCGAGGTCGAAGGTCGTGAGGATAATGACCCGCGTCGTCGACAATGCGGCGTCCCCGGCGATCTGGCGCGTCGCGTCGAGGCCGTCGGTGCCGGGCATGCGGATGTCCATCAGCACGATCTCGGGCCGCAGGGTTCGACTGAGAGTGACGGCCTCCGCGCCGTCGCCGGCTTCCCCGACGACCTCGATATCGTCCTCGGCGTCCAGCAGCGAACGCAGGCCCGCGCGAAGCAGCACTTGGTCGTCGGCCAGGACGACGCGAATCATGACGAGTTCCCTTCTCGCACCGGGATCGTGGCGCACACGCGGAGACCACCCAGCGCCGACCGCCCGACCTCGACCACGCCACCGAGCGCTGTGGCCCGTTCCCGCATGCCCAGCAGACCGTTGCCTTCGACGAGGGTGTCGGGATCCGCGCCCCGGCCGTCGTCCTCGACGGTCACGGTCATCCGGTCCGGGGTGCCGTCCAGCGAGACCCGGGCGTGGGTGGCGTGCGCGTGGCGGACGACATTCGTGATCGCCTCCTGAACGATCCGGTGCGCCGCGAGATCGACCGCCGCGGGTACCGCGCCGGACACTCCGGTCCGGTCGACGGTCACGTCGAGTCCAGCGGTGCGGCTTCGGTCGACCAGCGTGTCGAGCGCCGCCAGGCGGGCGGTCGGTGACCGGGGAGCCGGGGAGGTATCCGCACGAAGGACGTCGACCAGGGACCGAAGTTCGGCCAGGCCCTCGCCGCTCGCGTCCCGGATGGCGCGCAACGCCGGCTCGACGGCCTGGGGCCGGCGATCGGCCAGGTGCAACGCCACCCCCGCCTGGACGTTGATGAGCGACATGTGGTGGGCCACGACGTCGTGCAGTTCCTGCGCGATGAGCAGGCGTTCCTCCCCGGCCCGCCGTCGCAGGGCCTCCTGGCGGGCGGCCCGAGCCGCACCCGCACGCTCGCGCCGCGCACGAACGAGTTCGGCGACGGCGAGGACGACGACAATCCACGCGAGCAACCAGCCGGTGGCGAGCCACGACCAGCCAGCGTCGGGAGCGATCGCTCCGCGCAGCACCTGCCCGGCGCCGACGAACGCGGCGGCGCTCCACGTCGCCCATCGATGGCCCCGAGCCAGCGCGACCAGGGACAGCACCGCGTACGAGATGAACACCGGGCCGTACGGATACCCCAGGGCGACCCACCCACCGGCGGCCGCCCCGGCGGCAAGGACCGCGGGCGCCGGCCGGACGCGCGCGACCACCAGGGCGAGCGGGCCGACGACGAGTAGCCCGAGGCCGGGCGGATCGATCGCCCGCATCCCGGCCTGACCTTCGGCGGCACCGATACTGCCGCCGATCTGGACGACGCCCAGCACGACGGCGACGAGGTACCAGACGATCGGACGTACGCGGAGGAGCGGATCCGCGGACTCGGTCTCGCGGTCCCGGCGCATGTCGATCAGCCTAGAGCTACCCCGGCACGCGAGCGGCCGTCCGCGGGCGGCAGTGGTGGTACTCCCGGTGGTGTACCACCCGCGTCAGCCGGCAGCCGACCGCAGCCGCGCGAGCAGCGGATCGGCGACGTCGCGCAGGAACGCGCGCTGACTGTCCCCGCCGATCTGGACCAGCGCCACATCGGTGAATCCGGCCTCCCAGAACGGGCGCACCGCCTCGACGATCGCGTCCAGGTCGGGTCCGCACGGGATCGACGCGGCAACGTCGTCGGGTGTCACATACTGTGTCGCCGCGGCGAATCCGGCGGTAGTGCGGAGTTCGGAATTCACCGGCCAGCCGCCGGCGAACCACCGGAACTGATCGTGCGCACGTTCGATCGCGCGGTCGCGGTCGGGGTCCCAGCAGATCGGGATCTGGCCGATGGCGCGGGCGCCGTCACGGCCGATGCCGGTGGTGCCGGCGTTCGCATTCCACTGGTCGATCAGGCTGGCGTCGGGTGCGACCGCGATGAGGTGGTCAGCCAACGGGCCGAGCGCACCGATCCCGCGCTCCCCGGCCACCGCCACCCCGATGGGGACGCCATCCTCGGGCAGATCCCAGATGCGTGCCGAATCCACCTGGAAGTACTCGCCGTCGAAGTCGACCAGACCACCACCGAGCAGGGCGCGGATGATCTCGATCGCCTCGGCCAGCATGGCCTGCCGCTCGGCGACGCCGGGCCAGCCGTGCCCGACGACGTGCTCGTTCAGGTTCTCCCCGCTGCCGAGCCCCAGGGTGAAGCGACCTTGCGCCAGCAACTGCAGGGTCGCGGCCTTCTGCGCGACGACGACAGGGTGGTAGCGCACCGTCGGGCACGTCACGTAGGTCATCAGTTCGACTCGACGGGTAGCCCAGGCGGCCGCGCCGAGTACCGACCAGGCGTACGGCGCGTGGCCTTGCGACGACAGCCAGGGAAAGTAGTGGTCGCTGCACACCTCGAAGTCGAAGCCGACGTCCTCGGCACCAATCGCGTAGTCGACGAGGTCGCGAGGTCCCGCCTGCTCGGTCATCAGGGTGTAACCGAATCGGGTGGTCATCACCAGATCCTCCGTTCGGATCGACGAGGAAACTCCGGTCGCGGCCGCCGGTCGTGCGGGCGTGGAGTTCCATGGGGTACGAGTGGTGTGAAACCACTTGCGTGGGATACGAAGGCCGACAGCGCATGGAGCAGCATGTGCGCTCCCGATCACGATGACGGCCGGGCAGCACTGCTCGGCCCGAAAGGAGAAGGAGATGGTCACGACGCCGGATCGACCGGTCGACACCGTCCTCCTCGATGTCGACGGTACGCTCGTCGACTCGACTCATCTGCATGCGCTCGCCTGGCAACGCACCTTCGCGGACGCGGATCTCTACCCGGAATGGTGGCGGATCCATCGCGCCATCGGCATCGGCGGCGACCGGCTGGTCGGCGAACTCTGTGGTGAGCAGGTCGAGGCCGAGCGCGGTGACGCGCTGCGTGAGCGGTGGGCCGACGAATACCGTCGGCTACTGTCGGGCGTCTACCCGATACCGGGCGCGGTAGAACTGGTGAGATCGTTGTCCGACAAGGGATACCGCGTGGCCGTCGCCTCGTCGGGTGCTCCGGAGTTCACCGACTTCGCGCTCGATCTGCTGGGGCTGCGCCACGGCGACTTCGCCGCCGTGGTGACCTCCGCCGACGCCGACGAGTCCAAACCCGCGGCCAACCTTTTGCAGGTCGCGCTGGATCGCGCGGGCGGCCACACCGGCATCCTCGTCGGCGACAGTGTCTGGGATGTGGTGGCGGCCAACCGGTTACCCGCCGACTGCGTCGGTGTCCGCACCGGAGGTTTCGCCGAGTCCGAACTTGCCGATGCCGGGGCGGTCCTGGTGGTCGACGACGTCGACGCACTCGTCGCACGCGACTGGCGACCCTGACCGCGGGGCCACCCGCGCCGGGCGCTATGCCAGCTCGACGAGGAGCACGCCGGCGGCGATCACAACCATGCCGGCGATCATCCGCGGGGTGAGCGGATCCCGCCAGATCACGCGCGCCAGCAGTGCCACCGCCACGATGCCCACGGCCGTCCAGATCCCGTACGCGACACCGATCAACATCCCGGCGGCCAGCGACAGCGACAGAAACCCGAACGCGCACAGGTACGCGACCGCGACCACGAGCAGCCAGCGCTTGCGGCGCAAACCGTCCGAGGCGCGCAGACTCAGCGTGCCGACGACCTCCGCGGCGATGGCCAGCAGCAGCCACACCCAGGTCACGACGTCGCCTGCCGGTCAGCGCTAGCGTCGGCCGCCGGGTGCGAACCCGACTCCACCAGAACGACTCCCACGATGATCAGGCCGATACCAATGATCGCGAGAGTCCCGAGTGTCTCACCGAAGATGATCGCGCCGAATACCGCCGTCAGGGTCACGCCGACCGCGCCCCAGATGCCGTAGGCCACGCCGACGGCTACACCCCGGCGCAGCGTGAGACCCAAGAGCGCGAATGCCGTCACGTAGGCGACCGCGGTCAGCGCGAACCAGGCCGGGTGGTCGACGGCCGCACGCAGCGACATCGTGCCGACGACCTCGCTGACCACCGCAGCCCCGAGTAGCGCCCACGTGATCATCGACCGGCCCGTTTCCCGTTGCGTCCCATGCCGTTCACCGCATGGTCGACCGTGTTGTCCGCCATAGAGTCGAGGGTACCAGAACCGGCGACATCGCGCCGTTACAGCCGGGCGAGCTGGTCGATGTCCTCCAGAAATTCGGCGACGACCGCGGCCGGCACGGTCGCGCGGGTATCCCCGAGCGCCTGGCGGTAATCCGCGGTCGACGGACCGGCGGCCCCGTCCGGGTCACCCGACTCGAGGGCCCGTTCCAGCGCCGACTGCGCCGCCCGCCGTGCGGCGTACTCGATGTCTGCGGGCGTGAGACCGTCACTGGTCGTGACTAGTTCGGCGACGTCGACGTCGATCGCCGCTGACGGCAGATACCGCTGCCAGATCGCGGCGCGCGCCTCGTCGTCGGGCAGGCCGATCGGAATCACGTAGTCGAACCGGCCGTGCCGGAGAAAGGCCGAGTCGAGTGCTCGGATGAAGTTCGTGGCGCAGATCAGCAACCGGTTTGGGCTCGATCGGAACTCCGGAATCAGTTTGAGCAATTCGTTGGTCACCCCCTGCATCGGCGACGGTGGCTCCCCTTGGCGCTGGGCAGCGATCTCCTCCACCTCGTCGATGAACACCACCACTCGATCGATCTCGGCGATGCGGGCGAAGGTGTCGCGGAGCCCGGCGGCCAGGCCGCCACTATCGCCGGCCAGCCGGGACGGGAAGACCTCGACGAACGACCAGCCGAGCCGGGCGGCCACCGCTTTGGCGAAGGTCGTTTTACCGGTCCCGGGTGGGCCGAACAGGATGACCGCCCGCGGCGGCTCCACCCCGAAGCGCCGAGCGAGCTCCGGCCGGTCCAGCGGCGTGATCAACCGGGACGCCAGTAGCTCCTTTTCCCGACGCATGCCGGCGACCGTGTCCCAGAGGCCGGGCGGCAGCGAGCGACCGCCGAGCTCGCGCAGGATCGCGAGCTCGTTGGCGGTCACCGTGACCGCCCGTTCGAGATAGCGCAGGTTGCTCTTGAGCTGGTATCCGTCGGCGACGAAATCGTCGAATCGCGGTTCGGCGTCGGACACGATCGCCGACAACCGGGCGAGTCCCAGCGGCGCCATATGCCGGGCCAGGGCCGCCAGCAGCGCACCGCCGGTCGCGGAGTCGTACCGGCTGGGCCGTACCGCGAAGAACACGATCCAGCCCTGGGCATGTGCCGCCCGGCCGACGATGGCCCCGACGATCTGCTCGTCCTCGGTGACCGCGACCAGCGCGTGGTCCTCCTGGCACGAGGCCAGTACCTCCGACAGCGAGTACACGACGTCGTCGCTCGCCCGGCCGACGACCGTCTCCCACAGGTCGACGATCCCGTCGATGTCATTGGTGTGAAAGTCGCGTATCCGGGGCAGTGGGGCATCGCTGACGTCGGTCATGCGCGTCGTCCTTTCCGTCACCGTGAGGTGCCCAGTCATGGATGAGGTGAACAGTTGTCCGTGGGTGCACACGCGTCTGGCAATGCACCCGGCTCGGGCGAATCGACACAGAGTAGAGGCTGTCCCGGATCCGGCACGGGGATTCGGCAAAACCACCGGGACGCGACGAGCGGCGCGGCTGTCCGTGGCGTCCGGGGAGTCCGACACCACCGTCGGACACGCCGAGCCGATGGATGCGATGTAACACCGGCCGGGCCGACGCCGACGTATCCGACACGGGGGTCTGCTGCCAGCGCGACGATGAGGGCCTTGCGCTCTGTCGACAGCGATCCGATCACCGCGGTGCGGACGGTCCAGCGATGGGCCGCGCCGAGACCGACCACCGCGACTAACGCCATACCCGCCGCACACCGCGGCGCTGGAGAATCAGGAACGGTCTGAATGTCCTACACGCACGACCCCGAGCGGAACGCGGGCGAGAAACTCGCCGACGGCTGGACGCTCGTCTCCGCCCCAACCCCCGGCACTCCCGCACCACCCGCGCCGGCACGGCGGCGGTCGCGCCGCCGCCGCATCACCGGCCTGGTGGTGACGATCGCCCTGTGTGCGGTCATGTTCGGCGCGAGCGCGCTGCTGTCCGGCACCAACAAGGCGTCGGCGCTCGTCGGTCACCCCGACGTCCTGCGCGAGGGGTGCACCTGGGACCGGTCGGGCAACTACGTGCAGAACTGCAAGGTCTGGTCGGCGTCCCAACAGAAGTTCGTCATCGTGCAGATTCGTGCCTCCAACACCAGTAGGCAAGGGATCTACCTGCTGGACGGCATGCGGGCACGCGACGACCGGTCGGCGTGGACCACCGACGTCCAGGCGGCTCGGGTCTACGACGGCAGCACCGACACCACGCTGGTGATGCCGGCCGGCGGCGCGTCGAGCTTCTTCACCGACTGGGAAGGTGGTGCCGGACCGAATAACACCACCATCAAGCAGGAGACGTTCCTGACCTCCGAACTCCCCGACTATCTCGAGAAGAACTTCGGCGTCAGCAAGTCGGGTAATGCGATCGTCGGCCTGTCCATGTCGGCGGGACCGGCGGTCACCCTGGCCGAGCGTCACCCGGAGCAGTTCAAGGTCGTGCAGGCGATGTCCGGCTACTACCAGACCAACAACCCGATCGGCGCGCTCGGCATCTTCGCCGCGCAGTCGCTGGTGTCCAACTACACCAACGGCATCATCAACATGTGGGGCCGGCCGGGCAGCGCCCGGTGGGCGGCCAACGACCCGTCACAGAATGTGAACAAGCTCAAGGAGAACGGCCAGGTCCTGATCATCTCGTCGGGCAACGGGTTCCTGACGCCGTCGGAGCTGGCGAAGCTCGCCCCGCAGGATCAGATCAGCGCGATCGCCCTGGAGATCCTGTCCGCGGTGTCGACCGTGTTGATGCAGTTGCAGGCCGCACAGACCGGAGCGTCGGTGATCTCGCTGCCGAATTACGGCGGACACACCTGGGAGAACTGGGGCCGCGCCCTGGCCGACGGCAAGCCGCACGTGCTCGACGCGCTGCGGAACACGCCGCCGGTTACCCAGAGGACCCAAGTGGTGACCGCTGCCGGAACCCGTGCCGCCGACGGCGCGGAGAACGCGAAGAGGGCGGTAGCCGCCGTGTCGAAGACGCCGCCGGTGCTGCCCGTGGAGGCACTCACCGCGGCGGAATCGGAGACGTCGGCCACCGACTCGGCGGAGTCCGGATCGTCGACCGCCGATCCGTCCACCGCGGCCGGCTCCTCGGCGTCGCAGCCGGCGCCGGGGACCTCGACCGCCACGGGCACCCCGTCGACCGATCCTGCCACCGCGCCGACGACCGATGCCGGCGCGACCGGAGTTCCCGCACCGTCCGCGACCACGCCGTCGACGACCACACCGTCACCGTCGGCGCCGACCACGACGACACCGGGACGGTAGCCCCGGCTCCCGGTCGACGACGTCACACCGCATTCGGCGGCAGTCCACGAGGGGTGGGCTGCCGCCGACGCGGTATCAAAGGGGGTAACCGCATTGCCTACCGACGGTGTCGCCGATCACGTTTCGCGTCCCGAGCCGACATGTCGTGTAGCGTGAACTCGTCGTGACTCGCGCAATGCGCGGTCACTCGTCGTAGAACGACGGTTGTCGCCGGATCGCTCATCGAGCTCGTATCCGCCCCGATCACTTCACTTCATACGGCGAACGAACGCGCAACCCCGCGCGATTCGCCACCCCGATCTCGCGGCACCGCCTGTCGTCGTGCCATGAGATCCCTTGCCGGAAAGGCATCTTCATGACCACGACATTCGCCGATCTCGGCGTGCCCGCAGCATTGGTGCGGGTTCTCGCCGCCGACGGCAAGACCGAACCCTTCCCCATCCAGGCCGACACATTGCCGGACACCCTCGACGGTGCCGACGTTCTCGGCCGCGGCCGCACCGGCTCGGGCAAGACCCTGGCGTTCGCGATCCCGCTGGTCGCAGGGCTGGCCGCGCGGTCGGTGACCCGCACCCCGGGTGCACCGACCGGCCTCGTGCTGGCGCCGACCCGCGAGCTCGCGACACAGATCGCCACCGCCGTCGAACCGTTGGCGACCGCCGCGGGACTGCGGGTGACCACCGTGTTCGGCGGCGTCAAGCAGTCTCGCCAGGAAGACGCCATGCGCCGCGGCGCGGACATCGTCGTCGCCTGCCCGGGCCGCCTGGAAGACCTTGTCCGCCAGGGCATCGTCCGACTCGACTACGTGGCGATCACCGTGCTGGACGAGGCCGACCACATGGCCGACCTCGGATTCCTGCCCGCGGTGACCCGCATCCTGGCCGCCACTCCGGCCCGCGGACAACGGTTACTGTTCTCGGCGACCCTCGACAACGGGGTGGACAAGCTCGTCAAGCGATTCCTGCACAACCCGGTGATGCACTCGGTCGACGACGCGTCGTCGCCGGTGGAGCAGATGACCCATCACGTGTTCGAGATCGGTTCGCCGACCGAGAAGACGGCCGTGGTGCGCACCCTCGCCTCCGGCACTGGTCGACGAATCCTGTTCACCCGCACCAAACATCAGGCGCGCAAGCTAGCACGCAAGTTGACCGCCGACGGCATCCCGGCCGTCGACCTGCACGGCAATCTCAGTCAGGCACAACGAGACCGGAGCCTGGCGGCGTTCGGCGACGGCTCGGTGCGCGTGCTGGTCGCGACCGACGTCGCCGCCCGTGGAGTGCACGTGGACGGCATCGAGCTGGTCGTGCACGTCGATCCTCCGGCCGAACACAAGGCATACCTGCACCGGTCGGGCCGCACCGCACGCGCCGGTCAGGCCGGTGACGTGGTGACGCTGTTCCTGCCGGATCAGCGCCGCGACGTCGCCTCGATGCTGCGCAAGGCCAAGATCGACGCGTCACCCCAGCGTGTCGACGCCGGCTCCTCCGCCGTCGACGAGCTGGTCGGCGAGCGGGCGCCGCACGTCACCCCGGTGCCGACCACGCGGCCCGAGCCGTCGCGTGGCCGCGGCCGAGGTCAGCAGCGGCGGGCCGGGTCGAGCGCCGCGCGTGGTCGCGGCCGATCAGACGGTGATCGTGCACGCCGGTCGTCGCCGCGGTCCAGCCGCGGCCGGTCGGGGGCCGGCTCCGCCCGATAGTGACCGTCGCCACACCCGGGGGGCTGCTGTAAGCAGACCGACATAAATTGCACTCGCCTGCAATATTGCAGGCGAGTGCAATTTCCGTAGGCTGGTCGTCATGACCTCCGGCCTCCGCGAATCCAAGAAGGCGGCTACCCGCCTGGCGCTCGCCCGTGCCGTCCTCACGTTGGCTACCCGCGATGGCATCGACGCGGTGACCATCGACGCCGTCGCCGCCGAGGTGGGCGTCTCGGTACGCACGTTCCACAACTACTTCGGCGGCAAGGCCGATGCGCTGATCCACTTCGTCAGCGAACTCCTCGACCGCATCGTGGTCGGTACGCAGTCGCGGCCGGCCGACGAGCCGTTCTGGGACTCGTTGCGAATCACCATGTGCGACATCATTACCGGTGATGACGGAGTCGATCCTGCCGAACTGGCCACCCTGCTGCGCATGTTCGACTCCGAACCGGCGCTCACCACGAACTCCGGTCGCACCGAGTTGGTCGACACCGCGGAGGAACGCCTCACCACTCTCTTCGCCGACCGCGGCCTGGACCCCGATTCGCTCTATCCGCATCTCGCCTTCATCAATGCGCTCGCGACTTCCCGTGCAGCACTAGAGTTCTGGGCCAATCGCCAGGACACCCTCACCGCGACCGCACGCGACGTCCTCGATGCCGCCTTCGACCAGGCGGCCGCCGGCATGACCACCCCCCTGCCCGTTCAGCACACCAAGGAGAAATAGCCGTGGCCACCTTCCTGTACAAAGTGGGCCGCTGGGCCTATCTCAACCGGCTCAAAACCATCGCGATCTGGGTGCTGCTGCTGGTGGGCCTCGGTGTCGCGGCATCGTTCCTCGCCAAGCCGACATCCGAGTCATTCTCGATTCCCGGCATCCCGTCCGAGCAGGCGCAGAACCTGATGGTCGAACGGTTCCCGGACAAGCCGAAGTTCAACGAGGACATCGGGGTGACCTATGTGGTCTCCGCACCCGACGGCGCCACGCTCACCGACCCGCGGTACCAGACCGCGATCGACGAGATGGTGACGGCTGCCCGGCAGATGGACGAGGTCAAGGCGCCCGACAAGATCGCCAACCCGTTCCAGATGTACGGCACCGCGCAGCGGCCGGGGCCCGCCCGGCAGGCGGTCATCGGCTTCGGCGAACAGACCTTCGGCAAGACGCCGCAACAGGCCGCCGACGACGCGCAGGCCGGTTCACCGATCAACGCCAATGCGACCGCCGCGCAACTCGGCGCCACCTTCGCCGTCTCCTCGTCATCCGACGTCACCGACCAGATGCGTGACCAGATGGATGCCGTCGCCGACATCGGCCGGAATGCGGGCCTGGACGTGCAGATGAAGGGCTCGGCCACACAGGGTTTCGAGATCGGCATGACCTCGGAGCTGATCGGTATCGCGGTCGGTGCGCTGATCCTGATCTTGACCTTCGCATCGCTGGTGGCCTGGGGAATGCCCATCCTGACCGCGATCATCGGTGTAGCCGTCGGCATGCTGGGTGTCTCCATCGCGACCGGGTTCTTCGACCTCAGTCAGGAAACGCCGGTGCTCGCGACGATGATCGGGCTGGCGGTCGGCATCGACTATGCGCTGTTCATCGTGTCCCGCTATCGGCATGAGCTGACCCTGACGACCAGCCGAGCCGAGGCTGCGGGCCGAGCGGTCGGCACCGCCGGTTCCGCGGTGGTGTTCGCCGGCAGCACCGTGGTGATCGCGCTGGCCGCACTGGCGATCGTGAACATCCCGTTCCTCACCGCCATGGGTATCGCCGCAGCCGGAACCGTCGCCGTCGCCGTCCTGGTGGCACTCACGCTGCTACCGGCAATCCTCGGATTGTTCGGTTCCTGGGCGTTCGCCGGTCGACTGCGCTTCCTCAACGCCCCCGACGCCGATCCGGTGGCGGAGAAGCGAGAACGCAACGGGGGGCGCTACGTTCGGCGTGTGGTCGCGCACCCGCGCATCGTCTCCGCCGTCATTCTGGTGGTGATGATCGTGCTGGCGTTGCCGATGACCGGCCTCAAGTTGGCCCTGCCGAACGACGGCACCTCCGATCCGTCGACGACCCAGCGGCAGTCCTACGACCTGATCGCCGAAAGGTACGGACCCGGCTACAACGGACCGCTGGTGCTGGTCGCCGACGGCCGCGGCGTCGACAATCCGGCGGACCGGATGCGGGCCTACAACGAGATCGTCACCGACGTGCGCGCCATGGACGGGGTGTCGACGGCAGTGATCGGCGCCGACGGACTGAGTAAGTCCGGCGACACCGCCGTGATCACCGTCATCCCGGCGGCAGCGCCGGACAGCGACCAGACCCACGATCTGGTGAAGGCGTTGCGCGACAACGAAACCAGTGTCGCGCGGGCGACCGGGGTCGGGTACGGCGTTACCGGCCAGACGGCGATCGAGCTCGACGTCTCCGACCGGTTGTCGAGTTCGCTCATCCCCTACGTGCTCGTCGTCGTCGGCCTGGCGTTCCTGTTGCTGATCGCCGTATTCCGGTCCATCCTGGTTCCGCTGACGGCCGCGCTCGGCTTCCTGTTGAGTGTCGCGGCGACATTCGGTGTCACCGTCGCGTTGTGGACCGACGGGGCGTTCGGCCTCATCGACAACCCGCAACCGCTGGTCAGCTTCCTGCCGATCATGTTGGTGGGCATCGTATTCGGGCTGGCGATGGACTACCAGGTGTTCCTGGTGACGCGCATGCGTGAGGCGTACGTCCACGGCGAGGACGCCGTGTCGGCGATCGTTACCGGCTATCGGCACAGCGCCCGTGTGGTGGCCGCCGCGGCGGCGATCATGATCGCGGTCTTCGCCGCGTTCATGCTGCAGGACATGCAGTTCATCATGGTCATGGGCTTCGCCTTGGCGGTGGCGGTGTTCTTCGACGCCTTCGTCGTCCGCATGACGCTGATGCCGGCGGTGCTCACGGTGCTGGGCGAGAAGGCGTGGTGGCTGCCGCGCTGGCTGGATCGCATGCTGCCGCGGTTGGACATCGAGGGCGACAGCCTGCACGGCGACGATGGGGACGAATCAGCGCGCTCGGACGATCCTCGGGCCGAGCCGGTCGGCGCGCAGCGGTAGGTGGCGCTGGGCGCCGGGCATCTCACGCGGGCCGCAGCAGGCGACCGGAGACCACGCCGCGGAGAGTGCGTATCCCGACAGTCGCCCAGGCGGCGAGCAGCAGCACGTAGAGCACCACTGCGCCGGTGTGAATCACGCTCGCGCCCAATGCGGTTCCCAGTGCGCTCAGTCCGGTGACGCAGGTGCCGATCGGGAAGGTGAAGCTCCACCAGGTCAGGGCAAAGGGCATGCCGCGGCGCACGTTGTGCACGGTGAGGGCGGCGGCCAGCGCGAAGGCGGCTACCCCGAATCCGGCCATCGCCAGTCCGTAGGCGATACCAAGGTGGGTCAGCCCGGCGGCGATCGCCTGGTGCTGTGGCCCCAGTGCGGCTGCGGCGTGGGTCGGCAGGAGGTTCGCCGCGGTGATCGACTGGCCGATCATGCCGAGGGTGATCCAGATGGTCGGCGCCGCCTGGCCGGTGGGCACGCCACCCTGCACGAGCCGCCCGTAGATCAGCGTCATGGTCATCATGCCGAGGACGAGGCTCATGCCGAAGAGCGCGTAGCAGGCAGCCAGCATCGTCAGGCGGGCTTGGCCGGCCGGCAGCAGATCGATCAGCGCGGCCCCGGTCGTCGCCGACACCATCGGCGGCACCACGGGCATCAGCCATGCGGGCAGCGCGGCCGCGGGCGGACTGTCGGCGGCGGCATTCGCGCGATGTCGGGTCATCATGGCGAAGGGCACCCCGATGGCGGTGAGCACCCCGAGCCCGGTGCCCGCGATCCAGAGCACTGCACCGATCCAGTGAGCGGCGGTCGCGCCGATGACCACAGGCCCGAGCGCGACGGTGCCCGCACCGACCGTCAACAGCGCCATCGGCGGCGCTCCGTAGAACTGGCACATCACCGGGTGGGCTAGGTAGCCGCGCGCGTTGTCGGTGTGCTTGGCCCAGTGGAGGACGAACGCAGCCACGAGCGTCAGCAGTAGCGCGACGGCGAGCAGCCACACGACGGTCGCGAACACGCGCAGGCCCGGCACCTGCACGGGGAGGGTGACGGCCGCGGTGGCCACGATGCCGGTGCCCATCACCGAGGCAAACCAGTTGGGGGTGATGTGCGCGAACGGCTCAGGGCGATCGGTCCGGGTGGTTCGGTTGGTTCGGTCGGCCCGGTGGGTGCGGTCGCGTCGGTTGCGTCGGTGGGGTTGCGCGGTGGCCGGGGCGCGGTCGAGCAGCAGCGTCATGCGTCCAGCGTGCGGGGACCGTCGGGTTCTCGGAAGAGGTCACAACCTTGTGGGGTCACAAACAGCACTTGTGGGTGTTGCGAGGCGCGGCGCCTGGTCGCCGAGCGGTGTGTCGGGGGTTTAGTCCGAGCCCGGCACCGACATCTCGCCGAGCGGGGACCAGCCGCCGTCGATCGTGGTGTTGATGACTCGCGGTGTCTCGCTGAGGTACTGCGGCAACTCGCGCATCGCGGTGCGGAAGTGCTCGCTGCTGACGTGCGCCTCGGCGGCGTCGTCGTCGAACGCCTCGACCAGCACGTAGATGTTCGGGTTGTCGATGCGGCGGGACCAGTCGAACCAGCAATTGCCGGGTTCGGCGCGTGTTGCCTCGGTGAAGGCACGCGAGATCTCCGGCCAGCTGTCGGCGTATTCGGGCTTGATGGGCCATTTCACGACGATGAAGATCACTTCCCCAACCCTAGTGCCTCGTGGCGAGGCCGGGGGTGCGGCTCGGGCTGGTTTCGATACGCCGCTCGTTCCTCGCGGCCACTCAACCAGCGGAAGGCGTCTCGCGATGCTCGGTCGACGGAGGACTGCAGCGGGGCGCAGCGGGCCTTTCCGGTGGTTGAGTAGCGAGGAGCGCAGCGACTCGCGTATCGAAATCACCGCCGTGCGCATGGCCGCACTGGTTTCGATACGCCCGCTCGTTCCTCGCGGCTATTCAACCAGCGGCCAATACACCCCGCGCTCAGGCGATTCGGCGGCCCGACCACGAGGCCATTCGAAAATCCATCGACATTGTGCCCGGTATCCGGGCACAATGTCGATGGATTTCTGAGCAATGTACGGCGGTAGCGCCTTCCGGCGGGAAGGACGCCTCGTCGTGTTGCGTTGTGTCGGCGCCGGTTTCGATACGCCGCTCGTTCGTCGCGGCTACTCAACCAGCGGGGGTGTCTCGCGGATGCTCGGTCGACGGAGGACTGCGGCGGGGGCGCAGCCGGCCTTTCCGGTGGTTGAGTAGCGAGGAGCGCAGCGAGTCGCGTATCGAAATCACCGCCGTGCGCACGGCCGCACTGGTTTCGATACGCCGCTCGTGCCTCGCGGCTACTCAACCAGCGGGGGTCGTCAGCGGGGGGCGCTCGGCCTGGTTTCGATACGCCACTCGTCCCTCGCGGCTACTCAACCAGCGGAAGGTCCTCGCGGCTACTCAACCAGCGGGCGCGCCGGCCGCTATGAGCACGTCAACCAGCGGAAGGTTCCGCGGCTACTCGACTGCTGCCTACAGTGGTGACGAAGACCATCCGTCACTTGCCACGACCAATGGAGGCCGAGTCACCATGCGCGAGATCACCAAGTTTTACATCGACGGCAGCTGGGTCGAGCCGGCCGAACTCAACCTCATCGACGTCATCAATCCGGCGACCGAGAAGGCGGCGGGACAGGTCGCACTGGGCAGTCCCGCCGATGTCGACACTGCAGTCGCCGCCGCGCGACGAGCCTTCGAAACGTGGGGACGCACCTCGGTCACCGAGCGGGTCGACGTCCTCAACGCGGTCATCGCCGAATACCAGAAGCGGATGGACGATCTAGCGGCCGCGGTCACCGAGGAGATGGGCGCTCCGGAGGGGCTGGCCAAGAATGTGCAGGTGCCGATCGGACTCGGCCACCTGATGACCGCGGCGGCTCAGCTGCCGGAATACGTCTTCGCCGAGGACCGCGGCTCGTCGCGTATCGTCAAGGAGCCGATCGGTGTGTGCGGCTTCATCACGCCATGGAACTGGCCGCTCAACCAGGTGATGGTCAAGGTGGCGCCGGCGCTGGCGACCGGCTGCACGATGATCCTCAAACCGTCCGAGCTGGCGCCGTTCAGCGCGGCCATCGTCGCCGAGATCATCGACGCCGCAGGCGTTCCCGCCGGCGTGTTCAATCTCGTGAACGGCGACGGCCAGGGCGTCGGCACCGCGCTGTCGACCAATCCGGGCATCGACATGGTCTCGTTCACCGGGTCGACCCGAGCCGGCATCGAGGTCGCCAAGAATGCGGCACCGACGGTCAAGCGGGTGGCACAGGAACTCGGCGGCAAGAGCCCCAACATCATTCTCGACGACGAAGACCTGGCCAAGAACGTCGCGGGCGGCGTGATGACCATGATGATGAACTCGGGTCAATCGTGTAACGCCCCGACCCGAATGCTGGTGCCCGCCAACCGACTCGACGAGGCAGCGGAGGCCGCACGGTCCATCGAGCCGAAGCTCACCGTCGGCGATCCCGCGGGCGACGCCCGCATCGGTCCGGTGGTCTCCGAGCAGCAGTTCAACAAGATCGAAGGGCTCATCGAGCGGGCCATCGACGATGGTGCAACCCCCGTCTTCGGCGGCCCGGGCCGGCCCGACGATCTGCCGACCGGCTACTACGTGCGGCCCACCGTGTTCCAGAACGTCACCAACGACATGGAGATCGCGCGCACCGAGGTGTTCGGACCGGTGCTGGTGATGATCGGCTACGACGGTATCGACGACGCCGTCCGGATCGCCAACGACACCGAGTACGGGCTCGCCGGTTATGTCTCCGGCCGCGACATCGACGAGGTGCGCGACATCGGGTCGCGACTGCGGGCGGGCTCCATCTCCCTCAACGGAGCACAGCTCGACCCGGCGGCCCCGTTCGGTGGCTACAAGATGAGCGGCAACGGCCGCGAATGGGGCGATTACGCGTTCGACGAGTTCCTGGAGGTGAAGTCGCTCCTCGGCTATCAGTCGTAGGCTGCGCAGACGCACGTGGTCGACGGGTCGTCCGGCGACATCGGCCCGCGGCACCCATCCGGCCGCCGAGCGGTACCGAATCACCGGTGATCGCGGACTCCGCCAGGGTCCGTCCGTGCCGGAAGGATGCGCCCATGCCCGTTGCCGGAGCCCCGGTGGCCACGACTCTCGCCGACGCACTCGCCCCCTACGTCGGCGGCGAGCTGCCGATTCGTCTCACGGCATGGGACGGCAGCACCGCCGGTCTACCCGACGCACCGCACGTGGTGCTGTACAGTCGCACCGCGCTCCGGCGAATCCTTTGGCACCCGGGAGAATTGGGCGCCGCGCAGGCGTACGTCACGGGTGAGCTGGAGGTCATCGGCGACCTCGACGACGCGCTCGCACACGTGTGGGCGGTGGCCGCCGAGCGCCGGCTTCGCGGCGTGCGGGTCACCCCCCGACTGCTCCTCGACGGTGTGTTGCTGGCACGTCGGCTGGGCGTGCTTGGCCGCCCGCCGCGACCCCCGGCCACCCAGGCGCGGGTGCGGGGGCTGCTGCATTCCCGGATTCGAGACCGGGCCGCGATCCGCCATCACTACGACCTGTCCAACGACTTCTACGCGCTCATCCTGGACGAGCACATGGCGTACTCCTCCGGCTACTGGACCTCCGACGACCCCGGCTACACCCTCGGCGACGCGCAACGCGACAAGCTGGATCTGGTGTGCCGCAAGCTCGGACTGCACGAGCGGCCCGGCATGCGGCTGCTCGACATCGGCTGCGGGTGGGGCTCGCTGTCGCTATATGCCGCGGAACGCTACGGCACGCACGTCGTCGGTGTGACGATCTCCGCCGAGCAGCAGCGGTTCGTCGCGACGCGGGTCGCCGAGCGCGGACTGGGTGACCTCGTCGACGTCCGGGTGCAGGACTACCGCGACATCCCCGATCGTCGATTCGATGCGGTCGCATCCATCGAGATGGGTGAACACGTCGGGCGACGCACCTACCCCGAGTTCGCAAAGATTCTGCACGACAAGACGATTCCGGGTGGGCGCATCTGTATCCAGCAGATGTCCCGGCCCGCGCGGCACCATCCCGGCGGCGGACCCTTCATCGAGTCGTTCATCGCACCCGACATGTACATGCGTCCGCTCGGTGCGACGACCCGGCTGCTCACCGAGGCGGGCCTGGTGGTCGACGACGTGCACCCGCTCGGCGAGCACTACGTACGCACCGTCGACGCCTGGTACGAAACCTTCGAGAAGAACTGGGCAGCGTTGGTCGACCTGGTCGGCGACGAAATGGCCCGGGTATGGCGCCTGTACCTGGTGGGCGGTCGAATGGCGTTCCGGGACAAGCGGATGGGCGTCGACCAGATTACGATGCACCGGCCGCGGGGATCCGGTCGGTCAGCCACGTCAGCATCGTCGACAGCACCTTCTCCTGCTCCGGTTCGTTGAAGATCTCGTGCTTCAGGTCGTCCCAGATGATGAGCGTCTTGTCCTCCGACCCGGCGAGACGTTCCACCATCACGCTGCCCTCCGGGTTGGCCATCGCGTCGTCGCTGCCGTGCATCACCAGCAACGGGATATGTAGTGCGCCCAGCCGATTCGGGAACGACCCCATGACTGCGAGCAAACCACCGGCCAGCCCGGCCGGGATCTTGCCGTGGTACACCAGCGGATCGGCGTCGTAGGCGGCGATCACCGCCGGATCCCGGCTGATGCCTTTCGAATCCAGTTGCAGGGTCGGCGCCGCCGGCACGAACCGTCCGATCGCCTTGGCGAGGGCGATCATCGGCGCAGACAGGTCGTCGCCCGGTTTCACCGCCGCACCGGAGAGCACCAGGCCGTCGAGGCGATCCTGATGGTTCAGGGCGTAATCCAGGGCGATCGCGCCCCCCATGCTGTGGCCGATCAGAAACGTCGGCAGGCCGCCGCGTTCGACGTCGGTGACGACTCGGTCGAGGTCGTCGCTGAAGTCGCCGAACCGGCGGATTCGCATCCGCTTGCCGCCGGAGCGTCCGTGCCCGACGTGATCGGGCACCGCGACAGTGAAACCGGCATCGGTCAGCGCGTCCACGACGTGGTCGTACCGGCCGCCGTGCTCCCCCATGCCGTGCGCGATGACCGCGACGGCCCGCGGCCCGAGGGGCCGGTGCAGCGTGTAGACGATGGTGTGGCCGTGACGCCCGCGGAAGCGATGCTCGGTGACCTCGACGTGAGAGCCGCCGCCCGTCCCGGCACCGGGCGCGGTCATCGGCGCAGCCCGAGACGCGCGAGCACCGTGCGCGCGACGTCCTCGATCGTGCCAAGCGGACGCAACGCCTTCTCCCCGATGGCCACCATGTTCTCCACTCGACTCACCACTCCCTCCAGACGGGCGACCACGTCGGCCATCCGCTGCACGGTCAGATCGACCTGGTCCAGCGTCCCGGACAGCCGCTCCAGCGTGACGTCGAGACGTTCGATCGTGTCGTCGAGTCCGCCGAGGGTGGTGTCCAGGCCGGTCAGGGCCGTGCCCATCTCGGTGAGGATCGTGTCGACCTGTTCGACGGTGACGTCCGCGTTGAGCGCGGCCTGGGCCAGCCGGCGGAATCGCTGCCGTTCACCCGGCCGCGGCGTGCGAGCCCGGGTCTTCGCCGCATCGTCGGGACCGTCGGCGAATTGGGCGACTACCCCGGGTTCGGCCTCGAACTGCGTCGCAGACCCGTCGTCGCTGCGAGGTCGAGGGGCCGGAACGAACCGACGTTGCACCCCCGTCACTGCCGTGCGGCTGTATGCCATGTGGCCGATTATCCCGGTTGGGCGTCGCATCGCGGCGCATTCGGGAACAAAGCGGGTCGCGACTCTGTTGATCCCTACATAATTGCTCAGATTTGAGCGAAATGGTCCGGGAGACGCCCGGACACCGCAGAGGAGGATCGCCATGCCCGCCGTCACCGCCGATACCGTCACCCTTCCCCACCTGAGTCCCGCTCCGCTGGAGTCCACCGACCGCGGCGTCAAGTCGCTGACGCGTGGCCCGCGCGGCATCGAGGGTGAGGGCTTCCCCGTCGTCCGCGCCTTCGCCGGCGCGTCGAAGGAGGATCTCGATCCGTTCGTCCACATGGACCAGATGGGAGAGGTCGACTACCAGCCGGGTGAACCGCGCGGTACCTCGTGGCATCCGCACCGCGGCTTCGAGACCGTGACCTACATGATCGACGGGCGGTTCCAGCACCAAGACTCCTCGGGCGGCGGTGGCCTGATCGAGAACGGCGCCACCCAGTGGATGACGGCCGGAGCCGGCATCTTGCACATCGAAACCCCGCCCGCCGAACTCGTCGAATCGGGTGGCCTGTTCCACGGCATCCAGCTCTGGGTCAATCTGCCTGCCGCGGACAAGTTCTTGGCGCCGAAATACCAGAACCTGGAGGGCGGGCAGAGCGCCCTGGTGGCCTCGGCCGACGGCGGCGCGCTGATCCGCATCATCGCCGGCGAACTCGAGGGACATCGCGGCCCAGGGGCGACGCACACCCCGATCACCTTCGCGCACGCGACGATCCAGCCCGGCGCCACGATGTCGGTGCCGTGGCGGGAGGACTTCAACGCTCTCGTCTATGCGCTCTCCGGGCGCGGCACCGTCGGCGCCGAGGGCGCCGCGATCGAACAGGGCCAGCTCGCGGTGCTGGGTGCCGGCGACCGGCTCACCGTCGCCGCCGACGACAACCAGGACGGCAATCGTCCTGCGCTGGAGGTACTCCTGCTGGGTGGCCGTCCGATCCGGGAGCCGGTCGTGCAGTACGGTCCGTTCGTGATGAACACCCGCGAGCAACTGGTCGAGGCCATCGAGGACTTCCAGGCCGGCCGGCTGGGCGTGGTACCGCCGAATGCGCTGATGCCGCACACGGTTCGGTGACCGTGAGCGATCCGAGGGTCGCGGCGTGGCGCCCGTTCGTGGAGACGACGGCGAAGCTGCAGACCGCGCTCGACGATGATCTGAAGGCGCACTGCGGAATGTCGTTGTCCGACTACCACATTCTGCTGATCCTGCACGAGTGCCCGGGCGGGCGCGCGCGGATGCGTGACCTCGCCGCCCGCATGGTGTTCTCCAGTTCGCGACTGTCGTATCAGATCGACGCGATGGTGCGGCGCGGCTGGCTGTGCCGAGAACCGGTGCCCGAAGATCGGCGCGGCAGCTATGCCGTCCTCGTCGACGGCGGCCGGGAGGCGTTCGCCACGGCGTCGCGGCATCACGCCACGACGGTGCACCGGCTATTCACCTCGGCGCTGACCGATGCGGACGGGATCGCGTTGGCGGCCATCATGACTCGACTCGCCGAGAATCTGGATCAGGTCGGCGAGGGCGGCGCGGCCGGTCGGCGCGACGACGTCGCACCGGCCGATCGTGTGGAGCATGCCCGATGACCGCGCCCGACACCCGAGTGATCCGTGCCGCCGACCGGCATCACTGGTCGAACGAATGGCTGGACTCCCGACAGTCCTTCCCGGCGACCGGCAACTTCGACCTGCGGGCCACTGCGCACGGCGTGCTGCTGGTGCACAACGACGACCGCGTCGACTCCGGCGAGGGGCTCGACATGCACCAGCACCGGGACGCCGAGATCGTCACCTGGGTGGTCGACGGAGCTCTGGCGCACCGGGATTCGGACGGCAACTCCGGGACTCTGCACGCCGGAACGGTCCAGGTGATGAGTGCTGGCAGGGGTATCCGGCACGCCGAACGCAATGCCGCGACCCGCGCGTCGCGGTCGACGCTGCGGGTCATCCAGATGTGGGTTGCGCCCGAGTATCCCGGCGGCCAACCCACTTACGCCGAACGAGATGTCGCGGGGGAACTCGCCGGAGGCGCGCTCGTGCCGCTCGCGTCCGGCCTACCCCGGCACGCGGATTCTCCGGCGCTCCCACTGGCGAATCGGTTCGCGGCGCTGTACGCGGCGCGGCTGCCCGCGGGCGGCACCGTGACGCTGCCGCCCGCGAAATTCGGCCACCTGTTCGTCGTCACCGGCGATGTCGAGGTGTCGGCGTCCGGGCCGGATGTCGCGGCCTATCGGCTGACCGAGGGCGATGCGCTGCGGACCGTCGACGCGGGCGAACTGAGCGTTGCGGCCGACCGTCCCGCCGAGGTCCTGTTCTGGGAGATGCACGCCGGCTTCTCCGCGTTCTCGTAGCATTTCTGCCCGCTCAGCGAGCAGAATTGCTACGAAATCGGTTGTGCGGCTACGGTTCCAGCGACTTCTCGTCCGGCGTCGCCAAGGTGAGCACGGCCTCGACGATGCCGCTGGTGCCCTCGATCTCGCTCTCGATGCGGCGCAACCGGATGGCGACGGCGGTCTCCCGCAGGTCGCCGGCGATGTCGACGGCGGCCACCAGGTAGTACTGCACCGGCCCGACATATTCGACGTACAGGTAGGTGACCCGGTCGATGTCGGGGTGCTCGAGCAGTCGGGTGAGCATGGCGGTCCGGGTCGACGGCAGTGCGCGCTGGCCGAGGAGGAACTCGCTGTTTCGCTTGATCAGGAAGATCGCGATGATGCCGAGCAGGATGCCGACCAGGATCGAGCCCACCGCGTCGTACACCGCCGAACCGGTGATCTGGTGCAGCGCCATACCGGTGGCCGCGATGGCCAGTCCGATCAGCGCCGCGGCGTCCTCGGCGAACACCGCCCGCAGCGTCGTGTTCGAGGTGCGCGCGACGAATCGGAGCGGATGCATCGAGAAGCGTTGCCCACCCGCGTGTGCCTGACGCACCGACTGCAGGAACGAAATGCTCTCCAGCACCGCGGATATCCCAAGCACGATGTAGCCGACCAGATAGTCGCTGCCGGGTTCGGGATGTATCAGTGACGTGATGCCGTGCATGACCGACACCGCCGCGCCGACCGAGAACAGCCCGAAGGCGGCGAACATCGACCAGATATAGGTCTCCCGACCGTGGCCGAACGGATGATCCCGGTCCCGGCCCAGCCCGCCGCGTCGTTCGGCGATCAGCAGGAAGACCTCGTTGCCGGTGTCTGCCCACGAGTGCGCCGCCTCCGCCGCCATCGACGCCGACCCGGTGATCACCGCGGCGATCGACTTCGCGACCGCGACCAGCACGTTCATCGCGAATGCGATGACGACCGTGGTCATCGAGTCACCCGATCGCTTCTCGTCATTCACGCTGCGATCGTCTCACGGACACCGCCCCCGCGATGCCGTGATCGCGCGCCCCCGCGACCGTGCATCGGGCGCACGACGACCGATCAGACCGGCGCCCGCCGATGCACGGTCAGGGCATGGGCAGTCCGCGGACGTAGGCGGCCTGACCGACGTGCTGGGTGTCGTCATCGACGACGCTGACCAACCGCACGCCGAGCGTGACCGGCGGGTCCCAGGTGGTGTCGACGATCCGGTCGAGGTCGGCGTCGGAGAGGGTGTCGAGGTAGGCCAGGGTCGCCTCGTGAGTGGCGTCGTAGTAGCCGAGTAGCTGGTCGGGTTCGGCGACGACGCGCAGCGCCTCCTGCGTCGTCTGACCGTAGCCGGTGGCCGATTCGGGGAACGGCAGCGCGAAGCTCTCCGCCCACCCTTGGGCGTGCCACACCTGCGGTGTCCCGGCGGCGTCGGCGATGTGCGAGTCCTGCACTCGGGTGAGATGCCAGATCAGCCAGGCGATCGAATTCGCGCCGGGCGCCGGGTGATAACCCAGGCGTTGTTCATCGATGCCGTCGAGTATCCGGTGGACGTTCTCGCGGACGCGTCCGAAACCGTCGACGAGCACCTCGATGGAGTTCATGTCTCCCACATCTACCGCATCACGGCGGGGCACACCGTCGGTGCGTGGAATCGGTAGGGCCGGTGCGTCACTCAGCGAAGCGCTCGCCGACACCTGCGGGTGCGACGACTAGCGCAGCGGACACCGTCCCGCCGGGATGGTGGTCATGTTCCGGCCCAGCCAGTCCCCCATCTTGTCCAGCATCCGGGTGCCGTCGGCGAATCGACCACTCTTCGGGATCGCCGCCATCGACACCGCGACCTGTCCCTGTGTGGTCGACAGGATCGCCAGTTGCCGCACCAGGTAGCCCGGCGAGGCATCGCTGACCGGTCCCCATCCACCCTTGACGGCGGTGACGACGTTGCGTTTGCGGCCGAGGGTCGCCGCACCCCACTGCTGGTTGGGTGCGACCGCGCTCATCAGTCGGATGATGTGCTCGCTACCCGGCATGCAGGGCAGGTGAGCACCGAACAACGCCTGATCGGCGAGGGCCCAGCGGGTATGTCCCGGATACGACCGGGGAACGTCCGCCTCGGAGCTGACGTGGGTGCGGGTGTCGTGACCTTCGTGCAGCACATCGGTCACGGCGGCGACGGACGAGCGGCCGCCGCCCAAATCACCCCACAGCTCGCCGGCCGCGTCGTTATCGGAGAATGCGATCGCTTTCTTCTCCTTGTCGGCGATCCGGTAGCCGAGTTTGCGTTCCGCGGCCAGCGACACCGGCACCTTGAGCGTGGACCATGCCCGTCCGGTCTTCAGCGGCCCCAGCGAGATCGTCGCGTCCGAGCCGACCGGGACGAGTGCGATGCCGATCTGTCCTGGATTGGTCTTCCGCATCGACGTGCTGAACCCGGCGAAGCTCGACGCGAGCCGCTTCTCGGCCGGGACCGGCGGCTTGACCCACGTCGCGAGCGGTTCGGGGAGCGGCGGCAGGCGCAGTCCTGGAGGCGCGGCAGCGGCGACACCGGCGCCGCCCACGACGCCGCCGCCCAGGGCACAGACCGCCGCGGCGGCCACTGCCGTCGTCGCCAGCCGCCTCGCGACGCGCCTCGATCTGCGGCTCGATAGGCGTCTCGGCGCGGCACTATTCACATGCATCACAATTTTCTCCTGCGTCACATCAGTAACAGGAGGATAGGGCGGGCTGGCATCGATCGCCAGCCCAGGGACCGGCGATCGGTCAACCGAGACCGGGACGTATACGGGCCGTGACCTGGCCCGGACCGCTTAGGGGCCGGGGCGGCGGGTACGGGTAGCCGCACGACGGCGCGGGCATCGAGGACTCGGTTCGGTCACCGGCACGCGCCGCGGGGCAGTGCGGCGATATTGCGATTGAGCCAGTTGGCCATCGCGTTGAGCGTGGCAATACCGTCCGACATCGAGCCGCCGACCGAACTCATCGCGACACCGGCCTGCCGGCCGTCCCGAAAGGTGATCACGCCGACCTGACGCACCAGGTAACCGCCGCCCACGCCGGGCCCCCAGCCTCCTTTGACGGCAGTGGATTTCGCCTGCGACATGATCTCCGCGCCCCACTGCTGATTGCCCGCGACTCGACCCATCAACGAGAGCACCTGCTCGGTCCCGGCCATGCATGGTAAATGCGCGGCGAACTCCGCCGCCTGTGGCAGCGGCCATGGTGTCTGGCCGAAAATCGTGAACGGCGGCCGGAGCTGCCGCGAAGGAACCTGGGTCGTCGAGTCGCCGCCCTCCCGGAGGACGCCGGTGACCGCTGCCGCGGCCTCGGTGGGTGAACCGAGCGAATTCCACAGCGTGGTGGCGGCGTCGTTGTCGGAGTTGACGATCGCGGCGGTTGCGGCGGCCGACTGACCATTCGCGCGCTGGGCCGCGATCGCCAGCGGCACCTTGATCGTCGACCAGGCGACCTGCGTGGTGCGATTGCCGACCACGACCGGCGTGCCGCCGTTGCGTCCGACCGCCACAATCGCGAGGCCCGCACCGGGCATCGAGGTGCCGATCGCGCGGTCGAACGAGCGCGCCAGCGTCCCCGCGTCGGGCCGCGCGGCTGCCCCCGACGGCGCCGACGCGGCCGCCGCCGACGTAGCGGCGGTGACCGTCTTGGTGACGGTGCTCGGCGGACCGGACGCATCGGAGGTGGAACAGGCCGCGGTCGCGAGCAGGCCGACGCTCACTATCAGGACGCCCGCGATGCGCGCCGAGGCGACCCGCGATATCCGCGACGCCGCACCGGATGTGCCCCTCACCACCACCCCCCGCCCTCGACGTATCGCCGATCTCGGACTCGCGCCACGCGCTGAAATACGCACGCGCTCAGAAGATGTAGACGATCGCATTGTTACCACCGCGGCAGGTGACATAGCCGTCGGCGGGCAGGCAGGTCATCGTATATGTCCCGCCGGTCACCGGGCTGGACGCCACCACGGTCCGCGCTTGCCCCGGCGGTCCGGCGGCCAGGTACTGCCGCCGAACCTCGATCGCGAACGGGCAACTCGTCAGGGCCGCGTCGGCCCATGTGTTGGCATCGCACTGGTTGGCGCCGGGCGGCGGTGACGGTGCGGTGGTGGTCGTCTCGGCCGGCGGCGGAGCCACGGTCTGGGTGACCGTCGGCGTGGTCGGATCCGCCGTGGTCGTCGTGTTCGACCGGTTGGAGAAGAACCAGTAGGCGCCCAGAATGAGCAGCCCGACCAGCGCGACCGCGATCACCCCGACCAACGGAAGCGTCAACGACCGGTCCCGCTGCGGCTGTTGCTGGGTGTACCCGGCGGCGCCGTAGGCGACTGGCTGCGCACGCGGCGGGTAACCCTGGGCCCCGGAATACTGTGCTCCGGAAGGATATTGGGGACCTGACGGGTAGTGCGGACCAGACGGATACTGGGGACCGGATGGGTACTGGGGGCCCGATGGGTATCCCGTCCCTGGCGGCTGAGGCCCGGACACCATGGTCGGATTGTGTGCCTCGTCGCCGGTCGGCGCGATCACCGTCGGCGGCGCCCGGAGCAGATCGGTCGGTTCCGACTCATCCGCCGTGTCGGAGCCAGGACCCGTGCTATCGCTCTTCGACAGCGAGACACCGGCCACTGCCGCCCGTGCCGCGGCCGCGAGGTCGGATGCGGTGCGGTAGCGACGCTCTGGATCGGGGTCGAGCCCCGTGCGGATCACCGCATCCATCGCCGGCGGGACGTCGGAGTTGACGGTGCTCGGCGCCGGCGGCGGTGACATCAACGCCGCCTTGATCGCCGAACTGACCGTCTGCGCCGGATGCGGCACCTGTCCGGTCAGGCTCTCGAACAACACGCAGGTCAGTGCATAGATGTCGGTGGCCGGACTGACCGGTGCATTGTCGAACAGTTCCGGGGCCATATAGGCGATGGACCCGATCGCGGTGCCGGTCTGGGTCAGATGGGTGTCGTCGGCGTCGTGCGCGATGCCGAAGTCGACGAGGTAGGCGAAGTCGTTCTGGCCGACCAGGATGTTCTCCGGCTTGATGTCGCGATGCACCAGTCCGTCCGCGTGCGCCGCATCCAGCGCCGAGGCCACCTGCTCGACGATGTGCACGGCACGCCCCGGTTCGAGGACCCGCTCACGGCGGAGCAGTGCCCGCAAATCCTCGCCGGCCACCAGCCGCATGTCGATGAACAGCACACCGTCAATCTCGCCCCAGTCGTGGATCGGGATGACATGTGGTTCACCGAGCCGGGCCGCCGCGTGCGACTCCCGCCGGAACCTCTCCTGGTACACCGCATCGTCGGCGAGGCCCGGGTTGAGCAGTTTCACGGCGACGACCCGATCCTTGACCGTGTCGTAGGCGCGGTACACCTCGCCCATGCCGCCGCGGCCGAGCAGTTCATCCAGCCGATACGGACCGAACTGCGAATTCTCGCGGCTTGCGGGCATGGATCTGAGCATAACGGCGCAGCACCGGTCGTTCCTGGTCAAGCGCCAAAGGTCGATCGCCGGACCGACCCAGACGCGCCATGCGGGCACCTACTCGCGCCGCCGGTCCCGACTTCCTTCGCCCTTCCTTCGCCGGCTCGCCGCTCAGTGGCCGTCCGCCGGTCGCCAGCGGCCCATCCCGAGGAACACGATCACGAGTTGCCGTTCGGTCCGCGACACGATCTCCCGTTCGGCGTCACGGGCGCGGTACTCACCGTCGAGCAGGTCGGCGACGGCGGTCAGCATGATCGTCACGATCAACTCGGCGGCCAGTTCCAGATCCTCCGACGACCACTCCGCCAAGTCGGGCAGCCGCGACAGGTCGATGGCGAGTTCCCGTGAGAACAACCGCAATTCGGTGTCGATCGCGCGACGGATCTCCGCGACACCACCGTGTTGCTCGCGGATCAGAAAGCGGTACTGGGCCTCGTTGGAGTGCACATGCTCGAGCAGGATCGCGAGCGAGTTCTTCGCGGTCGGCACCGCGTGCCGGGCGGCGAGGTCGCGGCGCCCCTCCCGCAGTGTGCGCCGCAGAACCCGCATCGAGTCCTCGACCAGGGTGACACCGAGGTCTTCCATCGAGGCGAAGTGCCGGTAGAAGGCGGTCGGGACGATGCCGGCGCCGCGCGCCACCTCACGCAGGCTGATGCTGCCGAAACTGCGGTCGGCGACCAGATTCATGGTCGTATCCAGCAGCGCCTGGCGAGTCTGATTCTTGCGGTCCGCCCGCGACTGCCCTTCCGTCCCGCGCCCACCACGCGCGGCATCGGCTGACGAGCGACGGGTCCTGGCCACCCGCCGAGTCTACGATCACCTCTCCCACCGCGACGGAAAGCCCCTGATGCAGCGACGACGTCACCACCTCACCGACCGCCGACACGGTAATCGCGCACCGAGCGCGTTCGGACCTTCGCTCACCCGGTACGGGCGCGGGCTGCATGACATGATGGGGCGCACCATGAGTCGTTGGACACCGAAGCAGGTCGCGGATGTCGCACCCGACCCAGCCTCGCTGACCGCCGCGCGCAAGCTCGCGAAGCCCGGCCCGTGGTCGGAGACCGGCAGCACCGACACCCTGCTGTGGGGCAAATGCCAGGGCTCGGGAAAGACTCCGTACCAGGTGAGCATCGACCTCATTCGTCCCGCCTACCGATGCTCGTGCCCGAGCCGAAAGTTCCCGTGTAAGCACGCTTTAGCGCTCCTGATGCTGTGGTCGGAATCCGACGGGGCGATCGCCGACACCGCCGAAGCGGCCGACTTCGCCGCCGAGTGGGCCGACGCCGCCCGGCCCAAGGCCCGGCGACCGGCCGAGAGCGGCCCCGCCGATCCGGCTGCCGCGGCCCGCCGTCTCGAGGACCGGCTGGTCCTGATGAGCAGGGGCATCGAGGATTTCGCCCTGTGGCTGACCGACCTGGTGCGCAATGGTCTGGCCGCCGCCCGCAATCAACCGGCCTCGTGGTGGGAGGACACCGGGGCACGACTCGTCGACGCTCAGTTACCGGGACTGGCCGATCAGGTGCGTGCGATGGGCTCGTCCGTGCACGCCCGGGAGGATTGGGCCACCCATCTGCTAGGCACTGCCGGGCGCTGGTGGACCGCGACACACGCCTGGCGCCGGCGCGACGAACTCGACGCCGCCAGCTTCGGCGACCTGCGGCGCGAACTGGGGTGGTCGTGGAGCAGCGAGGAGATCGCGGCGACCGGCACGACCGCGGGGATCTGGCAGGTGCTCGGCGCCCACCGCACCGACGACGGCCGACTGCAGCAGCAGCGCACCTGGTTGCGCAACGAGCACACCGGGGAGAAGGCGCACCTGCTGGACTTCGCGGCCCGGGGCGGGTCCCTGCCGGTGAGCCAGCTCGCCGGCGCCCGACTGGCGGCGACGGTCGCCACCTACCCCGGACACGGCCCACGACGACTGCTGCTCGCCGCCCCCGCGGAGGTCCTCGAACCGGCGGACCGGCTCCCCGACGGCGGCACGATCCAGGCCGCGCTCGGCGACCGGGCCGAGACGCTGGCCGCCAATCCGTGGACGCACCGCATTCCGGTCACGCTCGCCGCCGCCACGCTGACAACCGACCACGTGGTCGATGTCGACGGCACCGGCCTACCGCTCGTCCGCGACGCCGATCCCTGGGTCGCGCTGGCACTCACCGGCGGGGCTCCCGCCGCCATCTTCGGCGAACTCGACGACCACGGATTCCGGCCGCTCACCCTCGGTCTGGACGGACGCGTGGTGGCGTTGTGACGGCCACGGCGCCGTCGGGCTGGCCGACGCTCACCTCGACCGCGCTCATCGGCACAGCCCGGCGCGCGGTGCCCGACATTGCACTCGGCATCGAACTGCGGGCCGACGCGCGCCCCGAGGACCGGATGCTGGACCTCGCGGCGCTGATGGACGCCGCCCGCCGGGCCGGACGCGTCGCCGACCCCTGCGGTGACCTGCCGCCCGCGGCACCACCCGACCGCTACCGAGAGCCTTCCGGGGCGCAGCGCGAGCTTCTCGCCGTCACCATCCTGCAGTCTCCCGCCGGTCTTCGCGGACGTTCGGCCCTGCTCGCCCACTGGTGCGGCGAGGCCGCTGCGGCCGGCGTGCACGCGACGGGGAATCTGTTGCCCCACCTGTTGGAGTTGGCTACCGCCGACCATGCGCTGCGTGCTCCACTACGAAAAGTATTGGACGCCAGGGGATACTGGTTGGCCGCGCTCAATCCGGACTGGCAGTGGGCAAAGGAGACCACGCCGGCGCCCGCCGCAGGGATCGCGGATACCGAGTGGGTTCACCTGCCGACCCCCGCCCGCGTGGTCCGGGTGCAGGAGCTCCGCCGGTCCGATCCCGCAGCGGGACGCGAGCTGATGGAGTCCACCTGGTCGAGCGAGACCGCCAAGGACCGGGGGGCGCTGCTGGGAGCGCTGTCGACCACCGTGGACTCGAGCGACGAGGAGCTGCTGGAGCGGGCGCTGGACGACCGCGCGGCCGGCGTCCGCGACACCGCGATCCGGCTACTCGACCGCCTCCCCGACTCTGCGCGCGCCGCCCGGATGGAGCAGCGGCTCGGTGCACTGGTGCGCGTCTCCGGGCGGCTGCGACGCACGATCACCGTGGAGTTGCCCGACGACCCGGACGAGGCGGCCCGCCGTGACGGGGTGGACAAGGTGCCCGCCGGCAGGTCGAAACGCGGCTGGTGGCTGCAGCGGATCGTCGCCAGCGCACCCCTGGACTTCTGGACCCGGCTCACCGGTGACGCGCCCGCGCGGGCCCTCGCCCGGATCGACGAACCCGATGTGCTCGCCGGCCTCACGCTCGCGGCGGTATCCCAGCGCGACGCCGACTGGGCCGAGGCTCTTCTCGACCGCGGCTGGACCGCGAATGCCACCGACCTACTCCAGGTACTGCCACCCGACCGCCGCGAGCGGTTGGTGCTCACCCTCCTCGGCTCCGCGGATCACGCGCGGGCCGTCGAGCTGCTGCACGCGATGCCCACCTTCGGTCCCGAGTTGAGCCGCCGCCTGATCGCCGACGCACGGGACGCCAAGAGCCCGGTCCGGTGGATTCTCCTCGACCAGACCACGCCCGCGAAGCTGCATCCCGCGGCTCGCGACGAGCTGCTCCAGCTTCTCGATCGGGCTTCGCTCGGCGACCGTGAGCGTCGCGCCGCCGCCGACCTCGTTCAGCTCATCTCCGTCCAACAGTCGATCAGTGAGGCCTTCCGATGACCGATGTCCTGCGCGCCCACGCCGAGCAGCTGTACGCGACCGAACTCGCTGCGCTCGACGCCGCCGACGACCGGCCGCGGCCCCCGCAATGGCAGTTGTCACCGTGGGCGGTGGTGACCTACCTGATGGGCGGAACACTGCCGGACGGCACGGAGATCTCCGCCAAGTACGTCGGCTCGCGCCGGCTGATGGAGATTGCGGTCGCTTCCCTCGCCACCGATCGCGCGCTGCTGCTGATCGGCGTTCCCGGTACCGCGAAGACCTGGGTCGGTGAGCATCTCGCGGCGGCGGTCAGCGGCAACTCGACGCTGGTGGTGCAGGGCACCGCGGGTACGGCCGAAGAGTCCCTGCGCTACGGCTGGAACTACGCGCGGCTGTTGGCGGACGGCCCGTCACGGGACGCGTTGGTGCCCAGCCCCGTCATGCGGGCGATGGAGTCCGGTGCGCTCGTCCGGATCGAGGAGCTGACCCGTATCCCGGCGGACGTCCAAGATGCGCTGATCTCGATCCTGTCGGAAAAGTCCCTACCGGTCCCCGAGCTGGACCAGGAGGTGCAGGCGGTCCGGGGCTTCAACGTGATTGCGACGGCGAACAACCGCGACAAGGGCGTGAACGACCTGTCGTCGGCACTCAAACGGCGATTCAACACGGTGGTGTTGCCGCTGCCGGACTCCGCGGAGCAGGAGGTGCAGATCGTCCGTTCCCGGGTGGCGGCGCTGGGCTCGGCCCTGCAGTTGCCGGCCGACTTGGAATCGCTGAGCGAGATCGAGCGGGTGGTGACGATCTTCCGCGAGTTGCGCTCCGGGCGCACCGCCGACGGGCGCACCACGATCAAGTCGCCCTCGGCAACCCTGTCGACGGCCGAGGCTATCTCGGTGATGACCAATGGCGTTGCGCTCGCCGCACATTTCGGCGACGGCCGAGTCGGCGCGGAGGATGTGGCCGCCGGACTTGTCGGCGCCGTGGTGAAGGATCCGGTGCAGGACCGGATCGTGTGGCAGGAATACCTCGAGACCGTGGTGAAGGATCGTCGTCCCTGGGCGGACCTCTACCGCGCCTGCCGCGAGCTGGAGTGATGTGGTGACCGAGCCGCGGGTAGAAGTTCTGGGCATTCGGCACCACGGGCCCGGATCGGCCCGTTCGGTAGCAGCGGCGCTGGACGAGCTCTCCCCCGACCTGCTGCTGATCGAGGGCCCGCCGGAGCTGGACACCCTGGTGGATTCCGTGGCCGACCCGGATCTGGTGCCGCCGGTCGCCGGGCTGGTCTACGCCGTCGACGAGCCGCGCCGCGCCAGCTTCTATCCACTCGCGGCGTTCTCCCCCGAATGGATAGCCCTCCGGTGGGCGGTCGGTCGTGGGGTACCGGCGCGGTTCGCCGATCTCCCGGCGACGCACGCGCTGGCCCACACACCGGCCGTCGCCGCCATCGAGGATGAGGATCAGGACGCGGACGCACTGCCGGAGGGACCGGACGCCGGACCCGATGTGATCGGCGAGCTCGCTCGCGCCGTCGGCTACGACGACCCCGAGCGCTGGTGGGAGGACGCCGTCGAGCATCGTTACGACACCGCGGTAGCCGACTTCGCCCATCTCCGCGACGCCGTCGCGCTGGTACGCACCACGATGCACGCCGAGTCCGACGAGGAGAACCTGCGGCGCGAGGCCGCGATGCGCCGCGTCGTGCGGGCGGCGATCAAGGGCGGCGCGCAGCGAATCGCCGTCGTCTGCGGCGCTTTCCACGCACCTGCCCTCGACCCGACGTCCTACCCCTCGGCCACCGCAGACAACCGCCTCCTGGCCAAACTCCCGCGGGTGAAGGTGACGGCCACGTGGGCGCCGTGGACCTCGGGCCGACTCGCGCGACGCAGCGGGTACGGCGCCGGGGTCGCCTCACCGGGGTGGTATCAGCACCTGTACCGCACCTGGGCCGACGACCCGGCCGCAGTCGGCGCGTCGTGGTTGGTGCGAGTGGCGCGCGAGTTGCGGACGGAACAGTTGCTGGCGCCGCCGGCGGGGGTGGTCGAGGCGACTCGGCTCGCGGACGCCCTGGCAGCGGTGCGGGGTCGACCGTCGGTGGGGCTCGCCGAGTTGAACGACGCGACCCAGGCCGTGCTGTGCGATGGGTCGCCCCTGCCGCTGCGCCTAGTGGACGAGCACCTGGTCATCGGCCACGACCTCGGCCGCGTCCCCGACTCGGCGCCGCTGGTGCCGCTGGCCGCAGATCTGGCGCGCACCCAGCGACGGCTGCGGCTCAAGCCCTCGGCAGCGGTCACCACCATGACCCTTGACCTGCGCAAAGAGGCCCAGCTCGCCCGTTCGGTGCTCTTCCATCGGCTCCTCCTCCTCGACATCCCGTGGGGCCGGCCGGCCGATACCGGACGCACCAGCGGCACGTTCAAGGAGGCCTGGGAGGTGGTGTGGGAGCCCGAACTGGCCGTCGCGCTCATCGAGGCCAGCGGGCACGGCACCACACTGGTCGGTGCCGCCGAGCAGGTCGTCCGGGAAGCCGCCGGCTCGTCGGAGACGACGCTGGCCGACCTGTCGTCGCGGCTCGAACAGTGCCTGCTCGCCGATCTGCCGGAGGCCTTGCGCGATGTGGTCGCGGCGGTCGCGGACCGTACCGCCCGGCACAGCGACGTCCCCGCGTTGCTCTCGACGCTCGGACCGCTGGCGCGGACACTGCGTTACGGCGACGTCCGCGGGGTCGACCTGGCGGGGCTGGCGCATGTCGTGGAGACGATTGTGATTCGCTCGGCCGTCGGCCTGCGCGCCTCCTGCGCGAGCCTCGACGATGAAGCCGCTGCGCAGATGCGTGAGTCAATCGAGACCGGCGACGCAGCGATCGCGCTGCTCGACATCGAGGACCTGCGCACTCCCTGGCAGGCAGCGTTGGCTCGGGTCGGGGACGACGAGCGTGTCCACGGCTCGGTCGCCGGACGAGTGAACCGGATGCTGCTCGACGCCGGGCGGCTCTCCGCCGAGGACGCCGGCCGCCGGTTGTCTCGGCAGTTGTCGATCGCCGTCGATGCCGGACAGGCGGCGGCATGGCTGGACGGCTTCCTCGCGGGTGAGGCACTGCTGTTGCTTCACGAGGAAGAACTCTTGGGAGTCGTGGACGGGTGGGTGGCGGAGATCGCCGACGAGACATTCGACGACCTGCTGCCGCTGCTGCGGCGCACCTTCTCCCGGTTCGAGGCCGGCGAGCGGCGCAATCTCGGTCGGGCGGTGCGCGATATCGGCAGTGGCCGCAGCGAGCACCCCGACACCAGCATCGACCTACAGCGCGGCCGACCGGCGCTCCTGCGGGTGGCCGACCTGCTCGGACTGGAGGTCTCGTCATGACCGACCGCCCGACCCGGTGGCGACTGATTCTGGGCGAGCCCGCCGACGAGCTGACCGGCGACATGGCGCTGGATCCGGAGGACGCGCGGCGCGACGCAGCGCTGGAAGCTCTCTACGGCGGCGACCGGCGAGGCGGGTTGGGCCGTTCGGCGCCGCGGGTCGCCCGCTGGCTGGGCGATATCCGGACCTACTTCCCGTCCTCGGTGGTTCAGGTGATGCAGACCGACGCGATGGAGCGGCTAGGGCTGAGCGAGTTGCTGCTCGAACCGGAGATGCTCGACTCGGTGCAGCCCGACATCGACCTGGTGTCCACCCTGATGGGGCTGGGCCGGGTAATCCCGGAACACTCCCGGGAAGCGGCACGCTCCGTTGTCCGCAAGGTCACCGACGAACTCGAAGCACGGCTGCGATCCCGGACCGTGCAAGCGGTGACCGGCGCGCTCGACCGGTCGGCACGCACACGGCGACCGAAGCTCCGCGACGTCGACTGGCAGCGCACGATCGCCGCGAACCTCAAGCACTATCTACCCGAGCAGCGCACGGTGGTACCGGAACGGCTGGTCGGGTTCGCCCGGCGCACCACCCAGACCGAACGGCATATCGTGCTCTGTATCGACCAGTCGGGCTCCATGGCGGAGTCGATCGTCTACTCGTCGGTGTTCGGTGCGGTGCTGGCCTCGCTGCGCTCGGTGCGCACCGGTCTGGTCGTCTTCGACACCGCAGTGGTCGACCTGACCGACGAGATGGAAGACCCGGTCGACGTCCTCTTCGGCGTCCAGCTCGGCGGCGGGACCGACATCAACCAGGCGATCGCCTACTGTCAGGGGTTGATCGAGCAGCCGACGGACACGATCTTCGTGCTGATCAGCGATCTCTTTGAGGGCGGGATCGCCGAGGAGATGCTCGCCCGGGCCCAGGCGATCGTGGACTCGGGCGCGACGATGATTGCGCTGCTTGCCCTCTCGGACTCCGGCACGCCGTCGTACGACTCCGACCATGCCGCCGCCTTGGCCGAGCTCGGCGTCGCCTCGTTCGCGTGCACGCCCGACCTCTTTCCCGACCTGATGGCAGCGGCGATCGAACGACAGGACCTCACCGCCTGGGCCGCGGCACGGGACATCGTCACCGCCCATACCGCCACCGCGGACGCCGGAGACTGAATCCCCTAGTTCCCTCTTCCCCTGGTTCCCTCTTCCCCTGGTTCCCTCGCCCCGGGATTGCGAGCGCCCTCGGGACCGGCGGGCGTGCTCGGAGAACCTTTGCTTCCGCCGATCGACGCACCCTGTCGGCGATCCACCAGCAGGTGACAGCCGTCACAAGGCCAGCACCTTGACGACGAGTCGGTGCCGCCCACACACTTGTCGGTGTACATACGTACACTCAAATTTTGCACACGATCGGACACCAAGCCCATGAGCATTCGACTTCCCGCGGCCCTGGGATCCATTGTCGAGGCCGCGCTGGCGCCGCACCCGGTCGACCGGTATCTCGAACTCGTCGACCCGATGATCACCTGGCGTGATCTGCGTGCCCGGATCGCCCGGGTGGACCATCCCACGGACCGGACGGTGCGCCTGACACTGGAGCCGACCCGCCAGTGGCGCGGACACCAGGCCGGACAGTATGTGCAGCTCAAGGTCGTTATCGATGGAGTTCGGCACATCCGCTGCTTCTCCCCCGCGAATGCCGCGACCGGCCCGGACGGCACGGTCGAGCTGACCATCACGGCCCACGAGGACGGTTTCGTCTCGAGCCATCTGCGCGACCACGCGGCGGTCGGCGACGTCGTCGGCCTGTCCCAGGCATCCGGCGACTTCGTCCTCCCCAGCCGGCCGATGACCTCCGCGGTGTTCATCACCGGCGGCAGCGGCATTACACCTGCACTCTCAATGCTGAGAACACTTGTAACGGATCGAGACGCCGACAGTTACGGCGCACCCATCACGTTCGTCCACTACTCGCGAACTCCGGCGGATCTGGCCTACTCGGCCGAACTGGCCGAGCTCGCCCAGACCCATCCGCACGTCGACGTCCGTCTGCATCACACCCGCACCGACGACGGCACGCCCGTCGACGACGGCCGCTTCCATGCGGGCCATCTTGCCGACATTCCCGACCATGACCGGGCCGACGTGTTCGTGTGCGGCCCGCCGTCCCTGATGGACGCCGTCCGCGAGTACTACGCCGACGCGCACCCGACCGCGCAAGTGCACAGTGAGGCGTTCGTCCTCGCCGCCCCGGCTGCGGTCGACCCCAACGAACCCGTCTCCGGCGAGATCACCTTCGCCGCGTCGGGCCGCTCGGCCGCCAACGACGGCCGCACCCTGCTGGAGCAGGCCGAGGCCGCCGGGCTCACTCCCGAATCCGGCTGCCGAATGGGAATCTGCTTCTCCTGCACCACCATTAAGAAGGCCGGCTGCACCCGCAACGTGCTGACCGGCGACATCGACTCGGAGGCGGACAAGCAGATCCAACTCTGCATCAACGCCCCGGTCGGCGACGTGGAAATCGAGGTATAGCCATGACCACCGACATCACCCCCGCCCAGACCACCGACGACCCGCAACCCGTCACCAACTTGCCCGTGCAACAGACCATTCCGGCCACCGACACGCCCGATCCCAATACGGTCGTGTTGAGCTACGAGCAGGTCGAAGCCCTCGGCCGGGATCTGGACGAACTGCGCGCCCGCGTGGTTGCCGACCTCGGCGCCAAGGACCGCGAGTACCTGTACTCGATCATCCGCACCCAGCGCGGATTCGAGGTCGCCGGCCGCGCCCTGATGTACCTCGGCTTCTTCCCGCCGGCGTGGCTCGCCGCCGTCGGCGCGCTCTCGGTGTCGAAGATCCTGGACAACATGGAGATCGGCCACAACGTCATGCACGGCCAGTACGACTGGATGCGCGAAGACACGTACAACTCGCGGGAATTCGAGTGGGACACCGTGTGCCCGGCAGACCAGTGGCGGCACAGCCACAACTACCTGCACCACACCTTCACCAACATCATCGGCGAGGACCGCGACATCGGTTACGGCATCCTGCGGATGGCTCGCGACCAGAAGTGGAATCCGTACTACCTGGGCAACCTGGGTTACGCGACCGCGCTCATGCTGCTGTTCGAGTGGGGCGTCATGCTGCACGACCTCGAAGTCGAGAACATCGTCGCGGGCAAGCGTAAGTGGTACGACGTCAAGGGCCTGGTCAAAGGCATGTGGCGCAAGGCCGGTCGGCAGACGCTCAAGGACTACATCGTGTTCCCCGCGCTGACCGGGCCGCTGTTCATCCCGACCCTGCTCGGCAACGCGACCGCCAACGTGGTGCGCAACATCTGGGCGTACTCCATCATTTTCTGCGGCCACTTCCCCACCGGCGCACAGACATTCAGTGCCGAAGAGTGCCAGGATGAGACCCGCGGCCAGTGGTACCTCCGGCAGATGCTCGGCTCCGCCAATATCACCGGTGGCCCACTGTTCCACATCATGAGCGGCAACCTGTCGCATCAGATCGAACACCACCTGTTCCCCGACATTCCGGCCAGCCGCTACCCCACCATCGCGGCCGAGGTGCGGGAGATCTGCGAACGCTACGGCCTGCCGTACAACACCGGTCCGCTGCATAAGCAGTTGCTGTCCACCTGGTCGAAGATCGCCAAGCTCTCGCTGCCGAACTTCATGACCTCCGACGACGATGACCTCGTCGTCATCGTCGAGCGGGACGAGCCGGCCGGCGCCGCCTGATCAACCGCCCCGGTTCCTAGTCCGTTCGCGCCGTGGCCGACCGCTGTGTCCGGCCACGGCGCGGCGGTATGGTCGGGACATCGGCGCCCGACGCGACACCGCACGCCATATCGGCGGGCGCCGCATCGGTGACCGCCCGCAACGGCGGCACACTGGGACATTCAACGAGGAGACACCGGCATGGTCGATCGATTCGAACGCAATAAGGACCTGGTCCAAGAGGTCGTGGAATCCACCGCGACCCACGTCGGGCAGATCGCCACGATCATCACCGGAGCCGTCGCCGGAGTTGCCCGCGAGATCGGGGAGATCTTCACCGAGGGATTCGAGATGCGGGAGGCCGCCCGCAAGGCCAAGCTCGACGAGCAGAACATCATCGACGCCGAGATCGCCGATCCGAAACTCGACGAGATCGAGGTGGACGAAATCGAGGTCCGCGCCGTCGAGTCGCCGGACCGCACCCGCGCCGACTGAGCGCGTCCGCGTCCGCATCGACCGACCGCGCCGTCTCGTCCGCGCCGTCGGTTCACCCCACGTCGGGGTTTGAGTCACGGTGATCGGAACACCTGCAACTCGCATCGTGACGCTCCAAGATGGGTAGAGCACGCTTCAGGAGGCGCCATGTCCAGGCCGAGTTTTCTCACCTTTCCCAATCCGGTCAACGACTACGCGGCCCGGTCGACCGCCGGGCTCGTGGTTGTGCTCGCCGTTGTCGCGGTGGTGGTGAACACCCCGGTGCTCTACGGCATCCTGGCTCTCGGGTTCGCGCTGCGTGTGCTGTCGGGACCGACCTTGTCACCGTTCGGGCAGCTCTCGGTGCGGGTCATCGCACCGCATATCTGGCGGAAGACCAAGCTGGTGCCGGGACCGCCGAAACGGTTCGCACAGACCATCGGCCTCGTGGTCAGCACGACTGCGTTCGTGCTGAGTCTGCTGGGGCTGGGGCTCGCCGCGCAGATCGTCACCGGCGTGCTGATCGTGGCCGCGACGTTGGAGTCGGTGTTCGGATTCTGCCTGGGCTGCGTGATCTTCGGGTTCCTGCAGCGGCGCGGCGTCATCCCCGCCTCGGTCTGCGAGGCCTGCAACAACATCTCGCTGCGCCAGCCGGCCCCGGTGTCGTGAGAACCGCGGTGGTCGACTAGCGGCGACGAAGGAGCCGCGTATCGAAATCCACCGGCACCCGACGTCGTGCGAGGATGATCGCCGATGACTCAGCCCGGATACGACGCACTCGCGCAGCTTTACGCGGACACCTTCCCGAACGCGTACCTGACGCCGCTGGAACGGCACACCATGCACACATTCGCCGACCTGGTCACCGCGACAGCTCCGGACGGCCGGATCGTCGACGTCGGATGCGGCATCGGTCATATCACCGCCGATCTCGCGCGGTTCGGACGACCGGTGATCGGCGTCGACCCCAGTCCCCACATGCTCTCGCTGGCCCGCGACGCCCACCCGGAGTGCGAATTCGCCTGCGACGACGCCCATCTGGACACTCTTGCGCCGGATCGTCCGATCGCGGCGATCGTCGCCCGATTCAGTCTGATCCACGTGCCACCCGACACCGCGGTGGGCGTGCTGGCCCGGTGGAGCGCCCGGATCGAACCCGGTGGGCTCCTCCTGGTGGCCACCCAATGCGCGGACGACGAACCCGTCGTCGAATTCGACCATGTGCCGTGGCGCCCGCCTGGCGCTGGAACCCCGACCACCTCGCGGAGACGTTGCGGGACGCCGGATTCGACGAGCTGTGGCGTGTCGTCGCCCGCCCCGACGGCGAGCTGCATCGGTTCGCCGAGGTGCATCTGGCCGCACGGCGGGCACCGCAGTCGTGACCTTCCGCAGTCGTGACCTTCCGCTACTTTCGCAACCATGCGCTATGTGCAACTAGCGGAAGGTGACGAACCTAGCGCAAGAACGACCTTCCGCTAGTTTCGGCAGCCGACCGCGACCTCCGACCGCGACCTCCAGCCGCCGCCGCGCGCTCAGTCCAGCAAGCCCAGGGCGATGCCGTCCAGGATGTCGTGCTCGCTGACGACGAGTTCGGTGATACCGGCGCGCTCCTGCAGCACCCGCGCGAGTTCGAGCGCCACCACCGCGCCCCCGCCGATCACGTCGGCGCGCCCCGGGTGCATCGGACCAAGTGCCAGCCGCTCGGCACGGGTCATCGCGATCAGCCGACGGCACACGTCGTCGAGTTCGTCCAGCGAAATGTGGGACAGGTGAATAACATTCGGGTCGTACTCGGTCAGACCGGCGGCGAGCGCGGCGAAGGTCGTCATCGTTCCGGCGACGCCGACCCAGGTGCGGGCGTCGTCGACGGGCACCGCGGCAAACGCGGCATCGAGGCGGTCGTGCACGAAGCGCTGCGCGGCCGCAACCTCGTCCGCGGTCGGTGGGTCCGTGTGCAACAGGCGTTCGGTGACCCGGACGCACCCGACGTCGGCGGAATAGGCCGCGCGCACATCGACACCGCGAGCAGGTCCCGGGTGGGCGCCGACCTCGGAGTCGACACGCGCGGAGTCGCCGAGAACGACCTCGGTGGAGCCGCCACCCAGATCGGTCACTACGAACGGGCCGGTCGCGGGATCGAGTTCGCCGACCGCCCCGCGGAACGACAGCCGCGCCTCCTCGTCGCCGGTGATGACCTCGGCCCGCGCCCCCGGCACGATCCGGCCGAGCAGTTCGGCGGTCATCTCGAAGAACTCGTCCCGGTTACTGGCGTCCCGGGTCGCCGACGTCGCGACCATGCGCACGCGGTCCACTCCGAGCGCCGCCATGACGCCGACATAGTCGACGAGCGCCGCACGGGTACGGTCGATCGCCGCGGCGTCGAACCGTCCGTTGGCATCCACCCCCTCGCCGAGTCGGACGACGCGCATCTCGCGGTGCAGGTCGACTAGCGGCGGCTGATCTCGATACGCGTCGTCGCTCCGCTCCTCCGCTACTCGATCGGCGGGAGATCCGGCAACCCGATCAGCAGGAGACCCAGCAACCCGGTCAGCGGGAGGTCCGGCCGCCGGCCCCGTCACCCCCGCAACCCGGTCAGCGGGAGGCCCGTCCGCGCGTCGAGCGACCAGCAGGCGGATCGAGTTGGTGCCGCAATCGACGGCGCCGACGACGGTCATCGCGGCTCCCCCGAACCGTTCCGTTCCGCCGAATCGTCCGCCGAATCTTTCCGTTCCGCCGAATCGTCCCGTGCCACCGGATCGTCCGTATCCGACTGTCCGACCGGCCCTTCCGGATCGGACGGATGGGTCGCAGCGGGCCAGTCCGCCGGGATGGCGGTGCCGCGCAGCCCACGGTCCGCGGCCAGCGCCACCGCCTCGTCGCCGAGGGGATTGAGCCCCGGCCCCTTCGCCAAGGCATGCGCCATGAGCACATGCAGGCACTTCACCCGATCCGGCATGCCGCCGCCGGAGAAGTCGGTGCCCAGCGATTCGATGGCGTCCCGCTCGGCGAGGAACGACTCGTGCGCCCGGCGGTAGGCGGCGGCCAACGCGGGATCGGCGGCCAGCCGGGCGGTCATCGACTTCATCACGCCGGCCGACTCCTGCCGGCTCGCCTCGGCGGTCAGCCGCGGGTCGGTGAGGTAATACAGGGTGGGAAACGGCGTCCCGTCGGGCAGCCGCGGTGCGGTCATCACCACCGCGGGCACGCCGTCGGGAGTGTAGTAGCTGATCGCCAGCACCCCGCGCGGTTCACGCCCGAGCTGCGCGGCCACCGTCGCCAGGTCGTTCTCCGAAACGCTCACCGGACGCACAGTAGTCGCCGATGCGCGGCGGAGCACTCAGCGGTCGGCGGGCGGGGTGGACACCGCCTGCCACAGGTTCTGGTACCAGGGATTCCGCGCGCGCTCCTCGGCCCGCTGTTCGGCCGCGCGGCGTTCGGCGTCACCCGGGTACACCATCACCAGCCCGGTCTCGCCGGGCCGCAGCAACTGGAGACGCTCCCGGGCCTTCGCCTCGATGTAGGCCGGGTCGTTCTGCTCGTTGACCTTCTGCTGGTAGTCGGCCACCTGGCGGCGCAACTGTTCGTTGGAGGTCGCGAGCTGACTGAACTCGGTGCGCTGCGCGAAGTACGTCCGGATCGGCATCGCGAGCGTCAACGCCACCACACCGATCACCAATGCGAGCACCACCGCCCGTTTGGCGTCCAGCGCCCGCAGCCGGTGCGACAGGGCGCCGACCACATCGCGCTCGGGTCGCCGACGCGCCGTGCGGCCGCGGGACCGCTCCCGCCCGGGACCGTGCCGACGTGTACCGCTGCGACCGCCGCGCGTGTTTTCCTCGGTGGCCGGCGAGGTCGGTTCGTCCCCGGCTCCGTCACTGTCGTACGACCCGTCGGCCGATGCCGCGATGTCGTCGGCGACCGGCTCGGCGGGGTCGGGATCGTCGATCCACAGCTCCTGCTCACCGGTCTCGACGACCGAGATCGTCGGACGCCTCGCCGCCCGATCTCGACGCGGCGAGCGACGCGATGCATCACGCGAGCGCCGGTCACGGGCGGTCTCCCGGGTCCGCCGACGCCCATCGCGTGATGCCATGGGCCCTAGCTAATCACGAACCGAACGAGAATCGTGGGAAGGCAAGGTCTCCGGCGTACCGTGCCGCCTCACCGAGACCTTCCTCGATCCGCAGTAGCTGGTTGTACTTGGCGACCCGCTCGCTGCGGGCGGGCGCGCCGGTCTTGATCTGGCCGGAGGCGCACGCCACGGACAGGTCGGCGATGGTGGTGTCCTCGGTTTCACCGGACCGGTGACTCATCATCGTCTTGTACCCGTTGTTGTGGGCCAGGGCCACCGCGTCCAGCGTCTCGGTGAGCGTGCCGATCTGGTTCACCTTGACCAGCAAGGCGTTGGCGATGCCCTTGGTAATGCCCTCTTCCAGCCGTTCCGGGTTGGTGACGAACAGGTCGTCACCGACGAGCTGGACCTTGTCGCCGATCGCTTCGGTGAGCTTCGCCCAGCCGTCCCAGTCGTCCTCGGCGAGCCCATCCTCGATCGACACGATCGGGTAGTCGGCGACCAGCTTCTCGTAGAACGCGATCATCTCGTCCGCCGAACGGCCCTTGCCCTCGAGGTTGTAGACACCGTCGGAGAAGAACTCGGTCGACGCGGCGTCCAGCGCGATGACGATGTCCTGACCGAAGGTGTAACCGGCCTTCCCGACCGCCTCGCCGATGACGGCGATCGCCGCCTCGGTGTTCGGCAGGTCCGGGGCGAAGCCACCCTCGTCGCCGAGCGCGGTGCTCATCCCCTGCTTAGCGAGCACCGACTTCAACGCGTGATAGACCTCGGCGCCGGCCCGCAACGCCTCCTTGTAGGTCGGGGCGCCGACCGGGGCGATCATGAATTCCTGGAAGTCGATCCCGTTGTCGGCGTGCTCGCCGCCGTTGATGATGTTCATCATCGGGACCGGGAGGATGTGCGCATTGGCGCCGCCGATGTAGCGGAACAGCGGCAGACCGGCCGATTCCGCAGCCCCCTTGGCCACCGCCAGCGAGACACCGAGGATGGCGTTGGCGCCGATGCGGCTCTTGTCCGGGGTGCCGTCGGTGTCGAGCAGCGCCTGGTCGACGAGCCGCTGATCCTCGGCGTCGATACCGATCACCGCGGGGGCCAGTTCGTCGAGCACACCCTCGACGGCCTTGGTGACGCCCTTGCCGTTGTAGCGGTCGCCGCCGTCGCGGAGCTCGACGGCCTCGTGCTCACCGGTGGATGCGCCGGACGGCACGGCGGCTCGGGTGAAGGTCCCGTCGTCGAGGACCACTTCGACCTCGACCGTCGGATTCCCGCGCGAGTCCAGAATCTCGCGTGCCCCAACCTGTTCGATGATTGCCACGGCCTAGCCCCTTATCGGTGGACGGGTCGGCGGTCCCGGGATCGCCGACGGGTACGCGTCAAAGCCTAATCGCTGCCGACGCGGCGCACGCAGCAAGTCCCGGCGTAGCGAACGACGACCGGACCGTCGGCGAATCAGAAGCGGACGTTGATCGAGTCCGCCCGGCATCACCGACTCCCGGTGCGAATCAGAAGCGGACGTTAATCGAGTACGCGTTGGCGTGGTCGCGGACGTCGAGGACGTACGGCATCGAATTGTTGTAGACCTTGATCGCGTTCTCCCAGCCCTCCGGGGTGGTCATGTCACCGCCGGCCGAGACGCACAGGTACCGGGCCGCCGACAGCGCCGCGTCGTCGATATTGTCCGGGTCGGCGCGGCCGTCTCCGTTGGCGTCCACACCGAACCGGGTCCACGTCTCCGGGATGAACTGGAACGGACCCATCGCCCGGTCGTATTCGGTGTCGCCGTCGAGGCGGCCACCGTCGGTATCCGGGATCCGCATATTGCCGCGGGTGCCGTCCAGCGGCACACCCCGGATCGGGGGCGACGTATCGCCGTTGGCCTGCAACTCTGTGGTGCGGTGGGTGCCGTGTTTACTCTCCACCCCGCCGACTCCGGCCAGCGTCGTCCAGCCGATGCCGCATTCGGGGCGCTGCTGACGCTGGATCTCCGCGGCATTGCCGTAGGCCTCCAGCGCGATCAGCGGGATACCGGTGGCGTCGGCGATCGGGCGCGCCCAGTCGCGGAGCAGTTCCGCGGTGCGGCCCGGCGCGTTGATGTCGATGTACGGCGTCGGCGCACCGAGCCCCGGCGGTATCCCGTCGGGGATGTCGGGTCGCTGCGGCAGGTCGAGGCAACTCGTCAGCGACAGTGCGCCGACGATGCCGACGGCGCCGGCCACCAGGCCTCGCCATCCAGCGCGTCGTCGTGTGCGCACCCTGGTCACCTTCCCCTACTGCCGACGTCCTGCCGACGTCACTGCCCTGCGTGCACTCCCTACGTGCCCACCGGCCCGCCGACGCCCACATGAGGCAGCGCCGACACTGTGCCACATCCCGTGGTCAGGTGGTGAATCGAAGCCCGCTCCTACCTAACTGACGCGTGCGCGTTTCGGTTCCCCGACGGGAGGCGCTATCGTCATCGGTTAGCCTCACCACACCAAGCCGGGAGCAACCCGCGAGGGTGAGAACACGCTGGACAGAAGGACGACATGACCATCCTCGCCGCATCGGGCACACCGTCAGTGTTCGCCCAAATGGCCGGAAGCGGACTCATCGGACTTCGCGAAGGTCTCGAAACCGGCATCGTGGTCATGGTCCTCGTGGCTTTCGTGGTGAAGTCGGGCCGCCGGGACGCACTCAAGTGGATCTGGGCGGGCGTAGCGGCGGCCATTGCGATGGTGATCGTCGTCTTCCTGGTGATCCATCTCGGTACCCGAACGGTGAGCACCCTGACCGCCGAACTCATCGCGGGACTGGCGTCGCTGGCCGCGGTGCTCATCGTGACCGGCATGGTGCTGTGGATGAGTAAGGCGGCCGCGCACATCTCGACCGACCTGAAGTCCGGCATGAGTCAGGCTCTCGTCACCGGTGGCGTCTCGGTGCTGGGGCTGTCGTTCCTGGCCGTCGGCCGGGAGGGGTTCGAGACCGCACTCCTCATGGTCGGGTACGCCGAGAGCGTCTCGGGCGGACTGTGGCCGCTGCTCGGCCTGATCGTCGGCATCCTGGTCGCGGTCGGGTTGACGATCCTGCTCTACCGCGGCGCCATCCGGCTCGACTTCCACCGGTTCTTCCTCTACACCGGCATCTTCTTGATCGTCGTCGCCGCGGGCATCCCCACCTACGGCGTGCGCGCCCTGCAGACCGTCGGCTGGCTGCCGGGAGCGTCCACCCTGGCCTTCGACATCTCCGACACGTACGACCAGTCGTCTTGGTACGGAACCCTTCTCGCGGGCATCTTCAACTTCCGGCCGGACCCGACTGTGTTGCAGGTGGTCGCGTGGCTGGTGTATCTGGCCGTCGTCCTGTTCTTCTTCCTGCGCGCCAACCGGCGTCGCGCGCCGTCCCGGCCCGCACCCACCCCGACTCCGGCACCGTCCGACGCCGGCCACTGAAAGGGAATCCCCGACGTGAATCGCAGAACCACCACGGCCGCCGCGCTGCTGTCCGTGACCGCCGTGCCGCTGCTGCTCGCCGGCTGCACCGAGAAGGAGTCGGGCACCGGCGCGGTCGAGGTCACCTCGACGGCGGACGCGTGCGAGTTGTCCGGCGCCGACGTGGAGACCGGTGATGTGCGGTTCAAGGTCACCAATTCGGGGTCCAAGGTCACCGAGTTCTACGTGTACGGCAACAACAATCGGGTGCTCGGCGAGGTGGAGAACATCGGCCCCGGCCTGTCCGGAAACCTGACCGTCGAACTCGTCGACCCGGGCACCTACACGGTCGCCTGCAAGCCGGGCATGGTCGGCACCGGCATCCAGCAGCAGATCACCGTCACCGGCGAGAAGAAGCAGAAGCAGGACGCTCCGGCGGACGTGAACGCGGCCAAGGCCCGGTATCTGGATTACGTCCGCGGCCAGGTGGCCGGCCTGCAGTCGCAGGTCGAGCAGTTCGCCACCAGTGTGAAGAACAACGACCTCGACGCGGCGCGCGCACAGTTCGGCCAGGTGCGCACCTTCTACGAACGGATCGAGCCGGTCGCCGAGTCCTTCCCCGAACTCGACCCCGCGATCGACATGCGGTGGGACGACACCGAGGGCGGCACGCAGCCGTTCACCGGTTTCCACCGCATCGAACGGTATCTGTGGCCGCCGCAGCCCGATCAGATCGGCACCGCGGAGGGACAGGTCGCCCCCGAGGATGCCGCCCACGCCAAGGCCAACGACAACCCGCAGGCCGCTGCCGAGGCCGTCGACGGGCTGTTGGCGAATGTCACCAAGCTGCGCCAGGAGATCGACAGCCCGGACTTCACCTTCGAGACCCGCCAGTTCGTCGCGGGCCCGCAGACGCTCATCGACGAGGTGGCGGCGACCAAGGTCAACGGCGAGGAGGACCGGTACTCGCATACCGACCTGTGGGACTTCGCCGGGAATGTCGACGGGTCGGAAACCCTGATCGCCGAACTCGCGCCGATCATCACGGCGAAGGACAAGCCGTTGATGGACAAGATCACCGAGCAGTTCGCGGTCGTGCGGTCGGCGATCAACCAGTTCCGTGAGGGCGACGGCTACGTGCCCTACACGCAGGTCACCCCCGAACAGCGCAAGGATCTCTCGAACAAGATCGACGCCTTGTCCGCCTCGCTGTCCCAGGTGCCCGGAATCGTCCTGGGCCAGTGACCGAGACACGGTCGGGCAACGACGGTCACCGCGGCGACGACACCGCGGCCGAGCCGTCGGACATCCGGCGGGCACCGGAAGACGAGCCCGTCTCCACCGGGTCGACGCGGCGCGGCACGTCCGGGCGGAGGCTGTCGCGGCGGACGTTGCTCGGCGGCGCCGGAATCGGTGTCGCCGCCGCGGCCGCGGGGGTCGCCGGTGGCGTGGCCATCGGGCGCGCCACCGACGGCTCGTCCGGGTCCGACCGCGTGGTGCCGTTCCGCGGCGAGCGGCAGGCCGGAATCATCACTGCCGCACAGGATCGGCTCCACTTCGCCAGCTTCGACGTGATCACCGGCAATCGTGACGACCTCGTCGCGATGCTGAAGAAGTGGACTGCCGCCGCCGAACGGATGACCCGCGGCGAACAGACCGAACCCGACGGCGCGGTCGGTCTCGGGCCGTATGTGCCGCCGACGGACACCGGTGAGGCGCTGGGACTTTCACCGGCCAATCTGACGCTGACCATCGGCTTCGGGCCCGGGCTGTTCGGGCCCAGCGCCGCCGATCCCGCCCGGCCGGATCGCTTCGGCCTCGCCAGCCGCAAGCCGCCGGCCCTCGACGACCTGCCCGCGTTCGCCGCCGAACGACTCGACCCGGCACGCAGCTACGGCGACATCTGCATCCAGGCCTGCGCCGACGACCCGCAGGTCGCGGTGCACGCCATCCGCAATCTCGCACGACTGGGGCTCGGAGTGGTCGCGGTGCGATGGTCCCAGCTCGGCTTCGGCCGGACGTCGTCGACCACGCAGTCGCAGGAAACGCCGCGAAATATGTTCGGCTTCAAGGACGGAACCGCGAATCTACGGGCCGAGGACACCGACCTGCTGAATCGCTGGGTGTGGGTCGCCGGCGAGGACAACCCGCCGGCCGCGCAATGGATGACCGGCGGCACCTATCTCGTTGCCCGACGCATCCGGATGGACATCGAACCGTGGGATCGCGCCCACCTCCAGGAGCAGGAACGGGTGGTCGGCCGCACCAAGAAGACCGGTGCACCCCTGGGCCAGAACGGCGAATTCGACACTCCCGACTTCCAGGTCACCAGCTACGGCGCCCCCGTCATCCCGCGCACCGCGCACGTGCGGTTGGCACACCCGGACAACAACAATGGCGTCCAGATCCTGCGCCGCGGCTACAACTTCACCGACGGTTCCGACGGTTTCGGCCACCTGGATGCGGGACTGTTCTTCATCGCGTTCAACCGCAACACCACCACCCAGTTCGTCCCCATGCAGCAGACGCTGTCGCGGCGGGACGCGATGACCGAGTACCTCATCCCGAACGGATCGTCGTCCTTCGCGATCCCGCCCGGGCTGCGCGACCCCGACGAATACTGGGGTCAACGACTGTTCGAAGGGTAACGACCACTCGCCGGTTCGCCGTCACCGCGCCGCGTTGCCGGCACCTGGTGCAACGGTACGGAATCCGATATTGCCGGTGGATGTCTCCGGCGTGTTGTGCGAGCGGGCCGCGACCCGGTACCGGCGGCAGTACGAGTCGTGACACAGGTAGCTGCCACCCCGCAAGACCCGGGAGCGGCCGCGATCGGGGCCGGCCGGGTTCACCGGTGCGGCACCGCGGTAGGCGCGGGCGTCGAATCGGTCCGCGCACCACTCCCACACGTTGCCGACCGTCTGATACAACCCGAAACCGTTGGGCACCAACGCCCGCGCCGGAATGGTCCCGACGTCGCCGGACGGACGGTCGGGAAACTCGCCGGGAAAGATGTTGCAGCGCGGCTGGTCGCCGGTGGGTTCGTCGTCGCCCCAGGGGAAGCGAGCACCGTCCAGGCCGCCGCGGGCGGCGTACTCCCACTGGGACTCGGTGGGTAGGGCACGGCCTGCCCAGGCGCAGTAGGCGAGGGCGTCGGCATGCGATACGTGAACGACGGGATGGTCGCCGCGGTCGGTCAGGTCGCTGCCCGGTCCGAACGGACGGTCCCAGCGGGCGCCGGGCACCTCGAGCCACCACGGGGTCGCCGCGACCGGCCGCGCGTCGGCCACCGGGCCGGCGAGCGCCGCGAAGACCGCCGACGAGCCGAATCGTTCGGCGTCGGTGACGTATCCGGTGGCATCGACGAAGGCGGCGAAGGCGTCATTGGTCACCGCGGTCGCGTCGATCGCGAAGGCGTCGAGGGTGACGTGGTGGACGGGAATCTCACCGTCGGTGCGATAGCCCTCGTCGAATGCATCACCCATCGCGAACGTCCCGGCCGGGACGGGCCGTGATTCGATGGGGTGCGCGGCGTCGGCCCGCCCCAGCGCGTGCGTCGCCACCGGGTCCGCGGCCGGTGCCGGGTGTCGGGGTTCACGCTGCGGGGCACAACAACTCATGCCTCGATGATGCCCCGATCCATCAGTGCACCGACGATCAGCGAGGCGAGCGCGTCGACGTCGGCGCCGGTGGTGTCGAATCGCAGGTCCGGATGTTCGGGGCTCTCGTAGGGCGCATCCACGCCGGTCAGACCGCGCAGTTCCCCGCGCCGCGCACGCTCGTAGAGCCCCTTGGGGTCGCGACGTTCGCACTCGGCGACCGGCGTGCTCACGTGCACCTCGACGAAATCGAGGTCGGCCGCGCGGTGCAGTTCGCGTGCGATATCCCGGTCGGAACGCAGCGGCGACACCATCGACGCGATGGCGATGACACCGGCGTCGGCGAACAGCCGGGCGAGATGCCCGACGCGACGGATGTTCTCGGCCCGGTCGCCGGGCGAGAAGCCGAGGTCGTCGGAGATGCCGTGCCGGATGTTGTCCCCGTCGAGGAGATATGCGACGCGCCCACGCGCCACCAGGGCTCGTTCCAGCGCAACGGCCACCGTCGACTTGCCGGATGCGGGAAGTCCGGTGAGCCACACCGTCGCCCCACGCTGACCGGTGTGCGCCCACCGCTCCGACCGGCCCAGTGAACTCGGATGCCATTTGATGTCGTTGCGGGTGGCTTTGCCCGGGATCACCTCCCGCGGTTCGAGGATCGTGCCCGCGCCGACGGTGTCATTGGACGCCTCGTCGATCAGGATGAACGAACCGGTATCCCGGTTGCGCCGGTAGGGATCGGCCGGCACGACGGTGGAGGTGCGCAGGGTGATGGTGCCGATGTCGTTGAGCGCCAGTTCACTTGGTCCGACATGCTCGATGAGGGTATCGGGGTCCAGGCGCCGCTGGATCGACTGAACCGTCGCCCGCACGGTCGCCGGGCCGTGTTTGAGCGCCACCCGGTCGCCCGCGCGCAGTGGAGTAGTCGACAACCAGCACACGTGGGCATCGAGTTCGCGGGCCAGTACCGGTCGGTGTGCGTCGTCCGAACCGTTCACGATGACGTCGCCGCGTCCGATGTCGATGTCGTCGGCGAGTTGAATAGCGACCGACAGGGGCGCGACCGCGACATCCCGAGCGTCGTCGAGGGTGTCGAGCGCGGTGACCACACTGCGGCTGCCGGACGGCAGCACCACGATCTCGTCCCCGGTGCGGAGTGTGCCGGAGGCGAGCCGCCCGGTGTAGGTGCGGCGGTTCTGCTCGGTGGGCCGCGAGGTCCACTGGATCGGCAGCCGCAATTCGGTGGGAACCGGTGCCGGGGCGTGCAATTCGACGCCTTCGAAGTACTCCAGCAGCGTCGGTCCGGTGTACCACGGCGTGTTCGGCGACCGGTGCACGACGTTGTCGCCGTGTTTGGCGGCGACCGGAATGGCCGCGATCTCGTCGACGCCGAGTTGGACGGCCAGTTCCTGCAGGTCCGCGCGGATCTCGTCGAAGCGGTGCTCGGAGTGGTCGACGAGGTCGATCTTGTTGACCGCGGCGATGAGGTGTGGCACTCCAACGAGATTGGCGATGCGTGCGTGCCGTCGGGTCTGCCGGAGCAGGCCGTGTCGAGCATCGATGAGCAGGACCGCGACGTGGGCGTTCGAGGCGCCGGTGAACATATTGCGGGTGTAGCGCTCGTGGCCCGGGGTGTCGGCGAGGACGTAGCTGCGCGTCGGCGTGGCGAAGAAGCGGTAGGCGACGTCGATGGTGATGCCCTGCTCGCGTTCGGCGCGCAATCCGTCGGACAGGGCGGCCAGGTCGACGGTCCCGTCGCCATCCGTGACCGCCGACAGATGATCGGTGGGCAGGCTGCCGGTGTCGTGCAGGATGCGGCCGATCAGCGTCGACTTGCCGTCGTCGACGCTGCCAGCTGTCGCGATCCGCAGGAATTGCCGTTGCGCCGGAACGGATTCGACGGTGGCCGGCGGTGTCGAGGTCAGCGTCATCAGAAGTATCCTTCGCGCTTGCGGTCTTCCATCGCCGCACTCGACGTGCGGTCGTCGGCGCGGGTTGCGCCGCGTTCGGAGACGGTGGCCGCCTCGATCTCGGCGATGATGTCGGCGATCGTCGTCGCCTCCGACCGGACCGCGCCGGTGATGGTGAGATCGCCGACGGTGCGGTAACGCACCCACTCGGTGCTGACCGGTTCGTCCGGTCCCGGCTGTGAGTACGGCGATACGGTGAGCAGGATGCCGTCCCGGTCGAACACCTCGCGCTGGCCGGCGAAGTAGATGGACGGCAGCTCGAGTTGCTCGAGTTCGATGTAGCGCCAGATGTCGAGTTCGGTCCAATTCGACAGGGGGAACACGCGAACCGACTCGCCCCGGCGGATACGGCCGTTGTACAGCGACCACGGCTCGGGTCGTTGCGCACGCGGATCCCATTGGCCGAACTCGTCCCGGAAGCTGAACACGCGTTCCTTGGCGCGGGCGCGGTCCTCGTCGCGGCGGGCACCGCCGAATGCGGCGTCGAATCCGCCCTCTTCCAAGGCGTCCAGCAGGGTGCGGGTCTGTAATCGGTTGCGGGAACCGGATTTCTCGGTGGACTCGGCGACCCGTCCGGCGTCGATCGATTCCTGCACGGAGGCGACGATGAGGTCGATACCCGCCGGGTTGTCGGCGGTCGGTGCGACCCGCCGATCCCGGAACTCGATCACCTCGTCGAAGTTGTGGCCGGTGTCCACGTGCAGAATCGGGAACGGCAAGGGTGCCGGGCGGAATGCCTTCTCCGCCAACCGGAGCAGGACGATGGAGTCCTTGCCGCCGGAGAACAGCAGCACCGGCCGCTCGAGTTCGGCGACGACCTCGCGGATGATGTGCACCGCCTCCGCCTCGAGGACCCGGATGGCGGCAACATGGTCGACGTCGGGGGTCACGGTGGTCATTGCGGATATCCGTTCCGTTCGGCGTCGTCGCGGTAGCGCTGCACCCATTCGGCCGAGCGCGAGTCGGACTGGGGTTTGAGGGGTGGCGGCGGCGCGAGACCGGGGTCCTGGCCGATCACCTCGAGCACACGTGCGGTCGCCTCGGTGGGATCGCGCGTCAGATCACGGAACTCGATGTCGAGCGGTTCGATTTCCTCGGCCGCGAACCACTCGCGCCACGCGCGTTCCTGGGCGGCCAGGATGCCGGCGAGGTGGGCGATCGCGCCCGCGTGGTAGATCGCGCCGTCGCCGGAGTCCGCGGTGTCGTGGCCCGAACCGGTCCCGCTGCCGTGGGAGTGACCGCCGCTGTCGCGCCAGACCCGGGTCTGCACGGCCCGCCACATCGACACCGCCTGCGGCACGATGTCCTCGCGGTAGACGTGCACGATGGTGGGATCGTCGCCGTCGAAGAGCCACCGCAACGCGGTCCGCAGCGACCCGGAGGCGACCCTGCTGCGTGCGATCAGCAGCGGGGTCTGGTTCCACATGAGCTTGCCACCCCAGACGCCGTTGGCGCTGCGCCCGGCATCGAGGACGTCGACCCGCCAGCGGTCGGAGTCGCGGTGGTCGACGACGCCCGGTTCGAGCGGCGCGAGGTGGGAGACGATCTCCGGATCGTTGACCCCGGCGAACCACTCCCGCGGCTGCGGGGACTGCGACGAGGTGGCGAAGTACTGAAAGAACTCCTCCGGGCGTCCGGCGACACCGGTGGCGGCGAGCGATTCGACAAGCAGGGTGCTGCCGCTGCGCTGACTCGCGCAGACGAGATAGTTCTTTCCGGAATGCACGCAGGACAGTCTAACCACCCGAAAACCAGCCGCAACCTGGGGTTTTGCATGCCGTACGACCAAAACCCTTTACATTTCGGCGCACATGTGCAGGGGCAGTCGGGCGTGGTCAGTACCAGATGGTTGAGTATCGCCGGCTCTCCCGGTGGTTGAGTAGAGTCGGCTACCCCGGTGGCCGGGTAGAGCCGGCTACCCCGGTGGTTGAGTAGAGCCGAGCGGAGCGAGGCTCGTATCGAAACCACCGCCCCCGATAGTGCGCCGCGCCGGCGATCGCCACTTTGCCGCGATAGGTTGCGAATTCCGCGACCTATCGCGACATCTGGCGCCCGGTCGTGCCGACGCGTCGCTCAGCCAACGCCGGCGGTGACGTCGCCGGCGAGTTCGCGGCGCGATCCCTCGGGTCGGCGCGACGGCAGTGCCTCGTCGGCCGGGTCGATGAGCTCGGCGCGGGCGCGGAACTCCGCCATGAAGCGTTCGGCGATCGCCGTGCCGTGCGAATCGTCGGGCAGCACATCGGCGGTCGCGGTGCGCCACTGGGCCAGTGCCGCCGCGAGTGTCTGCGCCACGCCCACGTAGTCGGGGTCCTCGACCAGGTTGGTGCGCTCGTACGGGTCGGCGCGCAGGTCGTACAGTTCGGCGCGCGCCCGCCGAAGTGTCGTGTCCCCGTCCGGGACCGACTCGGCGGACAGGCTGTCGGCGATGTCGAGCGGGAGCAGGTGTGCCGGCCGGTCGGCGTAGTTCTCGATGTAGCTGAAGTCCTTGGTGCGAATCGCCCGAATCGGGTCGAACGCATCGTGATACGTCTTCTCGGTGAAGAGGCGGTCGCGGACGGTCTCGCCGGCATGGCTGAGGATCTCGGTCGCGTGCGAGTAGCCGTCGACATCGTCGGGAATGGGCACCGACAGCAGGTCGAGCACGGTGGGCGTGAGGTCGACCCCGGAGAAGAGGTCGTCGTAGACGCGGGGCGAGATGCGTCGCCGCGCCGGCGGCCGGACGATGAGGGCGACGCCCGTGCCTTCCGCGTACAGCGTCGACTTGGCTCGCGGGAACGCCAGGCCGTGATCGGTGATGAACACGATCCAGGTGCTGTCGGCGAGCCCTAGCTCCGCGACGGTGTCCAGCAGCCTGCCGACCGCCGCGTCCGCTGCCGCGATACTGCCGTGCAAACCCGCCAGGTCCTCCCGGACGGTGGGGGTGTCCGGCAGAAAGCCGGGCACGCCGACGGCGCCGGGGTCGGCGTGGGGGTATTCGTCTGCGGGATAGGGACGGTGGGTCTCGAAGAACCCGGCGGTGAGGAAGAACGGTTGCCCGTCGGGATCGGCGGTATGGCCGGCGAGCCACTCCTGGGCACGAGCGACGACGTAGTCGCACCGCGACTCCGACACGTCGACGGTGTCGAAACCGAGCCGGGTCGGATCGGCGCTCTCGTGTTGCATGCCGTACAGCACCGTCCGGTATCCCGCCGCGCCGAGCAGCGCGGGCAACGTGTGCACGCCGTCGTGGTATTCGAATCCGTGGTGAGCGAGCCCGACGAGTCCGTTGTGATGCGGATACTGGCCGGTGAACAACGACCCGCGGGCCGGCGAGCACAATGGCGCCGTCGCGTGCGCGTCGGTGAATCGGATGCCGTGCGCCGCGAGGTCGTCGAGACACGGGCTCGACACCCCCTGGGCCCCATAGCACGTCAGGTGGCGGCCGAGATCGTGCCAGTGGATCAAGATGACGTTGTCAGCCGGCATCCACCCATGATGCACGACACATCCTGCCCTTCCGGTGAAGCTCACCGACCGCATGGCACACCGCCGGGTCGACGCCGCAGACGACCTCGCTACCCAGGCCGGCTTCGACGCGCACCAGGGTAAGAATCACGGTGAGCCGATATCGCCTCTGCGAGCCGCACATCGATCTCGTAGCACTTCTGCTCGCTCAGCGGGCAGAAGTGCTACCGAATCGCTATGCCGGTCGCCGCGGGAAGGTCGGCTACCGAGCCCCGTTGTCGTCCCCGGCCCCGGTCTCCCCCACCTCGTTCTGCACGACCGCGTCCTCTACGACCTCGGCGTCCGCGGCATCGTTGCCGGCGCCGACCTGATCGACGACGCCCTCGTCGACAGCGGCCTCGTCGATGACCTCGGCATCGACGACCTCGTCCGCGACGACACCGTCAGCGTCGGGCTCCTCCTCCCCCGCAACCTCGGCGCCCGCAGCCCCGGACGCGTCGTTTTGGTCCGCGCGACCCTCGACCGCGTCGCTGCCGTCCAGCACGGCGTGCCAGGCCTCCGGAGTGGTGAGGTCGATGCCGTCGATCCGCGCCTGTTCCTCGACCGCTCGCACGTGCGCCATCAAATCCAAGGTGCGCTGCCGGGTGGCGGCCTCGACGCTGTCCTCGGCGGCGGTCACCGTCACCGTCACCACATCGGGGGCGATCCGCTCGATCGGATATCCGGCGGCGGACAACCTTTCGAGCACCTTCTGCGTCAACGCCAACGCCGGCTGGGTCGTGGCGATCCCGTCGAGCACCGACCCACGGTTCTTCTCCGCCGCCTTGTGTTCTTCCCATTCCCGGATCTGCGTCTCCAGGTCGCTGTGCGCGCCGGACAGCACCCCCGGCGTCCGTCCACTCACCTTCGCGGTGAAACTCCGTGCGACAGCGTCGATATCGAACGGATCGGTCGGGTCGTCGGCGGCGATTCGTGCGTGGAAGAGCACCTGCAGCAACAGATCACCGAGCTCTTCGCGCAGGTTCTCCTGATCGCCGGCGTCGATCGCGTCGAGCAGTTCGTAGACCTCTTCCAGCAGATACCGGCGCAGCGAGGCGTGCGTCTGCCGACTCTCCCAGGGTCCGTTGCGCCGCAGCAGGTCCATCAGCGCGACCGCATCGAGCAGGTCGCGACCCGCCGACGCCGACGAACGGATCACCCGGTCTCCCTGGGCGATCCGCGCGGCCACGAGCGGATGGGTGATGTCGGTGCTGACCAGTGTGGTCGACGGATCGGACTCGGCCAGCGCCGGGGCGAAATGGTCTAGCTCCCACAGCAATCCGGTCGGCACCTCCTCGGTGACGAGAACCTCGCCGGACAGGTGGGTGCGGGCCGCGACCGGAATCATGTCGGGCCGGAGCGGATCGAGCAGGACGACGGTCATGATGTCCTCTGTGGGTCAGCCCTCTGGGGTCGATGGTCGGCGGAGTCGCGCCGCGGAGGCCGGACGCCTCCGAGACGACCGTATCGCAGCGACCTCCGGGCGAGGTCGAGGTCGGCGACGGCGGGTCACGATCGGGTGGGCGCCGCGGCCGCCCGCACCGCCGCCGCCGAATCCGATCCCGCAGGTGCCGTATCCGCTTGGGGCGATTCCGGTTTGAGCACCTGCAGGAATGTAGTCAGGTAGTCGATCAGGGCGTCGTCCCGCAGCCGCGGCGACCCCATCCCGCCGGTCCGCGGAATCGGCAGCGTCACCACCGACGTGGTGGCCCGGTAGCTCGCTTCGGGATAGAGCCGCTTGAGCCGCACCTGTTCGCTGTCCAGCAGCGGTAGCGGCGACAGCTTCACCGAGGTGCCGGTGACGCCGATCTCGCCGACGCCGCGTTCCCGGCTCCGCAACCGCAACTTGGCAATCGCGGCCAGCCGCCGGGTCTCCTCCGGCGGCTCCCCGTAGCGGTCGACCAGCTCGGCGACCACCGCGTCGACGGCGTCGTCGTCGGCCGCCGCCGCCAGCTTGCGATAGGCCTCCAGCCGCAGCCGGTCCGAATCGACGTATTCGACCGGGATGTGCGCGTCCACGGGGAGATCGATTCGCACCTCGGTGGCCTCCGAGGCGGCGACCGGACGTCCGTCCGCGGCCGCCCGATAGGCCTCGACCGCCTCCCCGACCAGCCGCACGTACAGGTCGAACCCGACACCGGCGACGTGCCCGGACTGTTCGGCGCCCAGAACGTTTCCGGCGCCCCGCAATTCGAGATCCTTGAGGGCCACCGCCATGCCGGCTCCCAACTCGTTGTTCTGCGCGATGGTAGCCAGCCGGTCGTAGGCGGTTTCGGTGAGCGGACGGTCGGGGCTGTACAGCAGATATGCGTACCCACGCTCACGGCTGCGTCCGACCCGGCCGCGGAGCTGGTGCAGTTGGGACAGACCGAGATTCTCGGCCCTGTCGACGATGAGGGTATTCGCGTTGGAAATGTCCAGGCCGGTCTCGATGATGGTGGTGCACACCAGGACGTCATATTCGCGGTTCCAGAACCCGGCGACGGTCCGCTCGAGCTGTTCCTCGTTCATCTGGCCGTGCGCCACAGCCACTCTCGCCTCCGGGACCATCTCGGCGATCTCTCGGGCGGTCTTGTCGATCGTCGACACCCGGTTGTGCACGTAGAAGACCTGGCCGTCACGCAGGAGTTCCCGACGGATAGCGGCGGCAACCTGTTTCGGCGCATAGCCGCCCACGTAGGTCAGCACGGGATGCCGTTCCTCCGGCGGCGTGAGGATGGTCGACATCTCCCGGATGCCGGCCATCGACATCTCCAGCGTGCGCGGGATGGGCGTCGCCGACATCGTCAGCACGTCGACGTGGGTGCGCAGGGATTTGATGTGTTCCTTGTGCTCGACACCGAATCGCTGTTCCTCGTCGACGATGACGAGCCCGAGGTCCTTCCAGGTCACCCCGGTCTGCAGGAGCCGGTGGGTGCCGATGACGATGTCCACCTCGCCGGCGGCCATCGCGTCGATGACCTCCCGGGACTCCTTCGGGTCGGTGAACCGCGACAGCCCCCGAATGCGGACCGGGAAGTCCGCCATCCGCTCGGTGAACGTCTGCAGATGTTGTTGCGCCAGAATCGTCGTCGGTACCAGCACGGCGACCTGCTTACCGTCCTGCACCGCCTTGAACGCGGCCCGGACGGCGATCTCGGTCTTGCCGTAGCCGACATCGCCGACGATGACCCGGTCCATCGGGACCGGCTTCTCCATGTCGTCCTTGACCTCGCCGATCACGGTCATCTGGTCGACGGTCTCGGTGAAGTCGAAGGCGTCCTCCATCTCCCGCTGCCACGGGGTGTCCGGGCTGAACGCGTAGCCGGGTGCGGCGTGCCGGGCGGCGTAGAGCTGCACGAGTTCGCCGGCGATCTCGCGAACCGCCTTGCGCGCCTTGCGTTTGGTGTTCTGCCAGTCCGACCCGCCGAGTTTGGACAGCGCCGGCTGCTCACCGCCGACGTACCGCGACAGTTGGTCGAGGGCATCCATCGGGACGTACAGCCGATCGCCGGGATGCCCGCGTTTGGCCGGCGCGTATTCGATCACCAGGTACTCGCGGCGCGCGCCGGACACGGTGCGTTCGATCATTTCGACGAACTTGCCGATGCCGTGCTGGTCGTGCACGACGAGATCTCCCGCGGTCAGGGCGAGCGGGTCTACCTGGTTGCGGCGTTTGGCGGGCAGCCTGCGGCCGTCGCGGACGCTGGCGACCCTCGACCCGGTCAGGTCGGTCTCCGTGACCACCACGAGCCCCGCTGCCGGACAGATGATTCCGTGCCGCAACGTGCCCGAGTAGACGGTGACCACGCCTGGTTGCGGTTCGTCACCCGGCTCGGCGATCCGGTAGGGCACTTCGGCCTCGGCGAGCCGCTCCCCCACCCGGTGTGCGGTTCCCTTGCCCGCCACCACGATCGCCGCCGGCCGGTCGGTGGTGACGTGTGCCCGCAGCATGGCGAACGTCGCCGCGATCTCGTCGTCGTCGCCGCGGGGCGCCGGTCCCGGTGCGACGTCGAGCACGAGCTCTTCGTCGTCGCCCGCGGCCAATGGGCTGAGCGTCCACCAGGGCCGTCCGGTCGCCAGCGTGGCCGTCCGCACATCGTCCAGCGAACGGTAGGCACTGGCCTGCAGGTCGATGCCGGTGTCGTCGGTGGCGCGGCCGTCCACCGGTGCGGTCGCGCCCATGGCCGCCGCCTGCCAGGAGGCCTCCAGGAACTCCGCGCCCGTCTGGGCAAGATCACCCGCGCGGGTGCGCACCTTCTCCGGATCCAAGATCAGCACCCGGGTCCCCGCCGGCGCCATCTCGGTGAGCAGACGCATATCACCGTCGACGAGCGCCGGGATCAGGGCCTCCATGCCCTCGACCGGGATGCCCTCGGCGAGCTTGGCGAGCATGTCGGCCAGCGTCGGGTTGCCCGCGTACTCGGTGGCCAGTTCCGCGGCGCGCGCCCGCACCGGTTCGGTCAGCATCAGCTCGCGGCACGGATGGATACGTACCTCGGAGCTCTCGATCTCCGGCTGACTGCGCTGGTCGGCGACCGAGAACGCCCGCATTTCGGTGATCTCGTCGCCCCAGAACTCGACCCGCACCGGGTAGTCGGCGGTGGTCGGGAAGACGTCGAGAATGCCGCCGCGAACGGCGAACTCGCCGCGGCGGCCGACCATGTCGACGCGCTCATACGCCATCTCGACGAGGTCGGCGAGCAACCCGTCGAAATCGACCTCATTGCCTTCGCGCAGGGTGATGGTGCGGACGTGGTCGAGCCCCGGCGCCATCGGCTGCACCAGCGACCGCACCGTGGTGACCACGACTCGCAGCGGGTGGTCTCCGGGTTCGGCGAGCCGGTGCAGCACGGCCAGGCGCTGCCCGACGGTGTCGGCGCTCGGTGACAGACGTTCGTGCGGCAGCGTCTCCCAGGACGGGAATTGGGCGATCGACGACGGATCGTCCAGCAGTTCGGTGAGTTCGGCCGTCAGGTCGTCGGCTTCCCGACCGTTCGCGGAGACCACGAGCAGCGGACCGTCGGACTCCCGCCCGGCCATCCCGGTGACGACGAACGGCCGTGCCGCATCCGGCGCGGTGATGTCGAGCTGCGCGGTGTCGCGATGCGCGGCCGGCGACGCCAGCGACGTGTCCGCGGTGGCGACGGCGGCTAGCCCGGAGAGGGCGGGAGTGTAGGACACTCCGTTCATTCTAGGTGGCGGCCGGAGCACGCGGACCTGCCCGGTCGGCCCGCGGCAGATCGGTGCCGACGGGCACCGATCGCCGGTACGGACTGGCCGGGGCCGCGGGCGGCGCGGCTCGCTATCGTGTCATCCATGAGCTCCGCCGGCGACGACAGCCCGATCGGGTCGACCCATCCGGACGGCCGGGACATGCGCCCGCTACGGGTGCGCCGCGCGACGCTCGCCGACTGTCGCGCGATCGCCGACATCTACCGGCACTACGTCGACAACACGGTCGCAACCTTCGATTATGTCGCCCCCGATGTCGCGGCGTGGGAGGCCAAGGTGCGTGCGGTCGAGACGGTCGGCCGGCCGTTCCTGGTGGCGGTCGGCGAGGGCGTCGGTGCCGACGCGGCCGATGCGCCGGACGAGGTGGTCGGTTTCGCCTACCTGGGGCCGTTCCGGGATAAGGCCGCCTACGACCAGACCGCCGAGGACACCATCTACATCCGGTCGGGGACGGAGGGCCGCGGCGTCGGATCGAAGCTGATGGCGGAGCTGCTCGCGGCCGCCGACCCGACGAATGTGCGGCAGATCGTCGCGGTCATCGCGGCCGACGGCGGTGCGGGGTCGATCGCCCTGCATGCCAAGTTCGGTTTCGACGAGGTCGGCCGGCTGCGGTCGGTCGGTTTCAAGCACGATCGCTGGGTCGACTGCGTGTACATGCAGCGCGCGGTGTCCTAACCCCGGTTCGCGACCCCGGTCCGGCTCCGCACCCCGGCCCGGCTCCGCACCCCGATCCGGCTCCGCGACAACACTTCCCGGTGCCGGTACCGGCGCTGCTCACTCCTCGTCGGCCGGTTCCGCGGTGGAGACCTCGCGGGGCTCGACGTAGTCCGGTCCGACGAGGTGCGGGTCCGGGTCCAGCCGCGTCAATCCGTTCCAGCACAGGTTGACCAGGTGCGCGGCGACGACCTCTTTGGGCGGTTCGCGCACGTCGAGCCACCACTGCGCGGTCACCGACACCATCCCGACCAGTGCCTGCGCGTACATCGGGGCGAGGGCCGGATCGAAGCCGCGGCGCTCGAAGTCGCCGGCCAGAATGTGCTCGACCTGACTGATCGCGTCGTTGAGAAGGCTGGAGTACGTTGCGGTTTCGGAGTCGGTACGGTCACCGCGAACCAGGATGCGGAAGCCGTCGGTGCGCTCCTCCATGTAGGTCAGCAGCGCGAGCGCCACCTGCTGGATCCGATACAGCGAGCGATTCCGGCTCAGCGACGAGGTCACCATCTCCAGCAGGGTTTCCATCTCGCGGTCGACGACGACCGCGTACAGCCCTTCCTTGCCGCCGAAGTGCTCGTAGACGATCGGTTTGGACACGCCGGCACGCTGGGCTATCTCCTCGATCGAGGTGGCCTCGAACCCGCGTTCGGCGAACAGACCGCGCGCGACCTCGATGAGCTGTAGTCGGCGTTGCGCCCCGGTCATCCGCGCCCGCGGCGCCCGCTGGACCTCGTCGGAAGCATCCGTGGGGCGACTCACTGCCATGCCGATCAGGATATCCGAGCACCGACCGCACCCGTCGGCCGTCGATTCGGTGCATCGTGATCGAAACACAGCATGCGCCGAGGATCGTTATCGTTTCGACATCCAGCCAGGTCAGCGCGTCCGTGTGGCGGCGCCGACCCTCGCGCCACGCGCTTGATCTGTCGAATCGACACGTCGAGATTCTTAGCCTATTAAGGTGAACGGGGTTTCGAACTGCGAGATGTCGTCCGCCCGACCGGCATCCGACCTATCGACGACCTATCGACCACCGTGCCTGGACATTCGGGTCTGGTGGGCGGCCGACGAGGAGGGGGTGCGGAGTGCATCTGTGGGAATACGTGCGTGAGCACGCGGGAAACCTGACATTCCTCACCTATCAGCACGCGTCGTTGTCATTCCAGACCGTCCTGGTCGGCGCATTGGTCGCCGTGCTCATTGCCGTCGCGGTCTACCGGCTGCCTTTCGGTTCGGCCCTCACCCTCACCTCCAGCCGGGTCGCGCTCACGATTCCGTCGCTGGCCCTCCTGGCGTTGCTGATCGTGCCATTCGGACTCGGCGTCGTGCCGTCGTTCATCATGCTGGCGTTCTTCGCGGCGATGCCGGTGATCGGTAACTCGATCGTCGGACTCCGCTCGGTGCCGCCGTCGGTTGTGGAGGCCGCCAAGGGAATCGGCTTGTCCCGCTGGCGGATTCTTGTTTCGGTCGAGCTGCCGATCGCGTGGCCGGTGATCCTTACCGGCATCCGCGTGTCCACCCAGATGATCGTGGGTATCGCCGCGATCGTCGCCTATGTGCTCGGTCCCGGCCTGGGATCGTTGATCTTCAGTGGCCTGTCGCGGCTGGGTGGCGCGAACGCCCTCGAAATGGCGCTCACCGGCACGATTCTCATCGTCATCATCGCGCTCGTCTTCGACGCGCTGCTCGTCCTTCTCGGCCGACTCACCATTTCAAGGGGACTCACATGACCGAACCGGCCACCGGCACCCCGAACAGGGACCGCACCGTCACCGGCGCCTCGATCACGCTGGACGGCGTCGTGAAGCGGTATCGGGGCCAGTCGAACCCCGCCGTCAACAAGCTCGATCTGGAGATCGACGCGGGCAATATCGTCGCCTTCGTGGGGCCGTCCGGGTGCGGCAAGACCACGACGCTGAAGATGATCAACCGGCTCATCGAACCCACCGAGGGCCGGATCTTCATCGGTGGCCGCGACGTCACCACCGAGAATCCGGACAAACTGCGCCAGTCGATCGGATACGTGATCCAGTCCGGGGGCCTGTTCCCGCACTGGTCGGTCGCCAAGAACATCGGCGCGATCCCCCGTGTCCTCGGCTGGGACAAGCAGCGCATCGCCGAGCGCACCCGATACTTGCTCGACCTGGTGGGGCTCGACCCGGACGTGTTCGCCGACCGGCTTCCCAAGGACATGTCCGGCGGGCAGCAGCAGCGGGTGGGGGTGGCGCGCGCGTTGGCCGCCGATCCGCCGGTTCTGCTGATGGACGAGCCGTTCGGCGCGGTGGACCCGATCACCCGAGTTCGGCTGCAGGACAGCCTGATCGCGATCCAGCACGAGCTCGCCAAGACGATCGTCGTGGTCACCCACGACTTCGAGGAGGCCACCAAGCTGGGCGACAAGGTGCTGATCCTGTCCCAGGGCGGTCACATCGAGCAGTACGCACCGCCGGAGGAGATCCTCGCCAACCCGGCGTCACCGTTCGTCGAAGAGTTCATCGGGTCGGGGGCGACGCTCGCGCAGATGACGCTGACCCGTGTCCGCGACGTGCCGTACGACTCGGTGACCACCGCCCGCGTCGGCGCACCGTCGGCGGAAGCCGAGCGCCGTGCCCGCGCCGCCGGTCACAAGTGGGTGGTGACCGTCGACGACGCCGGGCGGCCGCGGTCGTGGCCGTCGCTGGAAGAACTGGCCTCCAAGCCGGAGGTGTCGGACTACCTCGACCCGCGGCTGCCGGTGGTGTCGCGCTCCTCCACCCTCAACGACGCCTTGGACACGATGCTGTCGGCCAGCCAGGGCGGCACCTTGATCACCGACGGTCGGGGCGTCGTCGTCGGTGCGCTGAACATCGATTCGGTCATGGAGGTCATCCAGGGCCAGCTCGCGCAGGCACGCGCGGACGAGCCCGACATCGGCTACACCGAGTACACCGACGGGTCGGAGAATCTGGAGACCCCGATCGTCGCCGCCGACGACGAACCCGGGACGGCAGACGAACCCGGAACGGCGCCGGCGCGATGACCGCGGCCACCACCGTGGCGACCGCGCCACCACCGGCCCCGGCGCCACCGCGCGCGAGCGGAGTGTCGCGGGCCTATCGCTGGTTCCGGCGGCTGCCGATGGACATGTGGTTCGAGCCGCTCGTGATCGTGGTACTCAGCATCGGCTATATCACCTGGTACAACTCGACGACGCTGACCGAGACCGAGAGTGCCGCACTGGGCTGGTCCACCCTGCAGGGCACGATTCTCGACCACATCAAGCTCACCGCGGTGTCCACGGTGATCGTGGTGGCGATCGCGATCCCGCTCGGCATCCTGCTCACCCGACCGTCGATGCGGTGGCTCAATCCGATCGCGGTCAACATCGCCAACATCGGCCAGGCCGCGCCGGCGGTGGGCTTGCTGGTGCTGTTCACCTTCTGGCTGGGTACCGGATTCCGCACCGCCGTCATCGGTCTGGTGGTCTACGCGGTGCTGCCGATCCTGCAGAACACCATCGTCGGGCTGCGTCAGGTCGACCAGCGCACCATCGAGGCCGCGCGCGGCATCGGGCTGTCGGCGATGCGGACCCTGGTGCAAGTGGAACTGCCGTTGGCCGTGCCGGTCATCCTCAACGGTGTGCGCACCGCGCTGGTGATCCTGGTCGGCACCGCCACGTTGAGCACCTTCATCGGCGCTACCAGCCTGGGCACCCTGATCACCACGGGCATCACCCTGTTTCTGCCGAAACTGCTGGTGTCCGGCGCGATTCTGGTCGCCTTGCTGGCGCTGCTGATCGATTGGCTGGGCCGACTCGTCGAATATCTCGCGACCCCCAAGGGGATCTCATGACCGGCCGACGACCTGCGACCCGACCCCAGCGCGGCATGCGTTCGAGCGTGTCGGCCGCCGCTGCGCTCATCGCGGTGATCGCGATGGCCCTCACCGGGTGCGGCCTGGTCAGTTCCTCGGGCACCTTCAAGAACGCGGCGCTGACCAGCGGCGAGAAGCCGATGGACGGCGTCAAGCTGTCGGTCACGTCGAAGAACTTCACCGAGAGCATCCTGCTGGGCAAGATCACCGCCACCTATCTCGCCGCGGCCGGCGCCAAGGTCACCGACCTCACCAATGCGCCCGGCTCCGCGTCGTCCCGGCAGGCGCAGCTCAACGGCGACGCCGACATGCTGTGGGAGTACACCGGGACCGCGTGGGTGACCTACCACCACGAGACCGAGGTCATCGCCGACCCGCAGAAGTTGTGGGAGCAGGTCCGCGACGTCGAGCTGAAGCAGAACAACCTGGTCTGGTTGCCCGCCGCGAACTTCAACGACACCTATGCATTCGCCGCCGCCGCGGGTACCGCCGAACGACTGAAGGTGCGCACGCTGTCGGATGTCGCGCGACTGCCGGTGCGTGACCGGACGTTCTGCGTCAACGACGAGTTCTTCTCTCGCCCCGACGGATTCATCCCGATGCTGAAAACCTATGGGATGCCGTACAATACCCCCAACGGGGTGCCGGCGGGCAATGTCACGCAAATGGATTCGGGCGTGGTGTACACCGCGACGGCGCGCAGCGCGCCCTGCAACTTCGGCATGGTCTACACCACCGACGGCCGAATCAAGAACCTGAATCTCACTGTGCTGGAGGACGACAAGAAGTTCTTCCTGCCATACAGCGGAACTCTGGTGGTGCGCAAGGACTTCCTCGACGCCAACCCTCAACTCGTCGAGCTCATGGAGCCGGTGTCGCAGAAGCTGAACGACGAACTCATGCAGGAACTCAACGGCCGCGTCGACATCGACGGGGAGGATCCCGCCGACGTCGCCTACGACTGGCTGAAGAGCGCGGGCCTGATTACCTGACGGCTCGTTCTCTGGGCGGGGGCGTCGGTCGCCCCTCGACCGCCTGACAGGTAGGCGCGTGGATCTTGAAAGACGAACGGCCCGGTGGTGTGGCGACACCACCGGGTCGTTCTCGCACGCGGACGGGTTGGGTTTCGGCGGAGTGCCGCCCCTCGCGGTCGATGTGACGGGTTCGGCTATCCCCCGATGAGAAGGCCGACGATGGTCCGAGCCCCGGACCAGAAGCAGTAGGCGCCGAGCGCGATCACGATCGCGAATCCGGCGAGCACCGGTGCCGTGCCCCAGCGCTCGATCCAGCCGCCGAGATTGCCCAGCTCCATGGCGGCTACCGTCAGCAGAACACAGCCGACGACGAAGAGCACGGCCTTGAGCATCGGTGACGCGTGCGGTACGCGAATATGGCCACGGAGCCGGTCCAGCGCAGGTGCACGATGGCTCACGCTGACGATGTCGATGGCGATCATCGGTTCCACCCCCTCATCGGTGTTCACCCTCCGATACGTGTCCTCGAAACCAGGCCAAGAATCTTTACTATCGTGAACTCGATGGTGTCATGGCATCCACGACGGTGCAAGAGGTTGTCATCCATCGACCCGACACGCCGGGCCATCGGCCCCGATGCAAGGTCACGATTTGAACGTGCCTACCCGCCACCGATCGTTGTTAGGATCTGCACTACGGATTTGCGCGGAGCAAAGTGCGTAACCGTCTGAAGTCAGCGTGTGCCTACAACAGATGTGAGGTGTGACGTGCTCTGGACAATTATCAGCGCGATCGTGGTCGGTTTGATCATCGGCGCCCTGGCACGACTCGTGATGCCGGGAACCCAGAACATCGGCCTGATCATGACGATCGTGCTCGGCATTCTCGGATCCCTCATCGGATCGTGGATCTGCTACCAGGTCGGCTACAGCAATAGTAATGGCGGCTGGGAGGTCATCCCCTTCATCGTGGGCGTGATCGTCGCGATCGTCCTGATCGCGGCCTACCTTGCGATCACCGGCAGACGTGGAGGCGTACGCCAATAGTGCGCTAACACAACCGAATACGCTGTAGATCACAGGCGGTGCGCTGGCTCGGAGACTCGGGCTAGCGCACCGCTTATCGTTTCCCGGAATGCGGCGACGGCGTTGCGATTGCCGCTGTCGCGCCGAAGTGGGACGTCATCGGCGCTCGTCCTACTACGGTGGACGAACAGGGGTGACAGGTGCTCACCAGAGGAGTCGACATGGCGACTAGTGATCGGATCCTGCGAGCAGGGGTCGCCGTGGCGGGACTCCTGCTGATTGGCGGGTGCACGGCGACCCCGCAACCTCCCGACGATGCGTCCATCTCGTCGTCACCACCGGCAAGCACCCCAGCGAGTACCACGACGGTGCCGTCATCGGATGAACCGGATGAACCCACCAGCGCCTCCCCGACAGACACCGCACCGTCGGTTGTGCCGCCGACGACGACGCCCCTGACACCAGTGGACGGCACGTGTGACGTGGTCACCAACCCGACCACGAATATTCCGGAACCGGTCGTCGTCCTCGAGGGCAGCGTGAACTGCACAGAAGCGCTTGTCGTCGTACGGGAGTACCTGGCCGCGATTCAACGTGGCGAAGCCGAGGGGCAGGGTCTGTTCGCAACGATCCGCGGATGGGACTGCGTATGGCCGTACGTGCCCGGACGAACCCACGCCGAGTCTTACCGAAAGTGCACCGACCCCACCGGAAAAAACTCCGTCCGGATCGGCGACTGAGACGGGAACGCGTCTGTGCTGCTCCCCCACCAGGACTCGAACCTGGAATGCCTGAACCAAAATCAGAAGTGTTGCCGATTACACCATGGGGGACTACCGCCCAGCAGATTGTGCCACAGCGGACACCGGACCCGGCCCCGCCCACAGCGAGCCGCGTCGCCCGGTGCCGCCGACCGCGTACACACCGGTGCCGCCGACCGTGTACACAACTGACACG
>BAAAJU010000006.1:0-561766 GCA_039527305.1 Gordonia sinesedis | reverse complement strand
CACGACAATTATTGTCGTGTCGGCCCGCTCATGTGCGGTCTGTGTACGCCCGACGACCGGCCGCACACCCGACGACCGGTTAGCTCAATCCTTCGGTCCGCCGGCGACGTAGATGACCTGGCCGGAGACGAATCCGGCGCCCTCGCTGGCGAAGAACGACGCGGTGTGCGCGATGTCCTCGGGCACACCGGTGCGGTTGACCGGGATTTGCGACGCGGCGGCCGCCTTGAAGTCCTCGAACGGCACGCCGACCCGGGCGGCGGTCGCCGCGGTCATGTCGGTCTCGATGAAACCGGGGGCGATGGCGTTCGCGGTGACGCCGAACTTGCCGAGCTCGATCGCCAGCGTCTTGGTGAAGCCCTGCATACCCGCCTTGGCTGCCGAGTAGTTGGCCTGGCCGCGGTTGCCCAGCGCCGAGGTGCTCGACAGGTTCACGATCCGCCCCCACCCGGCGTCGACCATGTGCTTCTGCACCGCACGGGACATCAGGAACGCGCCCCGCAGGTGCACCGCCATGACTGCGTCCCAGTCGTCCACCGACATCTTGAACAGCAGGTTGTCCCGCAGGATGCCGGCGTTATTGACCAGCACCGTCGGCGCCCCCAGTTCGGCGGCCACCTTCTCCACCGCCGCGTTCACCGACGCCTCGTCGGACACATCGGCTCCGACCGCGATCGCCTTGCCGCCGGCATCGTTAATGGCCTTGGCGGTGTCCGCGGCGGCGTCCTCGGTGATGTCGAGCACGGCAACCGCGAGCCCGTCGTCGGCGAGGCGCTTGGCTACCGCGGCACCGATGCCGCGGCCCGCGCCGGTCACGATCGCAGTCTTCTGGGTGGTCATCGAAACAGTCCTCCATGTGGTGGGTCCGGGGTGAACTCGGTCCCATCGGTTCTATCAGGCGCCTCGCCCGCGGGGCACCCGCACCGACATCGCGACCGGACTGCGTAGGATCGTGCCCGTTGCCGCCAGGCAACGTGCCGGTGACCGGAGCTGGTCGGATCGCCGGCCAGGAGGCCACAACCGCTACGGCCACACACTCTTCGGCCACAACTGCGCCACAACTGCTCGGAGGGCTGACATGACCGAGAACTCCGCGACGGGAACCGCGGTGATCATCCTGGCCGCGGGGGCGGGCACCCGCATGCGGTCCAAGACCCCCAAGATCCTGCACACCATCGGTGGCCGGTCGTTGCTGTCGCACGTGTCGCACGCCGCCGCCGGCATCGACCCCCAGCATCTGGTCGCCGTGATCAGCCACGAGCGCGAACGGGTCACCGAGGCCGTCGCGGCGATCTCCGCCGACCTGGACCGGCCGATCTCGCTCGCCGTCCAGGAAGACCGGCTGGGCACGGGCGACGCCGCGCGCGCCGGCATGACCGGCATTCCGGACGACTTCGACGGCACCGTCGTCGTCACCGCCGCCGACGTGCCGCTGCTGAACTCCGACACACTCGACGCGCTGGTGGCCACCCACACCGCCGACGGCGGCGCCGAGGTCACCCTGACCAGCTTCATCGCCGACGATCCGGCCGGTTACGGCCGCATCATCCGTACCAACGACACCGATGTGCAGGCCATCGTCGAAGACCCGGACGCCACCCCGCAGCAACGCGCGATCACCGAGGTCAACGCAGCGGTCTACACCTTCGATGCGGCCACCCTGCGGTCCGCGCTGCAACACTTGACCCCGCACAACGCGCAGGGCGAGTTCTACCTCACCGACGTGATCGCCATCGTCCGCGGCGAGGGCGGCACCGTCCGTGCGTTCACCGTGGACGATCCCCTGGTGGTGGCCGGCTGCAACGACCGTGCGCAGCTCGCCGAGCTGGGCGCCGAGCTCAACCGCCGTATCGTGCGCCGGCACCAGCTCGCCGGCGTCACGGTCGTCGACCCGGCCAGCACCTGGATCGACGTCAACGTGACGATCGGCGCCGACACGCGCATCGAACCCGGCACACAGTTGCAGGCCGCGACCGCGATCGGCGCTGACGCCACCATCGGACCCGACACCACGCTGCGCGACGTCCAGGTCGGCGACGGAGCAACGGTGATCCGCACGCACGGCAGCGAGTCGGTGATCGGCGACGACACCTCGGTCGGCCCCTTCGCCTACCTGCGGCCGGGCAGCCGGTTGGGCTCGGGCGGCAAGATCGGGACGTTCGTCGAGACCAAGAACGCGTCGATCGGCCCGGGCAGCAAGGTGCCCCATCTGACCTACGTCGGCGATGCGACGATCGGCGAGCGCTCCAACATCGGCGCGTCCAGCGTGTTCGTCAACTACGACGGCGAGAACAAGCACCACACCGTGATCGGCTCCCATTGCCGGACCGGGTCTGACAATATGTTCGTCGCACCGGTGCAGGTCGGTGACGGCGCCTACACCGGAGCAGGTACCGTCGTGCGGGACGATGTCCCGCCGGGAGCGCTCGCCGTGTCGGCGGGCGCACAACGCAATATCGAGAATTGGGTGGTGCGTAAGCGCCCGGATTCGGCGGCGGCACGCGCGGCCCTCGACGCCGGCGCCGAGCATCCGGTCGACCAGCCCCGACCCTGATCGCTGACCGAACGAGTAGAAGAGTTTCCATGACCTGGACCACCGACAACCAGAAGAACCTGATGCTGTTCTCTGGCCGTGCTCATCCCGAACTCGCCGACGCGGTGGCCGACGAACTCGGCATCAAGGTGACCCCGCAGACCGCCCGCGACTTCGCCAACGGCGAGATCTTCGTCCGGTTCGAGGAGTCGGTCCGCGGTTCGGACGCCTTCGTGTTGCAGAGCTGCCCGGCCCCCCTGAACACGTGGGTGATGGAAGCCCTGGTGATGATCGACGCCCTCAAGCGTGGGTCGGCGAAGCGGATCAGCGTGATCCTGCCGTTCTACCCGTACGCCCGGCAGGACAAGAAGCACCGTGGCCGCGAGCCGATCTCGGCCCGGCTGATCGCCGACCTGATGAAGGCGGCGGGTGCGGACCGCATCATCACCGTCGACCTGCACACCGACCAGATCCAGGGCTTCTTCGACGGCCCGGTCGACCACATGCACGCCCAGGGCCAGCTCGCCGACTACGTCCGCGACCACTACGGCACCGATAACGTCACGGTGGTGTCGCCGGACTCGGGCCGGGTGCGTGTCGCCGAGAAGTGGGCGGACGCGCTGTCCGGGGCGCCGCTGGCGTTCATCCACAAGACGCGAGATCCGCTGGTGCCCAACCAGGTCAAGTCCAACCGGGTGGTCGGTGAGGTCGAGGGCCGCACCTGTGTGCTGATCGACGACATGATCGACACCGGCGGCACCATCGCCGGCGCGGTGAAGGTCCTCAAGGACGCCGGCGCGGGTGACGTCATCATCGCGACCACCCACGGCGTGTTCTCCGACCCGGCGGCCGAACGTCTCGCCAACTGCGGCGCCAAGGAGGTCATCGCGACCGACACGCTGCCGATCCCGCCAGAGAAGCGTTTCGACACGCTGACCGTGCTGTCGATCGCACCGCTGCTGGCTCAGACGATTCGTGAGGTCTTCGAAAACGGTTCCGTCACAAGCCTGTTCGACGGCAGCGCGTAGTCCTGTCCCGGGCCCTGCGCACCCGCGCACTCATCCCCGGCGGCGGATCGTCCGCACGGTGACGAGTACCGCCCCTGCACCCAGGGCGACGGCCCCGAGCGCGACGCCGACGCGAAGTGCCGTCGAATCGTCGCGTGGCTGCGGCTCGGCAGCCGCGAATGGGAGCGGAGGTAGGGCGGGACCGGCGTAGCGTTGCACGTCGGCGACGGTGACTCGCAGGTTGTCGCACAGCGACGCACTCCACTCGTCGTCGCCGACATCGACCCCGCCGCCCGGGTCGCCACCGGGCCCGCTAAGCACGATGATTCGCTGGACACCAATCCCCAAGGCAATCCCGCACGCGCCGCCGTCACCCGCCGTCGCCACAGTGATCTCTTGCGGGACAGGCTGTTTGTAGCTCTCCGCGACGCGCACGGTGTACCTGGTGGTCATCCCGTCGACCGACTCGGCGATCGGGGTGCCGACCACCGCGGCCGACGCACGGCCCAGGACTTGCTGCGCCGGTACGGCCGCGCACGAGCACGCGCACGCGGTACCCGCCGGAGCGAACGCGAGCGCGCCGAGCAGCAGGGCCACCGCGAGAAGCGCTCGCGCGGCGGCCGACATCGCACGCCGCGGTCCGTCCATACGCCGAGCGTAGATCGCCACGGTACCGTGAGCGTGTGGATGCCACGATCTATCACAACCCGCGATGCTCGACCTCCCGCAAGACGCTGCAGAAGCTGCGGGACGCCGGTATCGAGCCGACGGTCGTCAAATACGTCGACGAGCCGTACACCCGTCAGCAGTTGGAGCAGCTGATCGCCGATGCGGGGCTGACCGTCCGGCAGGCGGTACGACGCCGGGAGTCGCTCTACGGCGAGCTGGGGCTCGACGATGCGGACGACGCACGCCTCCTCGACGCGATGGTCGAACACCCCATCTTGGTGGAACGCCCGTTTGTGGTGACCGACAAGGGCACCCGGCTCGCTCGGCCGGTCGAGAACGTCGACGAGATCCTGTAGGCGCACCCGATCGTGCGGCCCTGCGGCGCAGCACCTTCGGTCCACCGCGCCGACCGTGGCGAGTCCGGGGCTGAGCGAGCCCAGACGTCAGCGCGGCGCGCGGGAGGCGAGCGGTCGCCGGAGCGGCGGAATGACCGCGGCCGCGAGCCCACGCAGCAGCGCCTTCGTCATGTCGTAGTAGTCGAAGTAATCGCGCCAGACGGTGATCCGTCCGTTGGCGACCTCGAAGCGACCGCATACCCAGAACTGCAGCACGATCGGGCCGATGCGGAGTTCGTCGACCCGCTCGGTGAGCACGACGCCGTCGTCGGCAGAGACATTGACCATCACGTAGTCGAAGCCGACCCAGTCGCGGCCGTCCATGCCGGCGAAGATCCGACGCACACCGCGCTTACCGCGCACGGTCGGCAGCGACACGTTGGTGTAAGCGATGTTGGCGTCGACGTCGGCGAGGGCGGCCGCGGAATCGCTGCGTGCCAGCGCGTCGAGGAAGTCGGTGACGACATCGATCGGCGTGCGCGTGGTCGCTGGCGCAACGCCGTTCGGCGCGGGCGTGGTCGGTGGCTGTGCAGTCATGGAGTCAGTATGCCGGGGTGGGCGGCCGGCGCGGGGTGGGATGGCGTGCGCGATGTGGTGGGCCGTGCGGCGCGGGCACGGGCCGCGCGCTGCGCGGTGTCGCCCGATGCGGCTGGGGTTGCCGCAACTACACGGATTTCTCGCAACTACACAGAATGCTTTGCGTGTAGTTGCGAGAAATCCGTGTAGTTGCATGGGGTACCGCGCCCGTCCCGACGCGTCGGCATCAATCACGCGTCAACCAGCCGCGATGGCGGGCGTCGGCGTACGCCGACCGTGCCTCTCGCTCAGCGCGGGCACGACTCTCCGTCTCACGTAGCTCGGCATCGCGCCGTTCCCGCTCGCGGAGTTCGGCTTCGGTGCGCACACGTTCGCGGCGCTGGTGTTCGAGTCGGTCGGCGTGCGCGTGTGCACGTGCGGCCACAGTATGCAGGTCATCGAGCGAATCGAACAGCCGACGCTTGACTGCGGCCAGCTCTGGCGGAAGATCACCGGTCACTGGATCCACCCCGTCCCGGCCAACCTTCCCCTTGGTGAAATCGAGTGGTTCCACAGGGTTCGCGGCGCACCTTGCTTACGGGCAGGCACAGGGCGTTCTGTCATTCCGCCAACCCTGTGCCGCGAAGCATCTTGGCGATCTGCGGAATCGACCGCTCGCACACCGACTTCCCTTGTACTGAAGAAGATTTGGTGGACGACTCAGCGGGCATGATCACGATGCCGAGGGACTCGTACAGATAATCGGTGCCACGCTCGAGAGATCGTGTGGGAACCATCGTTGCGATGCAGTTCCCCGATTTTTCGCTTGCGGGACTTGCCAGCAGGTCGCCGTCCGCGGTTCGGATCGTCCGACTTCCGGCTTGGTCGGGAGCAGACGTGGATTTCTCGACGGTGTACGAGACGCCTCCGCCCGCCGAAGTGATCCACTCACAGCCGTCGTTGATCACGCTGGCCTTCGTGACGTTGCCGTCTCCGACCAATTCCCGGATATCGTCCGGCGTCAGGACACCGCACGGCCCCGACATGGCAACGGCAGTCGACGATGACGGCGGCGTCGGCGAGGCCGCGGACTGGCCATCCGGCCTGGCTCCTGAGCCACACGCGGCGAGCAGCAGTGCGCCGGCGACCGTCCCAGCGATCGCAGTATGCGTCTTCACGGAACCCCTTCCCACGCTTCAGAGCTCAAATTCGGTGTGTACGAGCCAGCTGTCGATTCGTGCAGTGAGCGCGTCGCCGTTTCCTGCGGAGATGTTGCCTGCCGCAGTCCATGCCGGTAAGTCGACGACCGACATGAACGTTTGCCACAACTACACGGATTTCTCGCAACTACACAGAATGCTTTGCGTGTAGTTGCGAGAAATCCGTGTAGTTGCATGGGATACCGCGCCCGTCCCGACGCGTCGGCATCAATCACGCGTCAACCAGCCGCGATGGCGGGCGTCGGCGTACGCCGACCGTGCCTCCCGCTCAGCGCGGGCGTGATTCTCCGCCTCACGTTGCTCGGCATCGCGCCGTTCCCGCTCGCGGAGTTCGGCTTCGGCTCGCTCGCGTTCACGACGCTGGCGTTCGAGTCGGTCGGCGTGCGCGTGTGCACGTGCGGCCACAGTATGCAGGTCGTCGAGCGAATCGAACAGCTGACGCCTCGCCTGCTCAAGCTCGGGCGGGAGGGGGTCGGTCATCGGGCCCAACCCAGCTCGCGTAACACCTTCTGCACCTGCGGTACCGCGTTCGAGCACACCGACATCCCCGCTTCACGCGTCATCGCGGCAGTTCCCTCAGTAGTCGCGACGATCGACAGCTTCAAAAACTCATCAGTTGGCGCACTGTCGGCGATGACGTATCCGCCGCACATAGACGGGTCGCTCATGTCAAGGAGATGGATTGTGCCGCCGGCGAAATCAATAGTTGGCGTTCGCGCCTTCGCATCGGCGTAGCCCTGCTTCGACTTGCTCCTGTCCGCCGAAACGCCTGCGCTTCCTCCGTCGACTTCCCACATGCAGCCGGCCGGCTGGTCCCTCGCGGCAGTCAGCATGCCGCCGCCCACCATCGACGTCACATCGAAGGCGGTGAGCCACCGACACTCTCCATCCATCGCGACCGAAGCAGCGGACGACTGAGGAACCACCTCTGATTGGTTAGCATCCCCATCAGGTCCACTACCGCAGCCGGTTGCGGCCGCGGCGACCATTACGCAGAGTAACCCGGCCCGCTTTCGAGTCACGGAACCCCTTCCCACGCATCAGAACTCAAATTCGGTGAATATGAGTTAGTTTCGCGACCAGTCAGGCCACTAGTCGTCATCAAGGTAACCACATCCTTAGCGATCTGCGTCTTCCGTCGAAACTCTTTCAGCCGGTCCGAATACGGCTGCAACCGGGCATCGATCTCGGCCTTCCCCTTCTTCTGCAGGTATCCCACCGGATCCTGCGCGAACTCGATGAATGCCTTGAAGTCGTTCACCGCCTGCTCGACCCGTTGGATCAGTGGCAAGACCTCACGTCCGATCGTCACCAAGGCGCGGCCGAGGTCCGCGAGTTGCGCTGCTGTCCCGACTCCCGGTAGTGCCTTGGCAAGCCACTTGACCGGGCCCGTCTTGCCCTTGATGGATATCACCTTCTCGAACTCCTCGATGGTGACCCGCAACGCGGCACCGACAGCATTCTGGAATTCGGTTGCGGCCCGGTCGAATCCCTCGCGGAGCATGCGACCGAGTGCAGCCTCCCATTCGATGTATTGGGTGGTACTCCTGGAGTAGGCAAAGAAGGCTTGAGCGGCCTTGCCGTCCCACGTGGCATCAAGAGCACCTGTCTTGGTCGCGACGTCGTTGCCGATGGTCCCGATGGCGGTCCCGCTCTTCCCGTACACCTGCCCGATCCGGCGGAGTTCCTCCCAATTGCCCGAGATCGGTTTGATCGCTTGCCGGATCGGACTCCAGTGGGCGAGACGCTCCACCGTCTCATCGATGTCGGCGAGCCAACCTGCAGTGGACCGGATGAGGCCGCGGATGTCGGGTTCGTTCTGTGGCGGCGAACCAACATCGATCGCCGTCGGCTGCCCGACGCCGGCCGCCCCGGGATATGCGTCGATATCGACCTTGCGCGACGGATCGTTCGGATCAAGTTCGGTGGTGGCCAACGTCTCTTCCGGCCCACAGGTACGCCCCACGTATCGGACGTGCTTGTTGAATGCGTCGGCGTTATCAGCGTCGGTATCGTGGAACAGCCACGCCGATTTCCGTAAGCCGATCGAGATCGAGCCCAGCGACTTGCCCATGTCGGACCATCGTGTCCGCGTCGACTCATTGAGGGTGAGGACCGGGCCACGCAGGGCGGCCATCAGGCCGCCGAAGTCCTCCGTGGTACCCCCCTCGCCGAGCAGGGTCATCACCCGTTGGTAGTCGTCTACGCTCTGGCCGACGAAATTGCCAACACCCGCTAGCTGCGCCGGAGCGACCCGGAACGCCTCGCCCACACCCTCACCTCGACTTCCTTGTGATCATGGCCCCGACACCGCGACTCGGTGACGGTTGTCGTGCTGATCTCGCCCCTTGGACGCCGAGATCCGCGATCCGGTTCCATCCGTGGCAAAGAATTTCCGCAGGGCCGCCCGTAGGGGGACCTACCCCGCCTCGCGATGTGACATCGGCGCAGGCCATCGGCTATTCTGACCGACGTTGTCTCGGCGAGGGTGAGCAATCACCGTGATCGGCGCGACCATCGTGGATCTTCTCTGCGGCCGCTGCGTGGCTTCACGCGTGCCGCCGGGCGGGCCGCGGTCGGTGCCCGACGCCGAGACCAGCGCCCGCATTGATCGCGATCCCACCACGATCGCCGAACGAGGAGAACCCCATGGCCAATAAGACCATCAAGCTCGCGGTGACCAACCGCACCGAGACCGGCAAGGGTGCCGCGCGCCGCGCCCGTCGCGACGGCAAGGTTCCCGCCGTCCTCTACGGTCACGGCACCGATCCCAGGCACCTCAACCTGCCGGCCCGCGACTTCGCGGCGATCCTGCGTAACAACGGCACCAACGCCGTCATCGAGCTCGACATCGAGGGCACCAGCCAACTGGCGCTGACCAAGCAGGTCGACGTCCACCCGATCCGCGACTACATCGAGCACGCCGACCTGCTCGTCATCCGGCGCGGCGAGAAGGTGACCGTCGAGGTCGTCATCGTGGTCGAGGGCGACGCCGCCCCGGGCACCCTGGTCATGCAGGACGCCAACACCGTGGAGATCGAGGCCGACGCGATGTCCATCCCCGAGCAGTTCGTCGTCGACGTCGAGGGCCGCGAGGCCGGCGTCTCGATCTACGCCTCCGACCTGGATCTGCCCGAGGGCGTCGAGCTGATCAGCGATCCGGAGACCCTGATCGTCGCGGTCAACGAGGCACCGACCGCCGAAGAGCTCGAGGCCGAGATCGGTGAGGAAGGCGAAGGCGACGCCGAGGGCGAGGTCGCCGAGGAAGGCGAGGCCGAGGAGTCCGGCGAGGAGTCCTCGGAAGAGTCCGAGTAGGTCACCGACCACAATGCACCCGAGTCGCCGGGGACCTGCCGATCGGCCGGTCCCCGGCGTCGTCGGTAGTGGGCATCGTCGGTATCGCGCATCGTCCGAGATCGACGGTCAACGACGTCGCGGCGCCGATGCTGCCGTCTCCTCGATACCGAGTCGAGCCCGGCCACGACTGGCGCGAGAAGGGATTACTGGGTGTGAAACTGATTGTTGGACTGGGTAATCCGGGACCGCAGTACGCCAAGACCCGGCACAATATCGGCGCGATGGTCGCCGATGCGCTCGTCGACGCGGCCGGGGAGAAGTACACGGTGCACAAGAAGTCCGGCGCCGAGGTAGCGTCCCTGCGCTTCGGCGGTGAGCAGGTCCTCGTCGCCAAACCCCGCACCTACATGAACACCAGCGGACGCCAGATCGGGCCGCTGGCCAAGTTCTACTCGGTCGATCCCGCCGACCTGATCGCCCTACACGACGAGCTCGACATCGAGTTCGGCCAAGTCCGGCTCAAGCAGGGCGGCGGTGAGGGCGGGCACAACGGGCTGCGGTCGATCAGCCAGGCGATCGGGACGCGCGACTACCCGCGGGTCCGCCTGGGCATCGGTCGCCCACCCGGCCGGCAGGATCCGGCGGACTTCGTCCTCAAACCGTTCCCGACGGCGGTTCGGGCCGACGTCGACCTGCTGATCGAACACGGCGCCGACGCCGCCGAGTTGCTGATCCGGTCCGGCCTCACCGACGCCCAAAACACCGTGCACACCTGGTGAGACCGAACCGCAACGCCCACGGCCGCTGCGTCGCGGTTCAGTCCGCGCCGGGACCGGCATAGAATCGCCGTCGGCGCAACCCGAAGGGGGTAAACACGTGGCGACACTCGCAGCGACCACCGGCCACCAGAATGTGGCGATGCTGGGCATCGGTGCCTATCGACCGAGCCGGCTGGTCAGTAACGACGAGGTGTGCGAAACGCTCGACTCCACCGACGAGTGGATCTTCGAGCGCAGCGGTATCCGCAACCGCCGGTGGATCAGCGGCGACGAGACGGCCCGGTCCATGGCCGCCGCGGCCGCCGAACGCGCCATCGAGAACTCCGGTGTGCCGAAGGAGAAGATCGGCGCGCTGATCCTGGCCACCAATAGCTGGAAGACCAAGATCCCGCACGGCGGCCCCACTGTCGCCTTCGACATCGGGATCAACGGCATCCCCGCCTACGACGTGGCGGCCGGTTGCGGCGGATTCGGTTACGCACTGGGGATCGCCGCCGACACAGTCCGCGCCGGATCGGCCGAGTACGTGCTCGTCGTCGGTGTCGAGACAATGTCGGTGGTGATGGAACCGACCGACCGCAACACCGCCTTCATCTTCGGCGACGGCGCGGGCGCGGTGGTCGTCGGTCCGAGCGAGGAGAACGGCATCTCGCCGACGGTGTGGGGCAGCGACGGCGAGAACGCCGCGGCCATCGGCCAGAATTACGACATCCCCGAATATATGGACCGCGCGCAGGCGTACCAGCGCAAGGACGCCGACACCGATCCGGTCGGCCGCATGGTGGTGACCATGGAGGGACCGCGGGTATTCCGCTGGGCCGCAATCACATTGCCCAAGGCATTGTCGACGGTACTGGAGACCTCCGGGGTGGGCGCCGCGGACATCGAGGTCTTCGTGCCGCACCAGGCGAACGCGCGCATCAACGAGCTGATGAAGAAGAACCTCGGTCTGCCCGACGACCTGCCGATGGCCAACGACATCGAGAACACCGGCAATACGTCGGCAGCGTCGATCCCGCTAGCCATGGAGGAAATGCTCGCGACCGGCAAGGCCAAGGGCGGTCAGGTCGCCTTGCTCCTCGGTTTCGGTGCCGGCCTGTCGTACGCCGGCTCGGTGGTGACGCTGCCACCCGCGCCGAAGGTCAGCAGCTTCGACGACCTGGCGTGATCTGACGGCCCAACTCCAACCCGACACGGCCGCATTGTGGACAGCGTGCCACCCGGACCGGACAGGCAACGATGAGTTGTCGGCCATTCCGCACGACGGAGAATCCGTCGATCTGGCGCCCGCCGAACGGGCACCATATCGACGGATTCCTTGTCCTACGCGTTCTCCTTGCGGAACACCGCTGTGCCCCACCAGGTTCCCAGCGCGGCCATGATGACCGCCGCGAGCACGCCCCACACCACCGTCGACGTCGCGACGTCACCCAGGAAAGTGCCGCGCACCGCGTCGACGACCCATCGGAACGGCATGAAGTCACTGATCCGTTGCAACCAGGCCGGGCCCAACGTCATCGGCAGCAGGATGCCGGACAGCAGCAGCACCGGCATCATCACCATATTGATCACCGGCGCCATCACGTCTTCGGATTTGGTGCTGAGCGCCAACGCATTCGACGCCGCCGCACACGCACCGCCGACCAGCAGGGTGATCGCGATACCGGCGATCACACCGACGATCGAGCCGCGCATCCCCATCGCGAAACCGAGCACGACCAGGATGAGTGCCTGCACGAACAACTGCAGCACGTCGCGCCATAGCCGACCCATCAGCAGCGCGGTGCGACTGGCCGGGGTCACCCGCTCGGCCTCGATCACCCCTTCGCGCCACTCCCCGATCAGACTGAATCCGGCGAAGAAGGCGCCGAAGATGCCCAGCTGGACCAGTAGTCCGGGCACCAGGAAGGTGTACGCGTTGTCGGCCCCGCCGGGGAACTGGTCGACCAACGGTTTCAGCAGCGGCCCGAACAGCACCAAATACAAGACCGGCTGCATCACGCCGATGAGCACCCACGCCGGATTGCGCAGATTCATCCGAATCTGCCTGCGAAACACGATGAAACTCTCGCGGAGAAATCTCATGATCGGGCTCCTTCGGTGACCAGTTCGGCGTCGGCTGGGGTGTCGGTGGACGCCTCGGCATCCCGCAGCGACCGGCCGGTGAGCGAGAGAAAGACGTCGTCCAGGGTGGGGCGGATGATCTCGATGGAATCGAGCGAGATGCCGCCGGAATCCAGGTCACGGATGAGTCCGGGTACCGCGCGCCCGGCGCGTTGCACCCGCCCGCTGACGTGCCGACCGTCGGTCTCGACGGCGGTAGCCACCGACGCGAGCTTGGCCGCCGCGGTCGGTACCAGCAGGTCGTCGGCGACCTCGAGGGCGACGAGATCTCCGGACACCTGGGCCTTGAGGTTGTCGGAGGTGTCGGCGGCGACGATCCGGCCGTTGTCGATGATGATGATGCGGTCGGACAGTTCGTCGGCCTCGTCGAGGTAGTGCGTGGTGAGGAAGACCGTGGCGCCGCGGTCGGTGCGCAACCGGCGGATGTGTTCCCACAGATTGGCGCGCGCCTGCGGGTCGAGGCCCGTCGTCGGCTCGTCGAGGAATACCAGGGTGGGCTCGTGCACGAGTCCCATCACGATGTCCAGTCGGCGCTTCTGGCCGCCGGACATGTTCTTGGGCATGCGCTCCCAGAGTCCGTCGAGCTGGAGTTGGGAAAATAGTTCCTTGCCGCGCATGGTCGCCTCCGCGCGAGACATGCCGTAGAGCATCCCGTGGTCGACGACCTCGTCGCCGGCCTGCGCCTGGCTGAACGTGCCGCCCGCCTGCGAGACGTATCCGATACTGCGCCGGACCATGACGGAGTCCCGGACGACGTCGTATCCGTTCACCGTCGCGGTCCCGGCGGTGGGCCGCAACAGCGTCGTGAGCATGCGGAGTGTGGTGGTCTTGCCCGCGCCGTTAGGCCCCAGGAACCCGACGACCTCCCCCTCGGCGATGTCGAGGTCGACCCCGTCGACCGCTTTGACCTCGCGCTTCTGCTTTCCGCGTCCCGTTTCGAAGGTCTGGACTAGCCCTCGTGCGTGGATCATGGTGTTCCCCTGCAATCCCGTCTCTGCAATCCGCTGTGACTATTCAAATTTGAATGCTTGCCTGACTATCCCACCGACGATGTCGTCCGTCAACACCGAAACCCGACGCCGCCACCGCTGATAGACCCTGCATGCGCCCAGGATTCATCGGATCGCGGACGGCCACGGTCCGCGATGATCGCCGACCGGCGTTGCCGTCGGATTACGCTGTGGACTCATGCGCTCGACGACCACCCGCCTCCTCCTGCTGGGTGCGGTCGGCCTGTTCGAACCGGTGAACGGCTATCAGATCCGTCGCGAGCTGATCTCGTGGCAGGCGGACAAGTGGGCGAATATCAATCCCGGGTCGATCTACCACGGACTCAACAGCCTGGCTGGTGACGGCCTCCTGGCCCGGTACGACCTCACCGACGGCAGCCGGGAGGTCGCGGTCTACGAACTCACCGAGACCGGCCGTACCGAACTCGACCGGCTGATCGCCGACGCGATCCTGACCGTCGACGTCTTCGACCGGCGCGACTTTCAGGCGGCGTTCGGCCTGCTGCCGATGCTCGATGCCGAGCGCGGCCGGGAACTGCTCGCCGAGCGGCACCGTCGATTTGCCGTCGCCCTGGCCGATCACCCGACCACGGCGCGGTCCGAGGACTATCCCTACGCTCCCCCGCACGCGCTGCGGATCATGGAGTTGACCGCGCAGTCCGCACGAACCGAGTACGACTGGCTCACAGCGGTCCTTGACGACCTGCGACACGGACGGCTGGCGCTCGATCCGGGAACGAGCTGGGCACCGCCCGCCGACGATCCGGGACACGAGATGACCGCGGACCGTCGACGGTATCGGGAGTCGATCTCCGGCCGCGCCGCGGCCCGGGTGCCCCCTACTTCCGAGTAGCCGCTGGATATGGCACCGTCATAGGTCGGGTCGGCCACCGGAAGGACTACAAGAGACATGAGCGTGATCGCGGATACCACGGGCGTGAACAACATCGGCATGCTCGGCATCGGCGCGTACCGCCCCGAGCGAGTGGTGACCAACGACGAGATCTGCGAGCACATCGACTCGTCGGATGAATGGATCTACACCCGTACCGGCATCAAGACCCGACGGTTCGCCCGCCGCGACGAGACGGTGATGGAGATGGCGGTCAACGCCGGCCGCAAGGCGATCGCCAACGCGCTGCTCAACGGCTCCGACATCGACGCGGTCATCCTCGCGACCAACACCCACCTGCTGCTGACCCCCGCCGGAGCGACCGCGGTGGCCACCGAACTCGGCGCGAACGGCGTTCCGGCGTTCGACGTCACGGTCGGCTGCGCGGGCTTCGGCTACGCGATGGCGCTGGCGTCGGACATGATCCGGGGCGGCAGCGCCGGACACGTGCTCGTCATCGGTGCCGAGCAACTGTCGATCACGCTGGACATGACCGACCGCACCAACTGCTTCATCTTCGGTGACGGCGCCGGTGCCGTCGTCGTCGGACCGACCGCCGAGCAGCAACTGGGACCGGTCATCTGGGGCAGCGACGGCAGCCAGTTCGACGCGATCCGCCAGGACATCGACTGGATCACCTTCCTGGACAGCGACCGGACGCAGCGGCCGTACCTGCGGCTCGAAGGAACCGCGGTATTCCGTTGGGCCGCTTTCGAAATGGGCAAGGTCGCGCAGCGGGCGCTGGAAGCGGCCAAGCTCGGCGCCGAGGACCTCGACGTCTTCGTTCCGCACCAGGCCAACACCCGCATCAACGAGCTGCTCGCCCGGAACCTCAACCTGCGCGAAGATGCGGTGGTAGCCAACGACATCGAGCACACCGGTAACACGTCGGCCGCGTCGATCCCGCTGGCGATGGAGGATCTGCTGTCCACCGGGCGGGCCAAGCCCGGAGACACCGCGCTGTTGCTCGGTTACGGCGCGGGCCTGAGCTACGCCGCCCAGGTCGTGAAACTGCCGCCGCTGCCGTTCGAGTAGGCGTCGCTCCGGAGTTCCAGACGTTGAGAGGTTGCGGTTCGACTAGGCTCCGCAACCCACTCCCCTTTTGCCCGAGGTCACACTCGGCGCTGACGGCCGGCTCGGCGCTGCACGGCCGCTCGACTCACACCGCGACGCCGCGCCTGCGGCGGTAATGACGCCGCCCCGGCGAGCACGGACCGTCGCGCGCGCTTGGTGTGCGCTCACCTCCACCGCGACGCAGCGACATCCGGATCCGGTTCCACAGACACGCAGACGTTGCGGTTTGCGTTGATGAGCGATGCGAACGACAACGGTCTCGCTCGCGCACGGTGCGCGAGGCACACAGGCATGGGAACCCCTGGGGACCACCGTTTTGACATTTATGCGTACATACATAAAGTGAGAGGCGTTCCGGCCGGGGGATAACAGGGGCCGGAACACCAAAACTCCAGGGGGGGAGTACAACTATGGGGTTTTCCCATGTCAAAAACCGGTTTGCAGTTCATAAAAATGGCGGCGTATGGCGCGATTCGCGCCGCCACCTATGGATATGTGGGCTGGTGATTCCGCTCAGTCCGTTCCTCGCGTGGGGGCTCGTCACGGCGCTGGGGCCGGGCATCCTGTGGGCAGTCGGGCCGATGATCATGTTCGTCGTCGTGCCGTTGATCGACCTGATTCGCGGCGTCGACCGCTCCGGCCCGCCGGACGAGGTGCTGGCCGCGCTCGATCGTGACCGCTATTACCGTTGGTGCACATACCTATTCCTGCCGCTGCAATACGGGGGACTAATCGTCGCGTGTCACCTGTGGACGACCGCCGCGATGGGCTGGCCGGAACGCCTCGCGCTGGCCCTCACGGTCGGGATCGTCGGTGGTGTCGCCATCAACGCCGCACACGAACTAGGTCACAAACGCACCTCACACGAGCCGTGGTTCGCGAAACTGGCACTCGCACAATCGGTTTACGGCCACTTCTATGTCGAGCACAATCACGGGCATCATGTTCGGGTAGCCACCCCGGACGACCCGGCAAGCGCGCGTTACGGCGAATCCTTCTGGCATTTCCTGCCCCGCTCCATCGCCGGCGGCGTGCGCTCGGGATGGACGATCGAGCGCACCCGGCTGTGCCGACGCGGGCGGCGCTGGTTCAGTCCGCGCAATAACGTCCTCAATGCGTGGGCGATGTCGGCGGTGCTCTACGGCGCACTGTTGGGGATATTCGGCTGGTCGGTGTTGCCGTGGCTGGCGGTGCAGGCGGTCGTGGCGATCACCATGCTCGAGTCGGCGAACTATATCGAGCATTACGGTTTACTTCGCGAAACTCGAACAAACGGCTCGTTTGTTCCGGTGGCGCCGCGACACAGCTGGAACAGCGATCACGTGTGGAGCAATCTGTTCCTCTATCACCTTCAACGGCACAGCGATCACCACACGCACGCGGGGCGCCGGTATCAGTCGTTGCGTTCGGCCCCGGAAGCCGCGCAATTGCCTGCCGGATACGCGGCCATGGGACTGCTCGCGACCATTCCGCCGCTGTGGCGTCGGGTGATGGATCCGCGGCTGCTCGCCCATTACGGAGGCGACCTCGGTCGGATACACACCGCGCCCGCCGGCCCGGCGCGGACGCGAGGGACCGCCGGGCGGGTCGTGTGGTCGACCTGACCCATCGTCGTCTCGGCCTGCCACGACCGTCTGAGTAGACGGCCGTCGACGGGCCGCGACCTGTGCCTTTTTGCTCCGCTGCGGCCGCGCTCGGTAGCCTCGTCGGGTGAGTTCCACCGTTGCCGACGAGGTGAAGCGGCGCCGCACCTTCGCGATCATCTCCCATCCCGACGCCGGCAAGTCGACGATGACCGAAGCGCTCGCGCTGCACGCTCGGATGATCAGCGAAGCCGGCGCCATCCACGGCAAGGCGGGCCGCAAATCGACCGTCTCGGACTGGATGGAGATGGAGAAGGCGCGCGGCATCTCGGTGAGCTCGACGGCGTTGCAGTTCAACTACACCTCAGCCGGCTCCCCGACGTCGCCACCCGACGACGCCGACGTACCGCATGTGATCAATCTGGTCGACACCCCGGGCCACGCCGACTTCTCCGAGGACACCTACCGGGTACTGACCGCGGTGGATGCCGCGGTGATGTTGATCGACGCCGCGAAGGGTCTCGAACCGCAGACGCTCAAGCTGTTCCAGGTGTGTCGTCACCGCGGCATTCCGGTGATCACCGTCGTCAACAAGTGGGACCGGCCGGGGCGCACACCACTGGAATTGATCGACGAGATCACCGAACGGATCGGCCTCACCCCGACACCGCTGTTCGTCCCGGTGGGCATCGCCGGCGACTTCCGCGGCCTGTTGGACCGGCGCACCGGCGAGTACATCCACTTCACTCGGGCCGCCGGCGGCGCCACCATCGCCCCGGAAGAGATCATCGACGCCGGAGCGGCGGCATCCCGCGAGGGCGACGAGTGGACCGCGGCACTCGAGGAGAGCGAACTGCTCAGCGAGATGGGCCAGGACCACGACCAGGAAATGTTCCTCGCCGGGCAGACGTCACCGATGATCTTCTCCTCGGCGATGCTCAATTTCGGTGTGCGGCAACTACTGGAAGCGCTCGTCGAGCTCGCGCCGGCACCGGCGGGGCGCGCCGGGATCGCCGACACCGTGCGAGAGGTGACCGAACCGTTCAGCGCCGTGGTGTTCAAGGTGCAGGCCGGGATGGACGCCAGCCACCGCGACCGGCTGGCGTACATGCGCGTCGTGTCCGGCGAGTTCGAACGCGGCATGGTCGTCACCCACGCGCAGACCGGCAAGCCGTTCGCGACCAAGTACGCCCAGGCGGTGTTCGGGCGCGACCGATCGACCGTCGACACCGCCTACCCCGGCGACGTCGTCGGATTGGTCAATGCGACCGCGCTGGCTCCCGGCGACACGCTGTTCGACGGTCCGACGGTACAGTTTCCGCCGATCCCCTCCTTTGCGCCGGAACACTTTTCCGCCCTGCGGGCGACGACCGCGGGTAAGTACAAGCAGTTCCGCAAGGCGATGGATCAGCTCGACAGCGAGGGCGTCGTGCAGGTGCTCCGCAACGAGACTCGTGGCGACGCGTCCCCGGTGCTCGCCGCCGTCGGGCCGATGCAGTTCGAGGTGGTGACCGCGCGGATGAAGTCGGAGTTCGGCGTCGACACGGTCATCGAACCTCTCGGCTATTCCCTCGCCCGCCGCACCGATGACGACAGCGCCGCCGAGCTCGACCGGCAGCGCGGCGTGGAGGTGTTCACCCGCAGCGACGGTGTCCTGCTCGCCCTGTTTTCGGACAAGTGGCGGTTGCAGTACATCGAGAAGGAACACCCCGACCTGACGCTGCAGCCGCTCGTGGCGACGGCGGACTGATCGGCGATGCGCATCAGACGGTCTCTCACGATGCCGGTGGCGCTGGCGTGTGTCGCACTCGGCGCGGCCGGTTGCGCGGACGCCGAATCCACTCCGGCACAGCCGAGTTCGTCGACACCGAGCTCCGCGGTCGCATCGGCCCCACGGGACCCGGCGATCTGTGCGCGCACACCACCGAGCGGGCGGATCGAGCGCAGCGGGCGCGACCTGTCATTCGAGAATGGGAAGCTCTACGTCGCCGTTACCCCGGCATCGAGCGGTCCCCCGGCACCGCCAACCCCGGCGGCGCCGACGTCCGGCCCCGGAATCGGGACCGCTACGGGCACAACATGTTACGAGTTCACCAAGTGGGGTAACCCCTCGCCGGACGTGCCGCCCGACGCACTCCTGTTCACCTTCGCCGGCGCCCGCGGCGACGGCGCCCAGATCGAGTTTCTCGTCGTCGATCTGACCGGTGGGGTGCTGCCGCCGATCGGCCCGGTGCGGCCGACGGTCGGTCCGCTGAATCAGCCGATCAACGCCGCCGTCGGCGTCTCCGCCGGCGGCGTCTACCGGCACAGCACCACCTGTGCGCTGCGAATTACCGCGATGTCGCCGCAACGCGCGGCCGGATCGTTCGACTGCCCGACCGCCACCGCATCCGACGCCAATCCGTTCGACCCGAGCGACGACGGCAACGGCGAGGATTCCGCCACATCGACGGCGCCACCTCCGGCATCCGCGCGGTTGAGCGGCTGGTTCGACCTGCCTCGATAACGCGACGCGAAAGAATCCTCCGGTCAGTCACCGACGATCGCGGCGACCGCCTTCTCGTCGACGGCGTCGATGGTGGCCGGATCGAAACTCGGCGTGCGGTCCTTGTCGACCAGGACCGCCCGGACACCTTCGGCGAAGTCGTGTGTCAGCGTGATGCGTTCGGCCGCATTGAGCTCACGCTCGAAGCACTCGTCCAAGGTCGACGACGCGCCCTTGGTCAGCATCGCCGCGGTGACCCACAGGCTCGTCGGGGACGCACCCTCGATGAGGGAGACCATGTCGGCCGCCCAGTCGTCGCCGACCGCACCGCGCAATCCGCCGAGGATCGCGTTGATGTTGTCGTCGGCGAAGTACTCGCCGATCTTCGCCAGCGGGAGTTCGGTGTCGGCGCCCTCGACCGGCTCGGCCACCGACAACGCGTCGGCGAGCGGTCGTCCGCCGCGAATCGCCTCGGCGACATCGGCGATCTTGTCCGACGGGACGAAGTGGGTAGCCAGCCCGACGGTGACCGCCTGGGCGCCTCGGATGCGGGCGCCGGTCAAGCCCAGCCACATGCCGACACCGCGCGGCAGTCGGGGCAGGAAGTAGGTGGAGCCAATGTCGGGGAAGAAGCCGATCGCGGTCTCCGGCATAGCAATCAGTGCCTTCTCGGTGACGACCCGGATCTCGCCGTGGACGCTGATGCCCAGTCCGCCGCCCATCGCCGCACCATCGATGAGCGCCACATAGGGCTTCGGGTAGTCGGCGATGAGCTGATCGAGGCGGTACTCCGAACTGAAGTAGCGCGTGATGGAGTCGGTATCGCCGGCCAGCGCGAACTCGCGGATGGCCCGGATGTCGCCGCCGGCGCAGAACGCGCGGTCGCTGGCGGAGGTGACGAGCACCGTCTCGATGCTGTCGTCGTCGGCCCAGGCGGTCAGCACCTGCGCCATGTCGTCGATCATGGACTGATCGAGCGCATTGAGCGCCTTGGGGCGGTCCAGGATGATCTCGCCGACTCCGTTGGTGACCGAGGTGCTGATGTACGACATGCACGTCACGTTAGCGTGCGTCGGGTCACCGGCGTCACCCCGGTGAACGCACCGACTCCGCACCTGCCCGCCGCGTCGCCCGGGAGCCGTCGCGGTAGTGTGCCACCGTGCCCGACCCCGTCGATCCGGCGATCACTCCGGCAAACCCGGCGAACCCGGCGACGGTGTCGCGTGGGCGACCGATTTCGTTGTCCCTGTTGTGGATTGCGCTAATGGCGCCGCTGTCACTGGCCGGCACGGTACTCCAGCCGCACGTCGGCATCGACTACTCGGTGTTCCCGCTGGTGATGCTCGGCCCCGCGATCGCCGCGCTCATCTGTGTGATCGCGGTTCCCCGTTGGTTCCCGCCACCGACGCCGCATGCCCCTCGTCGGACCTTCGGTCGATCCGTCCTCGTGGCCACAGCCGCGTCGATGGTCTTCGTGGCGGTGCTCATCGCGATCGCCGGGGTGCGTGACCCGATTCTGCCGGAGGGATGGCCGGCCTGGGCCGGCGTGATCGCAGTCGCCGTGGGACTCACGCTCGGGTCGTGGTTCGAGGAGGTCGGTTATCGCGGGGTGCTGTATCGCGCTTTCGTGGCCCGCTTCTCCGTCGTCACGTCGATCGTGGTCAACGGAGTCTTCTTCGGCCTCTGCCATCTGCAGTACTTCAGCGCCGGCCCGCTACCTGTGGTGCTCTTCCTGATTGGGACCGTCGCGATGGATGTGGTGATGGTGGCGAGTTGGGCTGGCTCGTGGCCGCAACGAGTGGCCGTGGCCACCGGCGTCCACGCGGTCGTCAATGTGTCGATGCAATACGTGGGCGTGGCGGGCGATCGGCCGCGGGACTTCGTCGCGCTCGCCGTGGCGCTGCTCCTCGCCGCGGTCGTCGCGGTGCCGCTCGGCCGCCGACTCGGCGTCGGGGACCTCCGTCGCGGAAGTACGTCCCCGACGACGACCGCGCCGACGGCGCCGGCCGCCTGACGACCGAGAAAATTCGGTTGTCTCGACGCCCGACCCGCCGCTAGGGTGGACGACCAGCGGTGACGGGGAAACCAAGGCGCCGCACCCACGTATCCGGCACCGTACTTCCGAGGAGTGATCCCGCAACCATGAATCCCTGAGGCCGGTCTTCGCACGCGGCGCCCATCGTGCCGCGGTTCACCGTCACCCACCTCAGGAGTTACCTTGGCTGCCACCCTCCCCGACGGCGCACCGAGTACCGGTCGCACCCCGTCCATTACCATGTCCGACGTCCGATTTGCCTGGCCGGATGGCACCGTCGTCTTCGACGGTCTCTCGCTGACCGTGCCCACCGGTCGATCCGCACTCGTCGGCGCCAACGGCGCGGGCAAGACGACCCTGCTCGACCTCATCGCAGGCACCCGGCAGCCGATCGCCGGCAGCGTGTCCAGCCGCGGCGAGATCGCCCTGGTGCCCCAGCACCCGGACGCCGACCCGACGGCGACGATCGCCGAAGTGTTCGGTATCGCCACGATCCGGGACGCCGTGCGTCGCATCGAACACGGATCGGTCGCACCGGCCGACTTCGACATCGTCGGCGACGCTTGGGATATCGAGGACCGCGCCCGCGCCGAGCTGTCCGCGTTGGGGCTGGTGACCGATCTGGACCGCACCGTCGGCGCATTGTCCGGCGGCGAACTGACCCTGCTCACCCTTGCCTCGCGCCTCCTCTCCCGGCCCGACATCCTGCTTCTCGACGAACCCACCAATAACCTCGACGAGCATTCCCGGACAATGCTTTTCGAAGCGCTCGACCGGTTCGGCGGCACGGTACTGGTGGTCAGTCACGACCTGGAGCTCCTCGAACGGGTCGAGGTCACGCTGGAGGTGTACCACGGTCGGGTGCGTACCTTCGGTGGGCCGTACTCGCACTACCGGGAGGTCATCGACGGCGAGCAGCAGGCCGCCCAGGCCGCGGTCGCCACTGCGACCAACGATCTCCGGAAGCAAAAGCGGGAGATGGCCGCTGCCGAGGTGGCACTCGATAGGCGGGCCCGGACCGCGGCTAAGGCGGAGCGGGAGAAGCGGGTGCCCAAGATCATCGCCCACGGTCGCCGCGACGCGGCGCAGGTGTCGGCGGGCAAGTTTCGTACGGCACACCGCGACGACGTCGACGCCGCCGCCGAGCGTCTCGGTTCGGCCCGCGACGATGTCCGGGACGATCGGTCGGCACGGATCACTATGCCGCATAGTGGCTTAGCCTCGCGGACTCAGGTCGTCGACGATGACCGGCTCCGGCTCGACGGACCCGAACGGGTCGCGCTCGTCGGGCCGAACGGCGCCGGCAAGACCACTCTGATCCGGTCGTTGACCCGTACCGGCCGGATTCTGGTCCCGTGGGCGGCGGTGCCGCAACGCCTCGCCTTCGACGATCCGTCCCGCACCGTCGCCGAACACCTGTCGGCCACCCACCCGGATCGCACGCACCAGCAGGTGCGCGCACACCTCGCGCGATTTCTGTTCCGCGGCAATGCGGGCGATCGTGTCCTCGCCGAACTCTCCGGCGGGGAACGTCTCCGGGTGGCGCTGGCGTCGGCGCTGCTGACCGACCCGGTCCCCAAGCTGCTGATCCTGGACGAGCCGACCAACAATCTCGACATCGATACCGTCGAGGAGCTGGTGTCGGCGCTGTCCGACTGGGACGGTGCCCTTCTGCTGGTCAGCCACGATCCCGGGTTCCGGCACCGCGTGGGCATCGAACGGGAGGTGCCCGTGGGCGAGGTGCGTTGAGGCGTGCGGTCAGCAGCACCGTCCCTCGGGATGCCGCTCGGCATCCCGCCAGCGTGTTCGCCAGTAGTCGCGTTCCGACATCGGCGGGCCGGAGTGTCCTTGTGCCGCATGGTGTTCCAGATACCGTTGATAGTCCCGGTCGCCCATGACGCTGCCGACGTACCAGGAGACTCCGGCCGCCGCCTTGCCAACCGCACCCCGGACGCGCCTCAGCGCGCGAGCGGCCGTCATCGGGGCCCACCCGACGCCGACCCCGCGGGGACGCCGGTGGAACCGCCGTTCTTCGCGATCGCGTCCCACTCCTTCTGCACGTCGCGTTCAGCGGGGGTCGACACCAGCCCGCTGGGACCGAAGATCCGCGACGGCACGGTCGGCTCCTCACTCGACGGGAGGCCACCGGCACGGATCGCCTTGACCGACACCCAGATCCCCACCAGCACCACGACGGCGACGAGTACCGCGAACACGATCGACAGGGTGCCCTGGATGAAGGTGTTGCGGATGACGGCATCGATCTCCGCGGCCGACTTGGCCGTCTTGAAGGTGGTCAGGCCCTGGTCCTTGGCCTCCGAGAAGTCTGCGTGCTGCGCCCAGTAGCCGATGGACGGGTTGGACGAGAAGATCTTCTGCCAGGACGCGGTCATCGTCACGACGACATCCCAGGCCAACGGGATTCCGGGGATCCACGCCCATTTCACTTGGCCGCGTTTGATGATCACGACGGTGACGACCGTCAGCGCGATCGCGGCCAGCAACTGGTTGGCGATGCCGAACAGCGGGAATAGGGTATTGATACCGCCGAGCGGGTCGGTGACGCCCATCAGCAGAATCGACCCCCAGAGCCCACAGACGATCAACGTGGTCAGCCACGCGCCGGGGCGCCACGACGGGTTTTTGAATCGGCGGGCGCCGGGCAGGTTCCCCAGGCCGTCGGAGAGCATGAATCGTGCGACGCGCGTCCCGGCGTCGACGGTGGTCAGGATGAACAGCGCCTCGAACATGATCGCGAAGTGATACCAGAACGCGCGCAACGACTCTCCGCCGAAAGCGCGCTGCAGGGTATCTGCCATGCCCATGGCCAGGGTCGGTGCGCCACCGGTCTTGGAGACGACGGATGCCTCCTCCACTCCCTCGGCCGCCCGGGTGAATTGCTCTGCGGTGGCCGGTGGCCCGGACAGTCCGAGTCCGTTGACGTAGTCGGCCGCCCCCTCAGGGGTGCCACCGGTCACCGACTTGGGCGCGTTCATCGCAAAGTACAGATGCTGGTCGAGAATGCACGCGGTGATCAGTGCCATGATCGCCACGAACGACTCGGTGAGCATGCCGCCGTAGCCGATGATCCGGGCCTGGCCCTCCTTGGCGAGCAGCTTGGGCGTGGTGCCCGACGCGATCAACGCGTGGAATCCGGACAGCGCCCCGCAGGCGATCGTGATGAACAGGAACGGAAACAGCGCGCCGGCAAAGGCGGGTCCCTTACCGTTCCAGGCGAATTCGCTGACGGCGGGTGCCTTCATCACCGGCTGAGCGATAAGGATGCCGACGGCCAGCAGGACGATCGTGCCGACCTTCATAAAGGTCGACAGGTAGTCGCGCGGTGCCAGCAGCAGCCACACCGGCAACACCGCGGCGGCGATGCCGTAGATGATGATCGACCAGCTCAGAAACACCGGAGACAGACTGAACCAGTCGCTGCCCCATGATGATTCGCCGACGTATCGGCCGGCCACGATAGCGGCCAGCAGCAGCACCACACCGATCGCGGACACCTCGGACACCCGACCGGGGCGCACGAACCGGAGATAGACACCCATGAAGAGGGCGATCGGGATCGTCATCGCGATCGAGAACACGCCCCACGGGCTCTCCGCGAGGGCATTGACGACGACGAGGGCGAGCACCGCGATCAGGATGATCATGATGGCGAAGACGGCGACGATCGCCGCGGTCCCGCCGACCGCGCCCAGCTCGTCGCGGGCCATCTGGCCGAGGCTGCGGCCCCGGCGTCGGGTCGAGATCGTCAGGACCAGATAGTCCTGGACACATCCGGCGAGCACGGCGCCGATGATGATCCAGATCGTGCCCGGCAGGTAGCCCATCTGGGCGGCCAGCACCGGACCCACCAGCGGACCGGCACCGGCGATCGCGGCGAAGTGATGCCCGAACAGCACCCGTCGGTCGGTCGGCATGTAGTCGCGCGCATTGTCGAACTGCTCGGCCGGGGTGGCGTGATCGTCCCGTGGCCGCACCACCTTCATCTCGATCAGCCGGGCATAGAACCGGTAGGCGATCACGTAGGTACAGACGGCGGCCACCACGAACCACACGGCGCTGACATTCTCGCCGCGGACGAACGCGATGATCGCCCAGGCGACGGCGCCGAGCAGACCGATGACGGCGAAGAGGATGCGCTTGAGCGGCGTCATGGGGCTGCGGTCGACGATCGCAACGGGCGGCAGGTCGGGGTCGGTCCGGACGTAGTCGACGTCGCGGTCCGACCGATGATCGGTGACCGTCATCGGATCGGAACCTCCTCGCGGAAAGCGTGGAACACGGGAAGTGGCCTGCGTCACTATACGCCGACGCCCCGCGCGGGTATCGCGACGCCGAATCGACCGGCATACTGACTCGCGATGAGCACCAACGAGTCCGAGACGCAGAACGCCGGAACCACTGATGCCGACGTCGGTCCCGTCGGGGACCGCACCCCGGTCGTGCTGGTGCACGACCTGCGCATCAGTGGGGCATCGATGCATCGGATCGCCGCAGCGATCACCGACCGGCCGGTCGTGCACCCCGACCTGCCCGGCCACGGCGCCCGCAGCGACGAGGTATTCACGATGGATGCCGCCGCCGACGCCGTGATTCGCGCGATCGACGAGCTCGGCAGACCGGCGGTGGTCGCCGGGATCTCGCTCGGTGGCTACGTGTCGATGGCGACGGCAGGCCGGATGCCGGACTCCGTCGCCGGGCTGGTTCTGATGGGCGCGACGGCGCAGCCGAGCCGTGCGCTCGCGGCACCCTTTCAGGCGTTCGGGGCGGCCACCAGTGTGCTGCCCGCGCAGGCCGCGCTCATCAGCATGGGGCTCACCCGGTTGGCGGTGGGTCGTCGGGTGGCGCGGGATATGGAGGCCGGCGGTCTGGCCCTGCACTCGATCCGCGACGTCGTTGCCGAACTCTCCCGATTCGACGCCCTCACCGAACTGTCCCGGTATCCCGGGCCGATCGAACTCATCAACGGCGGCTGGGATCAGTTCCGGGTGCACGAGAAGCGTTTCGCCGCGGTCTCCGATGCGACGCGGCTGCGGGTGTTGCCGCGCGCGACGCACCTCTACCCGCTGATCCAGCCGGAACTGACCGGGGCGATGATCTCCGACGTGGCCGCCGCACGGGACGCGGCGGCGGTCGCCGCCCGGTCTCGGTGACCCTCACGTCGCCGAGTCATCTTGTGCCGACGGCATATTCGACATTCTCACGCGTGCACCGGGGTGTGCGGTGACGGGTTGAGCGCCGAGCGCTACTCGACCTTTTCCGCCGCCTCCAGCCACTGCGCCTCCGCCTCGGCCTTGTCGTCGACGACGCGGTGCAGCTCGGTGTTCAGTGTCGCCAGCCGATCGGGGTCGGTGGCGGCCTCGGCGAGTTCGGCGTGCAGCCGGGTCTCGCGTTCGGCGAGTTGGTCGATGCGCCGTTCCAACCGGTTCATCGTCTTGCGTGCTTCGCGGTGTTCGGCCGCGGACACCGTCGGTGCCGACCGGGCATCGGCCTGGGGCGCGTCCGCCGCCGATGGCGAGGACGGGCTCGCGGCGGCTCGCGACCCCGCGCGCGACTCACCGGCGGCGCGAATCTGCTTGCGGCGCGCCAGGTACTGCTCGATACCGCCGGGCAGGTTGGTCAGCGCACCGTCGCCGAATAATGCCCAGGTGCTGTCGCAGATCCGTTCCACGAGGTAGCGGTCGTGGCTGATCACCACCATGGTGCCGGCCCACCCGTCGAGGAGGTCTTCGAGCTGCTGCAGGGTGTCGATGTCGAGATCGTTGGTCGGCTCGTCCAACAACAGCACGTTGGGTTCGGCCATCAGCACTCGGGTCAGTTGCAGCCTGCGCCGTTCGCCACCGGATAGATCGCCGACGCGGGTGCGCTGCCGCGCCGGTGAGAACCCGAGCCGCTCGGCGAGTTGGCTTGCGGATAATTCCTTGTCCCCCAGTGTGATCCGGGTGGCGATCGACTCGACCGCGTCGAGTACGCGGAGGTCGGGGTCCAGGTCGTCGAGCTCCTGCCGAAGCCAGCCGATGCGCACGGTGGTGCCCTGGATACGACGGCCCGGGGCGACGTCGACAGCGCCGGCGAGCGCACGCAGCAAGGTGGTCTTGCCGGATCCGTTGACGCCGACCAGACCGATGCGTTCGCCGGGGGCCAACCGCCACGTCAGGTCACCAACCAGCTCGACACCCGCCGGGGTCGCGATCCGCGCGTCCTCGAGCTCGATGACGACCCGCCCGAGGCGGCGGCGTGCGAACGCCGACAAGGTCACCGAGTCGCGCGGCGCCGGAACGTCGGCGATCAGCCGCTCGGCGGCCTCGATTCGGTAGCGCGGCTTGGACGTTCGTGCCGGCGGCCCGCGCCGTAGCCAGGCGAGTTCCTTGCGGGCGAGGTTGCGCCGGCGTTCCTCCGCGGCGTCGGCGAGCCGTACCCGTTCGGCGCGAGCGAAGACCCAGTCGTTGTAACCGCCCTCGTATTCGTCGACCCGCCCGTCGTGTACCTCCCAGGTCCGGGTGGCGACCGTGTCCAGGAACCATCGGTCGTGGGTCACCACGACGAGTGCGCCGCGCCGGGCGAGCAGGTGTTCGGCGAGCCATTGCACGCCTTCGACATCGAGATGGTTGGTCGGCTCGTCGAGGATGAGGACGTCGGGGTCGGCGACCAATGCCGCGGCCAGCGCCACCCGTCGCCGTTGCCCGCCGGACAGCTCGTCGACGTTCGCGTCGAGCACGGTGTCCACCCCGAGACCGGTCAGGATGCCACGCACCCGGGGATCGCCCGCCCACTCGTGGACGGCGGCGTCGGCGCCGACGACGACGTCGCCAACAGTGGTGCCGGCAGGCAGATTTCCCTCCTGGGTGACCTCGGCCACCGTGATGCCACCCGCCCGGGATACCCGGCCCTCGTCGGGCTCGATGATGCCGCCGAGCAGTTCGAGCAGTGTCGTCTTGCCGCCGCCGTTGAGTCCGACGACGCCAATCCGCTGCCCCGCGTGCACACCGAGACTGACCCCGTCGAGCAGGTGACGGATCCCGTAGGACTTGCTGATTCGGTCGGCGTTGATCAGCGCGGACGGGGCGGCGGGAGACACCGAACGACGATAGCAACGCCGGTATCGTGGATGAACGCCGCGACCGGCACCCGGCACCGGCGCGCAGACGATTCTCGGGGAGGTGGCCATGGTCCCCGATCGATCCATGCGACGCGGCCGCGGTCGGCCGCCCGGCCCGCCGGTGGACGTCGAACGTCGGCGCGAACTGCTACTCGATGCCGCCGAACGCGCCGTCCGTCGCCGCGGTTCGGATGTCGGGTTGGCCGAGGTGGCCGCAGAAGCGGGCCTGACCCGGTCCGCGGTCTACGCGGCTTTCCGCGCGCGTGACCCTCTCATCGACGCCCTGGCCGCGCGGCACTCCCGGGTGATCGTCGAGCGACTCAGCACGGTGCTGGCCGCTGTCAGCGATCCGCGGGAACAGACCCGCGCCGCCATCGACATCCTCGCCGCCTGGTTCGACGACGAACCACACCTCGCCCGGCTACTGATGCGTCGACTCAACCGCGCCGGTGCCGACGACAGCGGCGGGGTCGTGGTCACTGCCGTCGCGGCCGCCCTGCGGGACGGCTTCGTCCGGCGTGGGCGCGCTCCCGTCGCCGCGCAGACCTGGGCACATGCGCTGGTCGGCGCGGTGTCGGCGACCGTCGGCTGGTGGGCGACGAGCCGTTCGGTGACCCGCGCCGAGCTGGTGGATCAGCTCACTGATCTCGTCTGGTCGGGATTCGCCGGCGTCGATGACGCGGATTCCGGCACGGCTCCTTGACTGGGCCCCACTCAAAGAACACACTGTCTTTTATGAGCGTTGTGATCGACGCCACGACGGCCGCGCGGATCACCGGCGCCCGGAATTGGCATGCGGTCCGGGCGCACTACCCCGCGCGGGTCGACGCTATGGCGGCAGGCCTGACGGTCGGCGATCCGGCGGCGGACGCGGTGATCGCAGCGATGTCCGGGGACCCCGGGTTCACCTGGCGGCAGATCGTCGCCGCGCTCGACGGAGAACCCGGCACCGGTTGCGCGGGTGCCCCTCCCCCGCAACCGGTCGCGGACTTCCTCGACGCGGTCGCGACACCGCCGCCATGGTTCGATCCCGCACTCGCCCGCGCTGGCGCCGAGGCGTGGTGGCGATTCGGGTCGTTGCAGTCGAGCACCCTGTACCAGTCGCTGATGTACGGGTATCAGGCGCGCGGCTTCACCGAGCCGTTGGTCCGCACCGGTCGGCTGACCGACGGAACGTGGGACCGGGTGCAAGCCACCGCACGCTGGGTGACGGTGGCCACGGCACCAGGGATGATGGAGCCAGGTCAGCCAGGGTGGCAAGAGTCGGTCCGAATTCGTTTGGTACACGCCATGGTTCGGCATCACCTGTATACCCGTGAGGGGTGGGACGACGCGTCCTACGGCGTACCGATCAACCAGACCTATCAGCAACTGACCATCACCGCCGGTTTTCTGGTTCTGCCGCTGCTGGTGGCGAAGGACTTCGGTATTCGCTACTCGGCCGCCGACCTCGAGGCCATCTGCCACCTGTGGCGGTGGATCGGGTGGGTGATGGGCGTCTCGGAGCCACTGCTGCCCAACGGATTGGACGATGCGCGGTTGACCTACCGGATCGCCCGCGAATTCCGGATGCAGCCGGACGCCGAGTCGAAGGTCCTAGTGCGCGCGCTGCTCGCGGACGGTTACCGGGTCAGCCTGGGGCTCCCCGGACCGCTCGACGACGCAGCGCAGCTGCTGTCTGGCCCGTTCCTGCGGGCACTGTTCTCGTCGGTGTCGTCCCGGTGGGTCGATCATGAGGTGGCCGCCGAGATGGGTTTGCGCGCAACACCGTTGCACCGACTGGTGGATGTGGCACGCCCACTGATCCGGTCCCGCGAACTCGCCCGCGCCCTCGGCCTGTTGGGCTCCGAGCAAGCTATCGCCCGCCGCGAACTCCGGCTGGTGACCAACCGCCTGGGCATCGACTTGGACGCGCCCGGCCTGGGGTCGCGGTATCGGTCCGCCGACAGGGGTCGGCTCGACACCGTCGCCTGACCCTCGTCGAGTGGGCGCCAGAATCCGTTCACTGTGCGGGCGAACACGTTCACTGTGCGGGCGACGACGTTCACTGTGCGTGGAAATCCGTCCACTGTGCGGGCGAACACGTTCACTGTGCGTGGAAATCCGTTCACTGTGCACCGGGCTGGCTTCGATACGGCTCGTCGCTTCGCTCCTCACCTACTCAACCAGCGGGGCGGCACGTCCACGGCATTCGCCGGGGCTGGCTTCGATACGCCGCTCGTCCCTCGCGGCTACTCAACCAGCGGGGCCGTCGCTCGCCGGGCTCGGCGGCTACTCAACCAGCGGGAACTGCCCTCGCCCGCGGTTGCTCAACCAGCGCCGGGAACCGTGCCTCCGCCGGGCTCGACGGTCACTCTCAACCAGCGGGAGCTCACCGCTCCCCGACCACGCGCGCACCGACCGCGGGACCGGTCGCGGTGCGCACCGACCGTGCCACGCCCGCCCCCGACAGTTCCGCGGCGACCTCGATCGCCGAATGTTCGTCGGCGACAAGGAAGGCGCACGTCGGGCCCGAACCGGACACGAGTCCCCCGAGTGCGCCCGCGTCCAGCCCCGCGCGCAGCGTGCGGCGCAGCGTCGGCCGCAGACTGAGTGCGGCCGGCTGTAGATCGTTGTGCAACAAGGGTGCGATGTCCGCCGGCCGACCGGCGGCGAGGGCCTGCACCAGTCTGTCGGGCCGCTCCGGGACGGCATCGCCGGCGCCGGAGTCGGCTTCGGATCGACTGTCGCGCAACCGATCCAACTCGCGAAAGACCTGCGGGGTGGACAGTCCATCGCGGGCGAAGGCGAGCACCCAGTGCAGCTCGCCACGCGCCAGCACCGGCATCAGCCGCTCCCCCCGACCGGTGCCGATCGCGGTGCCGCCGTGTAACGCGAACGGGACATCGCTGCCCAAACCCGCTGCGATCTCGTCCAATTCGTCGCGACCGACGTCCAGGTTCCACAACTCGGCGACCGCGACCAGCGCCCCCGCGGCATCTGCGCTACCGCCGGCCATGCCACCCGCGACCGGAATTCGCTTCACGATCTCCAATGCCACCCGCGGATCCCGCCCGACGTGCTCGGCCAGCGCGAGCGCGGCCCGGGCCGCGAGATTGTCCGAGTCGAGCGGCACCTCGCCGACATCACCACCGGGTCCACCGTCCCGGGTCATCGACACACCGAGCGCCGCCGCGGGTGCCGCCGACACGTCGTCGTACAGCGACAGCGCCTGAAAGACGGTAACGAGTTCGTGATAGCCGTCGTCGCGGAGCGGGCCGACACCGAGATACAGGTTTACCTTGGCGGGCGCCCGGACCGTGACGGCGTCGGAGATCACCGACAGAGACGCAGGAGACACAGGTATCCAGCGTAACGGTCGGCCGCGGTTCGTTCATCGCAGCGGCGACCCCCTGTCCGGGCCGTCACGACCGCGCCCCTACCCGCGCCAGCCGCACGAAATCGTCGACTGCCAGGGTCTCCCCCCGCGCCCGCGGGTCGATGCCGACCGCCCGGAGCCGACGCTCGGCCTCGTCGGCGCTGCCTGCCCAACCCGCCAGCGCCGACCGCATCGTCTTGCGGCGCTGGGCGAATGCCGCGTCGATCACCTCGAAGACCCGCTCACGCACCGCCGGATCGGCCGGGTAGGTCGTCCGTCGTTCGACCCGGACCAGGCCCGATTCCACCTTGGGTTCGGGCCAAAAGACGCCGCGGCCGACCGAACCGGCGCGGGACACGTCACCGAAGTACCGCGCCTTGACGCTCGGTACGCCGTAGATGCGGCCGCCGGGACCAGCCGCGAGCCGGTCGGCGACCTCGGCCTGCACCATCACCAGCGCGGTGTCGATGGTGTCGAACTCGGCGAGGAGATGCAGCAACACCGGTACTGCGACGTTGTACGGCAGGTTGGCGACCAGCGCGGTCGGCATCACGGGGAGGTCGGCGCGGCGCAGCGACATCGCGTCGGCACCGATGACGTCCAGGTTGTCCGCGACCGACGGCGCGAATTCGGTGACGGTCGTGGGTAATCGACCGGCCAGCACCGGGTCGATCTCGACCGCGACCACGCGCCCGGCGGTGCCGAGCAGCGCCAGCGTCAGCGAGCCCAGTCCGGGCCCCACTTCCAGCACGACGTCGTCGGGTCCGACTCCGGACGCGGCCACGATGCGGCGCACCGTGTTGGCGTCATGGACGAAGTTCTGGCCCAGCGTCTTGGTGGGCCGGACGTCGAGTTCGGCGGCGAGCCGACGGATCTGTGCCGGACCGAGCAGGGTGGGCGGCGTTCCGCCCGCGTCGGAACCGGAGTGCGTCAGCGCAGCCCCAGCCGCGACGAGCAGGCGGGCCAGGCACCCCAGCCCTGCGCGGCCAGCGTCTTCTTGGCGATCGCGATCTGCTCCTCGCGAGTGGCGAGGTCGGCGCGGGCCGCGTATTCCTGGCCGCCCCAGCGGTCCCAGGTGTTCTGGTCGAACTGGATGCCGCCGTAGAAACCGTTGCCGGAGTTGATGGCCCAGTTACCGGTCGACTCGCACTGGGCGAGCTGATCCCACACGGAGCCCGCGGGCACGTACGGGGCGCCGGCCTTGGTGCCGACGCGGACCGTCGACGCGACCGGCTCGGTCACGGTCTCCGAGTCCAGCTTGACTCGCTTCACGACCTTGCCGTTGATGGTGGTCACCGAGTAGCGGACGTTGGCCTTACCCGGCTTACCCGGCTTCAGCACGACCTTGCGGTCGCGGACCAGGGTCGGGTCTTCCTTGGTGATCTCCGGCGGCGCCACATTCTCGGTGACGGTGTTCTCGGTGGTGCGGATGCGGGTCACGTCGATGACCATGTTCGGCGACACCTTGGTCGTCGCGGCCGGGCGGACCTTGTCGGCGTCCTGCAGCGACTTGCCTGCCGCATCGAGCAGGTCGCCGACGGTGGTGGCGGCGACCGTCGTGCGGATGCGCTTGCCGCCGTCGACGATGGTGACCGGCTTGGGCAGGGTCACTCCGACAACGCCACCGTCGACCGGAATCGGCCCGGCGGTGGAGAAGTTGGGATCGTCCTCACTGGCACCCAGGCCCTGGCTGTCCAGCAGGTCGTTCACCGACACGGCAGTCGTCTTGACCTGCTTCTTCTGGCCCTCGACGTCGAGGGTGACCGTCTTCAGCCGGTGGTAGGTGACGGTCTGGCCGTCGCCGAAGCCGGAATCGAGACTCGGGCTGACCTTGTCGCCGTCGACCGGCTCGAAACCCTGCGACCGCAGCAGCGAATCCACCGACATCGCCATCGTGGACACCTGCTGCTTCTGGCCATCGACGTCGATCGTCACGTTCTTGTGCATCGCGACACCCATGACACCGCCGGTCGCCAGCGTCGCCAGTACGGCGCCGACGGCAACACGGGCGCGAAGGGAGTCCGAGTTGTTGATTCGTGCGAGAAGAGACGGTGAGTGAGACAAGGGTCTAAGCATCCTGGTCGGGTACAAGTCGGTCCTGCCACCAGGACGACCTGAACCCCTCCTGGCTGCGGGATCACAATACGATAACGAACAGGGGTGATTACTGCAAAGGCATGCGGTAGACACGCAGGGCGTTCGACCCCAAGGTGTGAGCCATGTCACGGTCGCTGACGCCACGTACGTCGGCGAGCACGCGAGCAGTGTACGGCAGACAGTACGGCTGATTCGGTTGTCCCCGATAGGGATCCGGAGTAAGGAAGGGCGCGTCGGTCTCCACCAGGAGCAGCTCGTCCGGCACGACCTGGGCCGCCGCGCGCAGCTCGCCGGCATTGGCGAATGTCACAGTTCCGGCGAAGCTGAGCAGATAACCGCGGTCGACGCACTCTCGTGCAACATTTTGATTACTGGAGAAGCAATGCATGATCACGGTGTCGGGGGCGCCCTCGGCCGCCAGGATGTCCAGTAGGTCCCGGTCGGCCTCCCGGTTGTGGATCATGAGCGGCTTGCCGACCCGCTTGGCGAGATCGATATGCCAGGCGAATGCCTCGGCCTGCACCGCTGGCGACGCCGCCGACTCCGACCGCCCCGGCCAGTAGTAATCGAGGCCCGTCTCACCGACGGCGACGACCCGCGGATCGCGGACCATCTCCTCCAGTTCGGCCTTGGCGGCGTCGTCCAGGTCGCCGGCGTGCGTGGGGTGCAGTGCGACGGCGGCGAACGCGCGGTCGTCCCATTCGGCCGCCCGCATCGCCCAGCGGGCGTCGACCATGTCGTCGGCGACAGTGACCACCCGGCCGACGCCGACGGTCTCGGCGTGGTCGAGGATGGCGCGCACCGACTCGGGGTCGCGGCCGCCACTCGCGGCCAGGTGGGTGTGGGCGTCGATGAGTCCGGGCAGCGGTATGGGGTCGGGCGGCGGTTCGCGACGACGCCGCTTGCGGGCCGCCTTGGCGCTCTCGGTGGTGGCCGTCTCGGTCACCGACCCCGCCCTTCCTGCGCTCGGCGACTGTTCGGCACCGGGCGCGGGGTCCGCGGGCGCGCGGTCGGGGTGGATCGGCGGCTCACCGGTCATAGGTCCACTGTGCCAGCCACTACCGTGCTGCTCTCACCGCCCACCCAGATGTGCTGGCCGTCGTCGACGACGACGTGTATGCGCCCGGCACGGCCCATCACGGTGCCCTGGGACGCCACATAAGAGGTGCCGATGATGCCGTCGGCGCGCAACCAGTGAGCGAGTCCGGCGTTGAGGCTGCCGGTGACCGGGTCCTCGGGGATGCCGTCGCCGGGCGCGAATGCCCGGACCTCGAGGCTCACCGCCGGGTCGTCGGGATGGCCGTCGGGGTACGAGCCGACGAGCCCCACTTCGTAGTCGCCGAGGGCGGCGAAGTCCGGGCGTGCCCCGAGCACCCGCTCGGCCGAGTCCAGCCGCAACGCCATCCACTGCGGACCGACTGCCACCCACTCGGCGGCCAGCACGTGCTCCGGTGCGAGGCCGAGCGCGGCGATCACCTCCGTGCGGGTGCCGGGGTCGACCGGTCCGCTGCGGGTGCGCTCCGGCGCGGCGAACGCCAGCCGCGGACCGTCGGGGCGAATCGGCACGAGACCGGCCCCGCACTCCTGCACGATGTCGGCGCCGGATGGTGTGCCGCCGTCGGCCAGCCACGCGTGCGCCGACCCGAGCGTCGGATGTCCGGCGAACGGCAACTCGTTGCGCGGGGTGAAGATCCGCAGCCGATAGTCGGCGGCCGGGTCGGTCGGCGGCAGCACGAAGGTGGTCTCCGACAGATTCGTCCACCGCGCGAAATCCGCCATCGTCTCGTCGCTGAGCCCGTCGGCGTCCAGCACCACGGCGACCGGGTTACCGGCGAGCGGGTGGGCACCGAAGACATCGACCTGTGCGAAACGTCGGATCATGGGTCCATCTTCGTCCACGACGACCGGTCGTCGTCCACCCGTTTTTCGCCCGTGGTGTCGCCGGCCTGGCACGGCTGCCCCGCAACGCGCGACGGTGCCGCGATCGGCGGGTACCGTTGCCAACCGTGTTGGGTTTGCCAGACGCCGTGACCGTCGCGTTGTTCGACCTCGACGGCGTACTCACAAGTACTGCGGTGCTGCACCGGCGGGCATGGAAGGCCGCATTCGACGAGTTCCTGCGCGCACGGGACGGTGCCAATGCCGCCGAGTTCACCGAGCAGGACTATCTCGATTATGTCGACGGCCGGCCACGGGAGGACGGCGTTCGTGCATTCCTCGCCTCGCGGGGCATCGACGTTGACGCCGACACGGTCACCCGGATCGGCACCGAGAAGAATCAGATGTTCGTCGACAGCCTGAAAGGCGATGGTGCACAGGCCTATCCGGGTTCAGTGCGGTATCTGACCGCGGCCCGGAACGCGGGTCTGCGGATCGCGGTGGTGACATCGTCGAAGAACGGTGCGGCGGTGCTGGAATCGGCCGGGCTGGCCGAGTTCGTGGAGCAGCGAGTGGATGGCAACGAGACCGCGGCGCGCGGTCTGCGCGGTAAGCCCGCCCCCGACTCGTATCTTCTCGGCGCGGAACTGATGGGTGTCGAGCCCGCCGCGGCGGCCGTATTCGAGGACGCGATCTCCGGGATCGAAGCCGGAGTGGCCGGACGGTTCGGCTACGTGGTGGGCATCGACCGGGTCGGCGGCGCACAGGCATCCGCGATGACCGCGGCCGGCGCCGACGTGGTCGTGCCCGATCTCGACGAATTGCTGCCGTCGTGAACCGCGATCAGGACCACGGATTCGACGTCGCGCCCTGGCAGTTGCGCTGGGGCGGCGGCGTCGACATCGACATGCTGGGACGCACCGAGACGCTGTTCGCGCTGTCCAATGGGCATATCGGGTTGCGCGGCACATTCGAAGAGGGCGAGCCGGTCGACCATCCCGGCACCTACCTCAACGGCTTCTACGAGCTGCGCGACCTGCCATACGCCGAAAGTGGTTACGGCTACCCGGAATCGGGCCAGACGGTGGTGAACGTCACCGACGGAAAGATCATTCGGCTGCTCGTCGAGGACGAGCCGATGGATCTGCGCTACGGCCGCACCGAGGAGCACGAGCGGGTCCTGGACTTCCGTACCGGAACGCTGCGCCGCAACACGCTGTGGACATCGCCGACCGGACATACCGTGCGCATCAAATCCGAGCGACTGGTGTCGTTCACCAAGCGCACTATCGCCGCGATCCACTACGAGGTGGAACCGGTCGGTGAGAGCATGCGCTTGGTGCTGCAGTCGGATCTGCTCGCCAATGAACCGATCCCGGCTCCGGGAAATGACCCTCGACTGGCCGCCGCCCTCGACCGCCCGCTGGTCTCCGACCTCGCCGCGTGCCGCAACTACTGGGGCATGCTGGTCCACCACACGCGTCGGTCCGGCCTGCACGTGGCGGCCGGCATGGACCACGAGATCAACTTCCCGGGCAAGGCCGACACCTTCATCCGGGCCGACGGCGACCTGGCCCGGCTGACCATCGCCACCAACGTGCCGGAGGGCACGAAGCTGAGTTTGACGAAGTACGTCGGCTACGGCTGGTCGGCGCGACGGTCGGTCCCCGCGCTGCGCGCCCAGGTCGACGCCGCGTTGGCGATGGCGATGGAAACCGGTTGGGACGCACTGAAAGCCGACCAGATCAACTACCTGGAGGACTTCTGGCGCGACGCCGATATCGAACTCGACGGCGATCCCGAGTTGCAGCAGGCGGTGCGGTTCGCGCTGTTCCACGTGTTGCAGGCGGGTGCCCGCGGACAGTCGCGCGCGATCCCGGCGAAGGGACTCACCGGACCCGGCTACGACGGTCATACCTTCTGGGACACCGAGAGTTTCGTGCTGCCGATGCTGACCTACTCGGTACCCGCGGCGGCCGGTGAGGAGCTGCGCTGGCGGCACGCCACGATGGACAAGGCGAAGAGCCGGGCGGCAGAACTGTCGCAGCGGGGTGCGATGTTCCCCTGGCGATCCATTAACGGTGACGAGTGTTCCGGCTACTGGCCGGCGGGGACCGCGGGCGTGCATGTGAGCGCCGATATCGCCAACGCCACCGCCCGCTACTTGCGCGCCACCAACGACGTGCAGTTCGAGACCGAGTGCGGCGTCGAGCTTTTGGTGGAGACTGCGCGGCTGTTCGCCGGGCTTGGCCACCACGACGTCAACGGCCGCTTCCGCATCGACGGCGTGACCGGCCCGGACGAGTACACCGCGGTGGTGAACAACAACGTGTTCACCAACCTTGCCGCCCAACGCAACCTGCGCGATGCGGTCGCCGCGGTGCACCGTCGACCCGACCTCGCGCAGCAGTACGGGGTGACCAATGCCGAGGCGGCGCACTGGGAGTCGTGCGCCGACGACATGAGCATCCCGTACGACGACGCGCTCGGGGTGCATCAGCAGTGCGAGTCGTTCACCTTGTTGGGTGCCTGGGATTTTGCGGCGTCGGTCGGCAGATACCCACTGCTGCTGAACTATCCGTACTACGACCTGTACCGCAAGCAGGTGGTCAAGCAGGCCGACCTGGTGTTCGCGATGTATATGTTCGGCGACGCATTCACGCCCGAGCAGAAGCTGCGCAACTTCAACTATTACTACCCGCTGACGGTGCGCGACTCGTCGCTGTCGGCGTGCTGCGAGGCCGTGACCGCCGCCGAGGTCGGCTACCTCGACCTGGCGTACGACCTGCTGAACGAATCGGTATTCACCGACCTGCACGACCTGCACAACAACGTCAGCTCCGGACTACACATCGCCGCACTGGCCGGCGCGTGGATGGATTGCGTCGCAGGCTTCGGTGGCATGCGCGACTTCGGCGGCAAGATCACCTTCGCTCCCCGTCTGCCGAGTCGGCTGACCTACTTGTCGTTCCGCATGGTGATCCGCGATTCGAAGATCGTCGTCGCGATCGACACGGACACCGCCACCTACCGGCTGCTGTCTGGCCCCCCGATCGAATTGGCCCATCACGGTGACAAGTTCACCCTCGAAGCCGCTCCGGTCACGCTCCCCATTCCGCCTCTACAGTCTCCGGGGGAACCACCCAAGACGCCGCCCGGCTGCGAACCGTATCGCCGGGAGGGGTGAGCCGGCGTTCGGGGCAGGGGCCATACCCGGTGGGTGCGTAGTGGCGAGGCACGAGCCGCGTATCGAAACCCACCGCCCCGCCGCTGACGCCCCGGACCACTCGACCAGCGACACGTCGCCACGCCTAGGCCTGTCGCGTACAGAAACTTCACCTGTAGCGCTCGCCGCGTGGACTATCCACTTGCCGAGGCCCTGCGGTGAAGTTTCTGTACGAATCGACCGTCCACCGATACGCAAGTGAAAGATGTTGCGCACAGCAGTATTTCGTCCAGAATATTCTGGTCAACCCTTGACTCGAAACTGTGTTCGAGTACTATGGAGGCATGAGCCCCGCCGATCCGCAGGCCGACGGCCTCGCCGCATACGAGGCGACCGCCGCGTTGATCACGCTGCGCAACCTCGTCGACCACCGGCTTGCCGTGCAGGCGGCAACGCTGGACCGCCTCGGGGTCGCCGCCAAGCACGGCGGCAAACTGCGGAACCTGTTGGTCGACATGGGATTACCGCCCGCCGCTACCGCACGGACACTGCGCGCGGCGAGCAGCCCTCAGCAGATGCCCACGACCACACGACACGCTGCCGACGGCGCATTATCCGGTGAACACGTCGACGCCATCGTGCGTGGGCTCGCGCACATCGAGCGACGCATCCGACGCGACCTCACTGCCGGCGAACAGGCCGAGCATGAGAAAGACCTTCTGGCGCAAACATTCTCGGGTGCATCGCCGGCCGACATTGCCGAACGCGCGCGATCACTCGCGAATCAGCTCGTCGAGGACTCCGGCACCGACGTCGGCGTAGCTGCCGCCGACGACCGGTCGATCGACACCGTCGACGCCCATACCGACCCGGACGGTCGAGTGCAGGTTGCGGCCGATCTCGATGCGGTGATCGGCGAGAAGTTCCTCGGCTTGATCGACCGCTGGTCACGGCCACGACCCGAACCCGACGGATCTCCCGACGCGCGCAGCTCCGGTCGCCGCCGCGCCGACGCTCTCGAGACCATTCTCGACCGCGCGGCCGGGGCGAGCGACGCAGCCGGGACTAATGCGCCGTTGGCCGAGGTGGTCGTGACCATTCCCGCCGATAGCCCGGACCTCGCGCGTCTCGACTGGGTCGGACCGGCATCGCAGACCACCACCCGCCACGTCGCCTGCGATTCGGCCGTCACCGAAGTCGTCGTCGACGGACAGTCCGTGCCTCTCGATGTCGGGCGGACGCGGCGCCTCTGCCCGACATCGCTCCGTAAGGCCGTCGGGGTCCGCGACGGCGGGCGCTGCATCAAATGCGGAGCGCCGGGTTCGTGGTCGCACGTGCACCACATGGTCCACTGGGCCGACGGCGGCACAACCTGTTTGGACAACTGCTGCCTCTTGTGCCCGTCGTGTCACGCCGACGTGCATGCGCACGGCTGGGAGGTCGTCCTCGGCCTCGACCGACACCCCTGGCTCGTTCCCCCGGAGAGCGTCGATCCGCGGCGCCGACCGCAACCCGCGTACAACCGACGAACGATGCGTCTCGACGACGCTCTCGCAGCATGACCCGCCCCCGACCTGCTCCTTAAGCCGTACACACGAACCCGTACACGCGGAGCGTCCGGCCCCAGCGTTCCTTGAGAACTCCATATCGATACCGAGGTAGAAGCGGCGAATGGCCGCGCCAGACCCGCCCTGCTCACTGGGCAGCAAACCGAGTGGGTCGGGTCTGGCGCCGGTCGGTAGTCTGTGGGCACTATGCCACCCGAGCTTCCACCCGAGCTGACCAGCACCGATCCCACCGGTGCCGACACGTCCACGGCCAACACGTCCACGGCCGCCGCGCCGCAGCCCACCTCCGCCTCGCATGGCGCGGGCGCGCCGTACTACATCACCACGGCGATCGCGTACCCCAACGGCGCACCACACATCGGGCACGCCTACGAGTACATCTCCGCCGATGCGCTGGCCCGGTTCAAGCGGCTCGACGGATTCGACGTCCGGTTCCTCACCGGCACCGACGTGCACGGCCAGAAGATGCAGCAGACCGCCGCGGCCGAGGGCATCCCGACCTCCGAGCTGGCCAACCGCAACTCCGACCGCTTCCAGGAACTCCAAGACCGTCTCGGATCGAGCTACGACCGGTTCATCCGCACCTCCGACGACGACCACAAACGGGCATCGGAGGAAATCTGGCGGCGTATGTCCGACGCCGGTGACATCTACCTCGACACCTACGCCGGCTGGTACGACGTCCGCGACGAGACGTTCTACGCCGAAGGCGACACCGTCGTCGACGACGCCGGCAACCGGGTCGCCGCCGATACCGGGCACGTGCTCACCTGGACCGAGGAGCAGACCTACTTCTTCCGGCTCTCCGCGTACCAGGATCGGCTGCTGGAGTTGTACGAGACACACCCGGAGTTCCTGCGCCCGGACGTACGACGCAACGAGATCGTCAGCTTCGTCAAGGGCGGCCTCACCGATCTGTCGGTGTCGCGCACCACCTTCGACTGGGGCGTGCCGGTCCCCGACCACTCCGATCACGTCATGTACGTGTGGGTCGACGCGTTGACCAACTACCTGACCGGCGTCGGATTCCCGGACGACACCGCGACATTCGAGCGATTCTGGCCCGCCGACCTGCACGTCATCGGCAAGGACATCATCCGCTTCCACTGCGTGTACTGGCCGGCGTTCCTGATGAGCGCGGGCATCGACCTGCCGAAACACGTGTTCGCGCACGGGTTCCTGTTCAACCGTGGCGAGAAGATGAGTAAGTCGGTCGGCAACGTGGTCGACCCGGACAACCTGATCGACGAGTTCGGCCTCGACCCGGTGCGCTACTTCTTCCTTCGCGAGGTCTCCTACGGACAGGACGGATCGTATTCGGCCGAGGCGATCGTCGCCCGGATCAACGCCGACCTCGCCAACGAGTTCGGCAACCTGGCGCAGCGAACGCTGTCGATGATCGGCAAGTACTTCGACGGCGTCGTCCCCCAACCAGGCAAGTACACCGAGGCTGACGTCCAGTTGCTCACCGCGGCAGACGAACTCCTGGCTACGGTGCGGGCGCACTTCGACGACCAGGCGATCCATCTGGGTCTGGAGGCGCTGTGGTCGGTGCTCGCCGACACCAACCGGTACATCTCGGCCGAGCAGCCGTGGAAGCTGGCCAAGACCGACCTGGAACGCACCGCCACCGTCCTCTACGTGTGTGCCGAGGTGGTGCGCATCGTCGCATTGCTGACCCAACCGGTGATGCCGACCGCGTCGGCGGCGATGCTGGATCTGCTCGCGGTCGGCGACGACCGCACATTCGCCGCGGTCGGCGACCGCCTCGTCCCCGGTACTCCGGTGCCCGCACCGACCCCGGTGTTCCCGCGCTACGACGGATGACGCCCACCGCGCCGGACCTGTTGCGCGTGCTGACCGCGCACACCCGGTCGCATGGACTGCCGCCACCCGCCGCGCTGATCGGCGACTGGGCGGACGCGGACGCGGTGATCGCGCCGTCGATCGACATCCGGCCGGGTGTGCCGCCCCCGAATCACCCGGACCGATTCTGGTTGGGCTACCTCGGTTTTCCGGTGCGCAGCGACGAGTCGGTGCTCCCGCCGACGGCCGGTGGCCTGATCGATCACCTGCTGGTGCTGCGGGACGGACGGTGGCACGAGGTCGTCGCCAGCGACGGGCACCGAGCACCCGACTGGGTGCGCGACTGCCTGGCCCGGCTGGACGTTCCGCGCGGCGGGGACACCGCCGGCCCCAACAACAGCAGCGACCGATACGACACCGCTGGTCGGGATGCCGACATCGACGGAGCCTGGTCGGCACGATGGGCGCCCCCGGAGCGGGCACCCCACCGTCGCGCCGTCGAATCGTGCCTGGCCGCGATCCGGGCGGGCGAGATCTACCAGGCATGCGTCTGCACCCGCTTCACCGGTCGCATCGACGGTTCCACCACCCAGTTCTACGCCGACCTGACCGCCGCCACGACACCCGCGAAATCCGCTCTTCTTCACGGTGATTGGGGAACAGTCGCGAGTTTCTCACCGGAGACATTCCTGAGCAGGCGCGGCGACACGGTGACGTCGGCACCGATCAAGGGCACGCTGCCGGCAGACGCCGACCCCGACGTGCTGTCGGCGTCGAGTAAGGACATCGCGGAGAACATCATGATCGTCGACCTGGTGCGCAACGACCTGAGCCGGGTCGCGCACACCGGCACCGTGCGGGTCACCGAACTGCTGGATGTCGTTGCGGCGCCCGGTGTCTGGCATCTCGTGTCCCGGGTGGCGGCGACCGTCCCGCGCGAGGTCGGCAACGACCGGCTATTGGCCGCGACGTTCCCGCCGGCGTCGGTGACCGGCACCCCCAAGCTGCGGGCCATGGAACTCCTCGCCGAATGGGAGGCCGATAACCGTGGAGTGTATTGCGGCGCAATCGGTCTCGCCGGACCCGACGGGCTGCTCGATCTGAACGTCGCGATCCGGACGGTGCAGATCGCCCCCGACGGCGCCGCCACGCTCGGCGTCGGCGGCGGTATCACCGTAGACTCCGACCCCGGCCGCGAGTGGCAGGAGTGCCTGGACAAGGCGGCGAGCGTCGTCGGACACCGGCCACGTTCCTGTAGCAGTTCTGCTCGCTGAGCGGGCAGAACTTCTACATAATCGGCTACGGTCCCGCGTCGCGACCGGCGAGCACGGCCTCGTAGACGTCGCGCCGCGACACTCCGGTTCCGCGCACGGCCTCGGCGCTGGCCTCCTTGAGCCGCATACCCGCGGCGACCAGCGACTCCGCCCGCGCCACCAGCTCGGACAGCTCCGGCGTGCGGGGCGTCGCCCCGGCGAGCACGACCGTGATCTCCCCCTTCACCCCCGCCGCCGCCCATTGGGCGAGCTCCGCGAGGCTGCCGCGCCGCACCTCCTCGTAGGTCTTCGTCAGTTCCCGGCACACCGCGGCACGCCGATCGGGGCCGAGGACGGCGACCGCGTCGGCGAGACTGTCACCGAGACGGTGCGGGGATTCGAAGAACACCACCGTCCGCGGTTCGTCCAGCAACCCCGCATACCAGTCCCGCCGGGCGGCGGACTTGCGCGGGGCGAACCCGTCGAAGCTGAACCGTTCCGACGGCATCCCCGACACGGCGAGCGCGGTGGTGACCGCCGACGGTCCGGGCAGCGCCGTCACCGGCAGCCCGGCATCGACGCAGGCGACGACGATGCGGTAGCCCGGATCGCTCACCGACGGCATCCCGGCGTCGGTGACCAGCAGCACCTCGGCGCCCTCGGCGATCGCCGCCACCAGCGACGGCGTGCGAGCGGCCTCGACCTGGTCGTAGTAGCTGATCACGTCGCCGCCGATGGTCACGCCCAGCGACGCCGCCAGCGCCTTCGTCCGGCGTGTGTCCTCCGCCGCGACGATGTCGGCGTCGGCGAGCGCGGCGCGCAACCGGGGCGACGCGTCGTCGGAGCGCCCCAACGGTGTCGCCGCGAGGATCAGCCTGCCGGACGACTCGTCCGACCCCGCTGACCTCGCTCCCGCCGAACTCGACCCCACAGACCCCGACCCCCGCGACCCAGCCTCCACCGGCGGGGACGACGACGAAGATGCCGGCGGCGTCGGTGCGCTCATGTCCAGACAGCCTACGGGTGACCGTTAGGATCGTGCGGGTGACCACGACCGCCGTCGGAGACGTCGCCACCGGCGACACCACCGCAGCCGATGGCGTCGAGTCGGCTGGCCAGGACCCCACCGACCGGCCCGGCGCGGAGATCCCCACCCCGGTGTTCGGTGCGACCGACCGGCGTCGCGGCCTGATCGTCGGCGCCCTCATCACCCTGGTCGCCGCGGCCACCCGATTCTGGGGCCTGAATCATCCGACCGACGCGGGCACCCCGGTCTTCGACGAAAAGCACTACGTCCCACAGGCGTGGCAGATGCTGACCGGCGGCAACTGGATCGAGGACAACCCGGCCTACGGGCTCGTGGTGCACCCGCCCGCGGGCAAATGGTTCATCGCGATCGGCGAGTGGATGTTCGGCTACGGTCCGCTGGGCTGGCGGGTGACGGCCGCCGCCGCCGGCGTCGCGATCGTGACGATGATCTACTGCGTCGTCCGTCGGATGACCCGGTCCACGCTGATCGGCGCGATAGCCGGTGTGTTCGCGATCTGTGACGGGGTGCTGTTCGTGCAGTCCCGCATGGGCATGCTCGACATCTTCCAGGCCCTGTTCGTGGTGGCCGCATTCACCGCACTGATCGCCGACCGCGATCAGGTCCGTGCCCGGCTGCACACGGTGTATGTCGAGGACCGCATCGGCGACAGCCCGTTCGGCCCCCGGCTGGGGTTCCGCTGGTACCGCTTCGTCGCCGGCGTGATGCTGGGTCTGACCTGCGCCACCAAATGGTCGGGCATCTACTACGTGGTGTTCTTCACGCTGCTCGCGATCGGGTTCGACGTCGCCGCACGCAAGGCGTACCACGTGCATCGACCCTGGATGGGCACGCTCGTCCGCGACGTCATTCCCGCCGGAATGGGCCTGGTGGTGATGCCGATCGCGATCTACATCGCCAGCTTCGCCGCCTGGTTCGCCGGTGAGACGTCGGTGTACCGCTACCAGGTCGGCAACACCATCGGCAGCGACGGGCCGTTCGGGTGGGTGCCGGGCGCCTGGCGGTCGCTCTGGTACTACGAGGCGGGCATCCTCAAGTTCCACGAGGGCCTGACCAACTCCGCGGGCAACCAGCACCCGTGGGAATCCAAGCCGTGGACGTGGCCGATGAGCTTGCGGCCGATGCTGTATGCCCTGACCAACGGGCCGGACCAGTGCGGCGGTGGCGAATGCGTCCGCGCGCAGATGCTCATCGGCTCCCCGGCGATGTGGTGGCTGGCGTTGCCGATGATCCTCTGGGGGCTGTGGTCGTGGCTGGTCCGCCGCGACTGGCGCTACGCCGCGGTCCTCACCGGTTACGCCGCCGGGTTCCTGCCGTGGTTCGTCGCGCTCGACCGGCAGATGTACTTCTTCTACGCGACGGTGCTGGCACCGTTCCTGGTGATGGGTCTCGCGCTGTGTTGCGCCGACATCCTGCGGGCGACCGTGCGCGCCGGAACCGGCACCGGCCTCGACGCCCGGGCGGGACCGCCGCGCGCCCGCCCGGAACGACGGGCGCTGGCGGTCCTCGTGGTGGCGATCTATGTCGCGCTGGTGGTGACCAACTTCGTGTGGTTGTGGCCGATCCTCACCGCGTCACCGATCTCGCCCGCCCAGTGGAATCAGCAGATCTGGTTGCCGAGCTGGGGCTGACCGGCCACACACGCGCAGCGGCTATCCGGCCAGCCACACACACACACACACACACACACACACGCCGTGCCGCCCGGTACCGACCAGCCCTACCGAGGAGGCTGGGCGTGGTCGTCGACCGGCCAGCTCCTACCGACGCTGGGGCTTGGTCGTCGACACCGGCCCGTTCGGCTTCGGTCGGGAACCGTTGCCGCCGGCACCATTCCCGGATTCGTCGACCAGCGCCTCGAACTCGTCGGAGTTGGTCGCGATCTCCTGAGCCTGCTGGCGGACGTGCTCGTCGACCTGCCTGCTCAGATGCTGCCGGGCGACGATCAGCGGGTCGCGGCGAAGCTCGGTAATCAGCGAGACGCAAATGCCGATCATCACCACCACGAACGGCAGCGCCGCGATGATGGCCATCTGTTTGATGCCGTTGAGCGCGGTGTTGTCCTGTGAGTTACCGCCGATCACCAGCAACAGTGCCGCGACCGCACCGGTCAGCACACCCCAGAAGATGGTGATCGGTTTGCTCGGTTCGTCGGTGCCGCGTTCGGACAGGGTGCCCATCACCAGTGACGCCGAGTCGGCACCGGAGACGAAGAAGATGGCGACCAGCAGCATCACCAGCACGCTCGCGATCCCGGCCAGCGGCAGGTTGTTGAGGACGTCGAACAGGGTGTCCTCTTCGCGCTCCACGGGCAGATTGACGCCCTGGGATTCCTGCCGGATGGCGGTGCCGCCGAAGATGCAGAACCAGACCAGTGAGACGGTGGTCGGCACCACCATCACACCGACGATGAACTCGCGGATGGTGCGGCCCTTGCTGATCTTCGCGAGGAACATGCCCACGAACGGGGTCCACGACACCCACCACGCCCAGTAGAAGATGGTCCACCCGGCCAGCCACTCCTCGCCCGCGGCGTCGACGGTGGCGCCCGAGCGGGCCGAGAAGGTGGTGATGTCGCGGAAGTAGCCGCCGAGGGTGGTCGGCAGCAGGTTCATGATGAACACGGTCGGGCCGAGGACGAAGACGAACACCGCCAGGACCAGCGCGAGCACCATGTTGATGTTCGACAGCCATTGGATGCCTTTAGCGATGCCGGACACGGCCGAGGCCACGAATGCCGCGGTCAGCACCGCGATGACGGCGACGATGAGGAACGAGCCGGACTGGTTGACCCAGCCGATCTTCTGCAGACCGGAACCGATCTGCACCGCACCGAGGCCGAGCGAAGCGACCGTGCCGAACAGGGTGGCGAAGATTGCCAGGATGTCGATGATCTTGCCGGCCGGCCCCTTGGTGGCCTTGCTGCCGAGCAGCGGCTCGAAGATGGCGCTGATCAGCTGCGACCGGCCGCACCGGTAGGTGCCGTAGGCGATCGCGAGGCCGACCACGGCGTACATGGCCCACGGGTGGAAGCCCCAGTGGAACATGGTGGTCGCCATTGCCTCCTGCACGTCGCGGGCCTCGATGCCGGGCGGCGGGTCGATGAAGTGGGTGAGCGGCTCGTACGAGCCGTAGAACATCAGACCGATGCCCATGCCGGCGCTGAACATCATGGCTATCCAGCTAATGGTCCGGAACTCGGGCTTGTCGCCGTCCTTACCGAGCGGGATATTGCCGAACTTGCTGAGCGCCAGGAACAGTGCGAAGAGTACGAACCCGGTCGCCGACAGCACGAACAGCCAGCCCAGATTGTCGGTGATCCACGCCAGCGTGGAGCCGCCGGCATTGTTGAGGCTCTCGCCGTCGAGGACACCCCAGACCACGAATCCGATGATGAGCACTGCGGTCACACCGAAGACCACGAAATCTAGCCGTGGTTTCGTGGGATTGTCGGGTTTTCTGAGGGGAGTCTGAGTAGCCACGCGCTTTACGTAACAAGACCCGATTGCGAACTTCAAGTCGGACGTGTGACCTGATTCACAAGTGAGACGTCAGAGGAGGTCGCGTGCGATCGGACAGGACATGCATCGCGGACCGCCCCGACCGGACCCGAGCTCGCGTCCCTCGATCTCGATGACCTCGATCCCGGAGTCGGTCAACCGCCGGTTGGTTTCGACGTTGCGGTTATAGGAGACGACCACCCCCGGCTCGACCGCCAGCGTGTTGTTGCCGTCGTCCCACTGCTCCCGTTCGGCGGTCACCGGATCCAGTCCGGTGTCGATCACGCGGAGCTTCTCGATCCCCATCGCCTCCGCGGCCGCCTCGACGAACGGCCGCGCCGCGGTGACCTCGACGTCACCGTCGCCCCGGTCGTACAGGGTGAAGGCGGTCATCGTGTCGCGAATGTTCGGGTACATCACCACCGCGTCGCGGTCGACCATGGTGCACACCGTGTCCAGGTGCATGAACGCGCGCGCCTGCTCGATCGGGACGGCCAGCACGGTGTGCGCGAGACCGTCGGTAAACAGGCTGCGCGCCAGCGCCTCCGCACCCGCAGGCGTCGTCCGCTCCCCCACTCCGACGGCGACGACACCGGGCGCCAGCAGCAGCACGTCACCCCCCTCGACGGGAGCGACCTGCGACTCGTAGGCGCGGCGGGCGCCGGTGAACCGCGGATGGTGGGCGTAGATGAGGTCGGTGAGCGACGTCTCCCGTACCCGCGCCGGTAGCGCCAGCGAGGTGATGGCGAACCGGGGTCCGATCCAGAACGAACTGTCCCGGGTAAACAGCAGATTCGGCAGCGGGTCGATGGCGAACTCGGGGCCGTGGTGCATGCGGCGCACCAGCGACGACGACTCCGCGGCCGGACCGATCGGCATCTCGTCGAAGGTCATGCCCGCGGTGAGTACCTGGGATAGCTCGGCCGCCGGCAGCTCACGAAGGTAGGCGGCGAGTTCCTCGGCGAGGTGCGGGCCGAGCCGGCGGGCACTGACGGCCGCCGCGATCCCCTGGATACGTGCCGCCCCACTGTGTTCCAGCGTTTCGGTGAGCAGGTCGCCGAGCAGCAGCACTTCGACGCCGCGGCGGGTGAGTTCGTCGGCGAAGGCGTCGTGTTCCTCCTGCGCCCGGGACACCCACGGGAGACCGTCGAAGAGCAGTTGGTCGCTGTTGCGGGGCGTCAGCCGACGCAACTCGTCACCCGGGCGGTGCAGCATGACCGCTCGGAGCCGACCCACCTCCGAGTTCGATCCGAGCGCGTAGTCGGCGGCCGGTGCCGTGGCGGCAGATGTCATAGGCACCACGGTAATCGGTCCGCGGCCCGCATACGGTGCGCTTACTCGGTGGCGGCATCCGGGGCGGACAGCTTGGCGGTGCCGCCCACCACCGCCGGCGCGGTCTCCCGGGCGAACAGCCACAGCACGAATGCGACCGCGGCCACCAGACCGGAGAGCACGAACGCCGGACCGAATCCGGCGCGGTCGGCGACGAACCCGGCCACCAGCGGGCCGCTGACCGCGCCGAGGTCGGCGGCCATGCCGAACGCGGCGAGCGCCGACCCGCCCTGGCGCCGTGCACCCAGAACGTCGGCGAGCGCCGCCTGGTGAGTCGGTGCGAAAAGCCCGGAACCGACACCGGCGAACAGCGAAAGAGCCAAGGCGACAGGGACATTCGGGGAGAATCCGAGCAGAATGGTGGCGACCGCCATGATCGCCAGCCCGGGCAGCATCACCGGGCGCCGGCCGAACCGGTCGGAGTATCGGCCCGCCGCCAGGATCGCCAGGACGTTGCCCGCGGCGTAGACCGCCAGCACCACCCCGGCCATCGAATCGCTCGCGTCGAGCCCCTCGGTGATGAACAGCGGCACGATCGCCACCCGCACCCCCATCGACGCCCAGCCCTGGGCGAAGTTGGAGGCGAGGATCGCCCGGTACGCGCTGTCGCCCAAGGCCGTCCGCAGCCGCATCACCCCGGGCAATTCGGCGGTGGCGGCCGGCGTCGTCTCCGGTGCTGCGGTGTCGCGGAGCTGGGTGGCGACGACCACCGTCGCGATAATGAGCGCGACGGCGTAGACGACGAACGGCATCCGCAGCCCGAAGGGCACCAGTGCGGCGCCGACCAGCGGACCGGTGATATTGCCGATCAGGAAGCCGGCCGAGAAGTACCCGGCCACCCGCCCGCGAATCTCGGTGGGCGCCAACCTGATCAGCAACGCCATCGCCGACACGGTGAACATCGTCGATCCGATACCGCCGAGCCCGCGAAACACCAGCAGTTGCACGTAGTTCTGGGCGAAGGCGCAGGCAAGGGTGCTGGCCGCGACGATGAGTAGGCCGGTGAGATACACGCGGCGTTCCCCGAGGACGGTCACCAGACGTCCGCTCGCGGGCGCAAAGATCAGACGCATCACCGCGAACGCCGAGATCACCGCGGAGACGGCGGTGTATCCGACGTCGAAGCTGCGGGCGAAGCTCGGCAGTGCGGGCGCGATCAGGCCGAACCCCAGGGCGATCACCACGTTCGCCGACAGCAGCACCCAGATGCCGCGCGGGATCTGTCTCACGCCACGCCTCCGACCCGGCTCACGGGTGTTCGGGGAGCCGGTCGAGTGCCTCCGCGGTGAGCGATCGGCCCACGTCGATCATCTCGGTCGCCTTGTGGAAGTCCAGGGTGCGCACCGACTTTCGCGGGATGCGGATCAGGATGTCGGGCGGATAACCGGCGACCTGATAGCGGGAGAGAGCCACCGACATGATGTCCAGCGACCGGATCAGTACCTCGATGCGACCCATCGCGGGCGGGTCGCCGGGTGTGTCCCGCTGCTCGGCCGGGGCATCGCCGACGGCGTCGCCGAGCGCATCTGCAGCGGTATCGGTCCCGGATTGGTCGAGGCCGAACCGGTCGCGCACCGACCGCACGAACTCACTCTCCAGGATCGGGGTCACATTGCGGCGAATGCGACCCTTCGTGCGCGGTGCGCGGATCGCTCCCTCGCCGGGGCCACCGTCCGAGTCGAGCACCACCCCGATCGTCACGTCGGAGTTCACCGCGGACGTCGGTGCGACGGGCAGCGGGTCGAGGATGCCGCCGTCGGCGAGGAGCCGGCCGTCGTGCCGGTGCGGGCTGATCACCCCGGGGATGGCGATGGACGCGCGGATCGCGGTCAGCAGGCTTCCGCGCTGGAACCACACCGGGCGCCCGGAGCCGAGGTCGGTGGCGACCGCCGTGTACGGGATCGGCAGATCCTCGATCATCGCGTCCCCGAGGATGTCCCGGACACGGGCCAGGATGCGGTCGGCACCGATGACGCCGCCCGACTTGGACAGCGACACGTCCAGCAACCGCATCACGTCGAGTTGGGTGAGATCGGTGATCCAGTCGACGTAATCGTCGAGTCCGCCTGCGGCGTAGAGACCGCCGACCAGCGCCCCCATCGACGACCCGGCGACGGTGACCACCTCGAAACCGCGGGCATCGAGTTCGGCGAGCACACCGATGTGGGCGTATCCGCGGGCACCGCCACTGCCCAGGGCCAGCGCCACCCGGGAGGGTGCCGGTCGCGCGGGTACCGGTGCCGTCATGTCCCCCAGCGTAATCCGATCCCCCGGCAGGGCCGGACGCCGGTCGCGGGCCGGCGTGAGCGGTCGGTCAGGGGCGGCGGTCGGCAGGGAGCGCCGATCGACAGGGCGCATCGGTCGCCAGGGATGTGTCGGTCGCCGGGAGGTCGATCCCGGAGGTGGTGTCAGTCGCCAAGCAGTCGGCGGGGTCCGGGACCCTGCCGGTTGAGTTCGTCGCCGGGGTTCAGCAGGTGACACTCCCCGAGCGACAGACAGCCGCAACCGACGCACGAGCCGATCATGTCCCGCATGTTCTCGAGCAGCGCGATACGCCGGTTGAGGTCGGAGATCCACCGTTTGGACGCCGCCTCCCACATCGATTTCGGCGGCGACTCGTGGTTGCAAAGCTCACCGAGGACGTCGGCGATCACCGACAGCGGAATCCCGGCCGTCTGCGAGGCGCGAATGAAGGCCACCCGCCGCAACATCGCCCGGTGGTAGCGGCGCTGATTGCCCGGGGTGCGCCGGGAGAAGATCAGTCCTTGGTCTTCGTAGAAGCGCACCGCCGAGGGCGCGATACCGGCGCGCTGTGCGAGTTCGCCGACGGACAGTTCGAGCTTGGTCAGGCCCACGAACGCAGCCTACTTGACTTGAAGTGAGGTTGAAGTTGGACGGTGTCGGGTATGCGCACACCGCCCCGCCGCACGACGCCCGCACCTGCAGCCACATCGAGTGCCGGTCACCGGCGCACCTCCGCACTCTCGGTGCGCCTCGACGGCGCGAGTCGGCGCATCGGACTCATCCTGATCATCCCGACCCTGATGGTGATGCTCGACCTCACCATCGTCACGGTCGCCATCCCGCTACTGACTACCGACTTCGATGCCTCGCTGTCGACGGTGCAGTGGGTGACCACGGCCTACACGCTGGCGCTGGTCGCCGTGATGCCGCTGTCGGCCGCCATGACCCGACGGTTCGGCGCGCGGCGCACGTACTGCACCGCGCTGCTGGTGTTCGTGATCGCGTCGCTGCTGGTGGCCTTCTCGTGGAATATCGCCAGTCTCATCGTCTTTCGGGCGTTTCAGGGTCTCGGCGGCGGCATGCTGCAACCGGTCGGGATGGCGATCGCGTTGCAGAGTGTCCGTGAATCGCAGCGGGGCCGGATGATGGCGTTGCTCGGCCTGCCGGTGCTCATCGGTCCGGTCATCGGCCCGATCGTCGGCGGTGTGCTGGTCGACCAGGCGAGCTGGCGCGTCGTGTTCGCGATCAACGTGCCGTTAGGTCTGGTCGCGGCGTGGCTGGCCGCCCGGTACTTCCCTGCCCCGGCGCCGCGTGACCGCGAGCCGGTCGACCTGCTCGCAGTCGCCGCCCTGTCGCCGGGCGGCGCGTTCGTGGTGTTCGGTCTGGCCCGCAGCGGCGACTCCGGGTCGATCGCCGGCGCGTCGATTCTGGTGCCGATCGGGATCGGGCTGCTGCTCCTGGGGTACTTCGTGTGGAGATCGCTGCGGTCGGCGCACCCCATCCTGGACCTCACGCTGCTCACGGTGCCCGCGCTGCGGGGCGGCGTCGTGGTGATGCTGTTCTTCGCGGGCGCATACTTCGGTTCGATGCTGATCCTGCCGGTGTACGTGCAGGCGGTGCGCGGCGACAGCGCCACCATGTCCGGCGCGTTGTATCTGGTGCCGGGACTGGTCACCGGTATCACCTTGCAGATCGCCACCCGGATCGCCGACCGCACCGACCCGCGCCGGGTAGCGCTGGCGGGAATCGTCACGTCGATGACGGCGATGGCCTTGCTGGGCTTGACGGTCGACGCTACGACGCCGTATCCGTTGCTGATCGCGATGCTCGCCCTGATGGGGGTCGGCGTCGGGGCGACGGTGATGCCGACGATAACGGCCGCCACGCGAGGTCTGGAGGGGGCCGACACCGCCGGCGGCACCACCATTCTCACCACGGGCAACCAGTTCTCCGCGGCGCTCGTCGCAGCGTTCGTGACGGCCCTGCTGGCCGGCTTGATGAACGGCCGGGTCGCGGTCCTCGACGGCGGCGGGGTCGGCGGTGCGATGCGTTTGCCACCGGCGTCGCGGGCACCGGTCGCCGATGACCTCGCGTCCTCCGTGGCCGACACCTACCTGGCGACCTCGGCACTGCTGGCCTGCGCCCTGCTCGCCGCACTGACGATGATGCCGCGACGGGCTCGTCGGCGCCGGGAACCCGTCACCCCGTCAGCGCCGCCGTGACATTTAGGTGCGGACCACCATGACCGGCACCTGCGCGTGGTGCAGGACCTTTTGGCTGGTCGAACCGAGGAGCAGGCCGGTGAAGCCACCGCGGCCGCGGCTGCCGACGATGATCAGCGCGGCCTCGTCACCCGCGGTCTCCAGGATCGCGCGGGCCGGCTCGGCAGGTAGGACTCGCCGCTCCACCTGCACGTCCGGGTAGTCCTGCGCGTATCCGGCGAGTCGCTCGGCGACGCCTTCCACCGCATCCTGCGAGACGCGCTCGATCTCACCCGTATCGATGCCGTAGCCGTGCAGCGCGTCGGTATCGAGCGGCGCCCAGGTGTGCACGACGACGAGGGGGCGCTCCCGTAGCGACGCCTGCCGGAACGCCTCCGCCACGGCCGGGTCGCTGACCGGCGAGTCGTCGACACCCAGCACGACCGGTCCGTCGCCGGCTGGTCCGGTGACCACCACGACACGGCCGTGCGAATGCGCCGCGACGGTCGTGCTGACCGAACCGAAGAAGAGACCCTTGATCGCACCGAGCCCGCGGGTACCGAGCACGATGGCGTCCGCGTCCGCACCCAAGTCGAGGAGCACCTTGGCGGCGTCGCCGTCCACGACCGACGCGGTGACCTCGACACCGGGTGCGGCGTCGGCTGCGGTCACCGCCGCCTCGCTGACGGCGTCGGTAGCGTCCCGGCGGATCGCCTCGATGACGTCCTGCGGGATGATCAGTCCCGGGGCGTAGTCACTGGTGCTCGCGTCGTAGACGCCGACCAGCGACAGGTCTGCATGTTCGAGCGCCGCCGTCCGAGCCGCCCAGCGCACCGCCTCGGTGGAGGCGTCCGATCCATCGACGCCGACGAGAATCGTATTCATGTCGTCCTCTCTCACCCGATGCTGCCGCGCCGGGCAACCCCGGCGGGTTCCGGAACGCCGCGCGGTCCCGGCTCACCGTCCATCCTGCCCGTTACCGATGCGCCTTTCAACGAGTCGTCGGCACCGTCACAGCCAGCAGATGACGGAGAACGAAAGACCCAGAACGTATTTCGAGTCGCGCCACCCCTCGAACCGTTGTGCGTGCGCTCTCGGTGTAGCGTGGAAGGCGATGACAAACCCGCCGCCGGACCCGGCCAACCCCGACCCGGCCGCGCCGGAGATCCGGCGCGCCGTGGTGCATGGCGCAATCGCGATCGGATTCGCGCTGGCGACGCTGGTGGTCGCCGGAATGTCGTCCGGCGGACTGCGCACCCTCCTCTTCGCGGCTGCGCCCGCGGTGATGTTCGTCGGCGGGGTCACCATGCTGATCCGGACCTACCGCGTGTGGAAAGCCAACGGCCGCTGGCAAATCTGGCAGGGTGCCGCGTGGTTTCTGCTGTCGGTGTTCCTGGTGATGCTGTTCAGCGTGGCACCGATCCTGCTGAACAGGTAGTCGCTGGCGACGCCCCCGCTCGGCCTCGGTCAGCGGGTGAGTGCGTCGATCCGATCCGCGACCTCGCGCGCGGTAGCCGGCCGTTCCCCGGACAGCGCAAGGCAATTCGCGATCAACGTCCGTTCGTCCCGGTTCAGGTTCTCCGACAGTGCCGGCGGGGTGGACAGTGCCGTCCGGATCGCCAGCAACGGCTGCGCGTCGGGCACTTCGCCGTAGACGCCGTCGCCGGTGAGGGCACGGTGCAGGCAGGCACCCAACGCCCAGATGTCGGTGGCGCGGGACGGAATATCACCGGCTAGCAGCGCGGGATCCATGTACTGCACGGCGCCGGGCTGGGCGAAACTGGTGATCGGCTCGTCGGCCGCGAGCACTCGCGCCAGCCCGAGGTCGGTGATGCGACCGCCGTATCGGCGGGAACCGTGTCCGTCCTCGGTCAGCATGACGGCCGCTGGGGTGATGTTGGCGTGTGCGATACCCGCCTCGTGAAGGGCGTCGACCCCGCGCGCGGCATCCGCGAGCGCCGACAGCGCCGCATCGCGGGTCAGTGGAATGGCCGATGCCGCCAGGGATCCGAGGGGAAAGTACTCCATCGCGTACATGAACTGGCCCTGCAACACCGCGTCGTACAAAACCGCCAGATACGGCGAACGCACCGCGGCGAACGCCCGAAGCTCGCGCACCCCGCGTCGGTAGGCGTCGTCGGTGCAGGTGCCGCCGAACACCTTGATGACGACACGGTCGGTGGTCAGGCCGAGCCGCGCCGGCGGGATGGCTAGGTAGAAGGTGCCATTGCCGCCCGCGCCCAGCCTGCTGACGACCGTGAAATCCGCGAACTGTCGCGGCACCTCGACTGTGGCCATGTCATTGCCTCTCCGCTGAAGGGTGAGTGGGGGAAGGACTTTCGGCCGACGGATGATCGGCGGTTCGCACAGATGTGGCGGTGCGCGGCATCTTCGGGGCATCGGACGGGTCGTCCCGCAAGCTGGGTACCGGCTCGGGTTCGGTGCGCCCGTACCACTGCACAACCCGCTCGCCGAGCGCGTCCTCGCTGGTCTCGGTCGCGTCGATGACGAGGTAGTCGACGGCCCTCCCCGTGGGCCCCGGCGCGTCGTCGGCCCGGATCACGGTGTCGCCCAGCGGGATTGCCACGTCGGGTGCCGACACCGCGACAGCGACCCCGCGCGACGACACCGGAGCTAGGTCCGCCAGCAGGCGCCGTCGGGAACCGCCGGTGAGTACTCGCAGTCCGGTGCCGCCGGTCAGCGCCAGACCTGCGGCGATCACGATCGCCGTCCGTCCGCTGCGGCTGTCGGTGCCGACACAGACGAGCTCGGCGCTCGGCGCGACTCCGGCCGGATGCGGAGCGGTCCGCGATCCGATCCGGGTCTCGTCGACGACGAGCACCGGTGCGGCGCGCAGTCCGCGCGCGACGTCGATGTCGCTGGCATCGACGACGATGAGGTCGGCGGTGGAGTTGGCGGCCATCGCGTCCAGGTCGGCGATCGGTTCGGCACCGAACCGGCACAGCACCGACACCGAGCGTGCCTCTCCGAGACTCGCGCCGAGTGCGGTCAGCCCCTCCACCGCGGTCGCCATCGCCGCGAAGTCGGGCACTGCCGAAGCGCCGATCTCCAGCCGGTCGGTGGGCGCAGGGGTGGGCAGCAGGCCGGCGAGAACCACGTCGTGGCCGGCCGCGGTTGCCAGCAGTCGCGGATGGCGCGCCCGCAGGACGTCCGGCGGGGCGCTCGGATCGCCGACGACGAGCATCACTCGGCGCGCCGATCCGGCGGTGGCCGCGAGCCGTTCGGCGGCCGCGATGTCGTTGGCCACCACGCGATCCGGGTACACCAGCCGCAGCAGCGGTTCGGTCAGGACGGTGGTGGCCAAGGCCATCACCACCAGCATCGCGAATAGGTCGTCGGACAGCACGCCGAGTTCCCGTCCCGCCGAGAGGATCACCAGCTCGGTGAGGCCACGAGTGTTCATCAGCACCGCGATAGCGCCCGCCTGCCTGGTGGGGATGCGGGACAGTCGGGCACCGGCGAATGCGCCGACGAACTTGCCGCCGATCGCGACGGCAAGGACGAGGAGGAGTTGCCACCAGCCGGACGGGCCGAGCGAGGTCAGGTTCACGCTCAGCCCGGTCACCACGAAGAACATCGGCAACAGCAGCAGGACGCTCGCTTGTTCCAGGCGTTCCAGGATCTCCCGGTTCAGCGTCTCGGCGCCGACCTTCGGCATCATCGCGCCGAACACAAATGCCCCGAAGATCTGGTGAATGCCGATGACGTCGGTCAGCGCCGCGGACGCGAAGAGACCGATCAGCACGACCGCCAGCAGATCCGGGGTGAGTCGGCCGGCCTGTGCATGACGGTCCACCAGGCGGCGCAGTAACGGCCGCACCACGAGCAGCATCACCGCGACGTAGACGAGGGTCAGCCCGACGATCCGCGCGACCGCCAGTGGGCTGCCGCCGCCAATGACCGCGATGACGAAGGCCAGCAGCGTCCACGCGAGAATGTCGTCGATCGCAGCCGCCGCCAGGCTGAATACTCCCGGCACCGTGCGCTGCATCCCACGGTCGCTGAGAATGCGGGCCAGAACCGGGAAAGCGGTGATAGACATGGCGATTCCGAGGAACAACGCGAGCGGTAGCAGACCGATCCGCAGGCCGCCGACCATGTCGTGGGTGGGATACAGGATGACCGCGAGGCCGGCACCGAGCGCGAACGGGACCAGGATCGACGAGATGGAGATGGTCGCGGCGGCCCGTTCGCGGCCGCGGATGAGCCGCATGTCCAGTTCCAGGCCGACGATGAACATGAAGAGCACCAGGCCGATCTGGGCGAGCGCGCCGAGCAGGGGTCGCACATCGTCCGGGAACAGCCAACCCGAAGGATCACCGGGAAACAGTCCGAGCAGGCTGGGCCCCAATGCGATTCCGGCCGCGATCTCGCCGACGACCGGCGGTTGCCGCACAGCCCGAGCGATCCGTCCACCGATCCGGGCCGCGGCAATCACTACCGCGACGTCGAGGAGCAGGAACGCCACCTGGTGCCCGGTCATCTGGGTATGCCCATCGTCATCGGGGATCAGGTCCGCGCGTGCGGTGACTCGAAAATGAAGTGCCGACCACCGATCCGCACGTGGGAGCCGGGAGCGAGGAGGAACGGCCGCTGGGGAGTGAGTCGCGTCTCCCGGTTTCCGCTGGCCGGGTCGGAGACGAAGGTGCCGTTGGCGGAGCCGAGATCGACCAGTTCCACATTCCAGTCCACAAGCCGGATCTCGATGTGCCTGCGCGATAGCTGACCCGTTTCGTCCTGTACCCGGATCGGTTTGGGCGATCCGGTGCGGCTGCCGCCCACCGATCCGGGTTCCCGCCCGAGGACCAGGTTTTCGTCGAGCAGATAGGTCGATCCGTTGTCCAGCAGTAGCCAGCCGAGCGGTGGCCGCTCCCCCTCCACCAGAATGCCGGTGAGCTGATCCATCCGGATACCGCACACACCACACAGCCAGGATCGCGGGTGATTGAGATGCCCTCGGGAACACCGTATTCCGAGGACATGCGCGCGGGACTCGGGTACCCGGACGACCTCCGTGGCGGGCCGCCGGCTGGGCTGCACCGGTAGCGGTACCCGCTTCTCCTGCGCCGCGTCGCGGAGCGATTCGACCTGGAAGGCTCCGGCACCCGCGGGTGGCGGAGACGGCGTACGCGCCGACGGGTCTGCCGGCTCGGGTGCCGGTCGCGGCGGTGTCAGATTGGGCGGTGTCAGATTGGGCGGTGTCGGAGCCGGCGGCGTCGGATTCGATGGGGTCGGATTCGATGGGGTCGGATTCGATGGGGTCGGATTCGATGGGGTTGGAGTCGGTGGCGCCGGAGTCGGTGGCGTCGGCGGGGTCGGGGGCGGCAGGGTCGACGCGCCACGCAACGGCGGCGCCACGGCTGGAGCCGGTGGCGGTGTCGGTGTCGGAGTCGCCACCGGGGTCGGCGGGGCGACATCGTGGATTTCGGTGCCCCGCAAGCCCACCGGCGTGTGCAGCAGTGCGCCGGCGGCCGGCACCGCACCCTCGACCAGGTCGTAGCGTTCTTCGCCGGGTTCGGCGGGCACGGTCCCGTCCAGGTACAGGCCCAGCCCCTCGGACGGCCAGGGGATCGCGCGATCGAAGGTGCCGCCCGGATCCGGCACGAGGCGGCGTCCGTCGGCTTCGGCGAATACCCCGCCGGCGAGGAAGATCGCGATGCCGACGGTGTCCGGAGCGGCGAACCCGATATCGACGCCGCCGATGTCGGGGTCGGCGGTGGCGACGAGCTGGGCGAGTGCCCGCACCACGTGCCGGCCCCGACGCGGCGTGCGATCGGGGGTGTCGACGGCGTCCTGGATGGTCAAGATGTCGCCGAGCAGGGAGCGGGCCGCATCCCCGAGTACACACAGGAATGCCGGCTGACGGATGACGATGCCCGTCCCGGGTACCAGGGTCACCGTCGGGGTGACGCTCGGGATGTCGGCCGGTGTGCTCACAGGAACCGTCCTCCCTGGAATCGCCAGTGCGGGAAGGCAACCCGAATCGGTCCGTTGACACACACCCAGAAGACCAACCAGGTGGTGACGAACTGGAGGGCGAACACAGCTGGCGACGGGCGCAGATCGTCCGGCAGGATCGGGGTGTACCGCACCAGGATCCAGGTGAGGATGCCCTCGTTGATGCCGGTCAGCAGTCCGAACATGGTGGGCCAGTCCTTTTCCCACCGGAATTGCTGCACGAAGTGATACAGCAGTTCCCACCCGACGCCGACCACGATGACCACCGCGAGGACGGTGAACGCCACCCGGTAGGTGACGCCGAGGGGCGCTCCGTCCGGTAGCAGCGGACCGAGGACGAGCGTCCACAACCCGCCGACGACGGCGAGGACGAGCACCCTCGTCTGGATGCGGCCCCACAGGGTTACGAGCACAGACGTTCCTTCCTGCTTCGGGTTCCCCGGTCCCACAGGGTTACGAGCACAGACCTTCCCTCCTGCCTTGAGTTCCCCGGTCGGGTGGGCTCGCCGGCACGCTCAGTCCACCCCTCGGTTACGCATCCACCGCCACCACTGCCGCACCGACCGCGCGGGGCGCAGCGGCTTGCAAAATCCCTGCCGGACAAGGTCGTCGACGATCTCCAGGCCGGCGATCTGCAGGCCCAAAAAGGTGTCCACCCCCGGGAAGTAGCCCCCGAGGGTGGCGCTGCCGGACGCATAGATCTTGCCGCTACCGCTGCGGGTGCCGCGCAGTTCGAAGTCGCGCCCGACGTCCATGCGGCCCAACGGATTAAGTCCGGCCCCGGTGTGGTCGAGGAGGTCGGCGAGCAGTCGGTGCTCGCGGACGTCGGCTTCGAGTCCGGTGCAGTCGATGACGTAGTCGGCGACCAGTTCGAAGGTGCCGTCCGGGCCGTGGTCCTGGCGGACCGGGGCGTGCGGATCGACCCGCACCCGGGCGACGACGCCCTGGCGACCGCGAGCTGGCACCAAACCTTCGGCGCTGCCAACCGCGACCCGATACCACCCCTCGCTCCGTCCGCGCCGCAGTTGTTCCTGCCAGTTGTCACGGATGGGGGTGTTGGTGCCGCCCATCTGCTTGTAGGCGGCCGCCCGCTCGTGCCCTTCGAGCTTGCGCACCTTGGCCTTGAGCTGACCGCCCCAGACCGACTTCGGGTAATTGAATCCCTGATATGCCCAGCCGTCCTTGCCCTTTCGGCGCGCAAAGAGATGCGGGCCGTGCGATTTGTCGATGTAGGTGCGAAACAGGTGCACGATCTGGGTGTCGAGTCCGTACGCGTCGCGATCGTCGATGAGCCGCTGCAGCACCCGGGACGCCACAATGCCAGCGCCGCGAATCATCACGGTGCCCGGTCTGCGGCGCAGCGACTGGTAGATGTGCTCGTGCGGTTCGTAGGCGTTGACGACCTTGCTGGCGTCGCGATAGGTCTCCCGGAACGCTTGGAGGTCCGGCAACATCTTGATGCCCGGGTAGCCGATAGCGACATGCACCCATTGGCTGCGGAACGCGATGCGCTTGGTCGGCGCCGACCCCGGTGGTGGCGTGAGAATGGTGAAATAGCCTCCCGCAGAGCGACGTCGGATCATCCGAACCTGTCCCTGCCGGAGGCACTTCAGGTAGCCGATGCGATGACATTCGCGCTCCATCGCCGCGAACGCATGCCCCGCCTTCGGTGTGTAGTAGTTGGCGAAGATCGGTTCGACCGCGACGTTCCACAGCGGCTTGAGCGACTTGTCGGCCCACGCCTCGCGAACCGCGTACGACGGGAATCCCCAAATGTTGTCCGGGGTGGATGCCGAGTCGGAGCGGAGCCGCTCACTGCGCGGGATCTGCGAGACCCGGGTGAGGTATTCGTAGCTGTGCCACGGCACGTCCTGCGGACCGAGCACCGCGATCTGATCCACCGGAACACCGCAGATGCGGAGGTAGTCGACCGTGACGAAGGAGCCGATCCCCGACCCGACGGTGACGAACGGGACGTCGACGACCGGGATGCCCGCGGCCTGCACCATCGCGTCGGTCCAAACGTCGGTGTCGATGAGTGCGGGCGTGAGATCACCGGGTACGGGCGAGGGAGCCGGCAGTCCGCCGGGATAACCGACCGCACCGTGCCGCGGTGCAGCCCCGGGGTGCGCCGGACGCGAGGGAAACGGGCGCGGACCCCCGGGATGAGGTCCGTGCATCGTCCCTCCAGGTGCATATCGGGTGAATACCGCGTAGGTCGTCGAAAAAGTACCTGGCCGGCCCGTGCGAGTGAACGTAACTCTATCCCGCGTCGCGCGGCTTCGTCGGGTACCACCGGTCGAACGTCCGACATCGCGTCGAGCCAGGTCAGCGCGGTCACTGCGGGGTCGTTCGAACGGCGGACACGGGCTGCGGTGCCGACGGGAACATACGATTGATGAACATCGTTGTCATTAGCTGTGGTGGGCGCGGAGTCGCCTGCCACGAAGCCCCGCCGACGTCCGCGACATCGCCGAGATCGCCGCGGCCGAGGCGTTCGATTCCACCCACCAGGAGAAACATCCGATGGCACGCAACGAGATCCGGCCGATCGTCACACTCCGTTCGACCGCCGGCACCGGATACACCTACGTGACCCGCAAGAACCGCCGCAACGACCCCGACCGCGTCGTCCTGCGCAAGTACGATCCGGTCGCCGGACGCCACGTCGACTTCCGCGAAGACCGCTGACCGCCGGCGCCCCGCCGCGTCCGCGGCTGTCGATCACCGCTTCCCTCAGGTCGACTGGCTGTCGAGGCTGATCTCCTCGGCGTCGAGCTGACGCAGCGCGCGGGAGAGCACCGCCGACGAGTAGACACCCTCCCGGCGGAACTTCAGCAGCTCCCGACGCTGCGCTTCGATGATCTGACGGCGCACGGCCCGGATCTTGGCGCGATCCTCCGGCGACATCCCGTACGGCGTCGTCGCACCGGGCACTTCGTCGGCGTCGTCGGCCTCGTCCGCGTCCCGGTTGACCTGCTCGACCCGGGGTCGCAACCAGGGAATGCGATTGACGTCCTCCGACGTCGCCATCACATCCTGGGCGGTGCGGTCCAGTTCGGCTCGCAACCGCAATCGCTCCGCGGTGATGTCGTCGGACGTGTCGACCAGACGCAGCCGCCGGATGAGCCACGGCAACGTTCCGCCCTGCAGCAGCAACGACGCCGCCGCCACGACGAACGCGATCAGCACGAGCAGGGACCGCGCATGGGTGTCGGCTGGCAGGGTCTGGGCCGCGGCCACGGTCACTACGCCCCGCAACCCGGCCCACACCACGATGACCGCTTCCTTCGGGCCGAGCGGCGCCGCCGTGTAGTAGTCGATGTCGGCGAGCGTGCGGGTGATCCGCGAGTTGATTCGGTCCGCCGTCTCCGGTGACATCGCAGGCATCTGGGTGATGTCCTGGGGCCGTCGGCGCAGTCCGAACCGCCACTTCCAGCGCGCCCGCCGGCGGCGGATGGGCGAGATCTGCACGGTGCCGTCGTCGTTGGGCGTGACGGTGAATCCTTCGAGGATGGGCCGCAGTTCGTTGCCGCGTTTGCGGCGCGCATCGAGCCATCGGGTCAGCGGCACCACGTACACCGCGCGAATGAGGATCGTCACCAGCAGCGCCGCGAGCCCGATCCACACCGCGCGCCAGACGCCGCTGTGATCACGGTGGACGTCGATCATCAGACCCCACAGTTCGAGGCCCATCAGTAGGAAGACCCCGCCCTCGGCGATGAGTGCCACGGTCTGCCAGTTCTGCGCGTCGGAGCTGCGATGCTGCGGGGTCAGCCAGCGCGCGGCCCCGGCCCCGGTGATCAACCCCGCGGTCACCGCGGCGACCAGCCCGGACGCGCCGAGCTCCTCGGCCGGCAGGTACGCGAGGTAGGGCACCGTGAACGAGATCGCGGTATTGGCGGCGGCATTGGTGATGCGGGACCGAATGCGCAGGTTGAGCACTCCCACGACGACGCCGATCGCGACGGCCGCGACGACGGCGTAGGCGAAGTCGAAGGCAAGGCCGGCGAAGGAGATGGTCGACGCCATCGCCGCCACCGCGCCACGCAGCAGCACCAGCGCGGTGGCGTCGTTGAGCATGCTCTCGCCCTCGAGCACGGCGGTGACGCGCGCGGGCACTCCCATCCGCTTGGCGATCGAGGTCGCCACCGCGTCGGTGGGGCTGACGATCGCACCCAGTGCGATGCCGGCCGCCAGCCCGATCCCGGGTATCACCAGCATGAAGAAGACACCCAGCAGCACGGAGCTGATCAGCACCAGCAGCACCGACAACGCACTGATCGCGCCGAAATCGCGACGGAAGTCCATCGCCGGCATCTGCACCGCGGTGGCGTAGAGCAACGGCGGCAGGACCCCGACCAGGATCCACTCCGGGTCGAGGTGGATCTCGGCCACGAACGGCATCACACCGATGACCGCGCCGATCACGACCAGCGCCAGCGGCGGCGGAATCCGGAATCGGGGTGCGATATCGGTGACCGTGGCGATCAGCAGCACGGCTCCGACCACGATCAGGATGCGTTCCATTGCCACCCCCACATCCCCCGCGGCATCGCGACCACCATGTCAGACATCGTCCCCGACAGTCCGCCCGAGCACAGCAGGACCGGCCGGCATCGCACCGCCGACGACACACATCTGAAAATGTGACATTGGATGTTGACACATAGGGCTCGTCGGCCTACCTTCAATCTCAAGAGCGAGGGACAGCCCGGCGCACCTCGTATAGCCGCGACCAGCGACGAGACCGCCGGCCCGGCCCATGTGGCCGCAGCACCAGAAAGGCTGACGATGACGACCGAGGCAGTACGGTACATGCCCGAAACCGACAAGTCCGAAGACGCCGACTACACCCAGGTGTTGGACGATCTTGCCAGCGCGTCGGTGCACCGCAACTTCGACCCGTACATCGACATCGACTGGGACGCGCCGGAGATGGCCGTCGTCCCCAACGATCCGCGCTGGATCCTGTCCTACGAGGTCGACCCGATCGGGCGCTCGGCCTGGTATCAGTCGCTGCCGCAGGAGAAGCAGATCCGGATCGGCATGTGGCGGCAGGCCAACGTCGCCAAGGTCGGCCTGCAGTTCGAGTCGATCCTGATCCGCGGGCTGATGCAGTACAGCTTCAAGCTGCGTAACGGCGCCCAGGAGTTCCGCTACACCACGCACGAATCCAAGGAGGAGTGCAACCACACCCTGATGTTCCAGGAGCTGGTCAACCGGATCGGGATGGACGTGCCGGGCGCGAAGGTCGGCTACCGGCTGATCTCGCCGATCGTGCCGCTGTTCTCCACGATCTGGCCGAACATCTTCTACTTCGGTGTGCTGGGCGGCGAGGAGCCGATCGATCACCTGCAGAAGGACTTTCTGCGCACCCGGTCGAACCTGCACCCGGCGATGGCCGCCGTCATGCAGCTGCACGTCGCCGAGGAGGCGCGGCACATCTCGTTCGCCCACCACCACCTGCGCAAGACCATCCCGGCGAAGAGCCGTCTCCAGCGGTTCGTGCTGTCGCTGATGTTCCCGCTGACAATGCGTGTGCTGCTCGGCGCGATCATGGTGCCGCCGCGCCAGTTCGAGCGCGAGTTCGACGTGCCGCGGGACGTCATGAAGGAGATCTTCTGGCGGGCCGAGGAGTCGAAGCGCGTACGGCGCAATGTGTTCGGGGACGTACGCATGCTCGGCGAACAGTGCGGCATGATGAACCCGGTCTCCCGGCTGCTGTGGCGGGTGCTCGGCATCGACGGCCGGTCGTCGCGGTTCCGCAGCGAACCCACCTACACCGCTGCCTGATCCGCACCGCGCGGATATCTGGCTAGCCGAGAAAGACCCCGAGAAAATCTCATGCCCCATGTGGTGACGCAGGCATGCTGCGGCGATGCGTCGTGTGTCTATGCCTGCCCGGTGAACTGTATCCATCCAACCCCGGACGAGCCGGGGTTCGGCACCGCCGAAATGCTCTATATCGACCCGTCGACCTGCGTGGACTGCGGTGCCTGCGTCACCGCATGCCCGGTCGGCGCGATCGTCCCCGGGCACCGGCTGCCGGCCGGTCAGGAACGGTTCACCGATGTGAACGCCAGCATGTACGGCGAGGATGCCACCGTCGAGTTCGGCGTGACCGATGCCCGCTTCCCGGTGAACCCGTCCCACCGGCTGCCGCTGGCGCCGATCGATCAGCCCCGCCGGCTGCGGGTCGAGGAACCGATCTCGGTGGGCATCGTCGGGTCGGGGCCGTCGGCGATGTACGCCGCCGACGAACTGCTACGGCACCCGCAGGTGTCCGTGGTCATGTACGAGCGGCTGGACCGGCCGTTCGGGCTTGCCCGCTTCGGCGTCGCTCCCGACCACACGTCGACCCGCACCGTGATGCGGTTGTTCGACGACATCGCCCGTAACCCGCGGCTGGACATCATGCTGGGCAGCGAGATCGGCCGTGATCTGGACCTCGACGATCTGCGCGGCAGGCACGACGCCATCCTCTGGGCCGGCGGCGCGCCGACCGATCGCCGCCTGGACATTCCGGGCATCGACGCCCGCGGCGTCGCGAGCGCAACCTCATTCGTCGGCTGGTACAACGACCACCCCGACTTCGCCGATCTCGACGTCGACCTGGCACACACCACCGAGGCCGTCGTCGTCGGCACCGGCAATGTCGCGCTCGACGTGGCACGCATCCTGGTCAGTGACCCGGCGAAACTGGCGTCGACCACCATCTCCCGGCACGCGCTGGAGGAGCTCCGCCGCTCGACGGTCCGTCGGGTGACGGTCGTCGGCCGGCGTGGCGCCGAGTACGCGGCGTTCACACTGCCGGAACTGATCGGCCTGGTGGACGGCGGTACCCCGGTGACTGTCGACGCCGCGGAGATCCCGGATACCGCGGACGTGGCCGCCTCGGACGACCCGACCGTCGGCGCCAAGCTCGCGCTGCTGCGCGAAATCGCCGAACGGCCGGTGCCGACCGGCCCGCACATCCGCTTCGCGTTCGGCCGCTCCCCGGCCGCGATCGAGACCGACCCCACCGGCCATGCGACGGGTCTGCGGGTGACCCACGCCGATGGCTCCGCGGAGACGCTGGACGCCGGGCTGGTGCTGACGTCGATCGGCTACCGCGGCCGACCGGTCCCCGGGCTGCCGTTCGACGACGCTCGCGGCGTGGTGCCCAACGAGTCGGGCCGGGTGGTCGGCGACGACGGGCCGGTCCCCGGCATGTACGTCACCGGCTGGATCAAACGTGGTCCGTCGGGCTTCATCGGCACCAACAAGACCGACTCCGCCGAAACGGTGACGACCCTGCTGTCGGACCTGGAGGCGATGGCGCCGGCCTCACCGGGAGCGCCGGTACCCACGCGTCGGCGCATCCCGCGCACCACCCGAAACTGACCGCGCACAAACCGATAGCGCCCTACCGGGTGCCGTAGGGTTCGCTCGGGTCACGGTTGGGCCGCAGGAGTTCGCGAATCTGGTTGCGCCCGGTGCACATGGCGGCCGCCGGGGGTATCGTCGTCCCGCGACGGGGGTAACACAAGATGCACCGGACGATTTCGCGTTTCGACTTCATCGATGCCGCACGCACCACGGGTGAGCGGTTCGCTGCGCTGACCCGCGATCTGGGCGCCGCGGATATCCGGCTCCGCGACGATCCGACGTGGAGCGTCGCCGACTGCGTCGGTCATATCGCTTGCGAGCCATCGCGATACCTCGATTTGATCAGCGGCGACACGGAATGGCCCGCCTCCGCAATCGATCTCGTCGACATCTACGCCAAGCAGGTCGCGAACCTGACGACCCGCGATGTCGGCGAGCTCTGCGACAAACTGCTCGTCGACCTCGACGCGCTGTTGGACACCGTCTACCATTTTGCTGCCCAGGTGCCGATGATGAGCATTGCCGGCGATCGCTGTGTGCGTGCCGACGCCGCGCTCGGCATTCTCACCGGCGAGATGATGTTGACCGGAATGGACATCGCGCGGTCGCTGCACGTGCGGTGGCCGGTCGACCGCACGATCGCGCCATTGGTCATTCGCGGTCGGCACCAGCTCCTGCCGAACTGGGTCGACCAGGTGACGCCGGACGGTCACACGGCCACCTACGACGTCCGGCTGCGCGGCTGCGATGACCGCTTCGTCTACGAGTTCACCGACGGCAAGCTAGAACTCGACCCGGCCGAGCCGCGCCGCGCCGACGTCCACCTCAGCATCGACGCGGCGGCCGCACTGCTGACCGGGAACGGCCGCATGTCCCCGACGTGGGCGATCGCCAGCGGGCGCGCGATGGTGTGGGGTCCCCGGCCGTGGCTCGCGCCCGGCCTCGCCGCCATCTTCGCCCGGGCCACTCCCCGCACGAACTCCGGTCCCGGATCGGCTGGCTGAGAGTAGGAGCCAGGAACGAGATTCCGCTGGTTGAGAGGCGACTTCGCCCGCTGGTTGAGTAGGGGCGAGGAACGAGCCCCGTATCGAAATCAGCACCGACCCGCCGCGCACGAGCACGGTGGTGGTTTCGATACGCGACTCGCTGCGCTCCTCGCTACTCAACCACCGGGAGGGCGTTCGCTATGCGCGTGAGTCGACTACCGGGGCGTAGTCGAGCATCCGACGAGCAATCCGTACCCGCTGGTCAAGTAGGCGACGCCGGCACCGCTGGTTGAACAGGCGACGCCGTCCCGCTGGTTGAGAGGCGACTTCGCCCGCTGGTTGAGTAGGGGCGAGGAACGAGCCCCGTATCGAAACCAGCACCACACAGCGAACGCACGCCTCCCCGACGCTCAGAACGCCTCGCTGACCAGCACCCCGACCGTGCCGGGTTCGAGCGCATCGAACACATGCTCCTGATCGCCCGGATAGACGATGTAGTCGCCGGGACCCAGTTCGACCGGCGCATCACTGGGACCGACGCGAGCCCGGCCGCTGCTGAGGACGAGGTGCTCCACGACCCCGCGCGCGTGCGGGGCGGCCACCCGCGGTTTTCCCGGCTCGGCGCGGATGAGGTACACGTCGCGGCGCGATCCCGGGGGTGCAGCGGCAAGCAGGGTCGCCGAGTAGTCGGCGTCGGCCGCCCCGATCACCGGGCCCTCACCAAAGCGCACCACCTCGACTCGGGACGGCGGCGCATCCAGCAATGCCGAGAACTGGATACCCAGCGCCGTGCTCAGCGCCCACAGGGTCTCGATGCTGGGGTTCCCCGACCCTGACTCGAGCTGGGACAGGGTCGATTTAGCCACCCCGGCCCGCCGGGCCAACTCCCCGATCGACAGCCCAGCCCGGGTGCGCTCCCGCTTCAGCGACGCCGCGACCATCTCGGTGGGGGTCGCGCCCTCAGCCCGCGCGGCCCCGCGGTCCGCCGACCCATCGTTCGACAAATCGTCCAACCGTCCATCTTGACGAACCCAGTCCATAACGTTCAGCATAGTAGCCATGCGTTCGATGTGGAGAACACTTGATGCGAAGACGGTGCGTGTCATGGTCGTCATGTGCGCGTCGGTGATGGTGGTCGGCGTCTCCTACGGGGTCGCGGCGCACTCAGCCGGGCTCCAGTGGTGGCAGATCATCGGGATCGCCGCCCTCGTGCTGGCTGGCACGTCGGAATTTGTATTCGTCGGCGTGATCGCCGCGGGCGGGTTACCGATTCTCGCGGCGCTGGCCGGGGTGCTGGTGAATCTGCGCAATGTCGGATACGGGCTGTCGATCGGCAAGCACCTGGGACGTGGCGCCCCGATGCTGCTCGGCGCACACCTCATCAACGACGAGAGCGCCGCGCTGGCCGCAGCGGAGTCCGATCCCCGTCGGGCACGCGCTGCGTTCTACCTGTGCGGCATCGGCATTGCGATCTGCTGGCCGGCTGGCGCCGCGATCGGGGCGGGCATCGGAGAACTGGTCGCCTCCCCCGAGCAACTCGGCCTGGACGCCGCCTTCCCCGCACTGCTGGCCGCACTCGCGGTACCCGCACTGCGCGACCGTCGAGTATGGGCGGCGGCCGCGCTCGGCGGGACCATCGCGCTGTCGGTCACTCCGTTTCTCGCCGCCGGCCTCCCGGTGATCGCGGCGATGGTCGGGTTTGCCGGTGTCGAACTCGTGCGGCGGGGTCGCGGTCACGGTCAGTCCATCGACGCCGGATGTCCGGTGTCGGAGGCCGAACGGATTACCGCGCAGAACGCGGCAACCACCCGGCACACCGATTCCGAGGCGGTGGTCCGATGAGCGGATCGTCGTTGCTGCTCGGCGTTGCGGTGCTGGCCGGCGGCACCTATGTGCTTCGGATCGTCGGGCCGGTCATGCGGTCGCGGGTGCACGTCTCCGGTTCGACCGAGGCAATCATGGATCGCGCCGCCGTCGTGCTGCTGGTGGTGGTCGCGCTGACCGGCGCGGTGTATGCGGGTCAGGAGTTCGCCGGGTGGGCTCGACCGACCGGCGTCGCCGTCGGCGTCGTCGCGGCACTTTGCAAGGCCCCGCTCGCGCTAGTCATCATCCTGGCTGCGGCGACGGCGGCCGGTCTGCGCGCGGTCGGGATCGCCTGAGGCCAGGCGGTCGGGCACCGACACCGGTTGTGCCGGAAAGGCTCTCAGCTCAGAACGCGCTGCCCGTCAGGGGTGCGGCGCGGACGCATGCGACCGGGCGTGGATGTGCCGGATCGAGCGCGTTGAGGACGTAGTCGGAGGCCCGACGCGATCCCGCGAGGCCGGCGTGTTCGGTGTAGTCGACGGGGCAGCCGGCCTGCACCACGACGTTGCGGACGTTACGTCCCCCAGCCACAAGCCCCGACGTGTACGGCACCACCGCCTCGTCGTAGCGAGTGGCGATATTGGTGTAGGTGATGTCCGGCAGGTACGGGCTGCCACCCGTCCAGACCGCGCGCATGACGTCGGAGTTGCGGGAGAACTGGCCGCACGCCTGGCAGAGCGGCAGTTGTGCCGGGCCGATTCCCAGGCGCTTGGCAACGTCGAGCATCACGTCGCTACCCGCCACCGAGGTGCCCTTCCAGAGCGGCGCCAGCGACACGTACTTGTCGATGCGTGCAGCACCGCCGAGCTTCTTGGCGTAGTAGGTCGGCACGACGGTCCCCTGGGAATGTCCGACGATGTCGACTTTGCGGGCGCCGGTAGCGGCGAGGACGCGATCGACGAAGGTCGCGAGTTGTCGAGCGCTGTCCTGCATCGGCCCCATCCCGCCGATCGCGCTGACCGGCCACGGCGCACCGCGAATGACCCCGTACGTGAGCGCAAAGACGCAGTAGCCCTGGTTCTTGAGCAGCGGCGCGTAGGTGCCCCAGTTGGTCTGCTGCGACCCGCCGGTGCCGTGCACGAGTACCACCGGATTCGGGTGCGCCGCAGTCGGTTTGCACGAATAGTCGTTGGATCCCGGCAGCGACCCACCGGGGTCGGTGAGTTCGTTCGGGATACCGGAGAAGAAGTTGTACGCCACCGGCAGTGGCCGTGCGGACGCCTGACCACCGGCCATCATCGACGCGGCGATCATCGCCACCGCGCCGGCGACGACCGCGACGGCCCGAAAACGGGACCGACTGCGAGCGCTGCGTCGTTGCGGGGCGCGGTGCACGTTCATGGCGTCAACCTAGCAAGTGCTTGGTCGGAGGTTGGCGACTTCGCCGATCTCGTCGCCGATTGGCCGGCGGCCGAGGCGCCCCGGCGACCACCGGACGCCGCGTAGGCTGAAACGACGGTCAATCCACTTCAGGAGGGTTCGATGTCGGACAAGAATCGCCGCGAGGAAGCGATCGAGCACGAGCAGAAGGATCGCCAGGAGGAGCGCGATCGGCTGGAGAAGGAAGAGGAACGTCGGCTCGACGAGTGACGTCGCCGCCCGCTACCGCGCTGTCCCCTGGTTGTCGCACTGGAATGCCCCCTCGTGGGCGTTCCAGTTGTAGCTGAAGCTGCTATCCGCGACGTTGTTGGAACCTGCGGGCTGCCAGGCGTTTCCGGCGAACGTGTAGAAGTTCTCCTCACGTCGACCGCCACCGGGTACTGGCTGTCCCTCCGAGGTGGCCGCGGTGAGCCGGACGACCGCGATCTCGCCCGGTTGGCGACATGCGATGAAGTCCTGTCGTCCGTGCGACGACCCGAGGTACCAGATACCGGGCACCTGCGCGCCGGTGCGATCGGCGGTTTGCGGTTGCGGCAGGGTAACGAGTTTCTTTCCGTCCCAACTGATTACTGCGAACTGTTCGGCGTTTCCTTCACCCGGGACGAGATGGACGGCAATGTCGGAACCGACTGCCCGGGACAGCAGGAATGCGCCTCGGTAGATGTCGCGTGGGTCGGAGTACGCATTGGTCATCGTGGTGGTCTGGTCGAGCTTGTACGGGGTGCCGTTGATACCGACGATGGTGGTGGTTGTCGCGCCTTGGCGCGCAATTCCGATCTGGTCCGCGTTGCCGTCGCCGTCGACATCGGCGTCGGCGACATACACGCACTCCCCCGCGACGCCGGCGCACGGGTCGATGGGCCGGGCAGACGTCGTGGCCGAGGCGGCTGGGGCATTCGGCCCGGCGGCCTGAGCGCCCGACTCGGCGGCCTGAGCACCCGATTCGCCGGAGGGGGCACCGGGCTCGCTGCAGCCGCTGAGGGTCGCCAAACCCACAGCCACTGCGCTGGTGATCACGAGTATCCGGACGGTGATCGATGATGCGCGCATCGTCTACTTCCTTGTCGTCGGTTGGTGGAAAGCTCGGTGGAGGGGAGGTGTCAGCCGTCGAACCCCACGTAGAGCAGTTCGGTGACGCGCTTGATGCTCACCGGTGAATCGCCGTCCTTGGCCAATCGGACGGTCCAGCTCGCACCACGGTCGATCGGGTACGCATCACCGGTGCTCCACAAGTAGGTCGCGTCCGCACCCGAACCGCAGGAGTATCGGATCGTCCCGTCCGGGATCCGGGAATTTGGGTTGCTGTATCCCCGGAATACTGAATAGCTGCATCGGGTTCCGTCATCGAGCACCACGCCGAATGGCACCGGGTCGGGCATCGGCCGGGGCTCCGTCGGGAGGGGTGCCGATGCGGCGAGGAGCAGTACCGTTTTGGTGAACGGGTCGGTAACGCAGAGCAGGAATGCTCCCTGACCGGCGGGCGCGCACACCCCCTGGTTCGCGCCGGATGAACCCGAACACCAATAGATTCCGGCTTCCGTAACACCGGGAACCGGATTGGTGGTGCACGCATAGTAGCCACCGGATCGGGTGGTGTCCTTCAGCCAGCCTGCGGTCGTGCCGCCCGAGCGGGTGACGGGCCGCAGCACCGTGCGGGTCGGCTCGCCACTGGCCTGCATCGTCCGGGGAGCGCAGTTGCACACGATGATTCGGGTAATCCGCGCGTCGTCGCCGGGCGCGTCCGCCGTCGCGCGGTATCCGGTGGTCGTCGTCGGATCCGGTGCGAACAACAGGGTGCGGGTGCCATCCGGGTTGGACGACTGTTGGAGTGGTGCCCCGTACAGCCGAATGAAATCCCGAACGGTACTGCCGATTCCGAGTCCGTCGACGGTGCGTGCGCCTTGTCGAGGCCGGATTTCGACCAATGTGCCGTCGGGGCCGAAGACCCATTCGCAGTCACGCCATTCGACAATGGTTTGATCGCCGCTGCGGCGACCACCCGCGGGGAAGTCGGGGTTACGCTTCCGAATCTCTACCAGGCTCTCCCCCAAAGTATTTCCTTGGTAAGCAGCCCCGTTGAGTGCGTTGTGGCTAGCCTCGGTATCTTGGGTAGCCAGCAGTCGGGCGCGCAGTTGCGCGTCGTTGGCGGCGGTCACGAAAACGCCGCCGGTAGCGTCGGCGATACATCGAAGGTCGGCCGACGCCGTCTCGTCGGTCTTGAAGCCGAGAGTCGAGATCTGCAGATTCGGGTTGTCGCGCTTGAGTGATTCTGCGACCGGACACGGCGGATCGCCACAGGTGTCCTCACCGTCGGAGACGAGCACGATCGCCGACTTGCCGTTGTCGGGCAAGGTAGACGCCGCTCTGCGGAGGGATTCGGCGATCGGCGTGAACCCGCGTGGACGGATGTCATCGAGTGCCGTACGAACGGCACGGGCATCGACCGGGCCGATCGGGATGACGGTGCGGACGTCGCGACATCCGGCCGCATAGTCGGCGGGTCGGTTGGAAGTTCCTGTCCCATAGGCCAACACCGCGAGCTGCGTGTTCGGTGGTAGCGCATTGACGAGGCCGGTCGCCGCCCGACGTGCCGCGTCGAAGCGCGCCCCGGGGGCATCTTCGGTCAGCATCGAGTCGGAGGCGTCGAGCACAAGGGCAGTCGGCGCGACATTGGTGGGGACCGTCGCCGCTGGCGCGGTGTTGGTTGGCGTCGGGGTGCCGCCGGTGGCACACGCTGAGCAGAACGCGAGCACCAGCACCACGAGTGTCGCTGTCCGAGGAATGCGCCTCATCCGCTTAAACCGCGCAACCCAGCCGGGCAGTCGGACGTGGAAGGCTCCGGGGTACATGGCGGCAACGTATCCCGCCGCATGAGCACTTCGATATCGCCCGAACGAGCGAATTCACCAGAGCCGCAGCGTCGTAGCGTCGTCCGATCGGCTGAAACGTCACCGCTGACCGGCGGTGGCGCGCGTTTCGCCGGTACGGTTCCGGTGACTTGCAACGCCGACGGCAGAAGGTGACGACGTGGTACCACGTGATGGAGCCAGGATTTATCGCTTGACCGGAGCGGCGGCCATTCTTGCGGCTGCCCTCATGATCGCAGCCTGCGGGGAGTCGTCCGAGCCGAATCAGTCGAACGACGGCGGGAGCGATGCCGCGGTCGCCGCAGCGAGTGAATCGACGATCGCCGCTGGTACAGGCGTACCGGACGGGACCTCGGGAGCGCTCCCGTCGTCGTCGCCCGCACCTGCACCCAACGAACCGTCGAGCTGCGGACCGTTACCGGGCAAGCCACGATTGGAGGTCAAGGCGCAGATCGTGGACTGCGCCGCCGCGCTCGATCTACTGGAGCGCTACTTGGCGGACCCGCGGACGCAGCGCGGTGATCACGGAGCTCAGATGGGCGAATGGGGTTGCGAGATACTCGGCGCCGCGGAAGGCGAAGAGAAGGGGTACACACTGGTCTGCGTTCGCAACGATGGCGCGCGCGTGACCGCCTGAGCGTCTCCCTCACGAAAGCTCGGCTCTGGAAGATCGGACGTGTGAACGAACCGATAATCCGCTCCGCATACTAAAGATCCATACGTCGAGACTGCGTCACCACAAGTAGAAGGACGTAGAGGACGTATGCGATCAGGACCCGCGGCCCCTATTGCCCTATCGTGCGGGAGTCACGCACGCGCACCGCTATTGGGTGGACGGTTTCGTCACGGTCTAGCACGGCGGCCCGACAATACCTAGCGATCTGGCTGGTAGTGCGGAGCATCGTCCATGAACTCGAACCGGCCCGACTCCACACGATCGATGAACTCGTCAATGGTTGCCGCCTGGATGTTCGTGTCGTGCCATCCTTGGTCACCTGAGCTAAGCAACACGACGGGACTTCGGTTGCCGGCTCGTGTGTCAAGTTGCAGCCAATCGGAGCCTGCACTTCCCCCGATCATGATTGCGCCGTTCCGCGGCCCCCACTCGTAACACACATTGGTAATCTCTGCGATATCTTTCGGTGCATAGATGCTGAGATATTCATCGGTATCGAGCCATCCATCCCTAAACACGCTCGACGAGGTCAGATACTGGCGCCATCGGCTCGGTATCTCAAGCCCGACATCATTGCCTGCCTGGCGAACCTCCTCATCGGTATAACCAGCCTCATAGGTGTAGCGCAGAATCCGTAGCGCCGACAGGCTTGCGGCGGGCAAGTCGTCAACCGCTACGACGTCGCGGAAGTCGTCCGGCAGCCGATACATCTCGCAACCTGTTCCCGGAGTGATCCGTGCCCGCCCTTCGGCGAGAACCTCGCGCTCAACATCACCGGTGACCACAGATATGGAACCAGTCAGCACGTCCAGAAGCGATTTGTCACCGAGATTGGAATAATCTCGGATCGTAGCAATCCATTTCACAGCGCCTCTACTACCATCCCCGCTGAATCGACCTTAGCAGATCGGCCATGGAATGGCCTAATTCACGTTCCTGCTGCCGGGCCCGACTAACGACATCGTGGATCAGCCACGTACCATCGACCCGCTTCACCTCGATCAGAAATCCGGGCTCGACCTGTGTCACCGGAGAGCCGTCTTCCGATATGTCATTGCGTGTCACCTCCCGGTCGGCGATCATCGTCGCATCACCATCGCTAATTTTGACATCACGGCGATTGGTGAATTCCATGCGGTACTCAGCGATATTTAATGCCTCACGAGTGATATCAAAATCTTCGTCGGAACCCGCGTAGGATTCTCGCTGCGGAGAGTCGGCGGTCAGCGTAGCGAGAATATCCCGACGCGATCCCGACGACTTCGCCTGCTGGTAGCGATCCAGCGCCTGATTGACAGCATCTGCGTGACTAGACGGCTGTGTCACAAAACCTCCTGGTATATACCGCCGCCGTTCCGACTTGACGGAGCAACGTACCCGTCACATCGTCCGGCAGGTTCGCGCTAGAGCAGTGTTTACCACTCGGGAAGAGCCCTCCGGCATCCCCGCACCCGGGCCAGTGCGGTCTGGCCGATCCTTCTAACCGCAGCCGTTTACCGCTCTCCTCGATAGTCCGCGATGATTCGCCGCTGCTGGCGCTGTTTCGTGCTTTGTCCAGCGCATCCCACCTGTAGGCACCCCACGAGAGAATCGACGTCACTGTGCCCCGGGTCGACGCTGTCCGCCAGCGCCGAGCCGAAGACACGCACGCGCCGGACGCCGTAGCGCGCGCATGCAGCCGCGATCGCCTCGGCATCGGACGGAAACGCGGTAGTCACCCATTCAGTCTCGCAGATTCCTTGGAATTGCGCGCGTTGGGCGCCGTACAGGCTTTCCGGCGCGCCCCGCGAAGCCGCCAATCGCGCTAGCTGCGGCGAGCCGTTCGACGACGGTCTCGACGCCGTTGCAGGCGCCCACGATGCGAAGATCCGGGCCGCGCATAAAACTCCTGCTTTAGAGGACGCCCCGTAATCGGTAACCTACATCGCAACGGAACGGAGTCGAGTTTTCCGTGAGCTGGTCTAACTGGCGGACATGGTTTCAAGCGCTACAACTACGTATCCCTGTTGCGCCTATCGATCTAGATCAAGCTAGCGGGCGCCACCCACTCGACTCGCAACTGCGAGATTGGCAACGGTGAGCGCTTGCCGCCCCTGGCCCAGCAGCCAGTTCTGCCAACGCGACGCCGCAACGTCAGCTGACCCCGGCGCGATACGTACGAGAAGTTGATCACGAACTGGAGGTCTCCACCGCCGCACCGAAACGTATGCTAATCGAGTTACCGATCGCAAGTTGGCTCGCAGAAGTACGGTCAGCGGTTACAAGCACTGGGATATCGGTCAACGTTGTCCTTGGGGTAGGCCATCGAGCTCGAAGGATATCGCTCTCGCCGGGCGCCACTACGATGAGGGCTTTTGCGCCGACCTCAACCGAATTTTCATACTTTCGAGCGAAGGTGCATCCCCCGCGAGAGGCGACAACGACGCTGCCCCGCGCATTCCGAGCTTCTTCAGATGAGCAAGCGCCTTCAACGCGTCGAATGGGAGCGTCGTCTATAGTCCCGCCAACCGAGAAAGCAAATGGAGAAAGCTCGACACTAGCTGTTCCATCGACCACTGCCGATATCCTACTTGGCGAGTATTGAAACGTGGTCTCCGCGGGAGAGTTCATACTGGGCATCGAGGTTGTGTAACTACTTGAGGATGTCGTACTATTTACTCCGCATCCAGTCAAGCCAAGCGCAATACATACCGCTGTCGCACCTATCAACCACTGCAACTCGAACGATCTGCATGAATTGAGCATGGAGGCCTTCAAGAGAAACTCCCTCTAAATTCGTCAATTTCAGCCGTAGTCCGTGGCACTGGAACCCGCTCCGGAACGAAGCGCCAATGAATTGCTTCGTCGGACGAGACCATCGGTTCTTCATACTCGGCGGGCTCTACAATTGCGTAAGTATATATCTCATAGCCGAGTTCCGTTGGATCGCCACTATAGTAGTTCTCATAGTTTCCGACACGTACATCGTACACCAAGCCTCGAACCGTCCGATCCGGATCATCGAACCTGGAATGAAATATGGCAAAGACCTTGGATTGCTTCGCCCAGCATGCGATCAGATCAATGTCGGCACGCGAGCCCTCACGTGTTATAGCGATTTCTTTAACTGTCTCTACCACAGTCTGCGCAACAGAAGGCCAATCGGGGTCTCCGCTTTTCATCATGCGACCGGCCCATCCCCGCCTGGCATTTGATTACGATCGCCACCCCATGGGCTACCATTCAATTCAGTGATTTGATTGATATTCGATAACCACGAGGGGCACTGTGTCGTACCACGCAGCTCACAGTATCCGGTAACAACACCAACCGATTTGCCATCAGGCATTCGGTCGTTCCCACCAGTCTGAACTACGAGTCGAAACGTGACTGGGGGCGGATCCATCTGATCTTCGCACACTACTACCCAGGGGTTAGTCAACTTGCAGGTCTTAACGAAGAAGGTCTTGCGATAGACTAGGGTTTTTCCGTCGGCGGAGTCCTTCGTTCCGCACTGCGACTGGACGGTATCCCTGATTACGTCCTTGTTTCGCATATTGTGATAATGATATATCTTATCCCACCCTCGCCCTGCATTAGCGTCAGAGTTCCAGTACCCTCGCCTGAGGATTACTTCATTTCCGCACTTATCAGTATAAGTTTCCAATATCTCATTTACCGGATAGTCTTTGTCGGCGTCGTGGCGCTGCGACTCAAGAAGACTGGGAACCTGGGGCGCGGGAGTGCGTCGGCCACCCGAAGGACGACGATCGTCTTGTCCCCTGCCGTCAGCTACTTCCGGACCGCGTGAACCGGGCACCGGCACGATAGGCGACTGACCAGGCGCTGGAATATCGGTGGGTGCGTGGGCGCCGACGTTCGGGCCCGGCTCTTCGGGCGTGTTGGTGTCGGTCGGCAGCGTCGGCGCGGTCACGACCGGCGGCGTGGTCGTGGGTGAGGTCGGCGTTCCTGGGTCACGGCAGACATACGGTACCGGCGGAGGCGGTGCCTCGGAGGCAGGTCGGCCGTTCGCCGTGGCCCACGACTGCGCCCAGGCCGCGTTGTAGGCGGCCGTCTCCCGGGCGCAGCGCTCCGCAGGCGTCTCGGCAGTGGCCGTGCTGGTGGTGGCGATCACGGTGACCATCATGGCCAGGATCGTGGTCATCATGGCGGCAGCGATCGCCGCCCGACGACCGAGGGAGTGCTGCGTCATCTGAAATCACCCGGCTCTGGTCGTTTGCTCTACAGCCACATACGGGCCGAGAAGATGTTGAGGGTGTCGTCAGCCGTCGGCGTCGATGTCGAGAAGCGCACAATGACGCGGACGGTCACCGGGCCGGCGCAGCCATCAACCCGCACGTGCACCCGCTTGGCCCTGATCGACGCCCGATTTTCCTGAAGGGTTTTCTTGCCCAACGAAATCTCGGTAATCCGGCCCGGCTTGAGCTTGGACGAAATCGAGGGGCTAATCGACGCTGAACCGCCGATAGTCGCCCCCGGCTGCCCGCTGATGGTCACATTGGCGTTCGGCCCGATCGACGACCCGAAACCAAACGTCGCCCCGTCGCTGACATCGACCTGACACCCCACCACGAGAAACTGCTCCACGATCGCCGACTGCACCGGCTTGGTCGGGGTACGGCCCTTCGCCGGCGTGATGAGCGCACCGACACGGGAGGACACCCAACCCTCCCGGGAGGCAAAGCTGTTGGCAATGTTGCTCATTGGGTTGACCACCAGCTCACTGGCCCGCAACTCAAGCTTCCAGCCATCGTCAGTCACGAGCGTGTCGTACTTCGACGCCAACGGCGTTGGCGTCGCAGCGCTGACACCCGCACCACTCATGAGTGCAATGACTGCGCTCGCTGCTGCGACCGCGCCGATCCCGAACCGTCGTGCCTTCAAAGCCAACCCTTTCCTCCCGCATTCAGAACAATGGAGCGAACACAGAAGTCCCGAACGATGAGAGCAGCAGAGGGAACACTGTCCGTCCAATGCGCACCCGAGCCTGAACGATCCCTGTGCACGTGCTGAGAACACTGGCAGCTAAAGCTTCGGTTCGCAATAGCAAAGCGGACATGATTCACGTAACGGGAACAATATGACCGCAGTCCGCTTAGCCGTTGGACGTCTGACCAGGCGCGATGCGCAGCCAGGTTCAGAATCCACAAGGCCGGCAGGGCGCGAGTGTGAACTAAATCACACCCACGTTCTAGTGCGACTTCACTTTAAGTCAGACGGAGCCGTTTGAAGCGGTTGGCAGCGGCGGCGCCAATACCAGACGCCTCAACAGATATACGCCAGGTATGGCGGCATCCGCAGGATGGAGAGTGTGTCACGCCGGCCGTGGGTGTCGTCTCAGGAAACTGACGCGGCGCGGATACGGGCGAAGGCAACTCGGCGATGGGCCGACCTCGCAATGGAAGCAGCTGAGCCGCTCGACACCGCAAGGAGTGAGTAGGCAACACTTGCACGACAGCTCGCTCAACTCGAGCACCAACAGGCGACGCTTGCTGATACCGACGCCGCTACTAACCGCGCGTTAGACATGCTCGACCGCTGCGGCACCGTCTACAGACAGACGAAACCTCCGGCACGACGACAACTCACCCAGGCATGGTGCGACCACATACTTGTCAACTACGACGCCGAAGAGCCGGTCATCGAGACCGCCGGCAAAATCGAGGGAGATTCGATCCACCGTCCAGGTTGGCGAGCCGCAGCGAGCGACAGAAACCCCGCCCTACGCACGTACTCGACCGTCGAGGGTTCGATGATCGCCTCTTTGGTGGAGCTAAGGGGAATCGAACCCCTGACCTACTCGATGCGAACGAGTCGCGCTACCAACTGCGCCATAGCCCCGGGCGGTTGCGTGAACCGGCCGAAGCACACTCTAGCAGTGACCGCCCCACAGCCTACAAATGGCTGGTCAGCGCGTCGGGTGAAGCATCGTTGGCTACACATCGTCGATCTCGGATCTCGACGGGGCCGACAGCCGCCCGCGCGTACAGAAACTTCCCGACAGCGCGCCACGACGTGGATATTGCACGCGAGCGCGCTCCCACGTGAAGTTTCTGTACCCATCGACCGCGCACGCACCCCGTCCGGCGCGCACCCGTCCGGAGCCGCACCCGAGGGCGCGCGCCCCCCACGAACACAGCCGACAACACCCCGCCACGCAAACCCCGCACACCAGCCGCCGACCGTTGGCTACTCTGCGGAGCATGGCGCGAATGTCCGACAAGCAGCTCGCAGAAGTCCTCGGTCACGCGGTCGCGGTGATCGACCCGATCCTCGACGTGCTCGCCGAACGGGACCCGCTCGGCCTCAAGAGCCACACCTTCGACGAGGGTGGCCACGACTCACATCTCGTGAAGGCCCAGCACGCGCTGGCCACCATCGTCAACGTCACCGACTGGCCGGGCACCAAGGGATGGAGCGAACTGTCGACGGACCAGCGGGCCGACTGGTGGGTCACCCGGATCGGCAGCCTGAACACGCTCGCGGTCGCCTACCCGGGCATCTTCGGCGCCTGGGCCAAGCGACTGCCGATCAGCACCACCCTCGGCTTTGCCAATCAGGCCATGGTCCTGGTCGCGATCGCCCGCGAGTACGGCGTCACCGACCCCGCAGATCAGGTCCGCATGCTCGCCTCGGTGCTCTGCGGCCGCAACCTGCCGGCCAAGGCGGCACCGGAGAATGTCGCCGCCGCGCCGGTGAAGCCGGGACGGTCGCTGTTCCGGGCGATCTGGCAGGTCGCGACGATCCTGCGCGACCTCACCGGCGAACTCGGCCGCCGACCGCAGCCGGCGCGGCCGTTCTCACTGCTGAGCTACGTCCCGGTGATCGGTGCGCCCGCGTTGTACATCGGCGAACGCCTCGCGCTGGGTCGAGCGGCGAAAGAGGGTCGGGCCTGGATCGCCGACCACTCCGATGCGACGTCGGTCAGCCCGCAGCGGCGCGCCGGTACTCGACGTCCTCGCGCATGACCCGACGCCGCTGGAACGGCGGCAGATGATCGAAAACCGGGTCCTCGTCGTCGATTTCGAGAACGAGGGCCCCGCCCGGTCGCCGCAGACGCGGCGGCGGAGGTGCCGCGGCGAACTCTTCGGCCTGCTTCTCCCGACGCTGTCGCTCGGCATCCTCCCGACGCTGCCGCTGTAGCCGCGCGGCCCGCTGCGCCCGCAGCCGCTGTTCGGTCTTCACCGCACGCCGCAGGTATGCGAGATAGCCGACGACCGCTGCGACCACAACTCCGGTCGCGATCCACCCCGGCAGTCCGAGGAACACCCCGGCCACCACCGACCCCGCGAGCAGCGCCAGGAGCCCGATCAGCACGCGTTGCCGTTCCCTGTAGCGCATCTCGGTGCGACGGTCGGATGCGTAGTCGCTGTGACGGCGCTTGCGGGACGACGACCCGGCTCCGCCTGTCGCGGACGCCGACTTGGCCTTGTCGTCGACGACCTCGATCAGGTCGGTGTCATCGTCACGCGATGCGCCGCGGCCGGTCATCTCGTAACCGTCGTACTCGTCGTCCACATCATCGATGTCGTCGGCGTCGTACCCGTCGTCCTCGACGTCATCGTCGTAGTCGCCCGCGAGATCGTCGTCGTAATCGTCTGTGTCCGTGTCGTACTGGTCGTCGTAGTCGTCGGCGTCGTACCCGTCGGCCTCGTACTGCTCGTCTTCGTCGTCGACGTAGTCGTCGAACTCGTCCTCGACGTCCTCGTCATCCACCGACTCATCATCCACCGACTCGTCATCGACGTACTCGACGTCGAGATAGTCGACTTCGACCTCCGCATCCTCGACGTCCGTATCTTCGACGTCCGCGTCCCGGTCCGCATTCTCGAGATCATCAGCGTCGACCTCGTCGGCATCGGCGACCTCGGCGGCGGATCGGATGTCGTCTGCGAGATCGCCGTCGAGATCACTCTCGACCTCGGCATCCACGATGTCGTCGGCCCCATCCAGATCGGTTGCACTATCGGAAGATTCCGCGGTCGGGCCGTCGACACGCGGCTCGTCGGAGTCGACCGACTCCACCTCGACGTCATCCTCGACGACGCCAATCACGGTGGTAGGCGTGGCATCTGCGCCGGTAACCGTCGGTGCGGAAACACCCGCGGTGGTGGCCCGACGAGTCGTCGTGCGGGTCGACGCGTCGGTCGCCGCGGACTCAGTCGACGCCGTGGCCTCGTCAGCCTCGGGCTTGTCCACCGTGGATGCCGCGGCCGTGGACGACACCGGCGGGGCCGCAACAGTGGTCGCGGTCGCCGTGGAGGCGCCCACCTTGGTCGCGGTGGCCCCGGCTGCGGTGCCCCGGGTCGATGCGGTTGCCCGGGTTGACGAATTGGTACGGCGGGCGGTCCGCTGCGACTTCCATTCCGGGTCGTTCGGGTGCGCCCCTCCGGACCGACGGCGGGACGTGGTGCGGGCACGGGTGCCGCCGCGGTGGAGCAGTCGGGTGTCGCGGGCGGCGGCAGTCGACTTCTTCATCTGGGGCCGGCCCTTGATGACCATCGGAACCAGCACGAAGAGCCAGACCGCGACGAGGCACACCCACAGGACGGAGTTGGGCATCCGAGGACTCCCTTCATTCACTCTGGTTACACGAGGCCACTTGACAATCTATGGTCGCGACACCCGCGTCCTGCGTAGACGCGCCGAGGGAGCCTGCAGATCGGGCGATTTCACACCGGATTCTCAGCCGATCTCCGGGTGGCGGACGCGCTAGCTCGCGACGAACCGCGCATCGACGGCGACGGCGATGTCGATCTCCCGAGGGCGTAGTTCCAGTTCCGGCCCGGCGTCGGGAGCGGCCGACATCATGGCGAACCGGGCCGCCCGCGGTGCGGGGTCACTGGACATCCCGGGATCGGCCAGTTGTGTCGCCGTCACCGTCCCACGACCGACCGCGTCCGCATATGCCTGCGCCTTGGCGACCGCGTCACCCACCGCGAGGAGTCGCAGCTCATGCTCGTAGGTCCGTCGATTGTCTTCGGCTACATCCCAATTGACGCCTCCGACGTGGACACCGTCCGCGACCGCCCACTCGTCGGTGAACGTCGACAGCGCGGCGAACCGATCGGCGGAACCGTCCGAATCGGCTGCTGCGACGAAGTCGACGTCCACGCCGAGATCGGCGGTGTACACCGGCTCGGTCGGCCGACCGTCCTGATCGATCGGCCGATGCGCCGTGACGTGCACCGAGTCACTCGACCACGACGTCACCGTCCCGTCGGCCTCGCGGGCGCGGACCGCGTCCAGCAGCCGACCGTGCACGGCGACGGCGTCGGTGAAGACGGAGGCGCGGTCGGCACCGGAGACGTTGATACGCAGGTGCAGGTGGGCACGTTCGGCCCGATAGCGACGCCGCGCGGACCCGCGCACCACGATCTCCACCGTCTGCCCAGGACCCTGCGCGACCTCCCCTGCTGGGATCTCCGACGTCATGGTCGCGAGCCTACTGCGTGGTCACTGAAAGCTCGCCCGCCCCGACCGCACCAGCGACTCGGCGGCACTGCCCATCACCTCGTCGGCTGTCAGCGCGAACAGGATGTGGTCGCGCCAGCGCTTGTTGACGTCCATGTACCGCTCGAGCAGGCCTTCGCGGCGGAAACCGACCTTGGCCAGCACCGCCTGCGATGCGGTGTTCGACGGTTGCACGGTGGCGTCGAGCCGGTGCAGCCCGACCGGGCCGAAGCAATGATCGACACCGAGTGCGACTGCGGCGGTGGCGATTCCGCGTCCCGAATGCGCAGCGTCGACCCAATAGCCGATCCATGCGGTGCGTACCGCGCCACGCTGGATGTTGCCGACGGTCAACTGTCCGACGTAGTCACCGTCGAGTTCGATGACGAACGGCAGGATGCTGCCGCGTTTGGCTTCCGACTTGAGCACGGCGTACAGCGGTGGCCAGGACCTCGGTTGGTGCCGTTCCGCCCAGGTGCCGATGCCGGTCGGTTCCCACGGCAGCAGCGCATTCTGATTACGGATGCGCAGTCTGCTCCACGACTTGGCGTCCCGGAGCCGCACCGGCCGCAGCGTGACCGCGCCGCCCTGGACGCGCAGCGGACCGAGGGTCGCCGGCCATCCCGGGCTGCCCTGGGCGCCGCTCAACCACCTGAACACGTGTGGGAGTCTATGCGCTGACCGTCGCCGGGGACCGGCGATGGACCGCCGCTCGCGCCGGCGAACGGCGCCGCGTCACGGGAAAACCGCCGGTCAGCCGCGTTGTGCCAGGAACGACACCTCGACCTCGTCGCCCGTACCGAGTTCCTCGACGTCGGGCTCGACGATGATCAGGCAGTTCGCCTCGGCGAGTTCGGCGAGCAGGTGCGACGACCCGGTCGGCGAGGCACCCAACACCTGGACCAGGTACTCCCCCGACCGTTCGTCGCGCATCAACTGACCCCGCAGGTATCCCTTGCGGCCGGCGACGGACGCGATCGGACCGATCGTGCGCGCCTTGATGATCCGGCGCATCGGCTGCCGCTTACCCAGTGCGATGCGGATCAGCGGCCGCACCATCACCTCGAAGGTGACCAGCGCGCTCACCGGGTTGGCCGGGAGCAGGAAGGTCGGGACCTCGTCGCGGCCGAGCCGGCCGAATCCCTGTACCGATCCGGGGTGCATGGCGACCCGGACGATCTCCAGGTCGCCCAGGTCGGCCAGTGCGTCGGCGATCGCCCGTGAGGCGGACCCTCCGACCGCACCGCAGATCACCACGATCTCGGATCGAATCAGTTGTGCCTCAACCACTTCCCGTAGGCGCGACGCGTCGCGCTCGGCGATCCCGACCCGGTTGACGTCGGCGCCGGCGTCGCGGGCGGCGGCGGCCAGCGCGTAGCTGTTGACGTCGAAGACCTGACCGGGGCCGGGCGTGCGGTCGATGTCCACGAGTTCGCTGCCCACCGAGATCACCGACAGCCGCGGCCGTGGGTGCACCAGGACGCGCGGCTTACCGACCGCGGCCAGCAGACCCACCTGCGCGGGGCCGATGACCGAACCGGCCCGGACCGCAACGTCGCCCGGCTGCACGTCGTCGCCGATCCTGCGTACGTAATCACTGCTGTCGACGGCGTGTCCGACCTTGACCCGTTGGTCACCGCCGTCGGTCCAGCGCAGCGGCACCACCGCGTCGGCGAGCGTCGGCATCGGCGCTCCGGTCTCCACCCGCACGGCCTGCCCCGGCTGCAGCCGCGTCGGGGTGCGGGTGCCGGGCGAGACCTCGCCGACGACCGGCAACGACACGATCATCGGCTCGCCCGCTTCGAGATCCACCAGTTCGGCACCGCCGGCGTCGAACTCGTCCAGGTCGTCGGGGGCCGGGGTGCCGGCCAGTGCGACGTCGACCGCCCGCACCGCGTACCCGTCGACGGCGGCCTGGTCGAAGCCGGGCATCGGTCGCTCGGTGACCACCTCTTCGGCGCACATCAGACCCTGCGCCTCGGAGATCGCGACCCGCACCGGCCGCGGCGCGACGGCCGCCGCCGTCACCTGGCTCAAATGATCTTCGACCGAACGCATCTCACCTCATTCGCCTGGCTGGCCGATCTGGGTGTTCACGGTATCGGGTTCGGCTGCGGCACCGTCCGAGGCGCGCTGACGGTATCGGCGCCGGTGCACAGTGAACGTATTCGGACGCACAGTGAACGAATTCGGACGCACAGTGGACGGAAGCGGGCGGCCGGAGCACTGCGGTGCGGGGCTGCTGCTCAACCAGCGGAATACCACCCGACTGGCCGCTGGCTAAGTAGGTCAGGAGCGAGCCAGCCCGCTGGTTGAGTAGGTACCGAGCGCAGCGAGGAACCGTATCGAAACCAGCACCCACCCGACCGAATCTGACGCCCACTCGACGGTTAGCAGCGAACCTGGTTTCGATACGGCGCTCGTCCCTCGCGCCTACTCAACCAGCGGGCAATGCTGCTCAACCGGCCGGGGTGGCACTCAGTCCTGGGCCAGCCGGGCAACCAGCCATTCGCGCAGGTCCGGGCCGTAGTCGTCCCGGTCGAGCGCGAAGTCAACGGCCGCCTTGAGGTAGCCGCCGGGGTTGCCGAGGTCGTGCCGGGTGCCGTGATGCACCACCACATGCACGGGTTCGCCCTCGTCGATGAGCAGGGCGATCGCATCGGTCAACTGCAGTTCGCCACCGGCACCGGGCTGGATCCGCCGCAGGGCGTCGAAGATCTTGCGGTCCAAGATGTATCGGCCGGCCGCGGCCAGATTGGACGGCGCGTCCTCGGGCTTCGGCTTCTCCACCATGCCGCGCAGCCGCATCACGTTGGGATTGTTGGCATCCGGCAACGCCTCGACGTCGAACACGCCGTAGGCGCTGATCCGATCCTCGGGAACCTCGATGGCGCAGAGCACCGATCCACCCCGTCGCTGCCGGGTGCGGGCCATCACTTCGAGGACGCCACCGGGCAACACCAGATCGTCCGGCAGCAACACCGCGATCGCATCTTCGTCGTCGTCGAGAAACTCCTCCACACGCCCGACGGCGTGCCCGAGGCCCAGCGGCTTGTCCTGCACCACCGACGCCACCTCCAGCAGCGACGGCGCCTTGCGCACCTTGGCCAGCATCGCCGCCTTGCCGCGCTTGGCCAGCGTGCTTTCCAGCACCAGATCCTCGACGAAGTGCGCGACCACGCCATCCTTGCCGGGCGACGTGACAATCAACAACCGTTCGGCACCCGCCGATTTCGCCTCCTCGGCCACCAACTCGATGCCAGGAGTGTCGACAACCGGCAGCAACTCCTTGGGCACCGTCTTGGTCGCCGGGAGAAATCGAGTGCCGAGACCGGCCGCGGGCACGACCGCGGTGCGCGGAATCGGCGGAGTGTTGGGCACCCCCCCGTACTCCGGAAAGTCTCCGACCGACGCAGTCCCCCCGGACGACGATGCGGCCTGAGCACGGGATGTGGTTCCGTTGCTATCGCTCACGCTGGACGTCATGGCATCACCCTAATGTCGCGCGCCGCGCGGGGCCTGCCAACCCGGTGTGGGTGGGCTGGGACGTCGGTCACCGTCACCGGCGCGACCGGCCCGTTGCGGGTTAGAGTCGCAGCAGCAGTCAGCAGCCGCGAACGGCTGGCACAGCCGGGATATGGACCGCCTCGAGACCGGAAGGACGATGCACGTGCGCACCCTCAAGAGGCGCCTGCGGGATGAGGTCACCGATCGCCGGTCGTCGATCTCCCCGTTCGTCCGGGAGCAGGCGGCCGCGAACCTTGCCGAATGGATCTACTCGGCGCCCTTTCGGCTCGAATACGACGTGACCGTCGGCGCCTACGTGCCATTCGGCTCCGAACCGGGATCGTCGGCATTCCTCGACGCACTGCTGGACCGCGGCGTCACGGTGCTCGTCCCGGTGGTGCCGCCCGGCGATCCGGCGCCGCTGGACTGGGTGCGCTACGACGGTGCCACGACCATCGCGCGCGGCAGGTGGGGACTGCTGGAACCGACCGGTCAGCGGCTCGGTGCCGACGCGATTCACGCGGCGTCGGTCGTCTTCGTGCCCGCGCTGTCGGTGGACAAGACCGGCGTCCGACTCGGCCGCGGGGCCGGCTACTACGACCGCACCCTGGCCGGACTGACCGCAGACCTGATCGCCGTCGTCTACGACAACGAGGTGGTCGATGCGCTGCCCGCCGGTCCGCACGACGTTCCGGTCGGCTGGGCACTCACCCCCGAGGGTGGCTTTCGCGAACTGCGCTGAGCGCGACACCGGGTTGCACCGACACTCGCGCACCCGGTCGGTCGGCATCGAGCTGCCCGAAACCGACAGCGAGCCTGACCCGCGTAGCGCACGCTCCGCCGGTCAGGCCGGGGACGCCGCTCCGGATTTCGACGTGCTCGACGAGCTGGAGCCGGACGAACCCGACCCCGACGAACCGGAGCCCGACGAGGACGACCCGGTGCCCGACGACCCGCCGGACGACGAGTTACCGGAGTCCGACGAGGACGAGCCGGACGATCCGGAGCCGGCGTCGGACTTGTGCTTGACCTCCGACGGACCGACACCGCTGTCCGACCCGGAACGCGAGTCGGTGCGGTAGAACCCGCTGCCCTTGAAGACGATGCCGACCGAATTGAACAGCTTGCGCAGCTTGCCCGAGCACTGCGGGCATTCGGTCAACGCATCGTCGGTGAACGACTGGTGGGCGTCGAACTTGTTGCCGCACTCCGTGCACGCATACGAGTAGGTGGGCACCGCTACCTCCGGAAACTCAAGTGATCGCTGCTCAGTCTAACCGAGACTGGCACTCCCGCATTCCGAGTGCCAAACCCGGCGGCACCGGTACTCGATACCGGGGCCGCCGGGACAGGCTCAACCGCCGATCACATCGGTGTCGGTGTCCGGGATGCCGTCTTTATTCATGTCCGGATCGCGCAGTTTGCGCGCATCCCAGCGCAGCAGGCCCGCGGCGATGACCGCGGCCAGCACCGACGCCACCAGGATCGCGGCCTTCGCGGCGGACGCCCGATCCGCATGGTCGGCGCCACCCAGGGACAGTTCGGCGATCAGCAACGCCACCGTGAAGCCGATACCGGTCAGCATGCCGACCGGGATCAGGTCGCGCAGGCCGATGGAATCGGGCAGCCGCAACGGAGTCCACCGGGTGATGGCGGCGGTGGCAGCCATCACACCGACGACCTTGCCGACGACCAGACCGGCCACGACACCGATCGCTACCGGGGTGACGACCGACGTCTCGCCGCCGATCACGGTGACGCCCGCGGCCGCGAACGCGAACAACGGAAGTACAAGCGTCGACGACCACGGGCGGACCGCGTCGTCGAAGGAGTCGGTCCGCGGCCTGCTTTCACCGAAGAGGACGGTGGCCGGAACCGCGAAGCCCAGCAGAACGCCCGCGACCGTGGCGTGGACGCCGGAGGCGTGCATCAGGCCCCAGGCGACGAAGGCGACCGGAAGCAGCAGCCACCAGCGAGGGCGGCGCATCCGAACCAGGACCGCGAAGACGGCGATCACGGCCAGCGCGCCGACCAGCATGACGATGTCGATCGTCTCGGTGTACACGGTGGCGATGATGATGATGCCGAGCAGATCGTCGACGACGGCCAGCGTCAGCAGGAAGGTTCGCAGCGCAATGGGCAGTCCGCGGCCGAAGATGGCCAGGACGGCGAGTGCGAAGGCAATGTCGGTGGCGGCGGGAATGGCCCAGCCACGCATCCCGTCCGGATCCAGCGGGCCGACGATAGCCAGGTAGAACAGGGCGGGAACCACCATGCCGGCGATCGCCGCGACGATCGGCACACCGGCGCGGCGCGGATCGCGCAGCGCACCGGCCACGAACTCGTGTTTGAGCTCGACGCCGACCACGAAGAAGAAGATGGCGAGCAGCCCGTCCGCGGCCCAATCGCCGATGGACAGACGCAGATGCAGCGAATCGGGGCCGATCTCGTAGGCGACCAGCGAGTGGTAGGCGTCCCGCCAGGGCGAATTGGCCCAACCGACCGCGATGACCGCGGCGACCAGCAGCAGGGCGCCACTGGTGGTGTCGAGGGCGAGGAGACGACGGAAGCGCTCCCGCCGGCCTGGTGGTCCGGTGTCCGACGTCGACGGTGCCGGCGGGGTCGAGCTGCCTGCGACGGCATCACCGGACGGGTGGCCGTCGGGCGACACGCTCGCGGGAGCGGCGGGCATGTCCGGGGACGTGGTGCCGTCGGGGGTGATACGGCCGGATGGGGTGCTCTCGGGCACGGTGAAGACCTCCTGGATCGGAGCTGACGCCCGGCGTGGGCGGAGGGACGGTTGATCGATACACAGACCGATGCCGCGATACCGATGCCGACCAGACTTCCCGGCTCACCTGAGATCCATTGTCCCCGATGCGTCCCGCCGGGACAAAACGAGCGAACAACACGCTGGCACAATCGGCGGCGGCCTCGCAGTTATCCCCAGCGTGACCGGAATCGGGCGTTGTCCACAACGGCCACGGCGGTCGCCGTCCCACCTGGGCCGACGGCCTTACGGTCGGGCCATGTCCAGGTTCTCGCGCGATTCGCTCGCGCCCCGGATCGTCGACCGTGTGGGGCACGCGCTGCGTCCGGGGTGGGCGCGGTCGGTGCTGATCCGGCGGAGTGCGGCCGTCGTGCTGGTGATCACCGCGGTCGTGGTCGGCATCGCCGGCCAGCGCGGCGCGCAGCAGGGCACGGTTCTGGTCGCGGCGCGGGATCTGCTGCCCGGTCATGCGTTGCGGGCCGACGATCTCGCCACGCGCCGAGTGCCCCGCGAGATCGTGCCGCCCGGGGCGCTCCGTCTCTCCGCGGACGGTGCGGGCCGGATGGTCGTCGGGCGGGTGCGCGCCGGTGAGATCGTCACCGACACCAGGCTGCTCTCCCCGCGGTTGCCGGGCCAGTTGACCGGACGGCGTGACGCTCGCCTTGTGCCGGTGCGGCTCGCGGAGGATTCGGTGTCGTCGCTGCTCAGAGCCGGTGACGTGGTCGATGTGCTGACCCCGGAATCCGATGTCCTGGCTCGCGGTGCGATCGTCGCCGCCGACGCCCCGGTCGCCGAGACGTCCTCGCGGACCGCCCGCAACGCGTCGGCTCCGGTGCTGCTCGCGATGGACGCCGGGTCGGCGCATCGGGTGGCCGCGGCGGGCCTGGAAACCGCACTCGCCGTGGTGCTGCACTGACGTGGTCATGCACGGACGCGGTCCTTGCAGTGACCGGGTGCGACTCGGACCAGGCCGGTGACGGCTGTGGTCACCAGACGGCTGTGGTCACCAGACGGCTGTGGTCACCAGTCGACGACACGATATGCGATGGATGACAGCAAATGTGCCGTCGTTGACGAGCGAAATGGCCGGTGTCGTTTACGATCCTGGATAGGGTTGTGTCGACCTCGGCCTGCGCGAGCCGTTTTCGCGCCGTCCGGGCCACAGATCCGCAGGTAGTACCACTGACCGAAGAAGTTGGACCGACAGAAGCAGACCAACCGACGAAGCTCCGCACCGATCAGCGAGCGACCATCACGAGCGGGCACCCGATCAAGAGAGGACCGGAGAACGTGCTCAAGGGATTCAAGGACTTCATACTCAAAGGCAATGTGATCGATCTGGCCACTGCGGTCATCATCGGCACCGCCTTCACCGCGATCGTCACGGCGTTCACCAAAGGCATCGTCCAACCGATCATCAACACCATTCCGTGGAGCCCCAGCGACGCAGCGGGGTTGGGCTTCAACATCATCTCCGACAAGCCGTCGACGTTCGTCAACATCGGCGACGTGATCACCGCGACGGTCAACTTCCTCATCATCGCGGCGGTCGTCTACTTCATCATCATCCTGCCGTACAACAAGCTGACCGAATTGGGCGGTTACGGCAGCAAGTCCGAGGTCACCGAGGTCGCACTGCTCACCGAGATCCGCGACCTGCTCGACCCGAACGGTACGTCGGCGGCCAAGGCGGACGCCGCGCGCGAACTCCCGGATCACCTCAGCGATCCCGGCGGTCCGGCCGGTGGCCAGCCGTCGGATTCCACGACCCGGCAGATCCGCACCGGCTCTCCCGCCGGTGCACCCGGCGACCCGCTCAGCAAGCCGTACACCGGACCGGAACCGACTGCGCCGCAAGGCTCGCCGTACCCGGGCACGTCCGGTGCGCCCACTCCCCCGCCGGCCCCGGGCAACTACCCGCCGCCCGGAAACTACCCGCCGCCGGGCCAGTACCCGCCCCCCGGTCAGCAGTACCCGCCGGCCGGCCCCGGCAACCAGTACCCGGGCGATCTTCCGCCCGACGCGGGACGCCACTCCCGCTGACCGGTCGGCACTGATGTTCCGCGCCAGCGGAACTCGGCTGCACGCACGACACGAAGCCCGGCTCACCCGTTGGTGGGCCGGGCTTTTTCGCTGAGCCAGCCGGTGCGTGGCAGGTCCGGCGCGGTTGACGCCGGGAGGTCAGCCGCGCATGAGTGTGCCCGTCGCGACAGGGATTTCGAGTTCGAACCGCTCGACCCGCGCATCGACGGCGCCATAGTCGAAGCCTTGCACCACGACTCGCCGCGCGTCGACCTCCACGATCGACACGCGCAGCGGATGGCTTCCGGCGCGGTGCAATTCCCACCGATCGGCCAGGCTCGCCAGGCCATCCACACCCAAGATCTGCGCGGCCGAATCGGAATCGGTGGCCTCCGACAGCGGATAGCCAAGAAGATTAACCGGCACCACCAAGCCGTCCGCATCCGCTGCGGTGTCGCCGTCGGGAACCAGATAGCCGACGAGTTCGCCGGGATGGTGTGCGTCCGGGTCAGCGCCCCGATAGTGCGCGCGCCACTGGGTGGGAATCATCGCTCCACAATGACAGCAACGAACCGGACCGCCAAGCGAGTTTCGGGCATGGCCGTCGAGTGCGTCGACGCGGGTCCGCAGCGGACGACCGGAGGTTCGCGAAACTCGGACGATCGTCCCCATTCAGCACGTTGCCGGTCGGCGCGGGCCGATGCCAGAGTTTGCCGCGAAGTTCCCGTTCTTCGGCAGCTAGCGCGGGCCACGACGCCCGGATCAACCTTGGTGCACGAATGACGCGGGGCGGGAACCGATCTCGGTTCCCGCCCCGCGCTCGCGGTATTCAGTTATCCGTGCATGCGAGGTCGGCCGCAGTGGGCCGACCCGATCAGCCGAGGCTGAACGGCTTGCCGTACAGGGTCACGATGCCCTTGACGGCGTCGGTGCTGACCTTCACCTGGATCTTCGCCTTGGCGGCGGCGTAACCGGCGCAGCCGTCGACGCCGAACTTCTCCTGGCTGTAGGCCACACCACCGGTCTTGCCCTTGAAGGTGTAGTCGGAGACGTTGTAGTCCTCGTAGGCGGTGTTGTCGCCGGAGGTCTCGTCGATGATCGGCACGTATTTGGCCTGGCCGGGTCCGAGGGTGAAGCCGCCGCCAACCTCGGCGCCGCCGCTGACCTGCGGGTTTTGCAGATCGGACGGATCGAGCTTGGCATCGGCGCCACCGTTGGCACCCGCACCGAAGTCGAGCTGGCAACCGACGATGTAACCGGCCTTGATGGAGCCGCCCTTGGCCTCGCCGCCGACGGTGACGCGCACCTTGCCGGAAATCCAGACTTCACGGCTGGTCTGGACGTTGGTCACCGCACGCTGGACATTGACGTACTCGTTGGTCAGCCGAATGGTGACCGGGGTGCCGTCGACCAGGGTCTTGGTGACCGAACCGCCGGGCAGCGGACCGGCCGCGGCGCCACCGGCACCCAGGCTCGTCAGGCCCATCACCGCGACACCGGCGGCACCGGCCACGGCGGCCGCGCGACGCGTGATCTTCTTGTTCATGATTCCCCTTCGTGGAATGTTCGATCTGCGCGAGGCAGATCAGTCAGAGATTGGCTGAACTGTCTGCGCCCGGATCAGTTGAGGCTGAAGGGCTTGCCGTACAGGGTCGACTGGATGAGGGTGCCTTCACCGTTGACGGTGCCGTCGTCGGTGTTGTAGCCCTTGGCGGCAATGACCTTGGCGATCGAACGAGCCGAGGCGTAGCCGCCGCACTGCTGAACGTTGATCTCGTAGCGGTCGAGCTGGACGCTGGCGACGCCCTTGTCCTTGATGTCCTTGTCGGTGATGCTCACGACGGCGACCTGACCCGGCTTGAGCGGGATGGTCAGCGAGCCACTGAGCGTCGGGGTCGCGGAGATGGTGCCCGAGAGGCCACCCTCCAGGCCGGTGATGTCGACCTGGCAGCCGATGAGCACCTTGACCGCGAGGTTGCCGGTGACACCCTTGGAGGTCTTGGCGGTGTACACACCCGACAGCACAGCCGAGCGGCCCGCGCCGTTGTTGGCCAAGGAGGGAGCCGGCAGACCCGACTCGCCGGTGCGCCAGGTCTGCACGACCTCGCCGTCGATGCCGGTGGCCTTCTTGTAGCCGTTCGGCAGCGCCGCGGCGTCGCCCGCTCCGAAGCTGGCCATGCCCACGGCCGCGACCGCTGCGACGGCGCACGCACCGGCAGCGCGGCGCAGTCCAAGCTTGCTGAACTTGCTCATTCGTTCCCTCTCACAGGATTCGGCTGTACCCGAAGAGACGTGCGTCCCCCCGGCGGTTTCGCGAGGAATCTTGACTGGGCCCGGTCACCGATCGGCGTCGGCTTGGTTACCAGCGGGTAAATACTCCTCGACCACTCGTCCTCATGCTGCGATCGGGCACGCACCCGTCGCAGGACACCACCCCGGGTTCGCCTCTCGAGGCCACCGGGCGATCTCCCCGCGAACGTTATCGGAGCGAGATCAAACCGAGCAACAGGAGCAACTCCCGTGTTCGCACCCGGTGGCCCGATATGGCGAATCGGCTATTTGTCATCGTCACCAGCAGGTATGTGAACACCAGGGAAACACGCTGCTGTAGACGTGTTGACGCGTCGCCTTCTCATTCGTAATGCGGTGGGCGCTGCCGCGTGTACCAGTCCTGAGACAGGCCTGTGTGACCTTCGTCACACTCGTCGGTTGTGATCTCCGGGAGTGCATCACCGAAGACCGCGTCGCGCCGTCGCCGACGATCTGCAGCGCGACGAGATCGCTCCCCCGAATCGGGATTCTCGCTGGTTGACGGGGTCGAGTCGGCGGATGCGTCCGATTCCGGCATGCCCACTCCCTCTGCGTCGACGGGTGGCGGAGTGCCGTCCGCCGCGTGACAGCATTGCTGAGAAACGCTCAGAATTCGCTGATCTTCTCGATCACGTACTTCGCCAGCGGCGCGACCGTGGCCATGCCGTCCCGCACCGCAGCGCGGGACTCGGCGATATTGACGACCAGCGTCTGACCGGAGATTCCGGCCAGCCCGCGCGACAGCCCACCGTCGGTCGCCCCGGCGGCCAACCCGGACGAGCGCACCGCCTCCTCGATCCCGCGCAGCCGGCGGTCAAGCAGCGGCTCGGTGGCCTCCGGGGCGACGTCGCGCGCCCCGACACCCACGCCGCCGACCGAGACGACCAGGTCGACACCGCCGATGACCGCGGTGTTGAGCGCGTTGCGGATCTCCACCTCATCGCCGGACACCACGACCGTCGCGTCGACGTGAAAGCCGGCCTCCGCCAGCAGCTCCCCCACCAGCGGACCCAGTTCGTCGTGTGTTTCGCCGTGGGCGGCGCGGTCGTCGACGACCACCACCAGCGCCCGGCCGATCTCGTCACCGGACGGCGACGGACGATCCCCGCGGTAGCGGGCCGCGAACTCGCGGGCCGCGGCGTCGGCGGCGACGATATCGGCCGGGTCGACGCCGGTACCAGCGCCCGGATCGGCCGGCACCGGCTCGGTCATCGACGATGCGGGAATGCGGCTGCGAACTGTCATGGTCGGGTCTTCCTCTCGTCGGGGCAGTACTCCCGCTGCTGGTTGCCGCGTGGGCGCGGTGCGCACGCCGCGGTGGACGGTCAACTCGTCAGCGTGCCGAGCGTGACCTGGGTGGTCTGGGTGCGGCCGTTGGTCAGGTAGGTCACCGAGACACGATCACCCGGCGCGTACGAGCGCACCGCGGCGACCAAGGCGTCACCCGACGCGATCATCCGATCGTCCACCTTGGTGACGATCGCCCCGCTCGGGATGCCCGCCTGCGCGGCCGGGCCGCCCGCCTGGACGTCGGAGACCAAAGCACCCGGGTTCTCCGGGTCGCTGGTGGGCCGCACCGACACGCCGAGGCTTGCGTGGGTCGCCTTGCCGGTCTCGCGTAGCTCGTTGGCCACCCGGATCGCCTGGTCGATGGGGATGGCGAAGCCGAGGCCGATGCTGCCGGTCTGCTGCTGCTCGCTACCGCCGCCTCCGCCGCCCAGCGTCGCAATGGCACTGTTGACGCCGATCAGCGCGCCGCGCGCGTTCACCAGGGCGCCCCCGGAGTTACCCGGGTTGATCGCGGCGTCGGTCTGGATCGCGTCGATCACCGACGTCTCGCCACTGCCGCTCGGTCCCGACGTGGACACCGGGCGATTGAGTGCGCTGATGATTCCGGTGGTGACCGTGCCTTCCAGTCCGAGCGGCGCACCGACCGCGATCACGTCCTGGCCGACCGCCAGATTCTTCGAGGTGCCGACGGTGATCGGCTTGAGGCCGCTCTTGTCGACCTTGAGCACCGCGATGTCGGAGATCCGGTCGGCGCCCAGCACCCGCGCCGCCGCGCTCGACCCGTCGTTGAAGTTCACCTGCACGTCGCTGGCGGCACGCCCGCTCGACCCGCTCACCACGTGATTGTTGGTCAGCAGGATGCCGTCGTCGGTCAGCACGATGCCCGATCCCTCACCCTGCTCGTTGCCCGCGGTGACGTCGATGGACACCACCGACGGCAACACTCGCGCGGCCACCTCCTGGATCGACCCGGCGGGCGCCTGGACCTCCTGGGTGTCTTGGGAGTTGGGGTCGCCACCGAGCGGGCCGGATGAACTCGACGAACCGTTGTCGTCGGAGACCTTGGCGCCCACGACGCCACCGATCCCGCCGGCCACCAGACCGAGGACGAGCGCACCCGCGACCAGCGCGCCCGTGAGCCCACTCCGGCGGCGTTGCCGCGGCGACTGACTGCTGCCGCCACCGTCGCCGAAACCGCCCGGCGGCAGCGGGCCTCCGCCCGAAACCGGGGGCACCGGTGCGGTCGCGGGTCGAGACGCGTCATAGCCCGCATAGGTGGGGGTACCGCCGTACTGCGCGGTCGGCGGGGCGTAGCCGGGCTGAGGCTGTGCGGGCGGGGCATGTTGCGGCTGGGGTGTCGGATAGGCGGGATATGCGCCCGGGTTCTGGTTCGCGGCCGCGGAAGCACCGGAGCCGGACGACCTGCCGTACGGGTTGTACGGGCCCCACGCGGCGCCCTCCGCCTGCGGGCGGTGCCCGGCGGGATCACCACCCCGTTGGTCCGGTCCGGTCGCGCCGACACCATAGGGGTTGTCCCCGTACGGTCCGCCGCCCTGCGAGCCGCCACCCGTCATGTCGTCCTCCGTGTCGTTCGGTCGCGCCGCGCTTCCCGATCGTGCGCGGTGCGTGTCCGGGATTCTCCCGGCCACCTGTCACCTGTACCTGATTCCACTCGCTCGACCACCGACTGCACCGGCACCTGCCGGGTCGGCGGCTCTGTGGTCAACCCTATGGCAGTGGCGCCCATCGCCACCGCGGAACTCCCCGTCGCCCGACGCCTGTCCTATTGACGAACGACCAGCGGCGCGGGTTCCGCGGGCGTCGGGTGTCCGGGGATGGTGATCCGGATGAGGGCGCCGCCCAGCTCGGACTGTTCGGCGACCACCGTTCCCCCGTACCGGTCGACGACCTGGCGGACGATCGCCAGGCCGAGCCCCGATCCCGGCATCGACCGCGACTGCGTCGACCGGTAGAAGCGTTCGAACACGAGCTTGCGGTCCTCGACCGGAATACCCGGCCCGGCGTCGGCAACCGAGAGCTCCGCCGTCGTCGGGCCGGTCTGGTCGAGCCGCACCGTGACCGTGCGGCCGCCCGGCGACCACTTCGCCGCATTGTCCAGGACGTTGAGGACCGCGCGGGACAGGCCGTGTTCTTCGCCGAAGACGTACCAGGGGGTCAGCGTCGTCTCGAACTCGACGTCGCTGCGCCGGCGCCGCACCCGTTCCAATGCGCGTTCGACGATCTCGGTGAGGTCGATCTCCTCGTGCACCACCTCCGGCGCGTCCTCGCGCGCCAGGTCGACGAGATCACCTACCAGCGTGGACAATTCGGCGATCTGGGCCATCACATCCGATCGCAGCTCGACCATGTCCTGCGCCGGTACCGCCGGTGCCCCGGGTTCGCTTGCCGCGATGAGCAATTCGAGGTTGGTGCGCAGCGAGGTGAGCGGCGTGCGCAGCTCGTGCCCGGCGTCGGCGACCAACCGCGACTGCCGGTCCCGCGATTCGGCCAACGCCCGCAGCATCGTGTTGAAGCTCTCGGTCAGCCGGGCGAGCTCATCGCTGCCGCTGACCGGGATCGGGCGCAGATCCTGGGTGCGCGCGACCCGTTCGGTCGCCCGCGTGAGCCGACCCACCGGACGAAGACCGGCACGGGCCACGGTCGTACCGGCCAAGGCGGCCAACGCCACTCCGCCGCAACCGACCACGAGGAGCACCCAGGCGAGACGTTTGAGTACCCGGTCGGTGTGCACCACGCTCTGCGCCAGGATCAGTGTGTTGCCGTCGTCCAGCTTGCGGGCGAGGACCCGCTGAGCGCCGACCGTGCGCAGACTCTGACTGTTGTGTCCCGGCTGATTCGGCGATTGCGCGATCTGTCGCTCGACGTCCTCGAATGGCACCCGGCCGACGGTGTACGCCAGCCCGTCGGGACGGACCAGCGCCAGAGAGATGTTGGTGGAGAACACCGTTCCGGCGACCAACGACTGCGGGCGATCGTTCAGTGTGCCCGACTTGGCCAGCGCGGTCATCCCGTCGGCCCGACTCTCCAGCTGGGAGTCGATCTCGTTGTACATCGCTCGGTAGACGACGAAGTAGGCCGCCGCCGCCATCAGCGTCACCGACACGAAGACGACCGTCGCCGACAGCAGCGTCACCCGCACCCGGAGGGATACCTTGCGGGTCAATGCCAGCGGTGCACGCATCTCTCGCTCGCCGCGCCGCAGGCGCGACCACCACCGCGCCAGGCGCGTGCGGAGCGGCGCCGCGTCGGTGTCGGGCGCCGGCCCCGGTCTCGGTTGCGGCGCCGGATACCCGGGCGGAGTGTCGTCGGCGCCCGGGGGTGGGGCCGGAGCCGAAGCCCCGGACGGTCCGAACTGAGGGTCGGTCGGCACGGCCGACCACGGGGACTGGCCGGACTGCGTCACTACGGCGGGCTCTCCCGGAGCACGTAGCCGACGCCGCGCACGGTGTGGATCAGGCGCGGCTCGCCGTCGGCTTCGGTCTTGCGGCGCAGATAGCCGACATACACCTCGAGCGCGTTACCCGACGTCGGGAAGTCGTAACCCCACACCTCCTCGAGTATGCGACTGCGCGACAGCACCCGGCGCGGATTGGCCATCAGCATCTCCAGCAGGGCGAACTCGGTGCGGGTGAGGCTGATCTGCCGGTCGCCGCGCGCGACGTCCCGGGTCACCGGATCCAGCGACAGGTCGTCGAAGGTGAGCGTCTCGGAATCGGCGCCGTCGTCGGGGGTCGCGCGGCGCATCAGCGCGCGCAGCCGAGCGAGGAGTTCCTCGAGAGCGAACGGTTTGGGCAGGTAGTCGTCGGCGCCGGCGTCGAGACCGGACACCCGTTCGGACACCGAGTCGCGGGCGGTGAGCACCAGAATCGGCAGGTCGTCGCCGGTGGACCGCAACCGCCGACACACTTCGAGTCCGTCCAAGCGCGGCATCATCACGTCCAGGATCGCCACGTCGGGGCGGTCGGCGACGATCTTCTCCAATGCCTCGATGCCGTCACCCGCGGTGTCGACCGCGTATCCGTTGAAGGTCAGCGATCGGCGCAGCGACTCCCGGACAGCCCGGTCGTCGTCAACTACGAGGATGCGCATATCTACAGTCTTATCCCGGTCGGCTGAGATGTGGCTGAGCAACACCCGCCGCAGGTCGAGTTGCCGCCGTCCACCGGAATCGACCGGGGTGCGGCACGTGCCCGCGCCGGCTCGCACATCGGCGAATCTGTCGTGTGAGGTCAAGTTGACCGCTGCGTAACCGACGAGCAAGAACCGCCTCATACGTCGCGGCGAACCTGACACGGTGACCTCGCCGACCACCGTCAAATCCCTGTGCGCCTACTGCGGCGTTGGTTGTGGTCTGGATCTCACGGTGGGCCCCGCAACGGGGACGTCGGAGCCGCAGGTGATCCGGACCACCGGCCGCCGCGATCACCCGACGAACGCCGGGCGTCTGTGCACCAAGGGATCGACCACCGCGGACATGCTCGCCGCCGGCGGCCGGCTCGACGCGGCACTGGTCCGCCCGGCACGCGGGGAGCAACTGCGCGCCGCCGACCTGGACACCACGATCGCCGACACCGCCGCCCGGTTGCGGGCCATCGTCGACGAGCACGGGCCCGACGCCGTGGCGCTCTACGTCTCCGGCCAGATGTCGCTGGAGGCGCAGTACCTGGCGAACAAGCTGACCAAGGGATTCCTCGGCACCAATCAGATCGAATCGAACTCGCGCCTGTGTATGGCCAGTGCGGGCACCGGATACAAGCAGTCGCTCGGCGCCGACGGACCACCGGGCTCCTACGACGACTTCGACCACGCCGACGTGTTCTTCGTGATCGGCTCGAATATGGCCGACTGCCACCCGATCCTGTTCCTGCGGATGATGGACCGGGTGAAGGCGGGCGCGCGGCTGATCGTCGCCGATCCGCGCCGCACCGCCACCGCCGACAAGGCTGACCTCTACCTCCCGGTGCGCGCCGGCACCGACCTCGCGCTGCTGAACGGGCTCCTGCACCTGCTGATCGACGGCGGTCACACCGACGACGAGTTCATCGCCGCGCACACCGACGGTTTCGAGCAGATGCCCGGCTTCGCCGCGCAATATCCGCCCGCGACGGTCGCCGAGATCTGCGGTATCGCCGAATCCGACCTGCGCGCCGCGGCGGAGATGATCGGCTCGGCGTCCAACTGGATGAGCTGCTGGACGATGGGCCTCAACCAGTCGACGCACGGCACCTGGAATACCAACGCGCTCATCAATCTTCACCTGGCCACCGGAGCGATCTGCCGTACCGGCTCGGGCCCGTTTTCGCTGACCGGGCAGCCGAATGCGATGGGCGGCCGCGACATGGGCTATATGGGCCTCGGTCTGCCCGGGCAGCGGTCGGTGGTCGATGCCGACGACCGGGCCTTCGTCGAACACCAGTGGGGGCTACCGGATGACACGCTCCGCACCGACGTCGGTGGCGGCACCGTCGACATGTTCCGCCGCATGGCCGCCGGCGACATCAAGGCGTGCTGGATCATCTGCACCAATCCCGTTGCCTCGGTGGCGAATCGACGAACCGTCATCGAAGGGCTGGAACGTGCCGACCTGGTGATCACCCAGGATGCGTTCGCCGACACCGAGACCAACGACTACGCCGACGTGGTGCTGCCCGCGTCGCTGTGGACCGAATCCACCGGCGTGATGGTCAACTCCGAACGCACCCTGACGCTATTCGAGCGCGCGGTCGATGCCCCGGGGCAGGCGTTACCCGACTGGCAACTGATCTGTCGGATCGCCTGCGCGATGGGCTATTCGGATGCCTTCACCTACCGGGATGCCGAGGAGGTGTTCGACGAGATCCGTCGGTTCGCGAACCCGCGCACCGGTTACGATCTGCGCGGCATCTCCTACGACGGGCTGCGCCGCACGCCGATGCAGTGGCCCTGCCCGGGCGCCGGCGCGGAGTCCGACGATAGCGCATCGGCGATCACACCGGGCCGCAACCCGATTCGGTATCTCAACGACGGGCGGTCGCAGACGCAACACCGGCTCGACGACGGGACCGTCCCGCGGCTGGCGTTCGCCACTGCGTCACGGCGCGCGCAGTTCTTTGCCCGGCCGCACATCGAGCCCGCCGAAATGCCCGACGACGACTACCCGATCCTGCTCAACACCGGCCGGCTGGCGCACCACTGGCACACGTTGACCAAGACCGGCCGGGTCGCCAAGCTCACCAAGCTGGCCCCGGGACCGTTCGTCGAGATCCACCCCGACGACGCCGCCCGGTTCGGCATCGGCGAGGACGACCGGGTCGAGGTCGCGTCGCGGCGCGGGCGGGCCGTGGTACCCGCACGCGTCTCCGACCGGGTGCGGCCAGGCAATGTCTTCGTCCCCTTCCACTGGAGCGACATGTTCGGCGAACATCTGGCGATCAATGCCGTCACCTCCGACGCCGTCGATCCGGACTCACAGCAGCCCGAGTTCAAGGTCTGCGCGGTCACCCTCACCCGGGTCGCCGGCAGCGCGAAGCCGGCGACCCCGGACAGTGCCGAGCACGACGGCCCCGAGACCGAGCCGACCGGTCGGCTCGCCACGCTGTTGGGCACCGACCGTGTCGGGCGGCCGGAGCCCACCGATGACGAACTGCGTTACCTGGCAGGGGTCGTCGACGGTCTCGGGTCGCAGTCGCTGCCCGTGGGCGTCGCACCGACGCTGCCGCCCGACGCCCCGCTGCGTGCCGAGGTCCGCCTGTATGCGCTCGGGGTACTGGCCGGCACGTACGCACGGTCGGCGCCGGCGAGCGAGGCACCCGCCGCCCCGCCGCCGCTACAGCGGGCCACCGACCCCGGGGAGAGCACCGAGCCACGGTCGGACACCGTCACCGTGCTGTGGGCCTCCCAGATGGGCACTGCCGAGGAGTTCGCCGCCACCTGCGCGAACCGGATCGCCGAGGCCGGCCGTCCGGTCACGTCGTTCCCGATGGAAGACACGACCCCGGAAAACCTCACCGGCACCGTACTGTTCATCACCTCGACCACCGGTGACGGCGATCCGCCGGACAACGGCTCCGCCCTGTGGGACGCCCTCGCCGCCGACGACGCAGCACCGCTGAGCGGCCTGCGGTACGCGGTGCTCGCCTTCGGTGACTCCGCCTACGACGACTTCTGCGGTCACGGCCGCCGGCTCGACGAGCGGCTCGCCGAACTCGGCGGACACCGGGTACTCGACCGGGTCGACTGCGAACCCGACTTCGCCGAACCCGCGGGTGCCTGGCTGGACCGAGTCCTCGCCGCACTCGACGACGCACCGGCGGGCGCGGCCGCGAACGGGGCGGGGGACGGCGCCGCGAACGGGGCCGAGCGCTCGCCGGTCACCACCCGTCCACGCCCGGCGGCCGTGCGCGAGCGGGCGGCCGCACCGGCCTACTCCCGGACGCGCCCGCTCCCCGCTCGCCTGGTCGGCAATCACCGACTCAACCGTGACGGATCCCGCAAGGACGTCCGTCAACTGACATTCGAATTACCTTCGGACACTCTCGAATACGCCACCGGTGACGCCCTCGGCGTCTATCCCCGCAACCATCCACGGCTGATCGCCGAGTGGCTCACCCTGACCGGACTCGACGGCGACCACGTCGTCGACCTCGGCACGTCCGGCCCGCACCCCGCGGCCGCGACCACGCTGCGGCAGGCGCTCCGCGACCGCCTCGACTTCGCCCGGGTCACACCGGACCTGGTGCGATTCATCGCGGACCGGGCCGACGTCCCACAGCTCCAGACACTGGTCGCGCCGGGCAACAAGGAGGCATTCGGCGAGTGGGCGTGGGGTCGGCAGTCGCTCGATCTACTCACCGCGCACCCGGTGTCGGCGTCACCGATCGAGTGGATCGAGGTCCTCAAACCACTGGCGCCCCGGTCGTATTCGATCTCGTCGAGCCCGTTGACGTCGCCCGACGAGGTGCATCTGACCGTGTCGACCGTCCGGTACAACGTGCACGGCGTTCCGCGCAGCGGCGTCTGCTCGACCTATCTGGCCGATCACGCCGACGAACCGGTCGACATCTTCGTCTCCCCCACCAAGCACTTCAAGTTGCCCGCCGACCCCGACACCCCAATCATCATGATCGGACCGGGCACCGGCATCGCCCCGTTCCGCGCATTCCTGCACGAGCGCCGCGCCCTCGGCCACACCGGCCGCAACTGGCTGTTCTTCGGCGAGCAGCACAGCGCCACCGACTTCTACTATCGCGACGAGCTCACGTCGATGCTCAGTGACGGACTACTCACCCGACTCGACGTCGCATTCTCCCGCGATCAACCGGAGAAGATCTACGTGCAGGATCGGATGCGGGAACACGGTGCCGAACTCTACGACTGGCTGCACGCCGGCGCGCACGTCTACGTCTGCGGGGACGCGTCCCGGATGGCCAAGGATGTCGACGCGACACTCAAAGGCATTGTCGCGCAGTATGGTCGGCGAGCTCCGGCCAGCGCCGAGCAGTACGTCAAGGCACTCGCCGCCGAGAAGCGGTACGTCCGCGACGTGTACTGACACCGGATCCGCGCGTCACAAGTGACACCTCAGCGACTCGACACGTCAATAATTGTCGTGTCGTTCCGCTGACGTGTCATTTGTGTACCCGGTCATGCGGCCGGGAGCGCCTTGAGATGGTCGCGGCGACGGATGACGCTCATGATCGACGACTCGGCGCTCGCCCAGTCGTACATGACCTGCTTGTAGGACAGCCGAATCACCAGGTACCCGAGTTCGGTAGCCCGGCGATCGCGTTCGCGGTCTCGCTCGAAACGTTCCGGGTCGGCGTGGTAATCGTAGCCGTCCACCTCGACGATCAGGCGGTTGCCGATCAGGAAGTCGACTCGGCCGATTCCCGGGATCACCTGCTGCACCCGGAGGGCCACGTGCTTCGAGCGCAGGCGGCACCGCACGATCGTCTCGATCCCGGACTCGGCGACGTCGCACCGATCAACCAGCCGACGGATGCGCTGCGGCGCGAGCGCCAGCGCCGTACGGACCTCCGCTTCGGTCATCAGCCGGCGGTACAGGATCGAATCACACACCACGACAATGCCTTCGCTGTCCAGACACCGCACGGCGTGCCGGAGGGATGTCGTGACCCCGTCGATCGATCCTGCCTCCGGTTCGGGCCGGCCGTACTGACGACAGAGGCGTCCCGCGGTGTCGGCACGGGTCACGCTCGCTCCGGCCCGTACGTGTAGTCGTGGGTCCGGGGGCACCCAGACCCCGTGTAGCCGCAGTGCCGAGACACATCCGAGTACCCCGCCGGCGGCAACCGCGGTCACCACGTCCGCGTGCGCCCAGGTGGTTGCGTACCACCCGCGACGCAGGCGCCGGAGGCTGCCGGAGCTGACCGCCGATCGGAGCTGGGAACGGGTGACGCCGGCCGCCTCCAACTGTGTCCAGGAGGCCACGCCACGTCCATGGGCCAGCAGTTCGGGGAGAGTCAGTACTTCCGGGCGAGTCATGGCGCCACCCTCGCACCGAATCTCACCGCCGAGACCCGACGCTGCCCTCGACTGGGGACAGGATGCGCCTTGTGGATAGTCACGAACGGAACGTCAGCGCGACGACACGACAATTATTGTCGTGTCGACCTGCTCACGTTCCGGCTGTGGCACCCGTCCGGCGGGTGCACACGCGCGCATATACTGGCCGGTAATATCGCAGCGGTTTGCCGATTCCGCAGGTCAACGGCTCCGCAGGTCAACGTCGTAGGAGAGCGCATGTCATCGATTTTCATCACCGGTGGGGCGGCGGGCATCGGCCTGGCGACGGCAGAACGATTCGCCCGTGAGGGATGGACGGTCGGCGTGTACGACGTCGATGCCGATGCGCTGGCCAAGGTGAAGGCGAACCACCCCGATTTCATCACCGGCGAACTCGACGTCCGCGACCCCGACCAGTGGGCGGATCGTCTCGCCGAGTTCACCGCGCAAACCGGCGGCACCCTCGACGTCCTCGACAACAACGCCGGCGTCCTGGTGGCCGGCAACCTCGCCGACATCTCGCCGCAGGCCGTCCGCACCCAGATCGACGTGGACGCGCTCGGCGTCACACTCGGTGCACAGGCGGCCTTCCCGTACCTCAAGGCCACGCCCGGAGCGCATCTGGTGAACATCGCATCCGCGTCGGCGATCTACGGCCAGCCCGGCATCGCGACCTACAGCGCCACCAAGTTCTACGTCGCCGGACTCACCGAGGCGCTGGAACTGGAGTGGGAGCACGACGACATTCGCGTCGTGGGCATTTGGCCGCTGTGGGCGAAGACCGCGCTCGCCGCCAACGACGCCAAGTCGACCAAGACCCTGGGTGTGCGCATCACTCCGGACCAGGTCGCCGACAAGGTGTGGGAGTCGGTGCATCCGACCCGCGCCGACCGCCTGATGCACCGGACGAGTTACTCGGTGGGGACCCAGACGCTGGTGCTCGGCAACGCCGCGAAGTTCATTCCGAATGTCGTCAACCGGGCGGTGAACAAGATCATCGCGCAGTAACCGGCGCACAGCGCTGGTTTCGATACGCCGCTTCGTCCCTCGCGCCTACTCAACCAGCGGCGGGGGGCGTCATCCCGCTGGTTGAGTAGGCCGGAGCGCAGCGGAGGCCGTATCGAAACCCGCGGGCACCACCGGCGCACAGCGCTGGTTTCGATACGCCGCTTCGTCCCTCGCGCCTACTCAACCAGCGGTGGGGATCGTCAGCTGGTTGGCACAGTCAGCCGCCGTTGAAGGTGCGGGTGTAGACCCGACACGGCTGCCCGCGCAGACCGTCGCAGGCACCGAGCGGTGTCTGCGCGGTGCCGCCCGGGACGATCGGCAGCACCAAGGCCGAGGCGTCCGGACCGAGGGCCAGCGTGTCGACGACGCGGCCGCCGGTCTGCGGGGTCGCGAACCGCCACGAGGGGCGGTCGCCGCCGGGCGCGGTGATCGTGACCCGGATACGCGACCCCGCCCGGAAGGCATAGGCGATGGGCCCCACCGAGATTCGCACGGTTGAGAAGCCGGGCGGTAGCGGGGTCGGATCGAGCCAGGAACGGCTGGGATGCAGCGGCGTGGCATCCGCATCGACGGCTCGGAGCGACGCGCGCAGGTAGCCGGTCGCCACGTAGGTCTCGCGCCCGTCCGGTCTTACCTCGGACACCGTCGCCTGCAGGTCGGTGTCCGGCGCCGACGACGCGAGCCGCAGGTCCAGGGCGGCCGGACCCACCACCAGAGTGTCGGCGGTGCGCGGCGCACTGACGAAGCTGACCCCGGCGCGATCTGGCACCGGCGCCCACCGATACGGCGGGAGCGGTCGCCACGGCAGCGGCGACGCACCGGTGGTGTCCAGGGTGCCGGGTGGTCGAACACTCGGGTCCGGGCGAAACGCGATGGTGCCCGTCGTGGGTGAACCACCTAGTCGCCCAGCGGTATTCAAGGCAAGCCGGACGCCGTTGCCGACCGACGCCGGTGGCCACGAGCGGTAGCCCCGGGTCCACGGCGCCGACGGGTTGCCCGCGGGCATCGTCTCGGTACCGTTCCCGAAGATCACCTGGACGCGCGGACCACGCGCGAATCGAGCGGTGGCCTCGGCCGTCGACCGCGCGCCGGATAGCCGTTCGGTAACGATGCGCTGTCCCGGCGCGCCGACGGTTGCCTCGTAGATCACCGGACTGAGCGCGCTGAATCCAGGGTGAGCGGGTGGTACACGTTGTGCGACAAATAGATTGAGAAATTCATACCACTGGCTCAGGATGTGTGGATTGGTCGAGTCGGCGTGGCTGCCGTTGATGATGCGCACCCAGACGTTCGGATTGTCGTCGAGCTTCGGGATGATGGAAGTCCACTGGGGGCCGGTCTGCTCGTCCTGCAGCGACCCCGCTAGGAGCACCGGCACGTCGATGCGCGACGCCCACCAGGACGGCGATCGGTGGGCGAACAATGACGGTGTGCGCGTGGGATTGTCGGCGAGGAGCCGTTGGACGTTCTGTGTCTGCCACCGCAGTCGCTGGTTAGCCGCACACGTCCGGTCGCCCCGCCGGATGAGCTCCCGCGCGTACGGCTGGCCACCGGCGGGTGCCGGTCGTGCGTCGGACTGACGTTCGTTGACCCAGGAGTTCGCAAAGCCGGAATTGAAGATGCCGCCGGGGAATCCGGTCGAGTAGAGGTCGTCGGTGATACTCATCGGCGCGATGGCAGCCAGGCTCGGCGGCCGCGTCCCCGCGACGGCGATCTGCGAGATTCCGGAGAAGGAGATGCCGACCATGCCGACCCGATGGTTCGCCACCCACGGCTGCCGGGCAACCGTCTCGATAACGTCGTAGCCGTCGTACACGGTCGGATAGTCGAAGAGGTCGAAGGCGCCACCCGAGCAGCCGCTACCCCGCATCTGCAGGTTAACTGTCGCGAATCCTGCTGCGGGAGCTAGAATTCCGCCGATCATGGTGCTGGATGCGGGCGCCAGCGGGTCGGGTCGGCCCGCCGCAGCGCCAATGGTCCCGAGCACGGGGTCGCCGGGCGCCGCGATCTGGTAGCCGGAGTATTCGATCAACGTCGGAAAGGGGCCGTCGGCCATGGTCTTTCCCAGTGGTAGGCGCACCATGGCGGCGAGCGTGATCCCGTCGCGAACCCGAATGTAGTTGAGTCCGGGCCGCAGCGTCTGCCGGTACAGCGCGGCCGGCGGTGGCGACTGGTCGAGCACGGCGAAAGTGTTGCCCACCCGGCCGGCGACGACGAACCGGTAACCCGGTCCCGGCGGCAGGTTACGGACCAGGAAGGAGCCGAACGCGTCGGTCCGGCCACTGGCGACGGTCGCGCCGTCGGGGTCACGCAGATCGACGGCGACACCGGGTAGCGCGTCCACCAGATACGCCTGGGTGACGCTGCCCGCGCCGTGGCCGACGGTCGGAGTGGCCGCGGCGGTCGGGCTCGACCACGTCACCACGGCGATCATTAGCGCGCAGAAGACCGCCAGCCCAGCCCATCGGCGCCGGCCGCCGCGAGTCTCGCGCACCCATCGACAGTAAGTCACCGACGCCGACGGCTCCGGAGAGTTGTGGCTTTTCACCCGTCCGACCGACGGTCGGTGCCGGGCGCACCAGCGGTGGGGCCCCCGCTGGTTGAGTAGGCCGGAGCGCAGCGGAGGCCGTATCGAAACCCGCCACACCACCGGCGCACAGCGCTGATTTCGATACGGCGCTCGTCCCTCGCGCCTACTCAACCAGCGGGCGGCGACAGTCGTTCACTCGCCTGCGGGACGCGGTCTTTCCGCTGGTTGAGTAGGCCGGAGCGCCAGCGGAGGCCGTATCGAAACCTGCGGGGCGTGCGGTCGCGGGAGGCTGGCTTCGATACGGCGCTCGTACCTCGCGCCTACTCAACCAGCGGGAGCCCTCGCCCCTGGCGCCTACTCAACCAGCGGGAGCCCTCGTCCCCAACCACGCCATCGGTGCGCAGCTGGGCACTCGAGTACCGGACATCACGATGTCGGCGGCCGCACCCACGGCAACGGCCGCAGGCGTCATACGTTCGGATAACTTGGCGGCGGCGGCCCGGACTGAGTCGCGAGCGAGCACGGCCAGCCCGGCGGCGAGCGCGTCGGCCGTCAGCGTGCGGTACCGCATGTGGTCGCCGACACCGAGCTCCCGGACTCGTGCGCCCCAGAACGGCTGGTCGGCGGTGACCGAGCAGATCAGCATCGGCAGTCCGGCTCGCAGGGCAGCAGCGGTCGTTCCCGCGCCGCCGTGATGAACGATCGCCTGGCAACGCGGCAGGATCCACGGGTGGTCGACGTCGCCGACGTAGAAAAAGTCCGGGTCGCCGGGGTCGGTGCCGCGGCGCTCGCCCAGCCCGAACAGGCACCGCATCCCGTGCCGGCGAGCCGCGGTCCGCACGTGAGCGATGACAGCGTCCGGATCCGAGATCGGCATGCTGCCGAAGGTGATGAACACCGGCGGCTCACCGCGATTCAGCCAGTCCTCCAGCTCCGACGATTCTCCGACCGTGCCCGATGCGGCATCCCCCGCCGAGCGCGCCAAGCGGCGCAGCCGAGTCCGCGCGTCTGGCGGCAACTCCAGGTAGCCGACGACGGGCCTGCGCTGCCCAAACTCCTCGGCCAGCCCCGCGACCAGTACCTCGTCGTATGCCTGGATCTGCGGGACACCGAGCCCCGCCAATCGAATCGGCAGCGGACGACGAGCGGGAGGCAACCCCAGCCGCCGCCGGAACGCGTTCTCGTTCCAGCCGGTGACCAACCAGGTGAGACGGTCGGCGACGCACCACGCCCTACGCTTCCATGTCGGTGTCCAGTTGTCGGTCAGCCCCGGAACCGGGCCCACCACACCATTTTCCGACATCGGACCGTATCGCAGCACCGTCAATGGAATCCCTAGGCGTTCACTCAGCGCCAGTCCACGGTCCTGGCACAACGGCGCCACCACCAGGGAGCCGACCTCGGCGAGCGAGCCGCCCGCCAGGAACTGCGCCACCAGCGCGTCGTCGAATGCGCGATAGCCCGTGCGGACGGTTGACACCGCGAAGATAGCCCTGCGCAACGGGTTACGGCTGCGTCGCGCCGCCTCGGCGGCTTCCGACGACCAAGCCGCCGCGGTGTCCATGCCGATCGCCGTGACCGAGCGCACTCCCGCCGACCGCGCGAAATCGACCAGATTGGGCGGTACCAGCACCGTGACGCCGACCTGGCGCCGCTGCAATTCCAGTGCCAGGCAGACGCCCGGTTGAATATCGCCGCGGCTACCGTACAGCAGGACCGCGACTCGCTCTCGACTGCTCCGTGTCATGGTGTGCTGCGCTCCGCCCTCTTGATCGCCGTCTCTCATTGCACCGTCACCAGAAGCGATGAGCCAACCCCCACGATCGCAACTCGTCCTCGACCAGCTTGCCGAGCAAATGTCGATCGCCGAAGTGATCAGGGTGAATACCGAAGAAGGTCAATGTGATTCGCTCGTCGTATGTGACGGCCCAGGCCGCCAGGGCGGGCCCCTGGCGGCGTCGTTGCCAGGCTGGAGTACCCTGCATGATCGCGCGGATCGCGAACGACGATGCGCGCACCCCGCCGACGGTTAGCGCCTCATCCGGTGCCTCACCCAGGTTGGACACGGTGGTGTCGGGACCGGGAATCGACCGCATCAGCGAGCCCACCAGCCGACGAGGCAGCAGGCGGACGACGGGTTGCAGATTGTCGGCGACCTGGTCGGCCCCGGTCTCCGCGTAGGCGGTGAACGCCTCCTTGCTACGCGCCCGAATAATGCTCAGATCGCCGCCGGCCACCACGGGGTCGACGAGCCGGATCCATACCCCACCCGATGCGTTGGCACGCTGGTCCTGGTGTCCGCTCCGCCTGCTCACCGCGATACACGCACGCAACTGATCACCGACCGGGTAGGTGGAACGTTGCACGATGCCCGCCAGCAATGCGGTGAAGAGACTGTTTGCGGTGCCGCCGCATTCGCGTGCCCGCCGTTGCCACAGTGCGCCGTCCACGTCGACGATCGCGAGGGTCGGCTCCCGGTCACCCGAGCCGCACCCTGCTGCACCGGCGCCGATACCTGCGGGATGGGCGTCCTGCACGGACATGGACGCGGCACCGTCGGGTCCCGTAGCCACTGTGGTACGACCGTCCACGACCGTGCTGCTATCGGTGTCGGCCGCCTCGTCGATGCTCGTGCGACGGGCGCTTCCGGTGGCATCGGAGGAACCGCGCCGAGGCGATCGCAGTAACTGAAGCACCAGCAGCCGACCGGCTCTCCCGGCGGCCGCTACCTGTGTCACCGCATCCACGACATCATCGATGACCCCGCCGAGCCCACCCGCCGAGTCCGCCAAGGGCAGCGACGCCGACGTTCCGGCAGCGGCGTCGGCCAGCGCGCGATATACGCCTTGCCCGTCGGCGATCATGTGGGACACCAACAGTGACAGCACGCGACGCCCGGACACGGTCGTCGCCGAATCCAGCCGCCAGCCCGCGCCGGTCGTTGGACGCACGTCGGCCGACCGCAGCGTCCGGTCCGCCCACTCCCCGATCTCGTCGTCGCCGATGACTCCGCCTCGGCCGGCGGGGGGTACGGTCGCCGCACGCACCCAACGATGTCGTGCGCCGGGTACCCGCGCTCGCACGACGGTGCGATGCAACGACCCGGCCGCCAGGGCGTGCCCGAGGTCGTCGATCGCCTGATCGCCAGGATCCGCCTCGAACACCCAGCAGAATTGGATGGGCGCGTCGACCCCGAAAAGGTCCTCCGCCAGTAGATAGGACTCGTCGGCGCCACAGAGCCGCGGTGCGGTGCGATCTCTCATCGTAACCCCTCGATCATGGTTGCCTGCACGACACTGTCGTCTCGTACGGGTCGTATCTCGTTGACTCTCCACATATCTCGCGTCACCACAGCACGTCTCACCAGATCTCGAAGGACAGTCCCCAGGCGGCCAGCTCCTCGGCGAGCAGTCGTCCGAGCTCACTATCGTCGGCGAATCGTTCCTCGTCGCAGCCGAGGACCGAGAAGCTCACGTGGTCGCCGGTTCGCACCGACCACGCCTGGACGCCATCCCCGAATCGATAGGGCAGTTCGGCTCGCACTCCTTGCGCCATGCCGCGAAACGTCATTCGTTGGGCTACATGCCCCCCGACCCGATCGGCACCCGGCGGCAGCGCACCCAGATTGGACACCATCGCGTCCGGCATCCCGTTGCCCGCAGTTGCGGCGCCGACCAGCCATGAGGACGGCAACACCCACACCAACGGCCGCAAGTAAGCGGTCGGTGGGCGGGCGCCCGACTCCGTGCGCAGGTATGCCTCCTTGCATGCTGCGCGCACCCGGCCGAGGCCCGCTGACGGCACCGGCTCGTCGGTGAGGATCACCGACGCACCGGTGGTGGCGTTCGCCCGCGTGTCGTCGTCACCGGCCCTGCGGTCCATCGGAATACCGACCTTGACCGCGTCGCCGAGCGGGGCGTATCCACTGGAGCGCAGCAGACCGGTGACGACCGCAACGAGCAACGCGTTCGAGGTGCCGCCGTGCGCATCCGCGACCCGATCCCATTGCTCGGCCGGGATTGTGGCCGTCGCCCAAGACGTCCGCGCGTTCGGGGACCGATCCGCCATCGGCGGCCGAGCCGGACGCTGCGGCTCGGTCTCGTCCGCGTCCGCCATGAGCCGGTGCGCGACCAGCGTCCTGACCGCCCGTCCGACACCCCACGCCGCGGCAGCGAACCGGCCGGCGGCGTCGATGAGGTCGCCGGCCAACCATCGTCCGGCTTCTGCACTACCGGAGTTTCGGTCGTCAGCGGCCAGGTCGACAGGCATACCGGTCGCCACGACCGCCGGCATCGCTTCGGCGGCCGCGCGCACCATGCTTCGGCCATCGGTCGCGAGATGCAGTGCGCACAAGGAGATCACGCTGGCACCGGAGCCAGTGATGACGCTGCGGAGCCGCCAGCATCGCCCGGCCACGGCATCGAGTTGAACGGTCGCCAGTTCCGCAGCCGCCCATCGTTCGATGTCGTCATCGCCCACCGCCACGTCATCGATCAGCACCTCTGGGCCGGCGCCGGCAGGTACCCAGCGGGGCCGGGCGCCGGGTACCGGCGACGGGCGAAGCCGACGATGCAGCCGACCGCCGGCCAGCCCGACATTCCATTGTTCCAAGACGTCGCCCGGTACGGCGGTATCCATCACCCACACGATTTGCAGAACGACATGCCAGCCGAGCCCCTCGCGCAGAAACCAGTAGGTGCTGTCCTCGTCGGCCAGTCGGCCCGCGCCGAACCCTGTCGCCGTGGCCGAGTTGGCCCGCCGTGTCACGCGCACGCGATCAGCCTCCGGTGCTCCGCGACGACGCTTTCGATTTCCGTCGCCGCCTGCCGCACAGCCACCTCCGGGGCTGTTACCCGCTTCGCGAGAGTGCGCGCCTGCCTGCGCATATCGCGGGCCAACACGGTCCGCAAGGCGACGGTGAGACGATCGGTGTCCAGCCGCCGCACCGGTAGCGCGACCCCGGCGCCCACACGCTCGACCTCACTGCCCCAGAACGGTTGATCCGAGCCGTACCAGCAGATCACCGATGGTGTACCTGCCCGCAACGCGGCCGCGGTCGTTCCGGCACCACCATGGTGGACGACGGCGGCGCACCTGCGGAACACCGCCCGGTGGTCCACCGCCGGTACGATCGCCGCATCCGTTCCGAACTTCCGGTCACTGATGTCGTTCCAGCCGGTGCAGACCAGCACCCGCCGTCCCAGCCGCCGCGCGGCCGCCCGCGCCACGGCCATCGTCGCCGCCGGATCGCGCATCGGCATGCTGCCGAACCCCAGATAGATCGGTGGCTCGCCGTCGTCGAGCCAGCGGTTCAGCGCGCTCACATCACCGGCGTCCGTGGGTACCGCGATATCCGGGCCGGGTTCCAGGAACCCCACCACCGGGCGTCGCCGCATAACGCTGTCGCGGTTCCACCGGCGGTCGTCGTGAATCGCGAAAAGCCGATCATATGCCTGTATTTCGATCCCGGGCGCCCGGCTCATACGAGCGATGAAGGTGCCGCCCACCGGCCGGCCGCCCAACCGGACACGCAGCCGGTTCTCCCGACCTCGGGTCAGCAACCAGAACGCGTGATTCACCATCGACCACTGCGCTCGGGTCACTGCGGCGTGCACTGGGCCGCCACGACGCGAGCCAGCCGACGGCAGCGGGCCGACACGGCCGTTGGGGCGGACCGGTGCGTGGTGCAGCGAGATCACCGGTACCGGAGCACGGTTCACGGACGCCCGCGCGGCGGACATCCGCTCCGCATAGGCCAAGGCGATCTGCTCGGTGGTGAAACCGGTGACGATCACGTCCGCATCGGTGACCAGTTCCCCGATGTCGGCCACCAATTGGGACCATCCCAGATCGCGGAGCTCACCCAACGCCCGTAAGCGGCGCAGCGGGTTGCGACCGGCCTCGGCCCGTGCCGCAGCGATAGCCGCGATCTGCGCGCGGGTATCCGGGCCCAGCGGCCGCAGGTCGAGCCCGTAGGGTTCCGCCAGGGCGCACAGGTTGGGCGGAACACCGGCACGCACGTCGTGACCGCGACTCTCGAGCGCGTGCGCGAGCGTCAAAGCCGGCTGCACATCTCCGCGGGTTCCGTTGATGGCGAACGCAATTCTCATCGTCGTCCTCCGTCTGCCATCGAGTCGGCGGGACGATCGCGCAACGGCATGCCTACAATTGCCGCCTGTGATAGCGGGCGTGGTCCTGCGCACCGAACCGAGGAGACACCATGAAGTTCGTGCTTGCCGCCAACGGCAGTCGCGGCGATGTCCAGCCCGCGGTGGCGCTCGGCCTCGAGCTCGCCCGGCGCGGACACGAGCCAGTGATGCTGGTTCCGCCAAACCTGGTCGAGTTCAGTGCCGGGACGGGGCTGCACACCGAAATCTACGGGGAGAGCACCCGAGACATCCTGGCGTCCGATCTGGTGGCCGACGGAATGCACTCGCGCAATCCGCGCACCCGCCTCCGCGCGATCACCGAACTTACCGTTCGCGGCGGCCGCACGATGCAGCAGCAATTGCTCGATCACACCGCCGACGCAGACGCGATCATCGCCACTAGCGTGGGACAGGAACGCGCACATAATGTTTCGCGGGTGCGCCGCATTCCGCACATTCCGTTGCACCTGTGCCCCATCCGCCGCAATCGATCGGTATCGATGCTTGCCCATGTCGGCGTTGACGCGCCACCGGCGATCGCGGACCTGAGCTGGCGCGTCGTGGAACAGGTATTGTGGCGGGCCTCCCGATCCGCCGAGAACATCCTGGCCGGAGAGCTCGGATTGCCCGTCATCGCACAGCCTTTCGCTACCCAGATCGCGAAGGCCGGAGTGCCCGAGATCCAGGCGTACGACCCGGCACTGTTCCCCCGACTGACCAGCCAATGGGGTGTAGCGCGCCCACTCGTCGGATTCCTCAATCTGCCTGCGGCGTATCGCGCAGGTGTCGGGGATGCGCCTGCCGACGACGGCCTGAGCGCGTGGATCGACAACGGGGACCCGCCGGTATACGTGGGGTTCGGCAGCATGTTGCCGCGCAATCCCGACGCACTGGCGGCCGCGATCCGGACGGCCGCTGCGGAACTCGACCTCCGCCTGCTCGTTGCCGGCGGCTGGAGTGACTTCATGTCCGGTATGGCCGACGCTCGCGTCCGCGCCGTGGGCCATGTCGATCACGACACCGTCCTGCCGCGGTGTGCGGCGGCCGTGCATCATGGCGGGGCGGGATCGCTTGCGGCCGGGTTGCGCGCGGGCCTGCCAACCACCATTGCTTGGATGGGTGCCGACCAGCCGATCTGGGGCCGTGCCTTGATGAAATCGCATGCGGGCATCTCCTTTCCGATGACGCGGCTCGATCACGCTCGGATGACGAAGGCGCTCCGGCTGATGCGCACCGCGCCGGTGCGGGCAGCAGCCGAGCGCATCGCGAACACCCTCATCCGTCCCGCGCGCGCGGTGTCGGCGGCCGCCGACGTCGCCGAGAATGCCGCGCTGACGTCACGGCAGCGCACGGTCTGAACCGGCGTCGAAGAGTCCGCGCGGGGATAGCCGGCCGGTCTCCGCGTCGTATGTGCGGATAACGAGCAGACGACCCGCGTGCAACAGCGTCAGCGCGGGGACGTAGACGAGCGCGGTGACTGCGGCAAACCCGAATCGGCGGTGCAGAGCGAAGGTACGCGGCAGAAAGCTCATATACTTCACGAAGGAGGGCAGCCCGCTCTGCATCCTTCTGGGCGACACCCCGACCGTCAGTTCCGGCATGAACGCGTTCCGCCCGCCGGTATCGATGATGCAGAGGCCCATGTCCACATCCTCAAAGATGTCGCGGCGCATACTGACTCGCCCACGTATGCGGTGCCAGACCTCCCGGCGCACCACCATATTGGAGCCGTACAGAACCGGGATCTCGTTGACCGCGCGCGCCGGGCGACGGTTCCCGAGCGGATGGAGTAGGGTCTTGACCTTCTCGAACCGTCCGCTCATCGGAACTCCGTACGCCTCGCCCCGGCCGCACAACGCTGACCAGCTTCGGTCGGTGTCGGCGGCGAAAAAGTCGACGATGGTTCTCGCCCACGTCGACGGTACGTGGGTGTCGGCGTCGATCCTGGCGATGATATCGCCGGTGGCGGAGTCGATTCCGGCGTTGCGCGCGTATACCAGACGCTGTGTTGTCTCGCGAATTATGCGCACCTCAGGATGTTCGGCCGCTATCGCGCCGACCAGCTCCATGCTGGCATCAGACGAATTATTGTCCACCACAACGACCTCGGCGATATCGCCGAGCTGCCCGGTCAGCCGCTCCAGGCACCCCGCGATGGTCTGCTCTTCGTTGTACACCGGGATGACCACCGATAGTCGCGGCGCCGGCTGCACGGGCGTTGTCGTCACATCAAGTCCTTCGCATGTAGGTACGGAGAGTGACCGGCACAAATATCGCGAGCACTGCGCCGGCGCCGATCAGTGTGTAGCCAACCTGGGCCCCGGCGGCGTGACCGCCGGCGAGGGCGCGTACCGCCGACACGAGGTGAGACACCGGGTTGGCCGAGGCGCATGCCTGCATCCACCCCGGCATGGTGTCGATGGGCACAAGTGCGTTGGAGACAAAGGTGATCGGCATCAGCACCAGCATCGAGATGCCCTGCACCGTCGACGCTTTGTCCAGCAACACACCCATCAGCGCGAAGATCCAACTCAGCGTGAAGGACACCACCACGACCAGCAGGCAGGCGACGAAGAGACCGACCGGGCTGGGTGGGCGATAGCCCATGGCCACGCCGACCGCGACGGTGATGGCCGACGCCACCACGTAACGGACGGCGTTGGCGAGCAGCGCCCCGGCTAGCGGAGCGATCCGCGCGATCGGTAGCGACTTGAATCGGTCGAACACACCACGGTCGAGGTCCTCGCGCAATTGGACACCGGTGGTCACCGACGCGGCGACCGCCACCTGGACGAGCACACCCGGAATCAGGATCGGTAGGTACCCGTGGACGTCACCGACGATCGCGCCGCCGAAGATGGTGGAGAACATCACCGTGAAAACAATCGGTAACACGATGACGTCGAACAGTTGCTGCGGGTTGTGCTTAATCTTCAGCAGCCCGCGATGAGTCATCGTCAGCGACTGCGAGAGTGCCGCGGTCATCGAGACACGGTTGCGGTGTGGGACGGCGCCGACTGCGGTCGCAATGCCCGCATCGCCGGGTCCCAGCGACTCCCGGCCAGCCGGGGTGGTCGCGGTCATGCGACGTTGTCCCGGTCGGCGGCGTCGGTGAGTTCGAAGAACACCTCGTCCAAGGTCGGCCGTTCGACGTTCACCGCGGTCAGCGCGATGTCGTGTCGCCTGAGTTCGAGCAGCATCTCCGGTAACCGGTCTAGGTCGGACAGCGGCACCGCGACCCGCTGGTGCGGCTTGTCGATGACGACCTCGACGGCGGCGAAGGCGGCACACACGCCGGCCGCAATCGGGGCCAGCGCAGGGTCGCGCAGGGTGAGTTTGACACAGCTGTCGCCGACTCTCGATTTCAGTTCGTCCGCTGTGCCATTGGCGACGACGCGCCCTGAGTGCATCAGCGCCACATGGTCGGCGAGCGCGTCGGCCTCATCGAGGTATTGGGTGGTCAAGAGCACCGTCGAGCCGGCGGACACCATCGCGCGCACCGTGTTCCACATCTGGGCACGGGTGCGGGGATCGAGACCGGTAGTCGGTTCGTCGAGGAAGAGCAGCCGGGGTCGGGTGATCATCGACGCCGCCAGGTCGAGGCGTCTGCGCATACCGCCGGAGAAGTGACGTACCGCGCGATCGGCGACGTGCGCGAGCCCGAACTCGGCGAGCAGGTCGTCGGCCCGGACGGCGGCCTTGCGCCGGGAAGCGCCGACGAGACGGCCGAAGATGACGAGGTTCTCCCGCGCGGTCAGGTCCTCGTCGACCGAGGCGTATTGCCCGGTCACGCCGATCAGCGATCGGACGATTCCGCTCTCGCGAACGACATCGTGCCCAAAGACCTTCGCGTGCCCCGCATCCGGCCGTTCCAGCGTGGCCAGCATCCGGACCGTCGTCGTCTTGCCCGCCCCGTTGGTGCCGAGTACGGCGTAGACACTTCCGGCCGGGACGTCGAGATCGACTCCGTCTACCGCGGCGATACGCCCGTAAGACTTCGACAGGCCCACGGCGCGAATCGCAAACTCGGTGTCGGGCGGTGACTCACCAAGCATGAGCACTCTCCAGTCGACTGTCTCGGCATGTGCAGCTCAACCGCATGTGCCGCACGCGGTGAGAATCCGCGTGCCCGCATACGGCATTGCCGACGATGAGGTTCGCCCGGTCCGGTGCGTCGCTGGCCCCGATCGCATGCCGGATCCGGCATCCGATCGTGGACCGGCGACGGGAGACATGACGGAGACCGGTACGGACACTGCGACTCGTCGGGTCGGACATTGCGCGGAAGGCGCTTGTCGACCCCGACAGTATGTCTCCCCATCGATCAACGCAACAGCAGACCCGCAGATCCAGAAATGCCGAAACATCGCGTTAACAATGTCAGCCGTGGGCACGGTACCCGGTTCCACTTAATGCACCTTGCGGGAGTCTAGAACCTGAACCCGACGCCTTGTTTACCCGACAGAAACATTGTCTGTGATACCTCCGAACCAGGCCAGTCCGACCACAATCGTTGCTGGCAAGCACATTTGGCACCTGAGTGGAGTGGCGCAGCACACTACCCGTCGACGGCGGTGACAAGCAGCACTTCTTTAATTGATGATTTGCGATAGTTACGAGGCGCCGTATCATCATTTGTGGGCGCGCCCCACTAACACTTCTGTTCATCCTGGTACCGACACCAGAAATGGGTAACCAGTACATGAAATTCACGGAGCTCTCTGACTATCCACTCCGCGGCGGTGACGTCACCGAATGGCTCCCGCGCACCAGTACCGGGACCGTGGAGTGGGCCGCCGATGCGCGGCCATTGACGTACGACCACGAGTTGCACATCTTCCGTGCGGCCGTGGGCGACACCGAGACATCCTGGCTCGGAGCCGTATTCGAGATCGATCGGCCGCTGGACCGCACCGCAATGGGGCAAGCACTCCTGGCATGGACCCGCAGGCATGAAGCGTTCCGCACCACCGTCACGGTCGCTTCGGACGCCTCGGGCACGCCTCACCTGATCAGACGTACCTGTGCCGCCGAACGCATCTCGATCGATGAGCGGACGATCGGCTATGTGCCCGAGCGCGACATCCACCCCACCCTGACGAGAATCTTCGAGGAGCGCCTGTCCCCGCTGCACTGGCCGCACTGCACCATCGCCACGATAGTCGACGCCCCCGGTCCCGGCGGTCCCCCGGATAGCTTCCTGCTGGTATTCGCCGCGGATCACGCTGTGATGGATGCCTATTCGATGCTGCTGTCCATCAATGAGATACGGCACCTCTACGACGCCGCATGCGAGGGGCGGGCGTCGTCGTTGCCGCCGATCGGCAGCCACGTCGACTTCAGTACCGGACACCGGCACTCCGCAGCCGACCTGACCGCCGATCATCCGGCAGTGGCAACCTGGCGGACATTCTTGGAACGGTCCGGCGGCCGATTCCCCGCACTCGGCCTCTCGGTCGACGATTCCGCCAATCCGACGACGGCGACGGCGCAGTCGGGTCTGGCGGTCCCGGTCGCCACGGATGCCCAGATCGGAGCACTGAACACGGCGTGTCGTGCCGTCGGCCACACGACCCAGTCCGCCATGGTCGCCTGCCTGGCCATGGCCCATACCGCCCTCAGCGGCGATCCGGTGCTGCGGATGGCCATGCCGCTGCACACCCGTCATGAGCCGCAGTTCCGCGAGTCCGTCGGGTGGTATGTCGGAATCGGGCCGCTGGAGGTGGACCTGAGTCGCGCCGACACCTTCGTCGACGCTCTGGCGATCACCGCCGCGGCGATAGCCGACGCGAAAAGACTTGCACAGCTTCCGTATCCACGCATCGCTGAGCTGCTTGGCACCCAGGCGGAGCCGGAGTTCGTCATGTCATATCTGGACCTGCGCTTCGTCCCGGGCGCCGCCGAGTGGCCGCGGTGGCGGGCGCAGACCATTCGCAGCGAACGACGCTCGAATTCCGAGGTGTACCTGTGGGTGGCCCGCACCGCGTCCGGCATCACCATCTCCGGTCGGTACCCGGATAACCCGGTCGCCCACACCAATGTTCACCGCTTGATAGCCACGGCACGGGCCGTCGCGGCCGGCGTCGTCGGGCGTGGTGTCGATAGTCGGGTTCGGGCATCGTCTCCCACCGCGATTACCAACACCCCGGAGCGGCAGCCGGCCTGAGGCGCGTCCGACCGAGATCACGACGAAAGGGACACTCTCCGTGAAGATCACCGCTATGGGCTCATGGCGGCCCCGGCCCGGCACCGCGTTGCACTGGGCACCGGCGGAGGCCACCTCGGCAGCCGCCACGTCGGCACCCGGTGTTGTCGGCGCGATGACCTTCCTCGCCGAGAACCACGTGCGTGGTTGCCATCTGGCGCAGTCTCAGGGCGTCGCACATCGGGCTTACCTCGGGTCGGGGACCGACCTTGACGGTGATCTCGACGTTCCTGCGGTGACCCGGGCGCTGGAGACATTCCTGGAGCGGCATTCCATCTTGCGGAGCTGGTTCGACGTCGACGAGGGCACCGTAGCGCGGCACGTCGTGGCCGTCGACGACATCGCATTCGCGGTCCGATCGGTGGGCACGCTGGCGTCGACGGATGACATCACGCGGCATCTACGCGACCTGTTCGCGGCCGAGGCCAACAGCATCACGTTCCCCGGCTTCGCCTTTGGGGCCATCACCCGACCGGGAAGTTTCTCACTGTTCTTCGCCGCCGACCACGCACTCAGCGATGGTGCTTCGCAGGCGCTCGCATTGTCCGAGATCGTCGGGCTGTATTACCGATACTGCTCGGGTGCGGCCGAGCCCAAGCGATCGACCGTGGCACCGTGCACGCGTACACCGGGCGACGCAGCCACGCCGGCCGGCGGGGAGTTCGCGGACTTCGCTGCCATGGAGGCTGAGCTGACGAATCACCACGCGGCCGGGTCTCCGGAGTTTGCCGGCTGGCAGAACACGTTTCGGCGCAACGGCCTTCGCATGCCCAGCTTCCCCCTCGATCTGGGTCTCGGGCCCGGCGAGACGGCACCGGTACGTCCCGTCGAACTGCCGATTCTGGACGGGCCAGCGGTAACCGCGTTCGATCGGGTGTGCAAGGCCGCCGGTGGCCGGGTGCCGGACGGAGTCTATGCCGCCCTGGCGATCACCGATCGCGAACTCGCCGGCCGCACCGACTATTACGGGATGACGGTGTTCAACACCCGATCCGCGCTCGACGGCTTCGAGTCGTCGCAGGGATGGTTTTGCTCGTTCGGACCGGTGGAGTTTTCGGTCGACGGGGCGGCCACTTTCACCGATCTGGTGGCGACTGCGCGCGCCGGACACCAGCGCGCCAAACGCCTCGCCGGCGTCCCGGTCGGTGCGGCTCTGTCCGCGATGGTGGCCGCAGGCGCCTCCCCGAGCGCCGTTGTGACCGCACCCAATTTGTTGTCGTACATCGATTTCCGGTGGTTTCCCGGCGCTGGCGAACCAGCCTACGACCGCGGCGTGATCTTCACCGGCGAGGGCAGGACCGCGAACGCGTCGCTATGGATCAATCGTGATCACGACAGTCTCTATCTGGGTAGCCAGACCCCCGACACCCCATTCGCGCAACTCCAGGTGCGCCGGTACTTCGACCACCTGTGTTCGGTGATCCAACACGTCGCCGAAAGCGGGGATTACGCCATCGGCGCGGACAGCGACCACGTGCACCTGACAACCATCGCGACGCCAGCGAGCTAGGGGCCACATGCACGTCACCACCATCGACCGGTGCCGCCTGCGACCGGGTCGGTTCCTTACTTGGGCAGTCGATCCCGGCGACGCGCGCCCCAGGATGTCGGACGTCCCGCCGTCGTTCAACCAGAGCATGCATCTGGCCGCGGCCGGCACACACAGCACGTGGCTAGCGGCCGCGTTCACCGTCGATCACCGCATCGACCGGGACGCACTGGGGCGCGCCTACCAGGCGCTCATCACCCGCCACGGCACGCTACGCAGTTCGTTCGTGCGCGATGGCGACCGCATCGCGCGGACCGAGTTCGTCCCCTCCGACCTACGCGTGGCCGCCAATCCGGAAGTGGTAGTCACCGGCGAATCGACACTGCGACAGACAATCTGGGGGGCGATGGAGGTAGCGTGTCACCCCTTCGGGTTTCCCGCATACCTGTTCGGCGCCATCGATCGGGACGATACGTCCACGATCTTGTGCGGCTTCGACCATGCGCACGTCGACGCCTACTCCATCTCAATCGTCATCGACGATCTGCATCGGCTGTACGACGGCTTCGCTCGGGGAATCGTGACGTCGGGCGACGAGCTGGGCATGAGCGGCAATTTCATCGACTACTGCGCGGCGGAGGCCGGTGCGCCTCTGGTGCCACCGTCAGATCCGCGCCTGCGCGGCTGGCTGCACTTCTTCGACAACAGCGACGGCGTCCCGCCGCAGTTTCCGCTCGATCTCGGCGTCGCCCCGGGCGAGCGCGCCCCGCAGGCCGCAGGCACGCGTCGCATGCTGAGCGCCGCGTCGACTGAGCAGTTCGCCCACCTATGCCGCGACAACGGCTCCAGTGTCTTCGGCGGCATGTTGTCGATGATGGCCGAATCGGTGCGCCGGTGTGGCGGCGGACCGGAACTGGCATTGCTGTTTCCGATGCACACCCGGCACAGCGAGCCGTGGCGGAATGCGGTCGGCTGGTTCACCACCAATGCGCCGCTGCGGGTGGTCAGCTCGGGCGACGCGATGTCGACGATCCGGCGGACAGGTCCGGCGTTGCGGCGGGCCGTCCGCTTGGGTGAAGTGCCTGTGCCTCAGGTGATCTCGGCGATGGGCGGCCTCAATCGGGTGCGCGACGACATCTTCATGGTGTCGTACGTGGACTATCGTCGGTTGCCCGGCGCCGAACGGCACGCGGAGATCGACGCGCAACACATCTCGAACGTGACCGCCGCCGACGACGCACAATTCTGGATTTCGCGCACCGATGACGGCCTGTGGATCCGCAGCCGATTCCCGGATACACGCCAAGCCCGAACCGCGATCGACGAGTTTCTCGGCCATGTCGACGGTGAGTTGAGGAAGGTCCTGGCCGAGGCCGGCACCCGGATCATCGGCGACCTCGCGATCGGGTCGCGGGTGTCCACCGCCTCGACGGCCTCCGGCTGAGCGGGCCGGACACCTGCACTCGCCCTGCGGGAAGCGCGGTCCTTCCGCTGGTTGAGTAGGCCGGACCGCCAGCGGAGGCCGTATCGAAGCCCGCGGCACAGCGGCGCACAGCGCTGATTTCGATACGGCGCTCGTCCCTCGCACCTACTCAACCAGCGGGCAAGGTAGACGCTGATTTCGATACGGCGCTCGTCCCTCGCGCCTACTCAACCAGCGGCGGGGGTCGTCACGCGAACAACCGCCCGCGGCGCGATGCCGGGGCGGTTGGTCGTCTGATCGGGAGCGCGGACCGTCGAGGTCCGCGGAGGAGTTAGCGGCGGTCCAGGTCGATGACGCCAGCGCGCGCGGCCTTCACCAGGCGGCGCGGGATGCGCTGGGCAACGCCGTTGACCTTGACCTCCTGCAGCGCCGGGTTGTCGGCCTTCCACTGCGAACGACGGCTGCGGGTGTTGGACCGCGACATCCGGCGCTTCGGTACAGCCATGGTTGTGCCCTTCTCTAACGTGTGTGATCGCTCGGTGCTGGCGGTCGTCCCGCCCGCTGGAGCGGACGATCCTGCCTGGTCAGCGCGCTCGGCACCCGGTCGGGGCGGCACGCAACCCCACCAGACTACCCGGCTGCGCCACCAGCGCCAAACCCTCGCCGAGCCGCGACGTGCACGCTCAATAGCTCGACGTGTCGTTCAACGCCGCGATGATGGCCGCGCCGTACAGCGCCACGATGGCCAAGCCGATCACGAAGGCAACCAGCCCGATGATGATGCCGGCCAGCGCCATGCCGTCGCCACCCTGCGTGCCCTGGGAGTCGCTGATCTGTCGGCGTGCGATGAACCCCAGAATCGCGCCGATGACCGACGGCAGACCGCAACACAGGACTACCCCGGAGATGGACACCACCAGCGACGCGATCGCCATGCCGTTCGTCGGCGGCGACGCCAGGGGGTAGCCCGACGGATATGGCGTACCGGCCGGGTAGCCATACGGAGATCCCGGGTAGCCGGACGGCGCGTTGCCGTAGCTGTACCCCGACCCCGGATAACCCGACCCCGGATAGCCGGGCACCTGGTAGCCGGGTGGCTGATATCCGGACGCCGGCGATCCGGGCGCCTGATACGGCGGCGCCAAGGGCGGGACCGCGGCGCGAGGTTCGGAGGAATAGCCGAGGCCCTGAGCACCCGACGGATAACCGCCCGAATCCTGCGACCCCGCGTCGTACGACGGTCCGGGCACGGGCCCGAATCCGTCCGCCGGGCCCGATGCGGGCGGCACCGACCCGGCCACTTCCGCTGCCCGCAGATCCCGATACTGCGTCTCGGCATAGGCCGCGTCGTCTGCGGATCGCTTGGACAATGCGACCGGCTGATCCGTCGACCGCCGAGCCGGATCCGACCCGTCGTGTCGATCCTCGTGTGGCGTGGACATGCCCACCTCTCGTGTTCCGCGGGAGTTCGTCAGCGGCGACCGCGACGCCGTCCTGGGACGCGGCCCCGCGTCGCGCGATCCGGACGCCCCCAGGGTATCGGGCGCGCGGGTGCCTAGACTTCGTGGGCGTGTCCGGCGTGGTCTCGGGGTTCACCGTCATCTTCATCATGGTGGGCATCGGCTATGTCCTGGGCCGGACGGGGACGCTCGGTGAGCATGCCCACGAGGTGCTGTCGCGACTGGTGTTCTTCGTCTGCACCCCCGCACTGCTGTTCCATGCATTGGCGACGACCGACCTCTCGGTGATCTTCTCCCCCACCCTGGTGATCGCGGGTACCAGCGCGCTCGCCATCGGGGCGCTGTATGCGGTGATCGCGTGGACGTTGTGGCGGCGCGCCGTCCCCGAACTGGTGATCGGCGCGCTCGCCTCGTCCTACGTCAACAGCGTCAATCTCGGCCTGCCGATCGCCATCTTCGTGCTGGATGACGCATCTTTCATCGCGCCGTTGTTGCTGTTCCAGATCCTGGTGTACTCACCGTTGGCGCTGGTGACTCTCGATCTCACCGCACTGCGCGGCGACGACAACACCGCGCTGCGGGATGCCGTCGTGATGCCGCTGACCAACCCGATCCTGCTCGGTGGCGTCGCAGGGATGGCGGTGTCGGTACTCGGGTGGCGTCCGCCCGCGGCGATCCTCGAGCCGATGAAGATGCTGGGCAATGCGTCGGTGCCGGCGGCGCTGCTGGCGTTCGGACTGTCCCTGACCGGGGCGACGGTTTTCCGCAAGGGCAGTAGCCCGCGCCGGGACATCGTTCTCGCGACGCTGCTGAAGATGGCCGTCATGCCCGCGCTGGTCTATGCGATCGCCCGGTGGGGTTTCGGCGAGACCGGGCATGCGCTGTTCGCGCAGGTCGTCATCGCGGCCTTGCCGACGGCGCAGAACGTCCTCGTCTACGCAACCCGCTACCACCGCGGGCAGATCCTGGCCCGCGACACCGCACTGATCACGACGCTCGCGTCGATTCCGGTGATCGCGGTGATCGCGCTGCTGCTGGCGTAGCCGCACGCTCAGCGACGCTTGCGTCCCTCCCGCGGTTCCTTGCGCTTCACGTCGACGCCGCCCATGAGGGCGAAGCCGGTGACCCGAACGGTCGGGGCGCCGGGTGCCCCGGCACCGCTGGCTTGATCACCGAAACCACCCATGATGGCCAGGCCGCCGACCTCGACGGTCACATCGGGCGGCACGACGATGTCGACGCCGCCCATGATCGCGGTGCACTGGACGGTCAGGATCGGTGCGGTGAACTCGACCTCGCGCAGGTCGATCTCCACGCCACCGGCGATGGCGGTCGCGGTGAGGGTGTCGGCGACGGCGACAGCACCCTTGAGCTGAGAGCCGGACATGATCGCCAGCCGGTGCCGCACCGGCGTCTGCCCCGACCCCGATGACACCCGGCTCGTCGCCGTCATATCCGGGACACCGGGCAGCGGAACGCCCAGTTGGGTGACCGGAAGATCGTCGGTCAGCTCATCGAGATCGCCAAAGGTCTTGGCCATCACCGCTTTTCCGGAGCGCTCCTGGTACTCGTCGGGCGTCAGACTGCCGTTGGCCATCGCGGCCGACAAGATCTGGTGTACCAGTTCGCGATCGGCGTTCGCGGCCCGCAGCAATGCACGACGGTCGTCGGGTTCGGGCAGCTCGGCGGGTTGTTCGGCAGGCATACTCACGTGTCTCAGACTAGGGCCGCCGGCACAGCCCGACCACCCCGAAACCACCCGGATCCGACCCTGAGATCTCCCCTCCCCGGGGAGCCGTGCCTACCGCCGTCGACCGGACCGCCGCGACCGCAGGTAGTCGCCGACCACGGCGGCACCCAGGCCGTCGACGTCGGGCGCGACCACGCGACCGCCGACGCGGCGGGCGATCTGATCCATGAAATGCGCGAGTCCCGGGTCGTCGCCCAGCCGGAAGAACGTGACCTGCGCTCCCGACCGGGCCACGTGGTCGAGTTCGCGCACGGTCAGCGCGATCGTCTGCGGGTGTGGCGGGTAGAAGAAGAACGGTTCGCCACTCGGGTCGAGGTGCGCCGTCGGTTCTCCGTCGGTGACCACCAACACGACCGGCTGGGCGTTGGGAAAGCGCCGCAGATGTCGTTGGGCGAGCAGCAGTGCGTGGTGCAGGTTCGTGCCCTGCTCCATCCGCGGTTGCAGCCCGGTGAGCTCGGCGATGTCGATCGAATGCGCATACCGCCCGAAGGCGATGAGATGCAGTTCGTCGCTGCGGAATCGGGTGGAGATCAGGTGATTGAGCGCGATGGCCGTGCGCTTCATCGGAATCCACCTGCCCTCCATCTCCATCGAGAACGACGTGTCGACGAGCAGCACTACGGCGGCCTGGGTGCGCGCCTCGGTCTCGGCGACCTCGACGTCGCGGACGTCGATCCGGACACCGTCGGACGCCATCTCACGGACCGCGAGCGAGTGTTCCGGATTCTCGGAGACGGTGCGTAACACCGCATTCGACACCGTCCGAGTGACATCCCAGGGGTCGGTGTCGCCGTATTCCCATTCCCGACTGGCGCCGGTCGGTTCACCGAGCAGACCGGAGTTGCGAGTCTGCCGGTCGCCGCGGCGGCCGGAGAGTTGCTCGGCGATATCCCGGAAGATGGTCTGACCGAGTTGCCGCATCGCCTTGGGGCTCAACCGCAATTGGCCGTCCGACGTCCGGTCGAAGTATCCGTGGTCGGTGAGCGCCTTCTCCAGTTCGGCCAGCGTGCGGGCGTCGATCGCCGCCTGGTCACCCAGTTGCCGCGCCAGCGCGTCGAGGTCGATGTCGTCCATCTGGGCGCCGGCGTACTGCTGGGACAGTTGCTCGGAGAGTGCCTCCAGCTCGGAGATGTCCCGCAGCGCCGCGGCGCCTTCGCCGAGCCCCATCGGCTGGTCGCCGGAGAATCCCTGGGCGTTATCCCAGTCGAGTCCCGGTCGCGCCGCCCGCAACGCCGAATCCATCTGTGCCAGTTGATTCATCAAGTCCGGGGAACCGAATGCCTGCTGCGCGAGCTGATCGAGTTCCGCTTGTTGTTCGGGCATCAGGGAGTTGTAGAACTGCTGCGCGGCCGCGGCGCGTTGGGCCAGCGAGTCGATGAGTTCGTCGGTGTTCTGGGGATTCTCCGGGAAGTACTCCCCGTGCGCGTCCATGAACTCCTGGAACTTCTGGGTGGTGTCCTCGCCTCGGTTGTGGGCGTCGAGCAGCTCGTTGAGATCGGACAGCATCTCCGAGATGCGTTGCCGATCGGTGTCGTCGGCTCCCGCCAACGCTTCCTTCATGCCGGCGAACCGCTGGTCGAGCAGCTCGCGGCCGAGCAGATCGGAGATCTTCTGGTAGTCCTCCAGTGCCGCGGGGCTGCGCCACTGGTAGTCGGCGAGTTCCTCGACGGCCTGCGCGACGGACGGCGGCAGGTTACCGATCTGCATCTCGGCGAACCGGGCGTCGTCGTCGAGATCACGCGCGAGCTGCTTGCGTTCCTCGAGCACGGCGTGGTCGAGGAGTTCGCGGATCTCGGCGAAGGTGCCGTCCAGGTTGCGGTTGCGCAGCAACTCTTGGCGTCGGCGATTGACCTCTTCGCGCAGCTTATCCAGTCCCCGCATGTTCGCAGTGCCGCGGCGCAGGAACTCGCGCATCGCTCGCTGGGGAGATGCCCCCGACATCACGTCGTCGCCGATCTCCTCGAGCGCGTCGCGCAGGTCGACCGGCGGCGCCAGCGGGTCGGGGCCGCCGGTGTACCGCTGGTAGCGGGATCGGTGAAACTTGTTCTGCACCATGATGATCTATTCCCGAATCGTCGGTACTGCGGCTTCGCCGATGTGCTCGGCCACGTCACCCGTAAACGGTCTGCCCGTCGTCGTCGGCCTCCTTGCCGATCCGCCGGGCCAGGAACAGTCCCTCCAGCGCCAGCTCGACCGCGCTGGCGCGTTCGCCGTCCGCTTCGGCGTCGAGGCGGTCGGCGATCTCGTCGACGACCGTGGCCGTGGTGTCCGGCGACGGTATCGAGCCGAGCAGGTCGACCGCGGTGACCCGGTCGCCGGTGACCACCGGCTCACCCGACTCCAGCGCGGCGACCAGCGGCGCCATGTCGATACCGCCGAGATGGGCACGGACGGTGTCGGCCACCGACTTTCGCAACAGGTGTTCGAGCACCTCCAGTTCGCGCCCCTCCTCGCCGGATTCGAACTCGATCTTGCCGCGCAGCACCTCGATCACCGATTCCAGATCGACCACGCGCGCGACCGCAACGTCCTCGCCGGTGACGGTGGCGCGGTGCAAGGCTGCTGCGGCAACGGTTTCCGCGCCGGCGATGGAGAATCGGGCGGACACACCGGATCGCTGGTCGATGGACGGGTGGTCGCGCGCATAGCGGGTGAAGCGCGCCAGGATCTCGGTGATGAACGTCGGCACGGTCGCGGTGAGATCGGCCTCCTGCTCGATGACCGAGATCTCGTCGTCGAGTTCCAGCGGGTAGTGCGTGCGGATCTCGGCGCCGAAGCGGTCCTTGAGAGGAGTGATGATGCGGCCGCGGTTGGTGTAGTCCTCCGGGTTGGCGCTGGCCATCACCAACACGTCCAGCGGCAGCCGCAGGGTGTGGCCGCGAACCTGGATGTCGCGCTCCTCCATCACATTCAGCATCGATACCTGGATGCGCTCGGCGAGGTCGGGGAGTTCGTTGATGGCGACGATGCCGCGGTGGGCGCGCGGGATGAGACCGAAGTGGATGGTTTCCGGGTCGCCCAGGCTGCGCCCCTCGGCGACCTTCATGGGGTCGATGTCGCCGACCAGGTCGGCGACCGAGGTGTCCGGCGTGGCCAGCTTCTCGCTGTACCGCTCGGTGCGGTGCCGCCACTCGATCGGTAGGTCGTCGAGCAGATTGGCCGCTTTGCGGATCGAGGCGGGCGTGATCGGTTCGTACGGGTGCTCGCCGAGGTCGGAACCGGCGATCACCGGCGTCCACTCGTCGAGCAGTCCGACCAGGGTGCGCAGGATGCGGGTCTTACCCTGGCCGCGCTCGCCGAGCATGACGACATCGTGGCCGGCGATGAGTGCGCGTTCGAGCTGGGGGACGACGGTCGCCGAGAACCCGACGATGCCGGGCCACGGATCACGGCCCTCGCGCAGCGCGGTGAGCAGGTTGTTGCGGATCTCGTCGCGCACGCTGCGCTGCACGTGCCCGCTGGCACGGAGCTCACCCAGGGTGCGCGGTGAGGGGTGGCGGGTTTCGGTGGTTTGCGAGTTGGAGGTCTGCGAGGCAGCGGTGGTGATGTTCTCCTCTGGCACCTTGTCCACCGTACTCCGTTACCCGGCTGACCCGCCGCGCGCGGAATCCGGCCATCGCGGATCGCGGCCGATGAAGCCGACCAGCCGGGTCACCGGGTCCGCGTCGTCGGGAACGGCGACGGCCGGGCCGTACTGTCCGGACGTCCGCAGCACATCCTCGATCGGGGTCATCCCGTCGAGAAGGTGGGCGGCGAACGCCGGGTCGAGGTCGGCACGGCGACCGGTCGCCGCCGCCAGATCCCAGGTGTGCATGAACACGTCGGCGGTGTAGAAGCGGTCGATCGCGTCCGCGAGCCGGTGCGTCCCGGCCATCGGGTGGGTGAACTCCGTGTCGGCGGACGGTCCGTCGAGCAGCGTCTGCACCGCGTCGGCGTGCGCAGTCCAGGCGGCGTGCGGGTCGTCGGCGACGGACGGGCCCGCGGGTAGTCGCACGCCGCCGGCAGCGAGGAACTCGGGAAACCACTCCACGAGGTGAGCCACGACGTCGCGGGCGACCCATCCGTCGACGGGTGCCGGTGCGTCCCAGTCCGTCACCGCGGCAACCTGTTCGGCGAATTCGGCGGCGATCTGTCGGTGCCTGTCGGCGGGTGTGACGTCGGCGAGCGGAACCGGGTTACTCACAGCTCACCCGACGACAGCAGATCGTCCAGTGCCGCATAGCCCTCGTTGACGCCGGCCTCCATGCCGGACGCGAGCCACCCGTCGCGAGCCTCGAACGAGTCGCACAGCGATTGCGCGGTCAGGCGCGTTGTGCCGTCGCCGAGATCGGTGAAGCGCACCGTCTCCAGCGCGACCTGATCCGGCAGACCCTCGTAGGTGAAGGTTTGCACGATGACGTCGTCGCCGACGGTGTGGAAGCAGCCGCGGAAACCGAATTCCTCCCCGTCGCGTTCGGAGACGTAGCGCCAGCTCCCACCGTCGCGCGCGTCCCAGTCGATAATGCGGCTGCTGATCGAGTCGGGTCCGATCCAACGGACGAACAGGTCGGGATCTGTGTGGGCGCGGTGCAATTGAGCCGGGGTGCCACGGAAGTCACGGGTGATGCGGATGATCGGCACCTCCGGATCGGCCTCGATGGTCGCCTGCGGGTAGCGGGTGTCGGTGGGGGTTTCCATGGTTCGGTCCTCTCGTGGGTGTGGCTTGTCGGGGTGGGACTCATCGGCCTGAGGCATGTCGGCTGGGGACGTGTCGGGGAGGGGATTTCTCGATCTGTGGCTTGTCGGTTGGGGGCGTGCGGGATTGGGTCTGTCCGGTTGGGCGTGAATCGACGGGGATATCGGTCGATGACACGGCGGCGTCGGGATCGTCGTCCATCTCGGCGAGCACGGCGTCGAGACGCTGGTAGCGTTCCTCCGCCTGTCGCCGGTACCGCTCGATCCACGCGGTCATCAGGTCGAATACCTCCGCCTCCAGGTGCACGGGGCGGGTCTGGGCTTCCCGGCCGCGGGATACGAGACCGGCGTCTTCCAGTACCTTCAGATGCTTGGACACTGCCTGGATGCTGACGTCGTAGGGCTCCGCCAGAGCGCCGACCGTCGCGTCGGAGACCGCCAGCCGGGCGACGATGTCGCGCCTGGTCGGGTCCGCGAGCGCGGCGAACACCTTGGATAGGTCTGTCACCGCATCACCTCCTCAACCTTTTGGTTGAATACAGCATGCGTGGCGAGCGACGACTTGTCAACCAGTTGGTTGAATATGTGTCGTGCGCCGGAGCCGACAGTGCCCGCCGTCGTGGATGACGGCGGGCACTGTTTTCGCGGCGACCGAGCGGCCGGAGGGGAACCCTGGGACCCGGACGAGCCGGGTCGGGCGGCGCGCTCAGTCCTGCGGTCCCACCGGGACGTCGCCGCGCAACGTAATCCGGTGCATCACACGGCGATTGTCGCCGTAGTCGCGGTTCGCATAGTGCAGGGTGTTGCGGTTGTCCCAGAGCACCAGGTCACCCAGCCGCCACCGATGCCGGACGATGTGTTCGGGCTTGGTCAGGTGGGCGTAGAGCAGCTCGAGGATGCCGCGGCTCTCGGCCTCCGAGACACCGTCGATGTGCGAGGTGAAGCCGGGATTGACGAACAGCGACCGCCGGCCGGTCTCGGGATGGACGCGCACCACGGGGTGCCGCACCGGGACGAGTTCGGTGACTTCCTTACCGTCCCAGACGTTGCCGCGGCCGCCGCGCCGCTGGGCGAGGTAGTAACCGAACGCCCGGTTGCCGTCGTGCACCGCGGTCAACCCGTCGACGAGGCGCCGAACCGGCGCCGACAGCGAATGGTAGGCGAGTTCGGCGTCGGCCCAGTTTGTGTCTCCGCCGTTGCGCGGCAACACGATCGGTCGCAGGATTGACCCGAGCGGGGGACGCGGCATGAAGGTCACGTCGGTGTGCCAGACGTCGGCGAATCCGTCGTCGGTGCTGTCCAGCGAGTACACCTCGTCGGGGACGTCGCCGCTATTCCACACCGGGTGACCGACGGTGAGATCACCCAGCCGGCGACCGAAGTCGATGTGCGCGGCGTCGTCGAGGGTCTGATCGCGGAGTACGACGACCTTGTAGGCGAGCAGGGCCTGCCGGACGGCCCGCACCTGGTCGTCGGTGGCGGATGCGACGGCGAGCCCGCGGATCTCGGCGCCGAAGTTCGGGCCGAATTCGTCGATGTCGAGTTCGACGCCGGCGGCGACGAGACCAGGTCCTGGCGGTGGGGGTGCGGAGTCGGTAGGGGCACCCGTGGCTGCGGGAGTCGCCGGGGCGGTGCCGTCGTCGATGAGCGTTGTCATGAAAATCCTTGCGAGAGTGCGGAGATCGCCGACGACCGCGGTGGTCGCAGAGATCGGCGTTCGTTCGGGCGTTGGTCGATTACCGACGCACCGGCGGCGAGCCGTGATGCGATCCGTCCGACCACGTCATCGCGTGAGTCACCCGGGCCGCCAGCGCAGTGTGTGCGTTCACCGCTCGCCTCCTCTCGCCGCTCCTCTGTTCGTGGCTCTGCGGTTCGTGGCGGTTCGTGCCGCTCGGCCGCGCATGTAGTCGACTCGTCGCCGGGGGGCCGCCGCCTATCTGACCTGTGTACCGGCGCCGACGCGCGTCGCCCAGGGTTGGACTCAGCCGGAGAAAAACCGGGATCGGCGACGGAGCAACGGCGCGTCCGCCGCTCTGGTTATCCGCGGCTTAACCGCGGAATGCGAGCCAGACGGCAAGCCCGAGTCCGCCGATACCGACGGCGATCCGCAACGGTCCGGCCGGGAGCCGCCGCACAACTGGTGGCCCGCACCAGCCGCCGAGGAGGCAGCCCGCGCCCATCGCGATCGCCGCGGTCGGGTGCACGTTGCCGGTGGCAATAAAGATGACCGCCGCGACCAGATTCGACGCCCCGAGTAGGAGTGACTTCAACAGTGTTGCGCGCCAGTAGGGTTCGCTGGTCAGCACCATCGCCAGCGCGAGCAACATGATGCCCGCACCCGCCCCGAAGTATCCGCCGTAGATCGACACCATGAGCAATCCGGCGAACCAGATCCATGGCCGATCGGCGTGGTGACCGGCGACGCGGCGCAGCGTCGGCTGGGCGAGCAGCGCGATCGACGCGACCGCCACCAGGTAGGGCACCACGGCCACGAAGACCCCGGGCGGCGCGGTCAGCAGGGTGATCGCACCGACCGTTCCCCCGACGAGCGAGACACCGATGGCGGCCACCAGTCTCGTGCGGCCGCCGTCGAGGAGTACCCGACCGGACTGGGCGGTGCTGCCGACCCCGACCGGCACCAGGGCCACGGTGTTCGTCGCGTTCGCGACGATGGGGCTCAGGCCGACAGCAAGCAGCGCCGGATAACTCACCAGCGACGCCATCCCGGTGATGTAGCCGATGAGGCCGGCGCCGTAGCCGGCGACGACGAGCAGGGCGAGGTCGACGCCGGTCATCGGCCGGTTCGCCGCGACGACGGGTGTCGGCGCCGCAGTCGGTGCCGCGGTAGGTGCCGGGGTGGCGCCGCCGGTCGCTCAGTGTGCGAAATGCCGTGCACCGGTGAGGTACAGGGTGACACCCGCCTCGGCGGCCGCGTCGATGACCTCGTTGTCGCGGATCGAGCCACCCGGCTGGACGACCGCGCTCACCCCGGCGGCGAGTAGCACCTGCAGGCCGTCCGGGAACGGGAAGAATGCGTCCGATGCGGCCACGCTGCCCGCGGCGCGGTCACCGGCCCGCTGCACCGCGAGATGCGCCGCGTCGACCCGGTTGACCTGCCCCATCCCGACGCCGACCGCAGCACCGTCGTGGGCGAGAAGAATAGCGTTCGACTTCACTGATCGGCATGCCCGCCAGGCAAATTCAAGGTCGGCGAGCGTCTGGGCATCGGCCGGGGCGCCGGCGGCCAGGCTCCAGTTCGCCGGGTCGTCGCCGTCGGCGTCGATGATGTCGCGCTGCTGCATCAATAGTCCACCGGAGATCGGCCGGGTCTCCACACCCGCTCGCTGCGGCGGAACCGCTTCCAGCACACGGATGTTCTTCTTGCGGGTCAGCACCGACAGTGCGCCGTCGGCGAATCCGGGTGCGACGATCACCTCGGTGAAGATCTCGGCGACCTGTTCGGCCATTTCCACGGTGATCTCACGGTTGGCGGCGATCACGCCGCCGTACGCACTGACCGGGTCGGTGGCGTGCGCCTTGCGGTGCGCCTCGGCGATGTCGGCGCCGACGGCGATGCCACACGGGTTGGCGTGCTTGATGATCGCGACCGCGGGGGCGTCGAAGTCGTAGGCGGCTCGCCACGCAGCATCGGCGTCGGTGTAGTTGTTGTAGCTCATCTGCTTGCCGTGCAGTTGGGTCGCCGACGCGAGGCCGGGCTGGCCCGCCGCGGAGGTGTAGAGGGCGGCCGCCTGATGGGGATTCTCGCCATATCGCAAGACCGCGGCACGGTCCCAGGTGGCGCCGACCCACTCCGGGAAACGGGCGTCTTCGGCGGCCGGTGCGACCACCGACGACATCCACGATGCGACCGCCACGTCATAGTCGGCGGTGTGTCGGAATGCCTTGGCCGCCAATTGCTGTCGCTGTTCGAGCGTGAAACCTCCGTCCGCGACCGCGGTGGCCGCCTCGGCGTAGTCGCCCGGATCGACAACGACCGCAACCGAGGCGTGGTTCTTGGCGGCGCCGCGGACCATCGACGGTCCGCCGATGTCGATCTGTTCGATGCATTCGTCGACGGTCGCGCCGGAGGCGACGGTTTCGGTGAACGGGTACAGGTTCACCACCACCAAATCGATAGGGGTGACGTCGAGTTCGGCGAGCTGGTCGACGTGGGTGGGCTTGCGGCTGTCGGCGAGGATGCCCGCGTGCACCTTGGGGTGCAGGGTCTTGACTCGTCCGTCCAGCGCCTCCGGGAAGCCGGTGACGTCGGATACTTCGACGACCGGAATACCGGTTTCGGCAATGGTTTTCGCCGTCGATCCGGTGGAGACGAGTTCCACTCCGGCGGCGTGGAGGGCCGCCGCCAGCTCCGTCAGGCCGGTCTTGTCGTAGGCGCTGATCAGCGCCCGGCGGACGGGCCGCCGGATGGAATCGGTGGGGACAGGTGCGTTCACGGGATGCGTGCCTTTCGTCCGTCGATGACCACTCCCCTGGTGACGAGGTCGGTCACCACGTCGGCGAGCAGGACCCGCTCGACCGACTTGATGCGTTCGTGCAGTGTCGCCTCGGTGTCGGCCTCCGCCACCGGGACGGCAACCTGGGCGAGTACCGGTCCGGTGTCCACACCGTCGTCGACGAGGTGGACCGTCGCCCCGGTCAGCTTGACGCCGTAGGCGAGAGCCTCGGCTACCCCGTGTGCGCCGGGAAAGGCCGGCAGCAGTGTGGGATGGGAGTTCACGATGCGCCCGCCGAATCGATCGAGGAACGCCGGGCCGAGGATCTTCATGAAGCCCGCGGTCACCACCCACGCGGGGTCGATCGCCGCGACGTCGTCGGTCAGCGCCGCATCCCACGCCGCACGGTCGGGATAGTCGGCGACGCGTCGGTCGATCAGCGGGATGCCCGCGGCAGCGGCGAGTTGTGCCGCGCGGCAATCACGATCGACGACGATCGCCGCGACAGTGAACGGGGTATCGCCGCCGTCGGCCCGGGCCAGCAGCGCCTCGAGCAGGGTGCCGGTGCCCGAAGCCATCACGACCAGCGGCGCGCGGTCGGTGCGCGCGGCGGTCGGTGCGGGCTTCACGCATCGAGCGTAATAGTCGTGTCCGGCATGGTCGGCGCCGGGTGCGGGGCGGGGATGCGCACGCGGATGCGGACGTCGCCGGGTACAGAAATTTCACCGGGGCGGCCGGTCGCGTGCACTATCCGCGCGGCGTCACTGAGCGGGGAAGTTTCGGTACGCACGATCGTCGGCGTATGCGTGGGGTTCGTCGTCGGTGGCGTACCCGTCGTCGCTGTACTCGGCGCCGCTGTACTCGGCGCCGCTGTACTCGGCGGCGTTGTACTCGTCGCTGTAATCGGCGGCGTTGTACGCGAGGTCGCTGTACTCGACATCGTCGTACTCGGCCTCGTCGTCGTACTCGGCCTCGTCGTCGAATGCTTCGTTGTCGAATGCGTCGTCGGTTTCGTATCCGATGTCGTCGTTCTCGTACTCATCGGTGCCGAGTTCGTCGGTCGGGTACTCATCGATCATCTCGTCGGCGATCATCTCGTCGGCGATCATCTCGTCAGCGGCGAGCGCATGGTCGAGGTCTCCGCCGGCGGGAATCGTGTCATCGATCCACTCGTCGAAGTCCGCGTCCGCGGCTCCGGGCCCCGCACTCGCGCGGGCGGCACGGGTGGAGGGCAGCACGCCGTACACCAGCGCCACCCCGAGCCCGATCACCGCGACCCATCCGAGGGTGAACATTCCCGCGGTGGCGACGGTGATCCCGGCGGCGCCGAACTCGCCAAGCTGTCCCCCGGCGAGCCAGGCCAGCACCGCCACCACTGTCGCCGCGAGCGCCGCGGCGATGCCCACCGACCGGACGTGTACGGCCGGGTCGAGCGAACGCAACCGCCAGCCGAGGTAGCCCGCCATCACGGCGGGGATGAGCAGGCCGATGATCCCCCACACCCCCAGCCCGGGACCGTCGGGCACCACCGCGAGCGTGGGCAGCGGCGGCACTTGACCGTCGCGAACCGTGAACAAGTCGACCGACACGGCGCCGATGTGGACGTCCGAGCCGACCAGAATCGCCGCCGCGCCGATGATCAGATTCGGCAGGTACAGGATGGACAGCACCGTCAGTCCGAGGTAGCCGTCGAAGTCGTAGGCGCCCGCGAGGAGATCGCCGACTTGCTGGAATCGCCAGAGCAGCCGGACCACGACGAGCACCGCACCCGCCGCCAGCAGGCCGACGACGGCCAGCACGCCGCAGCGCAGCGCTCGTCGGTCGTCGGCGCTCAGCGACGGGATGGACCGGAGGTGGCGACGTCGGCGCCAACCGATCCCGGCGGCGGCGCCGACCGCGTGGAGGCCGATCGTGTATGCGAAGGCGGCCAGGGCGTTCGGGCTCTGCACCGGGAGCACCGACGACCCGTCCATGACGACGGCCAACGCTGCCGCGGTGACCAGGGTGGGTCCGCCGACCGCGGCCCCGCCCAGGGCGGCGAGCTCGCGCGGCGAGCGGCCGGGACCGGCCGCCGATGCGACGAACCAGGCGGTCGCTGCGGCGATCAGCAGTGTCGGCAGCAGCGGCAGCACCCCGATCGTGACGCCGCTCAAGGTCACCGGCACATGATGGATGGCTAGCCAGCAGGCGGCGACCGCACTGGTCAGACCCGACAGTCCGCTACCGGCGAGCAGCAGCACGGCGAGTACGACGACGAGCAACGCGACGAGTGTCAGAACCGGCACACCGAAGGCCACCAGCACCAGCTCACGCGCGGTGCCCTCGGCCTCGTGGCGCTGGGTACGCGTAGCTCGCCGCACCTGACGGAGGCGCGACGCGAGCGAGTCGGCAGACGGTGACCTGAGAGTGGACATCGGTTCGAGAGTGACACGTGGTGCGGATGAGGTCCCGCCGACGCGCCGGACGCGGACCCGTTTGACATGCACAAGTGACGGTTACCGCCGCACAGTGAACGGTTCTCGACGCACAGTGAACGGTTCTCGACGCACAGTGAACGGAATGCCCGCCGGTTGAGCGCTGTCCCGCTGCTTGAGTGCGCTCGCCGGTTGAGCGCTGTCCCGCTGGTTGAGTAGCCGCGAGTCCCCGCTGGTTGAGTAGCCGCGAGGCACGAGCGGCGTATCGAAACCAGCACCCGCGCACGCAGGCGCAACTACACAGAAAACTCGCAACTACACAGAATGCTTTCCGTGTAGTTGCGAGGAATCCGTGTAGTTGCGGGGTCGCACACCGACGCCACCGTGCGGCGGCTTCGATACGGCGACTCGCTCCGCTCCCCGCCTACTCAACCACCGAACTCAACCACCGAACAGACGAGCCCCGCCGATCGAGTGCAGTCCGCTGACTCAGTGCAGCCCCGCCGATCGAGCACTTCCCCGCCGGCGATTGCTCTCCCGCCGGTCACGGGAACGTGGCGCCCGGGTGTCGGTGATCCGTTTGGAGTGCTGCCGTCACAGAAACGTCAGGCGTTGCCCTGCGGCGGCTGCGGCTTCTGGAACACGGTGGTGGCGTTGTCCGAACCGGGGACGCCTTCGGACCCGGCCTCGGCGCTCGCCGAGGCGCTCGAGGACGGCGCCTGCGGCGACGCCGCGGGAGTCGTACCGGCGCCGGACTGCGGCTGCACCGACTGCGCGTATGCGGACGGGTCGTAGCTCGTCGCGTGCTGACCCGCGCCCGACTGTGCGTGCAACTGCGCGGTCGCCGACTGCTGGGCGGAGTGGTCGCCCACGGCCGGAGTGGCGCTCGACTGCGCGGTCGCCTGGTGCGTCGACACCGCGCCGCCCTGAGCGGTCGCATCGCCGCTCACACCCGTCGTCCCCGCACCGGTACTCGAACCGGCACCGGCCGTCTTGACGACCTGCAGGTCCAGCAGCAACCAGAAGATAGCGAGCAGCGCCATCAGAATCGACAGGATGAGCAGGGTCAACGCGCCGCCGCCGTGCCCGATGTCGACGGATTCCCCACCGGCTCCGTAGTACTCGACCAGGTCGGAACCGGTGTAGGTGAGGATGGTCAGCAGCGCACCGCCGACGGCGAGTGCCGCGACGAGCGGGGCAACCCGGTACCCGTTGATCGCGCCGGTGAAGGCGATGGCACCCGCGGTCACCACGATCACCCACGGGCCGATCAGCGAGGTGTCGAAGACGGCCAACGACGCCGACAGCCCGCGCGGCCCGTCGATGGTGACACCCGCGGCGAAGCCGCTGAACAGCACGATCAGACCGAAGACGCCGATGGTCATCGCGACGATGGGCGCCACGATGGCCGGGACCCCGGCGAACGGCTGCTTCGCCGCTGCGGGCTGTCCGTACGCGGCGTACCCCTCCGGCGAGTATCCGCCGCCGTACTGCTGCTGTCCGTAGCCCTGCTGGCCGTATCCGGACTGGCCGTAGGTCTGCTGGGACTGACCCTGCTGGCCATAGCCCTGCTGGCCATAGCCCTGCTGGCCGTAGCTCGTCTGGTCGTAGCCCTGCGACTGGCCGCCCTGACCGTAGGCGGTCTGGCCGTAACCCTGCTGCCCGTATGCCTGACTCTGGCCGTATCCGGACTGCCCGTAGCCGTAACCCTGGTCGCCGTAGCCGTAGCCCGACGCCCCCTGCGACTGCGTGCCCGGCGTGTGGGCGCCCGCGCTGTGCGGCCCCGACGTCTGCCCGGCCTGCGGGTATCCGCTCTGACCGCCGTATCCCTGATCGCCGTAGTTCTGTCCGGATTCCGGCTGCTGGCCGTACCCCGACCCTCCCGATTGGTAGGTCATCTCTCGTCTCTCCTGCTCGCAGTGTGCAACGTGATACGCCCCCGGTGAAGGCAGGCCGACCCCGCCCACGCTAATACATATGCCCGCGGGCGCCGACCGTGCGTTCCACCGCCCCGCCGACATCACGCACGATCGCGCGGTTCACCAGCGGTGTTCGCTGCCCCGTTCGGCGTACCAGTCGATCAGCCCGGGGTCGTCGACCGACCGGGGATCGACGTCGACGCCGCTGCGGCCGGCCAGGATCGCGGTCACCGGCACCTCGAGCTTCTTGCCGGTGCGCGTGTGCGGAATTCCGGGTGCCTCGATCACCTCGTCGGGCACATGCCGGGGCGAGAGGCGGGTACGCACCGCCTCGGCGATCCGGGACCGCAACGCGTCGTCGAGCACCGCACCCGGGACGAGCGTCACGAACAGCGGCATCCAATACTTGCCGTCCGGTCCGTCGACACCGAGGACGAAGCCTTCGGCGATCTCGTCGAGACTCTCCACGACCTCGTAGATGTCGGCCGATCCCATCCGGATGCCGTGGCGATTGAGGGTGGCATCGCTGCGACCGTGAATGACCAGCGATCCCCGCGGGGTCACCGTGACCCAGTCGCCGTGCCGCCACACCGGCCGCGGGAGTTCTCGATCCCACTCGTGTTCGAAGTAGGCGGCGCGATAGCGGGCACCGTCCGGGTCGTTCCAGAAACCGATCGGCATCGACGGCATCGGCTCGGTGATCACCATCTCGCCGACCTCGTCGATCAGCGGTGTGCTGTCCGGCGCCCAACTTTGCAGCGCGACACCGAGATAGCGCACCGAGAGCTCGCCGGGCACCACCGGGATACCCGCCGATCCGCCGGCGAACGCGGTGACGACGTCGGTGCCGCCGCTGACCGACGAGACCGGCAGGCCGGCGGCGACGTGGTCGTCGATCCATTCGAAGAGGTCGCCGGCGAGTGCGGATCCAGTGCTGCCGACCGTGCGCAGCGCGGACAGGTCGTGGTCACGGCCCGGTTCCAGATTGGCCTTCCGGGATGCCTGGAGTTGGCCGGGGCTGGTGCCGAAGTAGGTGACCCGCTCGCGGTCGAGAATGCGCCATAGGGTGTCGGCATCCGGGTAGAGGGGCGATCCGCTGTAGGTGACGATCGTCGACCCCGTCAGCAGACCGGCGACCTGGAAGTTCCACATCATCCAGCTCAGTGCCGTCTGCCAGAGGAAGACATCGTCCTCGCCGAGATCGGCGTGCAGACCCAGCGCCTTGAGGTGTTCGAGCAGCACACCGCCGTGACCGTGCACGATGCCCTTGGGCCGGCCGGTGGTGCCGGAGCTGAACAACACCCACAGCGGATGGTCGAAGGCGACCGGCACCGGCCACTCCCCCGCGGGCGGTATGGGTTCGGTCGCGATGGCGTCCCGGTATCCGACGACCCGCGGCCCGTCCTGCGGCGACCGCGACGGATCGCCAATGACGATGCGCGCCAGCAGATCAGGCAGCAGCGCGGCGAGTTCGGCGCTATCGGCGGTCTTGTCGATGTCCTTGCCGTTGTATCGGTAGCCGTCGGCGGTGATCAGCACCGTCGGGTGCAGTTGGGCGAATCGGCCCGCGGCACCCTCGGGGGCGTAGTCCTGGCCGCACGCCGACCAGATGGCACCCAGCGACGCGGTCGCCAGGAATGCGATGATCGCCTCCGGAATGTGCGGCAGGTAGGCGGCGACGACGTCGCCCTCCCCGACGCCCAGCTCGCGCAGCGTCGATGCCATCGCACCGACCAGTCGCGGTAGCTCCGACCAGGCGATCTCGGTACGGTTGCCGTCCTCGTCCAGGCCGACGATGGCGGCGCCGTCGCGGTCGGCGTACCGCAGCACCTGCTGCACGTAATTCAGTCGAATGCCGGGAAACCATTGCGCGCCGGGCATATCCGACGAGGCGAGGACCGCGGCGTCCCCGTCGGCGAGGTCGCCGCCGATGGCCCCGAGGTCGAAGAAGTCCCACACCGCACGCCAGAATGCGGCGGGTTCACGCACCGAGAACTCCCACAGGGTGGGGTAATCGGCGGCGTCGATGCCGTGCCGCGCGGCGACCAGGTCGGCGAATGCCTCCGTACCGCGCGGTCTCTCCGTCTGTTGCCGGTGCGCCGCAGACCCGCCCCCGGTCATCCGCCGAGTCCCAGGATGTCGACGGCCTCCTGGCGCATCTGCACCTTGCGAACCTTGCCGGTGACGGTCATCGGGAACTCCTTCACGACATGCACATAGCGGGGAATCTTGTGTCGCGCAATCTTTCCGGTCGCGAACTCGCGGAGGTCGTCGGCGGTCAACTCGGCGGCACCGTCCCGTAACCGCACCCACGCCATCAGTTCCTCGCCGTAGCGGTCGTCCGGTACACCGATGACCTGTGCATCCAGGATGTCCGGGTGGCCGTAGAGGAACTCCTCGATCTCCCGCGGATAGATGTTCTCACCGCCGCGGATGACCATGTCCTTGATACGGCCGGTGATCCGCACGTACCCGTTGGGTTCCATCACGGCGAGGTCGCCGGTGCGCATCCAGCCGTCCTCGCCGAGCACCTCCGCGGTCTTCTCCGGTTCCTCCCAGTACCCGCGCATCACGCTATAGCCACGGGTACAGAACTCGCCGGTCTCGCCGCGGGCGACGGTCTCGCCGGTCACCGGGTCGACCACCTTGATCTCCAGGTGCGGCCCGACACGGCCGACGGTGCCGACACGCAGGTCCAGGTCGTCATCGACTCGGGTCTGGGTGGACACCGGTGACGTCTCGGTCATGCCGTAGCAGATCGACACCTCCGCCATGTTCATCTGGTCGACGACCTGGCGCATCGTGTGTTCCGGGCACGGCGAGCCGGCCATGATTCCGGTGCGCAGGCTGGACAGGTCAAATCCGGCGTCCGGATTCTCCTCCATCAGTGCGAGTTCCGCGATGAACATCGTCGGCACGCCGTACAGGCTGGTGCACGAGTGGTCGGCAACGGCCGTCAGGGTGGCTGCCGGGTCGAAGGTCGGCGCCGGAATCACCATGGCCGCACCGTGACTCGTCGCCGCCAGGTTGCCCATCACCATGCCGAAGCAGTGATAGAAGGGCACCGGAATGCAGACACGGTCCGCCTCGGTGTAGTTCAGCAGCTCGCCGACGAGGTAGCCGTTGTTCCCGATGTTGCGGTGGGTCAGCGTGGCACCCTTGGGGAATCCGGTCGTGCCGGAGGTGTATTGGATGTTGATCGGGTCGTCGGGATGTAACGACGCGGCCCGCTCGGCGACCGCCGCGAGGTCGTCGTCGGACGGCGGGGCGAGGAGTGCGTCCCACTCCGGGCTACCGAACAGGACCACCTCGCGGAGTTCGGGCGCGGTGTCGCGGGCGACCGTGAGCATGCCGGCGTAGTCGGAATCCTTGTATCGGTCCGCGGCGATCACCACGGACGCACCGGATTGGCCCAGGGCGTAGGCGATCTCGTTCTGCCGGTAGGCCGGGTTGAGATTGACCAGCACCGCACCGATCTCGGCGGTGGCGTACTGGGTGAGCACCCACTCCCACCGGTTCGGCGACCACAAGCCGACACGATCGCCCGCAGCGACGCCGAGCCGGACGAGGCCGGCGGCCAGGGCGAGAACATCGCGCCGAAACTCCTCGTAGGTCCAGCTCCGACCGGACGGCACATCGATCAGCGCTGTCGCGTCGCCGTGTGCGGCGGTGGTGCGGGCGAGCGTCACGCCGATCGTCTCGTCCAGTAGTGGTGGTTGTTCCTCACCGCGGGCATATGCCTGTTCGGTCGTGCTGTCCGGCATCGGTGCCTCACTCTTCCGTCGTGGTTGTGTCCGTTGAGGTTGCGTTCGTCGTGGTTGTGGTTGCCGCGGCCCGGCTGAGCACCGCTTCGGCCTGTCGCAGGACGGGACCGTCGATCATCTGGCCGTCGATACTGAAGACCCCGCCGAGGTGTTCCTCGGCTCCGGCGCGCACTCGTTGCGCCCACAGGATTTCGTCCTCGCTGGGGCGGTAACCGTCGCGGATGATGGCTACCTGCGACGGGTGGATGCAGGCGGTGGCGGTGTAGCCGAGCGCGACGGCGTCGGCGACCTCGGCGGCGAGCCCGTCGGCGTCCCGGAAGTCCAGATGGACGGCGTCGACCGCGAATGTTCCGTATGCCGCGGCGGCTACCCGCACCACCGCCCGTGCGTACCGGGCGACGTCGCGGTATTCGCCTGCTGCACCACCGCCACGGGCGGCCTCGTCGGTGCCGAACCGACTCGACTTTCCGCCCAGGCCAGCCACCAGATCCTCGGCGCCCCACATCATTCCGATGCAGTTGAGTGCGCCGGCGATCTCGTTGGCGCGGACCACCCCGAGCGGTGTCTCCACCAGTGCGATCGTCTGCAGTGCCGTCTCGATGATCGATTCTGCCGATTCGGTCTTGGCCTGCATGACAACCCGGTAATTGGTCTCGCCGAGCGCGGCGAGATCGCGGCGGTAGTCACCGGTGCCCGCGGGATTGATGCGCACCACGGTCCGGTCCGGATCCAGCGGGTTGGCGATCATCGCGGCCCGCGCGTCCGCCCGATTGGCCGGGGCCACGGCATCTTCCAGGTCGAGGATGACCACGTCCGCGCGATCGGCCGCCTTGGCGTAGCGTTCCGGCCGGTCGGCCGGACAGAACAGCATCGCGGGCCCCGGTGGAATCCAGGCGTTGGCAAGACTCTGCGGCTCCGGCATAAAGGCCGGCGAGTCGGTTGGGGTCATCGTCGATCCGCTCCTCTCAGTCTGGGCCCGGAGTCAGGCGTCGGCCGGGCGCTTGCGCACCAGTGTGGCGCGGGCCGCTCGGGCCACGACGACGCCATCCTGGTTGCGGCCCACGTGTACCAAGTTGACGACTCCCTCGCCAGGGCGCGACCGCGATTCACGGGTGCCGACGCATTCGGTCTCCGCATACAGCGTGTCACCGGCGAACAGCGGCGCCGGGAACGCGACGTCGCTGAACCCCAGGTTGGCGACCAGGGTGCCCTGCGTCAGTTGGGACACCGACAGACCGACGATCGTCGACAGCGTGAACATCGAATTGATCAGTCGCTGACCACCGAATCCGGGCTGCTGCGCCGACCACGCGGCATCGAGGTGCAGCGCCTGGGTATTCATCGTCAGCGTGGTGAACAGCACGTTGTCGGCCTCGGTGACGGTGCGGCCGGGCCGGTGCTCGTACACCGCGCCCTCGTCGAATTCCTCGAACCACAGGCCGCGCTGGACGATCCGGCGTGCCGGTTCGCCGGTGCCCGCGCCCGTGGCGTCGTCGCCGCTCACGCGAATCCCAGCTCGCGAGCGATCAGCATGAGCTGTACCTCGGTGGTGCCCTCGCCGATCTCCAGGATCTTGGAGTCTCGGTAGTGCCGCGCGACCGGATACTCGTTCATGAAGCCGTAGCCGCCGTGGATCTGGGTGGCCGTGCGGGCGTTGTCCATCGCGGCCTCGCTCGCGATCATCTTGGCGATCGACGCTTCCTTCTTGAAGGGCTTGCCCGCCAGCATTTTTGCGGCGGCGTCGTAGTAGGCGGTGCGGGCGACGTGGGCGCGCGCCTCCATCCGGGCGATCGCGAAGGCGACCGACTGGTACTCGCCGATCAGCTTGCCGAACGACTGCCGCTCCTTGGCGTACTTCACGCTCTCGTCGACACACCCCTGCGCAACACCGGTGGCCAGGGCGGCGATCGCGATCCGCCCCTCGTCCAGGATGGACAGGAAGTTGGCGTAGCCGCGGCCGCGGTCGCCAAGGAGGTTCTCCGCGGGTACGCGTGCCTCGGTGAAGGTCAGTGGATGGGTGTCGGAGGCATTCCAGCCGACCTTGTTGTAGGCGGGCTCGGCGGTGAAACCCTCGGTGTCCGAGGGCACGATGATCGTCGAGATCTCCTTGCGGCCGTCGGTTTTGGTCCCGGTCACCGCCGTCACGGTGACCAGCGAGGTGATGTCGGTGCCGGAGTTGGTGATGAATTGCTTGGCGCCGTTGATGATCCACGAATCACCGTCGGAGCGGGCGGTTGTAGCGGTGGCGCCCGCGTCGGAACCAGCACCCGGTTCGGTCAGGCCGAACCCGGCCAGCGCGGTGCCCGCGGTCAGCTCCGGCAGCCAACGCTGCTTCTGCTCCTCGGTGCCGAACCGGTAGATGGGCATCGCGCCGAGACTGACGCCGGCCTCCAGGGTGATCGCCACCGACTGGTCGACCTTGCCGAGTTCCTCCAGCGCCAACGCGAGGGCGAAGTAGTCGCCGCCCATGCCGCCGTATTCTTCGCTGAACGGTAAACCGAACAGCCCCATCTTGCCCATCTGGGCGATGACCTCGTACGGAAAGCTATGTTCGGCATCGTGTTTCGCCGACACCGGGGCGACCACCGACTGCGCGAAGTCGCGCACCGTGTCCCGCAGGTCGAGGTAGTCCTGAGTGAGTTCCATGAGGATTGTCCTTGTCTGGAGTTGCTATGCGGAGTCGGTGGGGGCGGAGCCGGCGACCACCGGGTCGGTGGCGTCAGTGGCCGCCGCGTCGGTGGTGGGTGCGTCGGCGGTGGGTGCGTGTACGTGCGCCAGCGACTCGCCGGCCGCGACCTTGTCGCCGACGCGGGCGGTGATGGTGGCGACCCCGTCGACCGGTGCGGTCAGCGTGTGTTCCATCTTCATCGCCTCCACGACGACGACGGAATCGCCTGCGGCAACCGCGGTTCCGTCCTGCGCCGCGACCGCCACCACGGTGCCCGGCATCGGCGAGACGATGTCGCCCGCGCGCTCGTCGGAGACCTCGTCGTGCAGGGTGCGGGCCGGCTCGACGATCCAGGTGCCCGCGGGTCCGCCGATCCACCAGTGTCCGTCGGTGGAGTCGGACGATCGGTCGGCGATCAACCAGTCCTGACCCACGCCGTCCACGGTGAACCGGACCGATCCGACGGCGGTATCACCGTCGAGCCGGTCCGGCGTGCGGTAGACCACATCGGCGCACCACGATTCGGGAGCGCTTGCCCTCTTGTCGCCTGCCCCCTTGTCGCCGACCTCGCCGCCGCGAGCCCCGCTGTCGGTTGCCGCACCGCCGGCCGCATCGTCGGCGGGTGCGTCGTAGACGACCTCGACCCGCGCGGAGAGCGAATCGAGGTCGGCGTCACGCACCCACGCCGACACCGTGGCACGGCGTGGCGCGATCGGGTCACCGCCCGCGGTCAGCCGGGTGATGACCGGTGCGTTCGCTCCCAGCCGGTAGCCGACCGTCCCCGTCCACGGATCACCCGGGTCGCGGAATCCGATGCGCGCCATGGCCACCAGTGCCAGTGCCGCCGGATCGGGTTGCGGTGCGGCGTATTCGGTGACGAGCCGGTCGAGCAGCGAGGTATCCAGCCGCCCGGCAACCACGTCGGGCTGTGCCAGCACGAACCGGCAGAAGTCGATGTTGGTGACGACGCCGAGCACCCGGGTCGCCGCCAGCGCCCGGTCGAGCCGGTCGAGCGCGTCGTCCCGGTCGGTGCCGTGGGCGATCACCTTCGCCAGCATCGGGTCGTAGTCACTGCCGACGTCCAGGCCGGGGATGAGCGCGGAGTCGAGCCGGACGCCACTGCCCGGCGACGTGTCGGGTTCGGCGAGCCCCACCACGGTGCCTCCGGTCGGCAGGAATCCGGCGGCGGGGTCCTCGGCGTAGACCCGCGCCTCGACGGCATGCCCGGTGAGGGTGACGTCCTCCTGAGCGATGCCCAGCGGTTCCCCGCGGGCGACGCGGATCTGCTGTTCGACCAGGTCGACGCCGGTGACCATCTCGGTGACCGGGTGTTCCACCTGCAGCCGGGTGTTCATCTCCATGAAGAAGAACGCGTCGGGGCGGTGCGCGGACACGATGAACTCGACGGTGCCCGCACCGGTGTAGCCGACGCTGCGGGCGGCATCGCAGGCGGCCTGCCCGATGCGCGCGCGGGTTTCGGGGTCCAGCAGAGCCGACGGCGCCTCCTCGATGACCTTCTGGTGCCGGCGCTGCAGCGAACACTCCCGCTCGCCGAGATGAATGACGGCGCCGTGGGTGTCGGCGAGGACCTGCACCTCGATGTGCCGCGGGGTGTCCACGAAGTGCTCGATGAACAAGGTGTCGTCGCCGAAGGCCGACGCGGCCTCGCGGCGTGCGCGGGCCAGGGCGTCGGGCAACCCGGCCGGATCGTCCACGCGGTGCATGCCCTTGCCGCCGCCGCCCGCACTGGGCTTGATCAGCACCGGGAAGCCGATGTCGGGGGCCGCGGCGATGAGATCGGCGTCGGTGAGTCCGGGTCGCGAGATGCCCGGCACCACCGGGACGTCGCGCTGGGTCACCGCCGCCCGTGCGGTGATCTTGTCGCCCATCGTCGCGATCGCCGATGCCGGCGGCCCGATGAAGATGATCCCCGCGTCGTCCAGGGCGCTCGCGAATTGCTGGTTCTCGGAAAGGAATCCGTAACCGGGGTGCACCGCGTCGGCGCCGGTGCGCCGGGCGGCATCGACCACGGCGTCGATGTCGAGATAGCTCTGGGTGGCCGGTGCGGGACCCAGTCGCACCGCGACATCGGCCTCGGCGACGTGCCGCGCCTGCGCATCGGCGTCGGAATAGACCGCGATGGAGCGAAGGCCGAGGCGCTTGAGCGATGCGATCACCCGACAGGCGATCTCGCCGCGGTTGGCGACCAGCACACTGCGGATCGGCCGCGGATGGCCGGCGACGGGAGCGAGTCCGGTCGGCTCGGTCGCGAGCTGGTCGGGCGTGGACAGTTCTGGGGTGGACACGTCGGGTGACCTCACATCCGGAAGACGCCGTAGCCGGGCTCGGCCAGCGGCGCGTGTCGACAGGTTTCCAGGGCCAGACCCAGGACGGTGCGGGTGTCGGCCGGGTCGATGATGCCGTCGTCCCACAGCCGCGCGGAGGAGTAATACGCGTCGGACTGCCGCTCGAACTGGTCCCGGATCGGTTGCTTGAAGGCCTCCTCCTCGGCGGCTGGCCACTCGTTACCGGATCGCTCGATCTGGTTGCGCCGCACCGTCGCCAGGGTGTCGGCCGCCTGTGGACCGCCCATCACCGAGATGCGAGCATTCGGCCAGCTCCACAGGAACCGCGGCGAGTAGGCGCGGCCGCACATCGAGTAGTTGCCGGCACCGAAGGAGCCGCCGATCATCACGGTGAACTTCGGCACCCGCGCGGTGGCCACCGCGTTGACCATCTTGGCGCCGTTCTTGGCGATGCCGCCCTCCTCGTAAGCGCGGCCGACCATGAATCCGGTAATGTTCTGCAAGAACACCAACGGGATTCGGCGCTGGTCGCACAGTTCGATGAAGTGAGCGCCCTTGAGGGCCGCCTCGCTGAACAGCACCCCGTTGTTGGCGATGATGCCGATCGGGTGGCCGTGGATATGGGCGAAGGCGGTGACCAGCGTGGTGCCGTAGTTCTCCTTGAACTCGGTGAATTCGCCGCCGTCGGAGATGATCTCGATGACACCACGCACGTCGTAGGGCGTGCGCGGGTCGGTAGGCACCACGTCGTAGATATCGGTCTGCGGACGTGCCGCCGGGCGCGGGGCAGTCAGCTCCCACTGCGCCGGCTCCCGCGGACCGAGCGTGGCGACGATCTCGCGCACCTTCGCCAGTGCCTGCTCGTCGTCGGCGACCAGGTGATCGGTGACGCCGGACACGGACGAATGCATGGCGCCGCCACCGAGTTCCTCGGCGGTGACGTCCTCGCCGGTGGCGGCCTTCACCAGGGGCGGTCCGGCGAGGAAGATCGTGCCCTGGTTGCGCACGATGACCGTCTCGTCGCTCATCGCGGGTACGTAGGCGCCACCCGCGGTTGACGAGCCGAGCACCGCCGAGATCTGCGGGATGCCCGCCGCGCTCATCGTCGCCTGGTTGTAGAAGATGCGACCGAAGTGCTCGCGGTCGGGGAACACCTCGTCCTGCCGCAGCAGCATCGCGCCGCCGGAGTCGACCAGGTAGATGCAGGGCAGTCGGTTCTGCGCGGCGATCTCCTGCGCGCGAAGGTGTTTCTTGACCGTGATCGGGTAGTAGGTGCCGCCGGAGACGGTCGCGTCGTTGGCGACGATCATGCATTCCCGGCCGGCGACGCGGCCGACACCGGCGATGACCCCGGCGGCGGGAACCTTGTCGTCGTACATACCGAACGCGGCCAGCGGCCCGACCTCCAGGAACGGCGATCCGACGTCGAGCAGTCCATCGACCCGGTCGCGCGGCAACAGCTTGCCGCGGGACAGGTGCCGTTCGCGGGCGCGCTCCCCGCCTCCCTGAGCCACGACCGCCATCCGTTCGCGCAGCCGCTCGACGTTCGTCGCGTGGTCCGCCCGGAATCCGGCGGGAGTCGACGAGTCGGGGGCCGCGTCGGGTTCGGTGTGCATGTCTGTGGTCACCGCCGTGCCTTTCGGTTGGTGATGCTCTCGGCCTCGCGCCCGGTCACCCTCGGTGAGCGATCAATTTCAGTTAGTTGAGATTAACCGAAAGCGACTCTAGCGCATGTCGCGGCGTCTGTCACCCGCGTCCCATTGTGGTCGCCGACGTGACTCTGGTCACGAAGTTTCGTACCCTGGGGTGCAGGCCCACCACCCCCGGGCCACGTACAACAACGCCTCGGTGGCAGTACCAGTGCCGTCGGGTCCGAGATATGCAAAGGCCAGGAAACCCCATGACCCTCGCACACGACCGTGCCCCGCGGGCGCACGGCGACAGCCCCGTCACCGGCGCGACCCCGTCCGCCGAGTCCGCTTCCTTCTCGCTCGACGACCGCTACACGCGGGACTCCGGCACCATCTACCTCACCGGCATCCAGGCTCTGGTGCGCATGGTTCGCGACCGCGCCCGCCTCGACCGCCGGCTCGGACTGCACACCGCATCCTTCATTTCCGGCTACGAGGGCTCCCCGCTGGCCGGCTACGACCTGGAGATCGCGCGCCGCCGCACCTATCTCGACCCGTTCGACATCGTCCACCGACCCGGCCTCAACGAGGAGCTCGGTGCCACCTCGGTGATGGGGTCGCAGGTCGCCGCGCAGGTGACCGATCTTGCTCCGCTCGCCGACGGCACCCGCCGCGACGGCGTCGTCGGGTACTGGTACGGCAAGGCACCCGGGTTGGACCGCGCCACCGACGCGCTGCGGCACGCCAACCTCATCGGCACCCACCCCGACGGCGGTGCGGTCGCCCTGGTCGGCGACGACCCCGGCGCCAAGAGCTCGACCGTCCCGTGCGCGTCCGAGATGGCGCTCGCCGACCTGTACATGCCGATCCTCTACCCCGCCGACTCGCAGGACATCCTCGACCTGGGTGTGCACGCCGCGATCATGAGCCGGGTCAGCGGCCTGTGGACGTCGCTGAAGATCTCCGCACATGTCGCCGACGGATCGTCGACCGCGCTCGTCGACCCCGACCGGGTGCTGCCCGTCCTGGGCGACCTGGGCCGCAGCCCGCACGTGCCCAGCGGCCGACTGCTCGGAGCCAACCTGATGGAGCTGGAACAGAATCAGCTCACCACCCGGCTGCCGCGGGCGATGGAGTACGCCCGCCTGAACAAGCTCAATCGCGTCGTATCGCGCACCGCCGACGACCGCATCGGCATCGTGGCCGCCGGCAAGACCTACCTCGATCTCCGGGAATCGTTGCGCCTCATCGGCATCGGCGACGACGACCTGGCCCGCCTGGGCATCCGCATCCTCAAGCTCGGTGTCGTGTACCCGCTGGAGCGGGAGACGCTCTACGACTTCATCGACGGACTCGACGAGGTGATCGTCGTCGAGGAGAAGCGCGACTTTATCGAAACGATGATGCGCGACATCCTGTTTCGGCATCCGGGAGCGCCGCGGATCGTCGGCAAGGCCAACGAGGACGGGTCGACGCTGTTCTCCCGGTTCGGTGAACTCGACGTCGACGCGGTGTCCCGCGGCCTGGCCAACCGGCTGTCCCGGCATCACCACGTCGACGCGGCGACCAATTGGCTCGACACCAAGGCCCGCAAGCGTGGACGCATTGAACTCCCCCTCGCCGTGCGCACCCCGTACTTCTGCTCCGGCTGCCCGCACAACAGCTCGACCAAGGTCGCCGACAACACCCTCGTCGGCGCCGGAATCGGTTGCCACGCCATGGTTCTGCTGATGGATCCGCGGCAGGTCGGAGATATCGCGGGCGTCACCCAGATGGGTGGCGAGGGTGCGCAGTGGCTCGGTATGGCGCCGTTCGTCGCCGCCAACCACTTCGTGCAGAACGTCGGCGACGGCACCTTCATGCACTCCGGGTCGCTGGCCCTGCGCGCAGCGGTGGCGTCCGGCGAGAACATCACCTACAAGCTGCTGTACAACGGCACCGTCGCGATGACCGGTGGCCAGGATCCGGTCGGCGAGATGCCGCTCGATCGGCTGATCGGGCTGCTGCGGGCCGAGCGCGTCACGAAGATCGTGGTGACGTCGGACGACCCGGCTCGCACCCGGGAGATCGTCGGTCACGACGTGGACGTGCGCGAGCGCGACGAGATGCTGGACGCCCAGCGTGAACTCGCCGCCGTCGAGGGCGTCACCGTCCTCATCCACGACCAGGGCTGTGCCGCCGAGAAGCGCCGGAAGCGCAAGCGCGGCAAGATGGATACCCCGAACCAGCGGGTGATGATCAACGAACGCATCTGCGAAGGCTGCGGCGACTGCGGCGAGAAGTCCAATTGCCTGTCGGTGCACCCGGTTCCGACCGAGTTCGGCCGCAAGACCCGGATCGACCAGAGCTCGTGCAATCTGGACTTCTCCTGTCTGAAGGGCGATTGCCCGTCGTTCGTGACCGTCACCCCGGGCACCAAGAAGCAGACCGCACGGGCCGCAGATCTGGCGGCCACCGACGTACCGAAACCGGCCAAGATCTACCGCCCCGAGGGATTCTCGTTGCGCGTCACCGGAATCGGCGGCACCGGTGTGGTCACCGTGTCCCAAGTGCTGGCGACCGCGGCGGTCCTGGACGGACATCACGCACGGACCGTCGACATGACCGGCCTGGCACAGAAGGGCGGCGCGGTCGTCAGCGACGTGAAAGTGTCGCCCCGGCCGGTCGAGCAGGCCGCCAAGGTGGCCTCCGACGACTGCGACCTCTACCTGGCGTGCGATTCGCTGGTCGCGACCGACCCGGCGAACCTCAAGGTGGCCACGGCCGACCGGACGACCGCGGTGGTCTCCACCACCGAGATCCCGACCGGCCTGATGGTGATCGACACCTCTGTCGGGTTCCCGGCTGAGGCACAGGTGCACGACGCCATCGACGCGAAGGTGTCGCGGGCGGTGTACCTCGACCCGGGCGCATTGGCGACGGAGTTGTTCGGCGACGAGCAGTTCGCGAATATGCTCCTGGTCGGCGCCGCGTACCAGACTGGCGCGCTGCCGATCTCGCCCGAGTCGATCGAACGCGCGATCGGTATCAACGGGGTCGCGGTGGACGCGAATCTGCAGGCGTTCCGCCGGGGCCGGCAAGTCGTGGCCGACGTCGACGCGGTCACCGCGGAGATCGCGGCGCTGCATCCGGTCGCCGGCCCGGCCGAGCCGAGTGCGGCCGCCGGTGCGGCGGTCGCCTCGCTCGGCGAGGTCTCCGACCACCTCGCGAGCACCGTGGCGTTGCGCTACGACGAGCTGATCGCCTATCAGGACGAGAGCTATGCCCGGGAGTACCTGCGGGTGGTCGACCGCACCCGTCGTGCGGGCGTCGGCGCGGAATTCACCGACGCGGTGGCCCGCAATCTGTACAAGCTGATGGCGTACAAGGACGAGTACGAGGTCGCGCGGCTGACCGCGGACCCGGACTTCGCCGCGCAGATTGCCGACCAGTTCGGTGACGATGCGAAGGTGGCGGTGCGGCTACATCCGCCGACGCTGCGGGCGATGGGCATGAAGAACAAGCTCGCGCTGGGCAAGTGGGCCACGCCGGGCCTGGCGACCCTGGCCAAGATGAAGCGGCTGCGCGGTACCAAGCTCGACCCGTTCGCACGCAACGAGATCCGGCGCACCGAGCGGGAGCTGATCGTCGAGTACCGGGAGCTGATCGACGTACTGCTGGCGGCGTTCGCCGACGGCCGGATCGGTGCCGACTGCGTCTCGTCGATGGTGGCCATCGCCGAGCTGCCCGACATGGTCCGCGGCTACGAGCAGATCAAGATGGGCAACGTCGCCAACTACCGAGCCGAATTGTCCCGCCGGCTCGGCGAGCTGGGCATCTGACCAGCGTCGGCATGGCTCGCGCTCCCCTCCGCGAGCCATGTCGGCGCCCACGCGTGCCGCTGCCGAGCTGCCCGCCCGCTGGTCGAGTCGGCAGCGAGCGACCGTTCCCGCTGGTTGAGTAGGCGCGAGCGGCCAGTCCCCGCTGGTTGAGTAGGCAGCGAATGCCCCGTATCCGCTGGTTGAGTAGGCGCGAGCGCAGCGAACAGCCGGTTCCCGCTGGTTGAGTAGGCAGCGAGCGCAGCGAGTCGCCGTATCGAAACCAGCCCCAGGCACTACCGCCCGGCGAGGCCGTTCATGACCGACACTGCGATCAGGATCGCGACCTGGAGGAAGCCGAAAATCAGCGAGAGGATCGCTCCGGCACCGAGATTGACGAACGGCGGCAGGGTCAACGCGGCGGCGAACAGCGCCAGCCACGCGGCCGCCGCGATCACCGCAAGGATCGGGGCCGCGCGGCGGTACCGCGGCACTAACAGGAGTCCCGACGCGACCGCGATCGCGCCCAGGACGATCAAGAACTTGCCCGGATTCAGCACGATCTCATAGGAGAGGAACGCGGGAATCCCGCCACCGCCCTGATCGAGCCGCTGAGCCCACTGCTCCGCCTCGGCTTCGGCATTCGGGCCGACCGACAGGCTGATCCAGCTGACGAAACCCATGAAGTAGGCGACGATTCCGGCGATCACCGACAGTCCAAGCAACAGCGTCGGCAGTTGCGGTGTGGCGCTGCGGGACCCGGCGGGCGGGGATGGCCACCCCGGTCCGCCCGTCGGCGGACCTCCGGTCGGCCGCGGTCCGGTCGGCACTCCGGTGGGCTGCGGTGCTGTGTGTGGCGCTCCCCATCCGCCGGTCGGCTGCCCACCCGGTGCCGGTGACCCCGACCAGGACTGTTGTGGGTACTGCGGATCACCTGAACTCACCGTGGGTCCTCTCGCTGTCGGCGCACGCGGGCCGTGCACGGACTCAGCGTACGGCGAGATTCCGCTGGCCGGCGCGGCGTGATGTCGGATTCATCCGAGTGAACAACGCTCGTTTCGCCCGGGGGTCGGCGCTGGGACCGAGGCGGCTAAGGTTCTCGCTCCGCTCCGCCGACGGCACCGGCGGGTCGCTGGTTTCGATACGGCGCTCGTTCCTCGCACCTACTCAACCAGCGGACCGAACCCCCCGATGATGTGCCATACCTACTCAACCAGCGAACTGCACACGGCACCGATCTGGGCCGCTCCTAGTCAACCAGCGGACCGGCCCCCCGACGATGTGCCATACCTACTCAACCAGCGACACCTAGCGCGGCGAGCGCCATTCCGGTGAGCAGCGGGCGCAGAAGTTCCTCGGGAAACTCCGGGAGCCGGGGCGACGAGTTGAGCAGGCCGAACATGGCGTGCACCCGCACGCGGGCCTCGTCGCGGTCGAGGGCGGAGCGCGACGCGATCAGCACGTCAACCCATTGCTCGACGTAGCGGCGCTGCAACGACCGCACCCGATGGTTCGCGCCGGGACTCAACGACGAGAGGTCGCGATCCTGGACCGAGATGAGCTCCGGCTTGGTGACCAGGACGTCGATGTGGAATCCGACGAGGTCGCGCAGTGTCGTTTCCGGGTCGTTGCCCCGTGCGACGACATCGGCACCTCCGTCGTGCAGCCGCTGAGAGATGTCGACCAGCATCTCGTCCAGCAGATCCGATTTCGACGCGAAGTGGCGATACATCGCCGGGCCGCTGATACCGGCCGCCCGGCCGATATCCTCCAGGCGCACCGCCGCAAAACCACGCTCCGCCATCTGTTGCGCCGCCGCGGCGAGCAATTCGACGCGCCGCTCCGCCTTGGCCTGCTCGCGGCGCGTTCGCGGTGGCTCGTCGCGTGCGACGTCCGCGGATGGGTGTGGCGTACCGGTCATCGTGATTGTGGACTCTACCGCCGCGCGCCTGTCACGACTGCACGTCTCGGGCTGCAGAGAACGTCCGAGGTCGCGAATTCCGCGACCTCGGACGTCAGATCGGATGCGGTATCGGCCGCGACCCGACGTCACCAACCGTTGACGTGGACCACATCGTCGAGCGACCGGCGACCGGCGGGCTTGAAGTCGGTGCCTTTGGTGTAGGCGACCGGAAAAAGCACCCCCTGGTGCACATTGGCCGGGATGCCCAGGAGATCGGCGATCTCCTTCTCGTAGACCAGATGCAATGTCGTCCAGGCGGATCCGAGTCCGCGTGCGCGTAATGCCAGCGCCAGGCTCCAGGCCCCGGGCAGCAGCGAACCCCAGATGCCCGCCTGGTTGCCTGCGGGCAGGTCCCCGCCGGTGTAGATGGCTCCGATGATGAGCACCGGTACCTCTGCCATCGTGTCGGCGAGGTACTGCGCGCTGGAGGCGACGCGCCGCGCGGTGTCGTCGGCGGCTTCACGCTCCGCGGCGTAGGCCGCGAAAGAACGCGCGTAATACTCGGCGACCTTCGCCTTCAGCTGCGGGTCGGTGATGACGATCCAGTGCCAGGTCTGGCTGTTGCTGCCGGTGGGCGCCTGCAGCGCCACCTCAAGCGCCGACCGCACCACGTCGAGCGGCACCGGCCGCTCCAGGTCGAGTCGTTTGCGCACGGTGCGCGTTGTGGTCAGTAGCTCGTCCGGATTCAGCGGCAGCAACCCGGTCACCGTCTCGTCGGTCAGCACCTCGTCGCGCTGGAGCTCATCGGGACGGGTCTCATCGGGCCGGGTCTCGCCGGGCTGGGTCCGGTCGGTGGGGTTCTCGCTCACAGATGTCCTCCTGGGTCGGTTCAGGCTCGGCGGAAGCTCACGGTCGTACCGGGGTCGGCGGTGTCGGTCGCTGTGATGGAGTCGTCGCCGATCTCGACCTGCCACTCGTTGTCAGCGCAGCCACCGAAGGTGACCTGCACGCCGACGAGGACACGGGCCGCATCGCGCGACTTCTCTTTCCAGGTTGCGCTGCACCCGCCGGACACATCGATGGTCGCCAGCAGCGGATCGGCGGCGACCACGTTGATCGTTGCGGTGCGCTGCTCGCCGCCCGATCGCCAGGTGCCTACCCACCGACCCACCGCCGACGACGGTGCCTGCGCCGCAATGCTTTCCGAGGGTACCGGCGACGACACCGCGGCCGCATCGACCGGGTCGTCGCCACCACAGGCGGACAGCGTGACGACCGCGCCGAGCGCGGCTGCCGCGAGCGTCACCCGACGTGCCCGACTCCCGGTCCGACGCTGCATGCACACTCCCTCGGTCGCCTCGCTCGATGGTCGGCGCCGCCCGTGAACCATCCGATGCAGCGCAGCCTACCAATCCCCACGAGCGCGAGCCTGACTCGCCGCGGACCGCACGCCGAGACCTGTTCCCGGCCGGACCTGGCGCCACGCGCCGACCGTCGTCCCGTCGCTCCGCCGGTGTTTCGATCAGTCCGGGCACACCCACGCTCGACCGTCACCGGGCCCGGCCGAGGCCGCGCAACACGACCGCCAGTTCGTCTCCGAACAGCCGCTCCGGGGTGCGCCGATCCACGGGTCGCGACAGGTCCCGCAACACCGGGTACGGCCCGGCCTCGATCGCCCGTTCCAGGTAGCCACCCGCGGTCGCCGACCATCCCCACGCATCCGCACCGGCGCGCACACACCGGCGATCAGACACCTCACGCCGCAGCGAGCCGATCAGGAACCCGTCGATCACATGTATGGCGGTTCGCACCTGCGACCGACCGTCGAGCTCCGGACAGCGACCGAGGCCGTCGGCGAGCAGTTCCAGCCAGGCCAGACCGTGCGGACCGATCGCCGGATGTGCACCGAGGAGGTCGGCGACCCACTCGTGATCGAGGACGACGGCTCGCGTCGCCTCGGCCACCGACCGAACGCGGGCACGCCAGTCCCCCGTCCGCCGTGCCCGTTGGACCATCTGCGCGTATGCGGCGTCGGCCATCATGTCGGTGAGCTCGTCTACGGTGTCGAAGATCCGGTACAGCCGCATCGGGCCGGCCCCGAGATCGGCGGCCACCCGCCGCACCGACACCGCCCCCAACCCGTCCTGGTCGGCGATCCGAATGGCCGCACCCACCACGCTCTCGCGGTCCAACCGGATCCGCGGGCCCGGATCGTCGCGCTCCCACACCGTTACCATCGCCGCCCCTCATCCTCCGATTTCGAGACCATCTACACACAGTTGCGATACACCGTATTGATTCGATACACTGTATCGCTCGGCATACGTCATGCCGAGCCGACACGCCGTTGTGTCACCCGAGTTCGTTGCGCAACTCCGTGGCGAATCCGCTGCCCCTCGCACTGCATATCCCATGCTCTGCGCATCCGATCGTCGTCTGGCGATCGGTTGAACGCGCGTGCGCCGAGACCGATACCCCGACCAGCAGCCGACCATGCGGTCTGGGTGCTCCGTGAAGAATGAAGGAGGCCGTGATGGCTTTCGCCAGTGAGAACTATCCAATGACGGTCGCCGACCACCGCTCGGTCACCGACGTACTGCGTCAGGGACGTCCGTTCGAGGTCGTCAGCGACTACCGTCCGTCGGGCGATCAGCCGCAGGCGATCAACGAGCTCGAGCGCCGATTGAAGGCAGGCGAGCGGGACGTCGTGCTGCTCGGCGCGACCGGCACCGGCAAGTCGGCGACCACCGCGTGGCTGATCGAGCGCATGCAGCGCCCTACCCTGGTGCTCGCGCCGAATAAGACACTGGCCGCACAACTCGCCAACGAGTTGCGCGAACTGTTCCCGCACAATGCGGTCGAGTACTTCGTGTCGTTCTACGACTATTACCGGCCGGAGTCGTACGTACCGAACACCGACACATACTTCTCGAAGGAAGCGGCGTCGAACGAGGAGGTCGACCGGCTACGCCATTCGGCGACCTGGTCGCTGTTGAGCCGGCGCGACGTCATCGTGGTCGCGTCCGTATCGTGTCTCTACGGACTCGGCACGCCGCAGTCGTACCTGGACCGGTCCATCACGATGGCCGTGGGTGACGTCGTCGACCGCGACGAGCTGGTCCGCGGGCTGGTCGACATCCAATACGACCGCACCAAGGCTGCGGTGACCCGTGGCACCTTCCGAGTTCGCGGCAACACGATCGACGTCGTCCCGGCGTTCGACGACAACGCGATGCGCATCGAACTGGACGGCGGCAGAATTGCGCGGCTGAGCGTGACCGATCCCGCCACCGGCGCGGTGCGCGACGTGGTGGATTCGCTGCGCATCTTCCCCGGCACGCACTACACGGCGGGGATGACACGGGCTCGCCGCGCGGCGGACGCGATCGAGCGCGAGCTCGGTGAGAGCCTGCACGCGTTCGAGATCGAGGGCAAGCACGTCGAGGCCGAACGGTTACGGGCGCGGGTCGAGCGGGATGTCGCAATGCTGCGCAAGACCGGGCACGCGCCGGGGATGGAGAACTACTCCCGGCACCTTGACGGCCGGGCGCCGGGCACCTCACCGTCGACGTTGCTCGACTACTTCGGCGACGACCTGCTCGTGGTGATCGACGAGTCGCACGTGACCGTGCCGCAGATCGCGTCGATGCATCGTGGTGATGCCGCCCGCAAGTACACGCTGGTCGAGCACGGCTTCCGGTTGCCGTCGACGCTGGATAACCGGCCGCTCACCTGGGACGAATTCGCCGAGCGCGCACCGCAGCGGGTGTATCTGTCGGCGACGCCCGGCCCGTACGAGCTCGCGCGATGCAACGACGACGTCGTCGAACAGGTCATCCGGCCGACCGGACTGATCGATCCGCGGGTCGTCGTCAAGGAGACCGACGGCTGGCTCGACGATCTGGTCGATCAGATCCACGAGCGGGCGGCGCGCGACGAACGCGTGCTGATCACTACGCTCAGCAAGGCGATGTCGGAGGAACTCACCGACGAGCTGACCGAACTGGGGGTGCGGGTGCGTTACCTGCACTCCGGAGTCGACACGATGCGCCGGGTGGAGTTGCTGGCCGAGTTGCGCCGCGGCGACTACGACGTGCTAGTGGGGATCAATCTGCTGCGCGAGGGGCTCGATCTGCCGGAGGTGTCGCTGGTCGCGATTCTCGACGCGGATCACGAGGGCATCTTCCGGTCGGACACGGCGTTGATCCAGATGATCGGACGCGCGGCACGAAATGTGAACGGAGAGGTACATATGTACGCCGACCGGATCACGCCGGCGATGCGTCGGGCGATCGACGAAACGGACCGGCGGCGCGCGAAACAACTGGCGCACAACGATGCTCACGACCTGGTGCCGACGCCACTGCGCAAGACCATCCGGTCGAGCGTGCCGGCCGACTACCGGCAGGCGCAGCATCCGACTACGGGAACGTCGTACAACCGGCGGATGGCGTCGGGCCGGGTGAAGCCGAATCTGCAGGGTCGGCATGCACAACGCACGGCACGGCCGCGTCCCGATGGAGCCGCCGACGAACGGCGCTCGGCATAGCGTCCGCTCGGCATAGCGTCGTGCGCAGCCCTCGGACGGACCGGGTTTCAGAGCAGTCCGGCCCGTTCGAGGTGTTCGAGCAGTCCGGGAGTCATCGGCAGTGCGACCATCTCCTGCGGGGTGAACCAACCGGCGTCGGCGGCGTCGTCGCCGGCGGTGACGGTGACCGCGCCGGCAGCCTCGGTGGTCCGTGGCGTGCCGACGAAGTCATGCACCTCGTATACCGCGCCGCTCCCGGTGCCGGTCGGAATGTCGACGACCCACGCCGCGTCCCCGACGTCGATCTCGATTCCGGTTTCCTCCAGCACTTCTCGTGCGACGGCAGCCCGGAACGTCTCGCCGCGCTCGACCTTGCCGCCGGGTACCGTCCACAATCCGGCCTGGGGTTCGTGGCCGCGCTGCACCAGGAGGAATCGGCCCGTGGTATCGCGGACGACGGCGCCGACCGCCGGAATCCGTGTCGGTGCGGGGCCCGGCACTCGACACCGGTCGTCCGGGGACGGTGCTGCGACGTCGTCCAGCATCGCCGTGACGGCCGCGTGGACCTCTCCGGGGTCGGCCGGGACGAGCAGGTCGACCATGCCGGTGTGATACAGGTCGGCCGCCGAAATCCCTTGCCGTCCAGCGACGTCGGCAGCATGGTCGGTATCCTGGTGAACGATGACACTGGCTCCCTCCGGTGGCAGCGGCGAGAGCCACGAGTCGGTTGCGGCTATCCGCCGGTCGGTGCCGAACAGCGCGAGAGCGGCACCGCCCGCGCCCTCACCCAACAGCACCGACACCGTCGGGGTCGGCGCCGACACGATATCGGCTGTGCATTGCGCGATCTCGCCGGCAAGGCCACCTTCTTCGGCGGCCGCGGACAGTTCGGCGCCGGGCGTGTCGATGACCGTGACGACGGGCAGGCCGAGTTCACCGGCGAGTTGAATGCCGCGACGAGCGACCCGCAGCTCGGCGGGCCCGATTCGCCAGCCCTCCCGTTGGGTCCGGCGATCCTGGCCGATGACTAGTGCGGTGCGTCCGCCGAAACGGTGGAGCGCCAAGCGAATTGGCCCGTCATCCCGGATGGGTACCGTGGGGGTGTTTGTCGTCGTGGGGTCGGTGGTCGTCGTGATGCCCGTGGTCGCCGCCAGGAGGTCCGTGAGCCCGGGCCGATCGTCGGATCGGGTGGCGGTCACCGACGCCCACACCTGCGCAGGGTCGGGGCGCGGCGGGCAATCGTCGGGCACGGCGCGGGACAGAGTCCTCGCCGTGGTCGACCGCGGATCGTGCCATCCGGCGTCGGTGGACGGCAGACCCGCCTGCCCTCGCAACGCCTGTCCCTCCACTCCCTGCACTGGCGCTGACAGCATCGACACCGCGGCAGCGACCCGTCGAGCAAGGTCGTGCACCGGCACCACGGCGTCGACGAGTCCCACCCGAGCCAGGTTCTCGGCGGTCTGCACGTCGCCGGGAAGGTCGTCGCCGACCAGCGCTAGATGCACCCGGGGCCCCAAAAAGCCAATCAGCGCACCGGGTTCCGCCCAGGTGACCTGACCGAGCGACCCCCACGACGCGAAGACACCGCCGGTCGTCGGATGCCGCAGATAAACCAGATAGGGCAATCCGGATGCGCGATGACGCAGCACCGCCCCGCTGATGGCGAGCATCTGCAGGAATGCCGCCGTCCCCTCCTGCATGCGGGTACCGCCGGACGCGGGCAGAGCCAGTACGGGGAGCCCTTCGCGAGTGGCACGACCGACCGCCTCGACAATCCGGCTGCCCGCCGTGGCGCCGATCGAGCCACCCAGGAATCCGAACTCGCTGATGACCAGCGCGATCCGGACACCGCCGACATCACCGACGCCGGTGATCACCGATTCGTCGACGCCGGTGCGGTCCCGAGCCTTCCGCAACTCGGTTACGTACGCGGACTCGACACCCGACGCACCGACATCGTCGGCGCCGAGGTCCCCGGCCGGCCGATCCCAGCTCTCCCAGCCATCGACCAGCACATCCCGCAGTTCGGGTGCCGAGAGCCGCCGGTCCGCCACTCCTCCACCGTAGTCCGCCGACGCCGGTGGCCGACTGAGGTCGTGGCAACTCCGCGCTGACAACGGCGACGGCCCGTGACGCAAGATGACCGCGAGTAGCTCTCTCTCTGCTGGCCGGCACTCGACCGGAATGGCGCGAGATCACCGTGAGTTGCGTGCCCTCGACCCGCCAGGCCGGGCTGGCCGGCCGGGGCTAGCCTGGCTGGGCGGGCCGGACTGGCCGGCTGGGCTGGCTGGCCGGGCTAGCTGGCCGAGGGCACGCGATCACCGGCTCGCCGGATCGCAGTGTCGCTATGAAATTCTCAAGGAACGGATGCGGTCCCGACGGGTGTCGTCGGGTGCGTGGGAAGTCGTCAATGTCTCTGGCGTTACGGTTAGTTCAGCGCTAGCTGGATCGGCTCTGGCAGTCTCGGGCTCTGGCGAGTTCGGCTCTGGCGAGTTCGGTGTGCGGCTGGGGCGCTGGCGAGTTCGGCGCTGGCGGCTGGGGTGCTGGCGAGTTCGGTTCTGGCGGTGTCTGTTTAGGCGGCGGCCGGTCGGTCGTCGAGGGTCGGGTGTCGTCGGTGGTAGGCGGGGATCGGTCTGCGGTGTGGGTCCACCGATTCAGGCGGGATGAGCCAGGGGTGTCGGTCGTGGCCGAGGAATACCTCCCAACCGTGGTGGTGAACATCGTCGTGACAGCCCGGGCACAGCAAACACCCGTTGTCCAGGCAGGTTTCACCACCGTCGGACCAGTGCGTCATGTGGTGGGCGTGCGTCCAGGAGGCGGGTGCCCCGCATTTGATGCAGCCCCGATCCCGTAGGTACAGGGCCTTGCGCATCGCCGCAGTGAACAGCCGATGCTGTCTGCCGACGTCCATCGGCACCGTGTCGCCGTCGACGATCATCACCGTCACCGTCGCGTCACACGACAACAGGCGCGCGGTGTCTGGGGTGACCGACCCAGTGAACTCCAGATGCGCCAAACTCGGCGCATCCGCCGGGATCGTCAACGCCACCTGCGTCTTGGGTGCCGTCGCTGTCCCGGCCCCGTCCAGGCCACCGCCACGCGCGGCGACATCCAGAATGTGCTCAAGCGCGTCGGCGCGGCGTTGCTCCGCCGACCGCGCATCCCGGGAACCATCCGGCTCCGGACGGGGCGCGGACAGGTTATCGATGGCGGCAGACAGTTTCTCCCCGGTCACCACATCCAGATCCGCCCGCACCCGCACCCGGCCGTGCTCATCCTGGGCCACGGTGACCGCGTTCAACCGTCGGTCTTCGGCCGCCGGCAGCATCGCCTCATCGGTGTCGGCGAGGTTGTTGCCCAGGGTGCGGGCATGCTGCTGCACCTCGGCCGGCGACGCCCCGGACAGGACCTGGGCGACAAGGCTGGTCAGACACTTTTGACGCGCCTCGTCATCGATCGGTTCCACCGTTCGAGAATCAATGTGTGCCATCCCCCGCACGATCGCATCCTGGTGTTCGGCCGATATCGCCCCATCCGCCGCATGCCCCGCCGGCACAGAAGAATCGTTGAGTGAGCCAGCGATCCGCAGCAGGCGTTGCGCCACCACCGGTGCACACCCCATCACGATCAACAACTCCCGCAACGAGCGGCCGTGCTGGGTGGCGACCCCGAGTCGATCCAGCGCCGCCACATGCACCGACAGTTGGTGATCGACCAGATTCCGCAGCAACAACAAGGTCTGCGTCGCCTCGAACACCTCCCGACCCGACGCCTCACTCGAGACATGGTGCTCGGTGAGCGGGTCGACGAGGTCGGGAAGGTTCATACCTCCACTGTACTCGCACACACGTTCGAGTCAAGAGATTCCGGCTACGAATTTCACCGTCTCGCAGCAGGTTTCATCATGTGCCACTTCAGTGAACAGAAGTCACACAGGGCTGCACAGTGAATGATGTGCGCCGCACAGTGGATGGAATCTGACGCACAGTGAACGCAAACCGACGCACAGTGAACGGATTTCGACGCCCAGTGAACGGCCCGGGGCCGCGGGCCGTGAGCCGGGGCCCGAGGATCGACGGCCGCGAGTCGTGATCGGCGAACGGCGCGCATCCGGGGATGAGCGGCGCGCAGGACAGCGCGGCCAGCCGCCGGAGCGGCTTGCGCTCGGCGCCGCCGGCGCCCGCTCGGGAACCGTTGGCCAGCGGCGCCTCGCTGCCATTCCCGCGAACCCTGCAGGTAAACGCGGACTCTGTAGGGTCCGCGTTTGCCTATGGGGTCCGCGTTTACGCGTCCGGCCGGCACACAGTCCGCGGTTAGGCGTCCGCCCCCACCCCACTTCGGAACAAGCGATTCACGGTGCAACGAAATTCTCGGGCACGACAACAACTTTCACAGTAGGACTTCAAGATACTGCCGTCACAGCAGCACCAAGGCATTAGCCACGGCGCCCGATCAGCGGTCGACAGCGAGTGCCCTCAGATACCGACGTGTCATCACGTCCTGGGCGGCGCGGCCGACGGGGCCGGCGAGCCGAGTCATCCACGCGGCGGGCCGTGAGAACGCGGTGACGGTGAGGCTGGTCTGGCCGTCGTCGCGGCGGTTGAGCGTGAACCGCTCCTCGCCGCTCTCCGGGTGCCCGGGAAGGGTGCCGTAGGCGAAGGCGTACTCGCGGGGAGTATCGACCACATCAACGACGCGCACCGGCGCACGCACCGAGAAGCCGAGGGCCCCGAGCGTCAGGATGGCCACGCTGCCGATGTCGAGCTCCGGTTCGGATGCCGACACACGCACACCCGACCGCGCTTGAATCTGCCAGCGCACCATCGCATTCCGAGCTTGACTGAAGGCATCGGCGCCGCAACCCAGATACGCGGCGCGGACGAAGCAACGGTAGCCGGCCGGTGGGCTTCCCGCGGTTCCACCCACGGCGGAGTAGCTCAACGGCTCGTCACGGAGCCGCTGAACGATGTCGGCCGGCAACACACCGACCGGTCGGAACGCCGTCATTGTCGCAGTGTAGGACCGCGATCGACCGTGACCCGATCAATCCGGCGACACCTCATGTCCTTCCGACTCGACTCGACCCGACGCCCAGTCGACGACATCTGCCGCCCAGTCGACGAAAGACCCGACAAACACCGACGCACCCCGACCGCGTCAGCGATCGGGGTGCGTCGATGAGTGTCGAGCGACTACAGCGCCTCGTACAGCTCCCGGGCGAGTTGTGCGGTCTCGCTCGGCGTCTTGCCGACCTTGACGCCCGCGGCCTCGAGGGCTTCCTTCTTGGCCTGCGCGGTGCCCGAGCTACCGGACACGATGGCGCCGGCGTGGCCCATCGTCTTACCTTCCGGCGCAGTGAATCCCGCGACATAACCGACGACCGGCTTGGTCACGTTGTCCTTGATGTAGTCGGCGGCACGCTCCTCGGCGTCGCCGCCGATCTCGCCGATCATCACGATGACCTTGGTCTCCGGATCGGCCTCGAACGCCTCGATGGCGTCGATGTGGGTGGTGCCGATCACCGGGTCACCGCCGATGCCGATCGCGGTCGAGAATCCGAGATCCCGCAGCTCGTACATCATCTGGTAGGTCAGCGTGCCCGACTTCGACACCAGACCGATCGGGCCCTTACCGGTGATATTGGCCGGCGTGATGCCGACCAGCGACTCGTCCGGCGTGATGATGCCCGGACAGTTCGGCCCGATGATCCGGGTCTTGTTGCCCTTGTCCACGTTGTAGGCCCACGCGTACGCGGTGTCCTGCACGGGGATGCCCTCGGTGATCACCACGACGAGCGGGATCTCGGCGTCGATAGCCTCGATGATCGCGTCCTTGGCGAACTTCGGCGGCACGAAGACGATCGAAGTGTCGGCCCCGGTCTCCTTCATCGCCTCGGCAACACCGCCGAACACCGGCAGCTCCACGTCCGAGCCGTCCTTGGCCTTGTGCGACACCGTGGTTCCGGCCTTGCGTGCGTTGACGCCGCCGACCACATTGGTGCCCGCCTTGAGCATCAGCGCGGTGTGCTTGGTGCCCTCGCCGCCGGTGATGCCCTGGACGATGACCTTGTTGTCCTTGTTCAGAAAGATCGACATTTCTCGCGGCTCCCTTACTTGCTCGCCAGCTCGGCGGCCTTGTCGGCGCCCGAGTCCATCGTGTCGGCGAGCGTCACCAGCGGGTGATTCGCGTCGGCCAGGATCCTGCGGCCCTCCTCGACCTTGTTGCCGTCGAGCCGAACCACCAGCGGCTTGTTGGCCTCGTCACCGAGCTTGCCCAGTGCGCCGACGATGCCCTTGGCCACCTCGTCACACGCGGTAATGCCACCGAAGACGTTGACGAACACGCTCTTCACCTGGTCGTCACCCAGGATGACGTCCAGGCCGGCGGCCATCACGTCGGCGGACGCGCCACCGCCGATATCGAGGAAGTTGGCCGGCTTGACCCCGCCGTGGCCCTCACCGGCGTAGGCGACGACGTCCAGGGTCGACATGACCAGGCCCGCGCCGTTGCCGATGATGCCGACCTCACCGTCGAGCTTGACGTAATTGAGGTCGTTCTCCTTGGCCTTCAGCTCCAGCGGATCGGTGGCGTCGCGATCCTCGAACTCCTCGTGATCCGGGTGCCGGAAGTCGGCGTTGGCGTCCAGGCTCACCTTGCCGTCCAGCGCGAGGATCTGATCGTCGGGGGTGCGCACCAGCGGGTTGACCTCCACCAGCGTGGCGTCCTCGGCGACGAACACCTCCCACAGCTTCTGGATGGTGACCGCGGCGGCGTCGAGAACCTCGGCGGGCAGATGACCCTGCTCGGCGATCGACCGTGCGGTAGCCAGATCGACACCCTGCACCGCATCCACGGCGACCCTGGCGAGACGATCGGGCTTGGTCGCGGCGACCTCTTCGATCTCCACGCCGCCTTCCACCGAGCACATCGCCAGATAGGTGCGGTTCGCGCGGTCGAGCAGGAAGGAGATGTAGTACTCCTCGGCGATATCGCTGGCCTCCGCGACCAGCAGCTTCTTCACGATGTGGCCCTTGATGTCCAGGCCCAGGATGTTCTCGGCGTAGGTCTGCGCGTCATCGGGGGTCGCGGCAAACTTCACGCCGCCCGCCTTGCCACGCCCACCGGTCTTGACCTGAGCCTTGATCATCACAGGCTTGCCGATTTCCTCGGCGATGGCCCGCGCGTCGGCGGCATTGTCGGTCACCCGGCCGGGTGTGGTGGGAACCCCATGCTTGGCGAACAGTTCCTTCGCCTGGTATTCGAAGAGATCCATTCAGCTCACCATCTCGTAGATTTGCCCGCTCGTCAGGGTGTTGCGGGCCATATCGGACTCTAAACCTGCCGCGTATCGCCAATGTGAGGACCTCATCAGCTTGTGCCCCAGATCACGTACCCCGCGCGGCGGCCATACACACGACGGTGAGGACCTCATCAGCTAGTGCGTCAGGTCACGTACCCCACGAAGCGATTCGTACGCCGGCGAGGACCTCACCCGGATAGCTGTGACATCGGCAGCCTTCGCCCACCCTCGCGTCACGCGCTCACGACCTTCGGCGTCAACATCCAGACCCGCCGATACACGGTTTCGAACTGCACATTTGCCAACGTGCGGCAAGGTTCCGAAGCCCTGTGACACGTCTCACAGTTTGCCCTGTAACGCGCCCCAGCGGTTGGACTTGCCGCAATCATTTCGTTACCGTCGGCAGGCAGTCGGAGATCACGACAACATCACGGGACGGCCGGAGTCGACGACGACCGGTGACCGGTCCACCTTGCGAGACCGACCGAACACGATCGACGACAGTACGACAGGAACTGAGGTGGACGACTTGACCGGACGTGGACTCGCAGGCGGCGCTACCGCCACCGTCTCGCCGGGTCGGCGTCGCGCGGTAGTCGACGATGCCACCGCTGCCGAAGCCACCACGGTCCTCTCCCCGATCGGCGCCCCGACCGACGATCTGGATTCCGAGTTCGAAGCCCTCCGGTCCGGGTCGCGACGTTTCCGCCGCGACCGCCCGAGTACCGCGGAGATCACTCAGGACATCCTCATTCCCGAGGGCGAGTTCGATGAGTACCGCCACGAGCGGCCGTTCGACGTTGACGGGGCCCGCCCCGACCACTTCAGCCGCCGTGCGGCCACCGACAGCGTGGGCAGCGGCGAACTCGAACTGGACGGCGTCGACACCGACGACGAGCACGACACCCCGTTCCGCCGCAATCCGGCGAACGCACGGACCCGCAGCCGCGGCAAGCATCGCATCAGCGCACCGCCGACCGCCCTGCGTGGCGGCCGTGCCGCTCTGGTCGCGATGGCGGCAGGAGCAGCGGTGGCCGCCGCCAGCCAGGCCGGCACCTCGGACGAGGTGACCGTGACGCCGACGGCCGCGAAGACCGATCCGGCCCCGGCTCCGACCCCTGCCGCAGCGCCCGTCCCCGATATCGGACCGGGCGTCGCGAGCGGTACCGCCAACCAGGACCTGAGCACCTTCACCAACCAGCTCGCCCAGGGAAAGGCGCTCGCCGACGCGGAAACCGCGCGCAAGATCCAGGCCAGCAAGCCGTTGTTCGAATCCCCGCTGCCGCTCGGCACGTACCAGTTCACCTCGCTGTACGCCAACCGGTGGGGCGCCTTCCACGGCGGCCTCGACCTCGCCGCCCCGCTCGGCACACCGATCCGCGCCGCCGCCGACGGCGTCGTCATCGAGGCCGGCCCGGCCTCCGGCTACGGCAACTGGATCCAGGTCAAGCTCGCCGACGGCACGGTGAATATGTACGGCCACATGGCCGCCTCGGGCGTGCTCGTGCAGAAGGGCCAGCGGGTCACCGCCGGCGACGTGATCGCCCTGGTCGGCAACGAAGGCTTCTCCACCGGCCCGCACTGCCACTTCGAGGTGTGGAAGAACGGCACCACCAAGATCGACCCGGCACCGTGGCTCGCCGAGCGCGGCGTCCGGCTCGCCAATTACGGCGGCTAATCCTCCACCGAAAGCCTCGCGCCGTATGCGCCCGGCTTCATTCTGCGCCGGCTTCTTCGAGCGCGGCATTCTTCCCTTGCCGCAACGGTTCTACCCGACGCGGTCCGTCGTCCGACCGTCAGAGCTTCTCGCCGGGCAGCCCGCCAAGCGTCATAAAGGTCATCCGGCCGACGCCGGCGCCGAAGTCGAAGGTGATCCGCTCGGTGGGGCCGCTCCCCTCGCGCGCGACCGCCTTGCCGAGTCCGTACTTCGGGTGATTCATGCGGTCGCCGATGTCGTAGTGCACCTGCGTATTTCGGCCACGGGCCGGATCCGCCGAATACGAGTCGCGACCCAGCAAGCCCGACGATCCGCCGCGCTCGGCTGACCCCGACCGGGAGAACACCCCACCGCCGGACCCGTAGTGTCGCGACGACCGACGCTGCTCGGTCTTCCGCCAGTCCAGCAGGTGCTGTGGAATCTCTTGCAGGAAGCGTGATTCCGGATTCGACACCGGCTGCCCCCAGGAGGCACGGGTCAACGACCGGGTCAGGTACAGGCGCTGCTTGGCACGCGTGATGCCGACGTAGGCCAACCGGCGCTCCTCGCTCAGTTCGGCGGGATCGCCCAGAGCGCGCAGATGCGGGAAATGTCCGTCCTCCCAACCGGTCACGAAGACCACTGGAAACTCGAGGCCCTTGGCGGTGTGCAGGGTCATCAGAGTCACCACACCCTCACCGGTATCGGGCACCTGGTCGGCATCGGCGACCAGCGACACCTTCTCCAGGAACGCGGCCAGCGAACCCGGCTCCGGTTCGCCGTCGCGCCCACCGTCGGTCTCCGCGACGTCGTCCTCGCCGGCGGCGACCTCGGCCGCCTCGGCGCTGAAATCTCGTGCCACGGCGATCAGTTCGTTGAGGTTGTCCATGCGTGCGGCGTCCTGCGGATCGCTGGACGCCTCCAGCTCCGCGCGGTAGCCGGATCGCTCGACGATCGCGTCGACGAGGTCACCGATGTCGGCCCCCTCCTCGGTCGCGTCCACCACGGCGACATCGGAATCGCCGCCGCCGGCCGCACCGAAAGTGGCGAGGAAGTCGGTGCGCAGCCCGTCGATCAGCTCGACGAAACCGCCGATCTGCTTCACCGCACGCGTATTCAGCAGCGGCACTTTACCTTCCGCGCCGGCGACCAGTGCCTCGTAAAAGCTCGACCCGCTGTTCTCGGCATGCACCGCGACGCATGCCTCGGCGCGGTCGCCGATCCCGCGGCGCGGGGTGTTGAGGATGCGCCGCAGGCTGACCGAGTCGTCCGGGTTGGCGACCACCCGCAGGTAGGCCACGATGTCGCGCACCTCCTTGCGTTCGTAGAACCGCGTGCCGCCGACCACCTTGTACGGAATCCCGTGGCGGACAAACACTTCCTCCAGCGCGCGTGACCCGGTGTTGGTGCGATAGAACACCGCCATGTCGGAGTACGAGTACGTCTCCGACGATCCGCCGATGGTGTAGTCGGTCAGCCGCTCGATCTCGGAGGCGATGAAGGTCGCCTCCTCGCGGTCGGTGTCCGCGACATAGCCGACGATGAGTTCGCCGTCACCGGAATCGGTCCACAGCCGCTTCTCCCGGCGGTTGGTGTTGCGCGCGATGACGGCGTTGGCCGCCGACAGGATCGTCTGGGTGGATCGATAATTCTGTTCCAGCAGAATGGTTTCCGCATCGGGGAAGTCTCGCTCGAATTCCTCGATATTGCGGATGGTCGCACCCCGGAACGCATAGATCGACTGGTCGGCGTCGCCGACCACGCACAGCTCCGACGGCGGTACCGCGCCGTCGGGTTCGGGTTCGCCGGAGTCATGCCCGACGAGCTCACGGACCAGCACGTACTGGGCATGATTGGTGTCCTGGTACTCGTCGACGAGCACGTGCCGGAAACGCCTGCGGTAGTACTCGGCGACCTCGGGGTGCCGCTGCAGCAGCGTCACCGTCTCGCCGATCAGGTCGTCGAAGTCGAAGGCATTCGCGGCCCGCAGCCTGCGCTGGTACTCGGCGTAGATCTCCGCCACCCGCAGCACAGCCGGCTCGCCGTCGGCGGCCGCGGCGAGCGCGGCGTCCGGATCGATCAGCTCGTTCTTGTAGTTGGAGATGGCGACCGAAACACCGCGGGGACTGAACTTCTTGGGATCCAGGTCGAGATCCCGGACGATCATGCCGAGCAGCCGGCGGGAATCGTCGGCGTCGTAGATGGAGAAGTTGGAGTTGCGCTGTTCCAGCAGCGCCGACTGGGCGCGCAGGATGCGGACGCAGGTGGAGTGGAACGTCGAGACCCACATGTAGGCGGCGCGCGGACCAACGAGGTCGATCACTCGCTCCCGCATTTCGGCCGCGGCCTTGTTGGTGAACGTGATCGCGAGGACCTGGCCCGGCGTGACGTCCCGCGCGGCCAGCAGGTACGCGATCCGGCGGGTCAGGACCGCGGTCTTGCCCGACCCGGCGCCGGCCACGATCAACAGCGGTGTGCCGGTGTGTATCACCGCGGCACGCTGTTGCGGATTGAGTCCGGCCAGCAACCGCTCGACGCGATCGTCGGCGGACGCTGGAGTCGAGGCGGAGGGGACGGTGCCGGTACCGGCGGAAACAGAACTGCTCATCGGTATCTCAGGCTACTCCGGGCCACCGACCGTCCCGGCGCGTCACCACCGCGCCCAGCGGTCATTCGGAGGACACACCGTCGGCGGGCGCGGTCGCGTCCGGCGTGCTACCTCTATAAGCCAAGCAGGCCCATCCCGTGGGCGTCGACGACCTGGCCGGACGGGCCGCCGGGTACGATATGCCCGCATCGCCGGGATGCACCGGCGGTCTAGCGGCACGGATCTCGGCCCGACACAACCCGAAATTGGCGTGAGGAAGCGAGCCGATGAAGAACTCCTCGAAGACCGTTCCCGCGCTGATTCTCGGGGCCGGTGGCCTGGCCCTGGTCGTCGTGCTGATCGTCTCGTTCATCCCGTGGGGCACCAGCGGTACGGCATCGGCGACCGCGGCGTCCCGCGCCCAGCACAGCCTCGACGAGGTCGCATTCAAGCTGGGCACCAGCCCGGGAGCGCGCTACACGGGCACGATGACCTACAAGTACAACTCCGGCGACCTGCCCACCCAGCAGCTGAGCTTCAAGAACCTGATCGTCACGTCGACCAACAACGCCGAGGGCACTCTGACGCTGGCCGGGAACGACACCCAGTACCGGCAGATCGGCAACGACCAGTACATCAACGGCCCTACCGAGTTTTGGAACGTGCTGCTCACCGAGGGCGAGAAGACGTACCTGGATCTGGCACCCGTGAACAACAAGTGGGCCACCCCGCGCTACTCCACCCTCCCGTTCATCGGTACCGTGTTCAATCCTCGGCTGATCTCCGGTCGGATGGCGAATGCCGAGCTCGTCAATCCGCCGACGCTCGGCGCCGAACTGCCCGGTCAGAACAGCGGCACGCCGGACGCCCGCTTCTGGCCGACGTCCGACCCGACGATCACGTCACTGGGCGACGGCAAGGTCCGCGCGGGCAAGTGGGAGATCAGCTACAACCCGGACGGCAACATCGTCCAACACATCAAGGGCGAATACGTCAACGGGAACGTGACCTACACGGTCGACACCGACGTCACCCCGCTGGGCACCGACGACGTCACCAAGGTGTTCGCCAACGAGCGGTCCATCGCCCCCGAACTCACCGAGATCCCGGCGCCGGGCCTAGTGCCGCGCAACCCGTCGGTGACGTCACGACAGGTCGGCACCTGCGACCCGAGCGCCTGCGCCTACGACATCTCGGTGACCGGGACGCCGAGTCTCGGCGACGACCTGGACACCCCGACGGGCTACTTCAACTACGGCATGACCGTGAACTTCGAGGTGAACAACAGTCCGCCCGGCGCGGTCGGCGGTAGTTGCACCGAGGTGGTTCGCGCCGAGATCGGCCGCACCGCCGCCGCGCGTTGTGTCGCCACCAATCTCCCGTCGTCCGGCGGACGGATCAAAGCCAACGTGGACTTCAAGTACCTGGCGTTCGCCACGACCGAGGCTGCCCGGATCAACGGCTACATCGACGACAGCGAGAAGGGCACCAAGCGCAAGGTCACGATGCTGCGCACCGGGCAGAAGCGACAGTCTGCGGCAACCTACTCGTACCAGTGGGCCGGGCTGCCGAGCAGCTACGTGGTCAAGCAGGGCGACTACCTATTCGACGGGCTCGGCGCGGCGGGCGCTTTCCTGGTCACCTTCGGGCCCGGCTACAACGAACACATCACCGGCCTGACCTTCGATGAGAGCTGGCCGGGCACCAAGCTGCTGAAGGACCAGATGGACCAGCAGATCCGCGCGGCAGGCGATGCGCGTGTGGTGTACTTCGTGTCCGACCCGGCGACGGCGACCGCCCTGCGCCTGTTGACGATCGACAAGGGCACCAGCGACAAGATCACGGTCTACTACCAGAAACAGTTCTGACCGGGGTCAGGGTCGAGTCCCCGGGCCGTGCGTCACCCCTGATCGAGGTGCCGCGCGTCCACGACCTCGCCGACCCGACCCGACCCGGTGTGCAGGGCCAGGCCGGGGGTCAGCGGCCGAATCCTGACGTCGGTGCCGTGGCCGGAGAGCTGCGCGTAGAACACCCGCAAACCCGATCGCACCGGGACCCGGACGGACCGGCCCCCGGCCAGCGACAGTTCGACGACCCCGTCGGCGGTCGCGCAGTACGGGATCTGCACGGTCCACAGCCAGTCGATGAGCGGCCCGTCCAGACGCAGTGCCGACGGCCCGGCGATCTCGGGTCGGGCGCACGAGCCGCGGCCCGCGGTGACCGTCCGGCGTGGGGTCACCGCGCCGGGCACCAACGCGCCTGTGTTGTCGAGCACCATGAGTCGATCGGTGCTGTCGCCGAACGGCGAGCGGTCGGCCACCCGGCCGAAGGTATGACTGATCTGGTTCTGCGGGTAGGCAACCGGGAGCAGGACTTCCAACGGCAGCGACTGGTCGAACATGGTGTGCTCCCGGTTGGCCGCCAGCGAGCGCTTCGCGGACGCCAGGTACGACTCGGTCGGGTCGTCACGCCACGCGGAGGAGAACGACGCCATCGCGATCAGTGACGACGCCACCACCAGCGTGACCGCGACCACGGCCGCGGCAAGGCGGGGCGTGGTGGTGTAGGGGATGCCGTCCCGGGCGTGCCGCGCACCGGATTCCGCACTCTGCGGCCTCGCGGACCGGACCGGGGATGCCGCGATGAGCGCAATAGCAAGGGTGATGACGACGGCGGAGTCGGGCAGATACCGCATGGTCTGCGCCAGTTCCAGTGCGGTGTTGGCACTCGACCGATTCCACATCACCGGGATCTGCGCGCCCACCACGTACAGCGCGGTGCATACCAGGATCGCGACGGCACCGACCCGTCGGCGCACCGACCAGACCACCAGCAACGCGACGATCACCCAGCCGGCGATCACCATCCAGACCGGTGCGAATCCCATCGGCGGACTGGGAATCCACCGATCCCATTGCCACGGACCACCGACGAAGGACGGGACGACGGCCGCATTGACCGACCGCCAGACCAGCCGCAGCGTCTGGGTCACCGAGTGATTGCCCGCCGCGGCGTCGGTGATCGACAGATAGACCAGCACCCAGCCGACGAAGATCACCGACAACACCGTCCACAGTCGGCGGGCGCGCAGGAACGCGACGGTCACCGGCCCGAGCCGCGCCGACGCCGGTGACCAGCGGGCAACCAGGACCGCGGCGGCGAACGCGACCGGCAGGATGAACAGCGACTTTTCGAAGAACGCCAGCGCCACCAGGAACACCACGGCCGAGCGGATCACGATCCGGCGCTGGGACCGCTCGGAGCGGCCACCGCGACCGAGCAGCACCGCGTCGGCGACGATCCAGGCCATGGCCGCCTGCATGGGTAGGGAATTCAAGGCCGCCGCCCACCACGCGAACGAGGGCACCGTCATCGGGGTAAACAGGTAGAAGGCCAACGCGGCCAACGCCCCCCACGCTCGCGCCGGTGAGGCGACCGCCACCGCGCGCGCCGGTCGGCGGCCGGCGGAGTCGACGGCGGTGGCGCCCGGTCCCCGGGTGGCGACCGAGCGCGCCGGGACCGCGCCGACCGTACGGATCATCCGCCAGACCGCGAGAGACGCCGCGGCCTGCAACACCACCAGCGTGACCGCGGGCAACCACCAGGAGACCGGCGCGATCACCGTGGTGATACCGGCCACCAGGAATGCCGCCGGCATGAAGTGTCCGTCGTGCGCCGCGCCCAGGTAGTCCCAGGACAGGATCGGCTGGCTCGAGGCTCGGCCGATGAAGATGAGGTCGTCCCAGTAGAAGCCGCCGCTGGCGGCCAGCCAACCGCGGATCACTAGCTGGGCGACGATGAGGGCGACCGCGACACAGGACACGACCCGGCTACTCGGCATGGGATCTAGTAGACCGGTCGGCGGACACGCGTGGCAAAATCGGCACGGTGACTGACCCCGGCTCCACCGACGCACCTCGCCACGCCGCCTCCGACACCGCCTCGTTCGCCGAGTCGATCGATCTGGACTACTACGGCCTCGGCGCCGACGTGTCGGGGCTGAGCGACGAGATCGGGGTGCTGCGTTCGGAGATCGACAGGCTGGACGCGATCATCCTGGCGGCCGTGAAGCGGCGTACCGCCGTGTCCAAACGGGTCGGTGCGACCCGGATGGCATCCGGCGGACCGCGACTGGTGCACAGCCGGGAGGTCAAGGTGCTCGACCGGTTCGCCGAACTCGGCCAGGAAGGCCACACGCTGGCGATGCTGTTGCTCCGGCTGGGCCGCGGCCCACTCGGCCGCTGATCTACCTGCGGCCCACCCGGCCGCTGAGCCACCGGGCACCGGCGATCCCCGGCGTACGCGCGAGGTCGTCGGTGGCGCAGTCGATTCACCGCAGGGCCGCTGCCGAACACTTAGGGTGGAGGCCATGAGCACCGAGGTCTCCGGCAGCGAAGCCCTGCACGACGACATCACCGCGACGCAGTCCTGGCAGGCCCTCGCCGCACACCAGCACCACGTGTATGCGATGCATCTGCGTGAACTCTTCGCCGTCGACCCGGACCGCGGCCGCGAGATGACCGTCGACGTCGGCGACCTGCACATCGACTACTCCAAACAACGAGTGCTGCCGGAAACCCTGGAACTGCTGTTCAGTCTGGCGCGCGAGGTCGGGCTCGAAGAACACCGCGACGACATGTTCTCCGGCGTCCACATCAACACCTCCGAAGACCGGGCCGTGCTGCACACCGCGTTACGACTGCCCGCCGACGCGACTCTGGTGGTGGACGGGCAGGACGTGGTCGCCGACGTCCACGGTGTTCTCGACGCGATGGGTGAGTTCACCGACCGGCTGCGCAGCGGCGACTGGACCGGCCACACCGGCAAGCGCATCACCGACATCGTCAACATCGGCATCGGTGGCTCGGACCTCGGCCCGGCGATGGTGTACCGGGCGCTGCGCCACTACACCGACCCCGGACTCCGCGCCCACTTCGTCTCCAATGTGGATCCGGCCGACATCGTCGGCACCCTCGATGGTCTCGACCCGGAGACCACGCTGTTCATCGTGGCGTCCAAGACGTTCACCACGCTGGAAACACTGACCAATGCGGCGGCCGCCAAGCGATGGCTGCTGGACAGGCTGGGGGCCGGCGACGACGCGGTCGCCAAACATTTCGTCGCGGTCAGCACCAACGCGGACGCGGTATCGGCGTTCGGCATCGACCCGGTCAACATGTTCGGATTCTGGGATTGGGTCGGCGGCCGGTACTCGGTGGACTCGGCGATCGGACTGTCGGTGATGGCCACCATCGGCAAGGAGCGTTTCGCCGAGTTCCTGGACGGATTCCGACAGGTCGATGAGCACTTCCGCACGCAGCCGCTGGAACGCAATGCGCCGGTGATCCTGGGGCTCATCGGCGTCTGGTACAACAACTTCTGGGACGCGCAGTCGCGTGTGGTGCTGCCGTACGCGAACGACATGGCGCGATTCCCCGCCTATCTCCAGCAGTTGACGATGGAGTCGAACGGCAAGTCGGTGACCGCGCACGGCCACCACGTCACGACCGACACCGGCGAGGTGTTCTGGGGCGAACCGGGCACCAACGGGCAGCATGCCTTCTACCAACTGCTGCACCAGGGCACCCGGATGATCCCGGCGGACTTCATCGGCTTCGCCAACTCCACCGACGACCTGCCCACGGTCGACGGGGAGGGCTCGATGCAGGACCTGCTGATGAGTAACTTCCTCGCGCAGACCAAGGTGCTCGCCTTCGGCAAGACCGCAGACGAGATCGCCGCCGAGGGGGTTCCGCCGAACCTGGTGGCGCACAAGGTGATGCCCGGCAACCGGCCCTCCACGTCGATTGTCGCACCGGAGCTCACCCCGTCGGTCCTCGGCCAGTTGATCGCGCTGTACGAGCACCAGGTGTTCGTGGAGGGCGCGATCTGGGGTATCGACCCGTTCGACCAGTGGGGTGTGGAGCTGGGCAAGACCCAGGCCAAGGAATTGCTCGGCGTGATCACCGAACCCGAAGCGCCTGGACCGCAAGGAGATTCGTCGACGGACGAACTGGTCGCCTGGTACCGCGAACACCGCGGCCGGACGGTGTGAGCCGCGCCCAGCCGAACATGCCGGCGCAGTCTTAGCACCACCGGAGTCGACAGTGGTGACGCCGCCGGCTACTGCCAGCGATCGTCGTCGAAGACCTCGTCGGGGATCTCGTCGCCGGGCTGCACACCCAACGCCTCCAGCCGGCCCATCAACGCCGCCGTCACCGCGATGTAGGTGACCAGCGGCTGCGGTTCGACGGCCCGTTCGGCCGGGTCACCACCGAGGAATTCGGGCACCATCGGCGGCACACAGTCCCCCATCGCCAGATCCCGCACCCCGGTCGCGGCGCGCCACGCGTCGAAGCTCTCCACGTCGACCGCCTGAGCGATCTCACCGTCGCGGACCGCGGCCAGTACGTCGTCGACGGTGGCGAGCTCACCGGAACTGCCGCTGGACGGGTCGAATCCGAGAACCGTGTCCGCGGCGACCTGCTCGTCGGCGTCGACGGTGAAATAGACGATGCCGCGCCAGTCGGCCCCGACGGCGGCCACATCGTCGCGTCCGAACACGTCGGTGAGGACCTCGTTCACCTCGTCGCGGCGGCGTGATCCGAAGAGTTGGAAGGCACCGCGGCCCACCACTTGCCCCTGCTTATTCGACACATCGCACACCTTACGCATCGACCCACGGCCAGATCGGCTACCGTACGCGGGTGAGTCCCGTCATGCGATCGGCCCGCACGGTCGCCGGTGTTGCCGCCGTCGCTGTCGTGTCGGCGCTCACCGTGGGTGCGTGTTCCTCGTCGGACTCGCCGGACAACCGGGAACCGATCACGTCGGTACCGACCTCGGCGTCGGTGTCCGTGCCGCCGGGCACACCAGCGCCCACCCCGATCGGGACCGCCCTCGACTTCGGCGCCAGCGCGGTGCTGCCCGCGGATCCGTACCGCGCGACCGGACCGACCGCGATGTACACGGTCACCGGAATCACCCGGGCCGAAGGTGTCCCGGAGGACGAGACACAGGGTGGCACACCGTACTTCGTGTATGTGACGGTGACTTCGCTGGCACCGAACCCGGCACCGGCGCCGCGCATGCTCGGATTCGCGGGTAGCGCCGACGGCAAGGCTGCGGTGTTGACCACGCCGCCCCGGACCCCGACGGCCGCCTGTCCCCGACTTGCGCCGCCGATGACGATGCGGCGCGGCGAGTCCTTCTCCGCATGCCTGGTCGCGATGGCCGATCCGGGCCAGCGACTGCATCGGGTCGTCTACTCGACGGATACCACCGGCGACGACAACCTCGACTATGCGTCCGCTCCGGTGGTGTGGCGCAACCCGAACGAGTCGGCCGCCCCGTCGAGTTCGGCGTCCGCCGGCTAAGCGCCCTCCGCCGCCCGAATCGGCGCCCCAGCCGAATCTTAGGCGGGCCGTTCGTCGAGCAGCGGCACCAGCATCCATCGGGCAATCTCGGACAGCTGCGCGTCGTCGTCGACATCGATGACCGTACTGGGTATCGCCAGAAACGACGCCGTGACCCGGACCATCATCTCGGCCACGACATCGACGTCTACCCCGGCCGCGACATGCCCGGCGGCTTGCTCCCGACGTAATTGGCCGGCGACGAATCGGCGCACCACGGCGACCATCTGACCGTCGTCGGCGATCATCGAACTCGACAAGATGTCCGGCTCGGCGGTCAGCATGCCGCTCATCACCGGGTTGCGGCGCATCGCGCGTAGGGAACTGACGAAGCCCACCACGACCCGGTCGGCCACCGTGCGCGCATCGCGAATATCGATGAGAAATTGATCGAAGTACGACCGAAACTCACGTAGCAATACCGCTTCCACCAATGCATCACGGGTAGGAAATCGGCGATAGATGGTGATCCGGGCGACGTTCGCCCGGCGGGCGACATCGTCCATCGTGGAATGTTTGATGCCGACCCGGCTGAATTGGTCGCGGGCGGCATCCACGATCCGCACCCGAAGATCGTCGTCGGTATCGGACACGGCCGTGGCGTCGGTGAGGACACGGGCGAGCATGGCCGCAGCACCCGGCTCCGCCTCGGACGGCACACCCACCATGGAACCTCCCTGCCACACTCCGGCGTCGTGCGGCCCCATGGTAACGGGCGAATCCGGTGCCAGCGACGCTACCAAGGCCCATAGCCGGACGACCCGGCGTCGAGCCGGTTCAGCAAGTCCTGCAACCAGATATAGAAATCCATCACGTGTCCTCAGGGTCGGCGGTCTAGACCTCGGTCAGAACTTTCGATTGGTCGTCGGAATTTCGATACTGATGGGCATCCGCAACTCGGACATGTACCACAGCACGAATTGCCGCAGGAATTCGTCGAACATCCAGTAGGCATTGTCGACGGGAGGCACGGCGGTCAGCAGCCCCTCCCGCACCGCGAGGTACGGCGCCCAACTCGCCTCGAGCAGCGGGCTCCACACCGGTTCACGCGGAATCTCCAGCCAATCGGCGATCTTGTTGCCGAGAATGAACCGAGTGAACGCCCCGAGGATCGGCCTGGACAGCAGCGTGAGATCCAGTTCGTTACCGAGACTGAGTAAATCCCTGGCTAGTGCAACCCCCTCCGGAGTCTTCGCGAGCACCGGCGTCAACACCTGTTTAGCCTGGTCATTCGCGTTGGCCCAGGTCGCCGGGATGTACTCGTCGCGGATGCCGAGCAGATGGGCACACACCTGCCAGGTGTGCAGATAGCCGGCGGATTCGGCAGGCGGCGTCGGGACCCGCCACGTGGTCAGGGTCTGCATAATTGTGGTCGGCAGGCTGTGCCAAGTGATCATGAGATCGTCCTGGCTGATCGGCACCTCGTCGGACGGCCAGTGCGGTGACTGCGGAAGCAGGTGCCGCACCGCGGCGTGGATCATCCGGGTCTTGACGCAGGTAACGATCATCTGACCGCCCGGACCATAGGCGTTCACGGTGCCGATGTCGTAGCCGAGTTTGGCCGTCTTGGCGATGCGGTCCTTGAAGTACTGGCCCCCGCGCGAATAGTAGACCGCACGCGCTTCGTGCGGGATGACCGTGGACATCATTCCACTCGCGAACGCGTAGAGCACCGCGATGACGGTGCCGTGCTTCTTGTTGTACTCGAACCCGGCCGCGAGCTTTCTCTTATCGGTCCAGTCGGGAAGGATGCGGGCGTATTCCATGAAGTCACGCAGTTCCGGCGGCAGACTGGTAGGGACCGGCTAGTCGTTGCGAATCCAGTCCCGTAGCGCCGCATTGATTTTCGGCACGTTGCCCCGCTCGATCACGTTCGCGATCACCGGATCGGCCTCGGCATCCCAGACCGTGCGGGGATCGGCGCCCACACCGGCCCCAGCGACCGACCCGGACGGCGACCAGACCCACGGCTGCGTCCGAGCAGGCGGAGCGAGGAGCGTCATGGCTCCCAACGCCCCCACGAAACCACCGCCCAGCTTCAGGGCATTGCGTCGGCTGACCGCGTGACGATCCATCATCACTCCCAGAGATACAGGCATACGAAGTATGTTTCTTCGTATCTCCGATCACACCACAGATCGTGGTGATTGTCACCACGAGAACGAGAGAATCCGGGCAGCCGCTATCGCCCAGGGAGCGGAATCCTGGCCGATCGTCGTGGATGACGAGCGGTGAGCTATGCGAGCACGGTCGGCGCTGGGTTGGTTAGCGCAGGGTGGCGTCGTCACCCATGACGGCGCCCTCGCGGCGTGGGTCGGCGCCACCGATCCAGCCGCCCTCGTGTCGTTGGAGCGCCGACAGGCCACTGGACTGATCGGCCACCGATACCTGTTCGCCGCGTTCACGCAGACCCCGCACGAGCGGGTCGGCGTTGCCGTCGTCGGTGGTGTTTACCAAGGGATGTTCGCCGCCGACGTTGGAGACGGGCGTGTTGGCGGAACCGAAGTCGATCATCGAGATCGCCTGCTGCGGATTCATCTTCCAGTCCAGCATGCCGACGATGGTCTTCACCACGAACTGGATGATGACCGCGCCGCCGGGCGAGCCGAGGGCGGCGACCACCTGCGCGGGCCGGCCGTCGGCGGCGGGCTGCAGCACCAGGGTCGGCGCCATCGACGACCGCGGCCGCTTACCCGGCGAGACCCGGTTGGCCAGCGGCACACCCTGCTCGTCGCGGGGTTCCGCGGAGAAGTCGGTGAGCTGGTTGTTCAGGATGAATCCGTCGACCATGTGGAAGCTGCCGAAAGCCGATTCGACGGTCGTCGTCATGCTGGCGACGTTGCCGTACCGGTCGGCGACCGTCACGTGGCTGGTGCCGTGTTCGGTGCCCGGATAGGAGCCAAGCGGCACCGGGCCGAGGTCACCGGCCGGCGCCTCGCCGAGTGAGGCGTCGGGTTTGATCAGCGCCGCACGGGATTTCAGGTACTCGGGGTTGAGCATCGTCGCGACCCCCTGGCCCGGCAGCGGCACGAACGCCGGGTCGGCGATGTACTTGTCCCGGTCGGCGTAGGCAAGGCGCTCGGCCTCGTTCACCAGATGCACCGCGGCCGGATTGGGCCGCCCGCCATCGGCGTTCATCTCGGTCGGCGGCATCGACGGGAGGTCGAAGTTCGACAGGATGCCGAGCGCGGATGCGACGGTGATGCCACCGGACGACGGGGCGGGCATTGCCTCGATCTGGTAGCCGCGATAGGTGGTCGACACCGGGTCGCGCCGGATCGCCTGGTAGCGGGCCAGGTCGTCGGTGGTCATCAGGCTCGGCGTCATGCCGTTCGCGGTGCTGGCGGCCTTGGCGACGATTGCCTGCGCGATCGGTCCGGTGTAGAACGCGCCGGCCCCGTCGCTCGCCAGCACGCCAAGGGTTTTCGCGTAGGCCGGGTTGGTCAGGCGGACGCCGGCGGGCTTCGGCGTGCCGTCCGGGTTGAAGAAGTAGTCACGCGCGTCGGGGTCGGCGGAGAGGTCACTCGCCGATGCCGCGATCGCCGATGCGAGCCGCGGACTGATGTCGAATCCGTTGTCCGCCAACGACACCGCCGGCTCGAATAGGTCGCGCCACTGCTTGTCGCCGTGCTCCCGGTGGATCATTTCCAGCATCCGCATCGCACCGGGCACGCCGATGGACCGGCCGGATGCGCGGGCGCTCGGGACGGGCTCGGTCCGCTGGTCGGGCCCGATGTAGCGCAGGTAGTCCTCGGTGGCTGCGGCTGGTGCCGTCTCCCGGCCGTCGTAGGCCTGCACCTGCTGGGTTTTCGCGTCGTAGTACATCGTGAACGCGCCGCCACCGATCCCCGACGATTGGGGTTCGACCAGACCGAGCACCATCTGCGCCGCCACCAGTGCGTCGGCCGCGGTGCCACCGTCGCGCAGCACATCGCAGGCCGCCTGGGTGGCCAGCGGATTGGCCGTCGCTGCGGCGTAGGTAGCGGTGGTGACCGGACGCATGCCCGTCCGGTAGCCGGTCGCGACTTCCGGCCGGTTCGCCAGGTCGGCGGATGCCCCGGATGCCTCCGACGTCGGGGAGGTCTCGACGGTGCGCCCGTTGGGGATCTCCGAGCAGGTCACCGCGCCGCGTGCGGCGCCCGATTGCGCGGCATCGTCGGAACCGCCGCCGCATGCGCTCACGGCAAGGATAAGGGTGGTGGCGCATGCGGTCGCTGCGACGATGCGGGCGCGCACTGCTCGACGGGTCATCGGTACTCCTCACCTCGGACACGCTCTGAGGTGACCGTAACCATCCGTGCGTCCCAGATGTCGCATCCGGCCACATTCCGCGTGAGGTTGCGGATTCCGCGACCTCGCGCGGAGTCATGGGTCGGCTCAGACGAGTCTGCTGGTGAGCGACGTCGGCAGCAGCTTCAGTGCCGCGCCGATCGGTGCCCACGGCCAGCCTGGCACCGGTGCATACGCCTTCTCGGCTTCGATAGCCCGCACCATCGACGACACGCCGGACTCGGTGTCGACCATCAATGCGGTCCGGACGCCGCGGTTGATATCTGTCTCGATGTAGCCGGGCAGGATCACCGAGACCCGGATCGGCGAGCGCGCGAACTCGGCCTGCAGCCCCTCCCCGATCGCGGTGAGCCCGGCCTTGGACGCCGAGTACGCGGTCTGCGCCTTCGGCAATCCCCGGATCCCGCTGATGGAGCTGACCAGCACGAGGTGCCCGCGGTTCTGGGCACGAAAGATCTCCAGCGCGGCCTCCACCTGCGCCAGCGCGCCGATCAGATTGGTCTGCACGGTCTCGATGTTGGCCGCGGCCTTGCCGGTCCCGAGCGGGGCGCCCTTGCCCAGTCCGGCGTTCACGATCACCCGGTCGAGCCCGCCGAGCTCGTCGGCGAGCGCACCGAAAACGCCCGGCACCGCGTCGGTGTCGGTGACGTCCAGCTCGGCGACGGCGACCTGTGGTGCGCGAGAACGCAGTTCGTCGGCGAGCGCTTCCAGGCGGTCGATGCGGCGGGCACACAGTGCCACCGATCGGTTCATCGCGGCGAACCGTCGGGCCATGCCTTCGCCGAGGCCGGAGCTGGCGCCGGAGATCAGAATCTTGTCACGGGTCTCGGATGTCACTGTGGTGACGGTACTGGCCGTCGGTCCGGCCGGAGTGACCGGACGCTGAAAGACCGCTGAAGGTCGACGCTGGGCCGGTGGTTCTCCTGGCCCCGACACCGGGCTTACGATGACCTGCAGGCACCGCGGCGCGCCGCACGTTCTCGGCGCGGCCGCGGACGACCGAGGAGAGACCATGCCTCGACGACGTGCGCCGTCCGGGCCAGGCCGCGGCCCGGACGCGCCACGCGGCCGGTTCCTGCGACGTGAACTGGGCGTTCGGGCGGTGACGACGCTGGTCGGTGCCCTGCTGGTGGCGGTTGCGCTCGTCGTCGGGGCCGGTGTCATGCTGCTGACGCTGCACCGCGCCGACGACCGCACGATGTACCAAGCGACCGGCGAACACGCCTACGAGCTGGCCGAGTTCATCGAATCCGGCGGTGTCGGGTCCATCCCGGACGCCGACCTCCGGCCGGGCGCGTCCGGCGTGGATATGGTGCAGATCGTCGACTTCGCGGGCCGCGTCGTGCGTCGCTCCCCCGACGCCCCGGCGGCGCCGGTCGTCGATTCGGTACCCGCACCCGGCGAGTCAACCCAGTTCGATACGGTCCGCGTCAACGGACGCGAGCGCGAATACTGCGGAACCGCAACGGGTGTGACGTACGACGGCCGGCGCTACACGGTCGTGACCCTGGTGTCGGCCGAACCCTATCGCAGCGGTCTGGCGAATACCGCGACGCTGTTGGCGATCGGACTGCCCATCCTGGTGGCGCTGGCCGCGGCGGCCATCTACTACTTCGTGGGCCGCGCGCTCCGTCCGGTCGGCCGAATCACGCAGGAGGTCACCGCGATCACCGCGTCGGACCTCTCTCGCCGGGTTCCGGTCCCGGCGGCCGACGATGAGATCAGCCTGTTGGCCTCGACGATGAACGACATGCTCAGCCGCCTCGACCACAGCCGGGACGCCCAGTTGCGCTTCGTCGGCGACGCATCACACGAGCTGCGCAGCCCACTGACGTCCATCGTCGGCATCCTCGACCTGGCCGACGACACCGACTCGCACGTGGATCTGGACACCGTGCGATCGATCCTGCTGCCGGAGGCACAACGCATGCAGCACATGGTCACCGACCTGCTGCTGCTCGCCCGGGCCGACGAGAACGGCATGCCGCTGAAGTCCACCGACATCGACCTCGACGACCTGGTGGCCGCCGAGGTGCACCGGCTGCGATCGCTGGGCGTGGCGCGGGTACGGGCGCAGGTGGCGCCGGTGCGGGTGCACGGCGACCGGGAGAAACTCACACGCGCGCTACGGAATTTGGTGGACAACGCCGTTCGCTACGCGACCTCGACCGTGCTGATCGACGCGTCTCGCGACCCGGCCGGACAGACCGCCGTCATTCGGGTCGCCGACGACGGTCCGGGTATACCAATGTCGATGCGGCAGAACGTATTCGATCGGTTCACGCGGCTCGACGTCGATCGCCGCAATGCCGGCGGGTCGGGGCTTGGCCTGGCGATCGTCTACGAAATCGCGAGGGCGCACGGCGGTTCGGTCACCGCGACCGGTGCACCGGCCGGGTTCGACCACGGTGTCACCTTCGTGTTGACGCTGCCGATGACCGACCCCGCACCGCTGGACACCGCACCTACCGCGCCGGGCCCGATCGCCGGTGATCGCCTGGACGTGTGAACGCGGCGACAACCGTGCGACCGTCGTCGTGCTCGACGCAGCCCGCCGGCACCCACCATCGCCCGGTATCGCCAGGACGGCCAGCCGTCGACGGCGACGCCGAGGTAGTCATCGTCTCGGCTTGGGCGGCAGTCATCTCGATGAGTAACACCCCGGCGTCGGCCAGCCAGTCACCGGCGCCGTGGACGAGCTCGACGATCCGGTCGAGTCCGTCGGCGCCGGCGAAGAGCGCGGCAGGCGGTTCGTGGTCGACGGCTTCGTGCGGCAGCAGTCCATGCGCGGCCTCCGGAACATACGGCGGCACCGCGGTGATGACGGTGACCCGCCGACGCAGGCGCGCGGGGAGCGCCCCGAACCCGTCGCCATGATGCACCTCGACCCGTGTCCCGACGTTGCGCCGGGCGTAGGACAGGGCGGTCGCGTCACGGTCGGCGACGTGCACGGCGGCGCCGGGAACCGTTGCGCGGATGGTCGCACCGATCGGTGCTACCCCACAGAATGCTTCCAGCACAACAGGTTCGGAGTGCTCACGGGCCGCCGCGACGGCCGCCCGGGCGAGCAACAGCGAACGCTGCCGGGGTACGAAGACGCCAGGACCGACGGCGAGGCGGAGTTCGCCGAATCCGGCCCAGCCGACGATATGCTCCAGCGGCTCCCCCGATTCTCGCCGCCGACACATGGCGTCGAGATCGGCCGGAGTCGTTGCGGCCGAGAGCAATATCTCGGCTTCCTCGTCGGCGAAGACGCAGCCCGCAGCCCGCAGTCGCGCGATGGTGGTGCCGCGCACCGCACCGGTGGCACTTGGATCTCGGTCGGGCGCGCTGGCATGCCGGCCCGGTCGGCCCGGTTGGCCCGGTCGGGTCGGTCGGCCCGGTCGGCCCGGCGGTCCCACCGGGCTACTCCGTGCGCAGCCGGTAGCCGGCGCCGCGCACGGTCTCGATCGAGTGCACACCGAAGGGAGCGTCGACCCGCTTACGCAGGTAGCCGACGTAGACCTCCACGATGTTGGGATCACCGTCGAAGTCGTTGTCCCACACCGAGGCCAGGATCTCCGGCTTGGACATGACGACACCCTTGTGCCGCATCAGGAACTCCAGCACCGCATATTCTCGCGGGGTGAGGTCGATCGCGACGCCGTCGCGGCGGACCGTGTGTTCGGCGGGGTCGATCGCCAGCGAGCCGGCGGTCAGCACGGCGGGGCGCTCGGTGGCACCGCGCCGCAGCAACGCCCGCAGCCGCGCCTTGAGCACGACCACCGAGAACGGTTTGACGAGGTAGTCGTCGGCACCGGTGTCGAGCGCCTCCGCCTCGTCGTAGTCGCCGTCCTTGGCGGTCAGCATCAGCACCGGCGTCCAAATCGCGCGGTCCCGCAGCGCCGCGACCACGCGGTATCCGTTGAGGCCCGGCATCATGATGTCCAGCACGATCACGTCGAAGTGTTCCTCGGTGGCGCGCCACAGGCCCTCGACGCCGTCGTGGGCGACGGTGACCGCCCAGCCGTCGCTGACCAGCGCCCGCCGTACGGTCTCGGCGGCCCGGATGTCGTCGTCGACCACAAGGGCGTGCATCGCGTACTCCCGTCGGTCAGGCGGTCTGGGTCATGCCGTGAGTCCCGGTGCAGGCCGCGATCGGATCGAAGATCATTGCGCGCGAGAAGGTCGTGCCGTGCGGGTCATGCCGTGAGCACAGGACCGGCGTGGGTGGCGGGTCACTTCAGCAGTCGCGACATCCGCCGGTCGGCCAGGACCTTGCCGCCGGTCTGACAGGTCGGACAGTACTGGAACGACCGGTCGGCGAAACTGACCTCGCGGATCGTGTCACCGCAGACCGGGCAGGGCAATCCGGTGCGCGCGTGCACCCGCAGGCCGGTGCGCTTCTCCGACTTCAGCCGGGCCACCTCCTGTCCCTCGAGGCGGTCGATAGCGTCGGTGAACACCGACCGCATGGCCTCGTAGAGGGCGTCGACCTGGGTGTCGGTGAGCGAGTTCGACGACGCGAACGGCGACAGCTTCGCGGTGTGCAGAATCTCGTCGGAGTAGGCGTTGCCGACACCGGCGATGCGGCGCTGATCGGTCAGCACGTTCTTGATGCGGCCGGTGGTGTCGCGCAGGATCGCGGCGAAGTCGTCGCGGGACAGCGCCATCGCGTCGGGGCCGAGGGAGGCGACACGGTCGATGTCGGTGACCTCGCGCACCACCCACACGGCCAGCCGCTTCTGCGTTCCCGCCTCGGTGACGTCGAAACCTTCGCCGGGCAACCCACAGTGCACCCGGATCGCGATAGGACTCTTGCCGCCGGGCCGCAGCGGCTTCGGCGAAAGGTCGTCGCTCCACCGGAGCCAGCCCGCCCGGGAGAGGTGGATGACGAGGTCGAGCGTGGAATCGGCGGACCCCTCCGGGCCGGGCAGGGTGCGGATGACCAGATACTTGCCGATCCGGCCCACAGATTCGACGATGCGGCCGACGAGCGCGGTGTACGGCGGGTCGGCGGTCTTGAGCACGGACAGTGAGGCGATGTCGACGCGACGGATCGGCAGACCGGCCGCTCGGCCGTCGACATAGTCGGCGATCGCGGTGACCTCGGGCAACTCGGGCATGAGTCCAGTGTGCTCTAGTAAGTGGATGATCTCCGAGGTTTCCGACGCCGAGCTGGCCGCTCGGATGGCGGAGGGCGCCGGGGAGGTCCTGCTCGGAGTTCGGCGGGAAGACCTGCTGCGCGGGCGGGCGCTGGGCGACCTGGGCGATGCGATGGCTCAGGAGTGGATCGCCGCGGCATTGCGGCGGAACCGGCCGGGCGACGCCGTGCTGTCCGAGGAGGCGGCCGACGTGGGCGACCGCGCGTCGGCCGATCGGGTGTGGATCATCGACCCGCTGGACGGGACGAGTGGGTTCGCCGCCGGGAGTGACGAGTGGGCCGTGCACATCGCGCTGACCGAGCACGGTCGGGTCACCGCCGCGGCGGTCGCGCTGCCGTCGACCGACGAATTGTTCCGGTCTGACGAGGTTGGTGTCACCGACGGTCCGCTGACCGGTCGGATCGCGGTGTCCCGCTGGGGTAGCACCTACGAAGTTGCGCACGTCGCGCGACGATTGTCGTTGCGGCCGAGGGAGATCGGGTCCGCGGGCGCCAAGGCGATGGCCGTGGTCCGCGGCACCGTCGACGCCTATGTGCACTCCGGCGGCCAGTTCGAGTGGGACAACTGCGCCCCGGTCGGGGTGGCGCTGGCGGCCGGCTTGCACTGCAGCCGCCTCGACGGCACGGAGATCGTGTACAACCAACCGCGGCCGTACATGCCCGATTTCGTCATCTGCCGCACCGAGATCCGCGACGACGTCCTCGCCGCCCTCGCCGAGGTGTGGTAGCGGCCGGTTACTGTTTGCTGTGCGGGCGAACCCGTTCACTGTGCGGGCGAACTCGTTCACTGTGCGGGTGAACTCGTTCACTGTGCGGGCGAACCCGTTCACTGTGCGGGCGAACTCGTTCACTGTGCGGGCGAACCCGTCGAGTGGGCGTCAGAATCCGTCGACCGGGCGCGGTGAATGCTCCTTGCGGAGCAGGTAGATGTCCATGATCCAGCCGATCCGCGATCTGGCCTCGGCGCGGGCGGCGACGATGCGGTCGGTCACGTCCCCGACCCTGCCGCTGATCAGGATTTCATCGGGCGTACCGAGGTAGGCACCCCACCAGATGTAGTCGTCGGGGTCGGCGGTGTCGCGAAACGACAGATCGGCGTCGAGCATGACGATCTGGTTGGCGTCGGCGCCTGGCGGGGTGTCAGCTAGCCGGCGTCCGGTGGTGATGTAGATCGGTTCGCCGACGCGGTGGGCGACGATGCGGTGCGCCGCGGTCAGAGCGCTGACGCTGGTCACGCCCGGAATCACCGCGACCGAGAGCTCGAGACCGGGGCGTGCGGCGAGGTCGTCGACGATGCGCAGCGTGCTGTCGTAGAGTGCGGGGTCACCCCACACCAGGAAGGCCGCGACGCCGCCGTCCCCGACCTCGTCACGCAGGACCGCCTCGATGAGTTCGGCGCGCGCCGCATGCCACCGTCGGACCTCCGCGGCATAGTCGTCGGGGCGTCGGTCGCGGGGCGGGTCGGAGATCGTGACGACCGAGTGCCCTTCCCGCGCATACTCTTCCAGCAACTGGCGGCGAATGTCGAGGAGACCGTCCTTGGCGGAACCCTTGTCCAGCACCAGAAATACGTCGACGTCGGACATGGCGTCGACGGCCTGTAGCGTGATCTGTCGGGGATCGCCGGGACCAATGCCGATGACGCGCAGCGCAATCCGCATTCGTCAGGGCTTTATCCGACGGAGCCCGTGCTTGCGGGCGGTCATGTCGAGGATGAACTGTCGGGGTAGTAGCCGGCGCATCAGGAATACGATTCCTGCGTTATTTCCCTTGGCGTAGAACGGTTTCGGGCTCTCCGCAAGCGCGGCGTCGACGATCACGCGGGCCATCGTGGCAGCGTCGATACCGGCGTCTTCGTTGCGCCGGGTTGCCGCCGCGAGAATCTCGTATTCGCCTCGGTAGGGCGAATTCTCGCCGATGTGGATGCTGCGCCGACCGCCGATTCCGGTCGCTATGGTGCCCGGTTCGACGCTGATCATGCGCACGCCGAACGGGGCCACCTCACGGCGGGCGGCCAACGCGAATGCCTTGAGCGCGGCCTTGGTTGCGGCGTAATCGGAGCGGAACGCGGTCGGGAAGCTCGCCAGCATCGACCCGACCATGACGACCGTGCCGCGGCGCCGCTCGCGCATCCCGGGAAGTACCGCCTTGGTGAGTGCGATCGGGCCGAAAACGTTGACCCGGAACAGATCCTCGATCGCCGACATGGGCGTGTCCTCCAACGCGCCGGCCTGCGACTCCCCCGCGTTATTGATGAGGATGTCGACGTCGCCGACCGCGTCGGCACACTGCTGCGCCGACGCGTAGTCGGCATTGTCGAGCCGCACATAGGTGACACCCGGGATCGGGTTGGCGACGGAGTCGGGGCGGCGGCTGGTCCCGAAGACGCGGTGCCCGCGCTGCACCATCTGGCGAGCGACCTCGGCACCGATGCCGCTGGTCGCGCCGGTTACAAGAACGGTCTGCGGAGTCTGGGTCGCTGTGCTGGCCACGGTCACACCGTAGCGCAGGGCCCGGGAACGGAAATCGATCGACATTGTGCCCGGTAAGCGGGCACAATGTCGATGGATTCTCAGGGCTGATGCACAGCGGTTGACTGGCAGGTGTCACAGTGCTCCCGGCAGGATTCGAACCTGCGACACCGGCTTTAGGAGAGCCGTGCTCTATCCCCTGAGCTACGAGAGCGGGTCGTCCGCATTGGGAGTCTACGGCAGGTATACGTCCTCGACGCCGGGACGGTCGCCGTCCGCCGTGGATGAGCGTGCCGGTCGTGCCGTCGACCCTGTGGATGGACGTCATGTGGGTGTGCCGCTGGAGCCGCTAGTGTCCCATTCATGACCGACGACGCCATCGGGCACCACACTCCCCCGCCTGCGACCGACGTTCCCGACCCCGAGGCAACCGGGACCGGGACAACTCGCCGACCCCCGACTCTCCGGCTCGCCGTCTACCTGATGTGTCTCGGCGCGGGACTGCAACTGGTCGGCATGTTTGCCGGGATCTTCGCATTGCGCGCAGCGCCGGCGGCCGATTCGACGACCTCGGCAAGATTCGCCGATGTCGCCGACGAGGCACGGCAAATCTCCGCAACCGTGATCGTCGTGGTCAGCATCGTCGCGATCGCTCTATGGCTGTGGATGGCGTACACGAACTGGCAGGGATACCGCTGGGCACACACCACAGCACTGGTTCTCGGCGCGATTGGCGTGATCGCCGGCGGATACTCGGCCTTCACCAGCGACTACCTCTTCGCGTCGACGCTCAACGCCGCCGCGTTCGCGCTTGCCCTCCTCATCCTCGCACTCCTCATCCAACCCGCGACGAAGGCGTTCTACCGTCCGCGACGGGCGTAGGGGGTCGGCGCCCGCGCCGTGGTCCGAGGCTCAGCCCCGTTCACTGTGCGTCAGATTCCATCCACTGTGCGTCAGTTGTCATTCACTGTGCACTGCGATCCGCTGTCTCCCGTTTGCTGAGCGGCCAGCGGGGACGGCTGGGCAAACGCGGACCGTACTGGTGAACGCGGACTTTACAGAGTCCGCATTCGCTTGCAGGGTCCGCGTTTGCGTCCGAGACCGTTCACTGTGTGTCGAATCCGTCCACTGTGCGTCAGATTTCATCCACTGTGCACTGCACTGTGACTGTTGTTCACTGAAGTGGGACGTGGTGAAACATGCTGCGAGACGGTGAAATTCGTTTGCGGGAACCCTTGACTCGAACGCATGTTCGTATAGAGTGGAGGTATGAACCTTCCCGACCTCGTCGACCCGCTCACCGAGCACCGCGTCTCTGGCGACGCGTCGGGGCGGGACGTGTTCGCGGCGACGCAGACCTTGCTGACGCTGCGGAATCTGGTCGACCACCAACTATCGGTGCATGTGGCGGCGCTGAATCGACTCGGGGTCGCCACCCAGCACGGCCGAAGCCTGCGCGAGTTGTTGATCGTGATGGGCTGTGCGCCGGTGGTGGCGCAACGACTGCTGCGGATCGCCGGCTCACTCAACGATTCGCCGATGCCGGTGGGGCATGCGGCGGATGGGGCGATGTCGGCCGAACACCACGACGCGATCGTGCGGGGGATGGCACAGATTGATGGGCGGGTGGTGGAACCGGTCGACGACGGGGTGCGTCAGCAGTGTATGACCAGCCTTGTCGCCCAAGTGCTGTCCGGTGCGTCGCCGGCCGAGGTGCAGCAGCATGCCCGCACCCTGGGCAACGACCTCGCCGACACCGATGGGTCGATGCTGCCGGCGGCGGAGGATCGGCGACTGAATTCTGTGACCGTGGCGCAGGATGAGCACGGCCGGGTGCGGGTGCGAGCGGATCTGGATGTGGTGACCGGGGAGAAACTGTCCGCCGCCCTCGACGACCTGTCCGCCCCACGACCTGAGCCGGATGGTGGCCGCGACAACCGGTCGGCGGAGCAGCGCCGTGCCGACGCGCTTGAGCAGGTGCTGGATGTCGCCGCCCGCGGTGGTGGCCTCGACGGGGGCGGGACAGCGACGGCACCCACAACGCAGGTGGCGTTGACGATCCCGGCGGATGCGCCGAGCCTGTCGGAGTTGGCGTTCACTGGGTCGGTCACCCCCGACACCGCGCGCCTGTTGTCGTGTGACGCCATGGTGACGGTGATGATCGTTGACGGTGACACGGTGCCGATGGATGTCGGCCGACAGCACCGCTTGTTCACTGCGGCGATGCGTAAAGCCCTGTACCTGCGGGATCGGGGCTGCATCAAATGCGGGGCACCCGCATCGTGGACGCACGCCCACCACATCAGGCACTGGGCCGACGGGGGCCAGACGTGCCTGGACAACGGGTGTTTGCTGTGCCCGAGCTGCCACGACGATATTCACCACCACGAGTGGGAAGTATTCCTCGGCCACGACCGACACCCGTGGCTGATCCCACCCGAAACGGTGGACCCACGCCGCCGACCGATCCCCGCCCACCACAGACGACACCTGACCCTCGACGACCTGCCCGCCGCAGCCTGACCCGAATCGCCACAACGAACAGCCAGAACCACAGCCGACATAGCCAGCGCCGAGATTGCCAGAGCCGATTTCGCCAGCGCTGAAATAGCCGTAACGCCAGAGACATCCACGACTTCCCACGCACCCGACGACACCCGTCGGGACCGCATCAGTACCTTGACAACTCCACAGTGATAATCCGCCAATCGATGGCGGGTCCGACGGCCTCGGTAGCGATCGACTGGGGTGCGCGACCCGAGTCATCGGGCGCCGCGTCGCGAGGGCTGCGATATGGCTAGGGCTGCGACATGGCTAGGGCTGCGCCATGGCGAACCCGCCGGTCCCCGGGGCCGTCCGCACCGCCCCGACCGTACCGAATCGGCCGCACCCAAAGCGGTCGCACCGAGTCTGTCCGTACGAAATCGGCCGCACCTACCCGTCCCTGCCGAATCGATCATCCCATCCGCAGAAGTCGAAGAACCCCAACGGAACTCAGCGAATACGACCGGGGCAACCCGGGTGGCTCAGAGATTACCGCGCCGATCCTGTTCGCGCTCGATCGCCTCGAACAGGGCCTTGAAGTTACCCTTGCCGAAACCAAGCGACCCATGCCGCTCGATGACCTCGAAGAAGACCGTCGGCCGGTCGCCCAGCGGCTTGGTGAAGATCTGCAGCAGGTATCCGTCCTCGTCGCGGTCGACGAGAATGCCGCGCCTCTGCAGTTCCTCCACCGGCACACGCACCTCACCGATACGAGCGCGCAGCTCGGGGTCCTCGTAGTAAGCGTCCGGCGTCGCGAGAAATTCGACGCCTTCGGCGCGAAGCGTATCCACCGCGCGCAGAATGTCGTTGGTGGCCACCGCGAGATGCTGCGCACCCGGCCCGCCGTAGTACTCCAGGTACTCATCGATCTGCGACTTGCGGGCGGCGACGGCCGGCTCGTTCAGCGGGAACTTGACCCGGTGGTTGCCGTTCGCGACGACCTTGCTCATCAGCGCCGAGTAGTCGGTCGCGATGTCGTCGCCGACGAACTCCGCCATATTGGTGAAGCCCATGACGCGGTTGTAGAAGCCGACCCACTCGTCCATCTTGCCGAGTTCGACGTTGCCGACGATGTGATCCAACGCCTGGAAGATGCGCTTGGGTGCACCGTCCCGCTTGCGAAATGTGCTGGCGGCCGGGACATATCCGGGCAGGTACGCGCCGGTGTAGCGGACGCCGTCGACGACGCGCTGCACCAGGGTATGCCGGGTTTGTCCGTAGGTGGCGATCGCGGCGATCCGCACCGTGCCGGTTTCGTCGGTCACGGTGTGCGGTTCCTCGAGCACGGTCGCGCCGGCGCTGCGGGCCTGCGCGATGCACTTGTCGACATCGGGCACCTCCAGCGCGATGTCGACGACCCCGTCGCCGTGCGCGGCGTGGTGCGCGATCAGCGGGCTATCCGGGCGCACCGCACCCTTGATCACGAACCGGATCGACCCCGACCGCAGCACGAACGACTTGTGGTCGCGCTCGCCCTGCTCCGGACCGCGGTATGCGACGAGTTCCATGCCCCACACCGACTGGTAGTAGTGCGCGGTCTGGGTGGCGTTGCCCACGACGAACACGATGGCGTCCCAACCGTTCACCGGGAATCGATCCGACGACTCGTCGTAGGCGACGAGGCCCACCAGCTGGCGCAGCTGATCGGCATCGAGTTCGGCGAGCTTCTCCTGATCGGTCAGCGTCTGCTCGAGATTCATTGGGTCACCTTTCACCACGGGCTGTTATCTGTGTCACCCAGCATGAGCACGCGCCCCGCCCTGACCAATAGCGACAGCTTTCAGTGCCCAAACTGTCGAAACAGGGCATAATCATCGGCGTCTTACTAGTCAATTCGTCTAGCAGAGAGAGCGTCATGGCGGATCAATCGGCATCGGGGCCCGTCACGTTGGACGAGGTCGACTTCGCGCTCCTCGACTCACTGCACCGCGACCCGCAGATCGGTGTCCTGGAAACCTCCCGCCGAATCGGCGTGGCCCGCGCGACGGTGCAAGCCCGGCTGAAGAAGCTGGAGGCCGCTGGCGTGCTCGCCGGCTATCACCCACACCTGAACCTCGCCGCCGCCGGTTTCGACGTCCAGTGTTTCGTCCAATTGGAAACGGTGCAGGGCGAACTCGGCCGCATCGCCGACGTCCTCGCCGCCATTCCCGGTGTCCTGGAAGCCTTCGCGACGACCGGCGGCAGCGACGTCCTCTGCCGGGTGGCCGCCGCCTCGCACCGCGACCTGCAGGAGACGTTGATTGAGATCGGGCGGTCACCCCTCGTCGCCCGATCGATCAGCATCGTCGTGCTGTCCGAGATCGTGCCCTTCCGCGCCATGCCGCTGTTGAACACCCTCAAGCGGCACCCGACCGCCAGGGCACCGCGATACCGCTGATGCCGCGGCTGACGCCGCTGACACCCCCAACTGCCGAGCACCCGCGCCGATTGGTCGACAATCTGACTAGATGATCGCGACTCGATGCCCCGATCGCTGCACATTCTGCCTCATCACCTACACAAACGTTGCCCAGGTCACTGTCGAGATCAGACGATGACCTGGTTCACACCGGCGGTCGCCGACAGCCCGCAGCCCACATATCCCCTGTGGTTGGCGATCGTCCGCAGCTCACATACCGGGAAGCGACGGGAATCGACATGAAGCAACTCCTCAACCGATTCGAGGCCAAGGCGCCCGAGGTCGTGTTCGAATGGCACGACTCCGAGACGTCGGCGCGCGGCTGGACCGTCATCAACTCACTGCGAGGCGGGGCCGCGGGCGGTGGCACCCGGATGCGCCGCGGACTGGACCGCCGTGAGGTGGAGTCGCTGGCCAAGACCATGGAGGTCAAGTTCACCGTCGCCGGCCCGGCGATCGGCGGCGCGAAGTCCGGCATCGACTTCGACCCCACCGACCCGCGCAAGGACGAGGTGCTGCGTCGCTGGTTCAAGGCCGTCACGCCGCTCCTCAAGACGTACTACGGCACCGGCGGCGACCTGAACGTCGACGAGAAGTCCGAGGTCGTGCCCATCACCGAGAGCTACGGCCTGTGGCACCCGCAGGAGGGCGTCGTCAACGGCCACTTCGCCACCGACGGCCGCGAACACGTGCAGCGTGTCGGACAGCTCCGACTCGGCGTCGCCAAGATCGTCGAGGACCCGCGCTTCACCCCCGATCACGGCCGCCGCTACAGCGTCGCCGACCTCATCACCGGCTGGGGTGTCGCGGAATCCCTTGCGCACTACTACCGCACCTACGGCGGTGACCTCGCCGGCAAGCGCGTCATCGTGCAGGGGTGGGGCAACGTCGGTGCCGCCGCCGCCTACTACCTCGCCGCTGCCGGCGCCCGGATCGTCGGCATCATCGACGCCGGGGGCGGCATCCTCGACCCCAACGGCCTGTCCGCCGACCGGGTCACCGATCTGTACCTCGACAAGAACGGCAACAAGCTCGCCGCCGACGACATGCTGCCGTTCGACGTCGTCAACGAGCAGATCTGGTCGCTGGGCGCCGAGGTGTTCCTGCCCTGCGCCGCTTCACGTTTGGTCACCCGTGAGCAGGTCGACGCGATGATCGACGCCGGCCTCGAGGTCGTCGCCAGCGGCGCCAACGTTCCCTTCGCCGACCCGGAGATCTTCTACGGACCGGTCTACGAGCACGCCGACCGCAACGTGTCGGTGATCCCCGACTTCATCGCCAACTGCGGCATGGCGCGCGCGTTCGCCATGTTGATGGAGGGCGAGGTCGAGGTCTCCGACGAATCGATCTTCGGCGACGTCTCGCGCACCATCGGCGACGCCCTGGACCGCTGCCACGCCCGCTCCGCCGATCGCACGCTGGTGGCCGCCACCGCGTTCGAGATCGCCCTGGATCAGTTGGTGTGAAGGGAGATCCGACCGTGACGACCACGCAGCCGCAGACCGCGGCCCCCGCACCGGCCCCGACAGCGGCGCCAACAACACCGGTGCCAACAACACCGATGCAGACAACAGCGCCGGCGCAGGCACCGGCCACCGGCGACGTACACACCCTGCGCCGCTCGATGAAGCCACGCCAACTCATCATGCTCAGCCTCGGCGGCGCCATCGGCACCGGTCTGTTCGTCGGGTCGGGCGCGGCGATCGGCGTCGCCGGTCCCGCCATCGCCATCTCGTTCCTGATCGCCGGACTCGTCGTGGTGCTCATCATGCGGATGATGGGCGAACTCGTCGCCGCCAACCCGTCCAGCGGCGCGTTCTCGGTACACGCCGAGCGCGCCATCGGCCCGGTGGCCGGCCGGACAATCGGCTGGCTGTACTGGATTCAGGTCGTCGCGGTCGTGGCCGCGGAGGCCACCGCCGCCGCCGCCATCACATCGTCGGCCATCTCCTGGATCCCGCAATGGGTTGCCGCACTGTCGTTCATGGTGCTGTTCACGGTGATCAACCTCGCCGGTGTCGCCAAGTTCGGCGCTTTCGAGTACTGGTTCGCCGCGATCAAGGTCGCCGCGGTCATCGCGTTCCTCCTCGTCGGCGTCGCGCTGCTGATGGGCTGGCTGCCCGGCGTGGACTCCCCCGGCCTGGACAATCTGACCGGGCACGGCGGCTTCATGCCCACCGGCATCACCGGCATCGCAGCCGGGCTGCTGATCGTCATCTTCGCGTTCGGCGGCACCGAGATCGTCGCCATCGCCGCCGCCGAGACGACCGACCCGGAACGCAACACGGCCCGCGCCGTACGCACCATCGTGTGGCGCATCCTCGGGTTCTACGTCGGCTCGGTGCTCATCGTCGTGGCGATCGTGCCGTGGCAGGCACCCGGCCTGGCCACCGGCCCGTTCGTCGAGGTACTCAACGTCGCGAACGTGCCCGGCGCCGCCGCCCTGATGTCGCTGGTCATCATCGTCGCGCTGCTGTCGTCCTTGAATGCCATGCTGTTCAGTGCTTCTCGGATGATCTTCTCGCTGTCCGAGCGGGGCGCGGCCCCCAAGGCGTTCTCCCGACTGACGGCCGGCTCGGTGCCGCGCAACGCGGTACTCGCGTCGGTGGCATTCGGTTTCGTCACCGTGCTGATCAATTTCCTTGCCCCCGATCGTGTCCTGCCGATGCTGCTCAACGTCGTCGGCTCCACCATCCTGGTGCTGTGGACCTTCGTCGCCGTGTCGCAGATCCGGTTGCGGCTCAAGGCACGTCGCGAGGGCACCGAGGACCGCCTGCCGCTGAAGATGTGGTGTTTCCCGTACCTGTCGTATCTCGCACTGGCGCTGCTCGCCGCGGTCGCGGTGCTCGCCATGTTCGACTCCGCCGCACGAAACCAGCTGCTCGCGACCGGCACCCTGACCGCCGCGATCGCGGTGGCGAGTTGGTACGGCTGCCGCAGGCAGTCGGCCGGTCGCGGCACCCCGAAGCCAGCCCGGTAAGGAGATCATCGATGGCGTACTACCGCAGCCTGGGCGACGTCCCCGCCAAACGGCACACCCAGCACCGCGACGACCAAGGTCGCCTGTACTTCGAGGAGCTGATGGGCGAGGAAGGATTCTCCTCCGACTCGTCGCTGCTGTACCACCGGTCCATCCCGTCGGCGATCGTCGACTCGCAGATATGGGAACTGCCGGATCAGTCCACCACACCGAACCATCCGCTCAAGCCGCGGCACCTGCGGCTGCACGACCTCTTCGACGAAAGCACGTGGGACGACACCGATGTGGTGACCGGACGCCGGCTGATCCTCGGCAACGGAGACGTGCGCATCTCGTACGTGGTCGCGCGCGGCGACTCGCCGCTGTACCGCAATTCGCTCGGCGACGAGATGGTGTACATCGAGTCCGGCGACGCCGTCGTGGAGACGGTATTCGGCACCCTGACCGCGACCGAGGGTGACTACGTCCTGATCCCCATGTCGACGACCCACCGGTGGCTGCCGCAGGGTCCGGAACCATTGCGCGCGTATGTGATCGAAGCGAACAGTCACATCGTGCCACCCAAGCGGTACCTGTCCCGGTTCGGGCAGCTGCTCGAACACGCGCCGTTCTGCGAGCGGGATCTGCACGGACCGGCCGGTCCGCTGCTCGCCGACGGCACCGACGTCGACGTCCTGGTCAAGCACAGGGCGGGCGGACAGGTCGTCGGCACCCGAATGACCTACGCGCAGCACCCCTTCGATGTCGTCGGCTGGGACGGGTGCCTGTACCCGTACACCTTCAACATCGCCGACTTCGAGCCGATCACCGGCCGGGTGCACCAGCCGCCGCCCGCCCATCAGGCGTTCGAGGGCAACAACTTCGTCATCTGTAACTTCGTGCCCCGCAAGGTCGATTACCACCCGCTGTCGATCCCGGTGCCCTACTACCACTCCAACGTCGACTCCGACGAGATCATGTTCTACTGCGGCGGCGACTACGACGCCCGCAAGGGCTCCGGTATCGGGCAGGGATCGATCTCGATCCACCCGGGCGGCCACGCGCACGGTCCGCAGCCCGGCGCGTACGAACGCAGCATCGGCGTGGAGGCATTCGACGAGCTTGCGGTCATGGTCGACACGTTCCGGCCGCTGGAACTCGGCGAGGGCGCGCTGGCCTGCGAGGACGGCGCCTACGCGTGGAGCTGGTCGGGACGGGGGTCCTCCGCATGACGCGCACCGGCACCAACCCCACCGCTGCTCCCACCCTGGGGCCGTTGCTGACGGGACTCTGCGACGACGCCGCGGTCTTTCCGCCCGGCAACGCGCCGGCGGCGTCGGCCGTCCCGTGGCACTTCGCACACCAACGCAGCGGGCACGCGGATCTCGTCGGCCCGTTCGTCTTTCCGGACACCCGCCTGGAAGAACTACCCGAACTGCTCGTCGGTCGACCCGGCGATCTCGCGATCAGCCTGACCGTCCCCGCCGGCGTGGGCCGCGTACCCGATGCCCTGGGCCGCGCCCGCGCCATCGACGGAGTTCGGGTCGTCGCCGTGGAGGTCGGGGTGCCGGACGATCAGTCCCCCGACACGCTGTTCGCGGGGCTCGCCGCGATCGGCGAACTCGTCACGGACACAACGGTGTTCGTCGAGGTACCGCGTGGTTCGCGGCGCACCGAGGTCCTGGCCCGGCTCGCCGGCACCGGTCACGCGGCGAAGTTTCGCACCGGAGGCATCACCGCCGACGCCTATCCCGACGAGGCCGAACTCGCGGCCGCGATCGACGCGGTCACCGGACTCGGGATCGCATTCAAGGCGACGGCGGGGCTGCACCACGCGGTGCGCAACACCGATCCGGCAACGGGATTCGACCAGCACGGCTTTCTCAACGTGCTGCTCGCGACTCATCTGGCCGCCGGCGGCGCCGACCGCGCCGAGCTCATCGCCGTGCTCGCCGATCGCGACGGGGGACGCATCGCGGACCGTCTGGGCTCCCTGCGCCCCGCCGACGTCGCCGCCCTCCGCACCCGATTCCTGTCGTTCGGCACGTGCAGCATCGCCGAACCGCTCGCCGACCTCACCGCACTGGGCCTGACATCCCGCCCCCTCAGCCACGGAGTCCACGCATGACCACCCTGACGATCCCCGCCGATTCGCTGTTCGGCGTCGACAACCTGCCGTACGGCGTGTTCGCCACACCCGGCACCCCACCACGCGTCGGGGTGCGGGTCGGCGACTCGGTCGTCGATCTGGCACGGGCATTGGGCGACAATGTATTTGCGGAGCCGACGCTGAACGCATTCATGGCGCAGGGCCCCGAGCGGTGGGCTCAGGTGCGGGCGGCGATCACCGACCTCGTGGCCGGCGACATCCCGGACGACGCGGTCGTCGACGTCGCCGACGTGACGATGCACCTGCCGATCGCCGTCGCCGACTACGTCGACTTCTACGCGTCCGAGCATCACGCCACCAACCTCGGCCGGCTGTTCCGGCCGAATGCCGAACCGCTGATGCCGAACTGGAAGCATCTGCCGGTCGGCTACCACGGCCGCTCCAGCACGGTGGTGGTGTCCGGCACCGACATCGTCCGGCCGCACGGACAGCGTAAGGCCCCGACCGACGACGCCCCGACGTTCGGGCCCTCCACCCGCCTCGACATCGAGGCGGAACTGGGCTTCATCGTCGGTGTCGGGTCCGCGATGGGCGCGTCGATCGGACCGGACGAATTCGCCGAGCACTGTTTCGGCGCGGTCATCCTCAACGACTGGTCCGCCCGCGACATCCAGGCGTGGGAGTACGTGCCCCTCGGCCCGCACCTGGGCAAGAGCTTCGCGACGTCGATCTCTCCGTGGGTGGTCCCCATGGCGGCGCTGGACGCCGCGCGGATCGACACGCCCGTCCAGGATCCGGAACCGTTGCCGTACCTGCGCGGGACGCAGCGCTGGGGTCTGGACATCGACCTCGAGGTCGACTGGAACGGCGAGGTCGTGTCCCGGCCGCCGTACGGTCAGATGTACTGGTCGCCGGCGCAGATGCTGGCGCACACCACCGTCAATGGCGCGGCGGCACGCACCGGGGACCTGCTCGGTTCCGGCACCATCTCGGGCCCGGAGCGCGACCAGCGCGGCGCGTTCATCGAACTCACCTGGGGCGGTAGCGAACCGGTCGCCGTGGCGGGCGGTACACGCACCTTCCTCGAGGACGGCGACGAGATCGCGATCAGCGCGACCGCGCCGGGTGTCGGCGGCGGCCGCATCGGCTTCGGCGAGGTGCGGGCGACGATCCTGCCCGCGGTATCCCCCGGCTGACGCTGCGGCTCAGCCGAGCGACCGGCTGGCGAGCACCTGCTCCCGCAAGGTCGACTCGGTGTGCCGAACCGCCTGTCCCACCACGGGTTCCACGATGGCGGCCAGTGCGCGGCCGGCCAGCCCACCCGGCAATGCATACCCGAAGCGGACGTCCAGCACGGTGCCGCCGTGGCCGTTGTCCCGAAACGACCACGTGGAGTCGGTGACCATCCCGTCGATCGACTCCAGCCGGATGCGTTCGTTCTCGACCCATTCGGTGATCTGGACCGTCGACTTCATCGTCTTCGGCCCGATCGTCATCTCGGCCGCGAACGTGGCCCCGACGCCTTCTGTCTGCTCGGACAGCGGATCGAACCGCCGGACCGCGAAGAACCAGCGCGGCACGGTGCGGTAGTCGGCGACATAGGCGAAGGCACGGTCACACGGCGCGTCCACGTCACCCTGATGGGTTATCACCTTCATTGACGATCACTCTCTACTGTGACGATGGCGGATGGAGAGGTTAGCCGACAGGGTAACCCACAGCGGTCACGACCCTGCCATCCGCCGGTGGTACCGTTCGCGCAGCACGGGGTCTGCGTGCGCGAATGCAGTGCTCAGGCCGGCGCGGTCTTCGACGGCGAGCCGGATCGGACGCGGCAGCGTCCCGATCGCGGCGATGACGCTGCCGGCCCGGCGGGGCACGCTGACGACCCCGGAGCGACCGCTGTCCACCACCCGCACCATGGCGTTGGCGACGTCCTCGGGTTCGCCGGCGACCAGTCGGCCCACCCAACGCGGGTAGTTCGCACCCGCCGACAGCTCGGTGTTGATCAGCCCAGGCAGCACCGCGGTCGCTCGGACCCCGGTTCCGCGCAACTCCAGGGCGAGCGCGTCGGTAAAGGTGGTGACCGCGGATTTCGTCGCACCGTAGGTCGCGAGCGCCGGGATAGCGAAGGCGCCCGCCAGCGACGCCACGTTGATCACGTGCCCCGAACCGCGCGGGACGAACAGCCCCACCGCGAGCCGGCTCCCGTCGATGACCGCCCGCAGGTTCACCGCGAGCAGCCGATCGGTCATGGTCGACGCCTCGTCGGCGAACAAGCCGGTCGGCATGATGCCGGCATTGTTGATCAGGACGTCGAGTCCGCCCGCGGTGTCGGCGATGCCGACGAACCGCCGGAAGGACTCACTATCGGTGACGTCCAGGCCGACACCCGTGACGTAGTCGCCGGTCGGGTCGATCTCGGTGGCCGTTGCCGCCGCGAGGTCGGCGTCGAGGTCACCGATGACGACGCGGGCGCCGCGGTGGTGGAACGCCTCCGCGGTCGCCCGGCCGATTCCCCGGGCGCCGCCGGTCACGGCGATCGTCCGGCCGCGCACCGTCATTCGACGACCCGGTCGGCGCGCAGCCGCTCGATTTCGGTTCCCGGATAGCCCAGGTCGCGCAGGACCGCGTCGGTGTCGGCGCCGGCCGCGGATCCGGGCTGCGGCACCGCCGCCGGTGTCCGGTCGAATCGCGGTGCGGGCGCTGGCTGCGGGATGCCCGCGACGGTGACGAAGCTGTCGCGCTCGCGGTTATGCGGGTGCTCACCCGCCTCCCACGGGGACAGCACCGGCGTCACGCAGGCGTCCGAGCCGGCGAAGATCTCGGCCCACTCGTCCCGCGGTTTCTGTGCAAATACCTCCGCGATCCGCGCCCGCAATTCCGGCGCGGCGTCCAGGTCGTACTGCGCCGGCAGGTCCGCATCCGCGAGTCCGAGCCCCTCCAGCAGTTGGGCATAGAAGTGCGGTTCGACGCAGCCGACCGCGAGATACCGGCCGTCGGCACACTCGTAGGTGTCGTAGAAGGCACCTCCCGTGTCCAGCAGATTCTCGCCCCGCTCGCCGCCCCACAGCCCGGAGGCGTGCATCGCGTGCAGGAACGCCGTGAGCAGCGCCGCGCCCTCGACCATCGACGCGTCGACGACTTGCCCCTGCCCGGACACCGACCGCTCGTGGACGGCGGCGAGAATCCCCATCGCCAGCAGCAGCCCGCCGCCGCCGAAATCGCCGAGCAGGTTCACCGGCGGAAGGGGCCGTTCGCCGCGCCGCCCGATGAGGTCGAGCGCACCGGAGAGGCCGATGTAGTTGATGTCGTGCCCCGCACGAGGCGCCAGTGGTCCGGTTTGACCCCAGCCGGTCATCCGGCCGTAGATCAGGCGCGGGTTCCGCTCCGCGCAGTCGGCGGGCCCGATACCGAGACGCTCGGCGACACCGGGCCGAAAACCCTCGACCAGGATGTCGGCGCCCTCGACCAGCTTCAGCACGATCTCGCGGCCGTCGTCGGTGTCCAGGTCCACCGCGACCGACCGGCGCCCGCGATCCAGCACGCCCGCCGGAGCCAACAGACCGCCGCCGGAGTGGGCTCGATCCACCCGGATCACGTCGGCACCGAGGTCGGCCAGGATCATGCACGCGAACGGACCCGGTGCGAGACTGGCGATCTCGACGACGGTCAGCCCGGCCAGCGGCCCGCTCACGCGGCGTCCCGGGGCAGGCCGAGCATCCGTTCGCCGATCACGTTGAGCTGCACCTCGGTGGTGCCGCCGTAGATGGTGGTGGCCCGACCGGCGATGAGCTGTTCCATCGCCTTGTCGCTCGGCTGACCGGGTACCGACACGGTGCCGGCGACGCCGAGCTCGGCGACGATGAACTCCGAGATCGCCTGTCCCAGGCCCATTCCCAACAGTTTCCCGACGCTGGACGTGGTACTGACGTCACTGCCGGAGAGCTGTTTGAGCACCACCCGCAACCCGATCACGTCGACGGCGCGGCTTTCGGCGATCAGCTCCGCCACCCGTAGCTGCGTCGCCGCCGACAGCTCGCGTCCCCGAATGAACGCCAGCAGGTCGGCGTCGGTGGCGTACGCCTCCATCTTCTGGCTCAGCGCGACGCGTTCGCCCGCGAGGGTCGTGCGGGCGACGTTCCATCCGTCGTTGATCTCGCCGACGACGTTCTCGTCCGGGATGAACACGTCGTCCAGGAACACCTCGTTGAACAGCGCCGAGCCGGTCATCTCGCGCAGCGGCCGGACGTCGACGCCGGCGGTCGACATGTCGAGCACGAAGTAGGTGATGCCCTTGTGTTTGGGCGCGGTCGGGTCGGTGCGGGCGATGAGCATCGCCCAGTCGGCGAACTGGGCGACCGTCGTCCAGATCTTCTGGCCGGTGATCCGCCAGCCGCCGTCGACCCGTTCCGCCTTGGTCTTTAGCGACGCCAGGTCCGAGCCGGCGCCCGGCTCGGAGAACAGCTGGCACCACACCAGATCACCGCGCAGGGTCGGCACCGCGAGTTCCTGCTTCTGCTTGTCGGTGCCGTGCGCGACGATCGCCTGCACCGCCCAGCCGCCCATCAGCAACTGCGGCATCGGGATCTTCGCGGCCGCAAGCTCTTCGGCGATGATGATCTGCTCCAGCGGGGACGCTGCCCGGCCGAACGGCTTCGGTAGGTGTGACTGCACCCAGCCACCGTCGCCCAGCGCGATCAGCTGGTCGTCCTCACCCAGGCCGGCGAGTGGGGCGATCTCGTCGCGGACCACCGTGCGAATCTGCTCCGCTTCGGCCGGTAGTTCCAGGTCGGTCGGCAGGGTGTCGCCGGCGAACACATGTCCGGCCACCCGTGCCAGCCGGTCCTCCCGCCGACCCAGCGCACCTCGGATCGCCAGCGCCCGACGGTAATACAGATGTGCGTCGTGTTCCCAGGTGAACCCGATACCGCCGTGCACCTGGATGCAGTCCTGCGCCACCTGCACGGCGGCGTCCGGCACGATGGCCGCCGCGATGGCCGCCGCGTAATCCGCGGTCTCGTCGCCCCGGTCGAGTGCCGCGGCGGCGTCCCACAGCACCGCCCGCGACTTCTCCAGCGCGATACCCATGTGGGCGCACTTGTGCTTGACGCCCTGGAACTGTCCGATCGGACGACCGAACTGCACCCGTGTCTTGGCGTACTCGGTCGCCGTGGCCAGGCACCACGACTGCACCCCGACGGCCTCCGCACCGAGGATGACGGTCGCGATCGACCGCAACCGGCGCTCGCTCAACCCGTCCAGGATGCGGTCGTCGCCGACGTGCACGTCGGACAGGGTGATCCGGGCCGATCCGCGCAGCACGTCCACGGAATCCTGTTCCTTGGTGACGATCTCGTCGCCGGTGACGGCGACGTACTGCACCGGCGCTCCGTCGACCGTGACCGGCACGATCACCACGTCGGCCGCGAGACCACCGAGAACGCCGTCGACGGAGCCGTCCAGCACGAGGCCGTCGTCACCGCGGGTGGCGGTGAAGGTTCCGGCGAGGACCACCGCACCGGTCGACTCGCCCTCGATCAGGGCGGGAAGAAGATCGACGCCGGCCTTGCTGTCGGTCGCGGCCAGCGCCGCACTCGCCAGCACCGTCGGGATGAACGGACCGGGCGCGACCGTCCGGGACAGCGCCTCGATCGCGACGGCGAGCGTCAGCAGCCCCGCGCCGTCGCCGCCCCGCGCCTCGGGAACGTGCAGCCCCAGCAATCCCTGGGACACCAACGCCTGCCAATAGAACGGGAACTTCTGCTCGGCACTCGCCTCGACGGCCTCGCGAACCTTGTCGTGGTCGATGACCCGATCGGCGAATCGGTCGACCGATTCGGCGAGCGCGGCATGCTCGTCGGTGAGCCCGACCCCGAGATCGTAGGAATGTCTGGTCATCGCTCAGCCCAGCTTCGCCGCGATGTCGTCGACTGTCCACGGACCGTCGGTCTCGACGGTCCGCACGTCATGCCAGCCGGCCAGTTCGGAGATCGCCCCGCCCTGCACGGCGAACACCTTGCCGCTGGTCGTGGTGTCCGGTGCCGCGAGATAGGCCACCAACGGCGAGATGTTGGCCGGACTGAACGGGTCGAACTCACCCTCGGGGATCTCCGCGGCGAACAGTGCACCCATCCCGGGTGTGGCCAGGGTCAGCCGGGTGCGGGCGATCGGTGCGATCGCATTGACCCGCACCCCGTACCGCTCCAGTTCTTCGGCGGCGACCAGGGTCAGCGCGGCGATACCCGCCTTGGCCGCACCGTAATTAGCCTGTCCCGCATTCGGCATGAAGGTGCCGGATGCGGATGCGGTGTTGACGACCGCGGCATTGACTGGCTCACCCGCCTTGGACTGCGCCTTCCAGTACGCGGCGGCGTGATGCAGGCAGGCGGCGTGACCCTTGAGGTGGACGTCGATGACCGCATCCCACTGCGCTTCATCGATTCCCGCGATGAACGCGTCCCGCAGGATGCCGGCGTTGTTGACCAGCACGTCCAGCCGGCCGAACTCGGCCACCGCCTGCTTGATCAAGCCCTCGGCCCCCGCCCAGTCCGCGATGTTGTCGGTGTTGGCGACGGCCCGGCCGCCGGCGGCGATGATCTCGTCGACCACCTGCTGCGCGGGCGAGGCATCCGCCCCGGTTCCGTCGTTGGCTCCGCCGAGGTCGTTGACGACCACCGCGGCGCCCTCCTGAGCGAACAGCAGCGCGTGCTCGCGGCCGATGCCGCGGCCGGCGCCGGTAATGATGGCGACGCGTCCGTCGAACCGTCCCATGGGTTGTGCTCCTTGCGATCTCGTGCCGACCCGCGATGCATGCGGATCGGGTGCGGTTGTGTGAGTTCGGTGCCGACCGGTGACCGGCGCGGTCAGTCGGCGAGTACGACCAGGCCGTCCTTGATCACGACCTCGCCGTCCATGGTGGTCAGGTAGCCGTACGCGGTACCCGGATCGGCGTCGCCGGCGGGCGATGCCGGCAGTCGCCACAGACGGGTTTCGATGTCGTGGCCGGGTAGCACCGGCTTGGCGAAGCGGACCGCCAGGCGCCGCAGCCGGCTGGTGTCTCCGTCGGCTAGTTCGGTGAGCGCCGCCCACGAGGTAAACGCCATCGTGCATAGCCCGTGGTTGATGATTCCGGGCAGGCCCGACATCCGGGCGATCTCGTCGTCGAGGTGAATCGGCATCGGATCACCGGAGGCCGGCGAGTACCGGAACGTCTGATCGGCGTCTACGTGCTGGACGACGGTCGCCGCCGGCGGTGTCTCGGTGACGGCCTCGTCGAGCCGATGCTCGGGTGCGGACTCGCCCTCACCCGGCCCGGCGTTGACGTTCCGGAAGAACGCGCTGATCCACTGCTCGTTGACCAGTTCGCCTGCGGTATCCCGGGTTTCGGCGTACACCACGACGACCGAACCGTTGTCCCGGCCGACGTAGCCGATTGGCCGGGCGCGCACCCGCAGGCTGTCGCCGGCCACAATCGGCCGGTGGAACCGGAAGTCCTGCTCACCGTGAACCAGCTTGGGCAGCAGGTTCATCGGCGCGACCGCCAGGGCGGCGGGCGCCATCGACATGAACGTCGGCACCACCGCGAACAGCGGTGGCGCCACGTCGCCGGAGCGGTGCGCCTCGATCGGATCGTTGGTTGCCGCAGCGTATTCGGCAATCCGCTCGGCGGTGACGTCGAAGGTCTCGGGGTCGGTCCAGTCACCCAGGCCGGACCCGTCGAACGTCACCGCCGGGGCGGCGTCGTTCGTCGGTGCGGATGCGTTCGTGGAGGTCACGGTCAGCCGAGCAGCTTGGCGAAGTTGTCCATCGAGTCGCGCAGATCCGAACCGGTCTGCTTGGCGACCGCCTTGCCGATCGGGCCGACGATCATTGCGCCCGAGAAGTCGGCGTCGAACGACGCGGTGGTCGACCCGCCGTCGGCGGCCGCGACCTCGAGGGTGAATTCGACCTTCACGCCGGCCATTCCGGTGCCGCTCATCTTGAGCAACTTCGGCTCTTCGAGCGCGTCGACGGTCCACTCGATCTTGTTGGCCATGTTCATGACCGACACGACCTCGGTGAGTCGAGCACCGGCGGTGAGGCTCTCCGGGACGTCGCCGCGCCAACCCTGATGGATGGTCAGCCATTCCTCCCAGCGGGCGAGGTCGCTGAGCAGCTCCCACGCCTTCTCCGGGGGTGCTTGGACGGTGACGGATTCGGCGACGTTGGGCATGTGGATACTCCTTCGGGTTGGTGATGAAAGATGACTGTGACTGGGATGACTTGCGGGTTGTGGTTCAGCGGTCGGCGGGCCGGTACGCGGTCACCACGACCGCGCCACCGAGACCGATATTGTGCTGCAGTGCAACGGATGCCCCGTCGACCTGACGGGCGTCGGCGGTGCCGCGCAACTGCCAGGTGAGTTCGCTGCACTGCGCCAGGCCGGTCGCGCCGAGCGGGTGGCCCTTGGAGATGAGGCCGCCGGACGGGTTGACCACCCAGCGTCCGCCGTAGGTGGTGTCATCGGCGTCCACGAGCTTGCCACCGTCGCCCTCCGGGCATAGACCGAGCGCCTCATAGGTGAGGAGTTCGTTGGTGGAGAAGCAATCGTGCAGCTCGATGACGTCGACGTCGTCGGCACCGATCTGCGCCTGCGCGTAGACGCGTTCGGCGGCCTTGCGGGTCATGTCGGCGCCGACCAGGCTGATCGCGCTCTTGTCGTCGAAGGTGCTGTTCATGTCGGTGACCATCGCCTTGCCGACGATCTCCACCGCGGTGGCGCCGAGGTCGTGTTCGTCGACGAACTTCTCGCTGGCGATGATCGCGGCGCCGGAACCATCCGAGGTCGGCGAGCACTGCAGCTTGGTCAGCGGACCGTAGATCGGTCGCGACTCCAGCACCTCGTCGAGGGTGTATTCGTCGGTGAACTGGGCGTACGGATTGTTCTTCGAGTGGCGATGGTTCTTGACGCCGATCTTGGCGAATTGCTCCGCGGTGGTACCGAATCGCTCCATGTGCTCATTGCCCGCGGCACCGAACATATAGGGCGCCGGCGGCATCGCGAACTCCTGCAGTTCGGCCAACGCCAGCAGGTGCCGCATCATCGGCTGCTCACGGTCGTCGTAGGTGGAGCCGAGCGACCCCTTCTGCATCTTCTCGAAACCGAGGGCGATCGCACAGTCCACCTGGCCGCTGCGCACCGCCTGGGTGGCGAGGTACAGGGCGGTGGATCCGGTGGAACAGTTGTTGTTCACGTTGACGATCGGGATGCCGGTCATGCCGAGCTCGTAGAGGGCACGCTGCCCCGAGGTGGATTCACCGTAGACGTAACCGACGTATCCCTGTTCAACCTCGCGGTAATCGATCCCGGCGTCGGCGAGCGCCTTGGTCCCCGCCTCCCGTGCCATGTCGGGGTAGTCCCACTCGCGGGCACCGGGTTTGCAGAACTCGGTCATCCCGACGCCGACGACGAATACCTTGTTGCTCATTGCACTCCTGACACTCGCGAACCATCACGGACGCCTTGCTTGGACATGATGTCCCACACAGGTTACTGGGACACGATGTCTCGGTCAATGGCACGTGCGCGATCGCGGGTCGGGATATGGTGAGCGGATGCCTGACACCCCCGAACCGGACGGCCGCTCCCGCCGCTGGGACGACCACAAGCAAGAGCGGCGTGCGCGAATCCTGGACGCGGCCGTCGCCGTGCTGCACGACGAGGGGGATGTGGCCGGGGTGAAAGACATCGCCGACCGCGCGGGCGTGCCGCGCTCGGTGGTGTACCGGTTGTTCAAGGATCGTGAGGACCTCGACGAACAGGTCCGCGAGCGGATCGTCGACGACCTGCTGACGGCGCTGGCGCCGACACTCGCGCCCCGCGGCACCGTGGAGGACGCGATCCGCACCGCGGTCGACACCTATGTCGGATGGATCGTGGCCAACCCGAATCTGCACACCTTCCTGGGCACCGGGTCGGCACGCCGGCGCACCATCGGCTCACGCGTGGTCACCAGCACGCGGACCGCGATCGCCGCACAGGTCGCCGGCCTCATCGCCGGTCAGCTCACCGGCGCAGGCGCCGACGAGCGGTACGCCGAACCACTCGCGTTCGCGATGATGGGGATGGTGGATGCCACGGTGAACCGCTGGCTGAGCAAGTCGCTGCAGCCGCTCGACGCGGCCGAACTGTCGGAGTTCCTGCAGGTGTCGGCGTGGCAGATCCTGCACGCCAACCTGCGACGGATCGGCGTCGAACTCGACCCGAACACCCGGGTCGGCGAACTCCGCGCTGCCGCCGGGCCCGAATCCGCCTGAGCCGTAACGGCTTACCGGTCGAGGTACCGGGTGTTGCGACCAATGGGCGCCCACGCGTCGAGGTCGGCGAGCTGGCCACGGAGCTTGGTGCGAATGCGGTCGATCGCCTCGGGGCCCAACGGAAGTCGCAGCGGGCTGGCCGGATCGGCGACAGCCTCGACGATCAGTGCGGCGGCCCGATCCGGGTCGTTGGGTTGTACTCCGTCCTGCTCGGCGAACCGCGCTCGCAGAATCCCCGCCGGCGTATCCGCATAGGCCGGGTTCGCCGCCGCGTACCGGATCGACCGGCCGGCAAACTCCGTGCGGAAGGGCCCCGGTTCGACGATGGTGACGCGGATGCCGAACGGTGCGACCTCCGCAGCCAGCGCCTCGGACAGTCCCTCCAGGGCGAACTTGGTGGTGGCATATGCGGCGTGGCCGGGATTGGCGACCACCCCACCGACCGACGACATCTGCACGATATGGCCACCACCCTGGGATCGCATGTGGCCCACCACTTCCGTCGTGAGCCGGAACGCGCCGAGCAGGTTGACGTCCAGCAATCCGAGTAGGTCGTCGGCGGTGAGTTCTTCGACGGCACCCACCAGGCCGTGACCGGCATTGTTGACGAGCACGTCGATCCGGCCGTGTCGAGCGATGGTCGCTTCGACGGCGGCGTGGATCGACGCCGGGTCGGTGACATCGAGGACCAGCGCACCGTCGGAATCGGCGATCGACTCCGGGTCCCGGGCGGTGACCACGACGGTATCCCCCGCGGCGCGCGCCGCCGCGGCGATGGACCTGCCGAATCCCCGTGCCGCACCGGTAATCAGCCACACTCGCTCACTCATCGGCCCTCCCCATCGATATCGACTGCCTACACATACCTTGAGACTCAAGGTAAGAGTAGCGCGATCTATCTTGAATCTCAAGGTATATCGTCGGAGGTAGCGACCCCACGACCGGAACAAGGACGGCATGCGATGACCGAGCACTCTTCCGATACCGCACCCGACCATTCGGCGGACGGGTCACCGGCGGATTCGGTGGCCCGCGATCTCGGCACCTGGATGGCGCAGATTCCGGCGGAGCCGACCGGCCGGCCCGCGGCCACGGAGGCGGCGCGGCAACGCATCGGCCGGCTGTCCCGCCTCTTCGGTCGGGTGCTGGACGAGGTCGCCGACGGGCACGGGCTGAGTGTCGGTGACCTCGAAGCACTCTCGGCGCTGCAACGAACTCCGGGACCGTGTACGCCGACGACGCTGGCGCACCTCCTCGGGGTGACGTCGGGGACGATCAGCACCCGGTTGCGCCGGCTGGAAGCGGCCGGACTCGTCGAGGCGGCCGACGAAGCCGTCGACCGCGACGGGCGCAGTCGGCCGGTGCGGTTGACGTCCGCGGGACGCGGACGCTGGTCCGCGGCCACCGTCGACCGACTCGACATCGAGCGCGAGCGGTTCGCCGTCCTCGACGACGACGACCTCGCTCGGCTCAACGACGCCCTCGGTCTGCTGCTGGCGGAATACGAACGGCGGTACGGCGCCGCGTCCCGGCACGACCGAACGGGTTGAGCCCGTTGCCGACTGGGCCGGGGCCTGGCTACGCCCCGGCCGCGACCTCCTCGGCCTCCTTGTTGGACCGGAGGATCTCCGCGTCCTCGACGCCGAGTTTCTTGGCCGCCTTGTACACGTCGTCCAGCCCGCCGCAGTTGCTGAACGCCTGCTCGGGGATGTGGTCGAGTTCGCCCTTGCACAGCAAGTCGAACGACTCCACGGTCTCCGACATCGGCACCACCGAACCGGGTTCGCCGGTGAACTTCTCGGCCACGATGAAGTTCTGGCCCAGGTACTTCTGGATACGCCGGGCGCGCTGCACGGTGACCTTGTCCTCTTCGGACAGCTCGTCCATACCGAGGATGGCGATGATGTCCTGCAACTCCTTGTACTTCTGCAGGATTCGCTTGACCTCGTTGGCCACCCGGAAGTGCTCCTCGCCGACGATCGAGGCCTCCAGGATGCGCGAGGTCGACGTCAGCGGATCCACCGCCGGGTAGATGCCGAGCTGCGAGATCGGCCGGGACAGCTCCGTCGTCGCGTCCAGGTGGGCGAACGTCGTCGCCGGCGCCGGGTCGGTGTAGTCGTCGGCCGGCACGTAGATCGCCTGCAGGGACGTGATCGACCCGCGTCGGGTGGAGGTGATCCGCTCCTGTAGCTCACCCATCTCGTCGGCCAGCGTCGGCTGATACCCGACCGCCGACGGCATCCGGCCGAGCAGCGTCGACACCTCCGAACCCGCCTGGGTGAACCGGAAGATGTTGTCGATGAACAGCAGTACCTCCTGCGACATCTCGTCGCGGAAGTACTCCGCCATGGTCAGCCCCGACAGTGCCACGCGCATACGCGTGCCGGGCGGTTCGTCCATCTGGCCGAAGACGAGGACGGTGTCGTCGATGACGCCCATCTCCCGCATCTCCAGGTACAGGTCGGTGCCCTCGCGGGTGCGCTCACCCACGCCGGAGAAGACCGAGGTGCCGTCGAAGTTGCGGGCGATACGGGTGATCATCTCCTGGATGAGCACCGTCTTGCCCACGCCCGCGCCGCCGAACAGGCCGATCTTGCCGCCCTTGACGTACGGGGTAAGCAGGTCGATGACCTTGATACCCGTCTCCAGGATCTCGGTCTTGCCCTCGAGCTCCTCGAAGGGTGGCGGCTTGCGATGGATACCCCACTGCACCCCGTCGCGACCGAGGCCCGGCTCGTCCAGACAGTCGCCGAGGGCGTTGAAGATGTGCCCCTTGACGATGTCGCCGACCGGGACCTGGATGCTGACTCCGGTGTCCCGGACCGGCGTGCCGCGGGTGAGGCCGTCGGTCGGCTGCATCGAAATGGTGCGCACCATGTTGTCGCCGAGATGCTGGGCCACCTCCAGCGTCAGGGTCTTGGCCACCGACGGCACGGTGATCTCGGCGTGCAACGCGTTGTAGAGATTCGGGATGGTGCCGGAGGGCATTTCGACGTCGACGACCGGGCCGATCACCCGGACGACGCGTCCCTGGGTCTGGTCGGTGCTCATTGTCCTTGTACCACCTTCTGTGCCGCTTGTTCGAGGTCGCGATTATTCGCCGCGCTGAGGTCGACCCGGCCGATACCCGCGATGTGTTCTCTGGCGACGGGGTCGTGTTTGGTCACCCACTTGTCGAAATCCTCTGCGGCGTTGGACTTTCCAGCCCCATGCCCGAGGAGGACGAAGTCGTGGCTGCCGAACTCCTGTTTGACGTGGCCCACCAGTTCCTTGAAGAACCCGTCCAGGTCGCGGACGTCGTCGTTGCCGGTCTGCCGTTCGACGGTGCGCAGGTGCCGCGCCCGCGAGTCGGAGTCCCGGACGCGTTCGGTGGCGGCGTCGACCGTCACCGAATCGAGGTCGAACACGATCAGCCGGGCGTTGCGTTCGTCCATCGCGACGACGTAGAGCGCACCGACGCCCTGCGTCTTCGGCGTATCGGCGAGCAGGTGCCGAGCGCGTTCGACGTCTTCGATGGAGACGACCCCGTTGTGGGGGCGCCGGAACACCTCGCGATGGCCGTTCATCGACACCGACAGGCGGTCGCCCGACTCGTCGGTGACGTCGTCGGCAACCTCACGCCAGAACTGATCGAAGTCTCGCCACTTCAGGTTTCGCGGGGCCGGCGAGCCGACCAGTTCGGCCCGGACGCGGTCGGTGTGCGCGTTCATACTCTCCACTCTGCCTCAGACGGCCGGGTCGATGTCGGCGATTGTCCGGTTCGGGTGGCGCGCGGCCGCCGCTAGGTGACGGCGTTGATCGCGGTCATCGTCTGCCGGAACACCTCGGGAATGTCGGCCGGCCGGCCGGCCGACACGTGTGCGGCGTCGTCGAGTTGGCGCACGACCGGGATGAGTTGCTTGCGCCGTTGGGTGCGCTGCGGATCGGCCAGCTCGAGAGTGTCGGCGAGAGCGGTGTTAAGCCGGTCCGCCGCCTCGACCAGCCGGTTGCCCTCGATCTGCGCGAGCTCGGTGTGCGCCTGCGGCACCGTCTGCTGGATGACCCGTTTGGCGTAGTCGACGCGACGTCGCAATTCCTCCTCGGGAATGTCGGTGTCTTTCACCCAGTCCCATTGCCATTGCCAGCCGATCGCCTCGGCCCTCTGCTCCTGGGCGTACGACTGCCGATCGGCGACGTGCCGCCGCTTGCCCGCGGCCCGGGATCGGTATATCGCTACCGCGATAGCGGCGACGATCGCGACGAACGCGAGGATCACGATGACGACGACGCCAACGATCAGTACGGACATGGTTGTTCCCTTCGCCGAGCACGAACCCACGCCGCACGAGTATCCCGAACCCCGCATCGGCAGCTGGTGTCCGTTGTATCGGCGCGCATCGCCGATGTCCAGCGATTGTCGGGTGCACGGCCCACCACGGCCGGCCACGACCATGGATGAACACCTGGCCCTCCGCGGCGATAGTGAGTTGTGGGCAACAGTCGAGAACCGCCGAGCGTGCCCCATTCCTTAGACTTGACATCTACCTAATATTCTGACGATCATCGGAATATGCCGTCGACGCCACCACCGCCCTCGTCGCCCTCCTCGGACGACACCCCGTCGACGACCCGATCGGGTGGCACCTGGGCCGAACTGCTGTCCGCCGAGCACCGGAGTGCGGTCACCGTCTTCGCCGGTGGCATCACGGTTTTCGCGGTCAACACGTATCTCACCGCAGCATCGTTGCCGAGCGCGGTCGCCGACATCGGCGGCCAACGGCTCTACGCCTGGGTGATGACGGTGTTCCTGATCACCGCGGTCCTGGCGTCCATGCTGGTCACCAGGGCTCTGGCGCAGTGGGGCGCGCGCACCGCGTATCTGGTCGCGTTCGGCACCTTCGGACTCGGGTCACTGGTGTGCGCGCTCGCCCCGACCATGCCGATCATGTTGGTGGGCAGGGCCGTTCAAGGGCTGGGTGGCGGTCTGCTCACCGGCCTCGCCTTCACCGTCATCCGCATCGCGCTCCCCGAACGCCTGTGGGTGCGTGGTGTCGGTTTAACGTCGGCGATGTGGGGCGTCGGCAATCTCATCGGTCCGGTGCTCGGCGGCTTCTTCGGTCAGATCGGCTTCTGGCGCGGCGCCTTCTGGGTACTCGTCGCCGCCACGGCGGTCATCGCCATCCTGGCGGCGCGCGCCCTCCCCGCCGGCCGGGCCGGTGCCGACACACGCCCCGACCCGCTGCCGCTGCCGTCGCTGGCCCTCGTGCTCGCGGCGACCGTCACCGTGTCGATCGCGAGCATCGTCGACGGCATCGTGCCGATGGGCATCCTCGTCGCCACCGCGGCCGGCATTCTCATTCTCTTTGTCGCCGTGGACCGGTCACGGACGATCAGGCTCCTCCCCCACCTGGTGTACACCTCGGGCAGCCCACTGAAGTGGATCTATCTGGCCATCGCGATCCTGGCGATCGGCTCGACGTCCGAGACGTTCATCCCGCTCTTCGGTCAGGAGATCGCCGGCATGGCACCGCTGATCGCGGGGCTGTTGGGGGCGGCCATCTCCTGGGGATGGTCGATCGCCCAGCTGTCGAGTACCACCTGGGCACACGGTCGCCGCTCGGCGGTCGTGCGGGTCGCCGGCCCCGCTTTCCTGGCCACAGGACTTGCCGGTTACGGCCTCCTCCAGGGCTCGTCGACGCCCGCGGCGATCGCCGGGTGGTTCGCGGTACTGGTCGTCGCCGGCACCGGAATCGGTATGGCATTCCCGCATTTCGCGACCGCGGCGATGACGATCACGACAGACGATGCGGAGGCCGCCCGCGCCTCGGCCGGCGTGAACACGGTCCAGATGGTCGCCAACACCCTCGGGTCGGCCCTGGCGGGACTGCTCGTCAGCGTCGGTGCCGCGGTGCACGACGGGTCCGTCGTCGCCTCCGCGCGCTACCTGTCGTTCGGTTTCGCCGCACTGGCCGCCGTCGGAGTCGGCGTGGCGGTCGCCTCGCTACGGCGCCCTGCCCAGCCGCCGGCGCCCCCGGGCGCGGTGTCCGATAGTGCACGCCCGGCGACGGATGTGGGGCGAACCCATGAATGACGCCCCGATGGAGTACCCCGAGGCCGCGATCTATGCAGAGCTCGCCCGGGTCGGCAAGGCGCTGGCCAGCCCGGTGCGACTGCGCCTCCTCGATCTCCTCGAGGAGCACGAGTACACCGTCGAACAACTCGCCGACACAGCGGGATTCGGCGTCAAGAATACGTCGTCGCAGTTGCAGATCTTGCGCGCCGCCCAGCTCGTCACCACCCGGCGCGATGGTGTCCACATTCACTATCGGATCGCCAATCCCGCCGTGTCGGCGTTGCTCGGTGCGTTCAGCGGATTCGCCCGCGAGAACGTGGCGTCGGTGCGTGCCGAGATCGACAGCTACTTCGGCGATCACCGTGATCTGCATCCGGTCACCGCCGACGACCTTGCCGAACTGCTCGCCGACGACGCGGTGCTCGTCATCGACGTCCGAGATCCGGAGGACTACCGGCGTGGGCACATCCCGGGAGCGATGTCGGTGCCGCAGAACCGTATCCGCGACATGCTTGCCGAGCTGCCGCGGGACCGGCGGATCGTCGCATACTGTCAGGGGCCGTACTGTCTGGCCTCACCAACCGCGGCCGCCCGGCTCGCAGCGGCCGATCTGGACGTGACCATCGTCGACGGTGGCATCACCGGCTGGATTCGGTCCGGTCGCGAACTGCACACGGCGTGACCGCGTCCGATCTCACCAGAAAGGGTCGCGCCGTGACCGATCTGACCAGCCGATTCCTCGACGTCGTGCAGCGCCGCAGCCTACTGCCGGGTCCCGTCGAGCGAGCGCTGACCGGCTCCGGCCGAGACGTCGAGGGGCTGACGATTGTCGTCACCGGTGCGTCTGCCGGTATCGGCCGCGAGGCGGCGGTGCAACTCGCCGCACGCGGCGCACACATCATCGGAGTGGCCCGGCGCGAGGCGCAATTGCAAGCACTGACCGACGAGACCGGCGGCGAGTATCGAGTCTGCGACCTCGCCGACGAGTCGTCGATCGACGATCTGATCGCAGGGTTGGCGGACACACCGATCGACGTGCTGGTCAACAACGCCGGTCATTCCATCCGCAGGCCGATCATCGAATCGACCGACCGGCTGCACGACTACCAGCGCACGATGCAGCTGAATTACTTTGCCGCGGTACAACTCACACTCGGCCTACTGCCCGGGATGGTGCGGCGGGGCCACGGCCAGGTCGTGAACGTATGCACGTGGGGGTTGCTCGCCAACACCTTTCCGCGCTTCTCCGCCTATGCGGCGTCGAAGAGTGCGCTGGCGATTTTCGGACGCAGCCTCAACGCCGAGCGGCCGGCGCCGGGCATCCGGGCAACCAACGTCTACTTTCCGCTGGTACGAACCGAGATGATCGCGCCCACAGCGGAGTACGCGGACGTCCATGCGTTGAGCGCGGCCGAGGCCGGCCGGTGGATCGTCCGCGCGGTGACTCACGAACCCGCGGATGTGGCGCCGGCCGCATTGCGCGCGCTGCTGCCGGTGGTCGACTACCTCAGCCCGGCCGGCGCCGACCGTGCCATCGCATCGGTGACCTAGGCATCGGTGACCGAGACGTGCCGATTCTCGGCAATGCCGACCCGCACGCAATCCCGGCGCGAGTCAGCCCTTCGGTGTGTCGACCACGCCCGCAATGAGATTGGCCTCGGTGCGCTTGACCGCCTGGTTGGCGAACGGCTCGATCAGCGCGGCGAGTGCCTTGCCCGCCAATCCGCCGGGCAGCGTGTAGGAGAACTCCACGTGCATCTCGGTCCCACCGTCGGCGTCGGTGAAGCGCCACCGCGTATCCGCGCGGAAACCGGCGATCGAGTCGAGCACGATGACCTCGTCGCGCACCCATTCGGTGACCTCGACCGTCGATTTCAAGGTCTTGGGTCCCAGATTGAGCTCGGCATCGAAGATCGCGCCCAGCCCCTCGTCGACGTCGGTCGTCGGCGTAAAGGTCCGAATTCCGTCCATGTACTCGGGAACGTTTCGGTAGTCGTTCACGTAGTCGAAGACGCGATCGCGCGGAGCGTCGATGACCGCCCGGTGACTGACACTGCCCATCTCGAACTCCCTTGTCCGGGTACACCCCTGACGGAGTGCACTGTCCTAGCGACACCGTAGCGGGTGTGGCGCCGGCGTTCGCGGGAGCCCTGGGCGGGGGCGCGCCGGGTCGAGCACGCGCCGCCGACGACCCGGGCACGACGGTCGGTGACCGCTACCCTTGAGCGGGTGAGTGCACGCGCGGGCATTGTCGTGACCGGAACCGAGGTGCTGACGGGTCGGATCGCCGACCGGAACGGACCGTGGGTTGCCGAGCAACTCCTGAACCTCGGTGTCGACGTCGCGCACATCACCATCTGCGGCGACCGACCGGACGACCTGGCCGCCCAGTTGGGCTTCCTCGCCGATCAGCAGGTCGACCTGATCGTCACCACCGGCGGCCTCGGTCCGACCGCCGACGATCTCACCGTGCCCACGGTCGCCCGGTTCTGCGACCGTCCTCTCTCCCTCGACAGCGCCGTCGAGGCCCGGATCACCGAGCGCGTCCGGACACTGATGGACCGCCCCGGCCCCGATCCGCTGCCCGCGGCCACCGTGGCCGGTATCCGTAAGCAGGCGATGGTTCCCGAAGGCGCAGGCCATTCCACCGGTGGGTACCGCCCCGGGAGTCGCGGTCCCGGCGACATCCGAAGCCGTCGCGACGCCGTCGATGCCGGCGATCCTGATCCTGCCGGGACCACCGGCGGAACTCCAGGGCATGTGGCCGGCGGCCGTCGAGATGCCCGCGGTCGCCGCCGCCCTGGCCGGCCGCAGCGACTCCCGCCAGGAGACCATCCGGGCGTTCGGGCTACTGGAAGCCGACCTGGCCGCGACATTGCGGGACGCCGAGTCCACCGTCGCCGGCTTCGATGCACTGGAGATCACCACCTGCCTGCGGCGCGGCGAGGTCGAGATCGTCACTCGCTTCCCCACCGACGCCGGTCCGGCATACAGCGAACTGGCCAGGGTTCTCGTGGATCATCATGCGGATCAGATCTTTTCGACCGACGGGTCGACGATCGACGATCAGGTCGCCGCGGCCCTGGCCGGTCGGCGCATCGCCACCGCCGAGTCGTGCACCGGTGGGCTGATCGCCGCTCGGCTCACCGACCGCGCCGGATCGTCGGAGTACGTGATGGGCGGCGTGGTGTCGTACTCGAACGACGCCAAGACCGACCTGCTCGACGTCCCCGCCCACCTCATCGACGAGCACGGCGCCGTCAGCGAGGCCGTTGCGGCCGCGATGGCCGACGGCGCGGCGGCCCGTTTCGGCGCCGACATTGCGGTGTCCACGACCGGCATCGCCGGGCCGGGGGGCGGCACGCCACTCAAGCCGGTGGGGACGGTGTGCTTCGGCGTCGCGGTCGCCGGCGAGCCGACCCGCACGTGGACGCGGCATCTGCCCGGCGGCCGAGCAGCAGTCCGGGACCGGGCCACCACGATCGCGATGCACCTCGTCGCGGACGCGCTGGGCCGGACGCCGGGCGCACAGTGAACAGGTTCGGGCGCACAGTGAACGAGTTCGGCCGCACAGTGAACAGGTTCGGGCGCACAGTGAACGGGTTCGGCGGACGGGTCAGCACACCCCGGCCGGCCGGGTCGCGCTGCTGATCGCCACCCTCACGGCCGGCCAGCCGGCCGCGGGGACCGAGCGCGCCGGTGACCGGTCGCGGATCGGTCGTGGATCAGTCGCGCAACACGGCTTGGAAGGCGACCCGGTCGCCGCGGTACAGCGACCGCACCATTTCGATCGGGCGGCCGTCGGTGTCCAGCGAGCGCCGGTGCAGCAGGATCATCGGCATCGCGGTCGTCGTCTCCAGCAGTGCCGCCTCCCGGGGGGAGGCCAGCACAGTTTCAATACGTTCCTCGGCCACCGCGAACGACACCCCCTGGGCCCGGAGCGCGGCATACAGCGACGTCTCCGGGTCGAAGGTGTCGGCCAGGGCGCCGAACCGGTCGACGGGCAGGAACGTGGTCTCGAGTCCGAGGGCGTCCCCGTCGGCGAGGAGCACCCGCTCCAGGTGCAGTACCGGCGCCCCGGGCACCACGTCGAGTCCGGCCGACAGCGTGTCATCGGCGGGCACCTCGTCGAAGCGCACCAGCAGACGGCCGGGCTCGCGCCCTTGCTTCTTGGCGCCCTCGGTATACGACTGCAGCGAAAGTGGTTGCACCAGTTTGGGAGCCGCGACGACGGTGCCACGTCCCCGCCGGGTGATCCGACCTTCGAGCAGGAGGTCGTGCAGTGCCTGGCGGACCGTCTCCCGGGAGACGGCGAACCGCTCGGACAGCGCTCGCTCGGGCGGTACGGTGTCGCCCTCGTCGAGACCGCGCAGGATCTCCTCGATTTCCGTCCGAACCTGGTAGTACTTCGGCGGCTCGAGCCCGACCAGGCGATGCGACGCACCCGCGGACACCGGTGCGGGAACACGGGAGTGCGGTGACATCGGTGCGGGGGACATGACGCACATCGTAGCAATTCCGGTCTAGACCAATCGTTCACCGAGTGTTCGCCGGGGCATCATTGTTTGGTCTAGACCAAATCGGAACACTGGGATGCATGAAGGTGATCGTCATCGGCGGGGGCATCCTCGGCACCGCGCATGCATGGGCCGCGGTGCAGCGCGGACACGGGGTCGTCCACATCGAGCGCGAGGAACAGGCCCGCGGCGCCACGGTCCGCAACTTCGGCCTGGTGTGGGTGTCCGGGCGGTCGGCGAACGAACTCGCGGCCGCGCAAACGTCGCGTGACCTGTGGGAGAAGATCGGCACCGAGGTACCCGGCATCGGCTTTCGGCCGTGCGGATCGATCACCCTGATCCGCACCGCCGCCGAGCTGGCGGTTGCCGAAAGTGCACTGGCACAGACCGATTCGGGCGAACGGGGCTTCACACTGATGGAACCCGACGAGGTCGTCGCGGTTAATCCGGTGTTGCGCGGCGCCTACCTCGCGGGTCTGCACTGCGCGCGGGACGGCGCCGTCGAGTCCCGGGTGGCACTGCCGGCAATGCGTCAGCACCTGGCCGCAACCGGACGGTACGAGTTCGTGCCGCGTACCGAGGTTCGGTCGGTCGACACCGCGGGAGGCAGTGGCGGCGTGGTCGTGACCGACGACCACGGCATCCGCCGGCATGCCGACGCCGCGATCCACTGCCCGGGCGCCGCGCATGGCGGCCTGACTCGCGAGCTCATCGGTGCGGAGCCGCCGGTCCGCCGGGTCCGGCTGCAGATGATGCAGACGGCGCCACTCGACGACATGTTGACCACAGCGATCGCCGACGGCGACAGCTTTCGCTACTACCCCGCATTCGCCTCCCCCGCACTGGACATCCTCAACGACGTCCAGCCGCAGACCCGGACGGCCGCCGAGCATCACATGCAATTGCTCTGCGTGCAGCGCCTGCACGGTGGCCTGACCATCGGCGACACCCACGCCTACGACCGAGATGCCGACGGAACACCTACCCCCGCATTCGGTTTCGACGTCACCGAGGATCCGTACCGGCACCTCGCCGAGGTCGTCGAGAACCTCCTCGGGCGCCGGCTGCCGCCGATCGAGCGACGGTGGGCGGGGGTGTACTCGCAATGCCTCGAACCCGGCGAACTCGCCTTCCGGCGTGAGGTCGCGCCCGGTATCTGGGTCATCACCGGCCCCGGCGGGCGAGGCATGACGCTGGGTCCCGCGCTTGGCGAGCAGACCGCCGACCTGATGGGTCTGTAGCTCGCCTCGACCGTCGCCTGCCTACCCCCTCTACCTCCGACCCTGCCGACCACGCCCACCCTCCATTCACCGTGCCGACCTCCTTACCGTGCCCACCGGACCTGCCCACCGTGCCGACCCCCTTACCGTGCCCACCGGACCTGCCCACCGTGCCGACCTCCCGACCGTGCCCATCAGACCTGTCCACTGTGCCGACCTCCCTGCCGTGCCCACCCTCCGTCCACCGACCCGACGACCTCCGCTCCGCTGACCCACCGACCGCTCGATCCCACCGACCACTCAAGCCCGACACCGACCTAATCCACGACCTCGCGCGACCATTCCCGGAAGGAACCACCATGCGCCCGATGTCTTTTCCCCGCTCCCTTCGTCGCTCGAACCGCCGACCGGTGCGCGTGACCGCGCTGGCGGCGATCGCCGCGTCGGTGCTGGTGACCGCGGCATGCGGTGGTACCGGCGCATCGTCCGACGCCTCGACGCTGACCGTGTACAGCGCCGACGGCCTCGCCAGTTGGTACAAGACCACGTTCGACAAGTTCACCCAAGACACCGGAGTCGCGGTCAATGTGGTCGAGGCAGGATCGGGCGAGGTGGTCTCCCGGGTGCAGAAGGAGCAGTCGAACCCGCAGGCCGACCTGCTGGTCACGCTGCCCCCGTTCATCCAGCGCGCCGACGCCGAGGGACTGCTCACCGCTAGCGGCGTCGACACATCGAATATCAACGCCGGCAATGTGTCTCCCAACGGCACCTATGTCGGGATCATCGACAACTACCTCTCCTTCATCGTCAACCCGGGCGCGCAGCCGGCACCGGCGACCTGGGATGACCTGCTCGCGCCTCGCTTCAAGGGCAAGATCCAGTACTCGACGCCCGGCCAGGCCGGTGACGGGACCGCGGTGCTGCTGCTCACCCAGCACCTGATGGGCAAGCAGGGTGGCCTGGACTACTTGGCCAAGCTTCAGGCGAACAATGTCGGCCCATCGAGCTCGACGGGCAAGCTGCAACCCAAGGTGTCCAACGGTGAGCTGCAGGTCGCCAACGGCGACGTGCAGATGAACCTGGCGTCGATCCGGGACGACGGGTCGACGTTCCGGCTGTTCTTCCCCGCCACCGCGGACGGCACCCGCACCACCGTCGCGTTGCCCTACTTTGCCGGAATCACCAAGGGCGCACCGCATGCCGACGACGCGAAGAAGCTCCTGACCTTCCTGCTGTCCCGGGAGGTGCAGAGCACCGTCGGCCCCGGCGCCCTCGGCGTGTCGGTGCGTACCGATGTCCCGGCTCCCACGTCCGAGCCCAGTCCGGCGAAGACGATCGAGGGCGTCACCGTCTGGCGACCGGACTGGAATGCCGTACTCGGTTCGCTCGACGCCGACCTCGCGGCCTATCAGAAGGCCACCGGGAGCTGACCATGAGCGCCGATCGGATGCACGTCGCGAAATCCACCCCGGTGGCCGAGGCCGCGGCGACCGCCCGCGGTGCGGGTCACCGTGCCGCCGACCAGCAACCGTCCATCGCCTTCGACCGGGTTTCGGTCTCCTACGGACGCGGCCGGCGGGCCACGGACGCACTGGTCGATTTCACGCTGCGGGTGCAGCGCGGCGAAACGATTGCCCTGCTCGGGCCGAGCGGGTCGGGCAAGAGCACCGCGTTGAAGGCTCTCGCCGGCTTCGTGCGGCCCAGTCGGGGACGGGTTCGATTGTCCGGCAGCGATATCACCGACCTGCCACCCGCTCGCCGCGGTATCGGTGTGGTGGTGCAGTCGTACGCCCTGTTCCCGCATATGCGGGTCCGCGACAACGTGGCGTTCGGACTGCGCGCCCGGCGGATGCGCAAGGCCGACATCGCCGATCGGCTGAACGAGGCACTGGCGATGGTCGGCATGTCCGACTACGCGCACCGCCTGCCGCGCGAACTGTCCGGCGGCCAGCAGCAGCGGGTGGCGATCGCTCGGGCGCTGGCCATCCGGCCCGAGGTGTTGCTGCTCGACGAACCGCTTGCCGCATTGGATGCCGCGCTGCGCCAGTCGATGGTCACGGAGCTGCAGCGATTGCGGGATGCGTTGCCGGACACCACCATGCTGTACGTCACCCACGACCAGACCGAGGCGCTCGCCCTTGCCGACCGGGTCGGCGTGATGTCGGACGCCCGACTGGTCGATCTCGGCACCGCCGAGGAGCTGTGGATGCGGCCGCCGACGAGCTTCACGGCGCAGTTTCTTGGCGGCGCGAACCTGTTGCCGTGCACCGTGGGTCGGGTGTCGTCGGGCACCGCGCTGGTCGAGGTCGGTAACCGGATGCTGTCGGCGGTCGCACCGGAGCCGGTGATCCGCTGGGCGCCCGGCTCCGTGGTCCAGGTATGCATCCGCCCGCACACCCTCGAAGTCACGCCGGCGCACGTGCCGGGAACGGTGCGCGCGCGGGTGGCTGGATCGGTGTGGCGTGGGCCGTCGACCCGGCTCACCCTGGCCGTGGATCAGATGCCGGACCGGCTGATCGAGGCGGACGTGCCCGGCCGCGCCGACCATCCGGTGAACTCGATCGTCGGGCTCCGGTTCCCGGACCCCGTCGGCGTGCTGGTCGAGTCACCGGCGAGCACGCGATGACCACCGCCCTGACACCGCCCGCGTCCGAGCAGGAAGCGCCGCCGCCGGATCGACGATTGCGACGGGTGCCGGCCGCGACTCTGTGGGCCATCCCGCCGCTCGTCATCGTCGTGCTGATCGCGGTGTACCCGATGGTCCGGGTGCTCACCGGATCGCTGGACGGTACCGGTGAAAGCACGTGGGGCGCAGTCCTGTCCAGCGAGTTGTTTCTGAAGGCGCTGCTCACTACCGCGCAGATCGCGGGGGTGTCGACCCTCGGGTGCCTGGTCCTGGGTACCTTCCTCGCGGTGGTGCTGGCGTTCGTCCCGTTTCCGGGTGCCCAGGTCGTGGCTCGGATGATCGATACCGTGCTGGCGCTACCCTCGTTCCTGATCACGCTTGCCTTCACTTTCTTGTACGGGACCGCGGGCGCGGTCAACGCGTTGATCGCCGACTTCACCGGCGCCCGGCCGCTGAACTTTCTGGCGACTCCGTGGGGTGTCATCGCCGCCGAGATCACCTTCTTCACCCCGTTCGTCGTCCGCCCCCTGCTCGCCGCGTTCGCGGTGTTGCCGCGCGATCAACTCGACGTCGCCGCCAGCCTCGGCGCGTCACCGCTTCGGGTGTTGCGGACGGTGGTGATGCCCGAGGCGTGGCCAGCGCTGATGGCGGGTGGCAGCCTGGTTCTGCTCTTGACGCTCAACGAGTTCGGCATCGTCCTGTTTACCGGCGCCAAGGAAGTCACCACGCTGCCGGTGTTGATCTACACGCGCGGAATCGTCACCTTCGACCTCGCCGGCGCCGCGGTCATCGCGACCGTCCAGGTCGCGTTGTCGTTGGCGTTGTACGGCGTCTACCGACTGGTGTTCGCCCGGCTCGTCGGCGCACGTGGAGCACGCTGAACCCGCCCCTCCACGAGACCGATACCCCAGAGACCCGAGACCCAAGACCGGAAGGACCTGGAACGATGTTGTTGTGGACGAGGACGATTCGGCTCGCCATGTTGACCGTGTTCGCCGTCGTGGTGCTGGTGGTGTACGTTGCGCCGATCGCCACCGTGGTCATCGCCGGCTTCGCCGGGTCGTGGACCGGTCCGCTGCCCTCTCGGCTGGGCCTGTCTCATGTCGACGACGCATTGTCCGGCGAGAACCTCGCATCCTTGTCGGTGAGCCTGCAGACGGCGTTCATCGCCGGCGGGATCGCCTTGGTGTTGGGCACCTGGGCGGCATTGGCCTCACGAGCGTCGGCCCGGCCGGTACACCGGGTGGTCGACGCAGTGTTCCACCTGCCGATCGCCGTTCCGTCGGTCGCGATCGGCCTTGGCCTACTCATCGCGTTCAACTCGCGCCCGCTGCTGCTCGGCGGCACCAAATGGATCGTTATCGTCGCGCACACCGTGCTGGTCCTCGCGTTTGCGTTCAGCGCCGTCTCGGCAGCCTTGGAACGTCTCGATCCCGCGTACGAGCAGGCCGCCGAATCGCTGGGCGCGAGCGGTTTTCGGGTATTGACCCGCGTGACGCTGCCCATGCTGCTACCCGCCCTCGGTGCCGCAGCGGGACTCGCCGTCGCGCTGTCGATGGGCGAACTCGGTGCGACCGTCATGGTCTATCCGGCGACCTGGAAAACGCTGCCGGTCACCATCTTCGGACTCTCCGATCGCGGCCAGGTGTTTTCCGCGGCAGCGTGCACCACGATTCTGTTGGCCACCACTCTGGTCGCGCTGATCGTCCTGGGCCGCATCCGGTCGCGCTCCGCCGCCAGGTAGTCCGACGGAGCGCGACCAGCCGGCGGTCGCGGGGAGTTCCTGTGGAACTGTCTCTGTGGAGTTGTCAAGGTACGGATGCGGTCCCGACGGGTGTCGTCGGGTGCGTGGGAAGTCTCGAATGTTGCTGGCGTTACGGCTAGTTCAGTACTGGGTAGATCGGCTCTGGCGAGTTCGGCTCTGGCAGTCTCGGACTCCGGCGAGTTCGGCGTTAGCGGCTGCCGCTGGCGATTTCGGCTCTGGCGTCTGGGACTCTGGCGATTTCGGCGCTGGCGAGTTCGGTTCTGGTGGTGTCGGTTTAGGCGGCGGCGGGTAGGTCGTCGAGGGTCGGGTGTCGTCGGTGGTAGGCGGGGATCGGTCGGCGTCGTGGGTCCACCGTTTCGGGTGGGAGCAGCCAGGGGTGTCGGTCGTGGCCGAGGAACACCTCCCAGCCGTGGTGGTGAATGTCGTCGTGGCAGCCCGGGCACAGCAAACACCCGTTGTCCAGGCACGTTTCACCCCCGTCGGCCCAGTGCGTCATGTGGTGGGCGTGTGTCCAGGAGGCGGGTGCTCCGCATTTGATGCAGCCCCGATCGCGTAGGTGCAGGGCCTTGCGCATCGCTGGGGTGAACAGCCGGTGCTGTCGGCCGACGCCCATCGGCACTTCTTCGCCGTCGACGATCATCACCGTCACCGTCGCATCACACGACAACAGGCGCGCTGTTTCTTGGGTGACCGAGCCGGTGAACTCCAGGTGCGCCAAACTCGGGGTGTCGGCTGGGATGGTGAGTGCCACCTGCGTTGTGGGTGCCGTCGCTGTCCCGGTGCCGTCGAGGCCGCCGCCGCGGGCGGCGACATCCAGCACCTGCTCGAGCGCATCGGCGCGACGTTGCTCCACCGACCGCGCATGACGGCCACCATCCGGCTCGGGACGTGGCGCGGACAGGTCGTCGAGGGCGGCGGACAGTTTCTCCCCGGTCACCACATCCAGATCCGCCCGCACCCGCACTCGCCCGTGCTCATCCTGGGCGACGGTGACCGCATTCCACCGTCGGTCTTCGGCCGCCGGCAACACCGACCCATCACTAGCGTCGGCGAGGTCGTTGCCCAGGGTGCGGGCATGCTGCTGTACCTCGGCCGGCGACGCACCGGACAGCACTTGGGCGACAAGGCTGGTCAGACACTTTCGACGCGCCTCGTCATCGATCGGTTCCACCGCCCGCCCATCAATGTGCGCCATCCCCCGCACCACAGAGTCGTGATGCTCGGCCGACATCGCCCCATCCGCCGCATGCCCCGCCGACACAGAAGAATCGTCGAGCGAGCCGGCGATCCGCAGCAGTCGTTGCGCCACCACCGGTGCGCAGCCCATCACGATCAGCAACTCCCGCAACGAGCGGCCATGCTGGGTGGCGACACCGAGCCGATCCAGCGCCGCCACATGCACCGACAGCTGATGATCGACCAGATTCCGCAACACCAGCAAGGTGCGCGTCGCCGCGAACACGTCCCGACCCGACGCGTCACCGGAGACACGGTGCTCGGTGAGCGGGTCGACGAGGTCGGGAAGTTTCATACCTCCACTGTACTCGCACACACGTTCGAGTCAAGAGATTTCTGCAGCGAATTTCACCGTGGCGCAGCATGTTTCATCACGAGCCACTTCAGTGAACAGAAGTCACACGAGACTGCACAGTGAATGATTCGCGGCGCCCGGTGGATGAAATCTGACGCACAGTGAACGGCCTCGGAAGCAAAGGCGGACCCTGCAAGCAAACGCGGACTCTATAGCGTCCGCGTTTACCTGTACGGTCCGCGTTTACCCGTCCGGCCCCGTCGCCGGGAACAAGCGGCCGCGGTCCCCAGTCGATGAACACTGATGCACAGTGAACGCAATCCGACGCACAGTGAACGGTTTTCGACGCACAGTGGATGAAATCCGACGCACAGTGAACGCTTTTCGACGCACAGTGAACGGATACCAGCGAAGATCACGCCACGATCGACCAACGTCTCGCGGCGGCGCGAACGCTCCGCACCACATTCGCCGACCTCGGCACCGTGCTGCGTGCTGCAGGCGTACCTGCGGCGAACCGAGAAGGACTGTGCGGAGTTCGCCCGGTCGGGCGCACGAATCAGACTGTGCAAGGGCGCCTACGCAGAGCCGCCGGCCGTGGCATACCAGGACCGCACCCGGGTCGACGAGGCCTATCTGCGGTGTCTACGAATCTTGATGGCGTGCAACGGATATCCCTTGGTCGCCAGTCACCACCCGACCATCATCGACGCGACGGCGGTGATGGCCGCGAAACTCGACCGAGCCCCCGGAGCTGGGAGCATCACATGCTGTACGGGATCCGGTCGGTCGAGCAGTGCCGGCTCGCCGCCACCGGCGCCGCGGTGCGCGTGTACATCCCGTACGGCACCGAGTGGTACGGCTACCTCGTTCGCCGACTCGCCGAGCGGCCCGCCAATCTCGGATTCTTTCTGCGAGCCATGGCACGTCGGTGACTCTGCCGACCCGGACCGCTCACGCGTTGACATCCGACGGATGCGTGGCGAGCGGGGTGACGTGAATATCCATGTAGGAGAACAACGGTAGACCGGACAGGATGGCGTGGAGCTCGTCGTTCGACTCAACGTCGAAGATGGAGTAGTTCGAATACTCCCCGACCACGCGCCAAATATGCGGCCACTTGCCCGAGCGTTGCAGGTCCTGTGAGTACGCCTTCTCCCGCGCGACGATCTCGGCCCGGGTATCCGGGTCGAGATCGTGCGGAAGAGCGACGTCCATCCGAACGTGGAACAGCATGCGGCTCAGTCCTGGACCGGGTCGAGCACGAACCCATAGTCGATCGTGTAGCCGCCCTTGCCGTCTGGCTTCGGATCCAGGATCAGCTCCGGCTTGACCGCGTCGGCGACGTCGTCGGCATTGTGCGCATCACCCGGGAAATACAGTTGCGCGGTGAGCAGTTCGTGTCCGGGCGCCGACACCTTCACGTGCAGGTGTGCCGGCCGCCACGGATGCCAGCCGGCCGCGGCGATCAGCTTGCCGCACGACCCGTCGGTCGGGATCATGTACGGAGCCGGGCGGATCGTGGTGATCTGGAACTTGCCGTCGGGTCCGGTCGAGAAGCTGCCGCGCAGATTCCATTCCGGGATGCCGGGTGCGAATTGTGCGTAGAAGCCGTCGGCATCGGCGTGCCACAGTTCCACCTTGCCCTGCAACGGAGTTCCGTCGGTGGAGGTGATCTGCGCCTCCCACACCAGCGGATCGCCCGCCTCGCCCTCACGCATCGGCAGAGTGCCGGCGGCACCGAGGTCGGGGGCGTTGGGCACGTAGTACGGGCCCTCGATCGTTCCCTTGTTGCCCTTGCGGTGCTCGGTGGCAACCTCTTCGACGACATGCTCGACCCACACGTCGAGGAACAGCGGCCATTCACCGTCGGCGCCGACCTGAATCAGCCACGCCTTGAGCGCGTTGTACTCGTCGTAGGTCACCTTGTGCCTGCGGATCGTGTCGTGCACGGCCGCGAGCACCTCCCGGGCCAGGGTGTTGACCCGCTCCGGCGGGGTATCGCGGACCGCCTCGAAGGGCGACTTGTCGGCGTGGAAGCGCTCGGTCGCCGACGCCCCGGACGCGGCGGCGGTGGCGGATTCGGGATGCTCGGTGGTGGTCATCGTGATTCTCCTCGGATTCTCTATCGGTCCTCGCATGGCTGCTGCGAGGGAGGTCTTGTGTTGGGCTGCACCGACTACCGGTCGGTGCGGTAGCGGGCGAGCCGTTCGGGATCGATCTCGATACCGAGCCCGGCACGCGTCGAGCGGTGCAGAAAACCGTCGCGGATCTGCAGCGGCTCGGTGAGCAGATCGTCGGTCATGTCGAGAAAGTTGGATAGCTCAGCGGCGTAGCGGGAGGTGAGATCGAAGGCCGCGCCGAACGCCAGCGAGCAGGCGGTGCCGATCTGACCGTCGATCTGGTTACCGATGACGACCTCGAGTCCGAGCCCCTCGGCGAGATGGTGGACGCGGCGGGACGCGGTGAACCCGGTGCGCGCCGTCTTGATGCTGACGGCGGTCGCCGATCCGCCGAGCACCTCGCGGGTGACGTCGGCCGGGGTGGGCACCGATTCGTCGGCGATGAAGGGCACGTCGAGGCGTTCCACCAGCCAGCGCCGTCCCTGCACGTCGTCGGCCGGGCAGAGCTCCTCGGCGAAAAGCAGTCCCAGATCGGCCATCTCGCGCATCGCTCGCAGCGACTCCGACGACGACCAGCCGCGATTGCCGTCCACGTACAGCTCGACGGCGTCACCGAACCGGTCCCGCAGGGCGCGCACGACGGCGGTGTCCAGACCAACCGGCCGGCGGCCGACTTTGACCTTGAAGGTCGTGATCCCGTAGGTGTCGCGGATGCGCTCCGCCTCGGCGACCATCGTCGCCGGTTCGTCGAAACCCAGCATGTGGCTGACGCGCAGCCGGTCGGTGTAGCCACCGAGTAGATCGGTGACCGGGATCTGCAAGGAGATACCCAGCGCATCCCAGATCGCCATGTCCAGAGCGGCTTTCGCGGTCGGATTGCCGATGGTGCGGTTGAGCCGCTGCGCGACGATCTCGCGGTCGGTGAGCGTCAGGCCGACGACCTGTGGCGCGAAGACGGTCTCGATGACCGCGACGATGCCGCGCTGGGTCTCGCCGTAGGTGAAGGGGCGCGGAGGCGCCTCGGCGACGCCGACCACCCCGTCGTCGGTGTGCACCCGCACCAGCACATGCTCGGCGGTGCGCACCTCGCCGGACGCGAACCGAAGCGGCTTGGTGTACGGGATGGCGAACGGAATGGCCTCGACGGCAGTGATTTTCATGATGACTCTCCGATGCGATCGGCTGCGGCGATGGCGCCGGTGGCACCACCAGACGGCGGGTCGGCACGGCCACCGCCGGAGTATGCGGCGGTGATTGCGTCGATCACCGCGGTGACCACGGGGTTGTCGTCGCCCTCGCGCCACGCGACGGCGACGTCGATCCCCGCGGTGTCGGTCAGGTCGCGAATCACCAACCCGCCCAACGGCAACGACCGCACCGACGCGGGCAGCAGCGCGACGCCGAGCCCGGCGGCGACCAAGGCGAGCAGCACCGGGGTGCCCGTCGCCTCGTAGGCGCGCTGCGGCACGAATCCGGCGTCCCGGCAACTGCGTATGGCGGCCTCGTTGACGGCCGAGTCGCGGGCGCCGTACATCACGAATGGTTCCGAGCGCAGGTCGGTCAACGAGATCACCGGTTCGACCGCGAGCCGATGATCGGCGGCGACGACGAGCACCAGCGGTTCGACGTCGATGGTGCGGGCGTCGATCCCGTCGCCGATGACCGGCGGCCGCAACACCCCCACGTCGAGGTCGCCGGCCCTCAGTGCGTCGCACTGATCGGGGGTCAGCATGTCCGACGAGATGCGGAGCTCGACGTCGGGCAGCTCACGCTTGAGGACCCGGGCGATCCGCGGGAGGTGCGAGAACGCGGCGATGCCGGTCAGGCCGAGCCGGACCATACCGCTGCGACCGGTCGCGATGCGTTGCACCTCGGCGACGGCGACGTCGATGTCGGCGAGGATGCGCTCGGCCTCTCCCTTGAGGTACAGGCCGGCCGGCGTGAGATTCACCTGCCGGGTCGTCCGGGTGAACAGGGTGACGTCCAGCTCGCTCTCGAGCTGACGAATGGCGTACGAGAGGGCCGGCTGAGCCACGTGCAACCGTGCCGCCGCCTGACCGAAGTGGCAGGTGTCGGCGACTGCCGCGAAGTACCGCAGATGCCGAAGTTCCATGTCGATACGTCCGTCTCGTCGTGGTGTGTATGCCGCGGCCGGAGGGCCGGGCGGGATCTGGGCCGATGTGATCGGCACCACGATTCCTCCACGGTATGCCGCCGATAATGACCAAACAAGGACGCAGTTTCGACCGATTGATCGTGATGAATTCTCGATGCAGTCCCAGGTCAGGACTAGCAATACTCCTGGTGTGACGGCGACCACGTCCTGACATCGTCGAACGGGTAGCCCACCCACAGGAGGAACCATGCACGTCCAGTCCGTCCTGGCCGACGCCGTGATCGACGACCGGGAAGCCGGCGTCTACCGCGCGAATCGCCGCATCTTCACCGACGAGGAAGTCTTCGAGCTGGAGATGCGCCACATCTTCGAGGGCAATTGGATCTACCTGGCGCACGAGAGCCAGGTCGCGAATCCGGGTGACTACTTCACCACCTATATCGGTCGTCAGCCGGTCGTCATCACTCGGGACAAGAGCGGTGAGCTGCACTGCCTGATCAATGCATGCGCCCATCGCGGCGCGATGATCTGCCGCCGCAAGACCGACAATCGGATGACTCTGACGTGCCCCTTCCACGGCTGGACGTTCCGCAACGACGGCACCCTGCTCAAGGTCAAGGACCCCGACGACGCCGGCTACCCGGAGACGTTCAACGTCAACGGCTCGCATAACCTCACCAAGGTCGCACGGTTCGAGAGCTACCGTGGCTTCCTGTTCGGCAGTCTCAACCCGGACGTCCTGCCACTCGACGAACATCTCGGCGACGCACGGACCGTCATCGACATGCTGGTCGACCAGTCGCCCGAGGGCCTGGAGGTACTCCGGGGGTCGTCGACCTACACCTACGACGGCAACTGGAAGGTGCAGGCGGAGAACGGCGCTGACGGTTACCACGTGACGGCGACGCACTGGAACTACGCGGCGACCACGTCACGGCGGAACACCGGCGAGTCGGCCAACGACACCAAGGCGCTCGACGCCGGCGGTTGGGGTAAGTCCGGCGGAGGTTACTGGTCCTTCCCGCACGGCCACCTGTGCCTGTGGACGTGGGCGGCCAACCCGCAAGACCGACCGCTCTGGGACAAGCTGGACAGCCTCAAGGAACAGTTCGGCGACGCCAAGGGCGACTTCATGGTCAAGGGCTCCCGCAACCTGTGCGTCTACCCGAATGTCTATCTGATGGACCAGTTCTCGACCCAGATCCGGCACTTCCGGCCGATCGCGCCGGACAAGACCGAGGTCACCATCTACTGCATCGCGCCCAAAGGCGAGAGCGACGAGGCACGAGCACATCGCATCCGGCAGTACGAGGACTTCTTCAACGCATCGGGGATGGCGACACCGGACGACCTGGAGGAGTTTCGCTCCTGCCAGTTGACCTTCCGCGCCACCGCGGCCCCGTGGAACGACATGAGCCGCGGCGCGCAGCACTGGTTGACCGGGCCGGACCCGGTTGCCGAATCCCTCGGCATGACCTCGATCGTGTCGTCCGGCGTGAAGAACGAGGACGAAGGACTGTACCCCATTCAGCACGGCTACTGGCTGGAGACCATGCGAGCCGCGGTGGCCGCCGACGAGACCGCCGACACCGCGGACGCCGAGGAGGCAGCCCGATGACCACCACCGACACCTCCCCCAATCCCGTTGCTGCCGAAGCCGACTCGAACGCACCCGGGTCGAGCGGCTCGGCACTCATCACACAGAACATGATCGAACAGTTCCTCTACCGGGAGGCGCGCTATCTCGACGACCGCGAGTTCGAGAAGTGGCTGGACTGCTACGCCGACGACGTCGAGTACTGGATGCCGGCGTGGGACGACGATGACCGGTTGGTCGAGAACCCGCAGCGGGACATCTCACTCATCTACTACCCGAACAAGGGTGGCCTGGAAGACCGCGTGTTCCGGATCCGCACCGAGCGATCGTCGGCCACGTCGATCCCCGAACCGCGCACCAGCCACAACATCGCCAATGTCGAGGTGATCGAGCGTCGCGGCGACCTGGTGGATGTCCGGTTCAACTGGCACACCATGTATTTCCGCTACCACACCATCGATCCGTACTACGGCACCTCCTTCTACACCATCGACTTTTCCGGACCGCAGCCGCTGATCCGGCGGAAGACCGTGGTGCTGAAGAACGACTACATCCACCATGTGGTGGACGTCTACCACTTCTAGGACTACTCCGATGACTGTCACCACCGACCACGCTCCGGCGCAGGACGATTCGTCGTCCAGCAACCCGGCCGAAGCGCACACGCACCAGATCGCGTTGTCGTTCGAGGACGGCGTGACCCGCTTCATTACCTGCCGGGAGGACCAGACCGTCGCCGACGCGTCCTATCGGCAACGCATCAACATTCCGCTCGACTGCCGCGACGGCGCATGCGGCACATGCAAATCGCTGTGTGAATCGGGCGACTACGATGGTGGCACCTACATCGACGACGCCCTCTCCGAGGACGAGGCGGCCGAGGGCTACGCACTGCCGTGCTGCATGAAGCCCCGCTCCGACCTGGTACTGCAGATCGCGTCCACCTCGGATGTCGCCAAGACACAGGCCGGTGAATTCACCGGCACCATCGTGGAATTGGAGCGACTGTCGGAGAGCACGGTCCGGCTCGGCATCGAGATCGGTAACCGCGGCAACCTGGCCTTCCTCCCCGGCCAGTACGTGAACATCTCGGTCCCCGGCACCGACGACGGCACCGGTACACCGGTCACCCGGTCGTACTCGTTCGCCAACGGACCACACGAGGAACGGCTGATCTTCCTGATGAAACTCGCGCCCGGCGGTGCGATGTCGACATACCTCACCGAACGCGCCGCAGTCGGCGACGAGATCACCTTCGCCGGACCGCACGGCTCATTCTTCCTCCGCGAGGCAACCCGACCGGTGTTGCTGCTGGCCGGCGGAACCGGGCTGGCCCCGATCCTGTCGATGCTGCGCACCATGCACGAGGCGGGCAGCCGCCGCAAGGTGCACCTCATCTACGGCGTCTCCACCGACACCGATCTCGTTGCACTGGACCAGATCGAGTACTTCGCCGGTCAACTGTCGGGGTTCACCTGGGACTACTGCGTGTCCGACCCGGCGAGCACGGCCGCGAACAAGGGCTACGTGATGAGCCTGATCGAGCCGTCGAACCTCTACGACGGCGACGTCGCGATCTACCTGTGCGGGCCACCACCCATGGTGGAGGCCGTCCGCAAGCACGTCGGTGACGCCGGTGTGACGCCGGTCGGCTTCTACTACGAGAAGTTTGCGTTGGCCGTGCCTGCCGCGGCAGCAACCATCGAGGACGACACCGCCGAGCCGACGGTCGAAACCGGTTCGGCCACCATCATTTCGGGTGCTGACGCCGATGTCGCCATCGCCGAAACCGGAGACGCGCGCGGTATCGCCGGCCGGGAGGTACTGCCCGGCCGCGATATCCGGCCAGCAGCGGACTCCGGCGCACGCACCTCCGTCGCCACAGCGATCGAGGGCGACGACGTTATCGCACGGATCGCCGGGCAGCGAGTCTGGCCGGTCGACGGCGCCCCCTCGGCGCTCGACCCCGATACCGGTGCGCTGGAACCCCATGGGCTCGCTCGGTCGATCGCCGGGCAAGAACTGTTCGCCGACCGGTTGGGGGTGGACGTCTCCGCGATTGCCGAGCACACCGGAACCGTGACCGCACAACCGGTATCGACCCCCGAACCGGCACCGCTCCCCGCACCCGAGCCGACCACGGTGGGATCGCAGGGATACCAGATCGGTGAAGAACACCCCGCTATCCACGAGTCCGACGCGCTCTTCGAGGCGCGGGCGGCGCTGGAACTCGGCGCGCTCGAGCTGACTTTCGGACGGATGACCGGCACCCAGCTCGCCGGCTACCGGCTCTTGGCGGAGACCACTCTGCCCTTCGTCGACGGTGACAGCTTCACCGATGCCGCGCAGTACACCGAGACCAATGCCGACTTCCACGATTACCTGTTCACCCTGACCGGCAACGACCACCTGCTGGAGGCGTATCAGGCGTTGGGCGTCAAGGGGCGGATGAGTGAGGTGCTGCGGAATGCGACGTGGTGCCACCCGCTGTGCGCCCAGGACCACGTCGACATCGTCGCCGCGTTCGAGGCGGGTGACCGGGATGCGGCGCGGGCGTTGATCTCCGCGCATGCGGAGCGGTCCAAGCAGACCATGCGTCGCGCGATGGCCGACGAGATGGCGTCGCGTAGGCCGGCATTCGTCACCCCCGGCAGGTTCGCCGGCAAGGTCGTCGTCATCACCGGAGCGGCACAGGGCATCGGAGAGCACGCCGCGCGGCGGATCGCCGCCGAGGGCGGTCAGGTCGTGCTGGCCGACCGGTCGGAGCTGGTGGGCGAGTTGGCGTCGGAACTGTCGACCGACGGTGGGCGCGCGGTCCCGGTGATCGCCGACCTCGAGTCCTACGACGGTGCAACGCATGTCGCGCGTCGTGCGATCGAGGAGTTCGGCCGGATCGACGTGCTGATCAACAATGTCGGCGGTGCGATCAACTTCAAGCCGTTCACCGAGTTCAGCGACACCGAGATCGGCGCCGAGATCGACCGGTCGCTGATGACCACGCTGTACGCATGCCGGGCGGTGTTGCCGTCGATGGTGTCCCGTGGCGAGGGCGTGATCGTCAACGTCTCGTCGGCGGCGACGCGCGGCATTCACCGGGTGCCGTATTCGGCGGCGAAGGGCGGGATCAATGCGATCACCGCGTCGCTGGCGATGGAGTACGCGGACGCAGGCATCCGGGTGGCGGCGACGGCACCCGGCGGTACCGAGGCGCCCCCGCGCCGTATCTCCCGGGGCACACCCGAACCGGCGAACGACACCGAACGCGACTGGTTCGACGCGCACATCACCCAGACCGTGGACTCGTCCCTGATGAAGCGCTACGGCACCCTGGACGAACAGGCCGCCGCGATCTGCTTCCTCGCCTCCGACGAAGCCGGGTACATCACCGGGACCGTGTTACCGGTGGCCGGCGGGGACCTGGGGTAAGTGTCCACACCTGCACTTCGCCACAGGAGGCCCGGTCAGCCGCCTATCATTGATCGATGATCACCGCGGCGACGTGCGTCGGCCGGGACGACGAGCTGAGCGAGCTCCTCGACCGTGCGCGTACCGCCGAGCGCCCGACGGTGATCGAAGTGGTCGGCGAGCCGGGAATCGGTAAGAGCACGCTGCTGCGCAGACTCGCCGATATCGCTTCCGAGGCCGGAGTACGGGTGGTGGCCGCATCCGCGACATCGCACTTGTCGGCACTGCTGGCACCCGACGGCGACGATAGACCGATGCTTGTCACCGTGGACGACGCGGACCGTCTCGCACCGGAGACGTTGAGCGCGTTGCGATCCGCGCTTGCCGCACTCCCGTCTGCGCCGGTAACGATCGTCGCCACGGTCACCGACCAGACACCCGACGTCGCGGCACTCCTCCCGGACACGCTCCGGCTCGCCGGACTGTCGGACGCCGCGGTGGCCGCCCTGGCCGCGCAACGCGATGTGGTGATGCACCCCGCGATGGCTCAGCGTCTGGCCCGGCACACGACCGGGAATCCGCGGCATGTCATCGCGCTTCTCGACGAACTGCCCGCAGGGATCTGGGCGCACAATGACATCGACCTCCCGGCGCCAGCAGCGGTCGTCGGTGACGTTACGACGCGGCTCGGCGCGTGCACACCGCCGACACAAGCGCTGATCGAGGCCATCGCCATTCTCGACGACCCCGAGAGCCTCGGTACCGCACTCGAACTCGGACGCTCCCGACCGGACGCCGATGAGCTGGTGACCAATCCCCTGACGGCCGTCGACGAAGCGTTGCGCTCCGGTCTGGTCGCTGCGCCGGGTGCGCTGACGCCCGCCGACGCCGACCCACAGCCGGCCAACCCGATGATCCGAGCCGCGGTACTGGGCACGATGGGTGTCCGGTCTGTCGGCGATATGCACCGTCGCGCAGCCGAACTCGTCACCGATCCGGTTCGGCGACTTCGCCATCTGGTCGCGGCGACTCCGGCACCCGATGCGGCGCTCGCCGACGATCTCGATGCGGTGGCCCATCAACGTGGCGCCGACGGATCCTGGGCCGAGGCTGCCGAACTCTTTCGGCAGGCCGGTCGGCTCACCGACGATCCGTTGCTGCGGGAGCGTCGCATCACCGAGTCGGTCGATGCACTGCTGGCGGCCGGAGACTGCGTCGGCGCCGGCGCGCTGGTTCCCGCGGTGGAGAGTCTGCGGGAGACGCCGCTGCGCAATGCGACGCTCGCGTATCTGGCGATCCTGCGGGGTCGGTCCGTGGAGGCCGGGCTACGCCTCGAACGTGCCTGGGGCATTGTGGGTTACGAGCGCGAGCCGGACGTCGCCGCGATCATCGCCCAACGATACGTCCTGCACTCGCTGGTGCGTTTGGACGGGGACGACCTCGTCGCGTGGGCCGACCGCGCGGTGGACCTGGCGGGAAGGTCGTCGCCCGCAGGAGTGGAAGCAGCCGCGATCCGTGGACTCGGACTGGCATGGTCGGGGCGTGTCGGCGAGGCGATCGAGTCCTACGACCGACTCGTCGACGAGGTTCGGTATGGGGCTCAGGCCCAACGCATTACGATGGGCCGGGGGTGGCTCCAGTTCGGTATAGACGACGTCTACTCGGCGCGTAGCAGCCTGGAAACAGCGGTGTCGATGGCCCAGCTCGGTGGTTCGCAACGGATCACGTTGTGGGCGTTGGCCTGGCTGGCCAGAGTGCAGTTCGCCACCGGTGATTGGGAGCGCGCGATGGCGACCGCGTCACATGACGCAGCACTCGCCAGGTCGAGTGGGATCGAACTGACCGTCCCGCTCTCCCGATGGACGACGTCGCAGATACACGCGCTGCGCGGCGACTGGCCGGCCGCCGATGCCGACCTCGCCGCTGCGGTCGCCACATCGGGTGACTACGAGATCATGCGGGTGCCAACATTATTGGCGCGAGCGCAGATCGCGGAGGCGCAGGCCGATTACGCACGGGTGTGCCGGGCGCTGGAACCGCTACGACTGCTCGCCGACACCACGCCGGCACTGAATGAGCCGGGATGGTGGCCGTGGGTGGACGTGTACGCCAACGCCCTCGTGCTGGAGGGTCGGCTGGACGAGGCCGACACGCTGTTGCGACCCCACGAGGCGCGCGCCGCCGAACACGGCCATGTGTCGGCCGGCGCGCGGCTCCGGTACGCGCGCGGTCGGTACCTCGGGGCGATCGGCGACATCCATGGCGCCCGAAGGGTATTCGAGGAGGCGCTGGAGCTGCTGGAACCCCTGCCACTACGCTACGACCTCGCCCGCGTCAACTTCGCCTACGGCCAAACGTTGCGTCGCGCGGGTAAGCGTCGTGCGGCCGACTCCGTGATCGGCACCGCACGGGAGATCTACCAGTCACTGGGCGCCGACGCCTATGTCGCGCGGTGCGATCGTGAGCTGAACGCGAGCGGGTTGCACCCGGTCCGCGGCGCGCGTGCCGATGTCGACCTCACGCCCCAAGAGCAAGCGGTGACGGCGCTGGTTGCTCAGGGGATGTCGAATCGGGACGTCGCGGCAGAGTTATTCATCTCGCCGAAGACGGTGCAGTATCACCTCACTCGGATCTACGCGAAACTCGGCGTCCGGTCCCGGACCGAACTCGCGGCGCTGCGGCAGTGAATGGATGCGGGCGGCGGTTGTGTGCGTTCGGGTGGGGCACGGTCGGGTGCGGCGCAGTCGGGTGGGGTGCGATCGTGTGGCAGGCGTCGGCGGCCGGGGGCGACGGGACGGTCGGCGCCGCAACTACACGGAAAACTCGCAACTACACAGAATGCTTTCCGTGTAGTTGCGAGAAAACCGTGTAGTTGTCGAGATCGGCCTGGCCGATCAGCGCCGGGGACAGCGAATCGCGGTTCCCGGCGGTTGAGTACCGGCGAGCGTAGCGGGTCGCGGTTCCCGGCGGTTGAGTACCGACGAGCGTAGCGGGTCGCGGTTCCCGGCGGTTGAGTACCGGCGGGCAGCGAGCCGCAGTTCCCGACGGTTGAGCAGCGGCAAGCGCAGCGAGCCATGGTTCCGGTGGTTGAGTAGCGGCGAGCGTAGCGAGTCGCGTATCGAAACCACCACCCCGACATCGTCCGCGCCACCTGCACGTCGTCGCGCCCGTCGCGACAGGCGCGGACACGTGGACGTGGCGCGGATACCAGGGCGCGGTACCACCGATCACAACTACAGCGAGGCGCGGTACCGCCGATCGCAACTACACAGAAAACTCGCAACTACACAGAATGCTTTCCGTGTAGTTGCGAGGAATCCGTGTAGTTGTCGAGAAACGCCGGGCGCCGCGCCGATCACGCCCGCAACCAACGCCGCCGCGAAGCCACCCACACCCAGGACCCGCCGCGCCAACGACCCGCCGCACTAAACCCCAGCCATCGAGGTCCGGCGATCGACCACCGGCGCACCGGTTGTCGTGCGTACTTCGTCGAGGCTCACATCGGGTGCGAGTTCGACGACGTCGAATCCCTCACCGGCGACGTCGAAGACACCGAGGTCGGTGATGACGCGGCCGACCACCGCACGACCGGTCAGCGGGAGACTGCACTCAGCCACCAGTTTCGGGTCACCCGTGCGGTTCACGTGCTCCATCAGCACGATGACTTGCCCGGCACCATTCACCAGATCCATGGCACCGCCGATGCCCTTGACCATCGCGCCCGGCACCATCCAGTTCGCCAGGTCGCCCGCCGCGGAGACCTGCATACCGCCGAGCACGGCGACATCGACGTGCCCGCCGCGGATCATCGCGAAGCTCGTGGCGGAGTCGAAGAAGGAGGCACCCGGCACCACCGACACGGTCTGCTTACCGGCATTGATCAGGTCCGGATCGACCTCGTCGTCGTACGGGAACGGCCCCACACCGAGAATCCCGTTCTCCGCATGCAACATCACGCTGGAGGCGTCGGGCAGATGATCCGGAATCAGCGTCGGCAATCCGATCCCCAGGTTCACGTAGTCGCCGGGCCGCAGTTCGCGCGCGGCCCGCGCGGCCATCTCGGTGCGGGTCCAACTCATGGTGTACTCCTCGACTCGGCGGGTCAGCTCGGCAAAAGTTACGGGCGTTCCCGGATGGTGCGCTGCTCGATCTCCTTGCGCGCAGCCTGGTCCGGGCTGAGCTCGACGATCCGGTCGACGAAGATGCCCGGCAGGTGAATCTGATCGGGCCCGAGCTCGCCGACCTCGACAACCCGCTCGGCCTCGACGATGGTGATGCGGCCGGCCATGGCCGCCGGCGGGTTGAAATTGCGGGCCGCGGCGTGGAAGCAGCAGTTGCCTGCGCGATCGACCACGGCGGCGCGAATCAGCGCATAGTCGGTGACGATGGCCTCCTCGAGCACCATCTCCGTGCCGCCGAAGCTCCGCACCTCCTTCGGTGGCGACGCGACCGCGACCGTGCCGTCCGGGTGGTAGCGCCACGGCAGCCCTCCCTCGGAGACGAGGGTGCCGACACCGGTCGGCGTGTAGAACGCGCCGATGCCGCTGCCGCCGGCCCGCAGCCGTTCCGCCAGGGTGCCCTGCGGGGTGAGCTCGACGGTCACCTCGCCGGCCAGGAACTGGCGGCCGAACTCCTTGTTCTCCCCGATATAGGAGGCGATCACCCGGCTGATCCGCCGCGCCTCGAGCAACAACCCCAGCCCGGCGCCGTCGACGCCGCAGTTGTTGGACACGATGGTCAGCTCGCCGGCCCCCTGCTCCAGCAGCGCCTCGATCAGGAACCACGGAATGCCGGCGAGACCGAACCCGCCGACCGCGAGGCTCACTCCGTCCGGGATGTCGGCGACCGCCGCCGCGGCGGACGCGGCCACCTTGTCCAGGGCGACAGCGTCGGTGTCGGCAACGGTGTCGGTGCTCATGACTGCTCCAGGTGTTCGATGAGGGCGGGCGTAATGGCTTCGGGCTGTTCGGCATTCGCCAGATGCGCCGAGTGCGGCACCACCAGCAGTCGCCCGTCGGCGACGCCGTCGGCGATCTCCGCGAGCATCGGTGGCGGTGTCGCCGGGTCGTCGGCGCCGGCGATGGCGAGCGTCGGCGCGGTGATCGCACCCAGGTCGGCGCGCTGGTCCATCGCGGCGATGACCTCGCAGCAGGCGGCGTACCCCTCCGCCGGGGTGGCCGCGATCATGTCCCGATAGTGGTCGAGTGAATCACTGTGCGCCGCACGGTAGTCCGTGGTGAACCAGCGTTCGACCACCGCGTCGGCGACGGCTCCGCTCCCCTCGCGCCGAACGGTCGCGGCCCGATCGGTCCAGCCGCCCGCGGGCGGCAGATATGCCGCCGTGCACAGCACTGCCAGCCGTGCCACTCGTTCCGGATAACGAGCGGCCACCCGCAGCGACACCATCCCCCCGAGGGACAGGCCGACGAGGTGCGCGCGGTCGACGCCGAGCCGGTCGAGGAGTGCGACGACGTCGGCGGCGAGATCGTCGATCGTGTACGGACCCGCGGGCACCGGCGAGGCGCCGTGTCCGCGCATGTCGTAGCGCACCACCCGAAACCGCTCCTCGAACGCCGCGACCTGGGCGTCCCACATGCGATGGTCCGAACCCAGCGAATTCGAGAGCACCACGACCGGCCCGTCGGCACGTCCGGTCACGGTCGCGGCAACATCCACCGCAGCACCGGTGTGCGGTGCGCTCAGCCTGGTCGCGTCGGTCATGCTGCTCAGCCTAAGTGGACCAGCTCATATTGAGAAGTATCCATTCTGGAGCGACCAGGACGCCTAGAGTATCAATCATGGAGCTGCGTCACCTGCGGTACTTCCGGGCCGTCGCCGAGGAATTGCACTTCGGTCGGGCCGCGGAGCGACTACACATCGCGCAGCCGCCGCTCTCCCAGCAGATCCGACAGCTCGAGGCCGAACTGGGTGTCACGCTGCTGATCCGGTCGACGCGACGCGTCGAACTGACCCCCGCCGGCGAGGCATATCTGGCACGCGTGGTGGAGATCCTGGACGCGGTCGACGCCGCGGGAAGTCAGGCCCGCCGCGTCGCCGACGGCCGGGAGGGCAGCCTCGCGATCGGCTGTGTCGGGTCGGCGACCTATTCGCTCCTCCCCCGGCTGGTGCGGACGCTCCGCGACGAGCTGCCCGACCTAGAGGTCAGCGTGCGCGGTGAGATGCTCGCCCCCGATCAGATGACGGCGCTCGTGGCCGGCCAGATCGACCTCGCGTTGCTCCGGCCACCGGCGCTGGCCACCGACCGGACCGACCCGGACCTGGTCATCGAGCGTGTCCGCGACGACCGGCTGATCGTCGCCCTGCCCGACGAGCACCCACTCGCCGAGCGGCGCCAGCTCACCGTCGCCGACCTGCGCGACGCCGATTTCGTCGCGCACGCCGGACACGGCCGGTCGGTGATGAACGCGACGCTGGTACGCCTCTGTGCGGCAGCGGGTTTCGTCCCGAACATCCGCCACGAGGTCGCCGAGACGTCCACTCTGGTGACCCTGGTCGCCGCCGGACTGGGCGTTGCCGTCGTGCCGGAACCGACTGCGGCGCTCCAGCTTTCGGGAGTCACATACCGGCCGCTGCGGGCACCGAACGCCACGGTCGAGCTGGCCGTCGCCCGCCTCGCCGACGACGCCGCGACCCCGGTGTCACCGACCGTGACCCACGCGCTACGCGTGCTTCACGCGATCGCCTGACGCACGGCGCCAGCCGATCACCGCCGCACGTCAGCAGAACACGTCGCGGAAATTCGCCAGCGACTTCTGCAGGTCGCCCGACACGACCTTCGCCGCCGCCTTGCCCGCCGGTCCGAACATCGCCACCCCGCCGAGGTCGATGGTGAAGGTGACCACCGAACCGCTGCCGGACGGTGCGACCGTCAGGTCGAGTTTGACCTTGACGCCGCCCTTGCCCTGACCGCTGAGCCGCACCCGGGTGCTGGGCTCGTAGACGTCGACCACCCAGTTGAAGCGCACCCGGGTACCCTTCGCCGTGACGATCGAGGACACCTCGGTGCCTTCGCCGAGTTCGTCCGGCGCGGGCACGTCGCTGCGCCAATCGTCATGGAGCACCAGCCACTCCGGGAACCGGGACAGATCGGATACCGCAGCCCAGGTATCTTCCGGAGACAGTTCAATCTCGATGGAGTCACTCGTCTTGGCCATGGTCGCAGAGCCTAGCGTGAGCGACGTCGCGCGGTCACTGCTGGGCGCGCACCTCGTCGGGCACGGCGTCACCCTCCGGATCACCGAGGTCGAAGCGTATGCGGGACCTGCCGATCCGGCGTCGCACGCGTTCACCCGCACCCCGCGGTCGGAGATCATGTACGGCCCGCCCGGACGCCTGTACGTCTACCGCATTCACGGTCATCACTGCGCGAATATCGTCACCGGCGCCGACGGCACGGCGTCCGCGGTCCTGCTGCGGGCGGGTGAGATCACGGACGGGATCGGCCTCGCGCGGCAGCGGCGCGGCGACAAGGTCGGCGACGACGCGCTCGCGCGTGGGCCGGGCAATCTGACCAAGGCACTGGGCATCACGTCGGCCGACCTGGGAACCGACCTGACCGACGGGGAGCCGGTACATCTGGTGGCCGCGGCGACAGCCGTCGCCGAGTCCCGCATTCTGGCCGGGCCGCGGGTCGGGGTGCGGCGCAACGCCGACGTCGCGTGGCGCTTCTGGATCGCAGACGACCCGACGGTGTCGGCATATCGGCGACACCGTCGGGCCGGTGAGGATTAGTGCGTGGGTACTACCGGGCGGGACCGGGCTGCTGCCCCGGACCCGGCTGACCCGGACCCGGCTGACCTGGGCCGGGCTGACCGGGCCCCGGCTGCTGGCCACCCGGCTGCCCCGGGATGTTGCCGCCGCGATTCTGCTGGTCGGAGCCGACGGCCTTGCGGGCCGCATCCTGCGCCTTGTTCACCTTGTCGGCGTACTTACCGCCGGTGGCCTTGTCGATCGCGTCGCCGCCCTTGTCGATCAGGCTCGGATTGCTCCGCAGCGCGGCCTTCGCCTTGTCCACGAGTCCCTTGAGATCCATATGTCACTCCTCGGTAGTAGCGGTCCGGGTAACCGGGCCAGTCTATCGGTCCGCCGGTTCACGCGCCGCGACGATCCTCGGCACTACCCGGGACAGGATCTCGACCGCGGCGATACCGCAGGCCGCCGACACGAACGCGACCGAGTTCATCTGCCAGTTGCTCGAGTCCAGCTTGAACATGTGCTGGGTGAACGGCCACGCGAAGATCAGCACGTAGGCGCCGGCCGACACGGCCAGCAGCAGGACCTTCCACCACGTGTACGGCCGGGCTACCACCGCCAGCACGTACACCGCGACGGCGATGAGGGTCATCAGCGTTGCGGTCGCCGCCTGGGTTTGCGGTGCCGGCAATTCCACCGCGTCACCACCGAGGCTGAGGCCCTGCCCGCCCGGATTCACGATGAGGTAGGTGGCGAATGCGGCCAGCCCGACGACGATGCCATTCGGCACCGCCTGCGCCAGCACCCGCCGCACGAATCCGGGCCGGGCACGTTCGTTGTTCGGCGCCAGCGACAGGATGAACGCCGGGATACCGATGGTGAACCAGGCGGAAATGGTGACGTGGATCGGCTGGAAGGGATAGCTGAGGCCGCCGAATCCCAGCAGCTTGCCGAGGACGCCCGCGATCCCGACGAAGAGCGCCAGCAACACCGCGTAGACCGTCTTGGTCAGGAAGAGATTGGAGACCCGCTCGATGTTGCCGATGACGCGCCGGCCCTCGCCGACGACGTACGGCAGGGTGGCGAACTTGTTGTCCAGCAACACGATCTGGGCGACCGAGCGGGCGGCCGAACTTCCGGATCCCATCGCGACACCGATGTCGGCGTCCTTCAGCGCGAGGACGTCGTTGACGCCGTCGCCGGTCATCGCGACCGTGTCGCCGCGCGACTGCAGCGCAGACACCATCGCGCGTTTCTGGTCGGGGCGCACCCGCCCGAAGGTGACGCCGCGCTCGACGACGTCCGCGAGAGCGGCGGGATCGGTGGGCAGGGTGCGGGCGTCGACCGAGTCGTCCGGCGAGCCGAGTCCCAGGGATGCGGCGACCGCACCGACCGAACGAGCGTTGTCGCCGGAAATGACCTTGACCTCGACCCGCTGGGAAGCGAAGTACTCCAGTGTCGACCGGGCATCGGGCCGGATGCGTTGTTCCAGCACGATCAGCGCGACGGCGCGCACCCGGCCCGGGGCCGCCGCGCCGCCCGCCGGAGGCGTGTCCACCGGGACATCGGTGACCGCCAGCAGCAGAATTCGCAGCCCGGTGGCGCCGAGATCGTTTGCCGCCCTGGCGGTGTCGCTAGCCGGGTCGAGCAGCACGTCGGGCGCACCGACCAACCAGTTCCCGACGTCCGCGCCGGTCGCATCGTCGGTGAACGACATGCCGCTCCACTTCTTTGCGGAGGTGAACGGTTCGATCGCCGACGTCGACCACGCCGGTGGGTCCGGGTAGGCCTCGGCCAGCGCCTGCATGCTGGCATTGGGACTGCGGTCGTGTGCGGCGAGCGCGGCGAGGGCGCGCCCGATCTCCGCCGTGTCGGGTGATGCCTCGCCGGACGCGTCCGCCGATTCGCCGACGGGGCGGACCTCCGACACCCGCATGCCGTTCTCGGTGAGCGTGCCGGTCTTGTCGGCACACACCACGTTGACCCGGGCCAGACCCTCGATGGCGGGCAGCTCGTTGACCAGGCACTGCCGCCGGCCGAGCCGGACCACGCCGACCGCGAAGGCGATCGACGTCATCAGGACCAGACCTTCGGGGACCATCGGCACCAGCGCCGCGACCATGCCGAGCAGCGATGCCCTGAGCCCGTTCTCGCTGATCACGAGCTGGTTGACGATCGTCAGCAGACCGGCCGGGATGAGCAGCCAGGTGATCACCTTGAGGATGCTGTCGATGCCGGACCGCAGCTCCGAGGAGACCAGGGTGAACTTCGACGCCTCCGCGGCGAGCTGAGCGGCGTACGCGTCGGCACCGACCTTGGTGGCGCGGTAGGCGCCGGCACCGGCGACGACGAAACTGCCGGACAGGATCGGGGCTCCGGGCGCCTTGTCGACCGCGTCGGCCTCACCGGTGAGCAGCGATTCGTCGACGTCCAGCGCATACGATTCGACGACCTCGCCGTCGACCACGATCTGGTCGCCCGCGCCGATCTCGATGATGTCGTCGAGCACCACCTGGTCGGGTGGCAGCTCGGCGACGGCACCGTCGCGGCGCACCTTCGGCCGCGTCTGGCCGACGATCGCGAGCTTGTCCAAGGTCCGTTTGGCGCGAACCTCCTGAATGATGCCGATCGAGCTATTGGCGATGATCAGCAGCCCGAACAGGCCGTTGATCAGCGATCCGGTGAACACGACGATCGCGAACAGCACGCCGAGGATGGCGTTGATCCGGGTGAAGACGTTGGCTCGGACGATGTCGGCGACCGACCGGCCGGAGCGGTCCGGTTGGCTGTTGACCTCGCCGCGCGCAACACGGTCGGCGACCTGGGCGGCGGTCAGCCCGGCGGCGCCCTCGCCGGCGTCGGCGTCGGGCGCGTCCCCGACGCTCACCGAGCTCACGCGGAACGCTCCCACCAGTCGGGCACCGAGAGTCCGCTGCCGGTGCGCGCGACGATGTCGATGGTGCCGCCGGGTTGCGGCACGAGCGCGGTCGTCGCGTTCCGGGCCGCGGCCGGCAACAGCCGAATGATCGGGTCGGCCCACGGGTGTCGCGCGAGATTAAATGTGCCCCAATGGATTGGGATCATCACCGCGTCGGTGCCCGCGGCACCGGACAGCATGCGGTGGATGGCGACCGCCTCTTCCGGGTTGACGTGAATGTCGGCCCACGTGGGGTCGTAGGCGCCGACGGCGATCAGGGTCAGGTCGAACGGACCGAGACGGGTACCGAGTTCGGCGAAGCGTTCGGTGTAGCCGGTGTCGCCGGAGAAGAACACACGATGCTCGGGTCCGACCATCGCCCAGCTCGCCCACAGGGTGGGATTGCGGGACAGGCCGCGACCGGAGAAGTGCCGGGCGGGGCCGCAGGTCAGCGACAGCGTCGACGGGCCGGCCTCCCGGGCGCCTCCCGGCACGGGTACCTCGACGGTCTCCCACCAGTCCGCCTGCCGGATGCGGTCGGCGGGAATCCCCCAGGCCACCAGGTGGGCGGTGACTCCGAGCGGCACGACGAAGACCGCGTCCGGCTGGGTGCGGGCGATCTCGACGACGGTGTGCATGTCGAGGTGGTCGTAATGGTCGTGGCTGATCAGCACGACGTCGAGGGTGGGCAGGTCGGCGACGCGGACCGGACTGGGATGCAGGCGTGCGGGACCCACCCACTGGCTGGGCGAGCAGCGCTTGCTGAACACCGGGTCGGTGAGGATTCGGATGCCGTCGAGTTCGACCAGCACCGAGGCGTGCCCGAGCCAGGTCGCGGCCAGCGCCCGCGCCTCACGCGGGAAGGTCGGGGTGGACACCAGCACCGGCTGCCGCGGGGCTCCCGGACGGCGCACCATGTCCGCGACGACACCGAAGTCCGCGGAGGCGCCGGTGCCGGGCGGTTCGGGGTTGGCGAACCGGCCGCCGGCGAGGTGTGCCGAACGGGATATGTAGGGCGCGATGTCCTCGTCTGCGGCGCCGATCGCGCGGGCGGCGGGAACGTGGGCCGCGGCCAGCCCCCCGACCGCGGTCTCGATGAGGGACACGCCCGCGGCACCGGCTCGGCCGAGTACCCGTCGGACACCGCTGGCCGGCGGTGACGGCGTCGGCATCTCGGAAGTCGAGGTCACGAGTGCAACCCTAACCCGGTGCATCGACGCCGCTGCGACGCGCGACCGTCGAGTTGACAACAATCGTCCAAGTGTCCGGTCGCCGCTGCTAGCATTTCCCAACGCAAGTAATTTGTGCAGAGTCAGGGTCGAAGCCATGCGCTGGTCGCATGCCGCTGGTGGGGGTATTCCTCGTTTGTCACGAATGTCCGTCGACGACCGGCGCGCGGCACTGGTCCAGTCCGCGTACCGGGTGATCGCCGATCACGGCGTGGAGGGTGCGACCACGCGCCGCATCTGTGCACATGCCGGAATGCCTTTGGCGAGTTTCCATTACGCGTTCGAGAGCCGCACCGCACTGCTGTCCTCGGTGATGCAGACGGCGGTACCCGAGGACCTTAATCAGATGCTCGAGACGCTGGTTCCCGACGGGGACTGTCCCGAGGCCGACGGCGCCGAACCGGCCGACAGCCGGGTACTGCTGCAGCGGATGCTCACCGAGCAGCTCGATGTCTTCTACTCGATGGTGAAATCCGACCCCGGCCGGATGCAGGCCACGATCTCGCTGGGTATCTACGCCCACAATCACCCGGAGCTGCGCCGGGTCGGTAAGGCGATGTACGAGCAGTTGTATGCCGTCGCCGCGACCGGCCTGCGGATCGCCGGCGAACTCACCGGGGTGCGGTGGCGCACCCCGGTGGAGAACATCGCGCCGGTGATGATCGCCGCCGCCACCTCGGTGACCCTGATCTACCTGAGCACCGCGGACGACGCCGTCATCGACCAGGTGTTGACGACGCTGGTCCAGCAGATCCTGTCGTTCGTCGACAACTGACCGCCGTCCGCGGGCCCCGAGGCACGCGGAGCGCCTGGCTACCGTCGACCTCGCTCCCGCCGTGCGCGTTGCTCGGGCTGTTCGGGCAGGACGTGTTCGCCAGTGGAGTCGCAGGACAGCGCCAGCGAGCTGATGTACTGCTTCTCCCCGTCCGGGCCGGGCTTGGCCGAGGCGATCATGTCCGGCCGCTCGAAATCGATGCCGGTGACGCAGCACCGCAACCGCGCATCCGACGGGTTGCCGTAGTCGTCGTACATCGGGAGGTCGATGCCGTCGTCGGTGCGACGCAGGTAGTACCGGCCGTCGGTGGCCAGGGCGATCACCGGCGGCAGGACCAGCGCGAGTCCGAGCGCCACCAGCGGCGAGTACGGCTGGATGCCGTCACCGAAGGCGCCGAAGTACACCAGGATCGACGCCCCGGCCGCGACGATCACCGACACGAAGCCGACCGGATTGACGTTGTAGAGCATGCCGCGCCGGAACTCGGGGCGCTTCGGCGAGATCTTCAGCAGGTACTTGTTGATCACGATGTCGGACGCGACGGCGACGATCCAGGCGATGCCGCAGTTGGCGTAGAAGTTCAGCAGATTGTTCAGGAAGCTGAACATGTCGGCTTCCATCAGCACGATGGCGATCACCACGTTGAAGACCAGGAACACCAGTCGGCCCGGGTAGGTCTTGGTGACTCGGGTGAAGCTGTTGGTCCACGCGAGCGAGCCGGAATAGGCGTTGGTGACGTTGATCTTGACCTGGCTGATCACCACCAGGATCACCGCGAGGGTCAGCGCCAGCCAGTGCGGCAGGAAGTCCTGGTAGATCTCCACGAACTGGTGCACGGGCTGATTGGCGATGCCCGCGTTGTCCATCGTGATGCCGATCAGATACACCGCGAGGAACAACCCGACCACCTGCTTGACGGCTCCGAAGAACACCCAACCCGGGCCGGCGGTGATGACCGCGGTCCACCAGCGGCGCGAGTTCTCCGGGGTGCGCGGCGGCATGAATCGCAGGTAGTCGATCTGCTCGGCGATCTGCGCGATCAGCGACAGGCAGACGCCGGCGGCCAGCATCGTCCCGGCGAAGCTGACGCCCTTGTTCAGCGGTTCGCCGGTCGCGGTGTCGACGCCGCCGAACGCGAAGAAGTCACCAATCGCATCGGGATGTTTGACGAGTAGGTAGCCGAACGGCAGCACCATCATCACCAGCCACAGCGGCGTGGTCCACACCTGCAGCTTGGCGAGGGTGTTCATCCCGTAGATGACGAGCGGGATGATCAGGACCGACGACAGCAGATAGCCAAGCCAGAGCGGGATTTTCAGGCCGAGCAGCAACCCCTGCGCCATGATCGAGCCTTCGAGGGCGAAGAAGATGAACGTGAACGACGCGAAGATGACGTTGGTCAGCACCGAGCCGTAATATCCGAATCCGCTTCCGCGCGTGATCAAGTCGAGGTCGATGTTGTACCGCGCGGCGTAGTAGGCAAGCGGATAGCCGGTGACGAAGATGACGATCGCGAAAAACCCGATGCCCAGCAACGCATTTCCGGTGCCATTCGCGATACCGACGTTGGCGCCGATCGCGAAGTCGGCGAGATAGGCGATACCGCCGAGCGCGGAGATGGCCACGACGCCGGGACCCCACTTGCGGTAGCTACGCGGCGCGAACCGAAGGGTGTAGTCCTCCAGCGTCTCCCGCGTGGCGGCGGCCTGCGGACCCCCGGCGACGACGCTGGTGTCGGCGGATCCTCCGCTGCCGACCCCGGTGCTGAACTGTTCGACCTCGTTGGTCATGGCCTCCCCTACTCCATCTGGCCCATTAGGCGAAAGTGCCTGTGCAGAAGGTAGGGACGCCGCGTAACGCTGCGTTCATCGCCATGTTTCGGTCAGGAAAACTGGTCGGGGGGTCGGCGTGCGTCGCTTCAGTGCGCTGATCCGGTGCCGTACGTGGAATCAGGTCGTCTAGCCGGGGGCGGCACTCGCCGCAGCGGGCCTTGACCCGTCGAGCGACACCCTGATCGCGAGGGCGGGCATCAGCCCGGCGCCGTCACGCCCCGGTGAACCGCGGCTGCCGTTTCTCGGCGCGCGCCGCACGGCCCTCCTGCAGGTCGGCGCTCTGCCAGGCCGCCATCATCGCGGCCTGGCGGTCGGCGGGCGCCGCGTCCCGGGCGCCGTCACCGTTGAGGACGAGCTTGTAGTGCCGCAGGGTGAGCGGCGCCAGGTCGGCAATGGTCGCCGCCCAGTGTTGCGCGTCGGACAGGTCACCGATGCGGTTGGCGAAGCCGAGGGTGTGCGCCCGGTCGGCGGACAGCGGGTCGCAGCCGATGAGCATGCCGCGCGCCTGGCCGGCTCCGACGAGCGAGACGAGCCGCCGGATGGTCCATTCGTCGACGGCGACGCCGATCCGCGCGGCCGGGATCCCGGCGAGTGCCTCCGGCGCCATCACCCGGAGGTCGGCGGCCATCGCGAGCTGCAGCCCGGCGCCCAGAGCGGCCCCGTTGAGCGCGGCGATCACCGGGATCGGCGTCGTCTCGATCTGCTGCAGCGTCGCGACCAGCTTCTCCAGGAAGGCCGGGTCGTAGACCGGGCCGGATAGGTCGGCCCCCGCGCTGAACACGGTGCCCCGGCCGGTCAGCACGATGCACCGCGCCTCGGCGTCCACGGCCGCGGTGAAGGCGGCGGCCAGGCCGGCCACCATGTCCTCGTCGAGGGCGTTGCGCTTGTCCGCCCGGTCGAGCTCGATCGTGGTCACCGGGCCTGCCGCGCTGGAGTGAATCATGTGCGGAAGGATACCGAGGCTCCTGACGCCGGGTGCGCGGAGTCGCCGTCCACGGCCGCAGTCACCGTTTCCTGGTCACCGACGCTGCAGTATCGCTCCGAGCGCTCGCTCCTCGGCTCGGACGATCGCGGTCAAGAGCGCCTGGTTGCGCATCAGCATCTCGTCCATCACGAAGGTCACAATCCCGCGCATCCAAAGCATCGGCTCCACCCAGCCGGGTGCGCAGACCCGCGCCGACCGTCGCCGCGCGCCGTCGATGACGGCGGCCGCCGCGGCCTCGACCGGAATGGGCCGGGTCACGAAGTCGGGCAGCGCGGCCCGCGCTTCGGCGACCTGCTCCTGGGCGAAGACGTCGGCGGCGAGGTCGGTGTCGACGAAGCCGAGGTAGGCCACCCCGGCCGCGGCGCCGTGCGGCGCCAGCTCCACCCGCAGCGCCCGCACCAGCTGCTCGACGCCGGCCTTACTCGCGGCGTACGACGCGTTGAGCGCGCCGTTGACGAAGGCGTAGATCGATGCGACGACGAGGACGTACCCGCGGCTGCGGACGAGATACGGCAGGGTCGCCCGAATGGTCCGCCACTGACCGAGCAGGTCGACCTCGACGGTCCGCTCGAAGGCGTCCCGGTCGATGGTGAGGATGCTGTCGGACGGCGGTGCGATCCCGGCGTTCGCGATCACTACGTCGATGCCGCCGAACCGCTCGACGGTGGCCGCGGCGGCGAGGTCGAGGGCGTCGAAGTCGGTAACGTCGGCCTCGAACGGAACCGCTCGGGGACCGAGTTCGTCGGCCAGTTCCCGCAGCGGGCCGATACTCCTGCCAATCAGGGCCACGTTGGCGCCCTCGGCGTAGGCCTGCCGGGCGATCTCCGCGCCGAGTCCGCGTGCCGCGCCGGTCACGAAAACGGTGCGCCCGGAAAGGCTTTCGGCGCGCCCAAATCCGGGGACCCAACCAGGTCGCAGTATCTCCGGGAGCCCCGGCAGGCCGATCACGGCGTGGCCTTCTGTGGCGCCGAGGACTTCGTCGCGGGCGCGGACTTCTTCGGCGCCGCAGACTTCTTCGCAGCCGTGGACTTTGTCGCCGGTACGGACTTCTTTGCGGTCGTCGCCTTCTCCGCGGTCGCGGTTTTCTTGGCAGTCGCCGCCTTCTTCGCGGGCTTCTTCTGTGCGGCCGTCGTATTCCTCTTCGCGGCCGTCTTCTTCGCTGGCGTCGTCTTCTTCGCGGCGGCCTTCTTCGCGGTCGCCTTCTTTGGCGCCGCAGCCTTTGTCGCCGACGCGGCCCGTGGCGCGGGTGCCGTTGTCGTCGACGGAGTCTCGGCGGCGGCCGCCTGTCTCGCGCTGCGACGGCGTTTCGGCGACGTCGACGCCACCGACTTCGGGCGTTCGGCGTGCGGGGCGTCGGACCGGGCGTCGACCGCGGCACCGATGGCGTCCATCTCCTCTGCGGCGTACACGGCCAGGCGCTGGAGGTGCGGAATGGTGTCGCGATCGCCGACGAAGCCGAAGTCGAGGGTGTCGTCGTAGCCCATGAAGGTGATGTTGAGTGCCGCGCCGTGGAACGGTATGGACACCGGGAACATGCCTTCCAGCCGACTCCCGCGGAAGTAACGGGTTTCCTTCGGTCCGGGCACATTGCTGACGATCACGTTGAACGCCAACGGGATCGGGTTATTCACCCCCGTGTAGGCGAGGCTGGCCTGGATGGTGGCCGGTGACAGCAGCGCTCCGCTGTAGGCGATCATCCCGGCCTGCGTCATGCCGCGCAGCTGGGCCTTGCCCGCCTCGGTGGTCTTGGCGACGGCATGCACGCGGTCCAGGGGGTCGGCGACGTCGGTGCCCATCGATGCCAGGACCGCGCCGACGGCGTTGCCGCCGCCCTCGTCGTTCTCCGGGCGGACGTTGACCGGGACGAAGGCGATGAGCGGTTTGGTCGGCAGGTCGCCGAGTTCGCTGAGGAACCGCCGCAGCGCGCCCCCCAGCACCGCCAGACAGACGTCGTTGACGGTGGCACCGCACGCATGCCCCACCCGCTTGATTTCGGTGAGATCCATTTGGGCGGTGGCGAATCGGCGATTGCGACCGATACGGCGGTTGAGGATCGTCTGCGGTGCCTGCAACGGGCTGACCAAGTTCTTCGCGTCGCCGCCACGCAGCACGTAATGTCCCACCGCCGCACCGACATCCGCGGTTGTCGTCGCGGCGCCGACGATGCCGCGACCGACCGAGGCGATCTTCGCCCAGGTGTCGGCGATCAGGTTCGGATGCTGCGACGGCAGTGCCGGGCGCTTGGGCGGCGGTACCGCGAACATCATCGGCGTATGCAGGTCGTCCGGCTCCGGTGGCAGCGTGCGCTGTAGCAGACGCATGCCGGTGTACCCGTCGACCAGTGCGTGATGCATCTTGCTGTACACCGCGAAGCCGCCGCCCTCGAGCCCTTCGATGACGTGCATCTCCCACGGCGGTCGGCTCAGGTCGAGCGGATTGCTGTGCAGCCGCGACACCAGCGTGCCCAGTTCACGTTCGCCGCCGGGACTGGGCAGGGCCGAATGCCGAAAGTGGTAGTCGAGGTCGAAGTTCTTGTCCAGCACCCACTGCTGCAGCGGGGTCGTCAGCGCGGCGGGGTGACGCAGCTTGCGATTCCACGGAAACTGGATCACCGAGTCGCGCCGGATCTCGTCGATCATCGTCCGCAGGTAGTCCGACGGCGCATCCGGCGGCGGCGTGAACCGCAGCAGCGCCGCCACATGCATCATCGTGCTCGGCGTCTCGCCGACGAGGAACAACGCGTCGAGGGCGCCGATCGACTTCGGCTGCGGACGCTGCGTCGCCAGCTTCGGGGTATTGCTCGGCGGAGCGGTCAGATCGGCCGGTCCCCGATCGTCCGGCTCGGCCATCACACCGGCTCCAGCGGCAGCCGCAGCGCGCCGGGCGCCGCGGACGGCACGGCGGGCGACTCCGGCGCGACGGGGGCGATCCGCCGGTAGGGTTCGCCGAGCGTCGGGCGCGGGTCGGGCTGGCCCTTGTTGGGCCAATAGGCCATCGCCCGCTCCGCCTGCGCGGTGATGGTGAGCGACGGGTTGACCCCGAGATTGGCGCTGATCGCCGCCCCGTCCATCACATGCAGACCCTGGTAACCGAACATCCGTTGGTAGGCGTCGATGACCCCGGACTCGGGTGTCTCGGCGATCACGCAGCCGCCGATGAAGTGCGCGGTCATCGGCATGTTGAAGGGTTCCCCGATGGTGCCATATGGGGTTCCGTTCAGCAGCTTCGCCAGAATCCGGGTTGCCTTGTTGGCCACCGGAATCCACGTCGGATTGGGCTCCCCGTGCCCCTGCCGCGACGTCATCTTCCAGCGGCCGGTCAACCGGTTGCGCTTGCCGTAGGTGGTGATCGAGTTGTCCAGGGTCTGCATCACCAGCGCGATCACCGACCGCTCCGACCAGTGCTTGACGTCGAACGGGCCGAGGATGTCCTTGGGGTGCTTGGCCATTTCGGTCAGCCAGGTCAGCCACCGTGGCCGGCTGCCGCCGCCGTCGGTGAGGATCGTCTGCAGGAACGCCATCGAGTTGCTGCCCTTGCCGTAGCGCACCGGCTCGATGTGGGTGTCGTCGTCGGGGTGGAAGCTCGACGTGATCGCCACCCCGCGGGTGTAGTCCACCTCGAGGTCGGGGGCCATCGCGCCGAGGATCGACTCGGAGTTGGTCCGCGACAGGTATCCCAGGCGATCCGACAGCCGAGGCAGCTTGCCCTCGTCCTTCATCCGGTGCAGCAGCTTCTGGGTGCCCAGCGAGGCGGCGGCGAACACGACCTGATCGGCGGTCAGCGTGCGAGCCGACCGTCGCCGACTCAGCTTCGCGTCGGTGCGCACGGTGTCGACCGCGTAGCCGCCGCCGTCCAGGGGACGGACGTCGGTGACGGTGGTGAGCGGCAGAATCTCCGCGCCGCCCTGCTCGGCCAGGTACAGGTAGTTCTTCACCAGGGTGTTCTTGGCGTTGTGCCGGCACCCGGTCATGCATTCGCCGCAGTTGAGGCAGGTCTTGCGGTCGGGTCCGGCGCCACCGAAGTACGGATCGGCGACCGTCTCACCTTCGCTCTGGCCGGGGCCGCCGAAGAAGACGCCGACCGGCGTCGGGTGGAAGGTGTCGCCGACGCCCATTTCCTCGGCGACCTTGCGCATCACGCCGTCCGACGGGGTCTCGACCGGGTTGTCCACGACGCCCAGCATCCGCTTGGCCTGGTCGTAGTACGGCGCGAGTTCGGCACGCCAGTCGGTGATATCGCGCCATTGCGGATCGGTGTAGAACGCCGGCAGCGGCTCGTACAGGGTGTTGGCGTACACCAGCGAACCGCCGCCGACACCGGCGCCGGCGAGGATGAGGGCGTCGCGCACGGAATCGATGCGCTGGATGCCGTAGCAGCCGACGGCCGGCGCGAACAGGAAGCGGCGCAGGTCGAACGAGGTCTTCGCGAAATCGTCGTCGGTGAACCGGGCGCCCGCCTCGAGCACCCCGACCCGGTAGCCCTTCTCGGTCAGTCGCAGTGCGGCGACCGACCCGCCGAATCCGGAGCCGATGACCAGCACGTCGTAGTCGGTGCCGGTGCCCTGATCGGCGATCGCCGGTGCGACGACCTCCTCGGCGACGCTGCGGGTGACGGTGCCGTCCGAACCGATGTCGTCCACCACCGTGTCGGTGACGACCTCCTCGGGGCCGGTCTGCGCCGGACCACCAGTTTCCTCGGGAACAGTCATGAGGCACTCGCTTTCGTCGTGATCGTATCGATCCGGGCGGTCTCGGCGGGCTGGGTCCGGAAGTCGGCCGGATCGAGCCGTCGGGTCCGCTGCCTATAGCCAACCGTGAAACCGGGCCAGTTGTTTGTGTTTTTGCCGCTGTCGGTCTGGTACCAGCTGTGGCATCCGGCGGCCCAGACGGTGTCCTGGACGCGTCGCTGGATCGTCTCGTTGAATGCGCTCTGGGCCTCCGGGAGCACGTCGAGCGATCGGATGTCGCCCTCGGCCAGCCGGTTGACGGCCTGCACGACGTAGCGGAACTGCGATTCGAGCATGAAGACGATGGAGCTGTGGCTGAGGTTGGTGTTCGGCCCGTACAGCAGGAACATATTGGGGAATCCGCTCACGGTCATCCCGAGATGCGCCTCGGCACCGTCCCGCCAGGCATCGTTCAGGTCGACGCCGTCGAGACCGGTGATGTGCATCGGCGCCAGGAAGTCGGTGGCCGCGAAGCCGGTGCCGAGCAGGATCGCGTCCAGCTCGTGCAGGACGCCGTCGGCGGTGCGCACGCCGGTCGGGGTGATCTCCGCGATCGGGTCGGTCACCACGTCGACATTCGGTCGGCTGAGGGCCGGATAGTAGTTGTTGGACAACAGCACCCGCTTGCAGCCGATCGGGTCGGTCGGGGTCAGCCGGGCCCGCAGCTCGGGGTCGGGGACGTGCTTGCGGAGGTGGCGGCGGAACCGCCAGTCCACCAGCTTCATCAACCTGGGGTACTTGGTGAACGCGGTGGCACGCGGTTCCAGCGTCCAGTAGGTGGCCCACCGGGACAGCCGGTGCAGCCCGGGGATGAGGCGCAGCGCGGTGATCGCGGCGTCCGGGTACGGATAGTCGGGTTTGGGCAGCACATGCGGGGCGGATCGCTGGAAGAGGGTCAGCTCCGCCGCCTGCGGCGCGACCTCGGGAACGAACTGGATTGCCGACGCGCCCGTGCCGATGACGCCGACCCGTTTGCCGGTGAGGTCGTAGTCGTGATCCCAGGTGGCCGAGTGGAAGACCGCACCGCCGAATGTGTCCAGTCCGGGCAACCGGGGGATGGCCGGACGACTGAGTTGACCGACCGCGCTGATCAGCACGTCGGTGGTATGCCGGGTGCCGTCGGCGAAGGTCACCGTCCAGGTGCCCGATGTCTCGTCGAATGCCGCGTCGGTGACCTCCATGCCGAAGCGGATGTGCGGCAGCACCCCGAATGACTCCGCGGTCTCGCGCAGGTACCGGTGGATCTCGGCCTGCGGCGCGAACCGGCGGCTCCAGTCGTGTTTGGGCGCGAAGGAGAACGAGTACAGGTGGGACGGCACGTCGCAGGCCGCGCCGGGGTAGGTGTTGTCGCGCCACACGCCACCGACGTCGTCGGCCTTCTCGACGATGGTGATATCGCGGAAACCAGCGCGGCGCAGCTCGATTGCCATGCCGATGCCACCAAATCCGCTGCCGATGATGGTGATCGAGGGGGAACGGCGCGTCATGTCGGGTCCTTGTCTGCCGAGCGGGTGGACGCGTCTCATCGTGGTCGAGTCGACGGGCGACCAGAAGATGAGTTTCGGCCATCTAGTTACTCGATTGCGCCATACTGTTGTCCACCCCACACGCGATGTCGCGATGTGGGTCAGGCGCTACGACACACACGGAGGGTCGAGAGGTGAGCTGGGAACTGCCGCGAGCGCCGGTGAGCGCGCAGTTGCTGACGCGATTCGGCGAGGATCAGGGCATCCCCGCCGCGACCCTGCTGCACGACACCGGGTTGACCGTCGCCGATCTGGCCGACCCGCGCTGCGAGGTGTCGGCACGCCAGGAGCTGACCATTATCGACAACCTGGTCACCGCCACCGGGGATCAACCGGGCCTGGGCGTCGCCCTCGGCGAGCGGTATCACCTGACCGCGTACGGGATCTGGAGCTTCATGCTGATCAGCAGCCCGACCCCGCGGCAGGCGATTCAGGTGGCGCTGCGATTCCTCGACCTCACGTTCGCCTTCTGCGACATCACCGCCCACGATGACGCGGACGGGTTGCGGCTGACCCTCGATGCCAGCCGGGTGCCGGACCGGTTGCGACGCTTCGTCGTCGAACGCGACCTGAGCGCGGTCTACACGATTCGCCGCGAGGCGTTCGCCGACCGGCTGCCGCTGCGTCGGGTCGACCTGAGCTTCCCGGCACCGGACGGGCCGCTGCCGCCCGGCTGGTTGCGCGACGCCGTCGATGAGCATCCCGACGTGCTGCACTATGACGCGGATACCGACGCGATGATTTTCGACGCGGCCCGCATCGACGATCCGATGCCCCAGGCGAATGCACACGCCGCCGCCGTGGCTCAGGAGCAGTGCGCCCGCATGCTGCAGGAGCGGCGGGCGCGGGCGGGGGTCTCCGGTGACGTCCGGGAACTGCTGGTGCGCCGACTGACCGATCCGCCGGACGCGAGCGAGGTCGCGGGCCTGCTGCACATGAGCAGCCGCACGCTGCAGCGGCGGCTGGCGCAGGAGGGAACGTCGTTCCGGGCGCTCCTCGACGAGGTCCGCGAACAGATCGCCGAGGAGTTGCTCGTCGTCGGCGGGCTGCCGGTGGCCGAGGTGGCACATCGGCTGGGTTACGTCGAGGTGTCCAGCTTCTCGCAGGCATTCCGGCGCTGGACCGGATCGGGTCCCCGGGCGTTCCGGGATGCGCGGTTACCTGGCCGGCGGGTCGGCGCCTGACGCACGGTCGATGACCACGACATACGCCGTGAGATTCCATCAAGTCGTCGTCATCTCTTGACAATCTGTTGTGTTTTCACAACACTCTGTTTCGTGAGTCCAGTACGACGTGGGGACAAGCTCCCCATCTACAACCGCATCGGCGTGCTGCGCGCCGAGCGTGGGATGTCGCGCGCCGACCTCGCCCACGAGGTCGGCATCAATGTGCAGTCGGTCGGCGCGTTGGAGCGCGGCGACAACTATCCCAGCCTCGACCTTGCGTTCCGAATCTGTGCGGTCTTCGACCTGCCGGTCGAAGCGGTGTTCAGCCGGACCGAGTTCGGGGCGATGTCGGCAGAACTGTACGGCGCCACGACTCGGCCTGCGCCCGATCCCGCACTGTCCACCACCGCCCGTCGAGCGGCACCGACGCCGACCCCCGAACACGGAGGAGAACGATGACCGACCCCTACTCGGCCATTCCCGAGGAGGCCCAACCCGCCCTGTGGCGGCGCTATGACCAGTGGCGCGGCGCGCGCCATATTCGTTTTGCCGAACGGCACGCCACCAAGCTGCCCCGCTGGCGCAATCGGCGGACCTACCGGCGGCTCGTGGTGCTGCAGGCGATGTCGCTGCTAGCGCTGTTCGTCGCCGCCGTCCTGGCCTACTTCAGCATGAAAGGGCTGATCGTGCCCTTTCTCATCGGGCTCCTCGGCACGTTCACCTGCCAGTACTTGCTGCGCATCGTGACCGGGTCGATCGGCGACGCCCCGGTCACCGCGTTGGACGAATTTCAGCTCGCCCAACGCAATTCGGCGCGATCGATATCGTTCTTCGTGCTGTTCTCGCTGATGTTCATCCCCTACCTGGTCCTGATCGTGCTCGGTTCCCAGGACACGGTGGACGGCCAGTTGGTGTACGGCACCGCCATTCTGCTGATCACGCTGATGCTGACCGCGGTCACGCTGCCGAACATGCTGATCGCCTGGTGGATGAACGATCCCGACCCGGAGGACATCGGCGCGCCCACCATCTCGCATCTCACCGCACGCAGTTCTGAACCGACGACCACCCGTTACCGACAGGAGCACACCCGATGACCGACCCGTTGATCATCGACGGCCTGCATAAGCGCTACGGCGACGTGGTCGCCTTGTCCGACATGACCTTTCAGGTCTCACCCGGCGAGATCTTCGGATTCGTCGGCAGCAACGGTGCCGGCAAGACGACGACGATGCGCATCATCCTCGGCGTCCTGGCCGCCGATGCGGGCGAGGTCCGCATCGGCGACCGCCCCATCGACCTCGACGCACGCCAGCACATCGGGTACATGCCCGAGGAACGCGGGCTCTATCCGAAGATGAAGGTCGGCGATCAGCTCCGCTACCTCGCACGGCTGCACGGGCTGTCGGCCGCCGAGGCCGAGGACGCCACCGATCGCTGGACCGAGCGGCTCGGCGTTGCCGAACGGATCGGCGATAACGTCGGTGACCTGTCGCTCGGCAATCAGCAACGGGTCCAGCTCGCGGCGGCCCTCGTGCACGATCCCGGTGTGCTGGTGCTCGACGAGCCGTTCTCCGGACTGGACCCGGTGGCCGTCGATGTGATGAGTGACGTACTCAAAGAGAAGGCCGCCGAAGGAATTCCGGTGATCTTCTCCTCGCATCAGCTCGACCTCGTGCAACGGCTGAGCGACCGGGTGGGGATCGTCGCGCGCGGTCAGATGCGCGCTCAGGGCGCCGTCGACGACCTGCGCACCCGCGGTGGCGTCACCCTCGAAGTGACCGGCCCGCGTAGCGACATCCGGTGGGCGGCGGGAATCCCCGGCGTCCTGGATGCGGTCTACGGGCCAACCAGCACCCTGCGGGTCGATCCCGACACGGTAGACGATCAGCAGGTCCTCGCGGCCGCGCTGGGCGCCGGCCCGGTGCACAGCTTCGCCCGCTCGACCCCGTCCCTCACCGAACTGTTCCGAGAGGTGGTTTCCGCATGACGATCCAGGCCCCCCATCGCACTCCCGACCGCGCCCACGGCGCCACCTCTACCCGAGCGGGTGGTGGGGGCTTGGGGACTGTGTGGCTGATCGCGCGACGCGAGATCGTCACCCGGGCACGGACCAAGTCCTTCGTCCTCAGCACCGCGGTCGTCATGGTCGTGATCATCGTGGGTGCGATCGTCTGGTCCGCGTTGAGCGGCGGCGACGATGCCGAGAAGGTGGGCATGGTCGGCGACCAGGCCGCGCTGTCGCAGACCATCGAACGCATCGGTGAGGCGGGCGGCACCACGATCGACGTCGTCGCGGTCGGATCCGAGCAGGCGGCGCGGGACCAGGTGGCCTCCGGCGATCTGGCTGCCGCGGTGATTCCGGGGGACTCCCCCACCGCCTACACGCTGGTCAGCAAGAACGGATTGAAGGCATCGCTGTCCGGCGTGCTGCAGGGTGCGGTGGATCAGTCGGTGCTGGCCCGCGGGTTGGCCGATCGCGGGGTCGACGCCGCCAGCCTGCCCCGCGCGCAGATCACGAACGTCGAGACCACTCCCGGCAATCCCGATGCGGGACAACGCATCGCGATCGCGCTGATCGGCACCATCCTGCTGGTGATGGCCATCATGATGGGCGGCACGATGGTCGCCGTCGGTGTGGTCGAGGAGAAGACGTCACGGGTGGTCGAGATCCTGCTCGCGACGGTGAAACCGCTGCATCTGCTGTGGGGCAAGATCCTCGGCATCGGGGCGGTCGCACTGGCGCAGGTCGTCATCCTGGGAGCCACCGCGTTGATCGCCGGCGCCGCAACGGGTCTGCTGACCATCGCGGGCACCGCCATCGGGATGTTCGCCGCGGTGATCGCCTGGTTCATCCTCGGCTTCTTCTTCTTCGCGGCGCTGTACGCGGCGACCGGCGCGCTGGTTTCCCGGCAGGAGGAACTGAACTCGAGTTCGGCGCCGCTGACGGTGCTGACGCTGGGCGTGATGTACGCGGGCGTGTTCGGGATTCAGGCGCTCGACTCGACGTTCATCTCGGTGCTCACCTGGATTCCGCCGTTCAGTGCGTCGCTGATGCCCATCCGCATCGCCACCGGAGACACCAACGCGATCCAGATCATCGTGACGTTCGCGTTGATGATCGTCGCGTGCGCCGTCGCCGCCTGGGCCGCCGCGCGCATCTACCAGCGGTCGATCCTGCGGACCGGTAGCCGCGTGAAGTGGTCGGAGGCACTGGGACTCGGTTCGCGGAGCTGAGCACGGACGACGGGCCACTCGCCGCCGACGCCTGGAGCTGCCGGGCATCGGCGGCGAATGCCGTTCGCAGCGATCATATGTCGCCGAACCGGCGCAGTGCTTCGGCCCGTTCGGCCCGGTGGTCGACGATCGGCTCCGGGTAGTCGGGTGTGCCGTACTCGGGAACCCAGCGACGAATGTAGGCGCCATCGGGATCGAACTTGGCCGCCTGTGTCGCCGGATTGAATACCCGGAAGTACGGTGCCGCATCGGTTCCGGTGCCCGCGGCCCATTGCCAGCCGTGCTGATTGGACGCGATGTCCCCGTCGACGAGCTGATCGAGGAACCAGCGCGCACCCCACCACCACGGCAGGTGCAGGTCCTTGACTAGGAAGGATGCGGTGATCATCCGCACCCGATTGTGCATGAAGCCGGTCTGGGCCAGCTCTCGCATGCCGGCGTCGACGAGCGGGAACCCGGTGCGGCCCGCTCGCCACGCGGCGAACCGCTCCTCGGCGTCGGCCCCGGTGTCCAGCTCGATGTCGTCGAAGTGTCGATTCCAGTTGTGCCACCGGCTCTCCGGCCAGTGGTACAGCACGTCGGCGTAGAAGTCGCGGAACGCGAGCTCGCGCAGATAGGCCTGCGCCGACTCGCCGGACGTCAGGTCGGCGGCCATCGTCCGCGGGTGGATATTACCGAACTTCAGGTACACCGACATGCGGCTGCTCGCGTCGAGGTCCGGCCGGTCGCGGGCCGACGAGTACCCGGCGAGCCCGTCCGCGACGAAGTCGGACCAGTGTTCGCGGGCCGCCGACTCGCCCGCGGGCATCGGCGACGTGACCGGCGCCGCGGGCACTCGGATGCGACCGGATCGTCGAATCTCGCTGGGGTCCATCGCATTCCGCGCCGCGGACGCGGTGTCGGCGGGCCCCCGCCAGCCGTGTTCCTGCCAGCGCCGGAAGAAGGGCGTGAACACCCGGTACGGGTCTCCGTCGGGTTTGGTCACCCGACCGGGCGACACCAGATACGGCGAGCCGAGCGGCTCGAAGGTCACACCCGACCCGGCGAGCGCGTCGGCGACCGCGGCGTCACGCCGTCTGCCGAACGGTGCGAAGTCGTCGCTGACGTGGACCGACGTCGCGCCGACCGCGCCGGCGAGGCGGGGGATCTCGACGTCCGGGCGGCCGCGGACCACCAGCAGCTTGCCGGACAGGTCGGCGTCGAGCGCACGGAGCGAGTCGAACAGGAATGCCAGCCGGCGATCACCGGCGGCGGCCTCCAGCCGCGGGTCGACGACGAAGCACACCAGCACCGGGGAGCCGGCGTCGGCGGCCGCACCGAGCGCGGGTAGGTCGGCGAGCCGCAGATCGCGGCGCAGCCAGAGGAGCGACGGGGAGATCGGGCTATCCGACGCCCAGCAGGTCGATCACGAAGACCAGGGTGCGCCCGGACAACCGGTGTCCGGCACCCTCCGGGCCGTACGCCTGCGCCGGCGGAACGGTCAGCCGACGGCGGCCGCCGACCTTCATTCCGGGGATGCCCTCCTGCCAGCCGGGGATCAGCCGTTCCAGCGGGAAGTGCGCCGACTGGCCGCGGTCCCACGAGGAGTCGAACTCCTCGCCGGACTCGAAATCCACGCCGACGTAGTGCACGTCGACGACATCACCGCGCTGCGCTTCCTGGCCGTCGCCGACGATGAGGTCGGTGATCTCCAGCTCGGTGGGCGCGGGTCCCTCGGGGAATTCGACTTCGGGCTTCTCGGTGCTCGTCACAGGACTCTCCTTTGAGTCGGTGGGGATCGATCGGGAGTTGCCGGGGTTACCTAGGGTCGGGTTATCGGTGACCGGTTCTCGCCTACCGGCGCACCGGGTCGCCAGGGCTCGACGACCACGCCGGGTGCTCCGGTATCAGTCCCGGCCGTCCATCGGAACGTAGTCGCGTTCGGTGTAGCCGGTGTAGAGCTGACGGGGGCGGCCGATCTTGCCGTTCGGGTCGGAGTTCATCTCCCGCCAGTGCGCGATCCACCCGGGGAGCCGGCCGAGCGCGAACAACACGGTGAACATGCGGGTCGGGAAACCCATCGCGCGGTAGATGACGCCGGTGTAGAAGTCGACGTTCGGGTACAGCTTGCGGGAGATGAAGTAGTCGTCGTTCAGCGCGACCTCTTCCAAACCCTTCGCGATGTCGAGCAGATCGTCTTGCACGCCAAGGGATTCCAGGATTGTGTCGGCGGTCTTCTTGACGATGGCGGCGCGCGGGTCGTAGTTCTTGTAGACGCGGTGACCGAAGCCCATGAGCTTGACCCCGGCCTCCTTGTTCTTCACCTTCGTCATGAACTCCTTGGTGTCGCCACCGGAGGCCCGGATCTCGTCGAGCATCTCCAGCACCGCCTGGTTGGCGCCACCGTGCAGCGGACCCCACAGGGCGTTGATGCCGCCGGAGATCGAGGTGAACAGGTTGGCCTGCGACGAGCCGACCAGCCGCACCGTCGACGTCGAACAGTTCTGCTCGTGGTCGGCGTGCAGGATGAACAGCATGTCCAGTGCCTTGGCGACTTCCGGGTTCACCTCGTAGGGTTCGGCCGGGAAGCCGAAGGTCATCCGCAGGAAGTTCTCCACCAGGCTCAACGAGTTGTCCGGGTACAGGAAGGGCTGCCCGACGGACTTCTTGTAGGCGTAGGCCGCGATCGTCGGCAGCTTGGCCAGCAGTCGGATGGTGGACAGCTCCACCTGCTCCGGATCCTTGGGATCCAGCGAATCCTGGTAGTAGGCCGACAGCGCGTTCGTCGCGCTGGACAGCACCGGCATCGGATGCGCGTTACGCGGGAAGCCGTCGAAGAATCGCTTGAGGTCCTCGTGCAGCAGGGTGTGCCGCTGGATGCGTTCAGTGAACTGCGCGAGCTGGGCCTCCGAGGGCAACTCCCCATAGATCAGCAGGTAGCTGACCTCGACGAAGGTCGACCGCTCGGCGAGCTGGTCGATCGGGATGCCGCGATAGCGCAGGATGCCCGCGTCGCCGTCGATGTAGGTGATCGCCGACTTGGTCGACGCGGTGTTGACGAATCCGTTGTCGAAGGTGGTCAGGCCCGTCTCGGACAGGAACTTGCCGAGCGCGACGGAATCGCTGCCCTCGGTGGCCGGCAGGATCGGGAGTTCGAGTTGGCCACCGGGGTAGGTGAAGGTCGCCGACGACGTATCCGACGCCTCGTCGGCTGGGACTGTTTCAGCGGACACTCGTGAACCCCTTTACTCAGGTGCGAGATTTGCGATCGTCCGGGTAGGACTCTTCGTTACATGCGACTGGTGAATACAAACCTAGTCGCTTCGCAGCTCGCTCGCCCACGGAGGGTCGGCCCCGGGCCTCGACACCGTCACCGCGGCCACCTGAACAGCGAATTCGGCGACGTCGAGCCAGCCGTCCAGGCCGAGCCCCCGAACCCCCGCCGGGGATAGGGCACCCGCGCGGTCCAGGCGGTGCAGCACCGCGCCCAGCACCGAGTCGCCCGCGCCGATGGTGTCGGCCACCGTCACGTCGGGTGCGGCCGCACCCACCGCACCCTCGACGGTCGTCACGGACACTCCCGCGGCGCCGCCGGTGGTGACCACCGCAGCGACCCCGGCGTCCAGCCACTCGTCGGCGGTGCTCCCGTCCGGGCCGGCCGCCAGCCACTCGGCGTCCTCGTCGGACAGTTTGACCACGTCGATGTCGGGGACCCAGGACCGGAATCGACGCCGGTACGCGTCCGCGTCGTCGATGACCTCACCGCGGATATTGGGGTCGACCACGACGAGCCGCCCCTCGGTGTGACTGCGCCGCAGGATCGACTCGTAGACCGTCGCGCCCGGTTCCAACACCATCGACAGGGTGCCGAAGCACACCGCGGACACCGTCGGCGCGAAACTGCCGGGGTCGTCCACCAGCCGGTCGGCGGTGCCGTCGACGTAGAAGGAGTATCGGGCGCCGCCGGTGGGGCCGATGGTGGCCAGGGCGAGCGAGGTGAACTCCGGGCGCCGTTGCACCAGCGTGGTGCCGACGCCGCTGGCCTGGAGCGCGCCGATGATTGCCGTGCCGTAGGTATCGGTGGAGATCGCCGAGCACAGCGATACCGCGCTGCCGAGTCGGCCGAGGGTGATGGCGACGTTGAACGGTCCGCCGCCGAGTGCCGGTTGCAGCGGCGCGAGGCGGTCCGGGCTCGACTCGCGGGTCGGGTTCTCCACCACGTCCACGAGCGCCTCACCGCAGACGACGATCTCCCTCACCGCGCTCCTCCCGCCGGGTCTGCCACGCGAATCAGTCTGCCAGCGCCGCCCGCTCGGTACGGTCGAATCACTCCGCCGACGCTGGTTGAGTAGCGGCGACGAAGGAGCCGCGTACCCCGCTGGTTGAGTAGCCGCGAGGAACGAGCGGCGTATCGAAATCAGCGGACACCGCGCGGCCTACTCAACCAGCGGACACCTCGCGGCGCATTCCGCTAGTTGGACAGCATTCCCCGCTGGTTGAGTAGCCGCGAGGAACGAGTGGCGTATCGAAACCAGCGGACACCGCGCGGCCTACTCAACCAGCGGACACCTCGCGGCGCATTCCGCTAGGTGGACAGCATTCCCCGCTGGTTGAGTAGCCGCGAGGAACGAGCGGCGTATCGAAACCAGCGGCCGTGCTCGACACCATGTGCGCCGTGTCCGCGGCGGCGCATCGCGGTACGTTGGCGGCATGCGAGAGTTGCCCGCCGGCCCGGACGCGGTGCTGCTCGACTTCGCGGCCGATCCCGACCCGGCCGCATCCGTGCGCGCCGCCGACCACGCGCTGCGGATAGCGCTGTCGGCGGGTCGGCTCAGCACCGTCACCGACGTCGTGCCAGCCGCCGAGACCGTGCTAATCACGGCCGAGAGCGAAAGTGGCATCGACATTCTCGGCATCCACCGCGTGCTCCGGGCAGACGGAGTCGGCACCGACACCACAGCGGCCGAGCACGCCGCAACGTCCGACGGCCCGGCGATCGAGATTCCGGTGCACTACGACGGCCCCGACCTCGACGACGTCGCCGCCGCTCTCGGTACGGACACCGCGACGGTCGTCGCCCTGCACCACGGCACCCGCTGGCGGGTCCAGTTCATGGGGTTCGCACCGGGGTTCGGATACCTTGTGCCGGTGGATGACCCGGACAATCCATTGACCACGGTCGGGCGGCGCGCGGAGCCGCGCACGCACGTCGGCACCGGCGCGGTCGCGATCGCCGCCGGCTACAGCGCGGTATACCCGAAGGACAGCCCGGGCGGGTGGAATATCCTGGGGCACAGCGATATCGGCCTGTGGAATATTGACACCGACCCACCATCGCTGCTCACCCCCGGAGCGCTCGTGCGCTTCCGAGACGCCGGCGGCCGACCGTGACCGCACTGACGATCGTCGCACCGGGACCGCTCGCCACCGTCCAGGACCTCGGCCGGCCCGGCTATGCCCATGTCGGGGTTCCGCATTCGGGCGGCGCCGACCGCGCGTCGATGACGCGTGCGAATCGGCTCGTCGGCAACGACGAGCACGCCGCGACCATCGAGACGACGCTCGGCGGGCTGCGACTGCGCGCGGATAGCACCGTGCTCGCCGCGGTGACCGGTGCCGTCACGCGTGTCACCGTGGACGGCGTCGCCGCCGGGATCGACGCCGCGCTGACCCTGCACGCCGGGTCAGAGCTGACCATCGAGACACCGACCTGGGGCTGCCGCAACTATCTTGCGGTGCGTGGTGGCATCGACGTGCCGCCGGTCCTCGGTTCGCGCTCGACCGACTTGCTGTCCGGACTGGGACCGGCGCCGTTGACCGCGGGGACGTCGCTCGCCGTCGGCGACGACGCACGCGAATGGCCCGCAGCGACCGATGCCCCGGTCGACTATGAGCACGCCGAGATCGTGACCCTCGACGTCTCCCCCGGCCCCCGCGCGTCGTCTGTCGTTGCGCCGGAACACTTGTCGGTCGGTGAGTGGTCGGTGAGCGGTGACAGTAATCGCGTGGGGGTGCGACTACTCCGCCCCGACGGCTCCGACGACCCCGTGCTCCGTCACCGCGATGAGGGTGGCGAATTGCGTTCGGAGGGAATGCCACTCGGTGCGGTGCAGATTCCGCCGTCCGGGCGTCCGGTGCTCTTCCTCGCCGACCATCCGGTGACCGGCGGCTACCCCGTCGTCGCCGTCCTGCGCCCCGCGTCCATCGACGCCGCGGCGCAACTTGTGGCGGGGACACGGGTGCGCTTCCGGATGCGGTGAAGGTCGACTACCACCGAGTTCCTTCCCAACCCTCGTCCTCAGCGGTTTGCAGCATGATCGTTGACACCCGCCTGAGACGAAGTTAGTGTTTCGTCTCATGGCACTGGTGAACGACGTCTCACCGATCGACCGCGAGTCGGGGCGGGCGGACGAGGCGGGGCATCGCCCGGCCGTCGAGCCCGCCACCGGGTACGCGCCCCTGGGTCCGGATTCGCTGACCTGGCAGTTGTTCGGTACCTGGACCGGCATGCTGCAGGGCCTCTGGGCGGGGTCGATGCAGAATATGCATCCGAAGCTCGGCGTTGCGGTGTGGGAGCATTCGGACTTCTTCGGGGAACGATGGCAGCGGCTGATGCGCTCGCTGTATCCGATCGTCGGCGTCGCGTTCGACGGATCCGAGGCGACCGGTCACGAGGTCCGCGACTATCACCGCGAGGTGAAAGGCACGATGCCGGACGGTTCGCGGTACCACGCACTCGATCCCGACGTTTTCTACTGGGCGCACGCGACGTTCTGGTACGGCAATGTGCGGTTGTGTGAGCGGTTCGGCCCGCGTCTGACCGAGGCCGACAAGCGTCAGCTCTTCGAGGAGTCGAAGGCGTGGTACGCCATGTACGGCGTCAGCATGCGGCCGGTACCCGACACCTATGAGGACTTTCTCGCCTACTGGGATCACATGTGTCGCAACGTACTGCGCGACTCTCCGGCCGTTCGCACGGTGTTGGACATTACCACTCTGCCCGCGCCGCCCTTCTTCGCGTTCCTGCCGGATCGGTTGTGGCGGTTGATCACACCGGTCAATCAGCGCATTTTCCGCTGGCTCACCGTCGGCTGCTACGACGAGCCGGTTCGCGAGATGCTGGGGCTGCGTTGGACGGATGCCGACGAGCGCCGACTCCGGCTGATCGGTCGGGTCGTCGATGTCGTGATGAACCGAATCCTGCCGCGGCGCATCGTCCGTCATCCCCGGGCCCGGGATGCCTGGGATCGGGTCACCGGCCGAGTGCGGCCGGACGCACCGCTGGTGCACACCCCGGCGCGGAACCTGCCGCCGGCGTCGGAGCGTGATAACCCCATGCACTACTGCCCGGTCCACGCGGCGCGTCGCGCCACCTATCCGGGTCGAATCACCGCCGACTGACCGCGATTACCGATCAGCCCACACGCGACCCTCCTACCCGCTGGTTGAGTAGCCGCGAGGAACGAGCGGCGTATCGAAACTAGCACTCCCCCAACACAAACAGATCCAGCGAGTGACAAGCCGCTGGCTTCGATACGCCCTCCGCTAGCGCTCCGGGCTACTCAACCAGCGGATCGACGCCCCCGGACCACTCGACCAGCGGAATCGACCCCACGCCACGGTCGCCCCCCGGACCACTCGACCAGCGGAATCGACCCCACGCCACGGTCGCCGCCCCGGACCACTCAACCCGCGTGATCGACGCCACGCTCCTACCCGCTGGTTGAGTAGCCGCGAGGAACGAGCGGCGTATCGAAACCAGCTGCCGCACAGCCTGAATGTGCGGGCATCAGAGTTGTCGTGATAGGTCACCGAATCCGTGACCTATCACTACATCCGCGGCCCGACCAGGGTCGGGCGACGCCTCAGTCATCGTCCTTCGACGTGGCCGCCGTCCGGGCGATGCGGTAGCGCCAGAACGCCGGAAGGGCCAGGGCGGCCGCCACGGTCAGCACGATGACGAGCCCACCACCGGCCGCGGTCGTGATAGCGACACCCACCGAGGCGGCGACCGCGCCGTGCACGACGTCGGCGATGCGGGGCCCGCCCGCTACCACGACGATGAACACGCCCTGCAGGCGACCGCGGACGTCGTCGGTGGAAGCGGCGAGCAGGATCGACTGCCGGAATGCCGCGGACGCCATGTCGGCGGCGCCGCCGATCATCAGCAGTACCAACACGATCGGCAGAATGGGCAGTGTGGTGCCGTCGGCGAATCCGACGGCGATACCCGCGCCCGTGATCGCCGCACCCCAGACCAGGATGCACACGATAACCGCGGCGCCCTGACGACGGACGTGGCTGACCCATCCGGAGAACACGCCCCCGATCACGGCGCCGGCCGAGATGGCGGTGAACAATAGCGCGAACGCAATGCCACCGTTGACGGGACCGCCGAAGTTCTCGTGTGCCATTTGCGGGAACAGCGCCCGCGGCATGCCGAAGATCATCGCGATCAGGTCGACCACAAAGGAGGCCAGCAGTATTCGGTGGCCGGCGAGGTACCGCAGGCCGTCGATGACCGACCGGAGTCCGGCGATCTTGCGTACGTCGGCGTTCTCCGGCCGCAGCGGTGGCAGCATGGTCACGGCGAGCAGCGTCGGCAGCAGGAACAGCGTGTCGAGGAAGTACAGCAGCGAGTAGCCCAGGACCGGAATGAGGGCGCCGCCGACCAGCGGACCGGCGATCGCGCCCGCCTGCATGACCGTCATATTGAGCGAAAGAGCTGCGGGCAGCTGGGGTTCCGGCAGCAGGCGGGGCAGGATCGCGCTTCGGGTTGGCTGGTTGACGGCGAAGAATGCCTGCTGAACGGCGAAGAGTCCCAGGATGATCCAGACGTTGCGCACGCCGGTCGCCGATTGCACCCAGAACAGGGCACTGCAGGCGATGAGTCCGATGGTAGAGATGATGAGCAGGATGCGCCGGTCCAGGACGTCAGCGAGCGCGCCGCCCCACAGCCCGAACACGACGAGGGGCACGAGACCGAACACTCCGGTCAGCCCGACGTACGCCGAACTCCCGGTGATCGCGTAGATCTGCGCGGGCACCGCCACGATGGTGAGCTGCGCGCCGATGACCGTGACGATGTTCGCCGTCCACAACCGTCGAAAGGCGACGGTACGGAGCGGCGCGGTGTCGGCCAGGAGTCGTGGCACCCGGGTCAGTCTAGGCGCGACGCGTGACCGCACCCGTCGCCGTATCCCTGAGGACGCTGCGCAGCGCCTCCAGCGACTCCGGCCGCGCGCGGTATGGAGACATTCATCCCTCGCCGGTCAGGTGCGACCATGCCGGGCCTTGCGCAGCTGACCCAGGTGGGGCTTGTGGTTGCCTCAGTGACGCCGACCGCGTCCGCGAGGTCGCACGTGCAAATCCCATTACCGGTATCGGTGAGCAGGATCGAGATCAGCTTGATCCGCACAGGATCAGCACGTACACGAACCGTACTTGTGGCGACATACTCACCGGTTGGCCTCGTGGTTGGCAGGTACGAGTTCGGTGAGCAGGTCCTCGACGAGTACACGGATCTGGTCGCGGATCGGGCGCACCGCGTCGATGCCTTGGCCGGCTGGGTCGTCAAGTGCCCAGTCACGGTAGCTGACGCCGGGGAACACTGGGCACTCATCGCCACAGCCCATGGTGATCACGACGTCGGAGGATTCGACAGTGTCGGGGGTGAGGATCTTCGGCAATTGCGCGGTGATGTCGATACCGACTTCGGTCATCGCCTCGACAACGGCTGGATTGATCGAGTCGGCAGGAGCAGACCCAGCCGAGCGTACCTCAACGCTGTCCCGGCTCAGTGCCTCGAGGAAACCGGCGGCCATCTGCGATCGGCCCGCGTTGTGGACACACACAAACAGAACGCTAAGTCGAGATGAAGACATGAGCCACAAGCCCTTTCAGCTGCGAGGGAAGTTCGGAGTAGTCACATGCGTTCCGCAGTGGGTCAGATGCGCATGCACTCGGGAGCTGCGCCGCAACGCGGGGTAGGACCCGAACACACTGCGTGCCACCGTCTGCCGCGACACCACCCCCTCATACTGGGCGGCCAGATCAGCGGCAGCACGGGCGAGCACGGTGTGGCGCATCAACAGTTCGGGGTGGGCGCGGTGTTCGCCGCGACTCAGTTGCTCGTCCACCACATTCTCAGGCATCGCGAGCGGGCTCCTTCGACATACCTGGGCTGGCACTGGGAGTTGTGAAGCGTTTCCGCAGCGCCAGGGACACGTACACGAGCGCGACGAGGACGGGGACCTCGATAAGTGGTCCGATAACTCCAGCCAGGGCCTGGCCGGACGCTGCGCCGTAGGTGGCGATCGCGACGGCAATGCCAAGTTCGAAGTTGTTGCCTGCGGCGGTGAATGCCAGGGTGGTGGTCCGCTCGTAACGCAGTCCCAATGCGGCGCCGAGCACGAACCCGCCGCCCCACATCACCGCGAAGTAGATCAGCAGCGGCAGAGTGATACGCGCGACGTCCCAGGGCTGCGACGTGATCTGCTCACCCTGCAACGCGAACAGGATGACAATGGTGAACAGCAACCCGTAGATGGCCCACGGCCCGAGGCGCGATAAGCACGACGATTCGTACCACTCCCGGCCCTTGGCCCGTTCGCCGACGCGGCGGGTGAGATAACCGGCGACCAGCGGGATGCCGAGGAAGATCAGCACCGACTTCGCGATGTGCCACGGCGAGGCGTCGATGGTCGTCTGTTCCAGACCGAGCCATCCGGGTAGCACCGAGAGGTAGAACCAGCCCAGCACGGCGAACATGACCACCTGGAACACCGAGTTCAGGGCGACGAGGACGGCAGCGGCTTCGCGGTCACCGCACGCCAGGTCGTTCCAGATGATGACCATCGCGATACATCTGGCCAGACCGACGATGATCAATCCGGTCCGGTATTCCGGCAGGTCCGGGAGCAGGAGCCAGGCCAGCGCGAACATCAACGCGGGTCCGATGATCCAGTTCAACGCCAGCGACGCGAGCAGCAGGCGACGATCACCGGTGACCGAGTCGAGCCGGTCGAACCGCACCTTAGCCAACACCGGATACATCATGATCAGCAATCCAAGTGCGATCGGCAGCGAGATGCCGTCGAGTTCGAGGGCCGCCAAGGTGTCACCCAGCCCCGGGACTGCTCGACCCAGCAGCAGTCCGGCGACCATAGCGGCGCCGTCCATACCGGCAGGAACCGGTCGAGCATCGACAGCCTGCCGGCCACCGCGGTATCGGCGGCAGTCACCGGTCCGCGTCGCACGAGCGGGACTCGCCGACCGCTGGCGCGAGGCTATCGATAAGGCACGATAATTGTTGCAGCGCAGCGATGTTCACACGGTAATACACCCAGGTAGCGCGCCGTTCGCTGGTCACAAGGCCGGCCTCGCGTAACACCTTGAGGTGGTGCGAGATCGTCGGCTGTGACAGGTCGAACGGCCCGGAGATGTCGCACACGCATGCCTCGCCGCCCGGATGCGCGGCAACCTCCGACAACAACCGCAACCGAACCGGATCCGCAAGCGCTTTCAACAGCGGGGCGACAGCCAGGGTCTCGTCAGCGCTCAGGCCGCGGCCCGGTGGCAGCAGAAGATCCTTATTCGACACTCGTCAATATTGACATGTGTCAATTCAGGCGGCAAGACGTCGTCTCTGGGGTGAACGATCACCGGCAAGCCCTGCACGCCGACCGCACAGGGAAAGAACAGACTTGCGCGAACCAATCACGTCGCCTACTATCGAACGTATATTCGATAGTCGGAGGATTGGGGTGAGATGACCGAGCACGACGCGGCGCTGTCCGAGCCGGAACTCCCCGAGCCGACACTCATGGTCAAGTACGCGCAGTTGCATGCGCTGCTGGACGAAATCGACGGGCTGTCGGATGTGCAATGCTCAGACGCGCAGGTGATCGCGGTCGCGGAGGCCCACGAGCGCGCCGCCCGGCGCATGGCCGGCATCGGTCACCGCCGAGTCCTGGACGTCTCCGACCGGGACGCCCACACCAAGGCCGGATTCCGGTCGTTGCCCGACTTCATGACCGAGCGGCTCCGTATCTGCGATCCGCGCCGGCGGCAGCGGCACATGAGCATGCTGGCGCGGCTCCGCTCGATGCAGGGTGAACTGCTCGACCCCCGCTGTCCCCACCTCGCGAACGCTCTCGCCGAGGGCGCGATCGGCCCCGATCATGCGCAGGCCGTTCTCGACGTTCTCGCCAAGATTCCCAGCGGTGTGGACACGGAAACCGCCGCGTCGGCCGAGGCGACCATGGCCACCCTGGCCCGGGACTACGCCCCGAAGCAGCTCATCCAGCTCGGTGCGCGCATGTTGGCGCACCTCGACCCCGACGGCACCCTGACCGACAGTCGGGACCGGGCACGGCGCCGCCGGTTGTCGGTGGGTATCCAAGACCCGCAACTCATGTCGAAGTTGGTCGGCGAGCTGGATCCGACAACGCGGGCGATGCTCGACGTCGTCCTGGCCGCCTGGGCGGCACCCGGGGTGAACAATCCAGGCGACGAGAACTCACCGACCGGGACGGCCGACGGCGTCGACCCCAGTCTGCTGCGGGATGCCGCGCGGCGCGACGAGCGCACCGTGGGTCAGCGGCAGCATGACGCGCTGACCGCACTGCTGCGGGCCGCCCTGGACGGCCGTCTCCTCGGCGGCTCACACCGCGGAATGCCCGCACATGTCGTGATCACCATGAGCGAGGGACAACTCCGCGACCGCGCCGGCATCGCCGCGACCGCATCCGGCACCGACCTCCCCATCGGCGACATGGCGAAACTCGCCGCGCAGGTGCAACCCCATCTGGCGGTCTTTGCCGACCACACCTCCGAGCTGCTATACCTCGGCCGCGGCGCGCGGCTTGCCAGCCAAGCACAACGGCTGGCGCTGTTCGCCACCCACGGAGGTTGTAGCCACCCCGATTGCTCGCAACCGGCCACCCACGTCGAGGCACATCACGCCGCCGCCGATTGGGCCGACGGCGGCACCACCGACGTCGACAGCCTCGGGCCCGCCTGTCCCCGGCACAATCGGATGGTCGGCCCCCTCCCCGGGCAGTGGACCACTACCGTCATCGACCACGGACCCGATGCCGGACGTATCGGCTGGAGCCGCAATCCCGAGCCGGGCATGCCGCCGAATCCTGTTCGCGTCAATCGTTTCCACCACATCAACGATCTCGTCCGGCATCTGGGGTCAGACTCGACCCGATCGACGATCGCGCGAACGGCCGACAGCCGATGCGCGCCGACGCCACCGATTCCGTCCGATTCGGCGTCAGCCCGACCGGTTCCCGCGCGGTCGGCTCTGACGAGACCGGCGTCCGTCCAGCAAGTTGGCGCGCGGTCGGCTCTGACGAGACCGGTGTCAGCCCAGCCAGTTGGCGCGCGGTCGGCTCTGAGGAGACCTGTTCCAGCCCAGCGAGTTCGGCGGCGAACTACTCGGATGCGGTCTATCCGGTCGGGCGCTTCCGGCGCCCCGACCACGCTCGCCGCCGTTGCCCGTCGCCGGCGTCGGCCACGCGCCGACCATTACCTTCGCCCTCGCGCCATCACTGTCACCACGTTCTCACCGGTGCGACGGGAGTGACGGGCGGAGGCCGACGTCAGGCCGACACACCACTCCACCATCGCCGTTCGAGACCCGTGGTCGCGGTCGCGCCCAGCCGTGCCTACGGTTGCAGCCGCTCCACCGACCAGCCGGCGTCGGTGCGGGTCGCTCGCACCCGGTTGTGCAGGCGGTTCGCCCGGCCCTGCCAGAACTCGACGACCTCCGGCGTCAACCGGTATCCGCCCCAGTCGGCCGGAACCGGCACGTCGGCGCCGTCGTCGAATCCCCCGAGTTCGTCGGCGACGGCGGCGGCCTTCTCCTCCAACGCAATCCGACTCTCGATCGGCCGCGACTGATCGGATGCGTACGCCGAAAGCTGCGAACCCCGCGGCCGCAACTGCCAGTACGCCTCGGTCTCCTCCGGCGCCACATGCGCGACCGGACCCCGGACGTGCACTTGGCGTTCCAACGCGATCCACGGAAAGGTCACCGCCGCATACGGATTGGCGGCCAGGTCGCGGCCCTTGTCGGAGTCGTAGCCGGTGAAGAAGACGATGCCGGCGGCGTCGGCCCCCTTACACAGCACGGTCCGCGTCGACGGTCGGCCGGCGGCATCGGCGGTGCCCAGCACCATGGCATTGGGTTCGGGAATGCGGGCGTCGATCGCCTCCGCCAACCACACCTGGAACAGGTCCAGCCACGGCGGGTCGCCGCGCAGCCAGGTTGGGTCGAGGTTCTCGCGGATGCCGTCGGCACCCGCGGCACGATCACCTTCGCCGGTGTTCGGCGGGATGCCACCGCCATAGCCCACCCGCATGTTCGGCAGGTCGATCGGTTCCGGTCGCACCGTCCAGACGCTACTCCGCGGTGTCGCCGTTACTCCCCGGTATACCGGGGTCGACGCCTTGTCCTACAGTTCTCGCTAGGACCGCGGTCACCCTGCCGCGCCCTGCGAAGGATTAACCACGACACGCCGCATCGCGACCCCGGCGCGGCCTCGTCGACGATAGGCGGATCACATGGCCAACACTGTTCCCGAGGACTTCGTTCCCGGCCTCGAAGGCGTGGTGGCATTCACCACCGAGATCGCCGAACCCGACAAGGACGGCGGCAATCTGCGGTATCGCGGCGTCGACATCGAGGACCTCGTCGAGAACCATGTGACCTTCGCCGACGTGTGGGCGTTGCTGGTCGACGGCCGGTTCGGTGACGGCCTGCCGCCCGCGGAGCCGTTCCCGCTGCCGATCCACACCGGCGACGTCCGGGTCGACGTGCAGGCCGCGCTGGCCATGCTGGCCCCGATCTGGGGATACGAGCCGCTGCTGGACATCGACGTGGAGACCGCCCGGGCGAACCTCGCGCGGGCGTCGGTGATGGCATTGTCGTACGTCGCGCAGTCCGCGCGCGGTATCCACCAGCCCGCGGTGCCGCAGGCCGTCATCGACGAATGCGACACCGTCACGGCTCGATTCATGACCCGGTGGAAGGGTGACCCCGACCCGAAACACATCCGCGCCATCGACGCCTACTGGGTGAGTGCGGCCGAGCACGGGCTCAACGCGTCGACCTTCACCGCCCGGGTGATCGCCTCGACCGGCGCCGACGTCGCGGCCGCGCTGTCGGGCGCGATCGGCGCGATGTCGGGCCCCTTGCACGGCGGTGCGCCGGCACGAGTGCTGCCGATGATCGAAGAGGTCGAACGCACCGGCGACGCCCGCGGCCTGGTCAAGGGCATCCTCGACCGCAAAGAGAAGCTGATGGGCTTCGGCCACCGCGTGTACCGCGCCGAGGACCCGCGCGCCCGCGTGCTGCGCCGCACCGCCCAGGAACTCGACGTGCCGCGATTCGAGGTGGCGGCCGCCCTAGAGCAGGCCGCCCTGACCGAACTGAGGGAGCGGCGTCCGGACCGCGCCATCGAAACCAACGTCGAGTTCTGGGCGGCGGTCATCCTGGACTTCGCCGAGGTGCCGCCGCACATGATGCCTGCCATGTTCACCTGCGGCCGCACCGCCGGCTGGTGCGCCCACATCCTCGAGCAGAAGCGGCTCGGCAAGCTGGTCCGCCCGGCCGCCATTTACACCGGCCCGGGGCCACGCCGACCGGAGGACGTCGAAGGCTGGGACGCCGTCAAGCCTGCGCTCGGGCTCTAACGAGTCAGCCGACGTCGCGACGCCGGAACAGCGCCACTCCGACGATCACGACGGCCGCGGCGACCACGCCCATCACACCGACCGGCAGCCAGCGCATCGGCTCGACCGGTACCGGCGGGGTGTGGGTGAACGGCGACAGGTCGCGGGCCCACTGCGGCAGGCCGAACATGCCGGCCAGCGGCCCGAGCAACAGCGCTCCGATCACGGGCAGCCAACCGGCATGTGCGAGAGACGGTCTCGCCGCGTAGAGAGTGATCGCCAGCAGCCCGACGACGAGGGTCGCGGGAAGCTGGGATGCCGCTGCGACGGCGTCGTCGTGCGCCGAGGAGGCCCAGTCGCCACCGGCGATCCCGGAGCCGACGGTCATCGCGACGGCCGCCACCGCCAAGGTCAAGACGATGCCGGCCGCCGCGACCGCGTAGTAGGCGCCGAGAAATCGCGTGCGGGAGACCGGTGTCGCCAGCAGCGCCTCGGCCCGGCCGGCCGCCTCCTCGGCGCGCATCCGCTCGGCCAGATTCACCGCCCACGCGCTGGTCGCAACCGCCAGGAACGACAGCATGGTCATGCCGAACAGGGTGGTCAGATCGCCGGCCGGACCCGCCTGCCGCAGCACGTCGGTCACCTGCCTGTTGCCGTCCGCAAGGTCGTCGACCGACGGGCGGAGGAATCCGACTACCAGGCCGTAGACCCCGATCCCGGCGGCCCAGGAAGCCAGGAGGCCCGCGTCCAGCCGGCCGACAACGAGCCCGACCGATCCCAGCCGGGAACTCCCCGCCGGCCCGGGACGCGGCTCGATCAACCCCGCACCCAGATCCCGCCGGACGGCGAGCCGGCCCGCGATCACCATCGCCACCGCCCCGACCGTCAGCGACGCGAACGCCGGCACCAGCGAGCCGGTGCCGAACGGGTCGATCATCTCGGCCCAGCCGACCGGGCTGACCCAGCGCAGCCAGGACAGATCCCCGGTCGCGTCGGCGACCCCGCGCAGCAGGTACCCGACGAGCACCACCGTCGCACCGAGCATCATGGCGATCTGCGAGGTCTGCGCCACCTGCGCGGCCACCAGGGCGATACCGACCGCGGCAAAGCCAGAGGCGGCGTACTGGGCGAACACACCGGCGACACCGGACGCGGTGGCTCCCAACGGAATCAGCATCGACGACATGCCCAGTGCGACGATGACACAGAAGCCGGACGCGACGACGGCGGCGGCGGTCGGGATGGCCAGCGGGCCGGTCGCACCGGCACGCACGAGTTCCACCCGGCCGAGGTCCTCGTCCTTGCGGGTCTCGCGCACGACCATGACGACCGCGCATACCGCCAGCGCAGCGATCATGAACAGGCCGGCCCGCCACACGGTGAGCGCGGCCGTCGACTCGAGACTCGTCAGCGGCCCGAGCAGAAACCGGAACGCGGCGTTGGACGCCGGGCCGTTCTGCAGGGACGCGCGACCGGCGGGAGTGCCGTAGCTAGCCGAGATCGACGCGGCGGTGGCCACGTTGACGGCGAGGAACACCACCAGGGTGACGAGCGCGAACCAGCGTTCCCGCCGGACCATCAGGCGCACGAGAAGCCCGGTGTGCGTGAAATATCCGCCGCGGTCGGCGGTGCTGCCGACGGCATAGGCGGAAGCCGCGACGGCCGTCATCGGGACGCTCGGGTCGAAGCGGCGGTGCCGGTCTCGGTGACCCAGGCACCGGCGCGGGACTCGGCGGCCGCGGCCTGGTCGGCGCCGCCATAGGCGTGCAGGAACAGCTCCTCCAGACTGGGTGGCTCGACGGCCAGCGACACGATGTCGTGCCGGGCGAGCACCGCGGCCATCCCGCCGAGTCCGGCGTCGTCGACGGTGAACGTGACAGTGGCGCCGGCGACCTGCAGGTCGTGCATGCCGGGTGCGGTCGCGAGATCGTCGGCCAATCGTGCGCCGGCACCGGTGTCAGTGCCACCGACGACCGTGACCCGGGATCGCTGCAGATGCTGCAAGTCCGCGATCCGACCGGCCTGGACGGTCGTGCCGGCACGGATGATCGTCACCGTCTCGCAGAGTTCGGCCACCTCGGCGAGGATGTGGCTGGACATCAGGATCGCGGTACCCGCCTCGGCGGCGGCGCGCACGCAGGTGGCGAACTCGCGGGTCATCAGCGGATCGAGCCCGGAGGTCGGTTCGTCGAGGATCAACAGGTCGGTGTGCGCGGCGAAGGCGGCGATCAGCGCGACCTTCTGCCGGTTGCCCTTGGAGTAAGTGCCGGCCTTCTTGGTCGGGTCGAGTTCGAAGCGGTCGATCAGTTCGGTTCGGCGCGTGGCCGATTCACCGCGCACATCCCGCAGCGACAGCAGCATGTCGATGCATTCGCCGCCGGTCAGTTGGGGCCACAGGTCCACGTCGCCCGGCACGTAGGCCAGCCTGCGGTGGATCGCGACGGCGTCGGCGTGCGGATCGGCGCCGAAGACGCGGGCGTCGCCGCCATCCCGCCGGTACATGCCGAGCAGGATGCGGATCGTGGTCGATTTGCCGGCGCCGTTGGGGCCGAGGAAGCCCGCGACCTCGCCCGGTCCGACGCGCAGGTCGAGTCCGTCGAGTGCGGTGAACCGGCCGAACCGCTTGCGCAGTCCGCGCGCGTCGATCACCGCGTCCGCGGCGGCGGCACGGGCGGCGGTGGTGACGGCTCCCGTGGCGGAGGTGACGGTATCGGCGGACCGGGGCCTGGGTGTGCGCGCACCGCCGGCGGGCGCCGCGCTGCCGGCAGTGGTCGGATCGGTGGTCACGGGGTTCCTTCCGGTGTGCGCCCGTCGCGGTGCGCGAGGGCCAGTTCAAGTAGCGAGTCGTCGGCCATGACGCCGTGGACCGCGAGTTCGGTGCCCGGGATCAGCGCGCGGTCGACATAGCCGCACAGGATCGCACCGGCGTCCGACCAGTCGTCCGGTGGATACATCACGACGTCCACGAGGAGCGCGCCCATCGACTGAGCGACCAGGTACCGGGCCCGCGCGGCCTCGTCGACCGACGGCCGGATGGACCCCGCCTCGACACCGGCACGCAGCGTCGCCTCCGTGTCGGCGACCATGTGGTCGAGCAACCGGCGGGCCATCTCGCCGCCGGCCTGCAGGCTGCGGATCAGATACACGATCCGCGGGCCACTGTCCTCGACGCTGCCGAGCAGCGACTCGAAGCCGCCGAGCGACGCGCCACCGTCACCGCCACGGAGGGCCGCGGCATTGGCCTCGCGGGTCAGGCGCAGCACGTGATCGTCGCACTCGGCGCGCAGCTTCTCCTTGCTGCCGAAATGGTGAATCACCAGCCCCGGGCTGACCCCCGCGGCCTCGGCGATCGTGCGCACGGTAGCCGAGAATCCGTAGCGGGCGAAGACGTCAATCGCCGTGTCCCGCAACCGCGCTCGGGTGGTGCGGTCGTCGGCGGACGACGGAGGCTGATCCGTCGTACTAGAGTTGGCTAAACGCATGTTTAGAGTGTTGAACAGATGTTCAGCCTGTGTCAAGGGTTGTTCGGTCACGGGGTCGAGAGTTTCTCGATCACGGTCGGGGCCACTGATGGTCAGGGCCGATCCCGGCCGCCGCGGGCGGCATCCCTACACTTGCGCGCATGAGCGACACCGCCACCGCGCCCATCACCATTCCCGCCGACCTGCTGCCCTCCGACGGACGCTTCGGCTGCGGACCGTCGAAGGTGCGCCCCGAGCAGTTGCAGTCACTCGTCGACATCGGCGCGTCGGTGTTCGGCACCAGTCACCGGCAAGCGCCGGTGAAGAATGTGGTCGGCTCGATCCGCGAGGGCCTGGCCGAGCTGTTCGGCCTTCCCGAGGGCTACCAGGTGGTGCTGTCCAACGGCGGCACCACCGCATTCTGGGATGCCGCGGCGTTCGGGCTGATCAAGCGACGGTCGCTGCACCTCACCTACGGCGAGTTCTCCTCGAAGTTCGCGACCGTCGCCAAGAAGGCGCCGTTCCTGGACGACCCGAAGGTGGTCGCCACCGACCCGGGAACCGCACCCGACCCGGCCGCGCTCACCACCGACGACACCGGCGGCGTCGACCTCATCGGCTGGGCACAGAACGAAACCTCGACGGGCGTCGCGGTGCCGGTGCTGCGTCCCGACGACGCCGCCGACGCGCTCATCGCGATCGACGCGACGTCGGCGGCGGGCGGCCTGCCGGTCGACATCGCTGACACCGACATCTACTACTTCGCTCCGCAGAAGAACTTCGCCGCCGACGGTGGGCTGTGGATCGCGGTGATGAGCCCCCGCGCCCTGGAACGCATCGAGCAGATCCAGGCCTCCGACCGCTGGTGCCCGGAGTTCCTGTCGTTGCCGACCGCCGTGGACAACAGCGCCAAGAACCAGACGTACAACACCCCGGCGATCGCGACCCTGCTGTTGCTGGACAACCAGATCCAGTGGATGCTCGCCCAGGGTGGGCTCGACTGGTGCGTGGCACGGACCGCGGACACCAGCTCGCGGCTGTACTCGTGGGCGGAGGCCAGCGAGTTCGCGACCCCGTTCGTCACCGATCCGGCACTGCGCAGCCAGGTGGTCGGCACCATCGACTTCGACGACGACGTGGACGCCGCGGCCGTAGCGAAAACGTTGCGCGCCAACGGGATCGTCGATACCGAGCCGTATCGCAAGCTCGGCCGCAACCAGTTGCGGATCGGCATGTTCCCGGCCGTGGAACCCGAGGACGTCACCCAGCTGACGCGCAGCATCGACTTCGTCGTCGAGAATCTCTGAGGTATCCCCACGGTCGGTACCCCCACGGTCCAGGGATGCTTCCCGGCCGCCGCGTACGCTGAATCCTCAGAGTTAACACCAACCACAGGCGACCCTTGCGACATCGTCCGCAACAACCGTGATGAACTGCGGTTATGCCGCGTGTCCCGCGAGGTGAACATCGAGGTGTGGTTTAACCTGGCGGCAATGCCCGTACTCGTGGTTACCGGAGGAGGAGCAGATGCGTGAACTTCGCGTCGTCGGTGTGGATGTCGACGGCACCCATGTCATCTGCCAGGACTCCGAGTCGGGTGAGAAATACCGGGTCGCTGCCGACGAACGACTGCGCGCCGCCGCTCGCGGCGACCTCTCCCGGTTGGGACAGATCGAGATCGAGATGGAAAGCGCACTCCGCCCCCGCGAAATCCAGTCCCGTATCCGTGCCGGCGCCAGCGTCGCCGAGGTTGCCGCCATCGCCGGCGTCGGAGTCGACAAGGTCGAGCGGTTCGCCCATCCGGTGTTGCTGGAGCGCACCCGCGCCACCGAACTAGCGGCACACGCACATCCGCTGCGCCACGACGGACCGTCGGTGGCGACCCTGGCCGACGCCGTGGCCGAGGGACTCACCGCGTACGGCCAAAATCCCGCCGACGCGGGGTGGGACGCGTGGAAGGGTGACGACGGGTACTGGGTGGTCCAGGTGACCTGGCACGTCGGGCACAGCGATCACGCGGCACACTGGCGCTTCCACCCCGGATCCCATGGTGGCACCGCGGATCCGCTCGACGACCTCGCCGACGAGCTCACCCATCCGGAGTCCATCCAGCCGCGCCGGCGGCTGGCGCCGGTGAGCGCGCCGCCCATCCCCGCACCGACGCCGACCGTCGAAATCGCCGACGACGGCCACGAGCAGGTGACCGTGGATGCGAACAGCCTGATCGGTGCGCAGCGCACCCGGCGCTCGCCGGTTGCCGAGCCCGACGTCGAACCGGCGGCGTCCGCGCCGGCACGGTTCGACGAACACGGCACGTACGCACTCGAATTCGAGGACGAGGACGAGCGTTCCGGGACCGCCGCGGCGGCGGAGACCGACGCCCGGCCCACGGTTGTCGACGCCCGGTCGACGGATCCCCGCGCCCGGTCGACGGAACCTCGCGCCCACTCGACGAATCCTGGCGCCCGGTCGACGGAATCTCGCGCCCACTCGACGGACACTGGTGCAACCGAGGAGCACGCCGTGACCACCCCGGAGGAGCAGGAGCGGTCGCCGCGTCGCCGCAAGAACGGCAAGCCGCCGGTACCGGCTTGGGAGGACGTCCTGCTGGGGGTCCGCAGCAACACGGAGCAGTCGAGCTGACATGTCGGCACGAGCGGTCACTCTCTGGTTCCTCGACACCCCGGACGCGATCGGCGCGCTCCGGGCCGGGCCGGTCAACGACATCCCCGCGGCGCAGCGTCTCGCGTCGTCGATCTACGGCGACAGCGTGCTGGTGCCCGCGGTCGACACGAATCTGGCGGCCGCGATGGAGGCCGGCGATCCGCACGTCTACGCGGCCGATTTCGGTGGGCTGAGCGTCATCTCGTGTTCGCTGTTCACGACGGGGCGCCCGTCGACGCTGACCCGCACGATCGCCTCGATCAAGCAGAGTCCGGCCGCGACGCTGCTGTACGCCGATCCCGAGACCGCCACCGGCACATTCGCCCGCTGGGAGGACGGCGAGTTGAAGCGGGCGTTCTCGGCGAATCCGGTCGATATCGGCGAGGATGTCGGCCTGCCGTACCCGTTCGAGCGGCCGTTCTGGGCCGGTGAGCATCCGCTGCGCTATGCGCCCGGAGTCGCGCCCGACCCGCTGGCGCTGCCATTCCATCCCCAGCAGCTCGCCGAGCAGTCCAACCGCGAATGGCTGGGTTTCCGGTTCACTCGCCCGCTGGGTGAGTTCGACCTCGACCCGGCCGATATCCCGGTGACCGGATTCGCCATCCGCCCAGCGGATTACGAGCCGACCGCCGCCGACGAGGAACGCTATCGCGAGGCCTCACAGGAGGCCGCTGCGCAGCAGGCGGCACGACGGCAGGCGGCCGCCGAGGCGCACCACGCGACGCCGCACGAGGGATCGGCAGCGCAGGGTTCCGCCCCGGACGGATCGGCACAGTACGGATCGGCGCAGCAGCATCCGTCCCAGCAGTATCCGGCGGACCGGTATCCGTCTGGCCAGAACGAGCCTGGACAGGACGAGCCTGGACACGACGAATCGGGCCGGTACCAACCGGGACAGGACGAACCCGGACAGTACGAGCCTGAGCAGTACGAACCCGGGCAATATCCCGCCGAGCAGTATCCGGCGGAGCAGTATCCGTCCGAGCAGTATTCGCCCGGACAGTATCCGTCCGGGCAGCAGACGCCGGGCCGGTATCCGCCGGAGCAGGGCTATCCGGCACAGCACCCCGGTGGCGGTGGCCATCCCGGTGAGGTCGATCCCGGCGTCAATCCCGATGTCGTCGACACCGGTGAGATCCGGACCGACGAGTCCACCCGTACCGAACAGCGCAAGCGGGGTCGCCTCGCCCGCTACTTCGGCTTCGGCGGCTCGGACCGGTAGCGCTCCGCGGCGCGCGGCCCCTACTCGGACCGACACTCGGGTCGGCGCCGGACCAATCCCAAGTCAGCGGCCGAGTGCCAGCAACGCGATCGACGAACCGATGCCGGCGAGAAATCCGACGAGCGCGCCCCACACCAGCCACCGCCACACCGGACGGTCGCGCAGATCCCAGAGGGTCCAGCCGATGCCGCCGGCGACGATGACGACGGCGAGCACACCGAGCCACGGCTTGATACCGCCGATCAGCCCGTACACCCCGATCAGCAGGAACGCTGCGAACAACGCCGACGCGCAGGTCACGATCAGCCCGAGCGCCCACGGCGTGGGTTCGGTTGCCGGGTAGCGAGGGTCGGCGCTCACCGCTCCATCGTGCCCGATACGCCGGCGCCCCGGCGGGCCCGTTCGTAGAACGCCAGGGCTGCGGCGGTGGCGACGTTGAGCGAATCCGTACCGCGGCTCATCGGAATCCGTGCGGCGACGGTGGTTGCCCGCATCGCGGCCGCCGACAGCCCCGGCCCCTCGGCTCCGACCAGGAATGCGATCCGATCACCGTCCGCGCCGGTTCCGGTTCCGGTTCCGGTTCCGACATCGTCACCGGACCCGGCGACCGCATCGGCCAGCGGCACCGCGCCGGGTGACGGCGTCAGCGACACCGTGCGAAAGCCCTGCGCGTGCACCGTGTCCAGGCCGGCGGGCCAGTCGCCGAACTTCGCGAAGGGCACCAGCAGCGCATGCCCCATCGACACCCGCACGCACCGGCGATACAGCGGGTCGGCGCAGCCCGCGCCGAACAGCACCGCGTCGACACCGAGACCCGCGGCGTTGCGGAAGATACTGCCGATGTTCTCGTGATCGTTGACGCCCTCCAGGATCGCGACGGTGTGCGCACCCGCGAGCACCTCGCCGACGTCGAGCTCGGCCGGCCGCCGGGCAACCGCCAGCACCCCACGGTTGAGGTGGAAGCCGACGATCTCGGCCATCGTCTCCGCATCGGTGCGATAGAACGGCACCGCATCCCGCCCGGGCGCATCCGGCGTCGTCACGGTCCCGGTATCGACCAGTTCGCCGAGTCGCTTGTCGACGCCGAGGAAGGCGTGCGGGGTAAACCGGGACGCGACCATGCGCTGCGCCACGAGCACTCCCTCGGCGATGACCAGTCCCTTGCCCCGCCGGCCACCGGGCAGCGCGGGCAGGTCGGGGCGCCGATCGACCGAGTTCAGGTCGCGAAAGTCGTCCACCCGGGGATCGTCGGGGTCGATAACGTCGACGACGTCGACCTCGCAGGCGATCGGGTGAGACACCGCATCAGTGTGCCAAAGCGCGGCGGAGCGACGCCGCGCCGGTGTTGCCGGTGTCGCCGGGGCCTGCCGCGACCGTCAACCCCGGCGGGGCGCTGCGTCGGCGCGATGTGGAACTGTGGAATGGTGACAACTTCCCCGAGTCTGCGTTCCGGTCTGACCATCGGACGGGCCACCGACGACGACTGGCCCGACATCATCACCGCCGACGCGCGGGCCTTTGCGATGCGCAACCCGCTGCCGTCGGACGAGGTGACCGACCTGCGCGGCAAGGTCCGCGACAGCGACGTCGTCCTGGTCCGGGACACCAACCGCTCGCCGGCGCCGCTGGCCGGTGTGTCGATGTTCTACCGGATGGCACTGACGATGCCCGGCAAGGGTCCGGTCGACGTGGCCGGACTGTCCTGGGTGTCGGTGGCCTCGACACACCGGCGGCGCGGCATTCTGCGGACGATGATCACCGAACTGTTCGACCAGTGGGAGGCGGAAGGATTCCCGTTCGCCATCCTGACCGCGTCCGAGGGAACGATCTACGGCCGGTTCGGGTTTGGTCCCGCGTCGTTCGCACAGTCGGTGACCGTGCCGCTCGACCGGGCCCGGATGCGGCAACCCGCGCCCGACATCTGCCCCGTCCACTTCGCCGATGCCGACGAGGTCGCCGAGCGGGTGCCCGAGCTGCATGCCCGGTGGGCGGCCCAGCGCCCGGGCGCCATCGGCCGCAGCGATGCGTGGTGGCGGCCGATCCTCGCCGACCGCGAGTCGGAGCGGCCACCGGTGGCCAGCGGGCTGCACTATCTGCTGCACGAGGACGGCTACGCGAGCTATCGGGTGTTCAAGGACGTCACCGACGGATCGGTGCGCGCCCGCGTCGAAGAGGTCGTACCGCTCACCGAGGAGGCGCACACGGAGCTGTGGCGGGTGCTCACCAGCCTGGATCTGATTCCGTCGCTCTCGGCGTCGATCCCGGTGGACGACCCGTTGCCGGAAAAGCTGACCGACCTACGGGCCGCCGAGGTCACCGGTCTCGACGACAAGATGTGGCTGCGGATCCTGGATATCCCGGCCGCGTTCGGGGCGCGGACCTTCTCCGGCGATCTGGATGCGGTCATCGAGGTGACCGACGAATTCCGGGACCGCGGTGGTGTTTTCGACGTGTCGATCCGCAACGGTGGCGCGGCAGTCATTCCGTCGACCGCGACACCGACCGTGCGCATGGATATCTCGGTGCTGTCGAGCATCTTCCTCGGCGGAATCGCGCCGAGTCGGTTCGCGGCGGCCGGTCGGCTGTGGACCGAATCCGCAGAGCTGCTCCGGGATCTGGACCGCGCCTTCGCCGCCGACGTCGCGCCGTTCTCGGGGACGTTCTTCTAGTCGGGGGTCGCGGTTCGGCGGCCGTCCCGGGCCGCCGTCCCCGACGACGCGTTGATGAGTTTCGTCAGTACCGGCAGGGCAGCGACGAGGGCGCCGCGCTCCTCCGGTGTCAGTGCCCGCAAGTGGTCACTGAGCCACGCCCGGCGCGCCGCGACCTCGTCTTCGATGACGTCTTCGCCGGACGGCGCGAGCGTGACGATCGCCTGTCTGCCGTCGGTGGGATGGGGTTCGCGCTTGATCATGCCGAGGTCCGACAGCGACGCGATGACCCGCGTCATCGACGGGGGTTTGACCCGCTCGGCGGCGGCGAGCGCACCCGGCGTCATCGGCCCCTCGTGGTAGAGGGTGTTCAACGCGGACAACTGGGTCAGCGACACCAGACCGGTTTCGCGGTGACCGCGAAGGCGCCGGGCGAGCCGAACGACGGCGAGCGAGAGGGCACCGGCTAGACCCTCGTCACTACAGGGCTTTTCCACCCGATAAGAGTAGATATTTCGGGCAATATTCGCAGCGCAGACGGCAACATTCGACCGAACGGAGGATGCCGTCGGCGCCGTCGGGCCCGGTGGCGCCGGCCGTCAGCCGACGAGGTCGGAGATCGGCTGCCGCGCGAAGTAGAGCACGAACACCAATGCCACCGCCCACAACAGCGGATGCACCGACCGCGCCTTGCCCGCGGCCGCGGCCATCACCACCCAGCTGACGAAGCCGACGCCGATGCCGTTGGCGATCGAGTAGGTGAACGGCATCGTCACGATCGTCAGGAACGTCGGCAGTGCGTACCGGAAGTTGGTGAAGTCGATGGTGCGCACCTGCCCGATCATCAGCGCGCCCACCACGACGAGTGCCGGTGCGACCGCCTCCTGCGGCACCACCTCGTAGAGCGGCGTCAGGAACATCGCGACCAGGAACAGACCGCCGGTGACGATATTGGCCAGACCCGTGCGGGCTCCTTCGGCGATACCGGAGGCCGACTCGACGAACACCGTATTCGACGACGACGAGGCCGCGCCGCCGGCGATGGCGCCGGTGCCCTCGACCACCAGCGCGCGGCCGATGCCGGGCAGGTTGCCCTTCGGGTCGGCGAGACCGGCTTCCTTGCCGAGACCGGTCATAGTGCCCATCGCGTCGAAGAAGTTCGACAGCACCAGCGCGAAAACCAGCACCGAGGCGGCGAGGACCCCGATGCGGGTGAAGGCCCCGAAGAGGTCGACCTCACCGACGAGGCTCAGGTTGGGCAGGCTCGCCGCGGAGTCGGGAAGGTCGGGGACCGACAGGCTCCATCCCTTCGGATTGTCCACGCCCGAGCCCAGATTGAGCACCCGCTCGAGGATGATCGACGTGACCGTGGTGACGATGATGCCGATCAGCAGCCCACCCGGGACGCGCCGCACCACCAGCACACCCATCACCAGGACACCGATGACGAAGATCAGGGTCGGCACCGTGGTGATCGAGTTGCCGGTGCCGAGTTGGACGGGGACGGTGGTGCCCGCGGCGTCGGGGATGCGCTTGACGAACCCGGCGTCGACGAACCCGATGAACGCGATGAAGCAGCCGATGCCCGCGGCGATCGCGGCCTTGAGTTCGGCGGGGACGGCGTTGAAGACGGCGGTCCGGAAACCCGTGACGGCGAGCAGCACGATGATGATGCCGTCGATCACGATGAGGCCCATCGCCTCCGGCCAGGTGACCTGGGGGGCGACCGAGACGGCGAGCAAGCTGTTGATGCCGAGGCCGGTCGCGATCGCGAACGGATAGTTGGCGACGAGCCCGAAGATGATCGACATGACGCCGGCGACCAGTGCGGTGACCGCCGCGACCTGGGCCAGCGGCAGCACATTGCCGAGCACGTCGGCGTTCTTCTGGCCGCCCGGGATGCCGCCGATGATGATCGGGTTGAGCACCACGATGTAGGCCATGGTGAAGAACGTGACGATGCCGCCGCGGAACTCGCGGGTCAGCGTGGAGCCGCGCTCGCTGATCTTGAAGTAGCGGTCGACCGCGCCCCGCGGGGCGCCGCGCGTGGATTCGTGCGCGGGTACTTCGGAGACGGCGTCGCTGGACGCGGAATCGCTCGACACAGTCGAGAAAGTTACCCTGAGCACCATGCCGGACGCAGCGCAGATCCCCGAACTCCCCCGCGTGCTGCGGGCACCCGAACCGGTGATCGCGGTCGGCATGGTTGCGTGGTTGGTCGCCACCGTCGTCGTGTGGACGACCGGATGGGGTGGGGACCGGGCGCTGGCCACCTGCCTGGTCGGGCTCGCGGTCGGGGTCCTGGGGACGTCGATTTTCCTCATTCAACGCGCCGCGGCACGGCGCGGCGACCGCACCGCCCAGCAGGGGTTGGACTAGCCGCCGAGTGCCCACGCGACCGGTGCTCCCGCTGGTTGAGTAGCCGCCAAGCGCCCACGAGCAGCCGGTGCCTCCCGCTGGTTGAGTAGCCGCGACGAAGGAGCGGCGTATCGAAACCAGCACCCCAGCTACACCACGGTGATTTCGATACGCGACTCGCTCCGCTCCCCGCTACTCAACCACCGGAACTCGCGCACCCACACCGCTGCGAGCGGCCGGTGTCTCCCGCTGGTTGAGTAGCCGCGACGAAGGAGCGGCGTATCGAAACCAGCACCCAGCTACACCGGTGATTTCGATAAGCGACTCGCTCCGCTCCCCGCTACTCAACCACCGGAACCCGCGCGCCCGCGAACCGTGCCCACCCTCACGTAGCAGCTAAGCGCCCACGAGCGGCCGGTGTCGCCCGCTGGTTGAGTAGCCGCGACGAAGGAGCGACGTATCGAAACCAGCAACAACGGCACCACGGTGATTTCGATACGCGACTCGCTCCGCTCCCCGCTACTCAACCACCGGAACTCGCGCACCCACACCGCTGCGAGCGGCCGATGTCTCCCGCTGGTTGAGTAGCCGCGACGAAGGAGCGGCGTATCGAAACCAGCACCCCCGGCACCACGGTGATTTCGATACGCGACTCGCTCCGCTCCCCGCTACTCAACCACCGGAACTCGCGCGCCCACACCGCTGCGCGCGCCCGCGAACCGCGCCGTGTAATTGCGAGTTTTCCGTCTCGTTGCGGCGTCGACAACGCTGCAACCGACGACGATCACTCCGACCCGGCGGCGACGTGTTCGCGGCCGCCCGGCGGGTCGGTCGGTGCCCGCGACGACATCACCCGACGGAATATGTACACGCAGAGGGTCACCCAGAGCGCGCCGAACATCCATCCGGCCACGACGTCGGTGGTCCAGTGCACCGCCAGGTAGACCCGGGTCACGCCCACGACGATCGACAGCAGCGGCGCCAGCAGCAGGATCCAACGGTGTTCGCGCACCCAGGGACTGAGCCGATAGGCGGTGACCGCCACCAGTCCGAACACGACCATGGTCATCATGGCGTGCCCGGACGGGAACGAGTACGACTCGATCTCGAGCAACCGGTCGGGGCGCAACGGCCGCTGGCGTCCGATCAGGTTCTTCAGCCCGGTCATGACCAGCGTTCCCAGGAGGGCGCCGAGGCCCAGCAGCACCGCCTCCGGGACATGCCTGCGGATCAGATACCCGAGGGTGACGATCACGGTGAGCGCGGTCAGCGTGATCGTGTCGCCGAGGTGACTCAGCGCCTCGACGATCGACGTCAGCGGCTCACCGCGGTTGCTGACCACCCAGTCGGTCACCGTGTCGTCGACGCGGAGGCTGTCGAAGGCGAGGTCGTAGCTCATCGGTCCAGAATATGTCGGACCCCGGTCCACCCCGCCGTGCCCTCGCGGGCGGGCCGACCCCGAAGCCGTGGGCTCCGGCGAGAACCGGCGTCAGTGCGCGAGGGCGCGACTGATCACCAGTCGCTGAATCTGGTTGGTGCCCTCGAAGATCTGGGTGATCTTCGCCTCGCGCATGAACCGCTCGACCCGGAAGTCGCGGGTGTACCCGTTGCCGCCGAGCACCTGGACGGCGTCGGTGGTGACCTTCATCGCCGCATCGGTGGCGACGAGTTTGGCGGTCGCGGCCGCGCGCGAATAGGGCCGGCCGGCGTCGCGGCGGCGGGCCGCGTCGAGATACGTGGCGCGGGCGGAATCCACCGCGGCGGCCATGTCCGCCAGCAGAAAGCCCAGGCCCTGATGGTCGATGATCTTGCGGCCGAAGGTCGTCCGCTCCTCGGCATAGGCGACGGCCGCGTCCAGTGCGGCCTGCGCCAGCCCGGTGGCCACAGCGGCGATCCCCAGCCGTCCGGAGTCCAGGGCGGAGAAGGCGATCCGCAGTCCGTCACCCTCGGCACCGAGCAGCCGGTCGGCGCCGACGAATGCGTCGTCGTAGGTGGCGGATGTGGTGGGTACCGCATGCAGTCCCATCTTCTCCTCCGGCTTGCCGAATTCGAGACCGGCGGTGTCGCGCGAGACCAGCAGGCACGAAATGCCCTTCGACCCCTCCCCGGTGCGGACGAAGACGTTGTACACGTCGGCGATTCCGCCGTGGGTGATCCACGCCTTCGTCCCGGTGACCCGGTAGCCGTCCTCCGTGGCGCTCGCCCGGCAGGTCAGCGCCGCCGCATCCGACCCGGCCTGCGGCTCGGACAGACTGTACGCCCCAATGAGCTTGCCGTTCAGCAGATCCGGCAGCCATCGCCGCTTCTGCTCCTCGGTGCCGAACCCGAACAGCGGAAAGCTGGCCAAACCGTGCACGCTGACCGCGACGGCGACCGCCGCCCACCGGGCGCCGAGTTCCTCCAGTACCTGGAGGTACACCTCGTACGGTTGGCCGCCGCCGTCCCACTCCTCCGGGTACGGCAGGCCGAGGAGCCCGGCCTCGCCCAATTCGGCGAACAGCCCCTCCGGGTAGCGCTCGGCCCGCTCGTACTCGTCGGCGAGCGGGGCGAGCCGCTTGTCGGCGATGTCGCGGGTCAACGCGATGAGGTCGTACGCCTCGTCGCTGGGCAGGAGACGGTCGACGGCCATGTCGGGATCCTCCGGAGAGAGCGCGGCTGCTGCCGGGCGGGGGTCGGCAGCCGCGATGCGGGGTTCGATGCGGGCCGCGACGACCCGCACCCAGAACGGTAACAGTACCCAAGTACGATTTCTAGTACTGTTGGAACTATGACCGGTGCCGACACCGCCACGTTCGCGACGCGCCGCCGCGGCGATCTCTTCGACAGCCTGCTGCGGCTCATGCTCGACGAGGGCTTCGCTCATCTCGGCATCGCCGACATCGCCGGCCGGCTGCACTGCTCCAAGTCGACCCTGTACACACTCGCCGACAGCAAGGAACAGCTCGTCACCAGGACCGTGACGCACTTCTTTCGGACCGCAACCGAACAGGTGGAGGCGCAGGTCGGCGATGCGGCCAGCGCGCGGGACCGGATCACCGGCTACCTGGTGGCCGTCGGCGACGCGCTCGCGCCGGCATCCGAGGCGTTCATGACCGACCTCAACGCATTCACCCCGACCCGCGAGCTCTACGAACGCAATACCGCCGCAGCGGCCCGCCGGGTGCGGGACTGGATCGCGGGCGGTGTCGCATCGGGCGAGTTCCGCGACGTCGACGCGGGATTCGCCGCCGACCTCGCAGCATCGATGATGAGTCGGATCCAGCGGCGCGAGGTCGCGACCGCGACCGGACTCGACGACGCGCACGCCTACCGGCAGCTCGCGGCGATCCTGACCACCGGCATCGTCGCCACACCTGAGGTGTGACCGGGCGGCCCCGCCCTCACCTCGCCAGATGGGTCACGCCGCGCTCGTCCACCCACCAGTCGACCCGCACCGCACGGACCCGACCGTCACCGGCGTCGGATTCGACGCCGGGTTCACGTCCGGAATCGCTACCGGAATAAGTCCGGGATTCATTGCGCCGCAGCGTGATCCAGAGTTCTTCATGCAGGCGTACGTCACCCTGGCCGATGTCGCCACCGGCGCCAACCGCCCACAGCGCGCCGAACCGGGTCGGCACCGGCGAGGCGGCCGGCACCGCCTCCCCGACTTCGCGGACCGTCGCCGACCACTCCTCGGAGGCGAGCGGCAGGTCGAGGAGGTCGGCGAGTTCGGCGGCGTCCTCGGGGGTAGCCCGTAGACCGGCGAGGACCACCTCGTCGTCGCCAAATGCCTGGAGCCACCACGGCCGGTCGACGATCACCGCGTCGCGGGCCACTGTGCCGGCGAGGGTACGCACCCGCTCGGGCGGCGGGACGTCGCCGGGCGCCACCACGCCGCGACGGACGGCGCCGACGATCGCGGCGTGAACCCCGGCGGCGATGCCGGGTGCGACGGCGCGGCCGGGGTCGCCGAGCCGGCCGAGCAGTGTCGATACCTCGTCGGCGTGGCTCGGCGGGAGCGCCGCGAGGGCGCCGGCGATGTCGTCCGCGGACGGATGGTCGAGCGGATCGAGCACCCCGGCGAGGGTCTCGTCGGACGGAGCCCGGTAGTCGCCCAGCGCGCGGCCGTCGATCGTGGCGAATGTGCGCAGCCACCACGCCGTGTAACCGGCGCGATCGGCCAGCAGCGGCGCGATCGACGGGTCGGCCGCCAGCACGCTCAGCGCATCGGCCCAGCGATCGTCGTCGACGAGGTCCAGATCACGCACCGCGACAAGGTTTTCCGGCGGCTCGGCCAGCGACTCCCACCACTGTTCCTCGTCGGGGAGGTCGTGCTCGGGGGCGACCGGTAGCTCGTCGGCGACGACGGTGAATCCCCACCCGACGCCGAGGCGGCGCAACGGCTGGACGCCCACCCGGTCGGCGAGCGCGGCGTCGACGACGCCGAACGGGTGATCGTCGACGAGGAGCGCGGCCAGCGGCCCGTCCGGGAGGAGGAGTTCGTCGGCGGGGCGGAGTTCGCCGGTCTCGTCGGGCAGCAGCACCTGCGACAGCCAGCCCGGCACGGCCGCGGCCGGGTCGGCGCGCAGGAGTTCCAGCACCTCCTCGGCCAGCCCGCTCAGCAGCGGGTCGTCGAGGTCGGCGTCGCCGTCCGCGGCCTGTTCGACCAGCGCGCGCAGCGCGGGGTCGGCGAGCGCCGCGGCGGCGTCGATGCCACGCAGCCCGAGTCGCTCCAGCAGCGGGTGGTCGGCGTCGGGGTCGACGGTCGGAATCCAGCGCATCGGCGTCCGGATGGCACCGCCCGAAAACAGCCCGCGCACCCCGATGCCGAGCCGGCCGTCGGCGCGCGGAATCGGCAGTGCGGCAATCTCCTCGGCGTCACTGCCGGTGCCGACCAGCGGTGCGAGGGCGTCGTACAGGCGGCGCCACCAGTGCGCCGGCCGGTCGATGCCGGCGAGCCGGTCGGCGAGCCCGGACAGGCTCAGCGGCTCGACCCCCACGAGTCGGAGCGTCGGAAGATGGTGGGCCAGTGATAGATCGGGATGCACCAGGTCGACGAACAGGTCGCCGAGCAGCTCGGCCAGCGCGTCGGTGAGCCCGACGAGGACGACCGCCCGACTCGGCACGAGGGCGTCGTCGACACCGGGCAGCCAGGCGGCGTCGCGGAGTTCGGTCAGCACGGCGTCGATGAGCCGGGCGTCAGTGGCGCCGCGGGCGCGGTGCGGAGCGGGCACCAGCGCCAACCGGTCGGCGGGGTCGACGGCGAGCATCAGGTCGGTGTAACCGGCTGCGGCACCGTCGATCTCGGCAGCAGGGTGCAGATGCCGGCGGTCCGGCGTCAACGGCAGGCGGGTGATGCAGCGGGCGGGCAGGCTGAGTTCGATGTCGGTGGGTGTCGGTGCGCGCAGCAGGTCGCCGCCGGACGCCACGACCCGGCCGCCGTCGTCGAGACGTACCTGCCACCGTGTTCCGCCCCGGCTCACCTCTCGCCACACGGTGCTCGCGGCGACTGCCGGTTCATCGTCGCGGGGTTCGCGGGTCGTGGTGACGACGAGGTCGGTGACCGTCGCGTCCGCGGCGAGGCCCGGCAGATCGACCGGGCGGCGTTGGACCTCGACGATCTCATCGCCGACCGTCATCCGGTGCAGCGACGGCAATTCCGTGAGCAGGTCGGTGGCCTGGCCACGCACGTCGGCGAGCAGGCGGGCGGTGCCGTCGCCGCCGGCGGCGAGGTCTGCGTCGAGAAAGAGGACGACTTCGGTGTCGAATCCGGCGCGCGGGCGCCGGTCCACCGGCCACGCGAGCCGCAGCAGCGGCACCGACGCCGGCTCGTCGGCGCCCATCGCAGCGGCGGCGGCTTCCCGGTCGAAGGCGACCGAGCCGGTGGCCGAACGGATCTCGACGCGACGCGCGACCGTCGCGGTGGCGGTGAAGCCGACACCGAAATGACCGACCAGGGCTGCGCCGGATCGGCCGGTGTCCGCCGTGTCGGTGTCCGCTGTGTCGGTGCCCGCTGGGTCGGCGAGTGCCGTATCGGTGGCCGATGTGCCGACCGGCTGGTCGGCACCCGACGGACCGGCGACCTTCGCCGAGATTCGCATGGCGACCAGCGACCGGACGCCGTCGGCGGTCAGCGGCGCGCCGGTGTTGGCGATGTGCACTTCGCCGCCGGTGTCGTCCGCCCAGATCGCGACCTCCCCGGCGATCCCCGCCGCGGCGGCGGCGTCGGCGGCATTGGCGACGAGTTCGGTGAACAGCCGATCCCGGTATCCGACGGTGACGAGATCGCTTTCGGCCGTGCGGTCTTCGGCGAGCCGGGTGGGGGACGAACGCCACGCGGCCAGCGTCGCCACCCGCAGCGCCGCGGTACCGAACGGGTCGGTGGGATCGGCGAGGTCGGCGTCGCGAGCGGCGTGGGCGGTCAGGGCGCCCCCGTCGTCAGGATCGGGCGTCGGCGGGTGCGGCACCGACCGCGACGATCTCCAGTGCGCCGTCGTCGTAGGCGTCGTAGACGGGCAGCCCGTCACCGGCGGGCGTGACGACGTCGGAATGCGCACCGCAGCCGTAGTCGGCGGCCACGACATGCCCGTCGGCGGCGAATTCGTTGGCGCACACGCCGAATGCGGCGCGCAGCGCTCCGGACAGCGGCAGGTAGAAACCGCAGGTGTCGCACGGGAACGGGGCGGCCTGCGCCATCGGCGAGTCGGGGCCGTAGTCGCCGTCGTGCCACCGCTGGGCGGCGTCGTCGCGACCCTCCCGGCTGAGCAGGCGCCGCCGCCCCCAACCGAGTTCGCCTGCGACCTGCGCGATGTCGTCGGCATCGGGATCGGTGGAGTCGAACCGGAATTCGTCGGCGGTGTCGACCTGGTTGGGCACCAGCCGCGGATCGTCGGCCTTGGCGGCGAGGACGTCACCGGGTGACAGATCACCCGCGGCGAGCCGGTCCACCCAGGGCACCCAGTCCGGCGCCAGCAGGGCGTCGTCGCCGGGCAGCAGGACGACCTCGCTGACCGTCACGGTATCCACGTCGGGCGCACCGGCGACCACGACGCACCAGCGCCAGCCGCGGTAGCCGGGCAGATCGGCGTCGAAGTAGTGGGCGACGGCCCACTCCCCCTCGGCGACCGCCGTCCGGTGGGCGCCGGGCTGCTGGCCGTCCTCGACCAGCGCGGCGCGCGCCTGGTCGACGGCGTCGAGCAATCGCGGCTCGGCCGACGGGGCTGCGTCGGGCTCGTCGGATACTGCAATCACGTCTCCAGTGTGCAGTATCGGCCCATCGTGCGGCACGCCCACCCGGCACGACATACCGCTGGCGTGAACCATCCGGCGGCGTGTCGGGTCGATGAGGAACAATTAGATCCGTGATCCGCCGCAACCCCGCCGATCATCCCGGCAGCGCGAACTACCCGGCCGGCGACGCCGCGTATCCGCGTCGCGGCGGTGCGGCGCGTGGGCCGGACGCGGGTGGCGGACGCAACGCCTACCTGCCACCGCCGACGCACAATCCGCATCTGCCACCGCTGGACGACGAGCCGGCCGGTCCGGCGGGCACCCGGGCGATGCCGACCGACCACACCGAGCGGCCGGCCGACGGTCGGGGCTCGCAGCGGATCCCGAAGAAGATCACCGTGATGCGGGTCGCGGCGATGCGTGGCCGCGAACTCACCGGCCGCGGCATCGGCACGATCCATCGGGCCGCCACCGCCGACGGCGCCGACCGGTCGGGGCTGACCGCGCTGACACTGCCGGTCATCGTGAACTTTGCCGTCGACGCCGCAATGGCGGTCGCGCTTGCCAACACGCTGTTCTTCGCCGCCGCCACCGGCGAGTCGAAGACCAACGTCGCGCTGTACCTGTTGCTGACCATCGCGCCATTCGCGCTGATCGCGCCGCTCATCGGTCCGCTGCTGGACCGGTTGCAGCACGGCAGACGGATCGCGATGGCCGCGACCTTCGTGCTGCGGGTCGTGCTCGCGCTGCTGATCATGGCGAATGTCGGGTGGAATGCGGCCGAGGGCCAGTTGCAGTACGACCCCTGGGTGCTCTATCCGTGCGCGCTCGGCCTGCTGGTGCTCTCCAAATCCTTCGGGGTGCTCAAGTCGGCGGTGACACCTCGGGTGGTACCGCCGGGCATCGACCTGCCCCGCGTCAATTCGCGGCTGACGACGTTCGGGCTCATCTTCGGCACCATCATCGGCGGCGCGGTGGCCGCGCTGTTCGAGTTGCTGCTCGCCAAGGCGCTGCCGTTCCACCTGCCCGGGGCGATGCTGTGGCTGGCGGTGATCGCGGCGGTCGGCGCGTATCTGTGCATGCGCATCCCGTCCTGGGTGGAAGTCACCGAGGGCGAGGTGCCCACCACCATCACCTATCACGATCCGCGACGCACCGAGCCGGGCGTGACGCCGTCCGGGGCGCGGGCCACCTCGCGGGCCCGTGACGGGGCGAAGGCACTGGCCGCCAAGATGCGGCAGCCGTTGGGCCGCAAGGTCGTCGCCGGCCTGTGGGGCAATGGCACCATTCGCATCCTCACCGGATTCCTCACTCTCTACATCGCCTTCTACGCCAAGGCGCAGCAGGACGTGCATTCGGAGTGGAAGCAGCTCGCGCTGCTCGGTGCGGTCGGCGCCGCGGCGGGTGTGGGCAATATGGTCGGCAACGGCATCGGCACCCGGCTGGAGCTGAAGAATCCGTCCCAGGTGGTGGTGTGGGCGACGGCCGCATGCTTCGTGGTCGCGGTGCTCGCCGCGATCTTCGGCAACGTCCTGGTCGCCGCCATCGCCGCGCTGATCGCGTCGGGTACCAGCGCCATCGGCAAGGTCTGCCTCGACTCGTCCATTCAGGACGACCTGCCGGAGGAGTCCCGGGCATCCGCATTCGGGCGCTCGGAGACCGTGTTGCAACTGTCCTGGGTGTTCGGTGCGTCGCTGGGGGTGCTGTTGCCGACGACCCTGTGGATCGGGTTCACCGTCGTGTCGGTGCTGCTCGGCATCGGCCTGCTGCAGACGGTCCTCACCGACCGCGGATCGTCGCTGATCCCGGGGATCGGCGGCCAGCGTCCGGACCACGCCGCGCCGACGGTGCCGTTCTCCGCGCAGAACGCCCGTTCCGCCCACTCAGGACATACGATTCGGCACCGGTCCGGTACCGGCCACTCGATGGCGGGCGCGGATGCCGCGACGCGTCCGGACCCGGCCCGGCCGCCGCACGGCCCGACCGGTGGTCACGACCACGGTGGCCGCATGGCACCGTGGTAGCCGTGCGAGGAAGCAAAGGCGAGAAGAAGGCGGCGGCCATCGCGATCGCGGTGGCCGTCGTGTTTACGGCCGTCGTCGGGGGCACCGTCGCGGCGCTGACGGTCGGCAAACCACGCGGCGTCGTCCCGTACCTGAACGTCGCCGTCGGCGACCGGCTGACCCAGGTACGGCCGTCCCAATTGTGCGACGTGCTGATGCGGGAGTGCGTGGTCAACCGCAGCCCGGAAGCGCAGAATGCCCGCGCCCCCTTGCCGATCGGCCAGACGGCGGTCGTCTCCGTGTCGAAGGAGATCTCCGACCATCCGTGGCTGCTCTACACGCTGTACGCGGACCGCAACGGCACCATCATCAACCCCGACCCGGAGCCGGAGTATCAGCGCAGCGGCGCTACATACACCGTGACGCTGCCGTCGACGCCGGACCGGGTGCTGGTCAACATCGAGGTGCAGCCGCTGTCCGCGGTCGCCGAGGGTGCGGATCAGGTGGTACGCGGCGTCCTCGCGGTCAACGTCACACCGGACGGATTCCGGGTCGCCGCCCCGGCCGCGGGCTAGCCACCGAGCGGCGCGGCGCTACCGGTCCAGCTCACGCGCCACCGCGCGGACGACCTCCGAAATCCGTTGCGCCGTCTTGCGATCCGGGTAGCGACCCTTACGCAAGTCGGGTTGCACCTTGCCCTCGAGCAGGGTGATCAGGTCGGCGACCATGCCGTGCAGTTCGTCCGGAGTGTGCCGCTTGGACTCCTTGCGGGCCGCCTCGCGGGTGTTCTTGGCGACGCTGGGCGCGTCGGCGAGCACGGTGACGGTCAGCGCCTGCGGCCCCCGACGACCGGCAGCCATGCCGAACTCCACCCGCTGACCGGCCTTGAGCGACTCCACGCCGTCCGGCAACGCCGACGACCGGACATAGACGTCCTCGCCGTCCTCTTGCGCCAGGAAGCCGAAGCCCTTCTCCGCGTCGTACCACTTCACCTTGCCGGTCGGCACTGTGCTCACCCTCACCCGTACATTGATTCCGTCACAACAAAAGGCGCCTTAGAACCCACGACAATGAGCAAAGGCGCCTGGTGGATCCCATCCTAGCCAACGACCCGATCCCGGTCACATCGATTACGGCGGCGCCGGTAGCGCCGCACCGGTGACGCCGTCCGCGCCACCTGCGGTACCCCGACCCGGGTGCGACGGGTGTTCTACCGTGGAGACCATGGACAGCACTTCACCGCCGCGGCTACTTCAGGTGGCCGGCCTGGTGTTCGCGATCGGGATCGGCGCCATCGTCGCGCTGTTCGTCGTCCCCGTCGTGACCGGCGGTTCGACGGCGCCGACGTTCGTCTACCTGATGACGATGTGCGCCCCGCTCGGTTTCGTCCTCGGACTCGTGTACGCGCTGCGCTCCGGGAGACGGGCGCGCTGACATGTCGGTCTCCGGCTCCGACGATCTGCTCCGGATGACCGGGCAGACGGTGCTGCCCGGGGACCTCCGGCCGCCGCGGTGCGCTCTGGCCCCGGCGTCCGACGAGCAGGTCCTCAAGCGCGCCTACAGTTGCTTCCCGTCCGGGGTTGTCGCGGTGTGCTGCTTCTTCCCCGACGGCGCACCCCCGCACGGCCAGTCCGTCGACGGCGTATCTCCCGACGCGGCCGACGGCGTGCGGCTGGTCGGCATGGCGGCGAGTGCGTTCACTACCGTCTCGCTGCATCCGCCGCTGGTGTCGCTGTGTGTGCAGAACTCCTCGACCACCTGGCCGCAACTGCGCGATGCGCCCGCGATCGGGGTCAGCGTGTTCGCCAGCGACCAGGGTGCGCTGTGCCGGCAGATGGCCGGACCGGCCGACCATCGGTTCGACGGGCTACACCCCTATGGCACCGACGCCGGTGCGCTGTTCGTCCCGGGCGCCGCGGCGGTGCTGTCCTGCACCGTGCACGCGGAGATCCCGGCCGGCGACCACACCGTCGTCCTGCTGCGTATCGAATCTCTCGCGTGCGATCCGGGAGTCGATCCACTCGTCTTCCACGCCAGCACATTTCGGGCCTTGGAGGCGCGATGAGCGTGGACCTGGGAATGCCGGTGCCGATGGTCGGCCTGCCATCGACCGAGACCGACAACCTCGGCGCGGGCCGCTCCGCCGCGACCGACGGGACACCCGGCGAGCCGACGAGCGGGCCGCTGCTGGACCGGTACGGGCGCGTGGCCACCGACCTGCGGGTGTCGGTGACCGACCGCTGCAACCTGCGTTGCCGTTACTGCATGCCGGCCGAGGGCCTCGACTGGATGCCGACCGACTCGGTGCTGACGGCCGACGAGCTGCGCCGGGTCCTGACCGTCGCGGTGCGCGATCTGGGGGTGCGGCGGATTCGCTTCACCGGCGGCGAGCCGTTGCTCCGGCGCGATCTGGAGCACGTCATCGCCGGCGTCGCGGCCCGCCCGGAGCGACCGGAGTTGTCGTTGACGACCAATGGGCTCGGCCTGTCCCGGCGCATCGACGCCCTGGTGGCCGCCGGCCTCGATCGGGTGAACGTCTCGCTGGACACCGTCGACGCGGCCCGGTTCGCCGAGATCACCCGCCGCGACCGGCTGTCCGACGTGCTGGCCGGGTTGGCGGCGGCCCGCGATGCCGGGCTGCATCCGGTCAAGGTGAACGCCGTGCTGCCGGATCGCTCCGATCTGCCACGGCTGCCCGATCTGCTGCGCTTCTGCCTCGACGAGGGCTACCAGCTACGGATCATCGAGCAGATGCCGCTGGACGCGGGACACGGCTGGGCCCGCGAGCAGATGGTGACCGCCGACGAGATCCTGGCGGCGCTGCGAGCGGCGTTCCCCCTGGTCGACGATCCGGCGCCACGCGGGAGTGCCCCGGCACAGACCTGGCTGGTCGACGGGTACACGGATCCGCACGGCCGGCCCGCCCGCGTCGGGGTCATCGCCTCGGTGACCCGACCGTTCTGCGGCGACTGCGACCGCACGCGCCTCACCGCCGACGGTGCGCTGCGCAACTGCCTGTTCGCCGATACGGAGACGTCCCTGATGCCGGCGCTGCGGGGCGGGCTGCCGACCGAGGGCGTCGACGCCGCGATCGCTCGTCGCTGGCGCGCCAACGCGTGGGCCAAGTGGGCGGGTCACGCGGTGAACTCCGGCGACTTCCGGCAACCGGACCGGCCGATGTCGGCGATCGGCGGCTGAGCGGTCCGCATGCGCCTGACGATCAACTACTTCGCCGCCGCCCGCGCGGCCGCCGGGACCGAGACCGACACCGTCGAGGTCGACGACGGCGCCACCCTCGGCGACCTCGAACGGCTGTTGGCGCATCGGCACCCCGCACTGGGGCCGGTGCTCCCCCGGTGCTCGTATCTCCGTGACGAGATCGCGCTGTGCGACCGTGCCGCGCCGCTGAGCGAGTGCCGCGTCGTCGATGTGTTGCCGCCGTTCGCGGGTGGGTGACGGTCGAGGCGGCACCGTGCGAATCATGGACCCCGGCAGTTGGCGGGTCAGGAACGCCTCCCACGTTGGTGGACCCGCGGTCCGTTTTTTACGTGGCTGAGACCACATCTCGCCTGTGAGCTTCATCACATAACAAGTCCATAACGAGATGGACACGAGTCGACTATCAGTGCCGTGAGCAGCGCGTACGAGAAATCGGCCCGGAAACCGACTTCGGCGACCCGGAAATCATGTTGCGAAGACGTGTGATTCGAGCTCCGAGAGGCCGTACTGTACGAGGCGACCGCCCACCGGTGGTCACAACACAGCAAACAGATACATAACGTTCCGTCGGTCGCGCCGAGCCTCGTTCCGCCGACGGAATGACACGAGAACTTCTGGGAACGAGGACGGGGGACCCACCTTCTCCCCTGAGAAACCGGGCGCCGAACGGCGTCCTTGGGGTTAAGTCCGCGTCATCCGACGCAGACCGAGCAGCCTCTCGCTCGAACCCGACAGCTGACTTCGTAGGCGCGTGGAGAGAGGGAAATACGACTTATGTCCGGACGTCATCGCAAGCCGTCGAACACCACTGCAACCAAGACTTTCGCCAAGGTCGCGCTCACCGGCGCCGTCCTCGGTGGCGGAGCCGCCCTGATGGGCACCGGCTCGGCCAACGCTGCTACCGACGCCGAGTGGGAGCAGGTCGCCCAGTGTGAGTCGGGCGGCAACTGGGCCATCAACACCGGCAACGGCTACCAGGGTGGCCTGCAGTTCGCGCCGAGCACCTGGGCGGGCCACGGCGGCACCCAGTACGCACCGTCGGCCGACCAGGCCACCAAGGAGCAGCAGATCGCCGTCGCCGAGCGCGTGCTCGCCTCGCAGGGCAAGGGCGCCTGGCCGGTGTGCGGCACCGGACTGTCGGGTGCGACCCCGCGTTCGGCCGCGCCGACCGACACCCCGAAGCTGCCGACGCCGAAGGCGCCGACCCAGCCGGAGACCAAGCAGGACGCCCCGGAGGCCAAGTCCACCGACGATGTGGCGAACCAGCTGCTCGGCGGCAACGTCAGCCCCGAGGTGAAGAGCCTGCTGGAGGCCGCCAAGGAGCGTGGCATCCAGCTGAACCAGGATCAGCTCGACATCTTCAACCAGAACAAGGGTCTGCTGCCCCTGCCGTGACCGGGTGCGGCCGCGACGGGTGACGTCGCGGCCGCTACCGCACACCGGTGGGCAGTACCCGGTTCGGCGGCCTCGCTGCCGAACGCCCGATTTCGGGCCCGTAGTCGAAGGGCCCCGCACGACGCTCAATCCGTGCGGGGCCCTTTTCCATGCCTGCACCTGGCTGTGCCACGATCGGTTACCCAGTTACACGGTGACCCAGTTACACGGTGACGCCGTTGCACGGTTGCGCGCTCCACGGGTACTGGTCGCGGTCGGAGTGCGTCCGCACCGCGGCTGGGCTGCTCAGTCGGTTCACGTGTTCCGAGACCGCGTTGCCCGTCCATCGCGTTTCCAGGCCACCGCGTTTCCGGTCCATCGCGTTCCCGTCCATCGCGTTTCCGTCCATCGCGTCCGCGGGGCCCACGCCTGCGAGGCCCCGGCCTTACGGGGTACGGCGTCTGCGGCGCACCGCATCTCCGGAGTCGGCTCGTTACGCGGAACCGACCCACTCGTCCGAGCCGTCGGTGAAGAACTGGTGCTTCCACACCGGTAGCCTCGCCTTGACCTCGTCGACGAGACGTTCACACAGCGCAAACGCCGGCCCACGGTGATCGGCCGCGACCGCCACGACGAAAGCGACGTCGCCGACCCGAAGGTCACCGATCCGGTGTGACACGGCGACCGCCCGCACTCCGTCTGCGGCGCTGGCGATTTCGGCGACGACCTTACGCAGCACGTCGGGCGCGGTCGGGTGCGCCGAGTACGACAGCAACGTCACGCCGGACCGGCCGCCATCGTGATCGCGGACCGCGCCGACAAACCCGACGACGGCGCCGACGCTGCCGCCGGCCGCCCGAGTGACCAGGTCCTCGTGCTCGGCGAGCGCGATCGGAGTCTCCGCCAGGGCCGCGCGAACGACCTCCGCGCCGGCAGTGGGGGCGGTCACTCGCGGTCCCCAATTGCCGGGACGTGGCCGAGTGTGGTGTCGGCGCGGGTGGTGTCGGCCTGTGCTGTCTCACCCGCCGGGCCGCCGGGCGGGTGGTCACCGCCGCGGATCTGATCGAGTGCGTGATCGAGGACGGCGTCGAGCACCGCGAGCCCGTCGCGCACCCCGCCGGTCGATCCGGGCAGGTTGATCACCAGCGTCCGATCCGCGATGCCGGCGACACCGCGGGACAGCACCGCGGTCGGCACCTGCGGCAGACCGGCGGACCGGATCGCGTCGGCGAGCCCGGGAATCTCGACGTCGAGCAGTGATCGGGTCTGCTCGGGTGTGCGGTCGGTCGGAGCCAGCCCCGTACCACCGGTGGTGATGACCAGGTCGTTCTCCGCGTAGACGGCGGCGCGGATGGCATCGCCGACCGGTGGGCCGTCGGCGACGACGTCCACCTCGACCACGTCGAACCCGCGGTGAGTCAGCCAGTCCGCGATGATGGGGCCGCTGCGATCCGGGTAGATGCCGCGGCTGGCGCGGGTGGATGCGACCACGACCCGCGCGACCCGCGGTGCGCCGCCACCAGTCGACTGGGTCGTGGGATCGGTGACCCTCACCGGGCACCACCGGGAGCGGCACCGCCGGGATTGGCGCCGGATTCGGACTCGGTATTGGCATTGGCGTCTGACGCGGACTCGGCATCGGTCTCGGCGGTATCGCCCCGATAGTCGGCGCGACGCCAGATACCGGACTTGCCGCCGGTCTTCTCCAACAGCCGAACGGCGTCCATCCGGGCGGTGCGGTCGACGGCCTTGACCATGTCGTGCAGGGTGAGGCCCGCGACGGCGACGCCGGTCAGCGCCTCCATCTCGACGCCGGTCTGGCCGGCCGTTCCGACGGTCACGGTCACGTCGATGTGGTCGTCACCGACCGTGAAGTCGACATCGACGGACGACAGGGCGAGCTGGTGGCACAGCGGGATGAGCTCGTCCGTGCGTTTGGCGGCCATGATCGCCGCGATCCGCGCGGTGGCCAGGACGTCGCCTTTCGGCAGGGTGGAGCTGGTCAACATGTCGATGACCTGGCGGGTGGTGCGGAACGTGCCGCCGGCGATCGCCCGGCGGCGCGTCGCCGCCTTGTGTCCGACGTCCACCATCCGCGCGTCCCCGTGGTCGTCGAGGTGCGTGAACCGCGCGTCTCGCACCGGCCTGTCCGCAGTGTCGGTGTCGGTGCTGTCGGCAGCGTCCGCCCCGCTACTGGGCCGGCGTCGGGCGTCGGGGGTCACCTGTCCGGCGTCGGCCGCCGTCGCCTCGCGGCCGGACACCGATCAGCGATTGACGACGGTCTTGGACTGGACGAACGGCAGCGTCTCGACCGGGAGAGGGAACTCGACATCGCCGAACGGTGACAGCGCACCGGCCAGCGTTGCGGCGAACTCCGAGACGGCGTGGTCGGGCGCATCGCCGTTCGCGTCCTTCGGCCACCCGTTGTCGACATAGGGCTGCTCCTTCGGTTTGCTGTCTGCCACCCGCACATTGTGCCATGTGACGGGTGGTTATGACCGGGTGAGGGGGCTGCCGAAGGGTTGCGGACTAGTCGCACACCGCCGTGCTGGCGTCGGCGCCGGTATGCGGCGGTGCGCGTATCCCGCGTCGGTAGCATGGATCCAATGAGTTCGGATGACCAGCGGACAGATCTGGCCGAGGATCTGGCCGCTCGGTCCGACGATGCGCTGACCGAACTCCTCACTGCGCGCCCCGATCTGGCGTCCCCGCCGCCGCAGGGCACGGCCGTGCTCGCGCAGCGCGCGCTGACCGCGGCGTCGATCGGATTGGCCGGCGACGGCCTCGACCTGCTGGCCCTCGCGGTGCTCGAGGAGGCGATCCGGCTCGCCGTCGCGCCCGGCGCGCGGGCGCTGCCCGCACCGGTGTCCGTCGACGCGATCGTCGGTGCCCTCGCCGACCGCGCCGAACCGGACCAGATCCGGGATCGGGTGCGGCTTCTGCTCGATCGCGCACTCATCTGGGGCACGCCGGACGCCCTGTACAGCGGTGCACATACACCGTCGGCGCTCCCGTGGCGGGCACTACACCTGACCGGCCCGCTCGCGCACACCACGGCCGACGAGCTCGCCGTCCGACTCCGCGAACTGGACGACCGACCCCGTGAGCTGTTGGAGACGTTATCGCGCGGACCGGCGCTGGGGCGCAGCCGCGACGCGGCACCGGACGCCGACCCCGACTCCCCTGTCGCCCAACTCATCGCCGCCAATTTGCTGGCCCGCGTCGATGACCAGACCGTCGAGATCCCGCCGATGGTCGCCCAACTCGTCCGCGGCGAGCCCCCACTGCGGATCGACGCGCTGCGGCCGCCGGCAGTCGACAGTCCCGATGCGCCCGGCCGCTTCACCGCCTCCGCTATCGACGAGGCCGCGGGAGGTGAAGCGCTGGAGGCGATCCGGCACACCACCACGCTGCTCACCACCCTGAGTAGGTCACCGGCAGCGGTCCTGCGGTCCGGTGCGCTCGGGGTGCGTGAACTTCGCAGACTCGCCAAGGCGACGGGGCTTGATCAGCAACGCGTCGCGTTCCTCGTCGAGTTGCTCGGCCATGCCCGCATGATCGACGCGGGCTTTCCCGATCCGCCGCCCCCGGGCGATCGTGGCGACCTGGCATTCGCACCGGCCGCCGCCGCCGATTCGTGGCTGCATTCCGCACCCGAGCGCCAGTGGGCGGCACTGGTCGACGCGTGGCTCGACATGCCGCGCCGCGCATGGCAGGTGGGCGAGCAGGACCGCGACGGAAATGTGTTACCCGCGCTGTCGGCCGAACTGTACGACTCTCATGCGTCGGCCCAGCGCCGCACGATCCTCGCCGCGCTCGCCGACGCCGAACCCGCGGTCCCGGTGACCGTCGAGGCAGCGACCGCAGCGCTCGGCTGGCGGCACCCACATCAGTTGCGCCGCCTAACAACTCGGGTCGTCGGCGCCACCCTCGACGAGGCCCGCCAGCTCGGCATCGTCGCGCACCAGTCCCTCACTTCGGTCGGTCGTGCCGCCCTGATCACCGACCAGGACGAGTCCGAGGCCGCACGCACCTCGGCGATGCGGGCAGCGTTGCCGACACCGGTCGATCACTTCCTCACCCAGGCCGATCTCACCCTGACCGTGCCCGGACCGATGACCCCGGAACTGGCCGAGCAGGTCGAGCTGGTCGCCGACCTCGAGTCCGGTGGCGCAGCATCGGTCTATCGGGTGTCCGAGGATTCGGTACGCCGCGCGTTGGACGCCGGACGAAGCAGCAGCGAGTTGCTCGGCATGTTCACCACCCATTCGCGCACGCCGGTCCCGCAATCGCTGACCTACCTGATCGAGGATGTCGCCCGTAAGCACGGACAGCTACGTGTCGGCATCGCCTCCTCGTTCATCCGGTGCGAGGACGCCGCCACCCTCGCCGCGGTGTTGCGTAGCGAGGCCGCCGATCGGCTGGCCCTCCGCGCGTTGGCGTCCACCGTCGCCGTGTCACCGTCCGAGCTGCGCGACGTCATCGACGCTCTCCGAGATGCCGGATTCGCGCCCGCCGGCGAGGATTCGTCCGGCGCGCTGGTGGACCTCCGCGAACGCGGCAGCCGAGTCACGGTGTCGCGCCCCCGCCGGCACCCAGCGGCCCGGCGCGCCACTCCGACCGCCGACCAGTTGCGCACCGTGGTGTCCCGCTTGCGATCCGGCGATCGCGCCGGCTCCGCCACCCCCGCGGCGACATCCCGCACGAATGCGGGCGGGCCGGTTCGCGCGACCGGGGGAGGCGAATCCGCCACCGCCCTACTGCAACTCGCGATGCGTGCGCACCGCAAGGTCCGCCTCGAGTACGTGGATGCGCAGGGATCGGCACGCCGCCACCTCGTCACCCCACACGCACTCGGCGCCGGCCTGCTGACCGGGACCGATGACGGCGATGGCACCGACCAGCAGTTCTCGCTGCATCGCATCACGAGCGTCGAACTACTCGACTGATCGCGGCCATCACCGATCATCGGTCACGGTGTTCCCGGGTGATGTTGTCACTGTGGAGTTGTCAAAGAACGGATGCGGTCCCGACGGGTGTCGTCGGGTGCGTGGGAAGTCGTGAATGTCTCTGGCGTTACGGCTAGTTCAGTACTGGCTAGATCAGCTCTGGCTAGTTCGGCTCTGGCAGTCTCGGACTCCGGCTAGTTCGGCTCTGGCGAGTTCGGCGTTAGCGGCTGCCGCTGGCGATTTCGGCTCTGGCGAGTTCGGTTCTGGTGGTGGCGGTTTAGGCGGCGGCCGGTAGGTGGTCGAGGGTGAGGCGTCGTCGGTGGTAGGCGGGGATCGGTCGTCGTCGTGGGTCCACCGATTCAGGCGGGATCAGCCACGGATGACGATCGTGGCCGAGGAATACTTGCCAGCCGTGGTGGTGGATGTCGTCGTGGCAGCCCGGGCACAGCAAACACCCGTTGTCCAGGCACGTTTCACCGCCGTCGGCCCAGTGCCTGATGTGGTGGGCGTGCGTCCAGGATGCGGGTGCTCCGCATTTGATGCAGCCCCGATCCCGTAGGTGCAGCGCTCTGCGTATCGCTGGGGTGAACAGGCGGTGGTGTCGGCCGACGTCCATCGGCACCGTGTCGCCGTCGACGATCATTACCGTGATCGTGGCGTCACACGAGAGCATGCGTGCGGTGTCGGGGGTGACCGAGCCGGTGAACTCCAGGTGCGCCAAACTCGGGGTGTCGGCTGGGATGGTGAGTGCCACCTGTGTTGTGGGTGCCGTCGCTGTCCCGGTGCCGTCGAGGCCGCCGCCGCGGGCGGCGACATCCAGCACCTGCTCGAGGGCATCGGCGCGGCGTTGCTCCGCCGACCGGGCATCGCGGGCACCATCGGGTTCGGGGCGTGGTGCGGACAGGTCGTCGAGGGCGGCGGACAGTTTCTCCCCGGTCACCACATCCAGATCCGCTCGCACTCGTACCCGGCCGTGCTCATCTTGGGTCACGGTGACCGCATTCAACCGTCGGTCTTCGGCAGCCGGCAGCATCGACCCGTCCTCGTCGTCGGCAAGCTCATTCCCCAGCGTGCGAGCATGCTGCTGCACCTCGGCCGGCGACGCACCGGACAGCACTTGAGCGACAAGGCTGGTCAGACACTTTCGACGCACCTCGTCATCGATCGGTTCCACCGCCCGCCCATCAATGTGCGCCATCCCCCGCACCACAGAGTCGTGATGCTCGGCCGACATCGCCCCATCCGCCGCATGCCCCGCCGACACAGAAGAATCGTCGAGCGAGCCGGCGATCCGCAGCAGTCGTTGCGCCACCACCGGTGCGCAGCCCATCACGATCAGCAACTCCCGCAGGCTTCGGCCGTGCTGGGTGGCGACCCCGAGTCGATCCAGCGCCGCCACATGCGCCGATAGTTGGTGATCGACCAGGTTCCGCAGCGTCAGCAAGGTGCGTGTCGCCGTGAACACGTCCCGACCCGACGCGTCACCAGAGACGCGGTGCTCGGTGAGCGGGTCGACGAGGTCGGGAAGGTTCATACCTCCACTGTACTCGCACACACGTTCGAGTCAAGAGATTCTTGCAATGAATTTTGCCGTCTCGCAGCGTGTTTCATCATGTGCCACTTCAGTGAACTGAAGTCACACGGCAGTGCACAGTGGATGAAATCTGACGCACAGTGAACGGACGGAGGGGTGCGGACCGAAGGGAACGGACGGGCGGGTGCGGCTCTCGAACACGTGGTAGCGCGGCGCAGTCCGGCCGCGCTGCAACGCAATCGCACCGAACGCGGACCCTGCAAGCGAACGCGGACCCTGCAGAGTCCGCGTTTACCGGTACGCTCCGCGATCACCTGAACGGTCCGCCTTTACCGATACGGTCCCGCATATACCTGAACTGTCCGCATTTGCCTGTACGGTCCGCGGTTACCCGTACGGTCCGCTTTCACCCGACCGACTCTCGACGTCCTCCGCCGCCGGAATCCAGCGGTTCGCAGCGCCCATACGACGAACCCTGGCGCCCACTCGACCCCACCGACCGCCAAGTCGACGTAACCTGCCACCCACTCGACGGACGCCGCGTCCCGCCACCATGACGCCACATCACCATGACCATCCCGCGCAACCCCGACCTCGCAGCCGTCCTGCCAGCTCACCGGGCCAACTACGCACAACCGGCACCCCACGGCCCGGGGTGGCCCGACATTGCGCACATCTGGACAATGGATCGGGTGACTGATGGACCCCTGATCGTGCAATCCGACAAGACGCTGCTGCTCGAGGTGGATCACCCCGACGCGCCGGCAGCGCGGGCGGCGATTGCGCCGTTCGCCGAGCTAGAGCGCGCGCCCGAGCACGTGCACACCTATCGGGTGACGCCGCTGGCCCTGTGGAATGCGCGTGCGGCGGGCCACGATGCCGAGCAGGTGGTCGACGCGCTGGTCACCTACTCGCGTTATGCGGTGCCGCAGCCGCTGCTCATGGACGTCGTCGACACGATGGGCCGGTTCGGGCGCCTGCAACTAGTGAAGAGCCCGGCGCACGGCCTCACCCTGGTCAGCCTCGACCGTGCGGTGCTCGAGGAGGTGATGCGCAACAAGAAGGTCGCCCCGATGCTGGGCGCGCGCATCGACGACGACACCGTCGTGGTCCACCCGTCCGAACGCGGTCGGCTCAAGCAGGTGCTGCTCAAGGTCGGCTGGCCGGCCGAGGATCTCGCCGGCTACGTGGACGGCGAGGCACACCCGATCGCTCTCGATCAGGGCGACTGGCACCTGCGCGACTACCAGGAGATGGCCGCCGACTCGTTCTGGGCGGGTGGCTCGGGGGTCGTCGTGCTGCCGTGCGGCGCGGGCAAGACCATGGTCGGCGCCGCGGCGATGGCCAAGGCGGGCGCCACCACGCTCATCCTGGTCACCAACACGGTCGCCGGACGGCAGTGGAAGCGGGAGCTAGTGGCCCGCACCTCGCTCACCGAGGACGAGATCGGCGAATACTCCGGCGAACGCAAGGAGATCCGGCCGGTCACCATCGCGACGTATCAGGTGATGACCCGAAAATCCAAGGGCGAGTACAAGAATCTGGACCTGTTCGACTCCCGTGACTGGGGTCTGATCATCTACGACGAGGTGCATCTGCTGCCCGCGCCGGTGTTCCGGATGACCGCCGACCTGCAGTCGCGGCGCCGCCTCGGACTGACCGCGACCCTGGTCCGCGAGGACGGCCGCGAGGGCGACGTGTTCAGCCTCATCGGCCCCAAAAGGTATGACGCGCCGTGGAAGGACATCGAGTCACAGGGCTGGATCGCCCCCGCGGACTGCATCGAGGTCCGGGTCACCCTCACCGACGAGGAACGGCTGCAATACGCCGTCGCGGAGAACGACGAGAAGTACAAGCTGTGCTCGACGGCGCACACCAAGGTCAACGTGGTGAAGTCGATCTTGGCGCGGCACAACGATTCTCCGACACTCGTCATCGGCGCCTACATCGACCAGCTGGAGGAACTCGGCCGCGAACTCGACGCCCCGGTGATCCAGGGCTCGACGAAGAACAAGGAACGCGAGGCGCTCTTCGACAAGTTCCGCAACGGCGAGATCCGCACGCTGGTGGTGTCCAAGGTTGCCAACTTCTCCATCGACCTGCCCGAGGCATCGGTCGCGGTCCAGGTGTCTGGCACCTTCGGTTCCCGACAGGAGGAGGCGCAACGCCTTGGTCGCCTGTTGCGCCCGAAACGCGATGGCGGACAGGCACATTTCTACTCCGTCGTCTCCCGCGACACCCTGGACGCCGACTATGCGGCCCACCGTCAGCGGTTCCTCGCCGAACAGGGCTACGCCTACCGCATCACCGACGCCGACGATCTGCTCGGTCCCGCGATCGGTGAGGAGTCGGCCGGGTAGCTGCCACACATGACACGTCAGCGAGCCGTCGCGACAATTATTGTCGTCTGAGTTCGCTGGCGTGCCGGTTGTGTACACATCCCGGCGCGGCCCCGACCCGACATTTCGGGATGAGCCGCTAAACCACGCACGCCGTCGTGTCGGCGGGATCACGATATGACAGCCTGAACACCATGCGCACCGTCGCCCGACTGCAGCCGTTCGCGTCCACGATCTTCGCCGAGATGTCGGCACTGGCGGTCGCCCACGACGCCGTCAACCTGGGTCAAGGGTTCCCCGACACCGACGGCCCGGCGTCCATGCTCGATGCCGCACGCCAGGCGATCACCGATGGGCGCAACCAGTATCCGCCCGGTATCGGTGTGCCGGAACTGCGCACGGCCGTCGCCCGTCATCAGCGCGAGCACTACGGCCTCGACTACGACCCGGACACCGAGGTGCTGATCACCGTCGGCGCCACCGAGGCCATCGCCGGTGCGATCGTCGGCCTCGTCGAGCCGGGGCGCGAGGTGGTCATGATCGAGCCGTACTACGACTCCTACGCGGCGACGGTCGCCATGGCCGGCGGTGTCCGCCGCACCGTCCCGTTGATCGCCGACGGCGACGGTTTTCGCCTGGACCGGGACCGGCTGGCCGACGCCTTCGGGCCGGATACCGCTGTGGTGCTGGTGAATTCGCCGCACAATCCGACCGGCACGGTGCTCGGCGACGACGATCTCGCCGAGATCGCGCGGCTCTGCATCGAGCACGACGTGATCGCGGTGACCGACGAGGTGTACGAGCACCTGGTGTTCGACGGCCGTGCGCACACGCCGCTCGCGACGTTGCCCGGCATGGCCGACCGCACCCTCCGAATCTCCAGCGCCGCCAAGACGTTCAACTGCACCGGCTGGAAGGTCGGCTGGATCAGCGGTCCGGCCGAGTTGGTCGCGGCCGCGCGCACGGCGAAGCAGTACATGTCCTTCGTCGGATCCGGTCCGTTCCAGCCGGCGGTAGCCGTCGCGCTGGACTCCGAGATGGACTGGGTCCGCGCGTCGGCTGCCGACCTGCAGACCACACGTGACCTGTTGTCGGCGGCCCTCGCCGACGCCGGATTCGGAGTCCACCGCAGCGAGGCCACCTACTTCGTCTGCGCCGATCCCCGACCGCTCGGCTACCCCGACGGCGAACAATTCTGTCGGATGCTGCCCGAACGCATCGGCGTGGCCGCGGTGCCGGTGAGCGTCTTCGCCGACGATCGCGACCCGTGGCGGCACCTGGTCCGGTTCGCGTTCGCCAAGCGGACCGACGTTATCGCCGAGGCCGCCGACCGATTGCGCCGACTCTAGAACTTCCGTTCGAGCATGAGGGTAGGCTCCCTGTCTGAGCGAGACCGACTCGAGCGTGAGGAACCCATTGTGTCGACGGATCCGGGTGCGCTAGCACGGCTGACTACCGCGTGCGAACGAGATCTCGGCGACCCGGCACTCTGGTTCAGACCAGACGGGTACCCAAACTCACTCGCGCTCTGCACAATTGACTCAATCTATTCCACGGGCAGCCATTACAACTCCGTGGTGAACGTGATCAAACGGTACGTTACCTACCGCAGCGACCACGGCGGTAATGCTTACACCGACGGATTGGCCGAACTGGTCGCAACCTTCGAGGCACTTGATGGGGCATCGTCGTGGGCCACCAAGATTGGCAACCAAAAGAAGGTCTCCACCCGGCCCGGTGCGGTGCTGAAATCGACTGCGGTCGAGACCGCTGCTCGTTCCCTACTACGACTCAGGGTCGACACCACAGACGATTTGCGGATGTCGGCTGCCAACGAGAAGCCCGAACCAAAACAAGAGTGGGTTAAGGTGCCGGGCCAACGTTCCGGCGTGACCTGGGAATACTGCCAGATGCTCGCGGGTATCCCCGGAGTCAAAGCGGATCGCATGGTTGTCCGGTACGTCGCGCGGACCCTTGGGGTCGACACCTCCGATGTCTCACCGCATCGTGCCGCGTCGCTGGTCTCTGCCGTCGGCGCAGCGAAAGACTGGAACGTCATCCATCTTGACCACGCGATCTGGCGATTCGAATCGGGCCGACCGGTCAACCGCGATGATGATTAGCCGTGGAACCGGCGATCCGGCAGCCCGTGTTGGAAGAGCGATAGACGTCATCGCCGAGGCCGCCGACCGTTTGCGCCAACTCTAGAACTCCTGTTCGAATCCTGGTGTATCCTGGCGGCATGACCGTCGGAATGCAGGGCTCGATCTTCGACCTCGCCGACGGCGCTCCCCGGCTCGGCGACCTGGCCGGACACGTCCGACGGCGCGAGCTCACCGACGGCGCCTGGGTCGACCTGCGGCCCGGTTGGGTGACCGGCGCCGACGATCTCTTCGACGCCCTGCACGAGAAGGCGGCGTGGCGGGCCGAGCGGCGGCGGATGTACGACCGGATGGTCGACGTGCCGCGCCTTGTCGCGACCTACACCGACGTCGACCGCTTCCCCGACCCGCTGCTGGTCGAAGCGCGCGCGGCGTTGTCGGAGTACTACCGGCCGGAGCTGCCCGCCGGGTTCGCGACCGCCGGCCTAGCTCTGTACCGCAGCGGCAGTGACTCGGTGGCCTGGCACGGCGACCGTATCGGCCGCGGCTCCACGCACGACACGATGGTCGCCATCCTGTCGCTCGGTTCGCCGCGACCTCTGTTGCTCCGACCGCGCGGCGGCGGAGCATCGCTGAAGTTCCTGCTGTCGTCCGGCGACCTGCTGGTGATGGGCGGCAGCTGTCAGCGCACCTGGGAGCACGCGGTGCCGAAGATCAGCGGAGTCGGCCCACGGATGAGCGTGCAGTTCCGGCCGCACGGCGTGTGGTGACGCGGCCGGTGACCCGTGCGCCTGCCGGGTATCCGCCACCGCTCGGTCGCGCCACGCGCTGCCGAGGACGTCGCATGACCCTCAGACGTCGAAGGTGACGCCGGTCAGCTTCTCCGACGTCGTCCACAGCCCTTCCCGGATACCACGGTCGTCGGCACGCTTGTTGTATCCGGAAACCCCTGGGGCGCCCTGCATCCCGAAGAACCCGGTCGGTCCGTAGAACGTGCCGTTGACGGCGTCCGGTGACGTCGCAGCGTACAGCGACGGCAGCGCGCCCGCCTGGGCCGACTGCGCGATCGGCAAGGCGTTACCGACCTTCATCACCGTATCCAGCACGGAGTCGGTATGTCCCTGCAGGCCGGTCGCGGCATAGCCGGGATGGGCGATCAGCGACCGCGTCGACGAGCCAGCGGCCGCCAGCCGATCGGCAAGTTCCTTGCCGAACATGAGGTTCGCCATCTTCGAGTCCCCGTAGGCCTGCCAGCGCCGGTACCGGCGGTCGTGCCAGTTGAGGTCGCCCAGGTTGAGCCGGCCGATCTGATGCAGCCCGGACGACAGGGTCACCACCCGATCGGAGATCTTCGGCAGCAGGTGCGCGGTCAGGGCGAAATGCCCGAGATGGTTGGTGCCGATCTGCATCTCGAAGCCATCCGCGGTGCGGCGCAACGGAAGCGCCATGACGCCGGCGTTGTTCACCAGGAGGTCCGCGCCCTCGATGCCGTCGGCGAACGTCCGCACCGCCGCCAGGTCCGCCAGGTCGAGCGGCACGACGCGCGCCCGGTCGGACAGTCCGGCGGCCACCTCCTCGCCCTTCGCCGTGTTCCGGCATGCGAGGATCACCGTCGCCCCCGCCCGATCGAGCGCGCGGGCCGTCTCCGCTCCCAGTCCACTGTTGGCGCCGGTAACGATCGCCGTCCGTCCGGACTGATCCGGAATATCCGCCGTCGACCACCCGCTCATCTTCGTCACCCTTCTCGTCTCGGCCGTGCCCACCTGCTGCGCGCAACTCGTCGGCGGACGCACGTCGGCGGACACTCGTCAGAAACCCGTCAGCCAGGGCCCGGGTCCGAGCCTACGGGGATCAGGACCGCACCGTGCCGGTCGACCCCATCCACTTCGCCGGCCGGAGCAGGCCGGAGATCACCCCCGACATCGACAGCGGCCGATGCCATTCCAGGGCGAGCGGGGCAAACACCTCGGTGCCGCGGCTGCGGCCGCGGAGCACCCGGGTGCCGACCCGCCCCCACTGGCCCTCTTCGGCCTCACCCGCCGCGTGGATCGCGGCACCGCTGGCGAGCACCGGTGCCCGGCCGGTCTTCGCGAGCTCGGACAACCGGGCACATTCATTGACCGGATCACCGATCACCGTGTACTCGTACCGCCGTTCGGCACCGATATTGCCGGCGAACACCCTCCCGTAGGACACGCCGATCCCCCACCGGATGTCCAGCGAATCGGACAGCACCCTCGCCAGGTCGCGCGCCGCCGACAACGCGGCCGCGGCGGGATTCGGTATCTCGACCGGTGCGCCGAAGACGGCGAGCGCCGCATCACCCTCGAATTTGTTGACGAAGCCCTGATGTTCGTCCACCACTTCGGCGACGATCTCGAAGAACGAGTTGAGCAGGTTCGCCACCTGGTGCGGGTTCTCCCGCTGGGCGAGCGCGGTCGACCCGACGATGTCGACGAAGAGCACGCCGACGTCGGTGTTGGTGCCGCGCATGCCCATTCCCTGCTCGATCGCGAGTTCGGCGACCGTGTCGCCGACGTGCCGCGCGAACAACTCGCGCATGCGCTCACGCTCACTCAGGCCGGCGACCATGTCGTTGAACCCGTGCTGCAGGACTCCCAGCTCCGACGAGTCGTACACGTCGACGTGCGCCGAGTAGTCCCCGTCCTGCACCTGCTGCACCCCGGCTTGCAGCTCCGCCAGCGGATCGGTGAGCGCCTGCCCGACGAGGAAGACGACGCGGGCACCCGCGGACAGTCCGATCAGCGCGAGAACGACCGTCGCCCAATCGATCCGGCCGAAGACGGGCGGCAGCAATCCGGACCACCGGCCGAGATTCATCACCAGCAGGCCGACCATCGGGACGGCCGAGCTGATCGCCCAGACCGCGACCATCCGCGCCTTCACGCCATGCAGCGGGCGGGTCGTCGGATTGTCCTCCAGTGCGACGATGGCCAGCGGTCGCGCGGCTCGTTCGGCGAACAGATAGGTCAGACACGAACTGGACAGTGCCGCAAGGCTGAACGCGACGGCCACGCCGAGTGCGGTCGCACCGGTCAGATCCGGCGTCGACAGGGACAACAACATCCAGACCAGCAACGCACACGACCAGGCGGTCACGGTGCCGAGGACCTGCAGGATCGGGATGCGCTGTACCGACAGCCGGCGCCGGTCGTCGGCCGGTTGGCCGCTGACGAACCAGCGGATCTGCGGCAGCATCAGCAGGATCGACACCACGATGTTCACCAGCACGCCGACGACGATCGCGACGATGACCGCCGGGAAGTCGGGGGCGCCCAACGTCGTGTCGAAGGTGAGCTGGCTGCCGTTGTAGGCGAGCTGGACGAGCAGGAAGGTTTCCAATCCGATCAGCGTGTTGCTGCCGACGATCGCCACACCGGCGATCACCACGGCCCGCCGGACCAGTCGGGCACGCTCCCGCGGCTCGAATTCCTTCCAATCCGCCGACGTGGGCGGCACCGACAGGCCCCACACGCGCGCCGAGAACCGCCGCCGTGCACGAGTGTGAGCGTCGGTCCCTTCGAGGCGGCGCCGATCGAAGCGACCAAATGGTCCGGCCATATGCCTTTCCTGCGGTCGAAGTTGTCTTCGAAGACTACCCAACCGACCGGCCGACCTCCGGAGACGAGAACGGGGCGGCATCGCACCCGTGGTGCGATGCCGCCCCTGGACACTCGACCGCCGGCAGCCGGCTTCCCGGCCGACGACCTCTCGACGGCGCCGCCCGCACGTGGTGCCGACGGCGGAGGCGATGGGAGCTATCAGCCCTGCGGCTGGCCCGCCTCGATCTCGAGGGTGATGGTCACCTTGTCGCCGACGACCACGCCGCCGCCTTCCAGCGGCATCTCGATGTCGATGCCGAAGTCCTTGCGGTTCAACACGGTGGTGGCCTCGAATCCGGCGACCGGCCCCTGACCCATTCCGGGGTTCACCCCGTTGAACTCCAGTGCGAGGCTGACCGGCTTGGTCACGCCGTGCAGGGTGAAGTCACCGGTGAGGGTGTAGTCGTCGCCGTTGGGCTCGACGGAGGTGCTGACGAAGGTGGCCTTCGGGAACTTCTCCGCATCGAAGAAGTCGGCCGAGCGGATGTGGGCGTCACGATCCGCGTTTCCGGTGGTCAGCGACGTGACGTCGATCTCCGCCTGCACGTGCGGGGTGCCGTCCTCGTCGATGGTGATGACGCCGTTGAAGCTCTCGAACTTGCCGCGCACCTTGCTCACCATCAGGTGGCGCACGGTAAAGCCGACGGTGGAGTGCACCGGGTCGATGGTCCACGTGCCGGGGTTGATGGGTGCGGTAACGCTCGTCATGAAGTGACTCCTCGTGGTTCGGGCTGAGTTTGTTTCTGAGTTTGTGGGGTTTCTGGTACGAAGGGCCGCTCAAGACCCAACGACGATTCTAAACGGACCGCAGTCCGATTTCATTCCGTTCGCCGAATCGGTTGTGTCCCCTCTCACATCGATGCTCACGTCCACGCGAAAACCGGCTGGTCAAAGCCGTCCACCCGGGTATCCCGCCCCCGCAGCACAACCTCCGCGAACTGGTAGATCACCGCGGCGGTGGGTGCGTGCACCAAGGAGTCGACGATCGGCAGCTGGATCACCGGACGCGGCGACTCCGGGATCGTCACGAACCTCGGTGCGACGTCGAGAGCGTCGAAGGTCACGAAGTAGAGGAACTCGACCTCGTCCGGGTTAGGGGTCGGCTCGTCGGCGTCGGGGGCCCAGCACACGATCGGGGTGATGACAAATCCGGAGCGCGTCGGGTAGTCGTCGAGTTCGCCGACGACCGCGTCGCGATCCAGGTAGATGCCGAGTTCCTCGCCGAGTTCGCGCAACCCGGCGGCGATCGCGTCCTCGCCCGGATCGCACCGGCCACCGGGCAAGGCGAACTGGGCGGCGTGGCGTCGCATCGTCGCGGGCCGCTTGGTCAGCCAAATCCCCTGCCGACCCGCCCGTTCGGCGATGACCACGACCACCGCTGCCAGTGTCGGCGCCGCGGGGTCGTCGGCCGCGGTGTGCATACCCCGCCGCGGGAAGGCGGCGAGCCGGTCGGCCACGAGCTGACGATCGACGGTCACGGGATCCAGTCCACCACGCGCGCCGGGGGTGCGTCGACGTTCGGCGGCTCGGGTCACCCCGCCCGGGCCGCCCCCGCTCACGCCGGGGCGCCTCGCAGAAGTGTCAGCGCCTGCGCCACCTCGATGCCCGCGTCGGCCAGCAGCGCGGAGAGGCCGGCATCGTCGCAGCGCGCCGCGGCCGGAGCCAGCACCGCCTGCGCGTCGTCGCTGCGACCGGCCGCCTGGAGCGCCCCGACCAGCAGCAACTCGGCCAGCAGGTGGTCCCGGGGCCGCAACCCCGGGTCGATGCCGTCGCGGACGGTCGTCGCCCGGTCCACCGCCGCCGCGCGGTCGACCGTCGAGTCGCTGCGCATCAGCAAGCGGATGGCGGTGTCCTCGTCGACTTCCCGGACCATCCGTGCAATGCCGCTGCCTGCCGGCGGCTCGACGGTCAGCCGAAGGTCGGGTGGCGGTTCGCCGGCCCGGACGACCGCGTTGCGCACGGCCGCCGCCAGCCGCGGTAGTTCGAGCGCCTCCGCGGTCCGCAGCCCCTCGTCGAGCCGTTGCCGCGCGGCAGCGTCGTCACCGAGCGCCGCCTTGACCCTCGCCCCGGTGACGAAGGTCGCCACCATGAAGTCGATGAAGCCACCCTCGCCGCCGAGTTCGTAACTGGCCTCGAGCAGTCGGTCGGCCTCGGCGAGTTCACCCTTGGCATAGAGCAGGCCGCCCAACAGCGCACCGGCCATCTGCCGTGCGTGTGACCCCATCCCGGTCGCGTCATGCGCCAGGTCCAGCGCCTCCCGGAAGCTGCGTTCGGCGGCGGGGATATCCAATTCGGCGTAGCTCACGATGCCGTCCACGCAACCGCCGATGACCGAGGCGAACGGTCCGTTGCTGCGGTCGTAGTACTTCGTAGCCCAGCGCTCCCATTCGTGGGCGGTCGCATAGTCACCGTCGTAGAGCGCGACCGCCGCCGCCAGGTTGGCCGCCGCCGCGACCGCGACCGGCCGCAACCCCTCCGGGTTGTCCAGCGATTCGCGCACGACGGGTGAGATGTCGATGATGCGGTCCTGGTACAGCAGCGACACGTCGCGCGCGACGGCGGCCTCGACGCGGATCGCCCGGGACGACCCGTCGTCCAGCCCGGACAGCCCGGCCGCGACATTGTCGAGCGCCACACCGGTCCGCGGGAGTCGTTGCAGCAGCACGTTCGCCCACGCCAGATCGAGTTGCAGTCGCGGTCGCGACGCGGCCAGCGATGCCGGGAGTTTTGCGGCGAGGCCGAGCACGGTCGCCATTCGGGAGTGCTCGATGAGGTCCATCCCGCAGCTCTCGACGAGTGCCACCGCCCGCTCGGGATCGCCCGCCGCCAGCGCGTGATCGACTGCCTCGCTGACCATCCCGTGGTCGGCGAACCACCCGGCCGCGGTCGCGTGGAGTTCCGTGGCCCGCCTCGGGCTGTCGCGTTGCAGTCTGCGACCAAGGAACTCGGCGAAGAGGTTGTGGTACCGGAACCATTCACGTTCGTCGTCGAGCGACTGCAGGAACAGATCGCGACGCTCGATCTCCTCCAGCATTCGCTGACCGTCGTCGCGGCCGGTGAGTGCGCACGCGAGGTCGCAGTTGACCCGTTCCGGGATCGACGTCGCGAGCATGAAGTCGACGATGTCGGGATCGACGGTGTCGAGAACATTCTCCACCAGATACTCGGCGATGGCGTGGTGGCGACCGCTGATCTGGTCGATCAGATCCGACGGATCGTCCCGCCCGCGCAGCGAGAGCGACGCGAGTTGCAGTGCGGCCGCCCAGCCTTCGGTCGAGCGGGTGAGGTGGGCGATGGCCGATTCGGTCAGGGCGTGCCCGTCCCGACCGACCAGCAGCGAGCGGGACTCGTCCTCGTCGAATCGCAGTGCCGTCGCGTCGATTTCGAGGACGTCGTTCTGCACGCGCAGGCGCGCCAGCGGCAGGCCGGCCTGGGTGCGGCTGGTGACGATGATCTGCAGGTGGTGGCATCCGTTGGTGAGCAGGAAGTCCAGGGCGGCCATGCTCGCCGGGTCGGTCACCCGATGCCACTCGTCGATGACGACGGTGATATGCCTTCCGCTGGTGTGGATCTCGTTGATGAGCGCGGGCAGCACATACCGCTCCGGCGAGTCGGGATGCTCCTCAAGGGTCAGGCCGAGTTCGCCGGCGAGCTCCGGCCGGGCACCCCGGATGGCCTCGACGAGGTGGGCGAGGAACCAGACGACGTTGTTGTCGTCGTGATCGACGGTGAGCCAGGCGACCGTCTCGCCGTCGGCGCGGGCCCGCTCGGTCCACTGTGCGGCGAGGGTGCTCTTGCCGAACCCCGCGGGGCCGTGGATCAGGACGAATCGCTGCTCGCGGCCTGCGGTCAGGGTGTCGATCAACCGCGCCCGCGGGACCGGCGCCGCCGACGGCGTCGGCGGACGGAACTTGGTGGCCACACTCGGCGGCGCGATTCGGTCGAGGTACCGCGCATGTCGCTCACTGCGCGAGGTGATCTCGGCGACCGCTGCGGGTGCGGGTGCGGGTGCGGCGAGGTCGCCGGTGGGTGCCGGGACGGTGTCGATCGGCAGCCCGTGGTTGCGCTGCACCTCGGCGAGTTCGGCCGCTAGATCGCGGGCGCTCGCCGGCCGCCCGGACGGATCGACGGTCATGGCCCGTTCGATGACGGTGCTCAGGTCCGGCGGGATGCCGTGCTCGCGCAGGTCCGGGATGGGTTGCGAGGAGATCCGCAGGAACTGGGTGACGATGTGTTCACCGTTGCGCCGGGCATAGGCGGCGTGCCCGGTGAGGAGGCAGAACAGAGTGGCGCCGAGGCCGTAGACATCGGCGGCGGGGGTCGATTCCTGACCGGTCAGCACCTCCGGAGCGGTGTAGGCGGGGGACGCGGTGATCTGCCCCGCGGACGTCTCGAACGCCCCGGCCATGTGGGCGATACCGAAGTCGGTGAGCTGCGGTTCGCCGTAGTCGGAGAGCAGGATGTTGCCCGGCTTGACGTCGCGGTGCAGGATGCCCGCGCCGTGTGACGCCGCCAGCGCGCCGGCAATCTTGATGCCGATCCGCACCACCGCCTCCCACGGCAGCGGGCCCGTCGCCGTGAGCCTGGTGTCCAGCGACCCGGCGGCGTAGTACGGCATGACGATGTAGGACAGCCCGTGCCCGGTGGCACCGACCTGCAGGACGCCGGCGATGTTGGGGTGGCCGGAGAGAGTGCCCATGGCCCGCTGCTCGCGGACGAAGCGTTCGCGTTCTTCGCCGTCGACGTCGTCGGGGATCACCTTGACCGCGACCGTCCGGTTCAGTGCGTCCTCGTGACAGCGGAACACGACCCCGAATCCGCCGTGCCCGATCTCCTGGGCGTCGGAGAAACCGGCCGCACCCAATTCCGAGACCACCTCGCTCATGAGGTCTCGTTGCGTCGACTCGGTGTCGCGGCTGTCCATCGGGGTCCTCTGGCTCGGACGCGGCCACGTCCGTGCACTGTGTAGCGTAACGCCGCAGACCACGGCGTCACCCGCTGTCGATCAACTCCGCCGTCGATGAGTGAGGACGCCGATCAGCTCGCCGTCGATGAATCCGCTGGCGTCGGGTCTCCGCCGGCGTCCTCCGCTGGCGATGATGTGGGGCGGACCAACCCGTCGAGCACGAGGTCGACCAGTCGTTCGGCGATGTCGGGGTCGAGGGGGCGACGGCGCGCCAGGATGCGGAAGTGCAAGGTGCCGATCATCGCCTCATAGGCGAGCAGGGCATCCGTGTCGGCGGCCAGCTCACCGCGTGCGACGGCGCGGTCGAAGATCGTCGCGGCCTTACCGAACCGGTCCTCCCAGAACGCATCCCGGAGTGCCGCCGAGGTCGGGTCGTCGCCGCGAGCCGCCAGCGACGCGAGCGCATAGCCTGCCGGCGTGCTGAGAAATGCGGTGACCGCGCCGACCATCTCGACGAGGTCGGCGCGCAGCGAACCGGTGTCGGGCACGCCCAGCCGTTCGGTGGACAGCACCATCAGCACGTCGGTGAGCAGCGCGTCCTTGGTGCCCCACTTCCGGTACACGGTGGCTTCGTTCACCCCCGCGCGGGCGGCGATCTTGGCGACCGTCAGCTCGGACGGCGGCCGCTCGACGAGCAATTCCGAGGTCGCGTCGATCACCGCCCGGGTGGTCCGTGCGGTGCGTCCCCCGGGACGCGGCGTGGGTACGTGAGCGGTCACGACTCCGATTATAAATGCAAGTTGCACTTGCATTAGTGGGAGGGCCGCTGCACACTCATCTCATGACGTACGCCGAGCAGACCGCGTGGCGGTCCATCCAGGAGTTCCTGCCCCCTGCCTACCAGCTCACCCCAGAGACTGAGCCGGCCGAGGAGTGGTGGGATCACCTCGGTCACCGCATCCACCTTGACACCTACCGCAATCCCGATGCGCCGGTGAAGGTCATCCTGTTTCACGGCGTCGGCACCAACGGCCGGCAGATGACGACGATCCTGGGGCGCCCGCTCGCCGAGCGCGGCTACGAGACGATCGCGATCGATATGCCGACCTACGGCATCACCGAGGTCGCGCCGGGGGCGCGCGTGACCTACGACGACTGGGTGCGGATCGGCTCCGATCTCGTCGATGCCGAACTCGCCAGGGACGACCGGCCGATCGTGCTCTACGGTCTGTCCGCGGGCGGCATGGAGACCTATCACGTTGCGGCGGTGAACAATCGAGTGAGCGGCATCGTCGGGATGACCTTCCTCGACCAGCAGTCCGCGCAGGTGCGCCGGGACACAGCCTTCGACCCGGTGTCCGGCGCGGTCGGCGCTGCGGTGATGGGTGCGCTGGCCCGCACGCCGGCACGCGATGTGCGTGTCCCGATGACGTGGGTGAGCAAGATGCGCGCACTGGTGAACAACCCGGACGCCAAGCGTGCGTGCTACGCCGATCCGACGTCGGCGGGCAACAAGGTGTCCGTTGCCTTTCTCGACTCGTACCTCAACTACCGTCCGGCGGTCGCCCCGGAGGATTTCGACGTGTGTCCGGTCCTGCTCACCCAGCCGGCCAAGGATCGCTGGACGCCGCTGGAGTTGTCGACGCCCTTCCTCAACCGCATCGGCCGCGTCCCGGTGACCACCGTGATGCTCGAACGCGCCGGACACTATCCGCTCGAACTTCCCGGCCTGGACCAGATGGTCGACGCCATTGCGGCGTTTTGCGCCGATCGCACTGGGGTGTAGCCGCCCGAGCCGGCGCGCGGGCCGCGGCGGGCGGTGCCACGCACACGGTCATGCGGGTGCGGAGGGTCCCTGTGCGGGGTCGCCGGGTGCACCCAGGACCGAATCGCCCGGTACTGAATCGCCCTGTAGCGCACGCGCATACCAGGCGCCGAGTCCCAACAGAGCCAGTCCCACGATCATGAAGACGATCACACGGAAAACGCCGTCCAGTGTGGCCAGGTCGAACAGGAACAGTTTCAGCATCGCGCCGACGATCAGTATCAGTCCGCCGGCGATCACCGCGTTGCGGTGGCCACCGGAGCGATGGCGCGCGTACACCAGCGTCCCGGCCGCCACCGCAACCCAGCACACCGTCGCCAACACATGGCCGCCGAGGAATCCGTCGGGGCCGGCGACCAGGACGCCCGCGGCGACGCACAACGCAGTCAGCGCGTAGACGGCGATAAGCGCGGCGCCCGACCATACGACCCGTCCCAGGTTCCGTACCTGGTCCTCTTGGTTCGAGCCGACGCCCACCGTTCGGACCACGTGTCGTTGCCACCCCGACGCCAGGACGACAGCCCCGGCGGCGAGCAGCACACTCGCCGCCAGACTCGACGGCGTCGCAACCCGGTCGACGAGCGAGTAGGTGGCGAGTGCCACCGGCGGCAGCTCCGACAGCAGGCTCGACAATCCGATCAGCCAGAACACGGTTGCGGCCACGAGCGCCGCCGGGATGCGGGAGGCGCTCCGGCGGCCCAGCGTGCCAGCGATCACCGCGATCCCCAGCAACACCGCCACTGCGACGTCGTCGTCGAAGGCAACCTGCACCGCAATCAGGGTGAGGACAGCGGCCGTGGCCGTCCAGATCTGCCCCATCGTGTCGGAGCCGCTAGGCAGCGTGTGTGCGCCGAGCGCGAGCGCGACAAACAGGAGTGCGGTGCCAGCTTGCAACGCCGGTCCGAGTGGGAGGTCGAGTGCGGCGCCGCCGATCATCAGGGGCACGGTGGTGACGCTGGCGATGAGCGCGAGTAACGGGCCAAAGCGGCTGTGGTGGGTGAGGATAACCGCGCCGCCGAGGCCGAGTGCGATCACCGACATCGTCGCCACCGCGAAGCGCCAGTCCAGGTCGGGGCCGAAGACTCCGGCGACCGCGATGGCCGTCAACGGGAGGGTGGGAGCGGCCATCCGCACGGTGTGCAGCCAGATCCAGTCGCGCCCCACCTGCACCCAGAACGATGCGGCGCACAGGATGATCATGAAGGCGACCAGGGTCATGTCGAGTCCACCCGTGAGGGCCGGTGCCAGCACCATCAGCGGCACCGCGACCAGCAATCCGAGGTGTTCGGAGTTCCACAGCCGCGCGAGCACCAAGCCGCCGGCGGCCACCAGCGCGGCAGCACTCAGCCCGCCGACGATCGGCAGCCACTCGTAGATGCGAGTCACCGCCAGCACGTCGAGGTAGCCGGCCGCGATACCGGTGGCGGCCAACGCGATTGCGCCGACCCTGCCGTCGGTCTTGCGCTGCAACCACACTCCCGCACCGACGAGGCCCAGTGCCAACGCGGCCCCGCCGGCGACCCTGAATTCGGGCCGCAGGATCCCGGCCTGGGCGGCCAGCACCAGCAGCAGCGCCACGCCGATCAACGTGACAGCCACACCGGCGGTCGCCAGCGCCTTACCGATCACCCCGCGTTCGGATGCGGCCGCGATGCGTTCGGAGAGAGCGGGCGTCGGTGGCCGCCGAGTGTGTTCGGGTCGGGGCGGTGCATAGGGACGGTAGGTGAATGCGGCCGCGGTCTGCGGACCCGCTGGCATCGGCGGCCTCGGCGGCACCGGTCCGGGGACCGGAATCGCCGGTCGCTGCACCGGGTGCGGGGCTGGCCGCGCTGCAGGAGACGGCGGAACCGCCGGGTGCGGGACGGTTGGGGTCGGTGGCTCCGGATGCCCGATTGGCGGTGTCGGTGTCGCGTCCGGTGCGGGCGTCGCGCCCGGTGCGGCCGTCGCGGCGGTTGCTGCCGGAGTCGGGGCCGGTGCGGCGGGCGCTGCCGGGGTCGGGGTCGGTTCGGCGGGCGCTGTCGGGGTCGGCGCCGGTGCGGTGGGCGCAACCGGGGTCGGGGCCGGTGCGGTGGGCAGTGCATCGAAGGCACGACGCAATTCCGCGAAGTCGGTCGACAGGCTGGCCATCACCCGGGAGATGGCCGAAAATTCGGTGGAGATGCGGTCGACGACTACGCCGGGAGTGCTCTCAGAGGGGCGAGTTGGGGAGCTCATGGCCTGAGCATGTCCGTTGAGCGCGGATCGCAGATGAGTAGAGCTACCCAGATCGTCTAGGGGTTGCCCGCGGCGCCGGGCATGGGATCCGGCCGCTTAGGGGCCTACGATGCATACATGAGCAGCCATACGATTCCCGCCCCTGCGTGCGACAACCCGAACTGCGATTGCGGTCCCGACTGCCAGTGCGGCCCCGATTGTCAGTGCGGTAAATAGCCGCCGCTCGCTTATTCCGCGACCGCCTCTCGCGGATCGAGACCGTCGGCGATGTGGTGGTCGCTTCGTCGTCGGGTGCGGCGGTGAGCGGCGCGACGGGCCGCTCGGTAGTCGAGGTTGCCGACGGCACGGCCGTGTCGTGGCCGACCGCGGAGCGACCACGGCGACCAACTGAGAAACCCCCTGCGAACAGGGGGTTTGTGCGGTGGCCAGGGCCGGGATCGAACCGGCGACCTTCCGCTTTTCAGGCGGACGCTCGTACCAACTGAGCTACCTGGCCGGGCGGCGCCGGTGAGAAACCGAAACCTTTGGCGACCCTGACGGGACTTGAACCCGCGACCTCCGCCGTGACAGGGCGGCGCGCTAACCAACTGCGCCACAGGGCCTTGTTCTGTTGTCTGCTCCCCGTAGGGGCTCAGGCGTACCCCCTACGGGATTCGAACCCGCGCTACCGCCTTGAAAGGGCGGCGTCCTAGGCCGCTAGACGAAGGGGGCCGGTTCTCCGTTGGGAGCCGACTCAGCTTAGGACACGGCGCGTTCAAATCACAAATCGCCTATCGGAGCTGGGAGGACGGCTCTTCCGGGGCTCTGGCCGGGGGTTTCGCGGCCAGCGCGTGCCCCCTCTCGGGCTCGAACCGAGGACCTGCGGACTTATCTCCGTCGGGTCAGCTCGTTCTCCGCGTAGTCCACTAGCGGCGATCGAGGGTCGACTCGACTAAACAGCAGTTGAGAGCGCATAGCTCGCTACCTGCGGCGCGATACGCAGCAGCCGGCCCACCACATCCGATATCCGATCCACACCCTGCGCGACAGGGCCGAGCTGGGGTCCTGGCGCTTAGTGAGAGGCTTCCGTTCGGCCTGGGACCGACGCTGTAGGCGCGTGTCGGGCGGTTCTCGTCAGTCCGACTACCTGATTGGGAGCGATCGCAATGTTCAGCACTACCTATCCGGGGCCAGACGGCCCCGGGACACGAAGTCACGGCGCAGACGCTACGCGGAGATCATCTTGAGCGGGCCAGCAGCAAGCGAACATGCCGCCCCTCGCGCCGAATCAGAAGCGGTGATTGGCGCGTACGACTCCGAAGATTACGATCTAGCTAACCACTTTACCTAGCGATTCTAAAGAAGATACTCACGCACAGCGGGTTCGTAGCATTATTCACCGGGAGATAGAGGAAGGCAATCGCCTCGTAATAGGAGTCTGTTGCGGCGGTCGCAAAATTTTACCCTGGACACAACGAGATCGACGCAATCGTCCACGGGCTCGGCTACGGCGGTCGCCAAGCCCGTGGACAGGACAGGAACTCCCAAAAACCACCGGCCACCACTGGTTAGTGACATCGCAGAAAGCACCGACCATATGCGCAGTAAAGCACACGGGGTGGACGCATTGTTCGGTTCGATTGTGCTGTGTCAGCGACACCAAGCCGAGACTCTCGCCACCTTTCGCCGGGCGCAATGACCAACGGCATAAAATCCAGATACAACTTTGCGTCGGGTTCCAGCGCCGATCTCAGCGAGGAAGTATAGTCGGGCAGGTCGCGTCCGACTAGTTTGGTGGGGTGGAGGTCAGCAACAGCGTTTCGCGTCTTCGACCTCCGTAAGCACTGACCATCCAGCCGAGCTGGAGCGTCGTACGATTCGCCGTCACGCTGCGAATTACAGACGACAGCGCCCCGCTAAAGCGGGAGTCTGCCGGACCGCCTCAGCAGTTAGCGCCCCGGTGCCGGACACGAAAACGACCGCGTACTACTCGCGGGATCGGACACTCGGTTGCCGTATAGGCTCGAGCGCCATAGACAGATCTTGCCGTACCTCGGTGCACCCAGGCCTCTTAAGCGGGCGCGCCACTGTTCCTGGGACGCATTGAACCGCGCCGAAGCCGAGGCGCCGGGCGCTGATGCGCAGTCGAGCCCCGGACCTGCTTGCATTCGGGCCAGAGGCTCGCTGGCATGCCCTAGGCCACAGCTTTGCAGTCAATAGCTCGTCGGCGGGCGAGCACTAGCTGCAGGTGTCGAGGTCGCTACAATCTGCGTCATTCGTAACGACACTCAGTCGTCTACGACAAATACCTCCACAGATGCCGAAAGTGGCAACAATCACCCCTCAGCCGTCCATGGCAATTGCGGTTTCGGGCCAGCTGATGAACTTTCACCTGAGAAGCTATGCCTCCCATGAGGAGGATAAGCACCGGGAGGAGGATAAGAACCGGGAGGGGGAGGAGAAGTAGGAGGACTAGGCCGGGTGAGGGTTTGATGAAAACGCCGTCGATCAATATCCTGGATTAGGCTAGATACTTCATCTTCCAATCTTACGAGCTTAGATGGGTCGACAGGAACATCCTGCTCACGCAATTCGTCATCCATGGCAGCCAGTCGCGTAAGGAGTGCAGAATGGTGCGTAGGTACCTCTGCTGCATCCGCCTGTGGAGTTTCTGCAGCCGCCAATAGAAGCCGCTCGCAAAGATTCAGCACCATGCCTCGTTGATATTTAACCAATGTTTGAGCCCGCTCTTCGTATGCACCCGTCTGGATGCGTCTTGCAGCATGTCGTCTGTCACCAGAAAGATTCGCATCGGGATCAGTGGCAACATCACTAATCGGACGGGCGCGCCGTTCAGTAAAGTAACCAGTCAGAGCGCCAATTAGGGCCGCTCCAGCAGCTACAGTCGCCAATATCAGGCCACCATCAAGGTCTAGGGTCACGGCTCTTCACTTCCGCTCGTCGGGCAGTGACATCACGTACGGTGGCGACGATCCCGAGGACGACCGAAATCAGAACTAGCCATGCAGAGTACACAGTGACCGAGGATAATCGGTCGTCCGACATCTTCGGCTCCGTAATGATCGCACCATACTGAATTGCGCAGAAAGTGACAGAAACCAGTATTAGTCCGACCGGGATGACAGCTGCACGTTCTGCGAGAATCTTCGCTGATCCGGCGAGGAGCCCGATTGATGTCAGGAACAGACCGCCATGACCAAAAATTGCCTCCTGCAACTCCCTCGGCGTGTGATCCGCGCGGAGCGTTAACCACAGATAAAAGTAGGGCCCCAGTGACACACATCCCACTAGCACCACCCAGACGCCTAGCGAATGGCCGTAGCCCCCTTTCGCGGACCACTGTCGAAGCTTGGTCGAGACCGACTGCAACGTAACCAGCATAACCCCACCATCATAGTCTCGATCGTCGCACGCAGGGCCGCCCACCAAAGGCACAACCTGCGCCGATAGGGGCATTGCCGGGCGGAGAGGGCCTGCCGAACCGCCGAAACGCTCGCTACCAGGCACTCCGCCGTGCCCCCTCTCGGGCTCGAACCGAGGACCTGCGGATTAAAAGTCCGTAGCTCTACCAACTGAGCTAAAGGGGCTTGTGCCCCGCCGTCGGCAGGGCGCATGCGAGTTTACACAGCGGCCGGTGGCGGTTCGGACGCCGATACCGGGCGTGGCCGGAGCCGGTTTTGGCAAATTTCGTCGCCGTCAGCGTCGTCCGCCGGGATATCCCGGTGGGGCCGCCATCGGCGATGAAACTTGCCAATCAGCGGGCGAACCCGCCGGACGGCGTCGAGGCCGAGACCACTTCGGAGGCCCGGTCGACCGCGGCGACCGCATCCAGGAACGGCGGGACGAACCATTCGGCGCCGATCACGCAGCAGGCGTGGCCGCCGTCGACGTCGAAGCGGCGCGCGCCGGGGATGCCGTCGACGAGGAGCTGCTGGCGCTCCGGCTCGACGACCCTGTCGCGGGTGGACACCACGACCGAGGTCGGGACATTGACGTCACCCAGCCAGTCGCGCGAGTCGAACCGGCCAAGCCCGTCGCCGAAGTCCCCTGTGTGCGACAGCGGTGTCGAAAAGAACTGTCGCAGCGCCCAGACCGTGGTGTGACCGGCGGGTTTGTCGAGGCTGCGGACCGACGGCCGGGGCAGCGCCCGGTACAGCGGCGACAGCAGCCGGCCCGTCCGCTCCGCCTGCTCCCGACGGTGCGGATCGTGCGTGGAGAAGAACGGACCGGTCGAACACAGAACCAGCCCGCGGACACGGTCAGGATGCCGATGCCACGCGAGTTGGGCGATGCCGCCGCCCATCGAGAACCCGGCAGCGGTAAACCGGTCGATGCCCAGCACGTCGGCGAGCGCGACCACGTCGTCGGCGCAGTCGTCGAGGTCGAAGCCGTCGGATCGGATGCCGCGGCCGTGCCACCGGTGATCGAGGGTGATGACCCGGTGATCGCGATTCAGTTCGGGGATCACCGGGTACCAGCACAGCAGCCCGGTGGTCAGCACCGAATGCAGCAGGAACACTACGGGCGCATCGCGGGGGCCGGAGTCGGTGACGAATGTGACACCGCGACCAGGCAATTCGACCATGCTGCCGGCCGGCAGGTCGCGAACGGGATACGGCTTCGTCACGTGGTGCACAGCGCGGCGCAGTCGTCCGGTGGAAGCAGAACTCACCCCGTCGACGGTACGCGCGCTCACGCGAAACCGGCAGCACTACGCCGTCGGCCGACCACACTCTCCTCAACCTGAGTGACCGTGAGATGCTCGTCACATGATGGACATCGATCGCCCAAAGATCGAGGGGTCGGTCGCCGTCGCCGACCGACGCAGAATCGGCTTCGCCGAGTTCGGCTCGGCGACCGGCCGGGCGATCGTGTGGCTGCACGGCACTCCGGGCGCACGGCGGCAGATCCCGACCGAGGCCCGGGAGTACGCGGCCGAGAATTCGATCCGGCTGATCGGCCTCGACCGCCCCGGCGTCGGATCATCCACCCCGCACCGGTACGGCTCGCTCGCAGAGTTTCCCGCCGACCTCGGTGCGCTGCTGGAGGCACTGGGCATCGACGAGTTCGCCATCGTGGCGCTGTCCGGTGGCGGGCCGTACGCGCTGGCGGCCGCGCACGCGATGCCCGACCGGGTGGTCGCCGCGGGCATCCTCGGTGGCGTAGCACCGACGGTCGGCCCGGACGCGATCGGCGGCGGCGCGATGCGCATTGGTTCACTCGCCGCTCCCCTGGTCAGTGTCGCGGGCGCACCGATCGGCCGCATCCTGAGTTCGGCACTGCGGGTGGCCCGCCCGGTCGGCGAACCGGCGATCCGCATTTACGCCAGGCTCTCCCCGCAGGCGGATCGGGAGTTGTTGGGGAGACCGGAGTTTCGCGCGATGTTCCTCGACGACCTGCTGCATGGCGGCAGCCGCGGCTTGGACGCGCCGTTCGCCGATGTCTTGGTGTTCGCCCATGACTGGGGGTTCCGGGTTGGCGACATCGACGTCCCGGTGCGCTGGTGGCACGGCGACCGCGACCACATCATCCCGTATAGCCACGGCGAACACATGGTGTCGCTCCTGCCGGACGCCAAGCTGTACACCATGCACGGCGAGAGCCACTTGTCCACGCTGGGCTCGGCGATCGACATCATCGACGAACTGATGTCCATCTGGGATCAACGCGCCGGCCGCTGATCGATCCCGGTGCCCAACCCCGCGGGCGGTGGCCGACGCGTCCGAGTCAATCGCCGACGACGCCCCGGCCCCCGATGCCAGAATGAGGCATGCCACACGAATCGGCCGGCGTGGAGATCCGGGAACTGTCGACGACCGACGACCTCGACCGGCTGACGCGAATCTTCGACGACGTGTGGCATCCGGATCCGACCAACCGTCCGGTGACTACCGACATGCTTCGCGCACTCTCGCATGCCGGCAACTATGTGGCCGGCGCATTCGTCGGCGGGCAGCTCGCGGGCGGTAGCGTCGCCTTCTTCGGCACCCCGCTGGGCGGCGAGTTGCATAGCCACATCACCGGGGTGTCCCGGCTGGGTGCTGGCCACCGTGTTGGCTACGCGCTGAAGATGCATCAGCGCGAGTGGGCGCGCAAGCTCGGCCTGTCGACCATCACCTGGACCTTTGACCCGCTCGTCGCTCGGAACGCCTATTTCAACATCACCAAGCTCGGTGCCGTCCCGGCCCGCTACTATCGCGACTTCTACGGTGATATCGGTGCCGAACTCGGCGGCACGGACGAATCCGACCGCGTGCTGATGCGCTGGTCCATCGCGAGCGAGGACGATGCTCCGGCGGGCAACGGCGCACGGTCGGACGCGGACGGCCGACTGCCCGAGCAGCCCGACGCGGCGGCTCGCACCGTGGATGACCTCATCGCCGACGGTGCCGTCGCCGCCATCGATCTCACCGATCCGGACCGCCCGCACGCCGACAGCAAGTCGGTCGCCGACACCGCGACGGTGCTGATTCCGGTGCCGCGCGATATCGACTCGATGCGCCGCCATCACCCGGTGCAGGCGACCCGCTGGCGCCATGCACTCCGCGATGCCATGGCTCCGCTCCTCGACGACTCGGCCGAGGGCACCGGAGACGCCGGCGACAGCGCAGCGGGCCGTCCGGTCGGCTTCCTCCGGTCGGGCTGGTACGTGTTCGGGCCCGTCGGCCGACCGGCGACCGCGTAGTCGTCGTCGCGTCGTCGTTATAGCTGCCGTCACCCGTAGTCCCGTCGGGTCAATCGCAACGTCCCGCGTGTCACTGGGCGCGGTCGCGTTGCGGTCGCCGTCCGCTGCCGGGAGTCCGTCGCGCCGCCTCCGCCGCAACCGATGACTCGGTCGCGCACCCCAGTCGATCGCTACCGAGGCCGTCGGACCCGCCATCGATTGGCGGATTATCACTGTGGAGTTGTCAAGGTACTGATGCAGTCCCGACGGGTGTCGTCGGGTGCGTGGGAAGTCGTGAATATCTCTGGCGTTACGGCTAGTTCAGTACTGGCTAAATCAGCTCTGGCGAGTTCGGCTCTGGCAGTCTCGGACTCCGGCTAGTTCGGATCTGGGCAATCTCGGCTCTGACGTCTGGGGCGCTGGCGATTTCGGCTCTGGTGACTTGGAGCTGGCGAGTTCGGTTCTGGCAGTGGCAGTTTAGGCGGCGGCCGGTAGGTCGTCGAGGGTCGGGTGTCGTCGGTGGTAGGCGGGGATCGGTCGGCGGTGTGGGTCCACCGTTTCGGGCGGGATCAGCCACGGATGTCGGTCGTGGCCGAGGAACACTTCCCAGCCGTGGTGGTGAATGTCGTCGTGGCAGCCCGGGCACAGCAAACATCCGTTGTCCAGGCACGTCTGGCCCCCGTCGGCCCAGTGCGTCATGTGGTGGGCGTGCGTCCACGATGCTGGTGCCCCGCATTTGATGCAGCCCCGATCCCGCAGGTACAGGGCCTTGCGCATCGCCGCAGTGAACAGGCGGTGCTGTCGGCCGACGTCCATCGGCACCGTGTAGCCGTCGACAATCATCACCGTCACCGTCGCATCACACGACAACAGGCGCGCTGTTTCTTGGGTGACCGACCCAGTGAACGCCAGGTGCGCCAAACTCGGGGTGTCGGCCGGGATCGTCAACGCCACCCGCGTTGTGGGTGCCGTCGCTGTCCCGGCCCCGTCGAGACCGCCGCCGCGGGCGGCGACATCCAGCACCTGCTCAAGCGCATCGGCACGACGTTGCTCCGCCGACCGCACATCGCGGCCACCATCCGGTTCGGGTCGTGGTGCGGACAGGTCGTCGAAGGCGGCGGACAGTTTCTCCCCGGTCACCACGTCCAGATCCGCTCGCACCCGTACCCGGCCGTGCTCGTCCTGGGTCACGGTCACAGAATTCATTCGCCGATCCTCGGCAGCCGGCAGCATCGACCCGTCGGTGTCGGCGAGGTTGTTGCCCAGGGTGCGGGCATGCTGCTGTACCTCGGCCGGCGACGCCCCGGACAGGACTTGGGCGACGAGGCTGGTCATACACTTTCGACGCACACGGTCGTCGATCGGTTCCTCCGTTCGAGAATCAATGTGCGCCATCCCCCGCACCACGGCGTCGTGGTGTTCGGCCGATATCGCCCCATCCGCCGCATGCCCCGCCGGCACCGGCGAATCGTTGAGTGAGCCGGCGATCCGCAGCAGGCGTTGCGCCACCACTGGTGCGCAGCCCATCACGATCAGCAGCTCCCGCAACGAGCGGCCGTGCTGGGTGGCGACACCGAGTCGATCCAGTGCCGCCACCTGCACCGACAACTGGTGATCGACCAGATTCCGCAACAACAACAAGGTCTGCGTCGCCGCGAACACGTCCCGACCCGACGCCTCACCGGAGACACGGTGCTCGGTGAGCGGGTCGACGAGGTCGAGAAGGTTCATGCCTCCACTCTATACGAACATGCGTTCGAGTCAAGAGATTTCTGCAACGAATTTCGCCGCCGCGCAGCATGTTTCACCACGCGCCACTTCAGTGAACAGAAGTCACACGGGACTGCACAGTGAACGGTTTTCGGCGCACAGTGGATGAAATCCGACGCACAGTGGATGGAATCTGGCGCCCAGTCAACGGAATCCTACGTCCAGTCAACGAATTCCGACGCCCAGTCAACGGGAGCCGATCCCGGTACGCCGACACCGCGTCACACGAGTTCGTAGATGGTCGCGTTAGCCATCCCGCCCGCTTCGCACATGGTCTGCAATCCGTAGCGGATACCGTTGTCGCGCATATGATGCGCCAGCCTCGTCGCGAGAATGGCACCGGAGCCACCGAGCGGATGTCCGACGGCGATCGCCCCACCGAGCGGATTCAGCGACTTGTCCGTCGCTCCGGTCTCGGCTTGCCAGGCCAGCGGGACCGGTGCGAACGCCTCGTTGACCTCGAAGGCCCCGATATCGTTGATCCCCAATCCGCTGCGGCTCAACGCTTTCGCGGTCGCCGGGATGGGTCCGGTGAGCATGATGACGGGATCGTCGGCGGTGACGACGGTGGTATGTACACGAACCAAGGGCGTCAGGCCGTACCGCCGGGCGGTTTCGGTCGACATGACGAGCAGCGCGCCGGCTCCGTCCGAGATTTGGGATGCGTTGCCGGCGTGGATGACACCGTTCTCGTCGAAGGCCGGCTTGAGCTTCGCAAGCGCCTCCAGGTTGCCGCCGCGACGGATACCCTCGTCGCGCTCGAGCACCGCGGGCAGCGGCGCCAGCTGTCCGTCGAACGCACCCGAGTCAGTGGCGGCCGCGGCGAGCTCATGGGATCGCAACGCGTACTCGTCGAGCACCGTCCGGCTCAAATCCCAGCGACGGGCGATCATCTCGGCGCCGATCCCCTGGCTGAACCGGTCGACGCCGTAACGATCGAGCACCGTCGTCGGCTGGTGCTCGCCGTTGGGGGCCGCGCTGCCCAAGGGCACGCGGCTCATCGACTCCACACCGCCGGCGACGACGATGTCGTGCTGCCCGGAGATCACCGCGGCGGCGGCCATGGCGATCGTCTGCTGGCTCGATCCGCAGGCCCGGGTGACGGTGGTTCCTGGCACGGACTCGGGCCATCCCGCGGCGAGGATCGCGGTGCGCGCGATATTGCCGGCCTGCTCGGCGGTCTGATTGACACAACCCCACATCACGTCGTCGACGACGGTCGGATCAAGGCCGTTGCGCTCGGCGAGCGCCCGGAGCACGTGCGCCGACAGGTCGGCCGGATGCATCTCCGACAGCGCACCGCCGCGACGGCCGATGGGCGTGCGGACGGCGTCGACGATCACGGCGTCGGTCATGGCCGATATCCTTTCGTAGCCGCGGGCGCGGCGAATGTCATCCTTCGAATCGATCACGTCGGCGGCCGGAGCACAAGCCCCAGTCCGGGCGCGGCCTCGTTAGCCTGCACCTTTGCGCCGCCACCTGGGTGCCCGGCATGGTCGTCGCCCCGGGACAAGCCCCACCATCCGGCATCCCGTCCGCGCCGTCCGACATCGCATACAGGCGGCCGCAGTAGCACCAACGGGGTTCCGCGCGGGCCGCCCGCGGGGCATGCTGAACCCATGCTGCGGCGTGCCCAGACCCTCGGTGTCCCCGAGACCCGGATCGACATCGTCGACGATGTCGGTCCGAATCCGGCTGCCTGGGCCAGGCGTTCGTTACGTACGCGGTGTGCGTCGAGGAACTAGCACCCGGCCCACCGAGGGAATCATTGCGCGAGAATCGCGTGAACCAACCGAGAACCGACAATCGAGAGGCGAAACATTATGCAGCGCACCGTGTTCAATGAGGATCACGAGGCTTTTCGGAAGACGATCCGGGATTTCATTGCCAAGGAGGTGGTGCCGGTACACCACGAATGGGAGAAGCAGGGGCATCCGCCGCGGGACTTCTACAACCGACTCGGCGAGCTGGGCGTTCTCGGAATCGAGGCGCCGGAGGAGTACGGCGGGGGCGGCGTCGACGACTACACCTACACGCTCGTCATCGCCGAGGAGACCGCGCTGGCCGGCGTCACCTTCGGCAGCCAGTCGGTGCATTCCAATCTGATCCTGCCGTACCTGATGGAATACGCGACGGACGAACAGAAGGCCCGGTGGCTGCCCGGATTCTGTTCCGGCGACACGATGTTCGCGATCGCGATGACCGAACCTGGGACCGGGTCGGATCTGGCCAATATCTCTACCACCGCGAAGCTGTCCGAGGACGGCAGCCACTACATTCTGAACGGCGCCAAGACATTCATCACCGGCGGTGCACTCGCCGACCGAGTGCTGGTGGTAGCGCGAACCACGCCCTTCGACGCCGACAATCGCCGCGCCGGACTGACGATCCTCGTCGTCGACACGTCGTCGGAGGGGTACTCCGTCGGCCGCAAGCTGGAGAAGATCGGGCTCAAGGCGTCGGACACCGCCGAGCTCTCGTTCGACTCGGTCAAGGTCCCGGTGGAGGACCGGCTCGGTGAGGAGGGCGCCGGATTCTCCTATCTCACACACAATCTCGCCCAGGAGCGGCTCGCGATCGCTATCGGAGCGTCGGCGACCGCGTACGCGGCGCTGCAGCACGCGCTCGCCTACACCCGGGAACGGGACGTCTTCGGCAGGCCGGTGGCGTCGTTCCAGAACACCAAGTTCGTGCTGGCCGAATGCTCGGCCGAGGTGGAAGCCATTCAACAGATGGTGGATCGGGCGCTGACGCTGCACCTCGACGGCGAACTGTCGGTGGCCGATGCCGCCCGCGCGAAGCTGTTCGCCACCGAGACGGCCGGGCGAGTCATCGACAAGTGCCTACAGCTACACGGCGGCTATGGATATATCACCGAGTACCCGATAGCGCGGCTCTACGCCGACACCCGTGTCTCCCGGATCTACGGCGGCACCAACGAGGTGATGAAGACGATCATCGCGAAAGACCTGGGCCTGTAACGGTATTTCGCGACTGTGCGGCGATGCGGACGGTGATGGCCGAGCCGACGTCAGTCCGCGTGCAACTGATCCAGCCAGACCGTCGACGACGCGTCCGACGGCGACCGCCAGTCACCCCGTGGTGACAGCGAACCGCCGGAGCCGATCTTCGGTCCGTTGGGCATGGCGCTGCGCTTGAACTGATTGCTCATGAAGCGACGCAGGAACACCGACAACCAATGCTCGATCGTCGCTGGGTCATAGGCGTTGCGGCGGTCCGGCGCGATCATCGCCGACCACGCGCCGCGGTCCCGGTCACCCCAAGCCTCCCGCGCGAGATACGCGATCTTGCTGGGGCGGTGACCGAACCGGGTCAGGTGATACAGGAAGAAGTCGTGTAGCTCGTAGGGGCCCACGGCGTCCTCGGTGCTCTGCACGCTGCCATCGTCGCCGGGCGGAACGAGCTCCGGGGAGATCACGTCGTCCAGGATCTCCGACAGTACCTCGGTGGTCTCCGGCGCGTACTGACCGGTGGAGATCATCCACCGAATCAGGTGCTGAATCAGGGTTTTCGGCACCGAGCCGTTGACGTTGTAGTGCGACATCTGGTCCCCGACACCGTAGGTGCACCAGCCGAGCGCCAACTCGGACAGGTCGCCGGTACCCAGCACGATCCCGCCGTGCATATTGGCCAGCCGGAACAGATGCGAGGTGCGCTCCCCCGCTTGCACATTCTCGAAGGTGACGTCGAAGACGTTCTCGCCCTTCGAATACGGGTGGCCGATGTCGGCGAGCATCTGTTCGCACGACGGGCGGATGTCGAGCTCGGTGCCGGTGACACCGAGCGAATCCATCAGCGTGTGGGCACGCCGCAGGGTGGCCCCGCCGGTGGCGAAACCGGGCATGGTGTACGCGAGAATGTTCGTGCGCGGCAGCCCGATCCGGTCGAAAGTGTCGACCGCGACCAACAGTGCCAGCGTCGAGTCCAGACCGCCGGATACACCGATGACGATCTTCTCGACGCCGGTGGCCCGCAGTCGTTCGGCGAGTCCCTGAACCTGAATGTCGCGGACTTCGCGGCATCGTTCGTCGAGGTCGGCCGCGTCTGCCGGGACGAACGGAAAGCGTGGCACGTCCCGTCGGAGATGGTCGGTGGCCGCCGACGCGCCGAGGTGATCACCGAACTGGAAATCGATGTGGCGCAAGGGCTTTATCTGGTCTGCGTAGTCGCCGACCTGGTCGCGCAGGCTGATCATCCGCATGCGCTCCTGGCGCAGGCGGTCGAGGTCGATGTCGGCCTGCACGAGCTGGCTGGCCATCGCGAACTGGTCGCTGCGGGCGAGCAGCGTCCCGTTCTCGGAGATCAGCGCGTCACCGTCCCACGCGAGGTCGGTGGTCGACTCGCCGTAGCCCGCCGCGACATAGACGTGGGCGGCGAGTAGTCGCGCGGAATGACTGGTGCACAATGCTTTTCGATATGTTTCCTTGCCCACGGTCACCGGACTGCCGGACACATTGGCCAGCACCGTGGCGCCACCCATCGCCGCCCATGTGCTCGGCGGGATCGGCACCCAACCGTCCTCGCAGATCTCCACATGCAGCGCGAATCCGGGCAGGTCGGTGGCATCGAAAATGAGGTCGGCACCGAACGGTACGTCCTGGCCGAGAACCGTCACCCGATCCACCGGCGCGTCCCGGGCGGCACTGAAGTAGCGCTGCTCGTAGAACTCCCGGTAGTTGGGCAGATACGACTTCGGTACGACACCCAGCAGTGTCCCGTCACGCAGGACCGCCGCACAGTTGTACAGGCCGTCGCCCACCACCAGCGGCAGGCCGACGACCACGACCGGGGCGAGGTCGCGGCTGGCATCGAGCACCGTCGACAATGCGCCGAGCGCGGCATCGAGGACGGCGTCCTGCTGGACGAGATCGTCGATGCTGTATCCGGTCAGGCCCAGCTCGGGGAACACGACGAGTGCGGCTCCGTCGTCGGCGGCCCGCCGCATCAGGTCGATTGTGGCGTCCGCATTGGCCGCCGGATCGGCGATCGACACGACCGGAACGCCCCCGGCGATCCGCGCGAATCCGTGGTCGTAGATGGACACGGGTTCACCCTAGCGGGCGTGCCGGGCACCCTTGTTCGTTCACTGTGCGGGCGCGAGCGTTCACTGTGCGGGCGCGGCCGTTCACTGTGCGGGCGCGGCCGTTCACTGTGCGGACAGGAGCGTTCACTGTGCGGGCAACCCGTCGACCCGCGACCCGACCCGATGCCTCAGGCGTCGCAGGCCTCCAGCAGCTCCTTGAGCTGGGTCTCGAAGCCATGCGTGATCTCCCACGCGTCGGGCACCAGGTCGGTGCACCCCAGGACGCCGATGTTGAGGTGTCCGTCGGCGGAGAACACCGTGATGTTCAGGCCGAGTCCATGGAAGATCGGGCCGAGCGGATAGACGGCGGTCACCCGGGCGCCGCAGAAGTACAGCGGGAAGTCGGGTCCGGCGACGTTGGACACCAGCACGTTGAACACCGGCGGATGTTTCGCCGCCAGCTTGCGGTCGCCGTAGAGCTTCATCAGCGCCGACATCGTCGTGCCCGGTGCGAACTGCGCCCACGACCGCAGGATGTTGGCATCGATGTCGGCGTGATGGTCCTTGGACGTGCGAGCCATCTCACCGGCTGCTTCCAGCCGCGCCACCGGATCGTCGATGTCGGTGGGCAGGAGGGTGAACATCCCGGTCACCTTGTTGGTGCCGCGGACGACCAGTTCGCTCTCGTCGGCGCTGTGCACCGACACCGGCACCATCGCCACCAGCGGCGCGTCGGGGAGGTCGTCGTGCTCGGTCAAGTAGTCGCGCAGCGCACCGCCCACCATGGCCAGCACCACATCGTTGACCTTGACGCCGAAGCGGTCCTTGACCCGCTTGACGTCGTCGAGTGACAACTGGGTCAGCGCCAGCACGCGGTGCGGCGTGATCGCGGCGTTGAACGGCGTCCGCGGCGCCTGGAACGGGGCGGGCATCGCCGTCTTCGACCGCGCGCGACGCAGCCACCCCACCGGGATGCCGACCGTGCGAGGCACCAGCTGTGCCATCGCGACCGGCCGCTGGACGAAGTAGTTGAGTGCGCCGGTGAGCGCCATCGCCGTCCGCGATGATCGGCCCGCGGTCAGCATCACCTGCTCGGGGTCGAGTTCCGGCGGCTCCGGCGTGAGCGTGCAGAACTGCGCGAGCACCTCGGCGCTGGTGACACCGTCGACCCCGGCATGGTGCATCCGCAGCATCAGCGCGATTTTGCCGTCGGCGAGTCCTTCGACGACCCACATCTCCCACAGCGGTTTGCCCCGGTCGAGGGCCTGCCCGGCCAAGTGTCCGACGAGTTCGGTGAGTTCACCGGCGCCGCCGGGCGCGGGCACCCCGACGCGGTGCACGTGCCGTTCGATGTCGAAGTGGTCGTCTTCGATCCAGACCGGATGGTCGAGGTTGAGCACGGTGTTGTCGAGTTTGCGGCGCAACATCGGCATCGCAGTGACCCGGCGTTCGATCTCGGCGCGCAGCCGCGGGAACGAGTAGCCGCCCGGAATCGTCGCCGGATCGACCTCGAGCACCCCGATCACATGCATCAGCTGCGACCGCGTCTCCAAGTACAGAAACGACGCGTCGAGTCCACTGAGCCGCTGCATGAAATCCTCCCGACGTCGTTACGGGGCAGCGTCGCCACGCGGCGGTGCTCCAACCCTCATCATGATGCCGCCGAGGGCGGTCCGACGGAAGAACTCCAACGGAAGAACGCAGTATCGGCGATCGCAGCTCCGGCGCCCAGTCGACGAAACGTGGCGCCCAGTCGACGAAATCTGCCGCACAGTAAACGCTCTGCGCCGCACAGTAAACGCTCTGCGCCGCACAGTGAACGGTTCGCGCCGCACAGTGAATGAACGACCGGTAGCGGCGAGGGACGAGTGCCCACTCCCGCTGGTTGAGTAGCGGCGAGGAACGAGCCGCTAATCGAAGCCAGCCCCTCCGCACGCACCGGCGACAGTGCTGGTTTCGATACGGCCTCCGCTCCGCTCCGGCCTACTCAACCAGCGGATTCACGCCCGGCCCCGCTCCGGCCTACTCAACCAGCGGATTCACGCCCGGCTCCGCTCCGGCCTACTCACTCCCCGACCCCGCTCTACGTAACCAGCGGACTCACTCCCCACCCAGCGGAAAGACGTCCCCACCCGCTCCGGCGGCCATAAGATCGGCGCCGTGCCTCCCGCCGACACCGGATCGACGCCATCGACGCCCGACCCGTCATCACCCCAGTCGACGCCACCACCACCTGACGCACCGCAGTTCACCGTCGCCGAACTCGACGACGCATTCGCTGCGTTCCAACGCACGGTCGCCGAGATCGCGGTCGACCGGGACTGGGACCGGTTCGCCGACATGTTCACCGAGGACGCCGACTACGTCGAACACGCGCTCGGCACCATGCGCGGCGGCGCGGAGATCCGCGACTGGATCCGGCGCACCATGACGGCCTTCCCGGGCAGCCACATGACCGCGTTCCCGGCGCTCTGGCACGTCTGCGACGCCCCGACGGCCCGGGTGATCTGCGAGGTCGACAATCCGATGACCGACCCCGGTGACGGGTCGGTGATCACCGCGACCAATATCACTATCCTCACCTACGCCGGCGACGGACTGTGGTCGCGCGAGGAGGACGTCTACAACCCGCTGGAGTTCGGCGCGGCCGCGATGGCGTGGTGCGAGCGGGCCCGCGACCTGGGCACCCTCGACGAGTCCGCCGCCGAGTGGATGCGCACCACCGGCCGGGCCTTCGCCCGGCGCGGGTAACGCCCGGCCCACCACCACCAGCCCACCACCGGCCGACGCCAATCCGCCCCGCGGTGTGACTCGCGGCACGTAACGTTTGGTCCGGGAGGTTACGACACCGTAGGTGGACAACTTGGGTACACCTAGCGGTTGCCGTACCCTTTATCACGAGATCATGCCGGTGACGACCCCCGACATGTCACAGGAACGATTATCCGTTCGGGAGGAATTGAATGGCACGCGAGCTGACTCAACTCGAGCTGCTGCAGGAACTGGCGTCGGTCGCCGAGGAAAACGTGAATCGGCACCTCAAGATCGCCAAGGACTGGAACCCGCACGACTACGTGCCGTGGGACGAGGGTCGTAACTTCGCCGCACTGGGCGGCGTCGACTACGACCCGGAGCAGTCGCAGCTCGACGAGGTCGCGAAGGCCGCGATGATCACCAACCTGCTGACCGAGGACAACCTGCCCTCGTACCACCGGGTGATCGCCGACAACTTCTCCATGGACTCCGCCTGGGGGCACTGGGTCGGCCGCTGGACCGCCGAGGAGAACCGGCACGGCATCGTCATGCGGGACTACCTGGTGGTCACCCGCGGCGTCGACCCGGTCGCGCTGGAAGAGGCGCGGATGATCCACATGACCAACGGCTACGACCCGATGCTCGCCGCAGCGGGCCGCGTCGAGGAGCTCGAGGAACATGCCGACGAGCTGGGCCTGCTGCATTCCGTCGCGTACGTGACCTTCCAGGAGCTCGCCACCCGCGTGAGCCACCGCAACACCGGCAAGGCGTGCAACGACCCGATCGCCGACAAGATGCTGCAGCGCATCGCCGCCGACGAGAACCTGCACATGATCTTCTACCGCAACATCTGCGGTGCGGGCATGGACTTGGCCCCGGACCAGACGCTGCGGGCGGTCACCGACATCGTCACCAACTTCCAGATGCCCGGCGCCGGGATGCCCAACTTCCGCCGGCACGGTGTGCTGATGGCCAAGCACGGGATCTACGACCTCCGTCAGCACCTCGAAGAGGTCGTCCAGCCGGTGCTGCGCAAGTGGAACGTCTTCGAGCGCGACGACTTCTCCGCCGAGGGCGAGAAGACCCGCGAAGAGCTCGCCGCCTTCCTCGAGCAGCTCGAGAAGGACACCATCCGCTTCGAGGAGATGCGCGACCGGTCCCTCGCCCGCGAGGCGAAAAAGCGGGAGCAGCAGGCGTCCTGAGCACGACGGCATACCTCGACACGGCGCCCCCGGCATCTGACGCAGATGCGGCCGGGGGCGCCGGTTCGTTGTCGGTCACCGCGCCGGCGGGACCCGCGCTGCGCATCGGGTCCATCGAGCTGGCCAGCCCGGTGGTGCTGGCACCGATGGCCGGCGTCACCAATGTCGCGTTCCGCACGCTGTGCCGCGAGCAGGAACTCGCTCGCACCGGCACAGTGTCGGGTCTGTACGTCTGCGAGATGGTAACGGCGCGGGCCCTCGTCGAACGCCATCCGGTCACCATGCATATGACGACCTTCGGGCCCGACGAGAATCCGCGGTCGATGCAGCTGTACACCGTCGACCCGGAGTACACCTACGCCGCCGCGAAGATGATCGTCGACGAGAATCTCGCCGACCACATCGACATGAACTTCGGCTGCCCGGTACCCAAGGTCACGCGCAAGGGCGGCGGATCGGCAATCCCGTACAAGCGCAAGCTCTTTCAGCGGATCGTCGCGGCCGCGGTCCGTGCGACCGACGGCACCGACATCCCGGTCACGGTGAAGTTCCGGATCGGCATCGACGACGAGCACCGTACCCATCTGGATGCCGGCCGCATCGCCGCGGCCGAAGGCGCGCAGGCCGTCGCGCTGCACGCCCGTACCGCCGCGCAGCGCTACTCCGGTGAGGCCGACTGGACCCAGATCGCGCGGCTGAAGGAACACGTGACCGACGTGCCGGTGCTGGGCAACGGCGACATCTTCGAGGCCCCCGACGCCACCCGGATGATGCGGCAGACCGGCTGTGACGGAGTCGTCATCGGCCGCGGCTGCCTCGGCCGGCCGTGGCTGTTCGCCGAACTCGCCGCCGAGCTCTCCGGCGCCGCCGCACCGGCCGCTCCGAATCTCGGCGAGGTGGCCCGCATCATCGTCCGGCACGGCCAGCTCCTCGCCGATCACCACGGCGAGGGGAAGGGGATGCGGGAGATTCGCAAACACGTCGCCTGGTACCTGCGGGGCTTCCCGGTCGGCTCCGACCTGCGGCAACGCCTCGCTCTGGTGGGGACCGTCGACGAGCTCCGCGATCTCGTCGAGGATCTGCCCGCCGACGCGCCGTTCCCCGCCGACGGCCACGGCCCGCGGGGCAGGCAGGGTTCGCCGGCCGCGGTCGCGCTGCCGCACGGTTGGCTCGACGACCCGGAGGAGGACGTCGTCCCGGAGGGCGCCGAGATCATGCACTCCGGTGGCTGACGCCGCCCCGCACCCGCCGCTGAGACAGCCTCTCAGGTGCGGTCAGTAGTATGTCCGCCAGGATTCTGCCGCCCGGCAGGATCGATGAGTGGTGCGCGCCGCACGTGTCCGACGACACGCGGTCCGCGCGCAAGCCCCGGGACGCGAGGATCGTCAGTTGAGTCGTTGGACACCGAAGCCGCATGGTCCGCGGGACGGCGACGGCGACCACCGCGACACGAGCCACCGCGACCGATCTCGGCGGCGCGACGGCTCGGCCGAGGGCCACTCGACCGAGGGCCGCCGCGATCGAACACGTAGCGAGCGGGGCCGCAGCAAGCCCGAACGCATCGGCGAGAGTCGCACCGGCGGCGGTCGCACCGACCGTTCCGCCGAGGGGCACGATCGCCTCCGCGAACCCCGCTCCACCGACCGCTACGTCCGCGGCCGCAGCCGGCTCACCGTGCGTGAGCTGATGGAACAGATGAACGCGGGCGACACCGGCCCGACACAGATCATCCGGCCGGTTGCCGGCCCCGCCGACCCGGCATCCGCGTCGCCAGCCGGTCCCACGTCGCCCCCGGCGACATCGCCCTCCGCGGACCCCACGCCCCCGCCCGCCGCCGACTCAGACGGCCCCGCCGCCGACGACCGGCCGACCGAGGTACACCGGTTCGGCAACGACGTCACCCAGAAGATCCCGCCGGTCGGGTCCGCCGCACCGTCGGGCGTTGACCTGTCCGATGCCGCGACCCAGAAACGCGTCATCGAAGAATCACGCGCCCAGGACAGCCATCCGGCACTCTTCCAGCCGACGCCCGACCTCACCGGCGCGATCCCGGTCGTCGCCGGCCCCGGCGACGACGTCGGCACCGATGCCGGGTCCGATGCCTCGGCGCCCACCCGCGCCGCCGGCGGCTCGGGTGGCGGCACCGGCGGACCGCCGTCGCATCGATCCGGACGGTCGGGCGCTGCCGGGTCGGGTCGTCCCCGACCGCGGCGGGTCGGCTCCCGACGGTCCCCGCAGTCTGCTCTCACCCACAACCTGACCGTCACCGGACGGATCCTGGTGTCCATCGCGTGTGTGACGGCGCTGCTCGGCACCGGCCTGGTGTGGGGTTACTTCAAGGCGTGGAACGGCAGCTGGAACACCATCGCCGCCCTCGACCCCGACGACGGCAACATCCGTAACAAGAACGCCCAGGGTGGCGACGAGAACTACCTGATCGTCGGCACCGACACCCGCAGCGGCCAGAACGCCAAGGTCGGCGCCGGCACCACCGCCGACGCCGAGGGCGCCCGGTCGGACACCATCATCCTGGTCAATATCCCCGCCAACCGCAGCCGCGTGGTGGCCGTCTCCTTCCCGCGCGACCTGCAGGTCGACCGGCCCGAATGCCAGCAGTGGGACAACGCCAACGGCTCCTATGCGGGCACCCTGGAACCCGCCTATGGCGTGAAACTCAACAGCATCTACGCCGACGGCGGGCCGCAGTGCCTGGTGCGGGTGCTGACCCAGATGAGCGGCCTGAACATCAACCACTTCATCGCGATGGACTTCGTCGGCTTCGAGAAGGTGGTTCGGGCCGTCGGCGGCGTCGAGGTGTGCTCGACGACCCCGCTCTACGACTACGAACTCGGCCAGATCCTGCGCAAGCCGGGCGAGCAGAAGCTCACCGGCCGCCGCGCGCTGAACTACGTCCGAGCCCGCACCATCTCCACCGAAGGCAACGGCGACTACGGCCGGATCAAGCGCCAGCAGCTGTTCATGTCGTCGCTGCTGCGGTCGACCCTGTCCGGCAATGTGCTGTCCAACCCGTCGAAGCTCAACAGCATCGTCAACACGTTCATCGAGTACAGCTTCGTCGACAAGGTCGACACGCAGTCGCTGCTGGACCTCGCCGAGTCGATGCAGGGGATCGATGCCGGACGGGTCACCTTCCTGACGATCCCGACGTCCGGGACAGCCACCGACGGCAGCAACAACGAGATCCCGCGCACCGAGGACATCGACGCCATCTTCAACGCGATCATCGACGACAAGCCGCTGCCCGGCGAGGAGAAGGCGAAGCAGTCCGGATCGTCGTCCACGTCGTCATCGAGCCGGACGTCGGCGTCGGCCCCGGCTCCGACGCCGAAGGCACCGCCCAGCAAGGTGACCGCGACGGCGCAGAACCCCGGCAATGTCGGGGTGCGCATCCTCAACGGCACCGGCCGCGCGGGCGAGGCATCCGACGTGTCCGACCGGCTCACCCCCGATGGTTTCGACGTACGCGGCGTCGCCGACGCGTCGGAGAATCGGTCCGACACCGTGATCCGCTACGGCCCCGGCGAACAGGACTCGGCGGCCACCCTGGCCGAGATGTTCCCCGGCGCGACCATCCAGCTCGACCGAACCGTGCGGTCGGGTGTCGAGGTCATCTTGGGCAGCGATTTCACCGGCAGCCTCGCGACCGCGCCCGCGGCCGGAAGCACGCTGTCGGTGGATCAGCTGCCGCCCGCGGCGAACAATTCCAACCTGCCGAACGACCTGGCCGTCACCAACGCCGGCGACACCACCTGCTCCTGACCGACCCCCACGTCGGACGCTGTGTTGCACCCGTACGGTGCCGGGCGTTCATTGTGTGTTCACCACGTCGAATGCGGTCTACCTGGGCGCGCACAGTAGTCTGGTGACATGCGTACCGCCTATCAGGAACAGTTGCACCGGCTCAACACGGTGCTGGGTGAGATGTGCGAACTTGCCGGGTCCACCATGGCCCGCGCCACACAGGCGCTATTGCAGGCGGACCTCTCCATCGCCGAGGCGGTCATCACCGACAACGACCGCATGAGTGAGCTCTCCGCCCGGGCGGAGGAGCAGGCCTTCGCGCTGCTCGCGCTGCAGGCGCCGGTCGCCGGCGACCTCCGCGGCATCGTCAGCGGATTCCAGATCGTCGCCGATGTCGACCGGATGGGTGCGCTGGCGCTGCACGTCGCCAAGGTCGCCCGCCGTCGTCACCCGGCCAAGGCACTCCCGGAGGAGGTCAACGGCTACTTCGCCGAGATGGGCCGCCTCGCCGTACAACTCGCCAACAACGCCCGCGAGGTCCTCGACACCCAGGACCCGCAGGCCGCCGTCCGCCTCCAGGAGGACGACGACGCGATGGACGACCTGCACCGCCACCTGTTCACCGTGCTGATGGACCGGGAGTGGAAGCACGGAGTCGCCGCCGCTGTCGACGTCACCCTGCTCGGCCGGTACTACGAGCGCTTCGCCGACCACGCCGTCCTCATCGGCCGTCGGGTCGTCTTCCAGGCCACCGGCAAGACCCCGGAGCAGTTTCAGCAGGTGAGCTGAGCGCGGCCGATTCCCGGTGGTCGAGCAGCGGCAAGCGACGACGCCACTCCCCGGCGGTTGAGTAGCGGCGAGCGACGACGCCACTCCCCGGCGGTTGAGTAGCGGCGAGGAACGAGCCGCGTATCGAAACCCCGGGCCCACAGACCGCTGGTTTCGATACGCCCTCCGCGCGCTCCGGGCTACTCAACCAGCGGAAACAACGCAGCCGGGGTCCTACCCGCGGGCCCTCGACCAGCGGAAATGGCCTCGGACCCAGCGGAGTGACTACGCACGAGCGGCCCTTCCCCCGGTGGTTGAGCGGCGAGGCACGAGCCGATTCCCCGGCGGTTGAGTAGCGGCGAGGAACGAGCCGATTCCCCGGGGGTTGAGTAGCGGCGAGGCACGAGCCGCGTATCGAAACCCCGGGCCCACAGACCGCTGATTTCGATACGCCCTCCGCGCGCTCCGGGCTACTCAACCAGCGGCGGGGTACTGTCCGGCGAGAACGACGCAGCCAGGCCCACGCAGCGGGGTACTGTCCGGCGGGAACGACGCAGCCAGGGCCACCCAGCGGGGTACGGTCCAGCGGGAACGACGCCACCGATGTGCATATTCTCGGCTGTGCCCGTTAAGGTATGACGCCATGAGCGCGCGCTATTCCGTGGAACCCGACTTCAACGCCGCCGACGGCGAGCCGATGCAGACGCCTCGGTCGCGGCAGTTCGTCATCTACGCGGGCGTGACGCTCTCCCTGGTCGCACTCCTGGTGCTGCTGTACCTGGCGATGTAGCCGCTCTCGCTACCCGACCGCGCCCGACCCCCGACCCCGACCCCGACCCCGAACACAACGCGCGAGGTCGCGGAATCCGCAACCTCGCGCGTGATCTTCGTGCGTCAGTGGCGTGTGCTCCCCGCCGGGACGGACTCAGCCGAAGCGACCGGAGATGTAGTCCTCGGTCTCCTGCTTGACCGGGTTGGAGAACATGGTCTCGGTGTCGTTGATCTCCACCAACTGACCGGGCTGGCCGACGCCTTCCAGGTTGAAGAACGCGGTCTGGTCGCTGACGCGCGCCGCCTGCTGCATGTTGTGGGTGACGATGACGATCGTGTAGTCCTTCTTGAGCTCACCCATCAGGTCCTCGATGGCCAGCGTCGAGATCGGGTCGAGCGCCGAGCACGGCTCGTCCATCAGCAGCACATCCGGCGACACCGCGATGGCGCGGGCGATGCACAGCCGCTGCTGCTGACCGCCGGACAGTCCGCCGCCCGGCTTGTCGAGGCGGTCCTTGACCTCTTCCCACAGGTTCGCGCCGCGGAGGCTGCGCTCGCACACCTCGTTGAGCTGGGACTTGTTGCGGATGCCCTGCAGCTTCAGACCCGCAACCACATTGTCGCGAATCGACATCGTGGGGAACGGATTCGGCCGCTGGAACACCATCCCGATGGTGGTGCGGACGCTCGTCGGGTTGACGTCCTTGCCGTAGATGTCCTCACCGTCGAGGAGCACGCTGCCGACCGCGTAGGCGCCCGGGATCTCCTCGTGCATGCGGTTCAGCGTGCGCAGCACCGTCGACTTGCCGCAGCCCGACGGGCCGATGAACGCGGTGATGCTGCGCGGCGGAACCGACAGGGTGACGTCCTTGACGGCGTGGAACTTGCCGTAGTAGACGTTCAGGTCTTTGATGTCGAGGCGCTTGGCCATGGCACTACCTTTGCTGTGCTGGGGTGGGGCTGTCGGGGCCGGTGACGGCTATCGAGTCTTAGGGGCGAGGAACTTCGCGAGCAGCGCCGCGATGATGTTGAGCACCGCGATGATGACGATGAGCGTGAGCGCCGCACCCCAGTAGTAGAACGCCGACGCCGGCTGGCTGGCGGCCCACATGTCCTTGATGAACAGCGGCAGCGAGTTCTGGCCGCCTTGGAACGGGTTGGTCTGCACCTGCGTGCTGGCCGGTCCGGCGAGGATGAGCACCGGGGCGGTCTCACCCATCACGCGAGCGATGGCGAGGAAGATGCCGGAGAGCATGCCCGACAGCGCGGTCGGGATGACCACCCGCAGGATCGTCTTCCACTTCGGGATGCCCAGCGCGTAGGACGCCTCGCGCAACTCGTCGGGCACCAGCTTGAGCATCTCCTCGGTGGAGCGCACCACGATCGGGATCATCAGCAGGATCAGCGCCAGGCTGACCATGAACCCGCTCTGCCCCATCGACAGGCCGATGACGAACACGGTGAAGATGAACAGCGTGGCGACGATCGACGGCACACCGGCGAGGATGTCCACCATGAAGCTGACCGGCTTGACCAGCTTCGACGTCGGGTACTCGACCAGCATGATCGCGGTCATCACGGCGATCGGCACCGAGATGACGGTGGCCACCAGTGCCTGCACCACCGAGCCGATGATCGCCTGCGAGACACCGGCACCGAAGTCGGTGGTGGTGTCCACACCGTAGGCGTTGCCGAACCACCAGTTCGGGTCGGTCAGTGCGCTCGCGCCGTTGCCGACGACCGTGATGAGCAGCCACACCAGCGGGATGACGCCGATGACGAAGCAGGCGGCGAAGACCACCCGGGCGGCGTTGTTGCGAATGCGACGGTTCAGCGAAATCTCGCGGAACGCCGTCGGCGCTTGTTTGACCGGACCGCCGGAGGCGGCCTCGTCGACCGTGATGGTCATCCGTTCACCTTCCCGCCTGCGACCGACCGGGCGATCGCGTTGACCACGAACGTCAGCACGAACAGGACCAGTCCGGCCGCGATATAGGCGCCGGCCGCGTCTGGGTTGCCGACGAATTCGCCGACGTCACGGGCGATCTTGGACGCGAATGTGTCGCCGCCCTCGAATAGCGACCATTTCAGGGTGCCGACCGCGGCGCTCAGGATGATCATCAGGGCGATCGTCTCGCCGAGCGCACGGCCCAGCGCGAGCATCGCCGCGGCGATCATGCCGGACCGGGCGTACGGGAACGACGTCAGCCGGATGACCTCCCACTTGGTGGCGCCCAGCGCCTGAGCCGCCTCCTTCTGGCCGCTCGGCGTCTGCCGGAGCACCTCACGGGTGATGGAGGTGATGATCGGCAACATCATGATCGCCAGCACGATGCCCGCGGTGAAGATGGTGCCGCCACCGGTGACCGACGTGCTGCCGGTGGAGAAGAGGAAGAACCCGCCGAAGGTCGAGTTGATCCAGTCGGCGACCGGCGCGATGGCCGGCGCCAGGATGTAGATGCCCCACAGGCCGAAGATGATCGACGGCACCGCGGCAAGCAGGTCGATCACCGCGCCGAGCGGGCGGGACACCTGCCGCGGCGAGTACTCGACGAGGAACACCGCGATGCCGATGGCGACCGGGGTAGCCAAGATCAGGGCGAAGCCCGAGGACAGCACGGTCGCGCGGAACAGCTCCCAGACACCGAACGAGGCGGTGCCGTCGTCGAACGCGGACGCGCCAACATTCCAATCCGAGGAGAACAGGAAGTTGGCGTTGTCCTTGCTGATCGCCGGGATCGCTTCGATCAGCATCGAGATACCGATGGCCGCGATCAGGACGATGACGAGGAAGCCCGTGCCCCGTGCCAGGTAGGAGAAGGTCGCGTCGCCGGTGGCACCCCGGGAACTGCGCAGTCCCGGATTGAGCTGTTCGGCAATCTGCTGGTCCTCCTTCGGTGGCAGCGGATCGGTCCGGTCGTCGGAGGGGCCCCCGGGGCCCGGCGGGGTTCCCGCCGGGCTCCGGCCGACACCGGTGGTGTCATCCACAGACATAACTCACTTCGCCTCGTTCAGTGGTTGCTTTCCGCTACCAGGGTGGTGCTGTACCGCTACTGCAGTGCGTCGATCGAACCCTGCAGCTTCTGCTGGAAGTCGGCAGGCAGCGGGATGTAGCCCGCGTTGGTCAGCTCCTGACCCTGGTTCTGCGGGTTCGCCGCCACCGACAGGAAGGACTTGACGCCCTTGCCGACCTCGGGGTCCGGGTTCTTCGAGCAGACGATCGAGTAGGTCGCCAGGATGATCGGGTACGCACCGGCGCTGGCCGGCTTGTAGAACGACTCGGTGTCGATGACCATGTTGTGGTTCTCCGGGCCGTTCTTCAGCTTGGCCGTGGCGATGGTCTTGCCGCCGGTCTCGGCGTTCAGCGGCACGCCGGACTTGTCCTGGTCGGTGATGATCTTCGCCATGTCCAGGTTGTTGGACTGCGCGTAGGCCCACTCGACGTAGGCGATCGAACCGGCGGTCGGCTTCACGGCCGACCCGACGCCCGGGTTGCCCTGCTTGCCCTCGCCGACACCGCCGTTGAAGGTCTTGCCGTCACCCTTGGTCCAGCCGCCCGCAGCGGTCAGGTACTTCTGGAAGTTGTCGGTGGTGCCCGACTGGTCGGCGCGGTAGATCACGCTGATCGGGGTGTCCGGCAGGTTGACGCCTGGGTTCTCCGCGGCGATGGCCGGGTCGTTCCAGGTCTTGATCTCGCCGCCGAAGATCTTCGACAGCGTCGCCGCCGACAGTGCCAGGTTGTCGACACCCTCGACGTTGTAGGTCACCGCGATCGGGCCGAACACCAGCGGCAGCTGCCAGGCCTCGGCACCGCCGCAGCGGGCCGCGGCACGGCTGATCTCGTCGCCCTTGAGCGGCGAGTCGGAACCGCCGAAGTCGGTGAGCTTCTCGATGAAGTCCGAGACACCCTGGCCCGAACCGCCGCCACCGTAGGACAGCTCGTAGCCGTCGCAGCTCTTGGCGAACGAGGTGGAGAAGATCTTCATGGCATTGGCCTGGGCCGTGGAACCACTCGCCTTGAGATCCTTCTTGCCCTCGCAGGTGACGTCGGACACCGCAGACGCCGGAGCGGCGCTGCTGCCACCCTTCTCGGCGTTGCTGCTACACGCGCCCAGCACCAGAGCGGAGGTGGCGGCCAAAGAGGCGGCGGCAACACCAGTACGGCTCAGTTTCACTTTCACGTTCCTCCAGCGTCAGAACACGGCGGTTCCGCCCGATGCGGTCGCCCGGTCTCAGGAGACGTTAGAGAGCGGTGGTGGACGGTCCGCGCCCGAAAGGTGAACGGAAGATGAATTGGCGGGCGGTTGTCCCTGTGTCGGATATCACCGGGTTGTCCGCGATGTCGGATAGCGCTCACCGTCGCCGGTTTTCGGCCGATGAAATGCGGCTCAGCCGTAGGCGACGTCGACGGCGTATCGGGTGAAGCCGAGCCGGTCGTAGGTGTGCAGCGCGGCGGTGTTGTCGCCCTCGACGTAGAGCATCACCTCGCCGATTCCGCGATCGGCGAGGTAGTGCAGGCCGGCCAGCGTCAGAATCCGTCCGAGCCCGCGGCCCTGCGCCGCCGGGTCCACGCCGACGATGTAGACCTCGCCGAGGCCGGGTTCGGCGACCTTGGTCCAGTGGAAGCCGAGCAGGTCGCCGGTCGGCGCACCGTCCTGGTCCGCGTCGAAGGCCAGAAAAAGGCCCGCCGGGTCGAACCAGTCGGCACCGACGCGTTCGCGGATCTGCGCGGCCGTCCACCCACCCTGTTCCGGATGCCATGCGAAGGCGGCGTTGTTGACGCGCAGGATCTCCGCGTCGTCGCCGGTGCCTGCGTAGGTGCGCAGCGCGATGTCGGAAGGCACGTCGAGCCGCGGCAGAGTCCTCGGATCGCGACGGCGGAGTTGCAGCAGCTCCCGCCGCCGGTCCAGTCCCATCGACGCGGCGAGCGCAACGGCTCCGGGCAGGTCGCCGTGCGCCCACGCGCGGGGAGCGGGATCCTCGGCTCCGGCAGCCTCGCGGGCGGCCGCGAACGCCGCGTCGAGCAGCGCCCGGCCGTGGCCGCGGCGGCGCAACGCCGGGTCGACGACCGCCTCGATCATCGCCGGTTCGCCCGAACGTCCGGGGGTGATGTTGGCGTATCCGGCCGGCGAGACGACATGTCGCACCCCCGCCTGCACGCCCGGCTCGGTGTGGTCGATGGCGAGCACCGCCTGCTCCGACAAGGGCGCGACACCGTCCGCCGCGGTGGCCGCGTCGACCAGCCGGTGGGCGTGCGCGGCGTCGTCGGCGGTCAGGGTGGCGATGACCCGCGGCTCGTCGCGGCCGGACGGGCTGTCCGGGTCAGCTGCCACTGGGGCTGAGTTCCTCGTCGTAGGGGTCGGCGCTGCCCGCATCGGCACTGGCGGCATCGGCGGTGCCCGTCCGCAGGTCGTCCGCGCCGCCACCGTCGGCGTTGTCGGCGTTGTCGGAGTCGGCGTCGCCGGTGTCGGTGTCGCTATCGGAGTCGGTGCTCGCCGACCGCCCGCGGGCCGGCCGAACCGCCTTGTACCCGACATTGCGGACCGTGCCGATCAGCGACTCGTGGTCGGCGCCCAGCTTGGCGCGCAGGCGCCGGACGTGGACGTCGACGGTGCGGGTGCCGCCGAAGAAGTCGTATCCCCAGACCTCTTGCAGCAGTTGCGCGCGGGTGAACACGCGGCCGGCGTTCTGCGCCAGGTACTTGAGGAGTTCGAATTCCTTGTAGGTCAGATCGAGCGGCCGACCGCGTAGTCGTGCCGTATAGGTGCCTTCGTCGATGACGAGTTCGCCGAGGGTGACCTTGCCGGACACCTCTTCGACGGATGCGCCGCGGGTGCGCACGACCAGCAGTCGCAGGCGGGCATCGAGTTCGGCGGGTCCGGTGGCCGGCAGCAGGAACTCGTCGAGACCCCAGTCGGCGTTGACCGCGACCAGACCGCCCTCGGTGAGTACTGCGGCAACCGGCGACCCGGAGCCGGTACTACCGAGCAGCCGGCACAGGCCGCGGGCCGCGGCCAGGTCGGTGCGGGCATCGACGATGGTGACATCCGCGTTCCCGGCCTCCATCAGCGACGACACGTCGGACGGGGCCACCCGGACGGTATGCGCCAGAAGTGCCAGCGACGGCAGGACGGCATCCGGCTCCGCGTCCGCCGTCAACAGCAAGAGATCCACGAACCACTCCGATCCCGTCGTCCGACCGCGTCTACTCGCCCAACCGACCGCCTTTGCCCGGTACCTGTGACCCGCGCCCGCGGTGCGGCGAGGGGCGCCGAGTCGGTGCGCACGTCCGGTGCCCGCCGCCGTACCGCCGGGTGCGCGATAGGTGACAGAATAGCGCCAATGGCGCGCACCGCTGCGAACAAGCCCTCCGTCGACGACCCCGGGCGACCGGGCGCGCCCGGCGAACGACCCGCCCCGTTACCGCATCGCACCCTGCGCCGGACGCTGCTCGTCACGCTCGCCGCGATCCTGGCCGCCGCTGCCGTGACCGTGGTCGCCGACGCCGCCGCCGCGACCCGGGGTGAGTATCGGCTGTCCCGGTCGCTGGTGGCGTCACCGCGCATCAGCGCCGACCCGGAGGTCACCCTCGCCGGCTTCCCCTACCTTCAGCGGGCGGCCTCCGGCTCCTTCTCCGGGGTCGTCGTCACGGCTCGCGACGTCGGCGTGGACGGCTGCCGGATCGCTTCCTGCCGAGCGGAATTGGGCGCAACCCTGGGATCGACGACGGTGCCGGACGGCTGGTCGATCGGCCCGGACGACACGCTGCGCACCCGGTCGGTGAACGCCTACACCCGGCTCGACTCGGTCAACCTGGGCCGCTTCCTCGGCATCCTCGACCTCACCGTGAACACCCCCGCCCCGGAGGACAAAGCCGGTGGCGGCGGACCGCAGGACGGGTTGCTGCGCCGCAGCTCCGGCGTCCTCCTGACCGGCACCGTCGCGCTGCCGCCGTCGTCGGCTCCGCCGGAGTCGGAGTCCGCGCCACAGGGGCGCCCGATCCCGGCCAAGACACCGTCGGCCGCGGCCTATCGGGGACGCAGCGCGAAGGTCAGCGTCTCGGTCGACCTGTCGGTCCGCGACGGGCGGCTGCACCTGCAAGCGACCGGCTTCTACACCGGCCCGGAGGAGCACGTCACCGCCGACGCGCTCGCCGGCGACGAGAACGCCGACCTGCGCCGCCAGGTCCTGGACCGGTTCAGCACCACCCTGCCGTGGCTGCCACTGCCCTGGGATCTGCCCGCCACCGGAGCGCAGAGCGAGGGCAGCGACGTGCTGCTGCTGGCCGAGTCCGGCCCCCGCGACCTGCGCCCCGACCGGTTCTGATGGCGACAAGCGGGCCAAGTGCACCGACCGGCTGCGGACGACGACGGACGCCCGGCCCACGGTTGCCGGCCGCGACCGGCCCTGTTGTACCCTCGTGGGCATGCAACAGCGCCGTGAGTTCCTGCTCACCCGCCGCCGTGCGATCGACTTCTGTCGTGTCGCCAACTGTTGCTGTCGCCCGACCAGGTGACCATGCGCTGATCGCGCCCGGTCACCGACCGATGACGGCCCACGAGGAACACCGCCGATCCCGCCGCGGGATTCGGCTCCGGTCATCGAAGTCGGCGATGTCGTCTCGACGCGTCTGTACCTTCGCACCAGACCCCGTTCCCCGCACGAGGGACTCCGCTCTCTCGGACGGGCCGTCGCCGGCGCCGCAGGGGGTTCGTCCACCCGGCCCGAACTCCTCGGCATCGCTATCCCATCCGATTCCGGCTCGGCACCGTGCCGAGATCCCTTATCACCGAACCCATCTCGGGAAGGAACCGAAACCCATGGCACGTTCCGACGTCCTGGTCAGCGCCGATTGGGCTGAGCAGAACCTGAACTCCGACAACGTCGTCTTCGTCGAGGTCGACGAGGACACCAGCGCCTACGACGGTGGCCACATCGCCGGCGCCGTCAAGCTCGACTGGAAGACCGATCTGCAGGATCCGGTCCGTCGTGACTTCGTCGACGCCGAGCAGTTCTCCGCACTGCTCTCCGAGCGCGGTATCGGCAACGACGACACCGTTGTCCTCTACGGCGGCAACAACAACTGGTTCGCCGCCTACGCCTACTGGTACTTCAAGCTGTACGGCCACAACGACGTCAAGCTGCTCGACGGTGGGCGCAAGAAGTGGGAACTGGACGGCCGCCCGCTGTCCACCGACGCGGTCAGCCGCCCGGCGACCACCTACAAGGCCGCCGACCCGGACAACTCGATCCGCGCCTTCCGCGACGAGGTGGTCGACGCCATCGGCGCCAAGAACCTGGTCGACGTGCGCAGCCCGGACGAGTTCACCGGCAAGATCCTGGCTCCCGCGCACCTGCCGCAGGAGCAGAGCCAGCGCCCCGGCCACATCCCCGGCGCGATCAACGTGCCGTGGAGCAAGGCCGCCAACGAGGACGGCACCTTCCGCAGCGACGACGAGCTCGCCACCCTGTACGCCGATGCCGGGCTGGACGGCGAGAAGGAGACCATCGCCTACTGCCGCATCGGTGAGCGGTCGAGCCACACCTGGTTCGTGCTCAAGGAGCTGCTGGGCCACCAGAACGTGAAGAACTACGACGGGAGCTGGACCGAATACGGTTCGCTCGTCGGCGTTCCCGTCGAAATCGGAGAGGGCAAGTAAGAGTATGTGTGCTGCACCCAAGCAAGGACAGAAGCTGCCTGCTGGCGTCGACGTCGAGAAGGAGACCGTGCTGACCGGACAGGTCACCGACGGTTCCGGTAACCCGGTGGCGGGCGCATTCGTCCGGCTGCTCGACTCGACCGGCGAGTTCACCGCCGAGGTGGTGGCCAGCCCCACCGGCGACTTCCGGTTCTTCGCCGCTCCCGGCACCTGGACGCTGCGGGCACTGAGCTCCGGCGGCAACGGTGACGTGACGATCAGCCCGGACGGCCCCGGCGTGCACGAGCACGACATCGTGGTCGCCAAGTAGCGCTCGCGCGGTAGCCGAACGACACCCCGCAGGCCCGGTCATCCCTCGTCGGATGGCCGGGCCTGCGGCGTTCGCCGGCCAGCGATGGTTGTAGACTTTCGGCGTGGTCATCTTCTTCGAGGTTCTGCTGGTCCTGGCGGCGGTGCTGATCACCTGGTTCGCCGTCTACGTGCTCTACCGCCTGGTCACCGACGAGTCGTGACCGCCGGCAACGAGGGGTCCGACGCCGCGTCGAGCACCCCGGATCCCGCGACCGGCGGCGACGACGCCGCGAATGCCGACGCGCGCCGGTCCGGTGACGAGGCGATCAGTCAGGCCGAAGAGCGCGCCGCCGCATCCGGCAGCCGCGACCGCAACATCCCGACGTGGGAGGACTTGCCCCTCCCCGCCGACACCGCCAATCTCCGCAAGGGCGCCGACCTGGATCCGGCCCTGCTCGGCCTGCTGCCGCTCGTCGGCGTGTGGCGCGGCGAAGGCGAGGGGCACGACCCGGACACCGGCGAGGACTACCACTTCGCCCAGCAGATCGAGATCACCCACGACGGTCGCGGTTACCTGAACTGGCAGGCGCGGTCCTGGGTGATCGACGACGACGCCAACTTCGTGCGCCCGGACCTGCGGGAGACCGGGTACTGGCGGATCGGCGAGGACGACACCATCGAACTGCTGCTGGCGCACGCCGAGGGCTCCGTGGAACTGTTCTACGGCAAGCCGCTCACCCAGACGTCGTGGGAGCTCGCCACCGACGTCGTCATCAAGACCGAAACCGGGGCGCGCACCGGCGGGGCCAAGCGACTGTACGGACTCGTCGAGGACGGCGATCTGGCGTATGTCGAGGAGCGCGTCGACGCCGACGGCGACCTCACCCCGCGGCTGTCGGCCAAGCTGCGCCGCCACGTCGGCTGACCCGACCAGGCTGACCCGACCGGCGCGCTGCCCACGCTCCGCCGACGATCCCGGCGCTCAGGCGGGCGGCAGGAGATGGAGACGTCCGCCACCACTCGTCTTCGCCCGGTACATCGCCGCATCCGCCCGTCGCAGCAGCACATCCAGCGTCGACATGGAGTGCGCCGGCAGTTGCGAGGCGACCCCGATACTGAGCGTGTAGGTGTAGCCGATCGCATCCTGCACGTCGTGCAGGCGGTCGGCGAATATCGGCACCTCGTCGAGGGAGTCGCGGAACGCGATGACCGCGAACTCGTCGCCGCCGATGCGACCGAGGAGATCGGTCGGACCGATCACCGTCGTCAAATGGCGACTCACCGCGATGATCACGGCGTCGCCGACGCTGTGCCCATACCGATCGTTGATGCCCTTGAACCGGTCGACGTCGATGACCGCGGCGACCAGTACCGCCGACTTGCGTCTGCGTAGCTCGGTCACCGCCAGCTCGTACAGACTTCGCCGGTTGTACAGTCCGGTCAGCGGATCTTGTTGTGCGGCAACGACTGTGCGTTGAATCGCGCCGCGGGCTACCTCGATGATCAGCGCGATCACCAGGGGCACCACCAGACCGGAGTAGACCGCCGGAACGAGGTAGACGGCGAGATCGACCGGCGCGACTCCGTCGGCCAGCATCGCGCGGAGACTGAACGCGGTGATGGCCCCGCACGCCAGCGTCACGTACGCCGCCAGTGCCCGGCGGCCGAGGAGGAATGCGGTGAACAGTCCGGGCAGACCGAGCAGGCACAACGCGCTGAACTGTGCGGCAGTGGTGGCCAGGCTGGCCCCGCTCACCACGAAACTCAACCCGGACCACGCGGCGAAGAGCGCCGCCCAGCGGTAGCTCGGCCACGGGAACAGCCACCATGCGGCGCCCGTCAGCCCCGCGCTGCAGACGGCCATCGCATGCAGGATCATCCGGGTCGGCGTCGGCGGCCCCAGTGGATGGAACTCGATGACGACACCCAGAATGACCATCGCCGCGCAGACCGCGGCGATTCCCGACTTCACCAGTTCCAGCCGACCCGTCGAGCGCAGTGCTTGCACGGCCAGGCGGTACTGGCGTTCCGCCTCCGACATCAGCCGGGCGGCCGACGGAGAGCAGGTTCCGATACCTCGACGAGTCCGCCCGACGCCTCGTCGTATGGTTCCCCCATTGCCGTCACATTATGCAGGACACCATGGCGTGAGCAGCCAGGTTGGCTAAAACCGGCGCGGCGACACCGCGGCGCGGGAACCCGGGTAGCCGCCATGGACATGGAACGGCCCCCGCACCGCCCGAATCATCGGGCCATCGCGACCGGACTGGTCGGGGACGGGGGCCGGGTCACCATCGGGGATTCGCCGACGCGGCCGCGCGAGGCACGACACTGCGGCAACGAGTGCCTCAGGAATTCCGCGTCAGCGGATGGTCACCTCACGTGTCCGATATGCATACAATCTCAGACCACCTCCTTCCTCGTGTAGAGCCGAACGTACGCCGAGATGCGGAGGTCGGCAACGGATTATCTGGTGACGGTCCGCTCCCCGCTGCCGGCGTCGTCGAGCGCGATAACGGGTATGTCGGCGGCGGAAAGGTCGACGCCGTCCAGGTGGTGGGTGACGACCACGACGGTGCGGCCCGGACCGAACATCATCGCGTCCGGGTCCAGTAGCCGGGCGAGCAGGCGGGCACCGTCGGCCGCGTCGAGATGCTCGGTCGGCTCGTCCAGCAGCACCACCGGCGCCGGGCAGAGCAGAGCCCGAGCGAGCAGGAGCCGTCGCCGCTGCCCGCCGCTGATCGCGTCGGCACCCCCGACCAGGAGCGTGTCCAGGCCGTCGGGCAGCGTGGCCAGCCAATAGCTCAGCCCGACCGCGGCGAGTGCATCCCGCAGTTCGTCGGTGGTCGCGTCGCCGCGGGCGACCAGCAGGTTCTCCCGCACCGACGTGGAGAAGACGTGTCCCTCCTCGGCGATGTAACAGACCGACGCCGCCGGGCCCACGGGCGTGCCGTCGAGGGTGCGGCAGTCGACGGTGCCGGCCGCGGGCGCCAGCAGACCGGCCAGGGTCAACATCAGCGTCGATTTGCCTGCGCCGCTTGGCCCGACGACCGCCAGCCGCGACCCGGGCGCGAGCTCGAGGTCGAGGCCGGACTCCGGCCCCAGCACCGGCCGGCCGCGCCACCCCCAGCGCAGTCCCGAGGTACGCACCGTGACCGGTCGCGGATCGAACGGGATATCCACCGCCGCATCGTCCGCCGAGCCGGGCTCGGCCTGCGCGTCGTTTCCGCGCGCGTCCTCGTTCTCGCGCACACCGTCGTTCTTGCGCGCACCGTCGTTCTCGCGTGCAGCGTCGGTGTCGCGTGCACCGTCGACGAGCCCCATCAGCCGGGCCGCCGCCTGCCTGCCACGCTCGATGACGATGCCGGCCTCGGTGAGTGGGCCGGTCGACTCGAATGCGGAGAGCGGCAACAGGATCAAGACGCCGAGGATCATCGGCGTAAGGCCTTCGCCGCTGGCCACGTCGGCGATCGAGCCGGGTGTCCCGGCCGCGAGATGGATGCCGATCAGGCAGGCGGCGAGCAGCGACACTGCCATCGCCAACGGTGTCGCGGCCGCGGCGGCGGCCTGAATCCGGATCCCCCGGTCGGCCGCGCGGAGCGCCTCCCGGTCGGCGGTCCGGGCGGAGTCGAGGACGGCCTCCCGCCGGCGGGCGACGACGAGTTCCGGTGCGTGCCAGAGCGCCGTCGTCGCGGCGTCGACCGAGCGCGCGGTGGCGGCGGTGGAGTCGGCGATCGCGGCGGCCGATCCACGCGCCGCCAGCCACGGTGCCACCACCCCGCTGACGATCAGCGCCACCGCAAGAACTACCGCCGCCCACGGTGAGACCAGCGCCATGATCACCACCGCCGCAACCGATGTCACGAAACCGACGCCGACCGGGATGATGCCGCGGATCAGCACGTCGCCGATCTCGTCGATGTCGTCACCGGTGCGGGCGAGCAATGCTCCGCGTGGCACGGTGACCGAGTAGGCCGGTGATCCGGTCGCCAACGCGAGATAGACCCGCTCGCGGGCGGTCGCCATCGCACCGAGTGCGAGGTCGTGGGTGGCCAGGCGCTCCAGATAACGCAGGACGCCGCGTGAGATGCCAAGGGCGCGAACCGCGGTGATCGCCACCGACAGGTACAGCACCGGCGGCATCTGCCACGCCCGGGTGATCAGCCACGCCGACAGCGCGGCCAGTCCGAGCGCCGACAGCGCACCTCCGACCCCGAGCAGCAGCGACCGCAGGACCGGCCGCCAGCCGAGACCGAGGAAGCCGAGCGCCCGGACCAGCGGATCGGACCGGACTGCGTGACCCGCGCCGCGAGCGCCATCGACGCTCGGTGGTTCAGCGGGCATGGGCATCCCCGGGGACACCGCCGGCCGTCAGCTCGATCACCCGGTCGGCGAACGGGCGCACCGTATCCCGATGCGCCACCACGATGACGGTGTCGCCGGAGCGGGCCCGGTCGGCCAGCGCGGTCAGCACCGCCGCCGCCGATACGTCGTCCAGGTGGGCGGTCGGTTCGTCGAGCACCAGCAGCGGTGCCGGTGACGCGAGGACCCTGGTCAGCGCCAGCCGCTGTCGCTGACCGGCGGACAGTCCGACGCCGCCCGCGCCGAGCATCGTCTCCGTCCCGTGCGGCAGGTCGGCGAGCACCGCGTCGAATCCGGTGGCCGCCGCGGCCGCCGCGAATGCCTGCGGGTCGAGTGCACCGAACAGCGCGAGATTGTCCGCGACCGTTCCCGGCACCACCACCGGATGCTGCGGCAACCAGGCCACCTGCTCGTGAAAGTCCTTGGGGCACAGGTCGGTCACCGCGACGTCGCCGACGAGCACCCGGCCCCGGTCGGGGGTGATCAGACCGAGGATCGCCGCGAGCGCGGTCGACTTCCCCGACCCGTTGGCGCCGGTCAGCATCGTCACCTCACCCGGGGAGGCGGTGGCCGACAATCCGTCGGGTGCCCATCCGTCCCGGCCGTGCACCCCGACGTCGAGGAGCCGGATGTGTTGTCCGGCAACCGCGCACGCACGGCCGCTGGCGGGATCTCCGGGAGCTGGCCGGTCCTGCGCCACCGTCGCCGTCGTGCCGGCCGGGTCCCCCGCCGGTTGCGGTGCGGACGCGCGGGTTTCGATGACGTCGAGCACGTCGCCGGCCGCGGTGAGACCGTCGGTCGAGGTGTGGAACTGTGCGCCCACCCGGCGCAGCGGCAGATATGCCTCCGGGGCCAGGATCAGTGCGAGAATGCCCGCGTACAGGCTCATCTCGCCGTACACGAGGCGCAGTCCGATGCCGACGGCCACCAACGCGACGCACAACGTCGCGAGCAGTTCCAGCACCGCACCGGAGAGGAACGCGATCCGCAACGCGGACATGGTGCTGCGGCGGTGGGCCGTTCCGAGTTCGGCGACCCGGGCGGCGGGCGCACGAGCCCGGTGCAGCGCACGCAGCGTCGGCAGCCCGGCGATCAGGTCCAGGAGCTGCGACGTCAGCCGGCTCATCGTGGCCAGTTTGCGTCGGGTGGTGTCTCGGGTCATCAGCCCGATCAACACCATGAACACCGGGATCAGTGGCAGCGTGACCAGGATGATGAGCGCGGACGGCCAGTCGGTCACGGCGATCACGACGATCACGGTCGGGGTGAGGATCGCTGCGACGACGAGCGCGGGCAGATACCCGGAAAGGTAGGGGCGCAAGCCTTCCAGGCCGCGCAGCACCACGGTGAGCGCATCCTCGCGCCGGGCCACCAGGTCCCGGGGCGAGGTGCGGCGCGGGTCGGTCAATACTGCGAGCGCCTGCGCCCGCAGTTCGGCGATGGTCGCCGCGGCGGCGCGCTGGGCATACCGGTCCCGTGCGTATTCCGCGCCGACCCGCACCAGCAGCGCCGCGGCCAGCACCCACAGATGTGTCGCTTGCGCGGTGAGCGACCGACGCGCCGGGTCGACGATCACCTCGGACAGCACCGATGCCGTCATCGCCGCCGCCACGATCACCGCGACGGTCGTGAGCGTGGTGAATCCGGCCGTGACCGCTACGTAGCGGCGGGTGGTCGGCGAATACCGCAGCAGCCGCGGATCCATCGGCGGACCGCGCCGTTCGGTGCCGGTGCGGTCGCCATGGTCACTCGCGACCGCCTCGGCCGCCGGATCCGGTGGTGCCGCCGGCACCGTCACTGGGAGGGGGCGTTCAGCGACGGCAGGCCGGTGGGCGGCGGGATCTGGGCCACCGAAATCCGTTTGCGGAACACCCAATACGTCCATCCCTGATACAGCATGACCACCGGCATGACGAGCACCGCACACCAGGTCATCACGGTCAGCGTGTACTGACCCGACGAGGTGTTGTCGATGGTCAGGTTGAACGCGGGGTCGATCGACGACGGCATCACGTTCGGGTACAGCGCGGTGAACAGCGCCGCGGTGGTCGCGGCGATCAGCAGGGTCGTGGAGGCGAATGCCGGTAGCGCACTGCCGGTCTGCGTCCACAGCACCATGCCGACGGCACCGACCAGGGCGAGCGCCACCGGGATCCAGGTCGAGGCGTCGCCATAGGCGAACTGCGTCCAGAGCAGGAAGGCACCGCCGACGACGAAGGTCGGGATGGACAGTCGTTTCGCGGCGCGGGTGGCGTCGGTGAGCAGGACCCCGGATGTCTTGAGGGTCAGGAAGACCGCGCCATGGGTGAGGAAGACGAGCAGGGTGGTCAGTCCGCCGAGCAGCCCGTACGGGTTGAGCAGATTGAGCAGGCCACCGGTGTACTGGTGGTCGGCGTCGATCGGCAGGCCGCGCAGGAGATTGGCGAATGCGACACCCCACAGCAGTGCCGGAATCCACGAACCCAGGCCGATCCCGACGTCACACCACAGGCGCCAGCGCCGGGTGTTGATCTTGCCGCGCCATTCGATGGACACCACGCGGGTGATCAGACCGATCAGGATGAGGAACAGCGGCAGGTAGTACGCCGAGAACATCGTTGCGTACCAGCCACCGAAGGCCGCGAACAGTGCCGCACCCGCGGTGATCAGCCACACCTCGTTGCCGTCCCACACCGGTCCGATGGTGTTCAGGATGGCGCGGTGCCGCTTGTCGGAATCGGCGAGCTCGTCGTCCGGTGACACGTCGGCGTCGCCGCCGGTGTGGCTGCGGCCCAGAAAGGGCATCAGCATCCCGACGCCGAAGTCGAAGCCCTCGAGGATGAAGTAGCCGGTGAACAGGAAGGCGATGACCAGAAACCAGAACTCTTGCAGTCCCATCGTCACTCCTCCTCAGTACGCGAACGACAGTTGTTTGGGCTCGTCATCGGAATCGGAGTCCGACGGCTCCTCCGGCGGTATCGCGTCGTAGGCCGCCGGGCCTTCGATGACATATCTCCGCAACAGCAGGAACCACACGATGCCCAGCGCACCGTAGAGCAGGGTGAATCCGATCAGCGTCACCCAGACCGTCGCGGGCGTGTGATTGGACACGCCGTCGCGCACCAGCATGTTGATCTGTAGCGGGTCGAGGTTGTCGGCCCAGTTCGGCACCACCACCCAGGGCTGCCGGCCCATCTCGGTGAAGATCCAGCCGGAGCTATTGGCGAGGAACGGTGTCGGCGTCATCAGCAGGGCGATGAACCCGAATCTGCGTGAGGTGACGACTCGTTTCTTCCGCGTGAGCCACAGTCCGCCGAGCGCGACCACGACCGATCCCAGCGCCCAGGTGATCATCGCGCGGAAGCTCCAGTAGGTGACGAACAGATTGGGGGCGAAGTTCTGCCCCGGCATATTGAACTCGCGCTGGTACTGCTCGTTGAGTTCGACCACGCCCTGCAGGGTGCTGTTGAAGTTGTGATTGGCGAGGAAGGACGTCAGGTTCGGGATGGTGATGACGTGATTGATGCTCTCGCAGTTGTTCTGCCGCCCGACCGACAGCACCGAGAACCCGGCGCCGGTTTCGGTCTCGCACAACGATTCTGCGGACGCCATCTTCATCGGCTGCTGCTTGAACATGACCTGCGCCTGGTAATCGCCGGTGAGGAACAACGCGATGCCGGACACCAGCACCACCCAGATGGCGAATCGGCTGACCGGCCGCCACAGCTCCCGGGCGTCGCGTTCGAGATCGAGTGGGGTGGCGTCGATCTGGCTGGGCGAGGTGGTCTTCGGCATATCCGAGGTGTCGCCGGTCTCGATCGCCTGACGGATCTTGTTCGCCCGCCACGAGTTTCGCGCCATCCACCAGATTCCGACGGCCGCGACCAGGGTGCTCGCGGTGAGCAGCGAGCCGGCGACGACGTGTGGGAAGGCCGCGAGGGTGGTGTTATTGGTCAGGACCGCCCAGACGTCGTTCATCGCGGGCCGTTGCCGCACCGGGTCGTAGGTGACGCCGACCGGATGCTGCATCCACGAGTTGGCCGCGATGATGAAGTACGCCGACGCGTTGACGCCGATCGCCACCAGCCAGATACAGGCGAGGTGGACGCGCCGCGGCAGTCGGCTCCAGCCGAAGATCCACAGCCCCAGGAACGTCGACTCCATGAAGAAGGCGACGAGGCCCTCGAGTGCCAGTGGTGCACCGAAGACGTCGGCGACATAGCGGCTGTATTCGCTCCAGTTCATGCCGAACTGGAACTCCTGCACGATGCCGGTGGCGACGCCGAGCGCGAAGTTGATCAGGAACAGCTTCCCGAAGAACTTGGTCGCACGCAGCCACTGCTCGTTGCCGGTGACGTGCCAGACCGTCTGCATCACCGCGATCATCGGCGCGAGCCCGATGGTCAGGGGAACCAGAATGAAGTGGTACACGGTGGTGATACCGAATTGCCACCGGGACAAATCCAGAGCGTTCATGCCGCCTCGAATCGACGAGTCGTATACCTCGCTGGTCACGAGGCGCGAGCGGATGGGCCAGCCCCACTACTACTACATGTAGTAGGCGCAAATCAGACATTACGCCCTCGGGTACCCGCGAACAACCCCGCGGGAAGATCCGGCCAGTGAGCGATCGGACGAATGCGGATGCAATTGTGGGCTGTGACTCACGTGCGACCGGGGCGCACGCTCGACCCCGCCCGACGCATGGACTCCCGGTGGGCGCTACCGCCGGGGTTCCATGACGTCATTCTCAGTCAACGCAAATCGCCCGGTCCACCAAATCGGAGAATTTGTCGGCCTCGTCGGTCACCGGCATCACGTACCGGTTGAGCGCGGTCACCCGAGCGGCCACCGTCACGCTGCTGACCAGCCAGACCGAGTCGGCCGCGACGAGATCCTCACGCCGCAGCAACCGGACGTCGGTGCGCCAGCCCTCCTTCTCCGCGAGATCGAAGACAGCCTGCTGGGTGGTGCCGGCCAGGATCCCGTCCTCCGGGCGTGGGGTGACCAGGGTGTCGCCGAAGACGGCGATCACCGTCGACCGGGGGCCTTCCAGCACCGCACCCTCGCTGCTGAGGTAGATGACGTCGTCGAAGCCCTGCTCGGCGGCATACCGGAGGGCAGCCATATTGGTGGCATAGCTCAGGGTCTTGGCGCCGAGCAGTTGCCACGGCGCACGGGCCGCGAGATCGACGGAGTAGCCGCGGTCGAGCGTGACCACCGAGACCCCGTCGGCACGCGCGGCGCGGGCGCGATCGGCGACCGGCCCCACGGTCAGGTAGGCGGTCGGCGCGGGCTCACCGGTGGCACCCTCCCGACCGCGCGAATAGACCAGGCGCAGTAGGCCTTCCGCCTCCGGCCCGCTGTCGCCGGCGCGGGTCACCCAGGCGGCGGTGGCCGCGGCGATCGCCGCCTGCCAGCGGTCGGAGTCGGGTTCGGGCAACCCCATCAGGGCGGCGCTGCGTCGGAACCGTTCCAGGTGGGCGCCCACCCGGCGCGCCCGGCCGTCGCGGATCAGCAGGGTCTCGAAGATGCCGTCGCCGCGCAGCGCGGCGAGATCGTCGGCGTGCAGTAACGGCGCGTCGGGATCCAGCGAGGTGCCGTCGAGGCCGAACAGCAGGGTCGCGGGCGCGCTCCCCGACTCGCTCGCCGCACCGGCGCGCGACGATGTCGCCGCCGGGCGGGCGTCGCGGGTGTCCGTGGCTGACGTGTTGGTTTCCGACATGGTGTGAAGGCTATGCGAGCCGGACGGTCGATGCCGAGGCAGGCACCGGTGCGGCGACCGCGGCCGGACCGGCATCGCACGGCGGATCGCCCGCCGGTCCGCGTAAACTCGCGGTGTGGCCGTGTCACCCATTCTGACCAGGTATTCCGGCGAGGGGGCGGTCGCCGCCCCGGACGACGGTCCGTCTCCCGGCGTGGCGTGGCATTACGGCGACCCCCTGCGCGAGCAACGCGCCGCGACCCGATCCGCGGTGGTCATCGACCGCTCGGACCGCGCGGTCATCGAGGTACCCGGGCCGGAGCGGCTGAGCTGGCTACACACCATTTCCAGCCAGGACGTCGCCGGTCTCGCCGACCGTACGGGCGCCGAGAATCTGTCCCTGGACGGCAACGGCCGGGTCGAGGATCACTTCGTCGTCACCGACGTCGACGACATCGCGTGGCTGGACACCGAGGGATACCGCGGTGCGGCCCTGCTGGACTTCCTCACCAGGATGGTCTTCTGGGCGCAGGTGTATCCGGCGGCCCGCCCGGATATGAAGGTCCTGACGCTGGTCGGCCCGGACGTCGTGCGCGGGCCGATCGCCGAACTGCTCGACCTGGACCCGAATGCCGCACCGTACGCGGCGGGTGACCTGCCCGAGTCGCATCACGAGGACGAGCCGCTCGGCTTCTGGCGGATGATGCCGCCGCTGCGGGAGGCGCCGGACAGCGACGTCTTCCTGCCGGTCGTCGACCTGGTAGTCCCCGAGTATGTGCTGCTCGACTGGTGGGCCGCGCTCACCGAGGCGGGCGCGACGATGGCCGGCACCTGGGCGCTCGACGCGTTGCGCGTCGCCGCGGTGCGGCCGCGGCTGGGGGTGGACACCGACGACCGGACCATCCCCCACGAGGTCGGCTGGATCGGCGGGCCCGACGAACTCGGCGCGGTACATCTGGACAAGGGCTGCTATCGCGGCCAGGAGACGGTCGCGCGGGTACACAACCTCGGCAAGGCACCGCGACAACTGGTGCTGCTGCACCTGGACGGCAGCGCGGAGGTGCGGCCCACGCCCGGTGACCCGGTGACGGCGCGCGGACGCAAGGTCGGCAGGCTCGGCACCGTGGTCGACCACTTCGAGCTCGGGCTCGTGGCGCTCGCCCTCGTCAAGCGGGGGCTCGGCGCCGACGTCGACCTGACCGTGAGTGTCGGGCACGGGGGCGAGGAGAACGCGGGCGGCCAGAACGCGGGCGAGGAGAACGCGGTGGCCGCGCGCATCGACCCGGACTCGATCGCCGTGGACGACCGCGTCCAGGCGGGCCGCGCCGCCATCGAACGGCTCCGGGGCGGCGACGCGGCGGGCACTCGGTGACGGCAGCGGGCCCGGCCGGCGGTACGGGCAGCGGCAGCGGGGACGGCCCCGGTCCGGTGCAGGGTCGGGTGCTGGCGGTGTGCGCCGCGGTCGACGACGTGGACCTGGGCACGCTGCGCAGCGCTATCGACAAGCGACCGGCGGCCGGTCGGGTCGCGGTCGACGCGATGGGTCTGGCCACCGATCATGTCTGCGACACGCGTCACCACGGTGGGATCGACCAGGCGGTGTACGCCTACAGCGAAACCGAGGCCCGGCGCTGGGCCGGCGACCTCGACCGGGAGCTGCCGTTCGGCTGGTTCGGCGAGAACCTCCGCGTCGACGGCATCGACGTCACCGACGCCCTGGTCGGCGAGCAGTGGGCGGTCGGCGACGACGGACTGCTTCTGGAGACCACGATCCCCCGGGTGCCGTGCCGCACGTTCGCCCTGTGGTCCGGCGAGCCGGACTGGATCAAGCGCTTCCTCAACCGCGGCGATGTCGGGGCCTACCTGCGGGTTCTCGCGTCCGGCACGGTCGGTGCGGGCGATGGCGTGCGGGTGGTGCATCGACCGGGGCACGGCGTGCGAGTGCGTCACCTGTTGACCGGGACGTCCGCGTCCGCGCTCGAAGCGTTGCTCGCGGACGACGACCTCGCCCCCAAGGTGCGACGGGAGGCGGGTAAGCGACTCGCCCGCGCCTGACCCGGGCTCGTGACGGGTCGCCGTCCCTGACGCTCGAACCAGCGCGGCCGGGCCGCGACGTGCCATGCCAGGGGCGATCCGCACAATTTCGGAGAGCGCGCTAAACTGGCCGCACGAGAAGAATCACTACCTAGAGAACGGGGCCGCCAAGATGTTTGGCCGCCCCGTCATTGTGTGAGGGGGTCCCGATATGGGCCGCGGCCGGGCGAAAGCAAAGCAGACGAAGGTTGCTCGTCAGCTCAAGTACTCCACTCCCAACACCGACTTCGACAGCTTGCAGCGCGAGCTGTCCGGATCGGGCGATCCCGCCGACCGTCCGGATCCGGTGGACGAGTGGGCCGAAGAGGATGAGTGGCGACGCGCCTGAGCGCGTCCGTCACCGACTGACCCCCACCTGATCCCGCGCGCTCGGCGACGGGACGGCGCACTGCTCCCCGAATTTCGGATCGAGACTTCCACGACGCGTCCGCGTCACACCAGAATGATCGGCAACGCCACGATGGCCGCACGACATGTGCGGCGGGCGCGACGATCAGAAGCGTGGATGTTCGCCGACGAGGGAGACGCGCGGCAGGTGGGGGTTCTTCGGTTCCGGTGACCGTTTGACGGTGCCGATCACCCAATTGTCGACATGGCGGGCGGTCAGGATGGCCTGCGCCCGGTCGGTGTCCTCCGGGGCGAGGACCGCGACCATGCCGACACCCATGTTGAAAGTGCGTTCCATCTCGATCTGCGCGACACGGCCACGCTGCGCGATCATTGCGAAAATCGGTGCGGGAGTCCATGTTCCGCGCTCGAGCTCGGCGACGAGCCCGGCCGGGATGACCCGAGCCAGATTCTCCGCGAGCCCACCGCCGGTGATGTGCGCGAAGGTGCGGACGTCGGTCTCGGCCGCCAGCGCGAGACAGTCGCGGGCGTAGATGCGGGTGGGTTCGAGCAATTCCTCACCGAGGGTGCGGCCGAACTCCTCGACGTGCCCGGAGAGATCCATGTACCCCCACTCCAGCAGCACCTTGCGGGCCAGCGAGTAGCCGTTCGAGTGCAGGCCGGCCGAGCCCATCGCGACGACGACGTCGCCGGCGCGGACCCGGTCCGGGGAGAGAACCTGATCGGCCTCGACCACGCCGACCGCGGTCGCGGACAGGTCGTAGTGGTCGTCGCGCATCAGGCCGGGATGCTCGGCGGTTTCCCCGCCCAACAGCGCGCAGCCGGCGTCTACGCAACCGTCGGCGATGCCGGCGACGATGTCGGCGACCACCTCGGGCACCACCTTGCCGACGGCGATGTAGTCCTGCAGGAACAGCGGTTCGGCGCCGCAGACGACGAGGTCGTCGACACACATCGCCACCAGATCACGGCCGACGGTGTTGTGGATGCCGAGCGCCTGCGCGACGGCCAGCTTGGTGCCGACGCCGTCGCTGGCCGCGGCCAGGACCGGTTCGCGGTAGTGGTTCTTGAGGGCGAACAGACCGGCGAAGCCGCCGAGTCCGCCCAGCACCTCGGGGCGAGTGGCGCGTTTGGCGTGCGGCGCGAAGAGTTCGACGGCGCGCTCACCGGCGTCGATGTCGACACCTGCGGCCGCGTAGGAAGCGCTCGATGGCGCTCCGTTCGGTCCGTCGGCAGCCGCGTCCGTCATTTTCGCTGAGCACCCCTTGTCGCTGTCCTGCGATCACCGGTCCCCGGTCACCGCCGGGTGACACGCTACCGCAGTCCGGTCCGGGCCTCGCGGCTCCGGGCGGACCTCACCGGACGGTCGGAGTCCACACGTCGACGCATCAGGGCCGCATGACGGCGCTGACGTTGTCGTTGGCCGCCGTGAGCGGATCGCCGTCACCGGCCGCGCTGGCCAGCATCTGCTCGAGCACCGCCTTGCCCATCGAGGTCTCCTCGGGCAGCGGGATGGGGTACTGACCGTCGAAGCACGCCTTGCACAGCGCATCGGACGCCTGGTCGGTGGCGCCGACCATCTCGTCGATGCTGATGTAGCCGAGCGAATCCGCGCCGATGGCCTGCCGCACACCCTCGACCATGCCCGCCTCGGATTCCATCCCGTTGGCGATCAGCTCGGCGGGAGAAGCGAAGTCGATGCCGTAGAAGCAGGGCCACCGGACCGGGCTGGACGCGATCCGGACGTGCACCTCGGCGGCACCCGCCTCGCGCAGCATCCGGATGAGGGCCCGCTGGGTATTACCGCGGACGATCGAGTCGTCGACCACGACGAGCCGCTTGCCGCGGATGACTTCCTTGAGCGGGTTGAGCTTGAGCCGGATGCCGAGCTGACGGATGGTCTGCGACGGCTGGATGAAGGTGCGGCCGACGTAGGCGTTCTTCATCAGTCCCTGGCCGTACGGGATACCCGATTCCTGCGCGAACCCGACCGCGGCGGGAGTGCCGGATTCGGGGACCGGGATCACCAGGTCACCCTCGGCGGGATGCTCGCGCGCCAGCCGGCGGCCGATGTCGACGCGGGTCGAATGCACCGAGCGGCCGTTGATGACGCTGTCCGGGCGGGCCAGGTAGACGTACTCGAAGATGCAGCCCTTCGGCTGCGGCTCGGCGAACCGGGAACTGCGGACGCCGTCGGCGTCGATCGCGAGCAGTTCGCCGGGCTCGATGTCGCGGACGAAGGAGGCGCCGACGATGTCCAGGGCGGCGGTTTCCGACGCGACCACCCAGCCACGGTCCAGCCGGCCGAGCGACAGCGGCCGCACGCCGTACGGGTCGCGCGCCGCATACAGGGTGTGCTCGTCCATGAAGGTCAGGCAGAAGGCGCCGCGCAACGTGGGCAGCAGTTCCATCGCCGACTGTTCGAGGGTGCTGTCGGCGGCGCCGTGCGCGAGGAGAGCACCGACCAGGTCGGAGTCGGACGTGGCGGCCGACGACAGGATGCCGAGCTCGCGGGCGCGGCTGGCCAGGTCGGCGGTGTTGACCAGATTGCCGTTGTGGCCGAGCGCCAGGCCGGTGCCCGCGTCGGTGGTGCGGAAGATGGGCTGCGAGTTCTCCCAGGTCGTCGACCCGGTGGTGGAGTAGCGGCAATGGCCGACGGCGACGTGCCCCTCCATCGCGGCGAGAGTCTGTTCGTCGAAGACCTGGCTGACCAGACCGAGATCCTTGAACACCAGGACCTGCGAACCGTCGCCGACGGCGATGCCCGCCGCCTCCTGGCCGCGGTGCTGCAAGGCGTACAAGCCGTAATAGCTCAGTTTGGCGACGTCCTCACCCGGTGCCCACACGCCGAAGACGCCGCATTCCTCGCGAGGTTCGTTCTCGGCGTCGTCGGCCGGTGCGTGGCCCGCGGTGCAGCCGTCGGACACCGGGCAGACAGGGGTGGGCGCCAACAGATTGGTTCCGGTAATCGACAGGTCCGTCATCGGGAGGCTCCCTGGGGCTGGGCGGGTCATCGCTTCTCGGACGTGGGAGACGGCATTGAGTTTACGTGCCGGTAGCCGCCGATTGCGAATCGTTCAGCGGTGTGGCGAGATCGTGCATTCCGGGGTGTGACGAATTGCACCGGCGTCGGGGCGTTCTCGCACGGCGGGGGCCCATGGTGGGCCGCTACGGTTACCGGCTGGACGACGACGCGCGCAGCACGGCCACCCCGCCGGCGCTGCAGATCGACGCCATCTACGCCCAGCGGCGATCGCAGTAACTAGAGCGCGGCCGGGGAGGAGATCGAGGCCGCAGCGCGCTGTCGAGGGCTGCCGAGGGCTTAGAGCGGCACGATCGGCAGGTATCCGGCGATCGCGGACGCCCGGTGTCCCGAGGCGCTGACCCGGCCAGCGGCGACCGCGTCGGCGAAGTCGACCAGTCCCGTCGCCAGCAGCAGCCAGTCGCGTGGTGCGGTTTCCACCACATTGGGCGGCGTGCCACGCGTGTGCCGCGGACCTTCGATGCACTGGATCGCGACGAACGGCGGGACGCGGACCTCGACGGAGTTGCCGGGCGCAATGTCCTCCAGCGTGCGGGCGGTGAGCCGGACGGCGGCCGCGACGTCGGCGCGCGGTGGTGCTGGCGCCGACTCGTCGCGGAGCCAGTCGGCGATCGCGAGGACGGCGGCGCGCGCCTCTGCGGGGTCGATGGGTGATCGCGACGGCACCGGATCATTCTGCCGTAGCCGGTCGAGTGCATCTCCCGCTGGTTGCGGAGCCGCGCGAGTTTCCCGCTGGTTAAGTAGCCGCGAGACCCCGCTGGTTGAGTAGCCGCGAGGAACGAGCGGCGAATCGAAACCAGCGCCGACACAAAGCAACACGACGAGGCGTCCTTCCCGCCGGAAGGCGCTACCGCCGTACATTGCTCAGAATCCATCGACATTGTGCCCGGATACCGGGCACAATGTCGATGGATTTTCGAAGGGCCTCGTGGTCGGGCAGCCCGAATCGCCTGAGCGCGAAGTGCATTGGCCGCCGGTTGAGTAGCCGCGAGGAACGAGCGGCCTATCGAAACCAGCTCGTGCGCATGGCGGTGATTTCGATACGCGACTCGCTCCGCTCCTCGCTACTCAACCACCGAAGCGACCGTGCGCCCCGCTGCAGTCCTCCGCCGACCCAGCATCCGCGAGACGCCTCCCGGTGGTTGAGTCACCCGGAGCGCTAGCGGCGGTATCGAAACCATCACCCACGCAACATCATTCACACGAACATGGACATCGAACATTCGTGCCCGCAAGGGGTTGCGCGCGTCAGCCAGCCGGCGTATCGTAGAACATACGTTCGATAGATGAATAGAGGATCCGTCAGGGGGTGAGCAGCATGGAGCACACGAGTGGGAGTGAGCCGCAGTCGCGGGCGGCCGTGCTGGTGGCCCAGGTACACGGGCTTCTCGACGAACTCGCCCACGCCGATCTGAGCCAATGTTCGGACGCGGAACTGGTGGAGGTGGCTGTCGCGAATGAGCGGGCGATCGCCCGGCTTGCCGCGGCCGGGGATCAGCAGGTGGTGGAGGTGTCGAATCGGGATCTGCCGCGGGCGTGTGGGTATCGGAGTTTGGTGTCGTTCATGAATCACCGACTGCGGATGTCGAATCCGTCGCACCGTCGCAAGCAAGCGGCGGCGACGGCCCGGTTCGACACGCTGACCGGGCAGCCGCGGGAACCGCAGCACCCCACCCTGGCGGCCGCGCTGGCCGACGGTCGGGTCGGCACTGCGCACGTGCGTGCCGTCCTCGACGTGTTGGAGCAGATTCCGCACTCGGTGGAGCACGATGTGCAGGTTGCGGCGGAGCAGACGATGACCGAGATCGCTGTCGAGCACACTCCGGCCGACATCAGCCGGCTCGGGCAACGCCTGCTGGCGCATCTGGATCCGGATGGGATCCTGTCGGATGACTCCGACCGCGCGCGGCGGCGGAATCTGTGGGTGAACCGGCAGCGTGCCGACGGCATGGCGAAGCTCACCGGACATTTGGATCCGCTGACGAATGCGCGGTTGCAGATGATGCTCGCGGTGTGGGCCAAACCCGGCATGAACAACCCCGACGACCCCGACTCCCCCTCCGGCTCAGAGGACGACGCCAACGTTGACGCACTCCGGGAGGCGGCTGGCCGCGACACCCGCTCGCAGGCGCAACGCAACCACGACGCCCTCAACGCACTCCTCAAGGCGGTGTTCGACGACGGGTTGCTCGGGCAGACGCACCGGGGCCTGCCGGTGCAGTTGATCATCAAAGCCGACCTCTCCGATCTGAAGCGGGAAGCCGGGTTGGCGACGACGGCTACCGGCAGCCTGTTGCCGATCTCCGACGTGATCAAACTCGCTGCCGACGCGCAACCATTTCTGGCGGTGTTCAAAGACCACACCGCCACACCACTGTTCCTCGGGCGGCGACGTCGCCTCGCGTCGCAGGAGCAGCGGTTGATGTCATTCGCCGCCCCGGACGGGGAGACCTGTTCCACCCCCGGTTGTGATCAACCGGCCGCGCAAGTGGAGTTACATCACGCCGCCCAGGACTGGGCCGACGGCGGCCGCACCGACATCACCGACCTCGCGCCGGGTTGTCCGACACACAACCGGATGGTCGGCACGAAGCCCGGCCAGTACACGACCAGCAAGGTGCGTAGCGGACCTGACGAAGGCCGCACCCGCTGGCAGTTGAACTGCCGTCCCGGGGCACCGCCGAATCCGGCGTCGATCAACCGCACCCCCGACCTCGCCGCACGACTCGCCGCCCACCTGCGATGCGTCCGCGCCGACATCCACCGACCACCCGACAGCACCGGACCAGGCCACGGATCAGGCCACGGGCCACCCGACGAGGAAAGCCCGCCCGGCCACGAGCCGCCCGGCGAGCCCGGAGCCTCCCAAGCACCGCCACCCACCGTCGAATCCGCCGTACTACACGAGCGCGACCGGCTGCGCGACGCCCGACTCGTCGCAGCAGGCTGGACGGTCCCGCACGCCCACATCCGGCTCGATCTCTAGCCACACAGCGACGCCACGATCGACCGGATCGTGGAAATCGCGGCCGCCCATCCGGCACCATGAACCACATGGGCACCGACGTCGCCAGCACCGAGTTCACCGGCGCGGACCGGGTCCGCTTCCGCCAGCAGGTCGGGCGCGGCACCGAGGCCATTGCCCGCATGCTCGCCGACGGCCTCTTCACCGATCACGGCCGACCACCCGAACCGCTGCTGGGTATGGAGGTCGAGCTCAACCTGGTCGACAACACCATGGAACCGGCCATGGCGAACGCCGCAGTCCTCGATGCCATCGCCGATCCCGACTATCAAACTGAACTGGGCCAGTTCAACATCGAGATCAACGTGTCACCGCGTCCGTTCACCGGCGACGACACGATCGCCCTGGAACAGGGATTACGCACTTCGCTCAATCGGGCCGAAAAGCGCGCGGCGCAGATCGACAACCACCTCGTGATGGTCGGCATGCTCCCGACTCTGCGCTCGGAACATTTTGCCCACCAATGGATCTCGAACAACCCGCGGTACGACCTGCTGAACCGGCAGATCTTTTCCGCCCGCGGCGAGGACATCGAGATCGATATCACCGGCGTCCCACTCGGCGATCAGCACGGCACCGAGCGACTGCGCACGGCTACCGACTCGATCCTGCCGGAGGCGGCCTGCACATCGCTGCAGCTCCACCTCCGAGTAGCGCCGGAAGAGTTTGCGGCACACTGGAATGCGGCACAATCCATCGCGGGTGTGCAGGTCGCCCTCGCGGGCAACGCACCATTTTTGGCCGGGACCGCCCTGTGGCACGAGAGCCGCATTCCGGTCTTCGAGCAGGCCACCGACACCCGCCCGCTGGAGTTGAAGAATCAGGGAGTCCGACCGCGAGTCTGGTTCGGCGAGCGCTGGATCAACACCATCTTCGACCTCTTCGAGGAAAACACCCGCTACTTTCCGGCACTGCTGCCGGTGTCCACCGACGCCGACCCCCTCGCCCAGCTCGACACCGGCCAGATCCCCACCCTCGACGAACTCCGGCTGCACAACGGCACCGTGTACCGCTGGAACCGCCCCGTCTACGACGTCGTCGACGGACACGCACACCTGCGGGTGGAGAACCGAGTGCTCCCCGCCGGACCGACGGTCATCGACACAATGGCCAACGCCGCCTTCTACTACGGCGTCGTCCGCGGCCTCGTCGAAGCCGACCGCCCGCTGTGGTCGCAGATGTCGTTCAACGCGGCCGCCGAGAATCTTCAGGCCGGGGCGCGCGGCGGACTCGAATCCCAGTTGTATTGGCCGAATGTCGGCTGGGTACGGCCCGACGAACTCACGCTGCGCCGGTTACTACCGCTGGCCGACGAGGGCCTGCGGTCGTTCGGGGTTTCGAGCAAGGCGCGGACCCGGTACCTGTCGGTGATCGAGGGCCGCTGCATCAACCGGCAGACCGGGTCGGCATGGCAGCGACAGTCGGTGCTTGCGCGCGAGGCGGCAGGCGACGACCGGGAGAACGCACTGCGCGGCATGCTCGCCGACTACGTCACCCTCATGCACGAAGGGGAACCGGTGCATTCCTGGCCGGTGTGACCCACTCCGGCAGCCCGGCGACTCCCCCCGGACCAACGACAACAACCAGCGCCTAACAACTAACGACCAACGACTGACGGCTGACAACAGATCCCGCCACCGGCCACGCGCTACCCGCTCGGCCACCGGCCCCAGATCTGCGGCAGATCGAGCGCGGTCACCAGGCCCGGCGGCGCATCGACCACCGCGGGAACGGAATTCACCAGCCGCATCGCGGTCACGATCATTCCGGAGACGTTGTGGTCGCCGTGTTCTCCGCGATGGGAGAATTCGACGGTCATCTGCGGCTCACCCGTGATCACCACCCGGTAACAGCCATCTCCGTCCGCGGGCGTCGGCCAGTCGGGACACTGGTCCCGATGCGTGCGCGTGTAATGCTCCAACACCACCGCATCGACACCGGCGACCTGGCCGACAACCTCGAAATGCAGTGCGGCCATGGTCCCTTCGGCGATGTCGACGGACACGGTCGAGTAGTCACGGTCGGCCGCAACGCGCTCGACGCGCTCGACCAGCGGCTCGTCCAGGGTCAGGCCGAGCCCCGCGGCAATCTGGCGGACGACACTCCCCCACGCCAGGGACAGCACACCGGGATTCAACAGCATCGGCGTGGCGTCCATCGACCCGCCGAAGCCGAAGATGTCGCGCATGACGACGGGCTGATAGTAGGTCGAATAGTCGGCGATCTCCTGGCACCGCACCTCGTCGATGCGCTGCGACAGGCTCGTCATCACCAGGGGCAGAACGTCATTGGCGAATCCTGGATCGATCCCGTTAACGTACAAACTGGCGTTACCCTCGCGGGCTGCGACGTCGATACGCTCGACGAGTTCACCGGGGAGCACGCCGTGCGGGTATTGCAGCACCACGGGCCCGCTCGATACGACGTTGATCCCCGCGCGCAAGAACGAGATCAGATCGTCGATCGCTTCCATCACCCGATCGTCGGTCATCGCGGTGTGCACGATGACATCGGGCCGCAACGCCAGCAGCGCGTCCCGGTCGTTCGTTGCCGTGACCCCCAGGTCACGCCCTAGATCGGCGAGCTCGCCCGCGTCGCGACCGACCTTGGCCGGGTCGGACACCCACACACCGACCAGTTCGAGGTCGTCCCGTGCCTCGATGCCGGCGATGGCATGCCGGCCCACGGTTCCGGTCGACCACTCGACCACGCGCACTGTCATGCGTCCAAATTAGAACACGTTTCAGTTTTGTGCGGGCGTTACCGCCGAAAGATCCCGCGACGCACTCCGACGGCGGCACGTTTACAGACCCGTCAGCGCACTTGCAGACCCGTCAGAGCACTCAGACCCGGAGCGACGCGAACGGCTCCACCGGAATGTTGCGAATGACGAACCACGTCATCACCACGACGGCGGTGACGACGGGCGCGTACCGCAAATGCTGCCAGCTCCGGACGCGGCGTCCGCGCCACAGACCGACGCAGTACGCGACGAAAGCCCAGCCGAGCAAGCCGATCGCGACGACGGCCACCGCGTTGTAGCGCAGGGCGGCAAGCACATCCGCGTGCAGGAGCGAGTAGATCGCGCGCAGCGCCCCGCACCCCGGACAGTCGATGCCCGCAAGCGCCTTGGTCGGGCACACGGGCAATGGGCCGCCGGGCGTGGTCGGATCGCCGAGCAGGACCGCAGTGCAGCACGCGGCCACTCCGGCGACGATGACGGCCGGTCCCGCCACCCGGTGCCGGGCGACCCTGGAGACGAGGGTCCCGGCCGCGTCGGTGACGCGGCCGGGCTTACTCGATGCGGCAGGGGCCGTCTCACTCGTCATCGCTACAGAGCGATCGATACAGAAATGCGGAGCAGAAGGCAGGTGAAGTGGCGGTCAGTAACTTGTCGACGGCGTCGTGCTGAACACGGCAATACCGAGGACGGCGTAGAAAATCACGATCAGCACGAGGACAACCACACCAATGACCGCACCCCAGATGGCCCACTTCTTGGCCTCGTCGGCGGCCTTCTGTGCGCCCGCGTAATCGCCCTGCGCCCAGAGCTTGCTCACCTGAGTGGATTTCACGATCGAGACGATGCCCAGCGGAAGGCAGCACAGCACCGTGCACAGAATCGCCCAGACCAGGTTGTTGTCCGGCTCGGGGCCCGGTGCCGCTGCGCCGTAACCCGGTTGGGGCTGACCGTAGGCGGGCTGGCCATAGGCAGGCTGCCCGTACGCAGGCTGACCGTAACCCTGCTGGCCCTGGTCGTACTGCCCCTGGCCGTAGGACGACTGGTCCCCGAATCCGCCGGTATTCGGCTTCGGATCCGGCTGGTTAGGGTCGGTTGGATAGCTCATCAGTGTCCTCTCGGTACGTGAACGCGATGAGACTAACCCACACAGATCGGACATGCTTGACGGGGAGTGCGCCCTTCATCCGGTGAGCCGACGTCCGCGGGGATTCGCCCGGCCATCTAGTGCTGCGGATAACTCGGTCTAGTACTGCGGATAACCCGGCGCACCCGGCACCTGGCCCGTCGCGGACGGCGCCGATCCCGCCGCGAGCCACTGAGTGGTGGTCGGCCGGAACAGCAGCACGAGCGTGATGATCGGGAAGACCAGCGAGACGACCACGCCCAGGATGCCTCCCGCTCCGGCGCCGACGCCACCGTAGAGCGTCCCGTACAGGAGTGCGATCACGAAGATGCGGATGACGATCGCCAGTCCGCATCCGATGGCGATCAGCAGCTTGCCGATCGGCTTGCGCCGCAACAGTTCTATCCCGCCCCAGAGCAGGGTCACCAGAGCGGCGGCGATGACGAAGATCTCGATGACGATGACCGTGACCCAGCCCGCGCCGACTTTGTCACCGATTGTGGTGACGGTGGCGATCTCACCGATCAGCGCCACCACCATGTGCACCGCGCCCAAGATTGCCAGCACGCCCGCCGCGGTCGCGGTGCCACGCGACGGTCCGGCGACCGCGCCGCCCCAACCCTGCTGGCCGCCGTATCCGTATGCCGGCGACTGCTGCGGATAACCGGGCTGCTGCTGACCCCACTGGGGCTGACCCCATTGCTGCTGATGCTGAGGGGGACCGTAAACCTGCCCGTACGGCTGCCCGTGGCCGTACTGGGCGTATGGGGGCGCCTGTCCGTACTGGGCCGACTGGCCGTACTGGGCCGACTGGCCGTACTGGGCCGCCTGTCCATACTCGCCGTACTGAGGCACCTGACCATACGGCGACTGTTCCGGATACGACTGCTGCCCACCCAGATACTGCCCACCCGACGATGCCGGATACTGCGCGCCCGGATCGTGCACGCCTGGATACTGCCCACCCGGATACTGGGGCGCTTGGCCACCGATGGCCCCACCAGTACCGGCCGCCGTACCAGCGCCAGCGCCGCCGGTCGGCGTGTACGTCGTCGCGCCGTACGGGTCGGCGGACCGACCGTACGGTTCCGCGTTGCCCTCGGTCTCCGCGTTGCCCTGGGTCGCCGCGCTGCCCTGGCTCTCCGCGGAGCTGTGCCCGGGGCGTGAGTCGTCACCCGTGGCGCCGGGAACGTCCGGCGAGTCCGACGGATTCGGTCCAGGTGTAGTCATCGCGAAAGCCTCCCAGGTCGACGGCGCACCGAGGTCTGCGGCGGCAGGAACATCCCCGATCCGCCGGTGCCGCGGATCCGAGCCCATTAGACCACCCGGGAACCGCCAGGTCCCGGCGTGTTCACCGGAGCGAGAACGCAGCGTCAGCCGAACAGCCGCGGCAACGTTCCCTCATATGCCTCGCGCAGTTCGTCGAGACCGATCTCGAACTGGTCCTGCACGCTGACCGCATCGCTGCCCTGGTCGACGACGCCGATCCGGGTGTACGGCATGCCGCGGGCGTCGAGCATCGCGCGGAACCGCGACTCCTCGCTGCGCGGCACCGCGACCAGGATTCGACCCGCCGACTCGGAGAACAGAGTCACGAACGGGTCGGCGCCCTCGGGCAGCAGCACCCGGCAGCCGGTCTCACCGGCGAGTGCGCACTCGATCACCGCCTGGATCAGGCCGCCTTCGCTCAGGTCGTGGGCGGCGGAGATCAGCCCGTCGCGCGAACCGGCGACCAGGATCTCGGCCAGCAGCTTCTCGTGATCGAGGTCCACGGCGGGTGGGGTGCCACCGAGATGGTCGTGAGCGACCTGTGCCCAGATCGACCCGTCGAACTCGTCGCGCGTCTCGCCGAGCAAGATCAGCGTCTCCCCCGGCTCGGTGCCGAAGCCGGTCGGAATCCGACGCCGCACGTCGTCGATCACACCCAGCACCCCGACCACCGGCGTCGGGAGGATGGCCGTCGAACCGGTCTGGTTGTAGAAGCTGACGTTGCCACCGGTCACCGGGATACCGAGCTGTGCGCAGCCGTCCGCGAGGCCCCGCACCGCCTCCTGGAACTGCCACATCACCGCCGGGTCCTCCGGTGAGCCGAAGTTCAAGCAGTTCGTGACGGCCTTCGGGCTCGCCCCCGACGCCGCGACGTTGCGATACGCCTCGGCCAGCGCCAGCTGCGCGCCCCGGTACGGATCGAGGAAGGTGTAGCGACCGGACGCATCGGTGGCCAATGCGATCCCGCGCCCGGTCTCCTCGTCGATCCGCACCACTCCCGAATCGGCGTTCTCGGCGAGCACCGTATTGCCCCGGACATAGCGGTCGTACTGCTCGGTGATGAACTTGCGGCTGCACAACGCGGGTGAGGCCAGCATGGTGAGGGTCGTCTCGCGCAGTTCGTCCGCGGTCGCCGGGCGCGGCAGGCCCGCGGACGACGCGGCGACCACCTCGTCCTGGCTCGCCGGCCGGGTCACCGGTCGCTCGTAGACCGGCCCCTCGTGGGCAACGGTGCGCGGCGGCACGTCCACGACGGTGTCGCCGTGCCAGGTGATGCGCAGGTTGTCGCCGTCGGTCACCTCACCGATCACGGTCGCCAGCACATCCCACTTGCGGCACACGTCCAGGAAGGCGTCGACATTCTCCGGCGCGACCACCGCGCACATGCGTTCCTGCGATTCGCTGGACAGCACCTCGGCCGCGGTCATCCCCTCGGCGCGCATCGGCACCTTCTCCAGGTCGATGTGCATGCCGCCGTCACCCGCGGACGCCAGCTCCGACGTCGCACAGGACAATCCGGCACCGCCGAGATCCTGGATACCGACGACGAGACCCGCGCGATACAACTCCAGGCAGCATTCGATGAGGACCTTCTCGGTGAACGGATCGCCGACCTGGACACTCGGGAGCTTCTTCCGGTTGGGCCCCGACTGCTCGCCGTCGTCGTCGAATGTCTCCGACGCCAGCACCGACACCCCGCCGATCCCGTCCAGTCCGGTGCGCGCGCCGAAGAGAATGATCTTGTTGCCGGTCCCCGAAGCGAACGCCAGGTGCAGGTCCTCGGTGCGCAGCACGCCCGCACACAGCGCATTGACCAGCGGGTTACCGGCGTAACTCGCGTCGAACACGGTCTCGCCGCCGACATTGGGCAGGCCGAGCGAGTTGCCGTATCCGCCGACCCCGCGGACCACGCCGTCGACGACGCGGCGAGTGTCGGGCGCATCGGCCGGCCCGAACCGCAGCTGATCCATTACCGCGATCGGTCGGGCGCCCATCGCCATGATGTCGCGGACGATCCCGCCCACGCCGGTCGCCGCACCCTGATAGGGCTCGACGTAGCTGGGGTGATTGTGCGATTCGACCTTGAAGGTGACCGCCCAGCCGTCGCCGACGTCGACGACGCCGGCGTTCTCCCCGATGCCGGCGAGCATGCCCGCCTTCATCTCGTCGGTGGTGGTCTCGCCGAAGTAGCGCAGATGCACCTTCGACGACTTGTAACTGCAGTGCTCCGACCACATCACCGAGTACATCGCCAACTCGGCGTCGGTGGGCCTGCGGCCCAGGATGTCGCGGATCCGCTGGTACTCGTCGTCCTTCAGGCCGAGTTCGCGATACGGCTGCGGCTGATCGGGGGTCTGGGCTGCGTCTTCGACGGTGTCGACCTGGGCGCTCACAGTCGCCGAGTCTACCGGCGGTGGGGATACGTCGGTCGTGAGCCGGGGCGGCACCCGTTACGCTGTTCACCTGACCGGCAGGCCACCTTCCGACCGGCCGCACGATGCGTTCGGACCCTGCGGTGGCACCGCGAGAGGTGGAGCATCGATGGCCGACGTCCGCAAGGCGAGGCAACTCTTCGAGCTGGGCATTCTCTCCATCGGCATCCCCATCGACGGCACCGAGCCGATCCACAATCCCGAACAGGCGGCTAAGGCATTCACCCGCGCCAGCGAGTGGGACCCCGATCTCGCCGACGCGTGGATGGGCCGGCTCGCCTGCGGGGACGCATCCAACGAGGTGCTGCTGGCGCTCTACCGCACGCGCGCGTCGATCGGGCACGAACAACGCCGTCTCGGCCTGCCGCCCCGGACGCTGGTCGGCCGCTGGTACACCGGCATGTTCCTCGACTACCCGCTGACCGATACCACCGAGGCGGCTGCGGCCTACGCGGCGACGCTGATCCGCGGCCACGACTTTCCCGGCGCGCAGGAGGTTCTCGACGAGATCGACCGGCGTACCCCGATCGTCGATTTCGTGCAGGCCACGCTCTACTTCTCTGCGCAACGGTGGCCCGACGTCCTGTCTGCGCTGGGCCGCGCCGACACCTGGAACGACCCGTACATGCAGGCCACCGCCGACTACATGGGCGGCAGCGCCTGCGTGCAGCTCGGCATGTTCGCCGAGGGCGCCCGGCGGCTGCAGAACGCGATCGACGGTCCGATCCCGGCGTGCGCGACGCGCGCGATGTACGCCGTCGGACTCGCGCTGCGCGAGCAGGGCCACGAGGACAAGGCACGCGGGATGTTCGAGCAGGCGTTCGCCCGCGATCCGTCGCTGACCGCGGCCGGGGAGGCATTGCGCACTCCGTCGATCCGGCTGACGGTGACGAGCCCGGAGGAGATCGCCGAACGAGCCGACCCGTGGGACCCGGCGTCGGTGCCGGAACGCGGTGCCGGCGTTGGCGGTTCGGCACCGGCCGACGGGTCGGTCGTCGATCCGGAGAGCAACGAGATGGTCGTCGAGGCGCAACGCGAACTCGACGCACAGATCGGACTCGACTCGGTCAAGCAACAGGTGGCGAAGTTGCGGTCGGCGGCGGTGCTGGCTCGAGTGCGAGCCGACCGCGGGCTCTCGACGTCGGCCCGTAGCCTGCATCTGGCGTTCACCGGTCCACCCGGCACCGGCAAGACGACGGTGGCCCGGGTGGTCGCCAAGATGTACTGCGGTCTTGGATTCATCAAGTCCGACAAGGTCGTCGAGGCCACCCGGCGCGACATGGTCGGCGAACACCTGGGTAGCACCGCGATCAAGACGTCCGCACTGATCGACTCCGCGATGGACGGGGTGTTGTTCATCGACGAGGCGTACACGCTGATCCAGCAGGGCCTCTCCGGCGGCGATGCGTTCGGCCGGGAAGCCGTGGACACGCTGCTCGCGCGGATGGAGGACGACCGTGATCGACTCGTAGTCATCATCGCCGGATACGACGGCGAGATCGATCGATTCCTGGCCGCGAACGACGGCCTCGCGTCCCGCTTCGCCCGGCGCATCCGATACGAGTCCTACACGCCGACCGAACTTGCCCAGATCGGCGAATTCATCGCCGCTCGAAGGGATTCGACACTGACCACCGATGCCGTTGCCACGCTCGAGCAAGCATGCGCCGCCCTCTACCACGACATCCGCGACGACCCGGCGGGGCCGCGCCGGGCGACCGACCTGGCCGGTAACGGCCGCTTCATCCGCAATATCGTCGAGGCGGCCGAGGAGGAGCGGGAGTTCCGGCTGGCGGCGACCGAGGATCTCACGGCGCTCTCCCCCGACGAGCTGATGCGGATCGAGGCCGCGGATGTGACTGCGGCACTGTCCAATGTGTTGTCGGGGCTGGCTCGATGACCGCGCGGTTCCGGCGGCTGGCGCCCGCGGTCCTCGCGGTGAGCGTGGTCATCGTCGCGGCCTGCACGGTCGACGGCAGACCGGTCGCCGATCCGGCACCGCCCAGTACGACAACAACCACGACGGTGACCTATCCGTCCGAAACGATGCTGACGACCGAACCCACGACGAGCCCCACCAGGCCGCCGATCAGCGAGGTACCGCCGCCGCCGAACGCGACCACGATGACCTGTCGGGAGTACAACGCGCTCAACGACGAATCCGTTCAGGTCGCGATCGTCAAGGCCAACGGTGTCACCAAGAACCCGGCCCTCGTCGCGTCCCTGATGAATATCCTGTGCCTCTCCCGACCCGACGAGACGGTCAACGCCGTCGTCAACTCGCTCCGCGACGAGATCATCCACAACTGACCCCGCCCTCATCGACCGGGCGCCCGGATCCGTCCACTGTGCGTCAAAAACCGTCCACTGTGCGGCGCAAAGCGTTCACTGTGCCTCAGAATCCGTTCACTGTGCCTCAAAAACCGTCCACTGTGCGGCGCATAGCATTCACTGTGCCTCAGAATCCGTTCACTGTGCGGCGCAAAGCATTCACTGTGCACCCGACGTGACCGCGATGATCGTGTCGCGCAGCTCCGGCCGGCAGATCACCAGGTCCGGCAGATAGGTGTCGGCCTGGTTGTAGACCAGCAGTGAGCCGTCGATCCGCCCACACCACAGACCCTTCGCCGTCGCCACCGCGACCGGTGCCGCCGAATCCCATTCGTACTGCCCGCCGGCGTGGACGTAGGCGTCGGCCTCGCCGCGCACGACCGCCATCGCCTTGGCACCCGCCGACCCTAGCTGGACGACCTCACCGCCGACGGCGTCGGCCACCGCTTGCGAAAACGTCGGTGGCCGGGAGCCGCTCACCACCACGCGCGGCACCGAATTCTCCCGCGGCGGAAGCAAACCCAGCGTCGGCTCCACCGGCGCGTCGTCGTCGACATAGGTCACGCCGAGTGCCGGCAGCGCCACCGCCCCCACGATCAATCCCCGGTCGGCGGACCACAGCGCGACGTGTACGGCCCAGTCGACCCGACCCTGCCCGTCGGCGCCGACGGTGCCGTACTCGCGGGTGCCGTCCACCGGGTCGACGATCCAGACACGATCGGCCTGCAACCGCGACCGGTCGTCCGCCGACTCTTCGGACAGCACCGAGTCGCCGGCGCGCTCGGCCGCGAGCCGACCGAGCAGAAAGTCGTCGGACCGCCGGTCACCCGCGTCGCCCAGTTCCCTACCGTTCAGTCCGCTGTCGGAGCGGATCGCTACCAGCAGTTCCCCTGCGGCCGTAGCTAGTTCGCCGGCCAGCGCACGATCGTCCACCGTCTTCTCCTAGAGTCCGAGGTTGCGGATGAGGACGTCGGCCGCGTCGGCCGGGGTACCATCCGCCGGGGTGATGACCAGGTCGGCGTCGTCCGGGCGTTCGTAGGGCGAATCGACGCCGGTGAACTGGCTGATCTCGCCGCGCCGAGCCCGCGCGTACAGTCCCTTAGGGTCCCGGCGTTCGCATTCGTCCATCGGCGTGTCGACGAAGACTTCGTAGAACGGCAGCCCGCGTTCGGCGTGGATCTCCTTGGCGCGCTGTCGTTCCTGCGCGAACGGCGAGATCAGCGACACGATGGCGACGGCCCCGGAGTCGGCGAACAACGCGGCGACCTCGCTGGTCCGGCGAATGTTCTCGCGCCGGTCGTCGTCACCGAAGCCGAGATCGGAGTTCAGTCCGTGGCGCAGGTTGTCGCCATCCATCAGGTACGCGGGACGCCCCTCGGCGACAAAGCGGCGCTCGAGTTCCATGGCCAGCGACGACTTTCCCGACCCCGACAGCCCGGTCAGCCAGATCGTCATCCCCGCCCACGGTCGTTGAGCACGTCCGACCTTGGTGGTCTGCCACACGACGTGGCTGTCGTGGCTGACCGGCGCGGTGATCATGCCGGCGCCGACCGTCTTGTCGGTGGTCTCGTCGATCAGGATGAAGCTGCCGGTGTCGCGGTTGCGCCGGTACGAGTCGAACATCACCGGCTGCTGGGTACGCAGCGTCAGTCGCGCAATCTCGTTCAGCCGCAACGAAGTCGCTCCCTCGTCGCGATGCAGTGTGTTGACGTCGAGCCGATAGTTCAGGCCGGTGATCTCTGCCCGCGTGGTGCGGGTGCCACACATCAGCACGTAGCGGGAGCCGGTGGTCAGCTCGGTGTCGTCGGAGAACCAGCAGACCATCGTGTCGATATCGCGTCCCACATACGGCCGGTTGTTCGGGCGGGCGATCATGTCGCCGCGGACGATGTCGATCTCGTCGGCCAATTCGATCGACACCGCCATCGGCGCGAATGCCTCGTCCACCGGCACCCCGCCCGGGGCCCAGATGTCGGTGATGGTGGTGGTGAAACCACTAGGGAGAACGACGATCTCGTCGCCCTTCGTGAGCACACCGCCCGCGACGGTGCCCGCGTAGGCACGGTGATCGGCACCGTCGGAGGTCTGCGGGCGGATCACGTACTGCACCGGCATCCGGGCGTCGATCAGGTTCCGGTCCGACGCGATGTACACATTCTCCAGGTGGCTCAGCAGTGGACGCCCCTGGTACCAGGGCATAGTCGTCGACGCATCGACAACATTGTCGCCGCGCAACGCCGACAGTGGGATGAAGGTGAGGTCGGTGACGTTGAGTTTCGCGGCGAATGCCACGAATTCGGCGCAGATCTCGTCGAAGCGCTCCTGTGACCAGTCGACGAGGTCCATCTTGTTGACGCAGATGGTCAGATGCGGAATGCCGAGCAACGACGAGAGGAATGCGTGCCGGCGAGTCTGCTCCAGCACGCCCTTGCGGGCATCGACGAGGATCATCGCCAGGTCGGCGGTGGACGCACCGGTCACCATATTCCGGGTGTACTGCACGTGACCCGGCGTATCGGCGATGATGAATTTCCTTCGCGGCGTGGCGAAGTAACGGTAGGCGACGTCGATGGTGATGCCCTGTTCCCGCTCGGCGCGCAGGCCGTCGGTGAGCAGCGCCAGATCGGTGTACTCGTCCCCGCGCTCGGCGCTGCTGCGTTCGATCGACTCGAGCTGGTCGGTGAAAATGCTCTTGGAGTCGAACAACAACCGGCCGATCAGCGTCGACTTGCCGTCGTCGACCGACCCGGCCGTCGCTACCCGGAGCAACTCGGCACCCGGTCCGGCTCCGGCCGGCCCGATGGCCGTCGCGGCCGCCGACGACGTCATCAGAAGTAGCCTTCCTTCTTGCGATCCTCCATGCCCGCCTCGGAAATTCGGTCGTCGGCACGCGTGGCGCCGCGTTCGGTGACCCGGGTGGCGGCGACCTCGGCGATCACCTTGTCGACGGTGTCGGCAGTGCTCGCCACACAACCGGTGCACGTCGCATCGCCGACGGTGCGGAACCGAACGGACTCGGTGTGCGCCGACTCGCCGGGCAGAACGTCGAGAAACCGAGTGTGCGCCAACAGCATTCCGTCGCGCGGAATCACCGCACGCTCGTGTGCGTAATAGATGGGGGGCAGTTCGATGTCCTCGGCGGCGATGTACTGCCAGATGTCCAGCTCGGTCCAATTGCTGAGCGGAAACACCCGGATGTGTTCGCCGCGACGATGACGCCCGTTGTACAGGTGCCACAGTTCGGGGCGCTGCGCTCGCGGGTCCCACGCTCCGAATTCGTCACGGAAGCTGAAGACGCGCTCCTTGGCCCGTGCCTTCTCCTCGTCCCGGCGGGCACCCCCGAACACCGCGTCGAAGCGATTCTCGGTGATACCCCTCAGCAGCGCGGTGGTCTGCAGTCGGTTACGGCTCGCCCCGGGGCCGGTCGGCTCGACGACGCGGCCGGCGTCGATGTCGTCCTGGACCGAACTCACCACAAGTCGAACACCGGTCTGCGCCACCACGCGGTCACGGTAGGCGATGACCTCGTCGAAGTTGTGTCCGGTGTCGACGTGCATGAGCGGGAACGGTACGGGCGCCGGCCAGAACGCCTTGCGCGCGAGATGGAACATCACGACGGAGTCCTTGCCGCCGGAGAACAGCAGCACCGGTCGCTCGAAGGTCGCGGCGACTTCGCGGATGATATGCACCGACTCCGCCTCGAGTGCCGCTAGATGACTGAGTTCGTATCCCTGCGCGGCGGGCTGTGTGGTGGCGGCGTGGGGAGCCGACCCCTGGGAAGCCGGGCCCTGCGGAGCGGACCCCTGGAGAGCCGCCGCCTGGGTCGATGAGGCCGGCGAAGCTGTGGGCTGGGAATCCGCGCCGATCGTGCTCGCCACCTCTGAACCTCCTCGCCCGCCCCCGGGCAACCGCCGCCCGCTGCGCCCGCACGTGCACGTCGGGGCACTCGCCTCAGTATGCCGGAGCGTGCCGGAAGGCAACGTCCTCCGGCCGATCGCCGCGCGCGTCGTCGCCGACCCGTCTACCAACCAAGCATTTGCTAGGTTACTCTGGTCGCTATGAGCGATGCCGTCATTCCACCGCCGCTCGGCCCGGACGACCTGACGCCGGACTCGATGCCGGTGGCCTACCAGGTCGGCGGGCCCGACGACGCGGTCGCGTACGTGACGCTGAATCGACCGGACTACCGCAACGCACAGAACTCGGTGATGACCTACTCACTCGACGCCGCGTTCCGCAGGGCGGTCGACGATCCGGCGGTCAAGGTCATCGTGCTCCGCGCCAACGGCAAGCACTTCTCCGCCGGTCACGACATCGGCACCCCGGAACGCGATGTCGAGACCCACTACGACAATGTCGCCGCCCTGCACTGGGATCACGTCGGCAGGAGCGGGGCCGACCAGCGCTTGGCCCGCGAGACCGAGGTCTACCTCGGCATGTGTCGACGCTGGCGCGACATTCCGAAGCCACTCATCGCCCAGGTGCACGGCGCATGCATCGCCGGTGGCCTGATGCTCGCCTGGGTCTGCGACTTCATCGTCGCCGCCGACGACGCGTTCTTCTCGGACCCGGTGGCCCGCATGGGGATTCCCGGAGTCGAGTACTTCGCGCACGCCTTCGTTCTCGGACCACGCCGGGCCAAGGAGATCCTGTTCACCGGTGAGCGGTTCACCGCCGCGCAGGCCGCCGACTGGGGCATGGTCAATCACGTCGTCGCCCGTGACGAACTGGCCACCACGGTCGACGACATCGCCGCGCAGATGGTGGCGATGCCGATGCAGGGCCTGTTCCTCGCCAAGAAGGCGGTCAACATCTGCGAGGACCAGATGGGGATGCGGTCGGCGATGGATTCCGTCTTCGGCTGGCATCACTTCGCGCATTCGGCCAATGCCGAAGCATCGGACGGTGATTCACTCGGTGGCATGGATGCCCGCTCGATGAAGGCAAGCTCGTCGTCGACCGGCGCGGAGGCCTGATGGACCTGTTGTTCGACGACGCGGCCGTCGCCTTCCGAACCGAGGTCCGGGACTGGCTGGCCGACCACCTTCCCGCGCAACCACTCGAATCGATGGATACCGCCGAGGGATTCGAGGCGCACCGGGAGTGGGAGCGCACGATGGCCGCCGACGCGATGTCGGTGGTGAGCTGGCCGCGTGAGTTCGGCGGCCGCGACGAACCGCTGCTGCACTGGGTCATCTTCGAGGAGGAGTACTACCGCGCCGGTGCACCGGGTCGGGTCAGCCAGAATGGGATATTCCTGCTCGCACCTACACTTTTCGAGTACGCCCATCCGGAACAGCTGGCCCGGATCCTGCCGCGGATGGCACGCGCCGACGATATCTGGGGACAGGCGTGGAGCGAGCCCGAGGCGGGCAGCGATCTGGCGTCCCTGCGGTCGACGGCCGTGCGGACGGACGGCGGGTGGCTGCTGAACGGGCAGAAGACGTGGAGCTCCCGGTCGAGTTTCGCCGACCGCGCCTTCGGCCTGTTCCGCACCGACCCGGACGCCGAACGCCACCGTGGACTGACGTACTTCATGTTCGACCTGCACGCACCCGGGGTGACCGTGCGGCCGATCGCCCAGCTCGACGGCGAGCCCGGGTTCGCGGAAGTGTTCTGCGAGAACGTCTTCGTCCCGGACGATCCGGCTGCACCCGGCGAGTCGGGAGTGATCGGCGAGGTCGGGAACGGGTGGAAGGTGGCGATGAGCACCGCCGCGAACGAACGCGGTCTGTCGCTGCGGTCACCCGGCCGGTTCCTGGCGACCACGGATCGGCTGGTCGAGTTGTGGCACCGCACGCGAGAGAGCGTGCCGGCCACCGCGGGCACCGACGCCGGGGTCGCCGATGCCTGGATCGGCTCCCGCGCATACGAATTGGCTACCTACCAAACGGTCAGCCGGCTCGCCGCGGGCGGCGACCTCGGCATGGAGTCGTCGATCAACAAGGTCTTCTGGTCCGAGTGGGATATCGCCGCGCACGAGACCGCACTCGATTTGCAGGGCGCCGATGCCGAGCTCGATGACGCCTGGACGGACGGTTATCTGTTCTCGCTGTCCGGCCCGATCTACGCCGGTACCAACGAGATTCAGCGCAATGTCATCGCCGAACGCCTGCTCGGCCTACCGCGCGGGGACCGGTGATTGCGGCAATGGACTTCCTACTCTCGGACATCCACGACGACTTGGCGTCCAGCGTCGACGCACTACTGTCCAAGTCCGACGCGCCCGGCGTCGCGCGCGCCTGGGCCGCGGGCGACCGGGCACCCGCCGCAAAGGTGTTCGCACAGCTCGCAGAGATCGGCGTCTTCGGTCTGCTGATCGACGACGCGCACGGTGGCGCCGCCGCTGGTGCCGTCGAGACCATGGTGGTGATGGAGCAGTTCGGCAGGCACGCCCTGCCTGGTCCGCTCGCCGAATCCCTTGCCGTCGCACCGATCCTGCTCCGTGGCGCGGAGAATGCCAGTGGTCTGCTTGCCGACCTTGCCGCCGGGTCACTGGTCACGGCCGCCATTCCGCCGAGTGCGCCGGTCGCCGCGGATGCGGCGGTTGCGGACCGCGCCTACCTGGTGACCGGCGATGCGCTACAGCTCGCGGTTGCCGATGCGCACTCGGCCACGGTCGATCCCACGCGGACAGTATCGTCACTACGTCCGGTGGAGCCGGTAGCCACCGGCATCGACGGCGGCGCGGCATTCGGGCTCGGCGCCCTGGCCACGGCCGCACAGTTGTTGGGGCTTGGCCGCGCGATGCTGGCGATGGCCGCCGACTATGCGCAGGCACGGCGCCAGTTCGGTCGGCCGATCGGATCGTTCCAGGCGGTGAAACATCACCTGGCCGACGTGGCGATCGCGCTCGAGATGGCGCGACCGCTCATGCTCGGCGCCGCACTCGGCGTCGACGGCGCGGTACCGCCGGAGACGAACGTCGGTCGGGATATCTCCGCGGCGAAGGTCGCTGCAGCGGACGCCGCACAGCTCGCGGCACGCGCGGCCTTGCAGGTTTTCGGCGCCATCGGGTACACGGCCGAACACGATTTGTCGTTGTATCTCACCAAAACTCGCGCGCTGATCGGCGCGTGGGGGACGCCGGCCGAACATCGGGCCCGCATCCTGGAGACGCTGTGACCGAGTCGACGACCCTGGACTCGGTCTCCGCGGAAGAACGTGAGGCGTTGCGGGCGTCGGTCCGTGAGGTGTTGGCGCGGCGCGCGGGGTCGGCGTCCGTGCGATCGGCGATGGGTGCGACTCCCCGGATCGATGCCGGGCTGTGGCGCACGCTGTGTGCCGATGTCGGGGTGGCAGCGCTGCCGGTACCCGTCGATCTCGGAGGAGTGGAGACGGGCGGTGCCGGAGCGACGCTCGCCGAGGCCGCCGTCGTGCTGGAAGAACTCGGTGCGGCGCTGGCGCCCGTGCCCGCGCTCGCGCACGCGCTGGCGACCGCCGCGGTCCTCATCGCCGACGACGCCGAGACGGTCGGGGCGCTGCTGCCCGACCTGGCGGCCGGCTCGCGGACCGCGACCGTGTGTTGGGCATCCGAACGCGGCTGGAGCGCACCGGGGGTGACCGCCGATGCCGGGTTGTTGTCCGGCGCGGCGCATCACGTCCTGGACGCCGAGTCGGCCGATGTGCTGCTGGTCCTCGCCACGTCGGGTGACTCGTTGACCCTGCACCGGGTCGATGCGGACACCGAGGGGGTGGATATCCGACCGCGGCCGGTGCTCGATCCGACGCGGCCATTATCGACCGTCGTATTCGACGACGTTGCGGCGACCGCGATCGCGGCACCGGACGATCTGTACTCCCGGTTGCTCGCAACCGCGTGGGCCCTGGTGTCCGCCGAACAGGTGGGCGGCGCACGACGATCACTGGAGCTGAGCGTCGAATATGCCTCGGCACGAACCCAATTCGGTCGGCCGATCGGCTCGTTCCAGGCGCTCAAGCACCGGATGGCGGATATGTACACCCTGGTCGAGACCGCAACGTCGATGTCCCGTGCCGCCGTCGATGCGGTGGCGAGCGGCGACCGGGATGCCGTCGACATTGCGTCGGCAGCGCATGTCTACTGCTCGGACGCGTTCCGGTCCGTCGCCGGCGACGCCATCCAGATCCACGGCGGCATCGGCATCACCTGGGAACACGACATCCAGTTGTATTTCAAGCGCGCACAGAGTAGTTCGCAGTTGTTCGGCCAGCCGCACGAGATCGTCGCCCGACTGGCCCGCGACGCGTTCGGCTCGGCGGCGGATTAGGCCGGGTGGACGCGGGGTAGCGACCGTTGGTCGGTGCCCGGTGGGGTCGGTGGGCCGGACGTGCCTGCCGGTGGCCCGGTGCCGCTCAACTACACGGATTCCTCGCAACTACACGGAATGCTTTGCGTGTAGTTGCGAGTTTTCCGTGTAGTTGCCCCCGTGCGCGGTCGCGTTCTCCGGTGGTTGAGTAGCGGGGAGCGCAGCGAGTCGCCGCGCCCGGTGGTTGAGTAGCGGCGAGCGCAGCGAGTCGCGTATCGAAACCACCGCACCCGTACGCTCCCCAGAACCGACCACGCACTCGTCGGAACACACTGCGCGGACGGTGATTTCGATACGTCCTCCGCTAGCGCTCCGGACTACTCAACCACCGGGGCCAGACCACCGGGAAGGCCAGACCAGTGCTCCGGACTACACAACCACCGGAGAGCCCTCGGCCACCCGGGGGCTCCACAACCGCTGGTCGGTGGCCCTGTTCCACTGCAACTACACGGATTCCTCGCAACTACACAGAATGCTTTGCGTGTAGTTGCGAGTTTTCCGTGTAGTTGCCCCCGTGCGCGGTCGCGTTCCCCGGTGGTTGAGGTATCGGCGGGCCCCGGGAGTCGGCGTGCCTCGCGAGTCGCCGTGCCCCGGGAGTCGCCGCGCCCGGTGGTTGAGTAGCGGGGAGCGCAGCGAGTCGCGTATCGAAGCCACCGGCCCGAACGCGCCGCCGAACCGACTGCACACTCGCCGGAACTCACTGCGCGGAAGGTGATTTCGATACGTCCTCCGCTAGCGCTCCGGACTACTCAACCACCGGGGCCAGACCACCGGGAAGGCCAGACCAGTGCTCCGGACTACACAACCACCGGAGAGCCCCTCGGCCACCCGGGGGCTCCACAACCGCTGGTCGGTGGCCCTGTTCCACTGCAACTACACGGATTCCTCGCAACTACACAGAATGCTTTGCGTGTAGTTGCGAGTTTTCCGTGTAGTTGTCCCCGTGCGCGGTCGCGTTCCCCGGTGGTCGCGTAGCGGCGAGCGCAGCGAGTCGCGTATCGAAGCCACCGCACCCGAACGCGTCGCCGAACCGACCGCGCACTCGCCGGAACTCACTGCGCGGACGGTGATTTCGATACGTCCTCCGCTAGCGCTCCCGGACTACTCAACCACCGGGGACGGCCAGACCACCGGGAACCACCGGGGCCAGAACTCACGACGATCAGCGTGATCGCCACCGCACCAGCAGATGCTCCACCGGACCCGAGAGAAGCAGCAGCAGCAACGGCCAACTGCCGATACCAGGGATGACGATCGCGACGATGAGCGCCAGGATCAGCGTGACGCTGGTGCCGAGTCCATCGGTGGTGTCTGCCCGCCAGCGCTCGGTCGCCGGATCATCGGCTAGCAGTTGCGGGTGGCGCCGACCCCAGTGCGCCATCGAGATCACCATGGCGACCGACACCAGCAGGATGACGATGTACAGCACATTCGCCCAGCGGACGTCGGAGTCGTCGAGTAGCGCGGTGCCGAATGGCAGTATGACGATCGTCAACAGCCAGATGCAGTGCAGGTCAACCAGCACACGGTCGTAGCGGACGAAGTGCTCCATCATGCTGTGGTGATTGCGCCACAGCACCCAGATGACCGCGAAACTGATGAGGAAGCTAGCGAACTGGAGCGAGTTGTCGGACCACAACAATTGCCCCAGGGTGGTTCCGTCCCGCACATCCGCGGCCAGATCGGTCAGCGGAAGGACGAGCAGGGTCATCGCGATGGCGACCACGGCGTCGGAGAACGCCAGCAGCCGGGACAGCCCGTCACTCGTGAATCGTTCGCCGCGCTTGCTCATCGCGTTGAGCGTACGCGCCGCGCCAGGCACGACCACGACCCGGTGCTGTCTAGAGCATCTTTCCGTGCACGTCCCATCCCTCGTTCCGAACCCGACCGAGCGCCTTCATTCGGCGGAAGCCGACCGCGTGGTCGCTGAAGACGTTCGCGACCCGCAACCAAAATCCGTCCTTGTGATTGTCTACCGAACGCAGGTAGGCGTCGACGTCCACGCGGCCGGCAATATTCTTGCCGGCGAACAATGCAATCATGTCGCGCGAGTTATCACCAGCGTAGTAGGCCCCGACCCGGTCCGCGGTGTACTCCTGCGCGCGAGTCAGGCTCGGGCCCAACCGCAGTACCGTCATCACCGGCGTGATGGCGGCGCGCCACAGGCTCTCGTGGCCGCATTTGATATGACCGAGCTCGTGCGCCAGCACGAACCGGACAGCACCGAAGTTGCCGTATTCGTACGCTAGATCGACAATGTCGCTGTAGATCACGATGTAGCCATGCTGCACACGGCATTTCGACGCGAAGGCATTCATCGTGCCATTGCCGTTGAGCACATACAACCGCGGAATCTCGGCGAGCGGGCCCGTGCCGCTACCGAATCCCATCGAGCGGGCCAGGTCCGCGTACATCGCGTACAGCTCCGGGAACTGGTCCGGCGTGGCCTCTACCGCATTGGCGCTCATCGTCGATGTGGCGATTCGGGATAGCCGCGAACAATGCTGCGACAACGAGGTGTCAGACGGCGAAAGCCTCTCGGACCCGTTGCTCGGTGAGTCCGTAATCGGCGAGGCGATACGTATGCCGCGGCTGACGGTCTCCGGTGCGGCTCTCGGCGTCCAGCGATCGTACGGCTTCGCGTGCGGCAGACGACATTTCGGTGCCGAGGGCGTCGTAGATGCGTTCCACGGTGCCGATCGGGTCCGCACGCAGGTCGGCGAAGTCGACGTCGACGAACTGAGCGGGATCGTGCCGGGCGCGAGCCTGTGTGAATTCGCGGAGCCCCCGCGACCAGAGCCCGAGTTGATCGGTGCCGATGGTGTCACCGGTGAAGGTCGTCGACCAGCCGTGGGTGGCGTGGTCGGCCAGGCTGCAGACCGACGCGACGATCGTCTCCGGCGCCCGGTGCGTCTGCACGATCAGGGCATCGGGATACGTCTCCAGCAATGCGTCGAGCGCGAAGAGGTGACTCGGGTTCTTGAGCACCCAGCGCCGCCCCGGGTCGTTGAGGCCGATGAGCTGCAGGTTGCGCCGATGCCGCCGGTAGGCGCCCGAACAGTCCTGGATGGCGAGCCAGCCGGAGTAGGCCGGAATGTGTGCCAGCGACTCGTAGGACACGGACATCAGGCTTTGGCGCAACAGTTGCCAGCATTCCTCGACTTCGTCTGCGGCCACGTAGTGCAGGCCCATGAACTCGGGATTGGCGCCCCGGTGCTGCGCGAGGCCGTCAGCGATACCGCGGTATACCGGGTTGGTCGCCCACGTGTCCCGTGGCGGCCGAGGTTGCGGGCATTCGGCCAGCCACTGTTCGAGCCCCTGGTGTGCCGGATCCGCCGACAGCAGCCGATGCAGTGCCGTTGTCCCCGTCCGCGGCAGTCCGGTGACGAAGACGGGCCGCGCGATCTCGACGTCGGCGGACTCCGGGTGGTTCCGCCAGCCCGCCTCGCTCAACAGGCGGGCGACGAGGGCGCCCTTGAGGAAGTACCGGAACATCTTGCTGCCCACGGCGGTAAGCCCCGCCTCGTGCGCGTAGGAGTCCAGCAGGATGCGCAACGGTTCGACGTAGTCGTCGTCGCCGAAGTCGTCCAGGCCGGTCGCGCGGATCGCCGACTCGTGCAGGTCGTCGACCGTGCCGACCGTGGTCGAATGTGCGCGGAGCGTCGGATCAGGCATGGTATTCACCGCAATTCACGTCGAGGGTCGCCCCGGTGATGGCGTTGGCCATCGGTGATGCCAGGAAGACCACCGCGTCGGCGATCTCTCCGGGCTCCGGCAACCGACCGAGGTCGGAATTGGCTGCGGTCTGCTCGTACACCTGGTCGCGGGTGATGCCGTACTTCTCGGCCACCCGGTCGAAGTACCATTTCAACTGGTCGTCCCAGATGTAGCCGGGGGCAACCGAATTGACCCGGATGCCGTGGCCGCCGAGTTCGGTGGCCAACGTCTGGGACATTGCCAGCAACGCGGACTTGGCGATCTTGTAGCTGCCGTAGCGTGGTTCGGAGTGGTGGATCACCATCGAGTTCACCGTGACCACCGCGCTGCTGTCACCGGGACCGGCCTCGGCCGCCGTCTCGGCCAGCGCGGCGGCGAACGCCCGGGTTACCCGCAGGGTGCCGAGCACGGTGAGGTCGAGACCCGTGGAAATCTCATCGAAGTCCGTGCGCCCCAACGGTTTCATCGACGGGACCGCAAAGGCGTTGTTGACCAGGACGTCGACCCGACCGTACTCGGCCAGCGTGGCGTCCACCAGGGCGCTCACGTCGACGTCGGCGGTGATGTCGGTGGGCACCGCGAGCGCCGAACCGCCGGCGGCGGTGATCTCGGCGGCCAGTTCGTCTACTCGTGCCGCGGTGCGCGCGGCCAGTACCACCCGCGCTCCCGCGGCGGCGGCACGCAATCCGATCGCCCGGCCGAGACCTGGTCCCGCTCCGGAGACGACGACGACCTTGCCGGCGAGCAACCCCGCCGCAGTCGACGTCATCCCATCATCCGCTCGGCGAAGCGCCGCTGGCGCTCGGCGATCCGGGCCGACCATTCCCGCGGCCCGATCCCGTTGTGGGAGTCGAAGTACGGGAGGTGACGCGGTACGTCGTCGATGTCGACGACCTGCGCGGTGGGGCCGTCGTCGGCACGGATCGGTGTGTCGGTGCGCTGCCATCGCACCTGCATGATCCCGGTAGCTCGGCCGGTCGTTTCGATCCAGTTGGCGATCCCCGGATCGCGTGCGGATACCACCATGCGAATCATTCCGTCCGGATCGACTTGTGCCTGAGCGGAATTCAGGCTGGTCTGGTGATGCACGTAGTCCAGCGAGATATACCACATGCTGCCGAGCTGGAAACCCTGGTACGGCGCCGCGGAGCGGGGCAGGGTGACGACCATGGCCTCGTTGTCGGCGAGCCGGTAGTGCCCGACCGACGAGTACTGGGTGGCCAAACCGCCGGGGGTAAGCCGCGGTGCGGTGAAGGTGTTCACCGGTTCGTCGAGGTAGAACCACTTCGGAAAGTTAAACCAGGTCCGGATCCGACCGAGCAGCATGGTGCCCGCGGTGGCGTACCGGCGCTGCACCCGGGCCAGGTCGGCTTCGTCCGGCGCGGTGCCGACGGTGTCGACCCGCTCGATCGTCAACTCCCCCTTGCGTTCCGACCAGTCGGAGTACACCTCGCGCACGGCGAGCATCGACGCCCCGTCGGCCAGTTCTACGTAGCCGGGCGGAGTGGTGTCGCAGGGCACCGGTGGTCCCAGCGTCAGCTCGAAGGTTCCGTCGCCGGCGATCTCGATGGACCGGTCGTCGAAAGCGGTGTCGCCGCCCGGCACCTCGGCCGGAGTGTAGTCGCCGCGGAGCAGTTGAAAGCTCAGGTCGGTGGTGGTGCCGCGGCGGCCACGCACCCGGTAGGTCGCGGTCGGGTCAAGATCGGCGTGGTAGTAGAGGGTGTCGGGGTTATCCAGGCCCATTTTCGTGGTCGGGCCGGTGGAGACGACGAATCGCGGATGACTGAGCTGCCGGGCGCGGACGAGCTGCAAGACGGCCGCGATACTGCCGGCGAGGTAGTCGAATCCCTCCGCCAGATCCTGGTCGGTGCGGACGAAATCGGCCGTGGCGACCAGCTTTTCGGCCTCCGCGATCGCGTCGGTGAACGGCCGGGTGACGTCGCTGGGTGCCACCGGGAGGGGATCGTCGTCTGCGCTCACAGCCAGGTATCGCCTCCGGTCCAGGTCAAGAAGTTCTCCAGGTCGGCCTGGGCCGGAGTGACCCGAGGATGTTCGGTGGTCAAGTAGCCACCGCGGTAGAAGAGCAGCGGCTTGTCCTGCAGGACGTCGCCGAGCGTGTCCGCTCGACCGATGACGATGTAGTGGTCGCCACCGTCATCGACCCGTTCGACGGTGCACTCCACCCAGGTGAGCGAGTGCCGGATGACCGGCAGCCCGGTCGGTGACGGGTCCCAGGCGACATTTCGGAACTTGTCGTCACCCGGCGCCCCGAAGGCACTGCTGACCGACTGCTGCCGGTTGGAGAGCACGTTCACGCAGAAGGAGCCGTGCGCCTCGATCGCCGGCCACGTCCGCGAGGTACGTTGCGGACAGAACAGCACCAGCGGCGGGTCCAGGGAGAGCGCGGCAAAGGACTGGCAGGCGAATCCCGCCGGGGCACCGTCGGCGGTCAAGGTGGTGATCACCGTGACGCCGGTACAGAATTGGCCCATCGCGGTGCGGAATTGACGGGAGTCGAAGTCGGGCGAACCGTAGGGTGTGTGGGTCACGGACCGATCATCCCATCACCGCCAGACGCTGGTTCGCCGGTCACTGGTCGCGGAATCCGACGCTGAAGTCGTGCCCCCACAGACTGACCGCGGTGGACTCCCGGGCGATCCACTCGCCGTCGTCGACTTGCCTTCCTTCGCAACCGAATTCGACGTCGAATCCGCCCGGTGTCTTCATGTAGAAGGACAGCATCAGGTCGTTGACGTGCCGCCCGAGGGTTGCCGACATCGGCACCTTGCGTCGCAGAGCGCGATCGAGGCACAGGCCGACGTCGTCGCTGTTCTCCACCTCGACCATCAGGTGCACGATCCCGGTGTCATTGGGAATCGGCAGGAAGGCGATCGAGTGATGCCGCGGGTTGCAGCCGAGGAACCGCAGCCAGGGCACCTCGTCGTCGGCCTCCCGGCCGACGACCTGCGGCGGCAGCCGCATCGAGTCACGCAGCTTGAAGCCGAGGACGTCGCGATAGAAGTCGAGCGCCGCGTGGTCGTCGTCACAGGTGAGAACGACGTGACCGAGACCCTGCTCACCGGTGACGAACCGGTGGCCGTAGGGGCTGACGACCCGCCGGTGTTCCAGCGCGGCACCGTGGAAGACCTCCAGAGTGTTGCCTGCCGGGTCGTCGAAGACGATCATCTCGTCGACGCGCCGGTCTGCGAGTTCGGCGTCCTTGGCCTCGCGGAAGATGACGTGCGCGGCGGCGAGCCGGTCGCGGACCTGCTGCAGCGCTTCGGCGTTCGCACATTCCCAGCCGGAGCAGGCGAGATGGTCGCGGTCCGCGGGCACGATGACCAGGCGTGCCGGGAAGTCGTCCATCCGCAGGTAGAGCGCACCCTCGGTCGCGCCCTTGCCCTCGACCATGCCCAGCACCTTGACCCCGTATTCACGCCACGCGTCGACGTCCGTCGCGTCGATGCGCATGTACCCCAATGATCGGATCGGGCTGTCGTCCACCACGATTCGCCTTTCTCGGTCGTCTGGTAGCCGGTCTGTTCGGATCTCGCGAACTCAGACCATGGTGTCGCCCACCGGAATACCGAACTCACCGTTGCCGAACGCGACATAGGCCCGTTCGGGGTCGTTCGCCGCATGCACCCGGCCGGCGTGTGCATCCCGCCAGAACCGTTGGATGGGCGTGCCGTTCTCCAGGGCGTGTGCACCCGAGTTTTCGAAGAGACGGTCGATGGCCGAGATCGCCCGTCCGGTGGCGCGCACCTGATCGCGGCGGGCCGCGAGGCGCAGCTCCATCGGCACCTCCTCGCCGGCGACGATCAGGTCGTACTCGGCCTGCAGGTTGCCCGACAGCTGACGCCATGCCGCATCGATGTCGCTGGCCGCCTCGGCGATTCGCACCTTGGCGAATGGATCCTCCTTGGCCTTCTCGCCGGCGTAGGCCGCACGCACCCGCTTGCCCTGGTGTTCGACGTGTGCCTGGTAGGCGCCGTAGGCCATCCCGACGATCGGTGCCGAGATGGTGCTGGGATGGATGGTCCCCCACGGCATCCGGTAGACCGGCGCGGTGTTGTGGGCCAGTCCGGGCGCCTCACCCGTGCTCATCTTCCGGAAGCTCAGCATCCGGTGGGTGGGCACGAAGGCATCCTTGACCTCGATGGTGTTGGAGCCGGTTCCCCTCAGCCCCACCACATTCCACACATCCTTGATGGTGTAGTCCGAGCGAGGGATGAGGAAGCTGACGAAGTCGACCGGCTTGCCGTCCTTGATGACGGGGCCGCCGAGCACCGCCCACTCGGCGAGGTCACAGCCGGACGACCAGGCCCAGGCCCCGTTGACGCGGTACCCGCCGTCGACCACCTCGCCACGACCCATCGGGGCGTACGAGGAGGAGATCAGCGTCGACGGGTCGTCGCCCCACACGTCCTGCTGCGCCTGTTGGTCGAATAGGGACAGGTGCCAGTTGTGGATGCCGATGATGCCCGACACCCAGCCGGTCGAGCCGCACGCGGTGGCCAGGCGGCGGACCGCGTCGTAGAAGGTGACCGGGTCGACCTGATAGCCACCCCACTGCTCGGGCTGCATCAGCTTGAAGAAGCCGGCGCCGCGCAGGCTGGAGACGGTGTCGTCCGGGATTCGGCGCAGATCCTCGGTGTGCTGGGCCCGCTGCTCGATCTCCGGCAGTAGCGCGCCGATCTTCTCCAGCACCTGTTCGGCCGCGACCTGGTTGGGTTCTGCTGGCATGTCGACCGCTCCTGTCGTTCGTTCGCCACCGCCCTCGAGCGGGTGACGGGGGTTCGTCGCTACGTGGTGCTCCGAGTTTGAGATTAGAACACGTTCTTATTTCTGTCGAGCACGTCGGAGGACGGCCCGTTGGCTGCTCCGACCGGCTTCTCGCCCGTCATCCGACGCACACTTTTGTAACATGTTCTAGTATCGGTGGTACGCGGATCCAAGGACAGGAGAGACCGGATGACGACAGCCCGAACCGGAACGTCGCAGCGCACGGACGCCGGCGTACGCGAGATCGACACCGGCGAGGTCCCGTCGCGGTTCGCCCGCGGCTGGCACTGCCTGGGCCTCGTCGACGAATTTGCCGACGGCAGCCCCCACGCGGTGCAGATCTTCGGCACCAAGCTGGTGGTCTGGGCCGACGACGACGGCGGGGTCAACGTGCTCGATGCCTACTGCCGGCACATGGGCGGCGACCTGAGCGCCGGCACGATCCGGGACGGCAACGTCGCGTGCCCGTTCCACGGGTGGCTCTGGAAGGGCAACGGCCGCTGCGCGGGCGTCCCCTACGCCAAGCGGCATCCCAAGCTGGCAAAGACCCGCGCGTGGCCGACCATGGTGCGCAATGGGCAGGTGTTCGTCTACAACGATCCCGAGGGCAACCCGCCGCCGGAGGACTGCAACATTCCCGAGCTCGCGGAATTCGAGGACGAGCAGTGGACGCCGTGGACCTGGCACCGCTTGGTGATCGAGGGCTCGAACTGCCGCGAGATCATCGACAACGTCGTCGACATGGCGCACTTCTTCTATGTCCACTACGCGCTGCCCGACTACTTCAAGAATGTCTTCGAGGGGCAGACGGCGGCGCAGTACATGAATTCACACGGCCGCCCCGACGTCGATCTCGGCGGCACCGCCTATGGCGATACGCGGCTGGAATCGATCGCCGCCTACTACGGCCCGTCGTACATGCTGAATCCGATGGTGCAGTACTACGGCGGGTACGCCATCGAGACCATCCTGACCAACTGTCACTACCCGATCGACGCCAATTCGTTCGTGCTCATGTACGGGGTGATGGCAAAGATCCCCGACGGTTTGACCCCCGAGCAGGGCACAAAGATGGCGAGGAAGATCGCCGGCGGTATCGAGGTCGGATTCCTGCAGGACGTCGAGATCTGGAAAGGCAAGACGCGCATCGACAATCCGCTACTGGTCGAGGAGGACGGCCCGGTGTACCAGTTGCGCCGCTGGTACGAACAGTTCTACGTCGACGTCGCCGACGTCACCGACGAGATGACCCAGCGGTTCGAGTACGAGATCGACACGTCGAAGGCGCTGGAGAACTGGAATATCGAGGTCGCGGAGAATCTTCGGCGTAAAGAAGCGGCAGCCGCGGAGGCGGAAACGGCCACCGCGGACGCGGAGTCCGCCGACGACACCGCGAGCCGGGTCTGAGCCGATGACCCGGGCCGCCGACAGCCCCGGCGCGGCGCACTGGGCGAAGGCCCCGGATTTCGGGGCGGATCCCGCTCGGCGTGCCGCGGTGCACCGCGCGACCGAACGCGACCGGGAACACTACCTGCGCGGCGGGATGACACCGCTCGACTGCCGAACGTGCCACGCCAGTGTGTTGGTGAAGAAGACCAGCGACTACCACACCAGTGTCCAGTGGAATGCCGATGCGATCGCCCGCTGCGTCGAGCTGGCACGCGTCCGGGCCAACGGCGGCAACGCCGCGATGATGCCGACCTGCCCACGACTGTCGGCCAGCATCGATCACGGTGTCGCGGAAGGTATTATTCCAAGCCGGTCACCGGATTCCGATCCCGACGGATACTGGTGACCGGTCGGATCCCGAATCACCGGAGGTACACGATGCGCCGCAGCACCCGAAACGGATCCGAGTCGCGGTCGCGGCGCGGATCGCGACCCGCGGCCGTCCTGGCGGCCGCGGCGATCGCCGCGGGCGGAGCCGCCACCCTGATGATCGGTGGCGCGGGTGAAGCCGCAGCGGCGCCCACCGGATGTGTCTCCGGCAGTGTCGTCGTCGCGGCCGCGTCGTACTGCTCCGGCGGCACCGGCGAGCATCGGGTGACCACGGGTTGTGTCCCCTCGCAGCTGTACGCCACCGTGTTCCCGGCGAGCGGCCGGTGGGCGGCTCCGGGATCGCTGTCGGTGGTGACCATCGGGCAGCCGTTCGCGCTGTCGGACGGGTCGCCGAGCGTCTGCGTAGCCACCATCGGGAGCGTCGTCAGCACGCGGTAGACCCGATCGACAGAAGCACGGTCGCGCCGGTTTCGGCCCGCAGCACACGATGTAGTGATAGGTCACCGATTCCGTTACCTATCACTACATCTGCGGTTATCCCATGCAGAGGGGCGCTGGTTTCGATACGGCGACTCGCTACGCTCCCCGCCTACTCAACCAGCGGGACTACCGAACGTCCAGCGAGGCGACTGCGCCTGCCCGCCACCCGCTGGTTGAGTAGCGGCGAGGCACGAGCCGCGTATCGAAACCAGCGACGTTCAACGACACCCCGATCGACGGGACGAGCTCCCGACGCCGGACCGCACGCTCCGCGTGCCCGGCGTCACGCGCGGGATTGCGCCGGCGCCGACGCTCCGCCTCGGCCGCGAGCCAGCCACAGCAGCGCGGCCTGGATGCCGCCAAGTCCCACGAGTACCGCACCGGTGACGATCTCGGCGAGCAATCCCCAACCCGGTTGCAGCACCGATGGTCCGGCGTCCAGTGTGTCGGTGACCTGCTTGTCGAAAAGCCGGTGCTCGGGCGCTGAAAGGACCGCGATCGACCATCCGATCGTCACCAATCCGGCAATGATGGACCACCCGGCGGCGGCGAGCCGCAGCGTCGGGCGCCAGGTGGCCAGCGCCGCCAGCACGATGGTCGCCGCCCCGATGGCCAGCAGCATCATGCCCGGTCGCTGGGTGTGGTCGGTGAGGAAGGCGACATCCTCGGCGGTGGCTCCGGGTACACGCACGCCGCCGAGACCGGTCACCGACGGCTGCACCCCTTCGTGGGTGACTCCCCACGGGGCGAGGCTGAAGCCCGCGATCGCGAGACCGGCGACGATCATCAGCACCGACACGACCCGCGCCGGCGCGACGACGTCGGCGGGTTCGGCGGCGCCTACTGCGGCCTGTTCCGGTGCGGTGTGGTCGGCGTCGGTCACATCTCCAGCGTGCCACGGATCGACAATTCGGCGGTTCGGGCACGGATGTCGGCGGCAGCGATGAGAATCGCAGGCACCGGCAGTCGAGAAGTGTGCAGGTATCCATCCGTGACCGAATCGAACGTCGAGAGGATCCTTCATGTCCGAGTACTCCGCCCCGGTGGGCGCCCCGCTGTGGTTCGACCTGATGAGCAGCAACCCGGAGGTTGCCGCCGGTTTCTATCACACGATCTTCGGCTGGGACGTCGAGGCGCCGCCGAACGAGGAGTTCGGTGGATACCAGAACTTCACGTTGCACGGTCGGCGAGTGGCAGGACTGAGCCCGCAGAACGCCGGCACCGGTGCCCGCGATGTGTGGTCGGTCTACCTGCGCACCGACGATGTGAACCGCACCGCCGAGGACATCGCGAGCGCCGGCGGGTCGGTGATGGTGCCCCCGATGACGGTCGGCGACGAGGGGACCATGCTCATCGGCATCGACTCGGCGGGCGCGATCATCGGCTTCTGGCAACCCAATCAGCACTCCGGTTTCGGTGAGTGGGGAGTACACGGCGCGCCGTACTGGTTCGAATGCCAGAGCAAGGATTACGACAAGTCGGTGGCCTTCTACACCGAGGTCGACGGAGTGCGCCCGGTCGAGATCGGCACCGGCGGCTCCCCCGAGTCGACCGGCCCGGAACGCTACGCACAGCTGTTCTGGGGCGATACCGCCTACGCCGGAATCATGGACTCCACCAAGGTGTTTCCGCCGGAGGTGCCGTCGTTCTGGCAGGTGTACGTCTACGTGGACGACGTCGCGGAGACCGTGTCGAAGATCCAGGGCTACGGCGGCACGGTCGTGATGAACGCCGAGGAGACCCCATACGGCGTGCTCGCCGCTATCAGCGATCCGTTCGGCGCGCAGATCTGTCTCGGCCATCCGCCGGAAGGCATGTAACCCGCGGCCACGGGGCGGGTCGGACCGTTGGCCCGCCCCAGTCGGCCTTCGGCGACGCGCAACCCCGAGGGCAGACGCGGACTCGGGCGACTCACGCGAACCATTCCAGCCAAACGCGGACCCTGCAGGTAAACGCAGTGCCGTATAGCCGACCGGGCACGCCTAACTGAGTCGTCCCTACCCTGCCGAGTCACCCCTACCCCGCCGCGTCCGCTGGACCCCGTCCGCGTCTGTCCGACCTGGACAGCCTCACACTCCGGCGTTGGCGTCCTGCTTCTTGCGCAGTTCCAGCGCGATATCGATGAGCTGGTCCTCCTGGCCGCCGACGAGTTTGCGGTTGCCCGCTTCGATGAGAATGTCGGCGGCGGCAACGCCGTAGCGTTCGGCCTGATTCTCCGCGTGCTTCAGGAACGAGCTGTAGCACCCGGCATAGCCCATCATCATCGACGCGCGATCGACGAGGCATTCGCTGGGCATCACCGGCCGCACCACATCTTGCGCGGCGTCGGCGATCGCCATGAAGTCGATGCCGGTGCGGATGCCGAGCTTGTCGCAGACACCGACGAATGCCTCAGTCGGTGTGTTGCCCGCACCGGCGCCGAACCGGCGGATCGAGCCGTCGATCTGCTGCGCGCCCGCGCGCACCGCGTTGATCGAATTCGCCACCGCGATATCGAGATTCTCGTGTCCGTGGAAGCCGATCTGGGCGTCGTCGCCGAGTTCGGCCCGCAACGCGGCCACCCGGTCGGTGACCTGCTCGAGCACCAGCGCCCCGGCCGAATCCACCACATACACACATTGGCAGCCGGCGTCGGCCATGATCCGGGCCTGCCGCGCCAGCACCTCCGGCGGCTGCGAATGGCTCATCATCAGGAACCCGACCGTCTCGAGCCCGAGATCGCGAGCCAGACCGAAATGCTGGATCGACACATCGGCCTCGGTGCAGTGCGTCGCGATCCGGCAGATCTGGCCGCCGTTGTCCCGCGCGGCCCGAATGTCGTCGGTGGTGCCCAGCCCGGGCAGCATCAGGAACGCGATCTTGGCCCGGGTCGCTGTCTCCGCGGCGGCCGCGATCAACTGCTGCTCAGGCGTTTTGGAGAATCCGTAGTTGAACGACGAGCCACCCAACCCGTCGCCGTGGGTCACCTCGATCACCGGCACCCCCGCGGCGTCGAGAGCGCCGACGATCGCTCGTACCTCGTCCTCGGTGAACTGGTGCCGCTTGTGGTGTGAACCGTCCCGCAACGACGAATCGGTAATCCGGATATCGAGGGTGTCGGAGTACGCGCGCGCCGAGGCCATCAGCTCGGCGTCTCGGCTCGACCTGCCGGTCGCATCGGTGTTCATGCCGGAACCCCCATCTGTTGCTTGGCGATTTCCTCGCCGACCTTGGTTGCCGCGGCGGTCATGATGTCGAGGTTGCCCGCATACGGCGGCAGGAAGTCACCGGCGCCTTCGACCTCGACGAAGATCGACACGCGCGCATGTCCGCCGTTGATCACGCTCGGCGGGTCGAACTGCGGGTCCTGCAGCAGCCGGTATCCGGGCACGTACTCCTGGATCTCGGTTTCCCGACGATGGATCGCCGCCGCGACCGCGTCGGTGTCCGCGTCCTCGGGAATGGCACAGAAGATGGTGTCCCGCATGATCATCGGCGGATCGGCCGGATTCAGGATGATGATGGCCTTGCCGCGGTCGGCACCGCCGATGGTCTCGATACCGCGGGCAGTGGTGCGGGTGAACTCGTCGATATTCGCGCGGGTACCGGGACCCGCGGAGACCGATGCGACGGACGCGACGATCTCGGCATAGGCCACCGGGACCACCGACGACACCGCGTGCACCATCGGGATCGTCGCCTGACCACCGCAGGTGATCATATTCGTATTCGGTGCGTCGAGGTGCTCACGCAGATTGGCCGGCGGCACCACCGCCGGCCCGACCGCCGCGGGCGTCAGATCCACGGCGGTGATACCGGCCGCCGCGTACTTCGGCGCGTAGGCACGGTGCACCGATGCCGACGTCGCCTCGAAGATCAAATCCGGTGTGTCACTGGACCCGAGCAGTTCGTCCGCGCCGCCGCTCATCGTGATCAGTCCATGGTCGGCGGCGCGCTTCATCCCCTCGGAGTCCGGATCGATGCCGACCATCCAACGCGGTTCGATCACCGTGGAACGTTCGAGCTTGTACATCAGGTCGGTGCCGATATTGCCCGACCCGACGATCGCCGCGGTCAGCGTCGCTGCCACCTGCTCCTCCTAGGGGTTGACGTGTTGACTTCCGGCTGAACGGGTTATCTCGTTGCCGGTCAGGTGAAGTCGAGCCGCACCTGGCCGAGCCCGGCGAACTCGGCGAGGAACCGGTCGCCGGGCGTGATGTCGATGGCCCGGGTGGCCGTGCCGGGCAGGATCACATCGCCCTTGCGCAGCCGCACGCCGAAACTTTCCACCTTGCGCGCCAGCCAGCTGACCGCGTTCAGCGGATGCCCCAGCACGGCTGCGGAATTGCCCTTCGCAACCACCTCGCCGTTGCGATGCAGGGTGGCGTCGATGTCGCCGGTGTCCAGGTCGGCGATCGGTACCCGTTGCTCGCCGAGAATCCATCCGCACGACGATGCGTTGTCGGCGATGGTGTCGCACAGCGTGATTCGCCAGTCACGGATGCGCGAGTCGATGAGTTCGATGGACGGCACCACCCATTGGACGGCGTCGATGACGTCAGCATTCGTGCAGCCAGCACCGGGTAGGTCGTCGCCGAGAATGAAGCCGACCTCCACCTCGACCCGCGGAAAGCACAACGTCGCCGTGTCGATCGGCACCGACTCGGTGTACCGCATCTCGTCCAGCAGGTGCCCGTAGTCCGGCTCGTCGACGCCCATCATCGCCTGCATCGCTTCGGAGGCCAGGCCGACCTTGTGGCCGGCGATCGTCGCACCCGCCGCCTGTCGACGTCGGATGTTGATGAGTTGGATCTCGTAGGCGTCGACGACGTCGAGGTCGGGATGCTCGGCGGTCGGCGGGTCGATGGCGGTGGCCGTCTGCTCGGCCCGCCACAGGTCGTCCGCGATCTGCGCGCGAACCGTCTCGTCGACCGCCACCTGACCTCCTTGCTCGCCGTCCGTCCTGCCGCTCCATTGCGGAGTGAACATGTTCTATTTTAGAACATGTTGCACCATCCTTGTCGATCCCAACGCATCCCGGGATACGCCGTCCCGCTGGCTGGACAAGGCCCTTGTCCGGCGCACCCGCCCTGGCCTGGGAACCTGGCGCCACGTTTCTGCAACGTGTTCTAATTCTAGATGACGACCTCGACGCGGCCGATGCGACCGCGGCGCGTGAAGGGAGCCCCATGGCCGAGCCGATCGATCGATCCGACCTCAGCGCGACGGATGCGCGGGGTGTCACGGATTCGCGGAGCGCCGCAGAAGCGCCCGCCGGCGGACCCGAGCAGACCGGCGCGGTGTCACCTCACGCCTCGGCGACCGAGCAGATCCACGACGTCATCGTGGTCGGAGCGGGGGCGGCCGGAATGGCAGCGGCGATCACCGCCGCCGCCAGTGGTCTGGACACCGTGCTGATCGAGAAGTCGCCGTACTGGGGTGGCTCGACGTCGCGGTCCGGTGGCGGCGTATGGATTCCCAACAACTCGGTACTGCGCCGGGACGGCGTTACCGACACCACCGAGCTCGCCCGCGAGTACGTACACGCGATCATCGGCGAGCACGCCCGTCCCGACCGCATCGACGCGTACATCGACCGCGGGCCGGAGGCGCTGGACTTCCTGATGCGCTTCGCGCCGCTCGATCTGGAATGGGTCAAGAACTACTCGGACTACTACCCCGAGGCGCCCGGCGGCCGCCTCGGTGGCCGGTCGGTGGAACCCCGGCCGTTCGACGCGCGTGCCCTCGGCGACGACCTGGCGACGTTGCATCCGCAATACACCAAGGCACCGCTGAACATGGTCGTCCTGCAGTCGGACTACCGCTGGCTGAATACCGGCCTGCGGCACTGGCGCGGGCCGTTGCGGATGGCGAAGGTCGCCGCGCGGTTGTTCTGGGCGCGGGCCCGCGGCAAGAAGCTGATCGGCATGGGCGCGGCGCTCGCCGGCGAACTCCTGCTCGGCGTGCGCGGCCTCGGCGTACCGGTGTTGCTGTCGACGCCGATGACCGGGCTCCTCGTCGACGACGGCCGGGTGACCGGCGTCGTCGCCGAGCGGGACGGCCGGCCGGTCACGATGCGCGCCCGGCGCGGAGTCATCCTGGGCTGCGGCGGATTCGAGCACAACGCCGAGATGCGCCGCGAGTTCCAGCGCGCACCGATCGGTTCGGACTGGACCACCGGTGCGCCGTCGAATACCGGGGACGGTATCTCCGCCGCACGCACCGCAGGCGCCGGGGTCTCGCTGATGGAGGACGCCTGGTGGGGACCGACCATCCCACTCCCCCGCGGGCCGTGGTTCGCGCTGTCCGAACGATCGGTGCCGGGCAGTTTCATCGTCAACGACCGCGGCGAGCGATTCATGAACGAGTCGCTGCCCTATGTCGAAGCGGTGCACCGGATGTACGGCGGCGAGTTCGGACACGGCACGGGCCCGGGTGAGAACATACCGGCCTGGCTGATCTTCGATCAGACCTGCCGCAACCGCTATATCTTCGCCGGCATCACCGCGCGACAGCCATTGCCGCGCAAGTGGATCGAGTCCGGTGTCGTCGTCAAAGCGGATAGCGTCGACGAACTCGCCGGCGCAATCGGGGTTCCGGCCGACACTCTCGCGGCCACCACCGCACGGTTCAACGGATTCGCCCGCACGGGCGTCGACGAGGACTTCCATCGCGGTGAGAGCGGCTACGACCATTACTACGGCGACATCACCAACAAGCCCAATCCCAGTCTGGGACAGGTCCGTAAGCCACCGTTCTATGCGGTTCGGCTGGTGCCCGGCGATCTGGGAACCAAGGGTGGTATCGACACCGATGCCAGCGGGCGGGCACTGCGCGAAGACGGCACGGTGATCGACGGACTGTACGCGGCGGGCAACACCAGCGCTCCGGTGATGGGTCACACCTATGCCGGACCGGGAGCGACGATCGGCCCCGCGCTCGTCTTCGGCTATCTCGCGGCGCTCGACGCCGCCGCGCGCACACCGCACTCCGATGCCCCGCCGATCGCCGGGACGACGCCGGCGCCCACCACCCAGACGACCGGAGCCTGACCGTGCCGATCGATCCCGACGTCGCGGTCGGTGCCGAGCTGCCCGAGATCACCTTCTCCTGGACACCGTCCGACGTGGCGCTGTATCACCTTGGAGTCGGGGCTGCTGCCGACCCGATGGACCGTGCCGGCCTGCGCTACGTCGACGACACCGCACCGAAGGTGCTGCCCACCTTCGCCACCGTGGCCGCGACGTGTCACGCCACCGAGCCGCCCCGGGTCTCGTTCCCGGGCGTCGACATCGACCTCGCCAAGGTGGTCCACGGGACGCAGAGCGTCGTCGTGCACCGACCACTGCCGGCCGAGGGGACAGCGACGACCCGGACGCGAATCGCCGAGGTGCAGGACAAGGGCACGGCCGCGGTCATCGTGCAGGAATCCACGACTCGCGACGAGTCCGGCGAGGCGCTGTGGACCGCACGCTCGTCGATCTTCGCTCGCGGGGAGGGCGGCTTCGGCGGTGACCGCGGCACGTCCGCTCGGGTCGACTACCCGGATCGCGTTCCGGACCAGCGAATCTCGGTGCCGACGCTGCCGCAACAGGCATTGCTGTACCGGCTGTCCGGCGACCGGAACCCGCTGCATTCCGACCCCGACTTCGCCGCGGCGGCCGGCTTCGACCGGCCGATCTTGCACGGGCTGTCCACCTACGGCGCGGTGTGCCGCGCACTCGTCGACGACGTGCTGGACGGCGACACCGACGCGGTCGCCGCCTACTCGGCCTCCTTCGCCGGGGTGGTGTTCCCGGGCGAAACACTCGATGTCGCGGTGTGGCGCGAACCGGCGGCCGACGGCGGTGAGCAACTCCTGGTCACCGCATCGGTCGCGGATCGGGGCGGTGCACCCGCACTCGGCAATGTGGTGTGCAGCCTCGTCGGGTGAGACTCCAGCGTCGCGCGGCCCCGCGGTTGTGACACGGCACCACATCCGGGTGCGGCATTGCGGATTGCGGACGGCACCGTGGCACGACAGCACAGTGGCAGGACGCACAGCGGCGACACGGCACGGCGGTGAGTGCGCCCCAGTAAGGTCAGCGGCGACCAATCCGCCGCCACGGGCCATGCAGGCGCCCGAAGGGAGAGTTCGACGTGAGCGATTCGCTGCAGTCCATCCTCACCACCGACCGGGAGGCCACGGTCGCCGACCTAGTGGCCGTGATCGACGCGGAAGTGGCCGATCAGAAGGGACTCGGGGGTGCGGCAGTACGCACCGCCTATGCGGCCGCGCAGAAGGTCAAGCCGGGCGTCGTCACGTCTGCCACCAACCTGCTGTTGCCGGACTTCCTGACGGCGCTGCAACCGTTCTGGGACAGCAAGCCCGCGGGAGTCGCGTTCGGCGATCACCTCGCCGCCGACTCCGACGCAGCGAGCGAGGCGCTGCTGGCGGTCACCGACGACCAGGTGTCGACGGCGCGCCCGGCGCTGGTCAAGGCCTACGGATCACTTCGCGGCAAGGCGAAAGGCTATGTCAGCGCGGCGCTTCCGCGGGTCGGCAGCGCGATCGAGAAGCACGCGGGCTGACCCGTGACGGCGTCCGGGCGGCGTGGACTCAGGCGGCCGAGGTGAGGATGACGAGCAGTCCGGCGACGACGGCGATCAGCGCCGCGAGCATCGACAGCACCCGCCAGACGTGGACGCGCACCTGTCCCGGTTCGGCCGAACGTGACGAGGCGACCTGGGGTGAGGCCATGATCTCCCGCTTTCGGTTGTCCGAGAAGTGCACGTTCCGCGGTCGGGACACACTCCCCGGGTCTGTTGCTGCAGTGATAAATGTGACACATGTTGCACACGTTGTGTGGGTGTCGGGCGCGCGTGTCGCCGTCACGACTCGGCAACGGCCCGATACTCCGGTGCGGAACTGAGGCGATCCGATGCGCCTGCCGACACTGACGCGAGACGACCTTCGGGCCGGTTGGCTCATCCTGGTCGCGTGTCTGTCGGTCAGCATGGTCGTCGCCGCGATGGCCGCACTGAACACGGCACTGCCCGACATCGCGGTCGACACCGGGGCCACCTCGGCCCAGATGACGTGGATCGTCGACGGGTACACGCTCGCGCTGGCCGCCCTGCTGCTGCCGGCGGGCGCGATCGGCGACCGGTTGGGGCGGCGTGGTGTCCTGATCGTCGGTCTGCTGTGCTTTGGTGCGGCGTCGCTGGCGGCGATCTGGGTGTCCGACCCGACGCAGCTCATCGTCACCCGCGCCCTGGCCGGCGCGGCCGCGGCGCTCATCATGCCGGCGACGCTGTCGCTGATCACCTCCGGTGTACCGGAAGACAAACGGGCACTGGGCATCAGCGTGTGGGCGGCGATCGCGGGTGCCGGTGCCATCGCGGGCTTCCTCATCACCGGCGTGCTGCTCGAGTTCTTCGGCTGGCACTCGATCTTCATCACCTTCGCCGTCTCGTCGGTCGTCGCGGCCGGTCTGTGCCTGACGATCGGCACCTCGCGTGATCGCAATCCCGGTCCCTTCGACGTCCCGGGCAGCGTGGCCTGTGTCCTCGCGGTGACCGGCGTCGTCTTCGGTCTGGTGGAGGCGCCGCAGCGCGGCTGGTCGGATCCGCTGGTACTGGTCTGTCTGGTCGGCGGGGCACTGCTCGCGGTCGCGTTCTGCCTCATCGAGGCTCGCCGCCGCTCGCCGCTGCTGGACATTCGGCTGTTCGCCAATCGTGCGTTCGCGGCCGGATCGCTGTCGGTCGCCATGCAGTTCCTGGCGTCGTTCGGGGCGTTCTTCTTGCTGCTGCAGCAGTTACAGCTGGTATTCGGATACAGCCCGTTGCAGTCGGCGTGGGCGTTGATGCCATTCGTCGCCGGCGTTGGCGTGTTCTCGCTCGTCGGCAACTGGCTGGCGGTGCGCTTCCACGTCCTACGGTTCGTGCTCACCGTAGGCATCGCGCTGGCCGGCATCGCCTCGGTCGCCCTCGGCGTGACCGAGCACGAGTCGTACTGGGGAATCGCCTGGCAGCTCGGCATCTTCGCGGCCGGTATCGGGTTGGCGACGGCACCGTCGACCACGGCGATCATGTCCAATACTCCGCTGGACAACCAGGGCGTCGGATCGGCGGTCAACGACACCGCCCGCGAACTGGGTGCGGCAATCGGCATCGCGGTGGCCGGCAGCATCATGGCGGCCGGCTATACGGCGCGGATCGGGCCCACCGCGGAGATGGCGCGCGACCAGTTGACCGCCGCCGGGCAGCAGCGGATCGCGGCCGGGGACACCGCGGGAGGGCAAGCGGTGCTCGATCAAGCCGCGACGATCGCCGAGACCATCCGACGGTCGCTGGCCGAGGCGATCGCGGTCGCCGAACGCCTGTCGGGGCAGGCCGCTCCGTTGGCGGAGCGCATCACCGAGGGCGCGCGCGACGCCTTCGTCGGACCGATGAATCAGGGCTACATCACCTTGGGCAGCGTGTTGATCGTCAGTGCGGCGGTGCTGTTCTGGCTAGCGCCACGTCGGGTGACCGAGCCGTCGGCGGAACCGTCGGCCGAGCCCGCGCCGGCCGAGTCCGCGGTCGAGACGTCCGCGGTCGATGCGTCCGTGGTCGATGGGTCCGCGGCCGAGGCGTCGCCGATATCGGAGCAGCCGCTGGGCTCACACGACCGGCGCGAGGAGCGGCTGGACTAGGCTCGCCACGGTGCTCACCGCCGACAGCTTCGCGGGTACCGCCGTGGCGGTCGTCATCCTGCTCGTCGTCATCGGTGTCACCGTCGCACTCCATCGCGTCCCACCCGCCGTGGTGGCGGTGCCCGCCGCGCTGCTGCTGATCGCGACCGGCTTGGCCGGCATCCGGCTGGCGATGGACGAGATCACGTTCATGGCACCGACAATCGGCTTCCTGGCCGCCATGCTGGTGATCGCCGACGTGTGCGCACGGCGCGGCGTCTTCGACTGGATCGGTGCGGTTCTCGCCCGGCTGAGTGGCGGCTCGCCCACGGCACTCCTGCGGCTGGTCTTCGTCGCCGCCGCGGTGACCACCGCCGTCTTGTCCATCGACACGACCATCGTGCTGCTGACCCCGGTCGCGGTGGCGACCGCGCTGCGGCTGCGGGATCCGCCGGAGCCGGCCGGCTACGCGAGCGTGCACCTGGCCAACAGCGCCTCGACCCTGCTGCCCGTGTCGAATCTGACGAACCTGCTGGCATTTGGCGCCACCGGACTTGGCTTTCTCCAGTTCGCCGGTGTGATGGCGGCGCCGTGGCTGGCGGCGATCGCGGTGGAGTACATCGTGTTTCGCTGGTTCTTCGCCGGACGGCTCGCCGCACGTACCGGCCCGGCCGGGCGGTCGGCGGCCACGACGGTCCGTATACCCGACCGCGCACGCGCGGACGCCGCCACCCCGGCCGCGCCCCGGTCGACGCTGGTGATGCTGGGCCTCCTGCTGGTCGGCTTCGTCGTCGCCGAACCGTTGCGGATCCCGTTGGCTGTAGTCGCCGCCGCGGGCGCGGTCGGGATGGGCATGCCGCTGCTGATCCGCGCCCCGGCGGCGACGCTGCGGCGCGCCGTCCGCGCCGCCGATCTCGGATTCCTGGCCTTCGTCGCGGCGCTCGGCGTCATCGTCTTGCCGGTGCGCGAGGGCCTCATCGGCGAGTGGATCGGCGATCTCGTGCCCGCCGACGACGGCTTTGTTGCCCTGTTGGCGATCGCGGTGCTGGCCGCGCTCGTGGCGAATGTGCTGAACAACCTGCCGGCCACGCTGCTGTTGGTCCCGCTCGTCGCCCATCAGCCGGCGCTCGTGTTAGCGGTGCTGCTAGGGGTCAACATCGGCCCGAATCTCACCTACTTCGGGTCGCTGGCCAATCTGTTGTGGCGCGACGCCATGCGCCGCGCGGGCGTTCGTCCGTCGGCGCGCGAGTTCGTCGCCCTGGGCCTATGCACGGTGCCGCCGACGCTGATCGCGGCGGTCGCCGCACTGTGGGTCGGCGTCCGGTTGCTGTGAGGAGACGTCAGGCGGATGCGCCCGCGCCGGTGGCCGCTTGGCCGGTGCCGACTTCGGCTGCCGCGGCCTTCGCCCAGCGGTAGTCCGCCTTGCCCGCCGGCGTGCGGCGCACCTCGTCGACGAAGACTACGGTGCGTGGAACCTTGTAGCCGGCCAACGACTCTCGCGCGTACGTCTGCAACTCGTCCAGAGTAGGCGCGGCCGCGTCCGGCGTGAGGGCGACAACCGCCGCGACCTGCTGGCCGTAGCGCTCGTCCGGCACCGGCACGACCAGTGCGTCGGCGACGGCGGGATGACCATGCAGTACCGCCTCCACCTCCTCGGCGAAGACCTTCTCGCCGCCGGTGTTGATGCATTGGGAGCCGCGGCCGAGGAAGACGATGGTGCCGTCCTCCTCCACGGTGCCCATGTCGCCGAGGATGGAGATGCGGCGGCCGTCCGGCAGTGTCGGGAAGGTGCGGGCCGACTTCTCCTCGTCCTTGTAGTAGCCGAGGGGGACGTTGCCGATCCGGGCGATGTAGCCGACCTCGCCGGAACCCGGAGTGATCGGTTCGCGTCGTTCGTCGACGACCATCATCTTCTCGCTGGGCGGCACCCGGAGGTTGCCGTCCTCGCCCATGACGATCTCGCCGTCGTTACCCGACTCCGAGGCACCGAAGTTGTCCCGCAGCATCAGATCCGGCTTCACGGCCCGCATCCGGTCGCGCACGTGCTGAGACCAGATGGCCCCGCCGGAGGTGATGGAGAACAGCGACGACAGGTCGACCTCACCCTGCCGCCGTTCCAGCTCGGCCACCAGCGGCATCCCCATCGCATCACCGACGATGAGGATGATCTGCACCTTCTCTGTTTCGATGCCGCTGACGATCTCGGCCGCGTCGAAGTCGCGCATCAGGACCAGCCGGCCGCCCAGGGTGAGGAACGTGAACAGCGAATACGACGCCGCACCGTGCATCAGCGGCGCGGCGAGGACGAATGCCAGCGACGGGAAATCCTTGACAGCCGAGCCGATTTCGGCGAGATCTCGGCGCGCCTCGCCGTACGGGTTGCCGCCCGAGATCGGCTTGCGGAAGAAGTCGTCGTGCCGCCACATCACCCCCTTGGGATAGCCCGTGGTGCCACCGGTATAGAGCAGGTACAGCTCGTCACCGGTGCGTGGTTCGAAGTCGCGGTCCTCGGGCTGAGCGGCCTCGTCGGCGAACTCCACGATGGCGACGGTGCGCCCATCCGGCAGCGCGCTCACCGCGCTGCGCAGTTCATCGGTGACCACACCGATGACGAAGGCCGTTCGCACCAGCGGTAATTCGGGCAGCAGGTCGGCGACGCTGCGCTGGTGTTCGGGAAGCTCGACGACAATGGCGACAGAGTCGGAGTTGTCGAAGATGTAGCGCAGTTCGGCGTTGGTGTAGCGGTAGTTGACGTTGACCGGAACCGCACGGATCTTCAGCAACCCGAGCAGCCCGGTCACGTGCTCGACGCTGTTCTTCAGGAACAGTGACACGTGATCGGCGGCGCCGATTCCGTTGGCGGCGAACAGGTGTGCGGTGCGATTGGCCAGCCGGTCGAGTTCGGCGTAGCCGATCTGACGGCCGCCGTAGCTGAGCGCGATCCGCTCCGGTACCGAGTCGACGACCGTCTCGAACACGTCGGCGAGGTTGAACTTCATGGTCTCTCGAGTCTCCTTGTCGAGGTCGGTGGTCGTAGTGGCGGGTCCGGCGATCATGCGGCGGTGAGGATCAGCCCGCTGGTGGGTACCCCGGTGCCCGCGGTGACCAGCACCCGTGCGGCGTCCGGGACGGGGTTGACCGAGGCGCCGCGTAGTTGCCGCACACCTTCGGCGATGCCGTTCATCCCGTGGATGTACGCCTCGCCGAGTTGACCGCCGTGGGTGTTCAGCGGCAGCCGGCCGCCGACTTCCAGTGCGCCGGGTTCGCGGACGAACTCGGCCGCCTCACCACGCCCGCAGAAGCCCAGTTCTTCCAACTGCAGCAGGGTGTACGGGGTGAAGTGGTCGTAGAGGATGCCGACGTCGATGTCGTCGGGACGCAGGCCGCTCTGCTCCCAGAGCTGCCGGCCGACCAGACCCATCTCCGGGAGTGCGGCGAGGTCGTCGCGGTAGTAGCTGGTCATGATGAACTGGTCGGCGGCGCTCCCGGAGGCCGCCGCGCTGATGACCGCCGGCGGATGCGGCAGGTCCCGGGCCCGCTCGGCGGAGACGACGACGATGGCGACGCCACCGTCGGACTCCTGACAGCAATCCAGCAGGTGCAGGGGTTCGGCGATATAGCGCGACGCCTGGTGATCGGCCAGCGTGATCGGCTTGCCGTAGAAGAATGCGTCCGGATTGACCGCGGCGTGCTTGCGGTCGACGACCGCGATCCGGCCGAAATCCTCACTCGTGGCGCCGTAGTCGTGCATGTAGCGCTGCGCGATCATGGCGACGAAGGCGGCCGGCGTGGACAGACCGTGCGGATAGCTGAACGCGTTGTCGGTGCCGGACGAGTTCTCCTGCGCGGCCACCGCCGAATTCACCTGTCCGAAGCGAAGTCCGGATCGCTCGTTGAAGGCGCGGTAGGCGACGACGACGTCGGCGACCCCGGTGGCGACGGCCATCGCGGCCTGTTGCACGGTGGCGCAGGCGGCCCCGCCGCCATAGTGGATGCGGGAAAAGAAGGTCAGGTCGTCGATGCCCGCGGCGCGGGCCACGGCGATCTCGCTGTTGGTGTCCATGGTGAACGACACCAGGCCGTCGACGTCGGCCGGCGTGAGCCCGGCGTCGGCGATCGCGGCAGCGACAGCCTCGGCGGCCAGCCGGAGTTCGCTGCGGCCGGAGTTCTTGGAGAAGTCGGTGGCGCCGATGCCCGCGATGGCCGCCGCACCAGAGAGGGGCGAGGTCATCGTGGTGCCTCCCCGGTGTCCGCCGCCAGGGTCAGGGTGACCGTCGAGATCACGTGCTTGCCGAGCGAATTGGTGCCGGTGACGGCGACGGTGACCAACCCCTCCCCCGTGACGTCGGTGACCTCGCCGGTGAAAGTCACGGTGTCGTAGGCGTACCACGGGACACCGAGTTTGAGTGCGATGGAGCGGATCCGGGCTGCGGGGCCGGACCAGTCGGTGACGAAGCGTTCGACGAGTCCGTTGTCGGTGAGAATGTTGACGAAGATGTCCTTGGAGCCCTTGGCCTGTGCCAGATCCCGGTCGTGATGGACGTCCTGGAAGTCACGCGTCGCCAACGCGGAGGCGACGACGAACGTCGGGGTCGCCTCGATGGTCAGCGGCGGGAGCGTGTCGCCCACCCGGACGGCGGTCGGTGCGGCGGTCGCGAGGTCGGTCATGCTCGGCTCCCGTCGGTGGTGGTGGTCTTGTCCGAGGTGGTGCCCCCGGTATCGGGGGTCGCCGGCTGCCAGGCATTGGCTGCTCCGACACCGCCCCCGGTATCGGGGATCGCCGGCTGCCAGGCATACAGCGCCCACGCGTCGGCGCCGCTGTCTGAGTTGGCCGGGAAATCGAGGAACGTCGCGCGCACCGGCATGCCGATCCGCACGTCGGTCGGGTCGACGTCGCGCAACTCGCCGAGCATGCGCACGCTGCCGCCCAACGGTTGTCCGTCGGCATCACGGTCGAGTTCGACGAGCGCGACGACGAAGGGCAGCGACCGGCCGGGCACCTGCGGCGCGTGGTGCACGACGTAGCTGTACACCGTCCCGGTCCCCGCGGCGACGCGGTAGCCGGTGTCGGCGAACCGGCCGTCGGCGTCGCGCTCGGTCCAGGTGGCCGGCACCGGCGGGTGACACAGCGTCCCGTCCGGGAGTTCCTGGACGCGCAGCTCGTGTGCGGCGACACCGTCCCAGAAGAACTGGGTGTCCCGCGAGGCGGACGGCCGCAGCATCCGCGCCGGATCGAGATCGTCGGGCACCGTCCCCGGGTCGGCGCCCGCCTCGCCGTCACCGTCGGACGACGAATCCGCCGGGCGAAACTTCAGGATGCGGAAGTCCATCTCGGCGATCACCTCGTCGCCGACGGTCCACACGTTGCGCGTGGTGAAGAACCAGCCCTCGCCGAGCGCGGTGTTCTTCGGGCCGACGATGTCGACCAGCTCCGCCGACAGTCCGACCTCTTCGCCGACCTGTGCGTAGCGGTGATAGGTGGTGTCGCAGTTGGTGGCGACGACCGATGTATACCCGGCATCGTCGAAGATCGCCATGGCGCGGCTGAGCGGGTCGTCGGTGGAACGTTCACCGTGCAGGCCCCGCATGGTCCACACCTGGGCCATGGCCGGCGGGGCGACAATCCCGGGGTGGCCCGCGGCGCGGGCTGCGTCGGCATCGACGTAGATCGGGTTGGCATCACCCATCGCTTCGACCCAGTTGTGGATCATCGGCTGATTGATGGGATCGCGGCCGGTGACCGATGCACTGGCGCCGTCGGCCTGGATCCGGGCGACCGCCGCACGAATCCGGTCGGCACGGGTGTCGGAGGTCGCGGTCACCGCTTGGCCCTCGGCAGTCCCAGTCCGGCGGTGGCGATCATGTCCCGCATGACCTCGTTGACGCCGCCGCCGAAGGTGATCACCACGTTGCGCTTCTCCTGGATGTCGAGCCAGTCGACGAGTTCGGCGGTCGCCGGGTCGGTGGGATCGCCGTAGCGGCCGACGATCTCGTCGACCATCCGGCCGATCACCTGAATACGTTCGGTGGCAAAGACTTTGGTGGCGGCCGCGTCCGCCATCGAAATGGCCTCGCCGGTGGCGGCGACCTGCCAGTTCAGCAACTCGTTGAGCCGTGCGTAGGCGTCGATCAGGGCCAGCGTGCGCCGCACGTCCGGCTGTTTGGCGATGGGCGTGCCGTCGGGCCCCGGCGACGCCGCCCAGCGACGTACCCGTGCGGCGATGCCCTCGATGCGCCCCGCGGGCCCGAGCATCACCCGTTCGTGGTTGAGCTGGGTCGTGATGAGCTTCCAGCCGTCGCCCTCCTCGCCCACGCGCATCGACACCGGCACGCGCACGTCGCTGTAGTAGGTCGCGTTGACGTGGTGGGCGCCGTCCGCGGTGATGATCGGGGTCCAGCTGTAGCCGGGATCGGAGGTGTCGACGATGAGGATCGAGATGCCCTTGTGCTTGGGGGCATCCAGGTCGGTGCGGCAGGCCAGCCAGACATAGTCCGCGTCGTGGCCGCCGGTGGTGAAGATCTTCTGGCCGTTGACGACATAGTGGTCGCCGTCGCGAACCGCGGTGGTGGTGAGCGAGGCGAGGTCGGTGCCCGCCTCGGGCTCGGTGTACCCGATTGCGAAATGCACTTCGCCCGAGAGTATTTTGGGTAGGAACCGCTCCTTCTGCTCCGGCGTGCCATGCACCTGCAAGGTCGGGCCGACCGTCTGCAGCGTCACCGCCGGCAGCGGCACGTCGGCGCGGACCGCCTCGTTGGTGAAGATCTGCTGTTCGATCTCGCCGAATCCCTTGCCGCCGTACTTCGTCGGCCAGCCGACCCCGAGCCAGCCGTCGCGGCCCAGGCGTCGCACGATGCGACGGTAGGCGGGCCCGTGCCGTTCGGTGCGCATCGCCGCGACGTCGTCGGCATCCATCACGCCGGCGAAGTAGTCGCGCAGCTCCGCGCGCAGAGCACGCTGGTCGGCGGTGAGATCAACGAACACCGGCCATCAGCTCCCTACTGGTGTCGGTATCGGAGGCGGCGTGGTCCGCGCTGTCCGCCCGGTCGGCCAGTTCGTCCAGGCGCGCGTGCGACCCGCCGGCCAGGCGCGCAAGGTCTTTGGCGACGGAGAAGTAGCGGTGCAGCGGGTAGGTGATGTCGACCCCGACACCGCCGTGCAGATGCGTCATGGTGCGTAGCGTCGCGGGAATCTCGGCGGCCAGCCAGTAGGTGCCGATGCCGAGATCCTCGCTCGCGTCGAGGCCCTCGGACAGTCGCCATCCGGCGGCAGTGGTCGCCAGATCCAGTGCCCGGGCGGTGACGTAGACGTCGGCGAGTTGCTGACCGACGGCCTGGAACAGGGCGATGGGTTTGCCGAACTGATTGCGGTTCGACACGTGGTCGGCGGTCAACCGCGTGGCGCCCGCGACGAGCCCGTCGGCATAGGCACACAGCACAAGCCGGTAGACGTCACGCAGGAAATCCCGTTCGCCGGTGAGGATGTCGGCCTCGTCCACCTCCACACCGGCGAACCGTACGGTGTATTCGGCCCAGCCGCTGGACGTCGGTGTGCGCTCCATCGAGACGCCGGGTGCGTCCGGCCGCACCAGGACGGCACCCGCGTCGGCGGCGACGATGAGCGCGCCCGCACCGTCGGCGTGCAGCACGCCGGTCTTGACACCGGTGAGGCGCCCGTCGCGGACCGTGGTCTGCGGGGTTGCGGTGAGCGCCTCGCCGGGCTCGCCGAGCGCGACGGCGTGCCAGCCAGCTCCGGTGAGGCTCGCCGTCCACCGGGCGCGCGGCCCGTCGGCGGCCGCGTCCGGGTCGGCGTGACGCAGAGTGAGCGCGGACGTCAGGGCGCCCAGCGCGGGCGTGACCGCGGCGGAGCGACCCATGCGGCGAAGCAGCGGCAGGATCGCACCCGCGTCGACGTCGTCGCCATCGTGCACCGTCGGCAGCGGCAGCGCGGTGAGCCCCGCATCGGCGATCGCCCGCCACAGCGGTGCGTCGAAACCGGGCTTGGCACCGAACCTGTCGGTCCAGTCCGGCCGGTGCCGGACGAACACCTCCTCGGCGGCGTCGGCCACCGCGGCCGCGGTGGCGTCGGGCGCGAAATCCACCACGTCCTCCTCGCTCATCGAACGGACAGAATTAGAACTTGTTCTAGTTGTATCAGATGCGCCGGTATCGTGACTCGATTTCGGCGTGAACTGCGGGTTTCGGTTCCGGGGCCGCTCTACGCGCGGGGCAGACCGAGAATCCGTTCCGCGGCGGCGGTGCGCAGAATCTGAGTGGTTCCGCCGGCGATCGACAGGCAGCGGTTCTGCAGCACCAGGTCGGCCGCCTCCCCCGCGGCGAGCGCGTCAGGGCCGAGAAGTTCCAGCGCGAGGTCGGGCACGGACTGCCGGTGGGCGACTCCGATGAGCTTGCGCACACTGGACAACGCGCCCGGGTCGTGTCCGGCGAGGCGCTGGGTCACCGCGCGGGCGTCGAGGACCCGGCCGAGATGGGCATCGGCGACGAGGGTGCCCAGGCGCTCGATCTGCGCGGTCGTCGGCTCGGCGGTCAGCTGCGCGACCTCGCGCAGCAGCGTGTCCATCTCCTTGCCGAGGCCGGTGCCGCCCATGGCGACGCGCTCGTTGGCGAGAGTGGTCCGCGCCAACCGCCAGCCGCCGTTGACCTCGCCGACGACCTGGTCGTCGGGGACGAAGACGTCGTCGAGAAAGACCTCGTTGAAGTTGGCCCGGCCGGTCAGTTCACGCAGCGGCCGGATGTCGATACCGCCGGCGGCCATGTCGACCAGGAAATAGGTAATGCCCCGGTGTTTCGGGGCGTCGGAGTCGGTGCGCGCCAGGCAGATACCCCATTGCGCGTTGTGCGCCTGCGACGTCCAGATCTTCTGCCCGGTCAGTCGCCAGCCGCCGTCGACCCGGATCGCCCGGGTGCGCAGCGATGCGAGGTCGGAACCGGCCTCCGGTTCGCTGAACAGTTGACACCAGACGATGTCGCCGTCGAGGGTCGGCAACACGAAGCGGTCACGCTGCTCGGCGGTGCCGTGCGCGAGGATCGTCGGGATCGCCCAGGCCCCGATCACCAGGTCGGGACGGTCGATACCGGCGCGGTCGAGTTCGACATCGATCAGCAGTTGCAGGGCCGGGTCCGCCGCGAGGCCGTACGGCGCGGGCCAGTGCGGCGCAAGGTATCCCGATCGGGCGAGGCGCCGGCGCCGCTCGTCGCCGTCCGGCGCGGCCGCGATGTCGGCGATCGCGGCACGGACCTCGGTGCGCCGGTGTTCGGCCGCCGACAGGTCGATCTCGAAGCGGCGGCGGGCGCCCGCCAGCCCGAGCCGGGCGAGCGCGGCACGCTGGCGTCCGGCGTGCCCGAGGACGATCCGCGCGGCTAGCGCAGACCGGAGATAGAGGTGGGCGTCGTGTTCGAAGGTGAAACCGATGCCGCCCAGGATCTGGATACAGTCCTCGGCGACCGGCACCGCGAGGTCGGCGACGGCAATGTCGGCGGCCAGCCGGGACAGTGCGAGTTGCTCGGTGGCGGACGATGATTCGGCAGCGCCGAGTACGTCGTCGGTGGCCAGTGCGACGTCCCATGCGGCGGCGGTGAGTTGCTCGCTACGGCACAGCATGTCGGCACAGAGGTGTTTGATCGCCTGGAACGATCCGATCGGCGCCCCGAACTGGGTGCGGGTCGCGGCGTAGGCGACGGCGGTGTCCAGGCACCAGCGGGCGACGCCGGCCTGGTAGGCGGCCAGGGTCGCCGACAGTAGACCGCGGATCAGGGCGTCGTTCCCGACGTCGACGAGGTCGGCGGCCGTGAGGTCGGTGATCGTCACCCTGGCTACACCGGCACCGGCGGTGCCGTCGATCACGTTCTCCGGCACCGTGTTCCGCACACCCGTACCGGGCGCGACGACCGACCACCGCGCCGCGCCGTCGTCGATCGCCACCGGCGTGAGGATCACCGCGTCGTCCACGCAGCCCGCGACCATGCCGAGGTCCAGGCGCCCATCCCGCAGCACCGGGGCGGGTCCGTCGGCCCACGCGGCGGCGGGCACGACGGCCGGTCGCTGTCCGTCGGCCAGTAGTTCGACAAGCTCACCGGCCCGCGGATGGCCGGACGCGGCGAGTGCGATCGTCGCCGTCACGGTTGCACCGACGGGCCCCGGGACCAGCGCGTACCCGCAGGCGTCGAGCATCGCGGCGACGTCGGCGACGCTCCCGCCGAGTCCACCCGCCGATTCCGGTAGCGCGGCGGCGAACACGCCGAGGTCGGCGAGTCCGCCGTAGAGCTCGCACCACTGGTCACGTGGCTTGTCGAGGTCGGCGCGCACCAGCTCGGTGGTGTGATGGCGGGCGGCCCAGGCGGTGATCGCATCGCACACGGCGAGCTGCTCTGCGGACGTGGCGAGACTCACGGGAATCCTCGGGGATGTCGAGTTGTGACCGGGAAATAGAACCTGTTCTAATATTCATGAGTAATCTACAAGCCACCCCCCGTCAACACGACCCGAGTGAGGATGTCGCGAGCACATGGCCCGGTCCGCATCTAATAACGCCGTCGGCACCGCCGACGAGGCCGACATCGCCAGTTCTGATGCCGGCGCCGGTGCGGCGACCGCCGAGCCGGCCGCCGCATCGGGCGCCGAGACGGGTTCGGCCGCACAGCGCGATCGTCGCCGCCGCATCCTGGACGCGACCCTCGCGCTCGCGTCGAAGGGCGGCTATGACGCCGTGCAGATGCGCACCGTTGCCGACAAGGCCGACGTAGCGGTCGGCACCCTCTACCGCTACTTTCCGTCGAAGGTGCACCTGCTGGTGACCGCGCTCGCCCGCGAGTTCGAGCGCGTCGAATCCCGGGTAGACCGGTCACAACTGCAGGGCGACAACGCCATCGAGCGACTGCGGCACGTGCTGGACATGATCACCTTCGCGATGCAGCGCGACCCGCTGCTCACCGAGGCCATGACTCGTGCGTTCATGTTCGCCGACGCATCGGCCACCGCAGAGGTCGATCAGGTCGCCGGCATCATCGACCGGCTGTTCGCGGGCGCGATCGTCGACGAGGGCGCGCCGTCCGACGAAGACCTGGCGATCGCGCGGGTGCTGTCCGACGTGTGGATGTCGAATCTCGTCCAATGGCTGACCCGCCGGGCATCGGCAACCGACGTCACGAACCGTCTCGAACTCACCGTCCGGCTGCTCCTCAAGGACCGCGTGAACTGACGCACGCGATCTACGCCGGGCCGGCCGGCGAGGTCGGCACGCGCGTCGTCGACCGGACGGCAGGATCCGTCGACCGGGCGGCAGCATCCGTCCACTGGGCGTCCACGACCGTTCACTGTGCGGGCGAACACGTTCACTGTGCGCGGTCGGGTGGTCGGGCCGACCGCTCGCCGCGCGGCCGAACACATTCACCGTGCGCGGGTCGGGTGGTTGCGCCGCCCGGTCGCCGCGCGGCCGAGCTACTTGCGGGCGAGGTCGGCCGCGATCATCGGCCAGGTGTCGTGCAGATCCTTGTTCCAGTACTGCCACGAGTGGGATCCGTTGGGGCGCTGCATGACCTTGTTCTCGACGCCCAGTTCACGCATCCGCTGAGCCATCTGCGTCGTGCACTGGTTGATCGCCGCCTCGATGACACCGCCGAGCACGACCTGGTTGGCGAGCGTGAGCGGATCCCCGTCCACCAGTGCGGCATTCAACTGGTCGTAGGGTCCGGGTAGCCCACTGCCGCTGGTCATGTAGACCTTGGTGCCGCGCAGTTTGGCGGCGTTACGGTAGGGATCCTTGTCCAGCCACGTCTTGCTGCCGGGCAGTCCCCACATGTTGACGATGTTGCCGCGGCCGCGTTCGCCGACGACCATCCGAATGTAGGCCAGCCCCAACGGATCACTGGTCCGTGCGCAGCCGCTGTAGGCCGCGACCGACCGGTACAGCTTGGGCGCGGCGATCGCCAGGTTGAGCACCGACGTTCCGGCCATCGAGATACCAGCGACCGCATTGGCGCCGGTGGTGGCGAACTGCTTGTCGATCAGCGGCGGCAGTTCCTTGGTCAGGAAGGTCTCCCACTTGTTGCGGCCGAGCACCGGGTCGTCGCGCTTCCAGTCCGTGTAATAGGAGAACGCGCCACCGATCGGCGTGACGACATTGACGTGCTTGTCGGCGAAGTACTGCATGTAGTTGGTCTTCGCCGCCCAGGTGGCCGAATCCTCGCCCCCACCAGCGCCGTTCAGGAGGCACAGGGTCGGCGCGGGCTTGCTCCGATCGCGCGGCAGCAGGATCGTCACCGGGATCATCTTGCCCATTGCCGCCGAGAAGACGATGGCCGTCGCCTGCTGCGGGGAGTCGCGCACGAGGGTGTCGATGTGCGACACGGGCGGCTTCGCCGTGCCCGGATCCGCACTCGCGGTCGCGCAGAACGGCCCAGCCGCGACGATCACCGCCGTCAGCGTGGCCAGCACGGTCAGACACCGCACCCAACGCGTACGCACCATCAGCCCCTTTAGTCACAGTAGTAACAACTGCAACAGATGGTAGCCAGGAAATGCTCAGGTTCCCAAACCGAGAATGCGGTCGTTAGCCAGTTGTGACTCGGCGGATGCCGATCAGGACCCCAGCAGGTCCTCGTATCGGAACTCCGACGAGATGGCATCCCCCGCACGATGTGCCGCGGCCTCGCGCTGCTGCAGTTCGATGCGGCGGATCTTGCCGGAAATCGTCTTGGGCAGCTCGAAGAACTCGACGCGCCGCACCTTCAGGTACGGCGCCAGGTGATCGCGCGCGTATTCCAGGATGGCGCGAGCGGTCTCGGCGTCGGGCTCCCAGCCGGCCGCCAGCGCGACATAGGCCTTCGGCACCGCCAGCCGGGTTTCGTCCGGCTGCGGTACTACCGCCGCCTCGACGACGGCCGGGTGCTCGATGAGGACACTTTCCAGCTCGAACGGGGAGACCTTGTAATCCGACGATTTGAACACGTCGTCGGTGCGGCCCACATAGGTGATGTAGCCGTCGGCGTCGCGCTGTGCGACGTCGCCGGTGTGGTAGTAGCCGTTGGCCATGACCTGCTCGTTGCGTTCCGGGTCGCCGACATAGCCGGTCATCAGGTTCACCGGATGACGGCTCAGGTCGAGACAGATCTCCCCCTCGTCGGATTCGTTGCCGCTCAACGGATCGACCAAGGTGACGGGTACACCCGGCATGGGCCGTCCCATCGACCCCGCCTTGACCGGCTGCCCTGGCGTATTGCCGACCTGGAGCGTGGTCTCGGTCTGGCCGAATCCGTCCCGAATCGTCAGTCCCCACTCGCGTTCGACCTGCCGGATGACGTCGGGGTTCAGCGGCTCTCCCGCGCCAAGCAATTCACGCAGCCCGGCCGGCTTCTCGCCGAGGTCGGCCTGAATCAGCATGCGCCACACCGTCGGTGGCGCGCAGAAGGTGTTCACCCCCGCTCGGCGTAGCTGTTCGGTCAGCGCCGCGGCGTCGAACCGGCGGTAGTTGTAGACGAAGATCGTCGCCTCGGCGATCCACGGCGCGAAGTAGCAGCTCCACGCGTGTTTGGCCCAGCCCGGCGAGCTGATCGCCAGGTGTACATCGCCCGGGGTCACCCCGATCCACGCCATCGTCGTGAAATGCCCGACGGCGTAACTGATCTGGGAATGCTCCACCAGCTTCGGCCGGCTGGTGGTGCCGGAGGTGAAGTAGATGAGCATGGCGTCGTCGACGTCGGTGGTCGTCTCGAACGGGCCCGCCGAGTCGACCGATGCCGCGTCGGAGTAGGAATGCCACCCGTCGACGTCACCACCGACAGCGATGCGCAGATAATCGCCGGGCACCTCGTCGAACTTCGACGTGTCCGCGACATTCGCGATGACGCTGCGCGCCGCACCCCGCGCGATCCGGTCACGCAGGTCGGCCGGCCCGAGCGCGGCGGTCGTCGGCATCACGATCGCACCGAGTTTCATCACCGCCAGCATCGCTTCCCACAACTCGACCTGGTTGCCGAGCATCAGGATCACCCGATCGCCCTTGCCGATGCCGAGGTCCCGCAGCCACGTCGCCACCCGGTCCGATCGCCGGACCATCTCGTCGAACGTGACCCTGATCTCGGAGCCGTCTTCCTCGGCGATCCACAGCGCGATTCCGCCGTTGCCCCTGGCGAAGCTGTCGAACCAGTCGATCGCCCAGTTGAACCGCCCGGTCAGGTCCGGCCAGCGGAAGTCACGGACAGCGGTGTCGTAGTCGCCGATGAGATCGATCATCTGGTCGCGGCTGCTGCGGTAGCGGGCGGTGTTGGTGGTCGCGGCGGCGGGGTCTGCGTCGGTCGTCATGCGGTTATGATCCCCGTCACATCCCGACTCGGCCACCCCCCGGAGGGGGGTCGGGAACGCGCTCGCACTCCCGGCGAGTCACGCCGCTCGGCGCTCTCGTGGCTGGCAGTCCCTCAGCGCGGGGTGGTGCGATCAGGACCGGGATCATCGACGGCGTTCCGGTCGGCGACCAGCCGCGCCCGGTCGGCGAGTTCCCGCCGGAGCCAGTCGGGTTCGACAACCACGCAGTCACACTCGATGAGCACCATCCACATCTTCCGTGCGGCGTGCCTGCGGTCACCGAATCGCACCCGGATCCGCACAGTGTGGTCGCTCGGCCCCTCGGCAGTGACGAGCACGGGGCCGAGGCGCTCGAATCGCCCCACCTCACCGGCCGCGCACTCGACGACGACATCGATCGGGTCGAAGGAAGCCCGGAACGAATCACGGTGCCGTTCCCACAGCGCATCGAGGTCCACATCGTCGTCGCGGGCGGCGGGCTCATCGAGCACGACGACGTCGGTCATCCGGGACAACCGATACATGCGTTCACCACCGTCCGCCTTCGCCGCGAGGTACCAGACGTCGCCGGCGACGATGAGTCCGATGGGATCCACCACGCGCATGGCCGCCTCTCGATCACGCGGCCGATAGCGCATCCGGAGCCGGCGTCCGTCGAACACCGCCTGTTGCACCGGCATGAGCGCGTCGAGGGGCGGCGGCGGCGAGCGCACGAACCCTTCCGGACGGACCAGGACGCGCTGCGCGGCCTGCATCGCGCGACGGCGGTGCACTTCGGGCAGCGCGGCGGTGACCTTGCGCAACGCACTGTCGAAGGCGGGTGAATCGATCCGGCCGGTCCCGGCGAGCAGCGACGTCGCCTCGTCCAGGGTGAGGCCGGTGAGGTCGGTGCGATAGCCGGGTAGCAGGGAGAAGCCGCCGGTTCGTCCGCGCTCCGCATAGAACGGGATGCCCGCGAGCGACAGCGCGTCGATGTCCCGCAACACGGTTCGCACCGAGACTTCGAGCCGCTCTGCCAGTTGTTGAGCGGTGAGGCGGTCATGCGCCTTGAGCAACATCAGAACGGAGAGCAGACGTTCGGCGCGCATGAATCGATTCTCTCCAGAAATCATGACAAGAGATGACATGATTCGCCGATCTACTGGTTGTCGACCGCAGCACGACCCTCCGTCCCGAAAGGTTCGACACCATGACTGCTTCACCCGCCACTCCCGCTGGTTCGGCAACGACCGATGTGTCCGCCGCCGCAGACACATCTGCTCCGGCCGATCCCCGACCCGCCTATGCCGCCGCGACGGCCTGGATGACCGAGGTACTCCGGGGCGTGCGACCCGATCAGCTCGGCGACCCCACACCGTGCGACGAGTTCGATGTCGGCACGCTCGCCCGACACGTCGTCGGTACTGCCCGGCGTGCAGTGGCGCTCAGCAGCGGCGCCGACATCTTTGCCGTCGACCCGATCGCCGACGACGGTGACGCCGAGACGTACGCGGCGACAGTCGCCGAAGCCGTCGAGTTGTGGGCGGACGATGCCACGCTGACCGCGCCGGTGACGGTTCCCTGGGGGCAGGTGCCCGGCGCCGGCGCGCTGTGGGGCTATGTCAGCGAGACGCTGGTGCACGCGTGGGACCTCGCCGTTGCCACCGGTCAGCCGTCGGAGGGTGATCCGTCGGTCGTGACTCCGACGTTGACGGTCGCCCAGCGGTTCATCCCGGCCGATATCCGTGCGGCCGAAGACATTCCGTTCGGCCAGGTAGTCGAATCGCGTGCGGATGCCGGTCCGACCGAGCGATTGGCGAACTGGACGGGTCGTGACTCTCGGCGCTGGTTGGGCGACGGGAGCTGACGTGGTGGCCGCCGCACCGGCGGGGGTGTCGGTGCGGCGAGCCTACGATGGATTCGATGACCGACGACCGGATGCCCGAGGTGTGCGATTCGGGTCGTATCCGGATCGTCGGCAGCGACGGCACCGCGACCGACGGTCGGCACGGGCCGCCGCCGGTCACCACTCCCCCGGATGCTCCTGGCCCGGATGCGCGGGGGGTGGATGCACGGGGTGCGGATGCCCGGGGAGTGGACGCGCCGGGTGCGGATACTCCCGGTCCGCCGCAGTCGACCGGCATCGGCATGTTCGCATCCCTGACCAACGCCAACTATCGGCTCTATTTCGGTGGGCAGGCGCTGTCGCTGGTCGGGACCTGGATGCAGGCCACGGCGCAGGCGTGGCTGGTGCTTACTTTGAGCGGCTCGGCATCGGTACTGGGCGTCATTGTCGCTGTACAGGCATTGCCGGTGTTGCTGCTCGGCCCGTACGCCGGCGTCGTGGCCGATCGGGTCGACCGCCGGAAGCTGATGATCGCACTGCAGTCGGTGATGGGTGCGTTGGCTGCGGTGCTCGCGGTGCTGACCCTCGGCGGTTGGGTGCAGGTCTGGCAGGTGGGTGTGCTGGCTCTGCTGCTGGGACTCAACAACGCGTTTGAGAATCCGGCGCGGCAAGCGTTCATCCACCAGATCGTCGGCGATGGGCTGATCCGGAACGCCGTGACCTTGAACTCGGTGATGGTGAACGCGGCGCGGGCGGTCGGGCCTGCGGTGGCCGGGCTCGTGCTCGCGGCGGTGGGCGCCGGCTGGTGTTTCGCGATCAATGCGGCAAGTTTCGTCGCGGTCGTGGCGTCGCTGATGGTCATGAACCTGGCCGCGATCGAGCGGGAGGAGCCGGTGCCGCGGGCGAAGGGCCAGCTTCGCGAGGGCCTGCGTTATGTCCGTAGCCGTCCGGTGTTGTGGGTGCCGCTCGTGATTATGGGACTGGTCGGAACTCTGGCGTACGAATTTCAGGTCTCGTTGCCGGCCGCGGCGCGCGATGTCTTCCACGGCGGTCCGCAGGCGTTCGGATTCATGACGTCGGCGATGGGCGTCGGTGCCGTCGCGGGTGGGCTGGTGGTCGCCGCGCGCGGCACGACCGGGCTGCGGCCACTCACGATCGCGGCCGCCGGGTTCGGCATCACCATTGCCGTGACCGCCGTCGCCCCCACGCTGTGGCTCGCGGTCGGGGCGCTCTTCTTCGTGGGGTGGCTCAGCATTTCGTTCATGTCGACCGGAAATGCGACGCTGCAACTCAACTCGGAGCCACAGATGCGTGGTCGGGTGATGGCGCTCTGGTCGGTCGCGTTCATGGGTTCCACGCCGATCGGGGGTCCGCTCGTCGGCTGGATCATCGAGATGGCCGGGGCGCGTATCGGGCTCGCAGTGGGTGCGGTGGCGTGCTTCGTGGCAGCGCTGCTCGGCGTCTGCGTGGCGGTGCGTCGCCGGCGACCGGCGCCAGATGGTGCGCTCCGGGCTTGATCTGGTCGTCCGGTGCGCACGGCTCAGGCTCGTTGCGACCGGCCTCGGTGAGCTTGTGGCACGGGCGGCACTCCTCCCCCGCGCACAGGTTCGTGTCGGATGGTCACGTGGCGTGCGTTGCGCCGATTCCCGAGTTCACCGGAATACGGAGTAGCCTCTCCGCGAGCAGTCGGCAGAGCTGCGCCATCGGCGCACGCGTAGCCGACAGAGCATCGACCGAACGGAGGGTGTCATCGCCATCGATCGCGACGCTGCACCCGTAAACACCGGCAAGTCGCCCGAATCGACCGCGGGGACCGAATCGGACACGGCGGCACATCAGCCGCCTCCGGCCGCGACTCCTGAGGCGCCCCCGACGCCGAAGAAGAAGGACAAGCACCTCTACCAGATCGATCTTGTCCGGCTGGCCACATTCGGGGCCGTGATTCTCGATCACGTTTTGCTGGGCATCGCGACACCGTTCAACGTCGTGGCTGGCGGCATCGGGATGCTGCTGCGGTACACGCGCTACTCGTTCTTTGCGCTCACCGGATTCGTGCTGACCTATCAGTACCGCAACCGCGAATTGAAACCGCTGGAGTTCTGGCGGCGTCGCTACAAGCTGATCGGCCTGCCGTTCGTAGTGTGGACGTTGTTCTACTGGACGTACGGCCGCTACGAGGGTGGAGGCTGGACGGGGCTGCGCGACCAGTTCGCCAACGGACACGACATCGAACTCGCACTGAAGAGCATCGGCTACGACCTGCTCACCGGGAACTCGTGGTATCACCTGTACTTCCTGTCGGTCAGCATGCAGATCTACGCGATCTACCCGCTGTTGCTGTGGGTACTGCGCCGCACCTGGGGCTACCACCGATACCTGCTGGCGGTGAGCTTCGCGTTCCAGTTGCTGGTGATGGCGGTGATGACCGGGCCGCCGCGGCCCTACCTGCACTACGGAGTGTTGGACGTGCTGATGCGGCACCTCGTCGTCACGATCATTCCGTATCAGTTCTTCATCCTGGCGGGTTGCGTGGCGGCGATGCACTATGAAGCGTTCCAGCGGTTCATGATTCGATGGCGGTGGCCACTTCTCGCGCTCTGCACCGTGGTCATCACGGTGGCGCTCGTGAACTATGCGTCCAGCGTCGATGACGGCACCAGCGTGGCGCGGGCAAGTAACGCGTTCTTGCCGCACAGCGCAATCACTTTCATGGCGATCATCGCCGTGCTGTATATCGTCGGCACGATCTGGCAGACCCGAAGGCGGCCGGGATCGATCGCCGACGCGCTGATGCGCAAGGCCGCCGACCGGTCGTTCGGCATCTACCTCGCACATGCGCTGGCCCTCGCCGAGCTGCAATCGGTCATCGGCCAGAACCGCGACCACTCGCCGGGTCTGGTCATCGCGGTGGCCTTCGTGGCAACCGTCGCGCTCACCGTGTTCCTGGTCGAAGTGTTACGCCTCAGTCCGCTCAGCTTGATCACTACCGGCCGCAGCATGATCTCGCCCAGTGAACAGCGGCCCGCCCGATCGGCCATGGTGGCGGTGGCCGCCATCGTGATCGGTATTGGACTCCGCCTCGGTGTGGACCTGCAAGCTGGCAACCTCATCGCCGCGACGGGCCTACTGCTCCTCATGTCGGCGGGTTACGTCGCGTGGCGGCGGCGACAGGCGACGTCCGCGGTCGCCACTGGCAACTAACCGGCGAACGGTGCCCTGTCCCGCGAACGGTGCCCCGTCGCCCCCACCGTGAAGTGCGATCGGCCATCGTCGCCCGTAACCGGGCCCTGGTCCCGAGCGACGATGACCGGTCTCGCCGGCCCGGCTCTCGGCTTATCTCTGTGGAGTTGTCAAGGAACTGATGCGGTCCCGACGGGTGTCGTCGGGTGCGTGGGAAGTCATGAATGTCTCTGGCGTTACGGCTATTTCAGCGCTGGCTAGATCGGCTCTGGAAATCTCGGCTTCTGGCGGTCTCGGACGTCGGCCAGTCACGCTCAGGCAGTGATGGTTCAGCTTTGGCGATTTCAGCTCTGGCAGTTCAGTTCTGGCAGTTCAGTTCTGGCAGATTCAACAGTCGGCAAGTGCGGCTCCGGCTGGCGCTCTGGCAATCTCGTCTCTGATAACGGGGGCTCTGGCTAGTTCGGCTCTGACGTCTGGCCTCTGGCGAGTTCGGCTCAGGCGAGTTCGGTTCTGGCAGTGTCGGGTCAGGCGGCGGCGGGTAGGTCGTCGAGGGTCGGGTGTCGTCGGTGGTAGGCGGGGATCGGTCGGCGGTGTGGGTCGACCGTTTCGGGCGGGATCAGCCACGGGTGTCGGTCGTGGCCGAGGAACACCGCCCAACCGTGGTGGTGAATGTCGTCGTGACAGCTCGGGCACAGCAAACATCCGTTGTCCAGGCACGTTTCACCACCGTCGGCCCAGTGCCTCATGTGGTGGGCGTGCGTCCAGGAGGCGGGTGCCCCGCATTTGATGCAGCCCCGATCGCGTAGGTACAGGGCCTTGCGCATCGCCGCGGTGAACAGGCGGTGCTGTCGGCCGACGTCCATCGGCACTTCTTCGCCGTCGACGATCATCACCGTCACCGTCGCATCACACGACAACAGGCGTGCAGTTTGTTGGGTGACCGACCCGGTGAACTCCAGATGCGCCAAACTCGGCGTATCCGCCGGGATCGTCAACGCCACCTGTGTTTTGGGTGCCGTCGCGGTCCCGGCCCCGTCCAGGCCGCCGCCGCGGGCGGCGACATCCAGCACCTGCTCGAGGGCATCGGCGCGACGTTGCTCCGCCGACCGGTTGTCACGGCCACCATCCGGCTCGGGACGGGGTGCCGACAGGTCGTCGAGGGCGGCGGACAGTTTCTCCCCGGTCACCACATCCAGATCCGCCCGCACCCGCACCCGCCCGTGCTCATCCTGCGCCAGGGTGACCGCATTCAACCGACGGTCCTCGGCAGCCGGCAACACCGACCCGTCGTCGGCGAGGTTGTTGCCCAGGGTGCGGGCATGCTGCTGTACCTCGGCCGGCGACGCACCGGACAGGACTTGGGCGACAAGGCTGGTCATACACTTCTGACGCACCTCGTCGTCGATCGGTTCCACTGCTCGCCGATCAATGTGCGCCATCCCCCGCACCACAGAGTCGTGGTGTTCGGCTGACATCGCCCCATCCGCCGCATGCCCGCCGGCACCGCCAGATCGTTGAGTGAGCCGGCGATCCGCACCAGGCGTTGCGCCACCACCGGCGCACAACCCATCACGATCAGCAGCTCCCGCAGGCTTCGGCCGTGCTGCGACGCGACACCGAGTCGATCCAGCGCCGCCACATGCACCGACAGCTGGTGATCGACCACATTCCGCAGCACCAGCAAGGTCTGCGTCGCCTCGAACACCTCGTGTCCCGACGCGTCACCGGAGACACGGTGCTCGGTGAGCGGGTCGACGAGGTCGGGAAGGTTCATACCTCCACTCTATACGAACACGCGTTCGAGTCAAGAAATTGGACCGATGAATTTCGCGGTCGCGCAGCGTGTTTCATCATTTGCCACTTCAGTGAACAGAAGTCACACAGGGCCGCACAGTGAACGATGTGCGCCGCACAGTGAACGATGTACGCCGCACAGTGAACGAGTTCCGACGCACAGTGGACGGAATCTGACGCACAGTGAACGGTCTCGGACGCAAACGCGGACCCCGCGGGCCAACGCGGACCCTATAGAGTCCGCGTTACCTGTACGGTCCGCGTTTACCCACCCGTCCCCGCCGGCCGCTCAGCGAACGGGAGAAAGCGGATCGCAGTGCACAGTGAATGACAACTAACGCACAGTGGATGGAATCTGACGCCCACTCAACGGAATCCACCGCCCAGTCAACGACATCCGACACCCACTCAACGCAGCCGGACGCCAACCGGTCGACCCGCTCACGCCCAAGCTCGCGTCAGCGGATGCGGTTGCCCAAGCCGTCCAGTACCAGTTGCGCCACCGCCGACTTGCCTGCGGCATTCGGGTGGTACGGAATCGGCAACGCAAAGCCGCGCACCCACGGCGCCGTCGAGCAGACCGTATGCGTCGCACTGGCTTTGGATGCCGTGACCACTAGTGCCCCCGAGGTGGCTGCGGCGCGGGCGGTAGCGCCGGCGAGCCCGTCGGCTATCCGCTGGGTCTCGACCACCTGCTCAGGGGTGAGCGGTAGCTGCGGACACGGCGCTTCGTCGACGGACACCACGGCCGGGTAATCGACGAGCACGACGATCGCGCGCGGAGCCCGCGCACGCACGGCATCGACGACGGCAACCATCGACCGTTCGACACGCGCATAGGCGTCCGGCGCGGGTTCGGGAGCAGGGTCCCGTCCTGCGCTGCAGCCGCGCGCCGCGACCGTGCGCGCAAGCTCGGGAACCGAATTGGCACAACTCATCGCGATGACACGGCCAACGTAGGAGATGTCGTTGCCGCCAATGGTGATGGTCACCAAATCTGTGTCGGGAGTGACGGCTTCGATCTGGGGGCGGTCGGCCGCGGGATGTTGCGGCACGTCCAGGATGTTGGCGACCGTTGCGCCCGAACACGTCACGTCGACGAGGGTCAGCTCACGGGCGGCGGCGACCGCCCGCGGATAACTGTTGTCCCCGCGCAGACACAACTCGCCGACGTTGGGTGTCGCCCCCGGACCTGCCGCGTATGAGCTGCCGAGCGCCACGTACTTCACCGGCTGCTCCGTCGCGGTCCGGGCCACTTGAGCGACCGCACGAGCCTCAGACTTGACCGACGAGGACGCCGCCGTAGACACCGAAGACACCGCTCCACCGGCGTGCCCGGCTCCGTCAGCCGACGTCGGTGCCGAACTCCCCGACATGACGACCACGACAGCGGCGACCAGTGCGGTCGCCGCGGTGGCGATCCGTCCGATCAGCGCGCGATTCACGATCGCTAGTCTCACACAGCGATCCACGATTTCACCGCATCGGGTGGCTGTTCGATTCGCCACTCACCCGGCGTCACGCTGCGGCACCACCCGCACTCGTCCGGCCCCGACCTCACTCGCCGCCCAACAGTTCGCGCACGTCGGCGGCGGTGATCGCGGTTCCGAACAGATCACCGTCGTCAATCACGGCATCGAACAATGCCCGTTTCCGGTCTTGCAGCGCCACCACCTTCTCCTCGATGGTGCCCGCGGACACCAACCGGTACACGGTGACCGGTCGGGTCTGGCCGATCCGGTGGGCCCGGTCGACTGCCTGCGCCTCGGCCGCCGGGTTCCACCACGGATCACAGACGAAGCAGTAGTCCGCCTCGGTCAGGTTGAGCCCAAATCCACCCGCCTTCAGGCTGATCAGGAAGACCGACGCGGTGCCGTCGGAGAACTCGGCGACCGCGGCGGCGCGTTGCCGCGCGGTCATCGACCCGTCCAGGTACGTGTACGCGATACCGAGATCGTCGAGACGGTCGCGGATGAGACCGAGGAATCCGGTGAACTGGCTGAACACCAGGGCCGAGTGTCCCTCGGCCACCAGTTCCGGCAACTGTTCGGCGAGGAAGTCGATCTTGGCCGACGCTACCGACTGATGTGCCTCGTCGACGAGGCCCGCGTGCAAACTCAACTGCCGCAGCATCGTCAGCGAGCGGAAGATAGCGAAGCGATTCTTTTCCCAGTCCCCGAGCAGCCCCAGGACCTTCTCACGCTCACGGGTCAACCGCGTCTGATAGATCTTGTCGTGCCTCGGTGAGAGATCCACGGAGAGCACCTGCTCCTGCTTGGGCGGCAGATCGGCGACCACCTGATCTTTGGTGCGGCGCAACATCACCGGACGAATCCGTCTGCGCAGCACCGACAGTCGGTCCGGAGCTGAGCCGTTCTCGATGGGTTTGCGGAAGTACTCGCCGAACACCTTGGGCGACGGGAACAGCCCGGGTGCGGTCAGCGACAGGAGCGACCACAACTCCATCAGGTTGTTCTCCATCGGTGTGCCGGTAATCGCGAGCTTGATCTCGGCGTTGAGCCTTCGGGCACACTGGTGGGTCTTGGCGTTGTGATTCTTGACGAACTGGGCCTCGTCGAAAATCACTGCTGCCCAGGCGAATCTGTCGAACTGGTCGAACTGCAGGCGCAGCAGGGTGTACGAGGTGACGACGATCTGCGCGTCGCCGACCTGCTCGTCGAGTCCAATCCCGGCGCGTGCTTCGGTCGACGTCACCGCGACGGCCGCAGCACCGGGCAAGAACCGGTCGACCTCGGTGAGCCAGTTGCCGACGACACTGGTCGGCGCGACCACGAGGAATCGTCGTGCGGGATCCTCCGCGAGGGCGTCGGCGATGAGAGCCAGCGTCTGCACCGTCTTGCCAAGTCCCATGTCGTCGGCGAGAATCCCACCCAGCCGGTGATGCCAGAGGAACCGGAGCCAGTCGAGTCCGGTGCGCTGGTAGTCACGCAATTCGGCGGCCAGCGTCGCGGGCGGTTCGGCGCGAGTCGGCGGGGTAGCGGTGGCCAGCGCGCGCAGCCTATCGGCCCACGCGGAGAGCTGCTCGTCGACGACTCCGAGCGCGAGCAGTTCGTCCCATAGGGTCGCGTTGTAGCTGTTGCGTCGTACTCGACCGTCCTCGACCTCGCCAATCGCCTTCGCTTCGGCGACGAGTTCGGCGAGGCGCACGAGTTCCGGTGTGTCCAGCGGGAAGTAGAGACCGTCCTCCAGCAGCATGTGCGTTGCGCCAGCCGCGAGTTGACGCAGCACGTCGGAGAGCGGGACCGGATGGCCGTCGACGTCGATGGTGATCGCGAGGTTCAGCCAGTCGTTGCCGACCGGCTCCTCGCCCAGAGTGATGTCGACGACCGGATCCTGCTGCGGGCGACGGTAATCGAGCTGTTCGCCGATGATGTCGATCTCGATACCCCGGCGATCGAGTGTCGGCAAGATTTCGCCGCACAGCACCGCGGTATCGACCTTGGAATACGTATAGGTCCGAGCCAGCAGATCGGTGGACGCCATCGCTAGCGCCTCGTCGAGGTCGGCGTCGATCAGGCGTCGAATGAGGTCGACGGCGCCAGGGCGTGCGAACTGGGCCTGGCGCGTGTGCCGAACCGCTTGTGCCTGCCAACGTTGGCATGCCGACGCCACCTGTTCCATCATCGGCCGCGCAGCGGCCCACGCACTCTTCTCCGCATCGACATCGCGGAAGGATGCGGCGGCCGACTCGTCGGTAAAGGCCGTGCGACGGTCATCCAGCCGATACGAGATGGCCCACGACACGGTTGCCGACGCGTCGCCGAGACGTACCGTCAACAACGGCGTCGGGCCCGCGATCGTGGGCGGTGTGATGGCGTCGTCCTCGACGATCACCGGCATCGCCGCGGACAAGGTCGGCAGTACGTCGGCCGCGAAGTCGGCGAGATCGGCGGCGGGGATCGGTATCGGTCCGCCGTAAACGAGCTGGTCGACCAGGTCCGCCGAGCGCGGCGCCGTCAACGGGCCGATCAACATGATGTCGGCGTCCTCGTCGGCGGTCACGAATCCGTGTGGGATGGGACGCCCGATGAGGACGACGTCCCAGTCGGTCCATTCCGGATGATCGACCTGGAGGGTCGGCGACACGAGGGCACCGTCGGCGTCGCGGCTGATCCGCAGCGCGAATCGGGCGCTGTCGGCCAGCTCGACGCGGGAGACGCCGAGTGACGGATGTGCGAGCAAGGTAACGCCCGCATCGGCGGCTGCGGCCAGCAGCTGCCAGGAGTCCGACGGCAGATCGGCCAGGCTCAGTGTTGGCCTCGGTCCGTAGCCGACTGCCCCCTGAATGGACCACGCAATGTCGCGGACCGCCTTCACCTGGCTGTCGTCGAAGCGATCGAGGCGACGGCGGTCGGCGGCGTCGTTCCCGAATGCGGCGGCAGCGCCAAAACGTGGTTGGGTGAACATCTTCCAGTCGATGCCGGTGCGCACCCAGGCACCGCGCTTACCGGGGGTGACGAGCCGGAGACACGGCGTCTGACGATGGATCCGACCGTCCGCACTGGGCATCTCGACGAGGATGCCAATCGGTCTGTCGCCGGCTGGACGCTGCGGGCCGGCCGACGTGGTGACCGCACCCAGAACCGTGCGCCAGCGCGGAGGCTCGGTTGGACTGAGCGCCCCGGACGGCCCGAGCGCCGGTGGACCCGGTTCCGTTCGGCGAGCGGACTGTGCGGTCAGCAGCAATGCGACCCCGTGCTTGCACCGATCCTCGACCGGGCAGGTGCACTGCGTCGTCCGCAGCCGCCGACCGCCGCCACTGAGCGGCGTGAAGCGGGCGGTCGTCACATACACGTTTTTGCCCGAGCCACGGGCGAGACCGGTCACGGTCAGGCCGTCGGCCGACCAGCCCTCCAGCGTGATGCGCCCATCCCGCGCGTATTGCGTCCCGCGCGTGACCGTGGGGTTACCGAACCCGGCGACGAGCTCGTCCGGGTCGACGGTGTACGGAAGGTACTGCCCCATGACTCAAACGCTACGGGTGGGGTCCGACAATGCGCAGCGCTCAGGGGCGAGTGTCGGTCGTGGCGTACAGAAATTTCCCGGTACGGCCCAGGCACGTGGATAGTCCACATCATCACGCGCACGCGGGAAGTTTCTGTACGCGATCCGGGTGCGAATGACCGCGCTCGCGAAAACAGGAGTTCACGAACGACAATCGGCGTCCCCGTCGCCGCCCGGCCAGGACCGCTCGGCGGTTACTCCCCCGGGGTGCCGTCGCCCGCCCGGGCGCGCTCCGCAGCCACGAGCTCACGTACGGCGGGCGCCACCTCGGCGGCGATCCGTCGGACATCGTCGGGGTCGTCGGTGCCGACGATGAAGGTACTCATGCCGGTCGTGACCGCCAGCTCGGCGAGTTGTTCGGCCCAGTCTCCCGGACTGCCCTGGAGGAAGCCGCTCCCCTGGCCGAACTTGCCGAAGATGTTGTAGATCCGCTTGATCGAGCCCGGTGAACGACCGGCTTCGAGGGCGGCCTCGTCGATGACCGCCGCGAGGTCGGCGAGTTCGGGAGGGTCGGCGTAGCCCATGGACGGTACCCATCCGTCGGCGGTACGTCCGGTGAGTTTCAGCATGCGCGGTTTGTACGAACCGATCCAGATGCCAATGTCGTGGGCCGGCGCCGGACCGGCATGCAAGCCACGCACCTGATAGTGAGTCCCGTTGTACCGCAAGGACTCCCCGCGCCATACGCCGCGCATGATGTCGATTGCCTCGGCCAGCGCGTCCACCGCCTCCCGGGGCGTGCGGCGTGGCCCGCCGGCGGCGACGATGGCGTCCCAGAAGGCGCCGGCACCCAGTCCTAGATCGACGCGTCCGGCGGTGAGGATGTCCAGTGTGGCAGCGGCTTTCGCGAGCATCACCGGTGGTCGCAGCGGCAGGCTGGCGACATTGGGCGAGACCCGGATCTGCGATGTTCGGGCGCCGATGACCGAGAGCAGCGTCCAGGTGTCGAGAAACTTGCCCTGATACGGGTGATCCTGAATGGTCACCATATCGATACCGACCGCATCGGCGAGCTCGGCGAGCGCGACAATTCGGTCTGCTCTATCGGCGTCCGGTGACGGGAAGATGCCAAACTCGATGTCCTGCATGTAGTCCACCATCGACGCCTCCCGGGTTACTATCGACTTCATTGCAGCTATGAAACCCATAGCTTTGTCGTCAGAGTACCCGGGTGACGGAGCGCCGGTCGGATAATCTGCGATCCCGCTCGTTCACATGAGTCAGAGCCGCCCAATTGCGTACGCCGGGAGGCGATTGCGTACCGACACGAAGGGAGACCACCTCGTGGCCGATCCCTGCGCTCCGTTCAACGCCGCGATGGACGTCTTGTCTCGGCGGTGGACGGGGGGAATCGTCCGAGCGCTGCTCGGCGGCGCCTCTCGGTTCGGCGAGATTCGCGATGCCGTACCCGGCATCACAGACGCGGTGCTGAGCACTCGGCTGCGCGAATTGAACGAGCGACGGCTGGTCCGCCGCCAGGTTCGGGAAGGCCCACCCGCGCAGGTGCGGTACACCTTGACCGCGGCCGGACGGGATCTCGAACCCGTCCTCGACGCCATCGAGGCGTACGGGCGCCGACATCGCCGGTTGTTGTCCGGCGGTCGGTAAAGCGTGCCATGCTCGGGTCATGTGCTCGGGCATGGGGCAAGGAGCGGACGGGCCGACACCGAGAAGCGTCGGTCGGACATGAGTAGCCGGGGTGAGCCGGCGAGCATCACGCTCTCATCCCCTGCCGGTCGCTGGGTTCTCGCCGCGGCGACGCTTGGGTCTGGGATGGCCCTACTGGACAGCACCGTCGTCAACGTTGCGCTGCGCCGGATCGGCGAGGATCTTGACGCGTCGTTGGGTGACCTGCAGTGGATTTCCAACGGCTACCTGCTCAGCCTCGCGTCGCTGATCCTGCTCGGCGGGTCTCTGGGCGACCGTTACGGACGCCGTCGCATCTTCGTGATCGGCGTGATCGGGTTTGCCATCGCGTCGCTGGCATGTGGATTAGCGCCGAATGCGACCGCACTCATCATCGCCCGCATCGTGCAGGGAGCCGCGGCGGCGCTGCTGACGCCGGGGAGTCTCGCGATGATCCAGGGCGCCTTCGCGCCGGATGACCGGGCACACGCGATCGGCACGTGGTCGGGGCTGGGCAGCGTCGCCACCGCGATCGGCCCGTTCCTGGGCGGGTGGCTGGTCCAGTATGCGAGCTGGCGGTGGGTGTTCTTCATCAACGTGCCGATCGCGCTGATCACGCTGTTCGCCGCCCGACACGTCCCCGAAACGCGGGATCCGGACACCGTGAAGGGCTTCGACGTGCTCGGCGCAGTGCTGGGTTCACTGGGGCTCGCCGGGGTGACATATGCGCTGATCGAGTGGACCGCCCGGCCAAATCTTGCGATCCCGGCGCTGATCATTGGATTCGTCGTCGGTGCGGCGTTCGTGGTCAATGAACGCCGCAGCACGCACCCGATGGTCCCGCCGGAGTTGTTTGCATCGAGGCAGTTCACCGCCGCGAATGCGATGACGCTGCTGACGTATGCGGCGTTGGGTGCGGTGATGTTCTTCCTGGTGCTGCAGTTGCAGACGGTGTCGGGCTATGGCGCGCTGGAGGCCGGCATCGCGATGCTGCCGGTCACCGTGATGATGATCTTGCTCGCCGGCCAGGGCGGGGCGCTGGCGGCGCGGATCGGACCGCGGATCCCGATGACTGTCGGGCCGATACTGTGCGCTGTCGGGACGTTTCTGCTGGTCCGGGTGGGTCCGAACGTCAACTATTGGCTCGACGTCGCGATCCCACTGACCATCTTCGGTTTGGGGTTGGCGACACTGGTGGCGCCGCTCACCTCGACCGTCTTGGCGGCGGCACCCGATCATCACGCGGGTATCGCGTCGGGTATCAACAATGCGATCGCCCGTGCCGGGTCGTTGTTGTCGGTGGCCGCATTACCGCTGGCGGTCGGCTTGTCGGGGGCCGATTACGAGCGCCCCGAGGTCATGAACGACGGCTATCGCGCGGCGATGCTGTGGTGCGCCGGGCTGCTCCTCGCCGGCGGCGTGCTGTCGTGGTTCACGATCCGGAATCCGAAGGCGGCGGCACCGTCGACGCCGGCGCCGGCCCGTGGCGTGGTGTCGATGCACGGCCCAGGCCCGCACCCGGGGTGCTGAGGGGCTAAACCTTCGATAGTGTGACGGAACCGAATCGCTCCCCGCTGCGTCCAAGTGGCAGAGACGACGGAAACGACAAGGTCAGGGCGGATCAATGACGGATTTCTTCGCACTCCCGGGCGACTACGCCAACGTGCCCATCCCCGAGCGCTTCCGCACGCCACCGACACCCATGCCCAGCGACGACAGCATGCCCGGACGCGTCGAGTCCACCGAAGCCGAGTGGCGGAAGCGAGCAAGCATCGCACGCGAAGGGGCGGAGGAGTTGCGGGAGGCGCTGCAAGGTATTTCCAGGGTCGGCAAAGACAACTACTTCGGCGACTGCGCAGAAGGGCGGAACGTTGCCAACAAGCTGTCGGAAGTGATGGATCAATGGCGTGACGACCTCCAACGCCAAATTGTGGCCCTGGAAGAGCTCGCGTCTCGATGCGACGACGCAGCACGTCAATATACTGAAGCCGACTTTACCGGCGCCCGAGACTTACAATCGTGACAGTGGCGCGAAACCCCGCTCCGTCGGTCCTCACGGCCGCTGTCATCACGGCCATAAGCCTGTCTAGCGCAGGGTGCACCCTCCCTGGCGAGGCACAGCCGCAGCCCGCTAGCAGGATCAGCTCGTCGGACGTCATCAGGCAGACTGACGCCGCAGGCAACCGCTTGCCATTTACGACCACATTCCCAGACCGCTGGAGCGCAAACAATGCGGGTACAGATTACGAACCATGCACCGCAGTCACCCGAGCGATCCTACAAGAGTTCAATTTGGATCCCTCATCAGTTAATGATGCGGCCGACGCCAATCGCCAAACTATTCGCGGCTGTGATTGGACTTTTTTGAATGACACCGCCAACACGATTTCTCAGTATGTCGGCGGAAATGGCGAGCTAACCCTCAACGAATATCGTGATAAACAAATGGGCAGATCCGACGAACTCATGCCGAACATGGTGATAAACAAGCGGCCCGTCCTGCGCATACGCAATATTGCACTTGGTCAATGCACAGTTGTCATCCAGTCGGGTGGCGCACGGGTCTTCACCACACTGTTTGTGTACCATAATCGACCATCCCCTGATCGACTTTGCGACGTGCCAGTCAGATTCCTCCGGACCATGATCGACAAAATTCCGGAATGACCACATCGCCTGTTGTTCGTGATCACGCCGACAGTATCAATCATCACCTGACGGATGAAATAGAAAGACGAAGAAACCGCAATTTTAACGCAAGCCATGACAGACTTGCTGCTCGCGCCCGCGCAACCAGATTTAGCGACCGCATCTTCACGCCGTTTAAACAGATCGCCCGCTTTGGCAGCTTGAATTTCAATGACGCCTGTTGTCGGTAACCGAGCAGAGATTGTGGCGGGGAGCGGGTGGAACTGTCGAACTGTCCGAGGTGTCGGCGCGTCCTCATCTAGACAGCTTCACCTTCGATGCCCTTCTCGCCGGCGGCGTGCTGTCGTGGTTCACGATCCGGAATCCGCAGAAGGCGGCGGCACCGTCGACGCCGACGCCAGCCCGTGGCGTGGTGTCAATGCACGGTCCAGGCCCGCACCCGGGATGCTGAGGGGCCAAACCTTCGATAGTGTGACGGAACCGAATCGCCCCCGCTGCGTCCAAGCAGCAGAGACGACGGAAACGACAAGCTAGAATCTATCGATTCTGTTGGCGGCGTAAACTATTTCGGCGACTGTCAAGAAGGGCGGAGCGTCAAATATAAGTTGGAGAGTATTATTGAGACATGGAGAGGGCAACTCAGAGAACAAATCGCGGCGATCGAGCGACTCGCGTCCCACTGTGAAGCTGCTGCGCAAAGATACTCCGATACCGACTCCAAAGGCGCAAGTGATTTTCAGACGTGACTATATCTCGCACATCGGACCGATACCAATTCTCCTCTGCGGATTAGCTCTCGCTGCCGTTGCGTGCGCAGTTCCTGGCGACGCACAGCCCGAACCCAATACCGCAGCAGTTCACCAACAATCAGACAGACCGATGATGCAGGACATCGTCTGCCGTTTATCACGAATTTCCCAAATCGTGGAGCAGTAATAACGCAGGGACTACTTACGAGCCGTGCACTGCGGTTTCGCAACTCATACTGACGAGATTCGGACTAGATCCGAACTCGGCAGAAGACGTAGCTGTTGCAGATCGTCAGACAGCGCGCAACAGGCTATCTCAGTACGTTGGTGGTAACGGGGAGCTCTCGTTAGCGGAGTATAGAAAGACGAGGGCTCAGCACAGCGAAGTGCTGCCGGATATCACAATCAGCGACAGAACGGTACTGCGCATTCGTATGGCAGCACTCGGCTGCACAACCGTCGTACAATCGGGAGGATCTCAGGTTCTTACCACAGCGTTTATGTACGATGAAACCCCGTCCAACGATCAGCTTTGCAATCTTCCTACTGAATTCCTCCGCGCCACGATCGACAAGATCCCACGTTGATCGGTCAGCGGGGCACTGCCCGTCGCTTCGACAGTCCAGGACTCTCGTCACACCGATTCCAGCCGCTTCAGGGCGCGGCAATCGAGAAGTTCTTGACGCTCGGCGGCGTTCTCTTGATAGAAGCGAAGGAAACGCAGTAGCCGGTAGGGGCCGATCGCGAAGGCGTCCACCTCGACTTCGATGAGACGCGCCAGCTCTCGTTGCGTCGGAGTGAACCATCGCGGACCGTAGATCGATACATCCGCCCTGTATCCAACGGTTAGCGACACCCGTATGTGCCAGTCTTGACCGCTGACCACCGGGTCGATCGACTCGACCTGGTTCCAGTCGACCACCTGACGAGCTTTCTTGCCGTCGATTCGCAGATGGGTGGGCGTGCACATAATTACCGGGGACCTGACACGACCCGATAGGTAGTTCACAACTATGAGCAATGCGACCGTTGCGCTCGATATCGCAACGAAAGGAAATTTCACTTCCTGCCGAGGGAGCATGGGAAATGACAGCGAGTGGGTCCACATCCCGAGCGAGAAGACGGTACAGGCCACGATGAGTAGCACAAGTATTGCGCCCACCGGCAGCTTGAGTATGAAGGGTATCTGAATGACCGTGGCCCCCGACTCTTGCCTGATTCCCAAGCGGGTGGGTCCCCGGAGCGGCGAACGTAACCAGGCGACGATACCTGCCCAACAGCATGCGACCAGCCACCCCGCGGCGCCCGGTAGATAGAAGGCCGCGTACAAGTATCGTCCTTCAGATAACGCGCGTATCCCGTGATACCCCCATAGGAGAACTATGGGCAGAAAGAGGCAGACGGGCAGGGCTAACAGATAGCGTCGTCGATATGCGACGTCCCATACGTTTGTTCGCCACGAGCCGCTCACTGACAAACCACCTCACCAACCTTGGAACCGAGCCAACCGAAGATCCATGAGCCGGCGACCGCCTCCTGAGCGGCGCTATGCCCCAGCCCCTGCCAGGCTCGGAGAGCGGGCATTTCGCTGCACCGCGCACTGATTCGTGTTCCGGCTGTTTCGATGGTGTCACCGCGCATCCGAATGCTGTCGGCTTCATCCGACAGCGCGTCGAACCGCCACTGTGTCACACGCGAACGAGAAGGAATCATCGTGCAAAGACGGCGGATATCGCTCTCGCCAATGCCTCGTCGGTAGTGTCGTACGAGTCCGCCGATCCCTTGGCCGCCCTCGCGAGATCATCGAATCCTCTGGACAAATCCTGCACCTGGTCGCCCACGTAGGCATCGACACCGATCGCCTCATATGCGCTTGTCGAACCAGGCATTCCGGCGAACGCTGCTTCGATACGACCGTCGAGCGTGTTGACGTCGATCGTGTCTGCAGTCGAACTTGTCTGCTGCGCGAATGCCCGCAGAATGGCCGGGTCAACCTCTGTCATGACGACCAGCTCCTCCGGTGATACACGCGGTTAATGAATGTTTTGATCGTAGGTAGAACCGCGAGTTGCCGCGAGGCCGGAAGATCGACGTCTGTGGATAACCACGTGCTGACGCCCAAGCCTGCATGCTCCATCTCATCGATAGGCCACTTGTCGGTACCACCTGCCACGATGGACTCACACCAGCGATCGACACGCTGCCATCCGAGCCGAGGGAGGTCCATCATGGTCGAGTTGAGCGACGACCAGGCGCTGCACCTGAGCCTCGTCACGCCCTGGCGTCAGGCGGTCGCGTGTTACTTCGGCGAGGATCGTGACGACATCGATGACCTCCGCTGGGAGATGCCCGACGACGCCCGGGAAGGAGACGTGGTCGTCAGCATCGTCGACTCGCCCACGCCTGCGATCATCGCTGTCGACACCATCCTCGACGGGCCGCCCGGCCGGCTTACCTTTGATGATGCGGACGGCGAAGTGTTCCGTGACGGCATCTCGGTAGCTGCTCTCGAACAACGCATCGGCGCACCCCTGCCCGAGCCGCCGGTGACGATCCGCGACCGTCGCCAAGCCCAGCGGATGCTGACCGCAATCCGTGCTGAGGTCCGCCACCCCACGCCGTGGCGCGACCGCGAACCCCACGTAGCCTGCGAGGCCTCCCCTGAGCACCGGCCCCGCACCAGCGGCAAGTGCGCGTGCTGCGATCGTCCATTCAGTAAATCCGTTCGCGGAGAGCCGCATTGCGAGCTCGGCGACTTCAGCACAGTCTGCCCCGAGTGCCACGATCGATTACATACGCCGATCCCGCGTACCGTCTGTGACCTGGCCTTCGAACGCCGGCCACCGTGCCCGGTGTGTTCTGCGCGCGAGACGTGGAGCGTGATGTACGGCATGCCGGCGGTTCCGCCCGGCCCAGGAGTCCTGCTGGCCGGCTGCGTCCTTACCGGACCAACGCTCGAATTTCGGTGTGGGGAATGCGATTACGAGTGGTCGGACGACGACAATGTGTATCCCCCAGTGGAAAGTCCCAAGAACGGGGATACCGTTCGCGCTCGGCTGGTGCCGGACGATCCGTCGGTAGACAGGTTGCACACTCGATTGACCCAGCCGGGCCGGGTAGTCGTTGGGATGTACCACTCGGCGTTCATCGAAGGTGCGTGGGGTTCAGGCGTGTCGCACACGGTGGTTACTCGCGACGGGCGTTTCAACCCGGTTGCCCCCGAAACGATCCGAGTGCCAGAAGCAAGGGGCTGGCCATGACGTCGCGCCTCACCCTTCCGCGGACGCGATCCCCTCCGAATTCAGGATGCCGATCGCCACAGCGACGCCAGCACACAGCGAACGCACTTCTCCTGCAGTCGGAGCGAGCTGATAGGCGTGCTGGTGGCAGGCAGCGCTCAATTGGTGCCACAGCGAGGTACATCGATCTGCGACCGCGGCGTCCCGGCCTAACCCACGGAGGATGACCAGCCGCGAACGCATGGTTGACCGCGGGCACTCGGCACCCAGTTCCGCGCACCGCAGGTCGATAGCGACCTCGAGCGCCTGTCGTGCGAGCAATGCAGCGAGCCGCGACGAGTTCCCGGACGTGTGCTCGCCGAGATCGTCGAGCAGCCGCTGGGCGTATCCGAGTAGAGCGATGGGAGTCATGTGTCAGCCACGATGTCGGCGACGGTGCGGCGCAGATCGTTCACGTCGTCTTTGGTGACCGACGCGATCTTGCCGTGTGAACCGCGTGTCGCGATACCCAGGGTTGGCCCTCGGTACGCCCGGTACGCTTTCCAGCCGGACATGTCGGCTTCCCGACTTCCCTTGAGCGCCAGCGCAACATACCCGGTCGCGCTCTTGACGTCCGACCACAGCTTCTCGGTCTCGGCCTGTGACGCACCATCGACGTTGCGCCGGGTGAAATACACCTGCTTCGCGGCGGCCTCGATCGCCAGACGGAAGAGCACCGGCGCGGCGCGGCGTTTGACCTCGTCCGGCACCTTGTCGTCGACGATCAGAGCGAACGCGTCCTCGGTGTAACGCAATGCTGGTGACTCGGCCTGCTTGACTACCAACCGCGACCCCGTCTCCCGAGTAACTTCCAGCAGTTGCGCGCGGATCGCATTCTGTCGGACGGCCGTCGCGAGTCGATCGTCGTGCGAGAACACGATGATCTGCCGAGTGACGGCCAGCGCGCCGAGCACCGCGAGAAGCCCGTCGATCTTCGCCGGGTCCATCGCCTGAATCGGGTCGTCGAGGACGATGAACCGGAATGGGCTCCTCGACGCCGTGGCTCGCGGCAGGAACAGAGCCAGCGCCAGCGCGTGAAGCTCACCCTGGCTCATCACCGAGATTGCGCCCGCCGGTTCGCCATCGACGGACCCGGTGAGGACGGCGCGACGCTGCGTGTTCGTGCCTTGCAGCGTGACATTAGCGATCTCGACGTTGCTCTCCTGACGCAGTTCCGACCAGATTCGGCGCGCACTGTCGGCGATCGGTTCGAGCCGCCTGTCACGCAGTTCCTGCGCGTGTTGACGAACCCACCCATGTGCAGCTTTCACCCGAGCAACAGCGGTATCCTTCTGCCGCGCAATCCGCTCGAGTGCCACCCAATGGCTGATCGACTCCGCGATAGGGGACCACGCATCCTCCTGTTGGGCAACGATATCCGCCGCCTCACACTGGAGTCGCTCCAGCGACGCCCGCACGGCAGGCAGGGTGATTTCGAGGTGACCAGGCAGATCACCGACCGCCACCGGAACCGCACGAGCGGCACCGACGGCAGCTCGGTAGTCGGCCAGCGACACCAACTCGACATCATCGATGGGCGCTACATCGTTGACGCCCGTCGACATCGTCCGCGCAGCGACCTCGGCGGCGCGGACACGCTCGTTTGCGCTCCGATACCGGGCAAGATCCCGGTCCTGCTGGTTCAGCACTTCCCGCGCGTGCGTCTCCCAATCGTCGTCGAGCTGCCCCTTGCCACACACGGGACACGCGACGTCTCCCGGCCCGTCGCCACGGTATTGCAGTGCGGTACGCAGTATCTCGGCGCGCGCCTCGGCACGCCGATTGCTGTCATCGGCAACGGTGCGCAGCGACTCCAACGCATCGCGCAGTTCACGAGCGGCCTGCTCAATGTCGTCCTGCGACGGACTGGTGAGATCGGCGATCGTTCGCAACTGAGTAAGCGTCGACTCCGTGTCATGCGACGATGCATCCGCGAACTCCGCGACTGCCTCGACGTTCGGCGGTCGCTTTTTCAGCATGGGCCGCAACGTCGCCGCGCGGCCATCGGTCGACGTGGCGACCGCAGCCTGAAGCCGCCTCAGCGCCTCCTTGGCGACGGCCCGTGGTTGTGACAGCTCATTCAGTACCACCTTGAGTCGCTTCTCGGCGTCGTTAATCTCATCGAGGGCAAGCAGTTTCGCCAACGCATCGTAGAGTTTGGACGGTTCCTGGGTCAGCAAGCCACCGATCTCGTCGTACGAAAGGATCGGCCGGTAGATCTCGATGGCGGTCGACCACCCCAACGCACCAAGTCCCGGCCGTCGCTTCTCTCCCGCCCGCTGCGACCAGAGTTCGGCGTCATCAAGGTCGGCGCCGGCGGGCCACTGTGCGCCGACGGTGGTCACGGGGCCGTCCTCGACGGTGAACGTGACGCGGACCTGGCACGGATCGGGCGAATGCAGGTTACGCCAACTGTCACGCCACAGCTTGGTGCCCTTCCGCTTCCACCGGTAACTCTCCCCGGTCAGCGCATACTCCAGTGCCTCGGCGAAACTCGACTTACCCGAACCGTTTCGGCCGCTCACCACCGTGAGCCCCGGGTAGGGGGTGAGGGCCAGAGTCGCTTCCGGGCCGATGCCGCGAAAGCCGGACACGGTGATCTCGCGCAGGAACGCACCGGCCGGTTCGTCGGTGCTCCCGGCGGTCTCGGGAGGCTCCGGTGCCGACACGCCCCCGCCGAGTTGATCGGCCAGCGCCTGCTCGCTCTCCAACGCCGCAACCACGAGGTAGCTCACCTCGGGATCGATGTCAGAATCGGCGTCGAGCAGATGCCATACCGTCTCCACCAAGGATCGCTCGTCGAACGACGCCGCATCGGTCATCGCTGGCCCTCCAAGTCATGTGTGCATCGACGATGGCATCGGCGTACCACGAGCGTGTGGCTATCCCGCCGCTCGGAACCGCTCATAACTGACGTTGAGCAGATCACGGTCGGGGCGTTCCCGTCGCGATCGGGGCAGCACCATCAGGGCCTGCCCGTGCCTTCCCTGCAGTCCGTGGAGCAACATCGGACCATCGACCTCGTCGAGGAGGTCTCTCCGGATCTCCACGACGTAGTCGTCCGGTCGAATGCCGAGGATCTGTCGGTCGTACGCTGCGTGGTGAATCTTGCAGAGGGCCAGCCCGTTTCGAACGGCCGCGATCCCCTCCTCGTCCGAGTCCGGCACGATGTGAGCGGCATCGAGCAGTTCGCCATGACGCAACGAGCAGACGGCGCAGCGAGTCTCGTAGGCTCGCATGACGCTGGCTCGGAACACTGGCTGATGGAGCCTGATTCTGGCTTCGGCCTGTGCGTAACGCTTCATCTGCTCCGTCGCCGGAGCTCCCTCGCGGAGAAGCTGCGCGACATCCTCGGTGGCCAGCACGAACTGCTGATTCTCGGGTTCCTCGCGGACGACGTGCACTGGGTAGATCGGCTGATAGACGGCAGTCCCGACGCCAAAGAACCAGATCAGTGGCCGGCTCAGGTCCATCGCCCGCCGGAGCGCGCGATTCTCGGCGTGGTCCGGGTTGCCGTCGCGCCACTTGTAGGCGATGGATCCGTCGTCGCCGATCTCGTCCGCATAGGGACGCTTCGATGGGTCGGCGCTATAGACGGTTCTGATCGACAGGGCGCTGTCCAGTTCCTTCGGCTTGCGGATGCCTCGTTGCGGATCCAACAGCCGGAATGGTTCGCCGCGAAAGGTGAAGTCGCTCAGCTCGCTGCTGCGAACAGCCTCTAGCCCGTCCTGGGTGCGCGTAGTCAGCCACCCCATCGCTGCCAACCGCAGATCACGGTCGAAGTCGTCGTCGACGGTCATTGACTGCGACAATACCGAGCGGGGCGCATTCTTCCGCTACTTTCTGCACCTTCCGCTATGTGCAACTAGCGGAAGGAGAGGAAAGTAACGGAGGAACGTTCCTCCGCTACTTTCAGCGGCCCTCGCCCAAGCGGCCCCCTCGCCCCCGGCGGCGCCCGCAACTGACCGCACGTCGCCGACCGAAGCACCCAAACCATCCCCACACACCACAAAGCCCGGCGCAACACGGCGCCGGGCTTCGTAGTTATTCCGTTGTGTTATCCCGTTGTCCAGGAACGAGTCCGACGACTCAGCTCGCGTCCCCGCCTTCGGCGGCCTTGGTCAGTTCGACCGGTGCGTCCGGCAGTTCCCGCGGCTTCTCCGAGCCGGTGAAGGTGAACTTGGCGTCTTCGCCATCACCCTCGCCGTCCCAGCCCTCGACGTCGACCAAGACGATCTGGCCGGCGGTGAGCTCGTTGAACAGGATCTTCTCCGACAGTTGGTCCTCGATCTCGCGCTGGATCGTGCGGCGCAACGGCCGGGCGCCGAGCACCGGGTCGAAGCCGCGCTTGGCGAGCAGCTTCTTGGCCGGATCGGTGAGTTCGAGCGCCATGTCCTTGTTGCGCAACTGATCCTCCACGCGGCTGATCATCAGGTCGACCATCTGGATGATCTCGTCCTGCGTCAACTGGTGGAACACGATCACGTCGTCGATACGGTTCAGGAACTCCGGCCGGAAGTGCTTCTTCAGCTCGTCGTTGACCTTGAGCTTCATCCGCTCGTAGTTCGACGCGGAGTCGTCGCCCTTCGAGAAGCCCAGTCCCACAGCCTTGCTGATGTCGCTGGTGCCCAGGTTCGACGTGAAGATCAGCACGGTGTTCTTGAAGTCGACCGTGCGGCCCTGACCGTCGGTGAGCCGACCGTCCTCCAAGACCTGCAACAGGGTGTTGTAGATCTCCGAGTGCGCCTTCTCGATCTCGTCGAAGAGCACCACCGAGAACGGCTTGCGCCGCACCTTCTCGGTGAGCTGGCCGCCCTCCTCGTAGCCGACATAGCCGGGAGGAGCACCGAACAGCCGCGACGCGGTGAACCGGTCGTGGAACTCGCCCATGTCGATCTGGATGAGCGCGTCGTCCTCGCCGAACAGGAAGTTGGCCAACGCCTTCGACAGCTCGGTCTTGCCAACACCGGACGGTCCGGCGAAGATGAACGAGCCCGACGGACGCTTCGGATCCTTCAGTCCGGCACGGGTACGGCGGATCGCCTTCGACACGGCCTTGACCGCATCCTCCTGGCCGATGATCCGCTTGTGCAGCTCGTCCTCCATGCGGAGCAGACGCGTGGTCTCCTCCTCGGTGAGCTTGAACACCGGGATACCGGTCCAGTTGCCGAGCACCTCGGCGATCTGCTCGTCGTCGACCTCGGCCACGACGTCCATATCGCCACTGCGCCACTGCTTCTCACGCTCGGCACGTTCCGCGACAAGGGTTTTCTCCTTGTCCCGCAGGCTCGCCGCCTTCTCGAAGTCCTGGGCGTCGATCGCCGATTCCTTCTCCTTGCGGGCCTCGGCGATGCGCTCGTCGAACTCGCGCAGGTCTGGCGGTGCGGTCATCCGGCGGATGCGCATCCGCGCGCCCGCCTCGTCGATCAGGTCGATCGCCTTGTCCGGCAGGAACCGGTCGTTGATGTACCGGTCGGCCAGCGTGGCGGCGGCCACCAGCGCACCGTCGGAGATGGACACCCGGTGGTGGCTCTCGTACCGGTCGCGCAGCCCCTTGAGGATTTCGATGGTGTGCTCCACCGAAGGCTCACCGACCTGCACCGGCTGGAACCGGCGCTCCAGGGCGGCATCCTTCTCGATGTACTTGCGGTACTCGTCGAGGGTGGTCGCACCGATCGTCTGCAGCTCGCCGCGCGCCAGCTTCGGCTTGAGGATGCTGGCCGCGTCGATCGCGCCCTCGGCGGCACCGGCACCGACGAGCGTGTGCAGCTCGTCGATGAACAGAATGATGTCGCCGCGGGTGTTGATCTCCTTCAGCACCTTCTTGAGGCGTTCCTCGAAGTCGCCGCGGTACCGGCTGCCCGCCACCAGCGACCCCAGGTCGAGGGTGTAGAGCTGCTTGTCCTTCAGCGTTTCGGGCACCTTGCCGTTGACGATGGCCTGCGCCAGCCCCTCCACGACGGCGGTCTTGCCGACGCCGGGCTCGCCGATCAGCACCGGATTGTTCTTGGTGCGGCGGGACAGCACCTGCATGACCCGCTCGATCTCCTTCTCGCGGCCGATGACGGGATCGAGTTTGCCCTCGCCCGCCGCCGCGGTCAGGTTGCGGCCGAACTGGTCGAGCACCAGCGAGGTCGACGGCGTGCCGGACTCGCTGCTGCGGCCGCCGGTGCCCGCCTCCTGAGGCTCCTTGCCCTGGTAGCCGGACAGCAGCTGGATGACCTGCTGGCGGACCCGGTTGAGGTCGGCACCCAGCTTGACCAGCACCTGCGCGGCCACGCCCTCACCCTCGCGGATGAGGCCGAGCAGGATGTGCTCGGTGCCGATGTAGTTGTGGCCGAGCTGCAGCGCCTCGCGCAGCGACAGCTCCAGCACCTTCTTGGCCCGCGGCGTGAACGGAATGTGCCCGGACGGCGCCTGCTGGCCCTGGCCGATGATCTCCTCGACCTGGCTGCGGACCCCCTCCAAAGAGATGCCGAGCGATTCGAGTGCCTTCGCGGCCACGCCCTCACCCTCGTGGATGAGGCCGAGCAGGATGTGCTCGGTGCCGATGTAGTTGTGGTTGAGCATCCGCGCTTCTTCTTGGGCGAGCACGACAACCCGCCGAGCGCGGTCGGTGAACCGTTCGAACATTGTTCTCCCTCACATTGCTAGCGCCCCGGCCGTCGGTGACCTTTGCGGAACCGGAAACCACTACGATCTCGGTACACGACGACCAGCCTGTTCTCAGTCTAGTGGTCGTGTGTCGTGCACCTGCAGTTAACGCCCACCCCGAGGATGTCTCGGGACGGTGCCGGCGGGGGTCTGCGGTGTACAACAGTGCTGGGTAGGTCCGTGTTCCGGCGCGGGTACGCCGAGAGCGAACGCATGCGGAATCCGCTCGCCGGTCCCCGACGCACCGGCCGCTCGGCTCCGTCACCGCGCCGGTGTGCTGCTTGAATGGGCCGCGTGACCGCGCACTCCTTCGACACCGTCATCGAACTGGCGGGGAAGACCGCGACCGGCTTCCGCGTCCCCGACGATGTCGTCGCCGCACTGGACCGGGGCCGGAAACCCAAGGTGACGGTGACGATCGGCGGCCATACCTACCGCAGCACGATCGCCGTCTACGGGGGCGAGTCGATGCTGCCGCTGAGCGCGGTCAACCGCGAGGCCGCCGGGGTCGCGGCCGGCGACGAGGTCACCGTCACGCTGGCGCCGGACGACGCGCCGCGCACCGTCGACGTTCCCGCCGATCTGGCCCGTGCGCTCGACGATCGCGGGCTCCGCGATCGGTTCGACGCGCTCTCCTACAGCAAGCAGCGGGAACGGGTGACGGCCGTCGAGTCGGCGAAACGCGCCGAGACGCGGGAGCGTCGAATCCGCGGAGTCGTCGATGCGCTGGGTGCCGAGAGCTGATCCGGGCGCGGCCATCCGCCGTCGTCGCGGGTGGCACACGTCGAGCGTCGGCCCAGTGCGCCGGACACCGACCGCTCAGTGCTGCCTCACCGCGATGACATCACCGCGATGACGTTGCCGGACGGGTCGGAGAACCAGGCGATGTCGGGTCCGTTGCCGCCGATGCCGCGGGCGATGCCGCGCTCGTCCTGGTCGAATCCGTCGTAGCGGAGGAACTCGACCCTCTTGCCGGCGAGTTCGTCGACGGCAGCGTCGAGATCGACCACGGGGATGTTGAGGATGGTGAACGAGGCGGGCTCGTGGTCGGCTTTCGGGTAGGCGATGACGCTGGTCCGGCCGTTGATCGCGATCCGCAGGATGCCCATCGGCAGGGACAGCACCCGCATGCCGAGGACGTCGCGGTAGAAGGCGGCCGCCTCGTCGAGATCGCGGACCGCGAACCCGCTGAACGCCGACGTCGGGTCGCCCATCGCGACTTCCTCGTCGTCGCTCAGCCGGACGATCTGGAGCCAGTTGCCGTCGGGGTCGGCGACCGTGCCGAACAGGTTGCCGCCGCGGTCCTCGAGCGGGCTGACCCAGGTAGCGCCGAGGTCGTCGAGCCGCGCCGCGACCGCATGCGGGTCCGCGACCTCGACATTGAGCAGGATGCGGGCGCCGTTCGGATTGGGTCCGGACACGTCGTCGCGCTTGTCGAACATGACGTAGAAACCGCCGAGATCCAGCAGGCCGTAACCGGCGCCCGCGGAGTCGAGGGCGCCGTCCTTGGCGTCGGCGTCGTCTGAATCGGCCTCGCCGGCGTCAGCGGACTCGGTGTCGGCCGACTCGGCGCCAGCAGGCTCGGACTCAGCAGACTCGGTGTCGGCCGACGGACCCGGTGTCGGGATGAGCGGCACGTCGAAGACGGTGGCGTACCAGTCGGCGAGGGCCGACGGGTCGTCGCTGGCCAGCAGGAGGGAGTTGATCGTCGCGGGGGCTGGCCGCAGCCCCGAGCCGGAGCCGGCCGAGCCGGAGCCGGCCGTGGCCGCATGGGGAGAATCTGTCGAAGTAGTCATGGGGGTACGACCGGCCGGCGACGCGAAACTCACCGGCGCTTCTCGACGGCGCGCGCGAGCGGCAGCCAACTCCTCCCGCATGTGGGGCTGCGATGCGACGCGCCAGTCCCGTTCCTTGCGTTCGTCGAACAGGACGACCGCGTCCAACCGGTCACCGAGACTCGCGGTGAACAGGTCGGTCAGCCATTCGGCCTTGTCGCCGCCCTCATCCGCACACGCGACCTCGGTGATCCAGATCGGTTGCGGCCCGAGCCGGGCGATCCGCGAGTACGGCTTCCCGAACAGGTCGGCGACTCCGATCCACTCTCGCGGGCCGTCGTCGCCCGGGCCGTCGGCTCCCTGCGGTCCGGTGCCCCAGTTGTAGCCGTCGATCCCCAGGACGTCGACGACGTCGTCACCGGGATACATCGCCTCCCACGGTTCGGCACCGGGAGTGTCGGTGACGTTGGCGGCCCACACCCAGCGAACATTGCCCGCGCCCCGGTCGCGGAACGCGGCGTGCAGATACCGCCACGCGGCGACGTAAGCGTCGGCGGAATTGCCGTTGACACCGCCGCCCCACGGGTACCAACCGCCATTCATCTCGTGCATCGGTCGCAGGTAGACCGGTAATCCGTACTCGCGCAACCCATCCGCCCACGCCGCGATGTAGTCGTCGAATCGGCCGTCGGCGATCGCCGACAGCCGGTAGCGGGGCTGCTCGGTCCCCTTGCCCGGTTGCCACGGCTCCCAGGTGACGAGCGGCAGGCGATGGGCGTCGCCGGTCAGTGTCAGTTCGAGCCGGGTCTGGCGACGGAAACGCCCCCACGGGGCGCCCCACGCCTTGAACGTGTGCACGATGTCGATACGACGATCCAGCACCGCCTCCAGGTCGTCGACCGCGCCCATTCCCTGCCAGGGTGACGGCGGCGCGTACGCCCCGATCCTCATCGGGCCTCGAGTCGGGCAATGACCGTTGGGCGCCTTACGATTCGACAGATGCGGTGCCGACGGCGTCCCGACGCAAGACGGTATCGGTGATCCGTCTCGCCGGCGACATCCCGAACCAGCCGAGCGGAATGAACGCGGCCAGCGGGAGAACCGTCATCACGACCCAGTAGAGGGTGTCGGCCCGGAGTATTGCCGACGAGCCGTGCCGGTACGCCCCGACGATCAGCGCCACCACGATGACGAGCACGACGACGATGTGCGGCAGAGTCAGACGCCAATACCACCGGTTGACATTCTCCTTACGGGTCACCTTGTAGACCGGTTTCCGATTCGGGCCCCACAAAAGCGCCATGATCGCGGCTTTCATGTTGACGAACATCATTCCATACCACATGCGACGGAACGCGAAATAGTTGCTGACGCGAGTCGTTCGGCACATCGTCAGCATGAAGAGCTCCACCGCGATGATGTATGGCACAAAATGGATCATGTAGGTGGTCATAGGTTGGGCCACCGGCTGCGTTCCGGTGAGCACGAATACGATCGATAGGCCGGTGAGTGCCATCAGCGCGAAACCCTGACAGTAGAACAGCCCCATCTCGATGAACTGCATCCGCTGCCGGAAGCCCAGGCCCGCCATCGGACGCCAGATGAGCAGCCGCATGGTGTCCAGAGCCCAGGTGCCGCGCTGCTTGTACACATTCGCAAGGTCTTCGGGCGAGTGCTGGGCGCGGGCGCCGACGATCGGCACGTATCCACACTGCCAGCCGCGCCGCAGCGCCTCGACACCCGATTGCAGGTCTTCCACGAGATTCCAGCTCGGGAAGCCACCGATGTCGATCAGCGCCCGGCGCCGCCAGACCAGGCCGGATCCGCACGGAAACAAGGCATTCGCGGACAGTTTCGCACGCATGATTCCGCGGTAGAACAACTCTTCGCGGTTGTTGAACGGGTCGCCGGGGGACGTGTGACAGTCCTTGATCGTCTGGACGTACGCCATGCGTCTGGTCCGCATGAGGGGTGCGACCGTATGTCGCAAGAACTGCGGCTCGGTGAGGGCGTCATCGGCGTCACGCGTCTCGACGAACTCGACCTCCGGATGGGTAGCGTCCAGAAAGCCGTACGCCGAGTTGAGATTTCCGGCCTTCGCATCTCCCTGCCGCTCGGCGGAACCACGCCGTGCCGGTATGTGGTAGTGAATGCGCAAGTCGGGGAAGCTCGCCGCGATGGTCGCGACGATCGACTCCATCTCCGGGTTGGCGGCGTCGTCACTGACGACCACCACCAGCCGATCCGTCGGCCAGTCCTGGCTGACCACCGAATGCACCGTCCAATAGACCATGTCGGGTGACTCACCACAGGTCGGGATGATGACCCCCACATCGGGTTCCGTCCCGGGCACGACCAGCGTGCGGAATCCCTCGGCCCACGTCCAGTTGTTGAACATGGCCACGAAGAGCTGCGCCAGAACGACGAGGAATGCGGCCGCGAACGGGATCGACAGCCACGGCCGGTCCAGGTCGAGGTGGGCCAACATCCACGGCGTGAACCAGAGGGCGGAGGCGACGACGAGGAGGATCGAGACGCGCAGCGCGATCACGTCCCACCGCGCGCGGCGCGCGTGCCGAGGCCGGCGCGGGCGTCGTTCCGTCGCCCCGGCGCCGGGCACCGAGGTCACGGTCCAACCGCGCCGGATCGGATCGACGTGGCTTTCGGACTGCGCAGTCATCGAGCGGGGCGCCCCATCGCACGAACGGTCCATCCGGCCGCGCGCCATTGCTCGATGTCCAGTTTGTTGCGGGCGTCCAGCATGCGGGGCACGGCCGTGCGACGAGCCATCTCGGCGGCATCGAGGTGGCGGTAGGTATCCCACTCCGTCAGGTGCAGCAGCATATCCGCGTCATCGAAGGCGGCTTCTACCCGAGTGGTGTAATCCAGTGTGGGAAAACGATTTCTGGCGTTCTCGATCGCCTCTGGGTCGTGGACCAGCACATCGGCACCGCGCAACTGGAGCATCGCGGCTACCGTCAGGGCCGGCGAGTCGCGTACGTCATCGCTGTTCGGTTTGAACGCCGCACCGAGGACCCCGATCTTGGCGCTCAGCACCGAGCCACCCAGCATCCCCTCGACGATCTCCACGGCGCGCAGCCGACGGTTGAGGTTGATCTCGTCGATCGCGCGCAGGAAGGTCAACGCGCCCTCCGCCCCCATCTCCCCCGCCCGGGCCCGGAACGCACGGATATCCTTGGGTAGACATCCACCGCCGAATCCCAAGCCGGCCTGCAGAAATCGGTTGCCGATACGCGCGTCGTACCCGATCGCCTCGGCGACGGTGGCGACGTCACCGCCGGCCGCCTCACACACTTCCGCGATGGCGTTGATGAACGAGATCTTGGTCGCCAGAAAGGCGTTCGCCGCCACCTTGACCAACTCGGCGCTCACTCGATCGCAACTGATCGCCGGGGTCCCGGCGGCGAGAATCGGTGCGTAGATCTCCCGGAGCGTGGCCTCCGCGAGTGCCGAGTCGACGCCGAACACCAGTCGGTCCGGGCGCAGCGTGTCTTCGACGGCGAATCCCTCACGCAGGAACTCGGGATTCCACGCGACCTGCACCCCCTCACCGGCCGGTGCCAGCTCGGTCACCCTGGCAGCCACGTCGCCGGAAGTGCCGGCCGGCACGGTCGATTTGCCGATGACCAGGCACGGGCGCTGCAGATGCGGCGCAAGGCTTTCCACCGCCGCATTCAGCCCGGAGAGGTCCGCGGCGTAGGACCGGTTCTTCTGTGGCGTTCCGACGCAGAGGAAGTGAGCTTCACCGAACTCCCCCGCCTCGGCGAAGGACGTGGTGAACCGCAGTCGACCGGTCGCGAGGGTGGCGGTCAGTAGCTCGGGGAAGCCTGGCTCGAAGAACGGCGGGTCGCCGTCGTTGAGTGCGTCGATCTTCTGCTTGTCGATGTCGACACCCAGGACCTCGTGCCCCATCTCCGCAAGTCCGGCGGCGTGTACCGCGCCCAGATAGCCGGTGCCAATGACGGTGAGTCGCATCGGAATACCTCAGCCGGCGCGTCGCTCGGGCGTTTCGTCGCGATACGCGCCTTCGAACTGCGCCCCCGCCAATGCGTCCGCGGCGGCCATCCGCCGCGCGGGACATTCGGCGAACCACGCGACCGTTCGGGAGAGCGCGTCGGTCAGGTCGACGCGCGGTTCCCAGGCCAATAGCTCACGCGCTCTCGTGATGTCCGGTCTGCGGCGGGCCGGATCGTCGGTCGGCAGCGGGTGGAACTCGATCTGTGATCGCGACCCGGTGATGTCGATAATCATCTCGGCGAGTTCGGCGACGGTGCGCTCCAACGGATTTCCGAGATTCACCGGCCCGTGCTCGTCACCGTCGAGCATGGCCACGATACCGCGGACGAGATCGTCGACGTAGCAGAAGCTACGCGTCTGGCTGCCGTCGCCGTAGATTGTCAGCGGGTCCCCGTTGAGCGCCTGGGTGATGAAGCTGGACACGACCCGCCCGTCCTCCGGGCGCATCCGCGGACCAAAAGTGTTGAAGATTCGGATGATCCCGACGTCGGTGCCGACCGTGCGGCCATACGCGGCGGTGACCGCTTCGGCATAGCGCTTCGATTCGTCATAGACACTGCGCGGCCCGATCGGGTTGACGTTGCCCCAGTAGGCCTCCGTCTGCGGATGGACCGCCGGGTCGCCGTACACCTCGCTCGTCGACGCCAGGACGAACCGAGCGTCGTGCTCGCTCGCCAATGCCAATGCATTCTCCGTACCCCGACTACCCACCCGCAGTGTCTCGATGGGCATCCGGTGGTAGTCGGGAGGCGAAGCCGGGCTCGCCAGGTGCGCGACCGCGTCGACCCTCCCGTCGACCGGCACGCTGACACAGATGTCGGCGTCGACGAAGGTGAAGTTGGGTGACTCCGTCAACGCCGCAATATTGGCGTATTCACCGGTCGACAGATTGTCGACACATATCACCTCGTCGCCTCTATCGACGAGATATTCGCACAGGTGAGAACCTAAAAATCCGGCTCCACCCGCGACAACGATACGGCGCCGATCAGACGATTCGGTTTCCGAATAATCGGCAGCCGACGCAAAAACCCCATTGCGATACGCCACGTGAATTCCCCCCACGTCATTGCCATTTCCCGTCACCCTCGCGCGTCGTCGAACAGACCCCCCTGACGCGGCGCATCATCGAGGATGACGTACCTAACAAGCACCTGCAGTCTACGGCAAAGTCCGGATCCGCGCCGGGGAATGCATCCGGCCGGAGGACGGGGACAGCCACTCGTGCGGTCAGGGTCGGCCTTACCGGCGGCACACGTCCGGCGGGGCTCGCGCGAAAGACCCTGACGTACCGCGACTTATCCGTCGGCATCCGCCGTGAAGGCGTCCACCAGCCGATCTAGCACGGCGATCATCTCGGCAGTGGCCGTGTCGCGGTCGTCTGCGGCGGCCACATAGAGTGCAGCCTCGTCGAGCGCGCCGATCGCAACGTGCGCGATCGGGCGCAGCGGGCGATCGGACATCTGGCCGGCGTCGATCGCCGCGCGCAGCAACCCCTCAACGAGGGCGAAGCCGAACTCCTCGCCCCGCAACCGCCACGCGGACCAACCCAGCACCACTGGGGCATCGATCAGGACCAGCCGCTGCAGCCGTGGCTCGGAGAATAGGTCGAGGAATACCCGGATGCCTGCACGCAGAGCACCAACCGGATCGGTGGCGGCTAGGCCGGCAACTCGTACGCCCACGGTATCGGCGACCTCCCGCTCGGCGTCGTCGAAGACCGCCTCGAACAGTCCGCGCTTGTCCCCGAAGTGGTGATAAAGCGCGCCACGGGTTACCCCCGCTTCCGCGACCACGGCCTGAGTACCGACGTCGGCATATCCCCGCTCTCCGAACAGCGCCCGCCCAGCCGAGATCAGGGCACCACGGGTGGCCGCGGTGCGCTCGGCCTGCGTCCGCCGCTCAGCGTTGGCTGGCATCGACTTCTCCTTCCCCGACGCGAGGTCCAACAGTAGTTGGCGCACCCACCCGGTTCGGCTATCGCTGCACAGCCCGTACCGTTGACATTCATACTGTCTGTACGTAACTTCCGTACTAGGTGTTCGTAAGTGCGATCAGTAACAGTATCGGAGGCAGCCGTGCAGACCGTCGAATTACCGTCCGGCACTCTCGAGTACGAGACGCGCGGACCGGAAGATTCATCGCACCCACCGGTACTGTTCGTGCACGGCGCAGTCGTCGATCACCGACTGTGGACGCCGGTCGCCGACGTGCTCGCCGCTGCCGGATATCGAAGTTACGCACCAACATTCCCGCTTGGCGCGCATCGCATCCCGTGGGGTCCGAGACACGACCGGTCGGCCCGGGGGGCGGCCACCCTGATCACCGAGTTCGTTGCCGAGTTCGGCCTAGCCCAGGCCACCCTCGTCGGCAACGACACCGGCGGCGCTCTGTGCCAGTTGGCGCTCGACACCGACCCCGACCTCGTCGCCCGCGTGGTGTTCACCAACTGCGACGCATTCGACCGCTTCCCGCCACAGCCGTTTCCGGTGCTGTTCTCGCTCCTGAAGCGTCCCGCGCTCACCCGTGCGCTGATCGCCGGCCCGATGCAGTCGCGCCACATTCGCCATTCGCCTGCCGGTGTCGGGCTGCTCGTCACCGATCCCGATCCAGGACTCACTCGCTCGATGATGGAGCCACTACGCACCGATCCGCGCATCCGGGACGACCTCGCCGCATTCCTGACCTCGCTTGATCCCGACCTGCTGGCCGCCACCACTCCGCGGCTGTCGCGGCTGACCGCACCGGTATCGGTGGTGTGGGGCACCGCCGACCGCGCCTTCCGCCCATCCCTGGGCCGTCGACTAGCCGCGGTGTTCGACCAAGCCACCTTCACCGAGGTGCCGGGTTCGCGGACCTTCATCTCCCTGGACCGGCCACAGGCTTTGGCCGACGCGATCGTCGAGGTCGGGAGGCGGCCGGCGCCCACGCACTGAGGCAGCCACAGAAATTTCTTCCGGCATCGGCGTCGGGTTTCGACCGGCGCGAGCGACGATACTGGTGTGAGCGGTGAACCGACCGGCGCGCAGGCACTCCTCGAGGTGTACGACGAGGCGCTGCCCGCGGTGTACGGCTATGTCGTCCGGCGGTGTCCGGACCGGCGGGTGGCCGAGGACGTCACGTCCGAGACCTTCCTGGCCGCGATGGACACCGTGCGACGCGACCGAGATGCGCGGCCGACGACCCCGTGGCTGATTGGCGTCGCCCGGCACAAGCTCGCCGATCACTGGCGTCGGGCGCAGCGCACGCCGGAACCGACCGCGACCGGCGACGTGCCAGACGCGGGCACCGACGACTGGGACGCACATCTTGACCGGATTGTCGCGCAACAGACGCTGGCGCGATTGTCCCCGATCCACCGATCGGTGCTCACCCTGCGCTACGTCGACGGCCTTCCGGTCGCCGACTGCGCACGCATTCTCGACCGCAGCGTCGGCGCCACCGAGGCGTTGCTGACGCGGGCCAAGAGGGCGTTTCGCCAGGCATATCCCGACGACGGTCCTACCGAGAATCCATCCCGATCCGGCCGGAGGGGAGGTCAGGCATGAATGAGCACACCGGCAGCGGCGACACCCACGACAACACCGAGTACGGCGCGATCGCACCCGGCGACCCGCTGGCCATTCTGCGTGTCGCGGACATGCCCGGCTGGTCCGATCCCATCGACCCCGATCCCGACTTCGCCCGCACGCTGCGTGACCGGCTCGAACGCGGCGCGACCCTACCGGAAGGAATCACCATGAGCGACACCGTTATCGACACCGAATCCACGGTGACCACCACCCCATCGGCGTCGACCGTCGAGCGGCCCGGTGTGCTGCCGTATCTGACCGTCGACGACGGCCACGCCGCGATCGACTGGTACGTCGCACATCTCGGCGCTCGGCTGCGTGGCACCCCGATCGTCATGGAGGACAACCGAATCGGGCACGCTGAACTCGAGATCGGAGGTGGCGCTATCTATCTCGCCGACGCCTTCCCCGACATGGGGCTGACGGGACCGGCACCCGGACAGGTGTCGGTCAGTCTGATGCTCGCGGTCGACGACACCGACGCCGCGGTCGCCGAGGCCGCGCGAGGTGGTGCCGCGGTCACCCGGGAACCCTACGAGGCGTACGGCGCCCGAACCGGAACCGTCGTCGACCCGTTCGGTCATCGCTGGATGCTGACGGGTCCGTCCACGACGTCGGCCACCGACGCTGCGGCTCCCGACAAGGTCCGTGCCGGGGACATCGTCTACCTGTCGTTGCAGACGCCGGACATCGACCGCGCGGTGCGGTTCTACTCGTCGGTGCTCGGCTGGGAGTACGACCCGGACAGCCGACAGGTCACCAATCTCGGTCAGCGGCTAGGTCTGTTCGACGGCGGCGGCTACGGAAGCAACACCGTGTACTGCGTGTATGCGGTCGACGATCTCGATGCCGCGCGGGCCGCGATCGTGGCCGCCGGGGGTACCGCCGGAGACGTCAGCACGGTTGCACGGGACGGCTACCGGGTCCTGGATGCGGTCGATGCGCAGGGCGTCGCCTTCTCGGTGCATGTTCCCGACCCGAGCACCCCGCGGCCGGCACAGCATCCGAGGGGCCCCGGGGAGATGGCCTACCTGACGGTGCACACGCCCGATAGCAGCCAGTTCCGGGACTTCTACTCGGCGGTGCTCGGCTGGACGTTCCGGCCCGGCCACGTCGAGGACGGCTGGGAGGTCGAGGACATGCATCCGCAGGTGGGATTCGCCGGTGGCGCCGCCGAGCCGTCGACCGCACCGATGTGGAGTGTCACCGATATCGACGCGGCAGTCGAGCGGGTGCGGGCGGCCGGTGGGCGGGTTCTCGACGAACCCAGCAGGCAACCGTACGGCATCTCCGCACGATGCGTCGACGACCAGGGGGCGGAGTTCTACCTCGGTCAGTTGTTCTAGCTCGCCGGGTACTGTCGACTCGTGTTTCCGTTGCGGGGGCGGTGATTTCGATACGTCCTCCGCTAGCGCTCCGGACTACTCAACCACCGGGAAGCCAGCGCACCGGACTACTCAACCACCGGGAAGCCAGCGCACCGGACCACCTGAACACCGGGCACACCAGCGCACCGGGCCACCTGACCACCGGGAGGCCAGCGCTCCGGACTACCCGAACACCGGGGCACACCAGCGCACCGGACTACTTGGCCACCGGGAAACCCTGTCTCGCAATCACTTACCCAAAACACCGGGAGGGCTTACCGTCCGCGGTGGGCGACAAGTCCGGCGACCAATGTGCCGAATGCGGCGAGATGCAGCACGGTGCGGACGATATTCCAACGGACCCACGGCTGGACGAAATCCGTCCACACCTGAGCGACGTCGGGCGGTGTATCACCCGCCGCCGCCAGCTTGTCGTTGAGCGGCACGTTGAGTCCCAGGGTGATGAGCACCGCCAACAGGTACAGTACCGCGGCGGCGACGGCCCACCACCGCAGCGGCTCCCCCCACAGCAGCCATGCGCTCAGCACCGCAAACAGCAACCCGCCGAAGAAGATAACGGCGAACACCGGGTTGAGGATCGCGGCGTTCATCCGCTGCATCGCGGGCACTGCGATGCTCGCCCCGGCCCGGTTCAGGCCGGGCATCACCGAGTACGCGAAGCCGGCGAGCAGTCCGGTGGTCAAGCCCGAGGTGATGACCGCCAGTGTCAGGATGACCGCGCGCGTGGTGCTCATCGGGTCACCGACCGAGTGCCGGCGGCGACCGATGCGGCGTAATCGGTGAAGTCCCGGGCGGGGCGTCCCAGCACTCGCTGGACATCGTCGGTGACCGAGGCGTTGCGCCCGTCGAACACGGTGGCAAACAGGGTGAGCACCAGGTCGATGACCTCGCCCGGCACTCCGACCTCCCCCATGATGGCGCGGTACTTCTCCGGCGACACCTGCGTGAAGGCGATCTCGCGACCCTGCGCCGCACCGATCTCGGCGACCGCGTCGGCGAACGTGAGCAGCCGCGGCCCGGTAAGTTCGTAGGTCGTTCCGGCGTGCGGGTTGACTAGTGCCGCAGCAGGATTCGACGCAGTAGGATTCGACGCAACGGGATTCGACGCAACGGGATTGGATGCAGCGGGATTCACGGCATCCGCCGGCTCGGACTCCAGCAGTGCGGCGACCGCGACGTCGGCGATGTCGTCGGTATCGATAAACGGTTCGCCGACCTCGGCGCTCGGCAGGGTCAGCGACCCCTCGGCGAGTTCGGCGGCGAATTCGCCTTCGTCGAAGTTCTGGTCGAACCAGGAGCAGGACAGCACCGTCGACTCGACGTCACCGGCGTGCACCACCCGGCCGGCCTCGTCGGCCTCGGCCTCACCACGTCCGGCCAGGAGAACAACGCGCTTCAGGCCGGCCCGCTCGGCGAGCCGCACGAACTCGGTGATGTCCTCGACGGCGCCGGGCACGATCAGATCCGGCTGATACGTGACGTACGCGGCGTGCGCACCGTCGATGGCAGGCCACCAGGTGGACCGGTCGGTCCAGTCGAATCGCCACTGCGACGAGCGGCTGGCGGCGCGGACGTCGACGCCGCGGTCGGCGAGGCGCTGGGCGACCCGGTGGCCGGTCTTGCCGTTGGCACCGACCACGAGGATCGGGCCGGTGATGGCGTCGGCGGATGCGGTTGGGAACTGCGTGCTGTGTGTTGTCATGCCACTAGTAGACCGGCCCACGATCGAGACGATCCATAGCTGATCAGCTCGCAAACATTCGCCAGCGTCTCGATACTGGGCTAGCCTTCCCGCATGGATGCTCTCGGAGGATTGCTGAACGGACCGCGCGCACAGCAGCCGATGGTGATGCGGATGGTCATGGCCGCCCCATGGGCGATCCGGATCAAGGACACTGCGCCGCTCACCGTGGTCGCGGCGGTCGAGGGCATCGCGCATGTCCGGTACGACGATGGCGAGTCGGCCGCACTGAGTCCCGGCGACGTCGCACTGTTCCGGGGAACACACCCCTACGTGATCGCCGACGATCCCGGCAGTGACGTGATCGCGCTCATCGACGAGAGCGGCGACTGCTTCGATCCGACCGGCAGGCATGCGGTCGCCGAACAGATGTGCCTCGGCATCCGATCGTGGGGCAATGTCGGCATCGCCGCGGCATCCGCTGATTCCGCTCCGGCGGTATCGAATTCGACGTTGTTGATCGGTGCGTACCAATCCGGCGAGATCGGCCGCAGCCTGCTCGAGACCCTGGACCGGATGACGATCGTCGACATGCGCGGCGATCCGCTGGTGGCGATGATGGCTGTCGAGATGCTGCGCGAGGCGCCCGCACAGGACGCCGTCCTCAATCGTGTCCTCGACCTGTTGCTGATCAGTTGCCTGCGGCGGGCGATGGAATCAGACAGCGCACCCGCGTGGTACCGGGCGCACGCCGACCCGGTCGTGGGGCACGCACTCCGCCTGCTGCACAACAACATCGACGAACGCTGGACGGTGCAGTCGCTCGCGGCACAGGTCGGGGTATCGCGGGCCGTGCTGGCCCGCCGGTTCACCGAACTCGTCGGCGAACCACCGATGAGTTATCTGACGTCGTGGCGACTGTCGACCGCCGCCGATCTGCTTGCCGACGGCGATGAGACGCTCACGTCGATCGCGCGGCGGGTCGGGTACGGCACCGCCTTTGCGTTGAGCACCGCCTTCAAACGTGAGCGGGGCGTTAGTCCCGCGGAGTTCCGTCGCACCCGGATCGGGTGAGGTGACGGCGGCGGTGACGGAAGGTGATGATGCTGGTTTCGATACGGCGCTCGTCCCTCGCGCCTACTCAACCAGCGGGAAACAGGCACAGTACTTCGCGACCCTGAACCAGCGGGAACCAAGCGCAGTGCCTCGCGGCTACGCAACCAGCGGAACGCGTTTGCCCAGCGTGGAACCTCGCCCGCTGGTTGAGTAGCGAGGAGCGAAGCGAGTCGCGTATCGAAACCAGCGGCTAGCGGGCGCAACGAGTCGCGTATCGAAACCGCCACCCACAGACGGTCGGCGCTGGTTTCGATACGGCGCTCGTCCCTCGCGCCTACTCAACCAGCGGGGAGGAGGCGCGCCCGGCTGCCACTCTCGACCAGCGGGAGGGAGGTCGGCGCAGGACCCACACCCACTCGACCAGCGGGGAAGCAGGTGCGGCATGCCGAGAAGCGTTCAGCGCGTGTGAAAGTCGTCCGGGTCCGGGACGGCCAGCATCGACGCCATGGTCGCCCGATCGTACGGCCAGAGGTCGATGGTGTCGGCCTCGGTGACGTACCAGGAGTTGCAGCCGGTATTCCACACCGTCGGCCCCATCGCGACCTGCACGTCGTCGTTGAAGCGAGTCGTCGCCTCCTCGGTCACCTCGATCGCACCGACCTCGCCGTCGCGGACCTTCTCGATCCACTGGGCGATGTAGTTCGCCGTCAGCTCCGCCGAATACTGCAGCGAGATCGAGCCGGTCGGCGAATTCGGTCCGAGCACGGTGAACAGATTCGGGAAGCCGGGGATGGCGGTCATTCGATACGCCTTGGGCCCCTTGGCCCAGACGTCGTCGATGGTGATGCCGTCACGGCCGACGAGATTCATCGGGCGCATGTAGTTGTGCGCCTGGAATCCGGTGGCAAGCACGATGATGTCGGTGTCGTGATGCGTCCCGTCGGCGGTACGAATACCGGTCGGGGTGACCTCGGTGATCGCTGCGTCGACCAGGTCGGCGTTCTCCCGCTGGATCGCCCGGTAGTACGTGCCCGAGATCACCTGCCGTTTACACAACGGCTGATAGTCGGGGGTCAGCTTGTCCCGCAACGCTTTATCCCGCACCTGCCAACGCAGCGACGCTTTGGCATATGCCTGCACCGCTCGCCGTCGCCACGATGGCCGGGTGGTGATGTCGGCCAGGATGCCCGACGCCCAGAGCAGCGCGTCGTAGATCGTCGTGTTCAGTGCGGGAATCCGTTTCAGGATCGCCGACACCGGGGCCAGCTGCGGAATCATGGTCGGCGCCCACAGGATCCATTGCGGGGAGCGCACATAATGCTCGACCGACGCTGCGGTCGGCTGCAGCGCAGACACTACCTGGACACCGGTCGAGCCCATGCCGATCACGGCGACCCGCGCACCGTCGGTGTCGATGTCGTCGTCCCATCGCGCGGTGTGCACGACCCGTCCGCCGAATCGCTCCAGGCCGGGAATGTTCGGGACGGCCGGATGATGCAGCACCCCGGTCGCGCAGATGAGAATGTCGGCCTCGAGGTCGGCGCCCGTATCGGTGGTGACGGTCCAGGTATGGGTCGCCTCATCCCAGGCGGCCGAGACGACCTCGGTGTTCAGCGAGATCATCGGCGCGAGTCCGAGATCGTCCACGACGTCGCGGTGATACCGCTGAATATCGGCGCCCTTTGCCCACACGTGCCGCCAGTCCGGCTTGGGCGCGAACCGGAACTGGTAGATCGCCGACGGTACGTCGCAGGCGAGACCCGGATACCGATTCCAGTACCAGACACCGCCGACGTCCGAACCCTTCTCGAGGACCGATATCGTGCGGAATCCCTTCTCCCGCAGCACGTATGCGGTGGTGATTCCGGCCATCCCGGCCCCGATGATCACGATGCGCGGTTCGCGCACGGAGTCACTCATCTGCTCACGCCTCCACACTGCTCAGCGCCCGTCGCACGGTGTCCGGGGCGGTCGTCATCGCCGACTCGAATGCGGCCCGCCGGTGCCGACGGGACATGAAGTTCGCGCCCAGGCCGGCCAGATCGGCGCGGTCCGGGGTGATCGTCACGACCGTGGTGCCCCGGGCGCGCAGCGTCGCGACTTCGCGATCGAGTACCGCCGACATCGGTCGCCGGAGGAGTGCGTTCTCGATACGCCCGCCGAGCCCGGGAATGCGTTCGCCGGGCGCACCGGCCATCGGGGCGATCAGGTAGACGATGTCGGCCTCGTCCGGGCCGATGAGGTCGATCGAGGCGGTCGAGCGGGCGCCGCCGTCGACGTGGGTCCGGCCGTCGATCTGCACCGGGCGCATCCAGCCCGGTATCGCCCACGACGCCCGCAGTGCCGTACCGGCATCCGTGACCGGCGCGCCCGGAGCCCCGAACGCCACCCGCTCGCCGCGGTCGACATCGAAAGCGACCATGCGCACGCCCGGGTGCGGGAGCCATCCGTCATCTCCGGCAAATGCGTCGGCCAGGCGCTGCAACCACCCGGCGTCGCCGCGCCCGTGCGGCGCGATGCCGGTCAGCGCGGCCAGGCCGGACTGGGTCCGGAGCAGGGTCGGCTTGGTCAGCCGTGGTGCGGGAACCGGCGGGATCGACGACGGCGTCGCGGCGAGGTGCGCCCGCAACCGCGCGTCGTCGGATGTTCCACGCTGCATTGCGACGAGGTCGCCGACCGTGGCGCCGCCGCCCAACATGGTGACCAGTTCCGCCCCGGCCGACGTGCCCTGCAGGAGAGTGAAGTTCGCCGGCTCGATCCCGGTCTCCCGGGTGAGTGCGGCCAGGGCGGCCACGGTCCAGGCGCACCCGATGGTGCCGCCGCAGCCGAGGGCCAGTGCCCGCCGGGTCACTGGTTGCCCGCCAGCTGATCCGACACGCCGCCGGCTTCGGAGTGCTCCCGGGCCTGCCGGCTCACCCGCTCGACGTAAGCCCCACGATCCGCGGTGTCGATGGAAGTGAGAATGCGCCGGTCGCCGACGAGGCGACGCGCCGCATCGTGCACGGCCTCGGGGACGAGGGCGGTGAGATCCCAGGCCGGTGCGACCCATCGGGGCACCGACCGCCGTGCGGCACCCGACACGGCCACGTCGAGGACCGCCTCGGCGACGTCCTCCGGCTCCACCGTCGGCACACCGGATCCGCTGATCCCACCGGACGCCAGTTCGGTGCGAACGGCCGACGGAAGCACCGCGGAGATACCGACACCGGTCCCCGAATACTCCTGCCGCGCATCCAGAGACGCGCCGAGTGCGGCGAACTTGCTGGCGTTGTAGGTGACCATGCCGGGAACCGGGATCATGCCGGCCATCGACGCGACGTTGACCACGGACCCGCGGCCACGCTCGGCCATCCCGGGCAGCACGGCCTGCATTACGTTCAGCAGTCCCCGCACATTGACGTCGAGGATGAGGTCGCGCACCTCCTCGGTCTCGTCACCGAACGGACCGATCGGCATCACTCCGGCGTTGTTCACCAGGATGTCTACCGGTCCGTCGCTGGTCTCGATCCGGTCGAGCAGTTCGCGCCAGGATGCCGTACTGGTGACGTCCAGCCGTCCGGCGCGGACCCCGAGATCGGCCGCGGTGCGCTCGCAGGCGTCGTCGTCGACGTCGCCGATCCATACGTGGGCTCCCCGCCGGACGAAGGCGGCTGCCGTCGCGGCACCGATCCCGCGCGCCCCACCGGTGACCAACACTCGAGCACCGTCGACGTACATCTTGGGACGACGTCGCCACCCCATAGGAGCGCTCCTTCCCCGCGGACGCGCCGTCCGCCGTTTCAGATACCGACGGTATGGAGAAACCTTGGGTATGTCAATGGGCGATGTCGCATATGATGACGACATGCCCCGTCCCACGCGGGCCGAACGACAGGCCGCCACCCGCTCCGACATTCTCGCGGTCGCCCGTCGCCGATTCCTCGACCAGGGTTACGCCGCAACAAGTCTCGACGACATCGCGGAAGAGGCCGGCTACTCCAAGGGCGCTGTCTACTCCAACTTCCGCGACAAGCCGACCCTGTGCCGGGCGGTACTGGAGTCGGTGCACGAGGAGAAGCTCGGCGAGGTCGTGGCGATCGCGGAGGGCGACACGACCATCGAGGCCCGCCTCGAGGTACTCGAGCAGTGGCTGGAGCGCACGGTCGGCGACGTCGGCTGGACGATGCTGGAACTGGAGTTCGCCGTGCTGTCGCGTCGCAATCCCGAACTGGCCGACATGATCACCAACCTGCACGTCGGGATGCACGCGACCGTGGTCGAGACGCTCGGTACGGTGGTCGGCGGCACGGGCGACCCGGCCGGACCGTCGCTCGACGCGATCGCCGACATGATCCTGGCGACCACCATCGGACTGGGCGTGCAGCGCGCGGTAGACCCGAGTGTCTCGATCGAGCCGGCGATCACCGCGATCCGGGGCGTCGCCGCCGCCTTGATTCCGACCGGGTAGGCGCCGTCGCGGGCGCCACCGGCCATGGTTGACTGTTCGACATGTCTGTCCGCGCGCGGTCGGCCGGTACGGCACGCCGCCTCCCGTTCGGCATCGGCACCGTCGTCCTGGTCCTGTGCGCTGCCCTCGTCGCCTCCGCGGGTGCCGTGCTCGCCATCGGCACCCCCGACGACCCCGCAGAGACCTACACCGCGGGCGTGCTGCGGGACTACCGAAGCTCGCCGGAGGTGGCCTGGACGCAGTCGAGCGACACGTTGCCCGACTACCGCGGCGACGGGGCCGTCGAGGTAGCGGACACCTGGCAGGACCAGTGGCTGCTGGCCTATCCGTCCGGTCTCGGCCGGGCATTTCTCCTGGTCGACCGCTACACCGGAAAACCCTTGTGGAGCAGCCAGATCACCGTCGGCCTCGGCGACTGCGCGTTCACCCAGACCGGCCGCCTCGGCTGCGCCGTCAAGCTCGGCGACCGGCCGGACGGCTTCTATCTCGTCACCGACGACGGCACGGCAACTCCGACATCCGACCTCGACGACACGGCTCGTGTCCTCGGGGTCGGCGATAACTTCGTGCGGGTCAATCAGTCCGGCTATCGAGTGACGCTGCGGACACCGGCGGGGCAGACCCGGTGGAGCCGGACGTTCGGCGCAGCCGCGTCGGCGCGCTTTGTCGACGGTGTACTCATCGTCGCCACGGTGGATGGCAGCGAATTCGTCCTCGACCCGGCCACTGGCACCGATCGAGTCAGCTGCTCGCAGTGCGACATTCGGGCCTATCCGACCGGGATCGCCGTGGTGAGTACCGAATTCGGCGACGAGAAGGTGTCCATGTACTCGACCGCGGGCGGGACGGTCGCGCCGCGTCCGGTCTCGGAGTCCGGTGGACTCACCGTGCTCGACGCCCCGTCGACCCTGCCGGTACTCACCGCGACGGGCGACAACGATGTCATGGCGACTCAGGGACGCTACGAGATCCGGGACCCCGCGCAGGCTCGTGCACTGTGGACGATCAGTGATCCCGAGTTGTCGAAGGCCAACGCGCGACCCTGCGGTTCGCTGGTGTCCTTCGCCCGTAAGGACGGATCACGGGTTACCTATCGGTTGCGGGACGGCCGCCAGATCGCGGCGATGCCCGCTCCCGACTCCCCCGACCGGAACATCTCGACGCTGTCGTGCGTGGGGTCGTCGGCGGACGGCATGGTCTTCGTCAACGCCAATCAATTGACCGCATTCTCCGGCGGTCGGGTGTCCTGGGAGCAGGACATCTCCGGCAGCGCCTCGGCGGTAGACGGTTACATCGTCGTCACTCAGGGCACGACGGTGTCGGTGCTGCGCCCCAACTGACACTGCGTCCGGTCCGGATTGATCTGATCGGCGGGGGCGTCACCGGTGCCCCTGGTCCCTCGTGGGTGAAATCACAGTAACGACTCACTCTCGCCGCTGACCTGCGGCGGCGCCCTCGCTCGTCACCGTCGGCGGAGCTTTTGATAACGACGGAATAACGGTGAGCTAACGGATCCATGTACGGTCTGTCCCCAAGTTGTACACACGCAAGGACACGAGGTCGATCACGTTGGGCAAGCACTCGAAGCCACGGCGCACGCCGAAGTCGCCGCTCTGGGCGGCTCTGCTGCTGCCGGTGGGCATCCTCGCGGGTGCCGCCACGGCGGGAGCCGACGATCCGGCGGTGGCCCCGACACCGCTCGCCGCACCGGCACCGGCCGAACGCTCGGCACCAGCGCCGGCGGCGTCGGATACCGACGCAGCGCCGTCGACGACCTCCACACCCGCACCGGAGCGCGCTCCCGAACCCGCCCCGGCTCCCGCGCCACGGCCTGCCAGCGTGACCACCGGCGCCGTGCCCGTGCACACATACGACGCCTATCGGGCCGCGGAGAAGACGATGGCGACGACCACTCCGCGGTGCGGCATCGACTGGAAGCTGATCGCAGGTATCGGCAAGGTCGAGTCCCATCACGCCGAGACCGGCGATGTCGATGCCCGCGGAACCCTGCGCTCCCCCATCTTCGGGCCGCGCCTGGACGGCTCGCTGGCCGGCAATCAAGTCGTGAACGACACCGACGGCGGGTTGCTCGACGGAGACCCCGCGTTCGATCGCGCGGTGGGCCCGATGCAGTTCCTGCCTGGTACGTGGAAGTCCTTCGCGGCCGACGGCAACGGCGACGGAATCATCGATCCGCAGAACCTATTTGACGCGGCGCTGACCACCGCGCGCTATCTCTGTGACGGAAATCTGGACCTGCGGAATGCGGGGTCGCAGGTCACCGCGGTACTGCGGTACAACAACTCGATGACCTACGTGCAGGACGTGCTCGGCTTCGCGCGCAGCTACTGAGTTCTGGCTACCCCAGTTCCGGCTAGCCGCCCGACCGTGACGAATCGGGGTACAGGAAGGCCTGCAGCGCAGCGGAATACATCCCGACGTCGGCGACACCCATGAACTCGCGGGCGCTGTGCATCGCGAGCTGCGGCGCCCCCACGTCCACCGTGACCAGGCCGGTACGGGTCGCGGTGATCGGTCCGATCGTGGAACCCGAGGGCAGATCGGCGCGGGTGACGAAGCGTTGCATCGGCACGCCCGCCTGTTCACAGGCGAGCGCGAACGCGGTCTCGCCCACCGCATCCGAGGCGTAGCGCAGATTCTGGTTGACCTTGAGGACCGGGCCGCCGTCGATCCTGATCTGGTGTCCCGGTTCGTGCCGCTCCGGATAGTTCGGGTGCGTGGCGTGCGCCATATCACCCGACACGCACAGGCTCGCCGCCATCGTCCGTAGATAGTCGGCGCGAGTTCCGCCCCGCGCCAGCACGATTCGTTCGCAGGTGGTCGCGAGGAAGTCCGACGCCGCACCCCGCTCGGAGCCGCTGCCGACCTCCTCGTGGTCGAATAGCGCGAGCATGCGGGTCGGACCGGCGGTGGCCGCAGCACCGTCGAGCAACGCGCGCAGCCCGGCGTAGCAGGTGCCCTGATTGTCCAGTCGGGGCGCGCTGAGAAACTGGTCGGCGATGCCGACGATCGCGGAGGGCACCACGTCGTGGGTCATCAATTCCCACCCGCGCACGGTTGCGGGATCGATTCCCGCGTAATGGCCCACCCAGTCGATCACGCCCGGAAGGTCGTCACCGATACCCCAGATGGCGTCGAGGTGCCGCTGCGGGTCAAGGGTCACTCCCTTGCGGTCGGCGGACAGGTGGATCGCCAGTTGCGGTACCCGCACGACCGGCTCGGTCACGTGCACCAGCACGTGCTCGACGCGACCGTCGACGAGATAGGCGAGTCGGCCGGAGAGCCCGAGATCCCGGTCGAGCCAGGAGTTCAGCCACGCACCGCCGTACGGTTCGAGCGCGACCATCGCCAGCCCCGCGGAGGTTCGATCGGGATGTTGTTTGACGCGCAGATTGGGGCTGTCGGTGTGGCCGCCGACGATGCGGAATGCCTCCTGCTCGCCGCCGATCCAGGCGATGATCGACCCGCCGCGAAGAACGTAGTAGCGGCCCGGTTCGGCCGGCCAGTCCCTATCTTCGTGGACGCGAACGAATCCGGCAGCTTCCAGCTCGGCCGCCACGGTGGCGCAGACGTGGAACGGTGACGGCGAAGCGTCGACGAATGCGGCTAGGCCGGTGGCATCGGCCGTCGTCGGAAGTGCTGGTGTCGCTGCGGAATTCGTGATCATTGTTGTCGGGTCAGGCGCGCGCGAGCACCGCGTCGATCGCCGAGTAGAACATCCCGAGACCGTCGTCACTCGGGCCGGTCAGCGCCTCGGTGGCGTGCTCGGGGTGGGGCATCAGCCCGACCACCCGGCCGTCGGGACTGGAGATCCCGGCGATGTCGAGAGCCGAACCGTTGGGATTGTTGCCGGCGTAGGTGAATACGATGAGCCCCTCGCCGGCGAGTTCCTCCAGCTTGCGCTGCGGAGCGACATAGCGCCCCTCCCCCGACTTCAGCGGGACGATGATCTCGGCGCCGCGTTCGTAGCGACTGGTCCATGCCGTCGTGGTGGATTCGACACGGAGCCACTGGTCGCGGCAGACGAAGTGCAGCCCCTCGTTGCGAGTCAACGCGCCGGGCAGTAGACCAGCCTCACACAGGACCTGAAACCCGTTGCAGATTCCCAAGACCGGCATACCCTTGGCCGCCGCGTCGACGACCTCGGACATCACCGGGGCGAACTTGGCGATGGCGCCGGCGCGCAGGTAGTCGCCGTAGGAGAAGCCACCGGGGACGACGACGGCGTCGACCCCCTTGAGGTCGGCGTCGCCGTGCCAGAGCGCGACCGGTTCGGCACCGGCGAGTCGGACCGCCCGGGTGGCGTCGACGTCGTCGAGCGTGCCGGGGAAGGTGACGACGCCGATCCGTGCGCCGGTCGACCCGGACGCCGAAGACTCGGTGGAGGTCATGGGTTCCTCACTCCGTGACGCGGACGACGTTGAAGTTCTCGATCACCGTATTGGTCAGCAGTTCCTCGGCGATCCGCTGCAGGGTGATGTCGTCGACGGTGTCGTCGACCTCAAGCTCGAATCGCTTGCCCTGGCGAACGTCTCCGACTCCGGCGAATCCGAGCCGGCCCAGCGCTCCGACGATCGCCTGGCCCTGCGGATCGAGAATCTCCGCCTTGGGCATGACCTCGACCACCACTCGCGCCATCGGCACCGGCTCCTCACTGCTCGACGCACATTCCATTCCGCTATACGAAAATGGAAACGGACACGCCAACCTTACCGGTCGTCGGGTGCTGGTTTCGATACGCCGCTCGTTCCTCGCGGCTACTCAACCAGCGGGCGGGGTGCGAGTGCCCTTCGCGCCCTCACAACCAGCGGCCGGGCCGCGAGTTCGGCCGGTGTTGCGCAGCGAGTCGCGGCCCGGTGTTGCGCAGCGAGTCGCGGCCCGGTGGTTGAGTAGCGAGGAGCGCAGCGAGTCGCGTATCGAAACCACCACCGTGCAGGTGCTGGTTTCGATACGCCGCTCGTTCCTCGCGGCTACTCAACCAGCGGGCGGGGCGCGAGTGCCCTTCGCGCCCTCACAACTGGCGGGGGCCGGGGCCGCGAGTTCGGGCCCGGTGTTGCGCAGCGAATCGCGGCCCGGTGGTTGAGTAGCGAGGAGCGCAGCGAGTCGCGTATCGAAACCACCACCGTGCAGGTGCTGGTTTCGATACGCCGCTCGTTCCTCGCGGCTACTCAACCAGCGGGCGGGGCGCGAGTGCCCTTCGCGCCCTCACAACCAGCGGGGCGGGGGCGAGTGCCACCGCGCCACTCACAACCAGCGAGGCGGAGCCGAGTGCCCACCGCGGACCTCACAGCCAGCCGGGCCGGGGCCGCGAGTGCCCACCGCGCCACTCACAACCAGCGAGGCGGGGCGAGTGCTCGCCCGGCTACTCAACCAGCAGGGCGGGGGATGCTCAACCAGCGCGACTACAGGACCGATTCGATCGCGGCGACGACCTCCGGGGCGCCCGGTTCGGTGCGGGGCCGGAACCGGCCGACCACCCGTCCGTCGCCGTCGACGAGGAACTTCTCGAAGTTCCACTGGATGTCGCCGGCCTCGCCGTCGGCGTCCGGAGTCTTGGTGAGTTCGGCGTACAGCGGGTGCCGGTCGTCGCCGTTCACGTCCGTCTTCGCCAGCAGCGGGAACGTCACACCGTAGGTCGTGGAACAAAACGTAGCGATCTCCTCCGGGCTGCCGGGTTCCTGCCCCATGAACTGATTGCACGGCACCCCGACCACGGTGAGGCCTCGATCGGCATAGGTTTCCGCGAGCTCCTCCAGCCCCGCGTACTGCGGGGTGAGCCCGCACTTGCTGGCCACGTTCACGATCAGCAGCGGACCGTCGAAGTCGGCCAAACTGAGCGCCGAACCGTCGAGTGCTTGGACGTCGATCTCCTTGACATTGCTCATGCACGCGAGGCTAGTCCCCGCGCCGGAGACGTGCGCCACGTCGGAGTGCGGTCGCTCACCTTTCCGCGGGAGCATGAGCCATGTCACCTATACTTGCGTGGGCGAAATAGTTGCATAGGCGTTACTATTCCTGAGTGCCATCAGCCTGCTTCCCGCCGTCCACCCCGGGCTCCGACCCGGAGCTGACGGACGCTTGCGATGCGCTCGTCGAGTTCTTCGAACGGCTCGCACAGCTCGCGAAATCCCAGGTGATGGACGAATTAGCGGCAACCGACCTGACCTTCTCGCAGCTCCGCACGCTCTTCGCACTGGGCGCTGGCGAGTCCCCGAAGTCGGTGAACGAGATCGCCGACGCGGTGCAGTTGTCGCTGGCCGCCGCCGGCCGCACCGTCGACCGCCTGGTCACCGACGGACTGGTGGACCGGCGCGAGGATCCCGCGGATCGGCGCATCAAACGGGTCTCGCTGACCGCCACCGGCCGCGAACTGGTCGACGGACAACTGACCGTCCAGCGGGAGCTCGTCCAACGCTTCGTGGCCGGCCTACCCGGCGGCCGTCGCGCCGCACTCACCGAGGCGCTGCGCTCCGTCGTCGACGCCGACGTCGACTACTTCGACCTGAACCGACCCGAAATCACCGAATCCACCGACCACCCGACTACCGATACCGCTACGGAGGAAACCCTCTGATGACCGAATCGTCCGGCACGCTGCACGCGGGCCCACCCGACACCAAGCTCGACCGGCACGTCCTCGTCGTGGCCGGCGTCGTGGTCCTCGGCGCCATCATGTCCATCCTGGACGTCACCGTTGTGTCGGTGGCGCAGAACACCTTCCAGGACACCTTCAACACCGACGCGGCCGGTGCCGCGTGGACGATGACCGGCTACACCCTGGCCCTCGCGGCGGTGATTCCGCTGTCCAGCTGGGCGGCAGCACGTTTCGGCACCAAGCGGGTCTATATGACATCGCTGGTGCTGTTCGTCGTCGGCTCGGCGCTGTGCGCGCTCGCCTGGAATATCGGCAGCCTGGTCGCCTTCCGCGTGGTCCAGGGTCTCGGCGGCGGCCTGCTCATGCCGATCGGCATGATGATCCTGACCAAGGCCGCCGGGCCCGAGCGAGTCGGCTCGGTGATGGCGGTACTCGGTATCCCGATGCTGCTCGGTCCGATCGCCGGCCCCATTCTCGGTGGCCTGCTGATCGAGAAGGCCAGCTGGCACTGGGTCTTCCTGATCAACGTCCCGATCGGGATCGTCGCACTCGTCTACACCTGGTTCGCGCTGCGCGGTGACGAGGAAACCTCACGGCCGTCGATCGACATCGTCGGATTGCTGTTGCTCTCACCCGGTCTGGCGCTATTCCTCTACGGCGTCTCGTCCAGCACCGACGCGGGCACGTTCCTGGCAACGAAGGTGCTGGTGCCGGCGGTCATCGGCGCCGTCCTCATCGTCGCCTTCATCTGGCACGCGCTCCGGGCCGACAAGCCGCTGCTGGATCTGCGCCTGTTCACCAATCGCACGCTGACCATCGCGGTCATCACCATGACGCTGTTCATGATCGCCTTCTTCGGTGCGTCACTGCTGTACCCGCAGTACTTCATCGGGGTTCGCGGCGAATCGACGCTGGGCGCCGGATTGCTGTTGGCGCCACAGGGTCTGGGCGCGATGCTGACGATGCCGATCGCCGGCCGGATGACCGACAAGATCGGCCCGGGCAAGTTCGTGCTCGGCGGCATCGTGCTGATCTTCCTCGGCATGGGGACGTTCCTGTTCCTCGGCGCCGACACGTCGTACTGGCTGCTGTGCATCGCGCTCTTCGTGCAGGGCCTGGGTATGGGCATGACGATGATGCCCATCATGTCCGCGGCACTGGCGACACTGACCAATAAGCAGGTACCGGACGGTTCCACCCTGATGAACGTGGTGCAGCAGACCGCGTCGTCGATCGGTACCGCGGTGATCTCGGTGATCCTGGCGAGCAACCTGAAGGATCATGCCCAGTCGCAACTGGCGATCCTGTCCAATGCAGCGCCGGAGAAGTACGCCGACGCGGTAGCGCAGTCGAACAAGCCCGGCGTGCCGGAGCAGTTGCGACTGCCGTCGACGCCGCCCGACCAGTGGTTCTCCTGGGCCGCAACGTCATTCGGGCACACCTTCATCGTCGCGGTGGTCCTGGTCGGCCTGACGCTGATCCCGGCATTCTTCTTGCCGCGCAAGAAGATCGCCTCGCCACTGGTCGAGGAGGATCTGGACACGCGGACGCAAAAGACGATCGTGCACTAACCCGATCTGGTAGCAGTTCTGCCCGCTGAGCGGGCAGAACTGCTATGCGGTCGTCTCCGCGAGCGCTCCGGTCTGCTGCAGGATCCAAGCGATCTCGAAGGCGACCTCTTCCCACTGCTTATATCGGCCGCTGACGCCGCCGTGCCCGGCCGACATCTCGGTCTTCAGCAGGATCGGGTTACCCGACGTGCTCAACTCTTGCAGCCGGGCAACCCATTTCGCTGCCTCGGTGAACAGCACCCGGGTGTCGTTGAGCGACGTCTCGGCGAGGATCGGCGGATACGGTTTGGCCTCGACGTTCTCGTACGGCGTGTACGACTTCATGTACTCGTACACGGTCGGATCGTGCAGCGGGTCGCCCCACTCGTCCCATTCGATGACGGTCAGCGGCAGCGACGGGTCCAGGATGGAGTTTAGCGCGTCGACGAAGGGCACCGATGCCAGGATGCCGTTGAACAGTTCCGGGGCGAGATTGGCGACCGCACCCATCAGCAGGCCTCCGGCCGAACCGCCCTCGGCCACCATCTGTTTCGGCGTCGTCCACCCCTTCTCGACCAGGTAGCGGGCCGAGTCGACGAAGTCGGTGAAGGTGTTCTTCTTGGTGAGTGTCTTACCGTTCTCGTACCAGGCCCGACCCATCTCGCCGCCGCCGCGGATGTGTGCCAGGACGAACACCACGCCGCGGTCGAGCATCGACAGCCGCGACACGGAGAAACCCGGATCGAAACTGGCCTCGTACGAGCCGTAGCCGTAGATCAGCAGCGGGGCGGGAGTACCCGCCTCGATTCCCTTGCGCCGCACGATAGACAGCGGAATCCGGGTGCCGTCGGTCGCGGTCGCCCATTCCCTGGTCTGCCGATAGTCGTCCGGGTCGTAACCACCGAGCACCGGTTGGCGCTTGAGGAGGGTGCGCTCACCGGATGCGACGTCGAGTTCGAATAACTCGGCCGGTTCGATGAAGCTGCCGTAGCCGAGGCGCAACTTGGGTGTCGCCCACTCGCGGTTCCCGGCCAGACCCGCCGAATACAGCTCCTGGTCGAAGGTGACCTCGGCGAAGTCGTCCGGCGTCGGGATGCCGTCGATGCCACGCAGATCGGCGATCGACACCCGCGGTAGTGCGTCGGCGCGGTACGACAGCACCAGGTAGTCGCGGAAGGCATCGATGTCCTCGATCCGGACACCCGGTCGATGGCCGAGGAACTCGGTGCGCGCGGCGGGGTCGTCGACCGGTGCGATGTCGATCGCGAAGTCCTCGGACTTCTCCCCGTCCCGGACGTCGTTGTGCACGATCAGGAAGTAGTCGCGCCCGCCGATCTCGGCGTGTTCGACGTTGTACTCGACACCCTCCACTCGCGGTGCGACACTGCGGAATTCGCCGGTCGGGTCGGCCGCGTCGAGCACGTAGCACTCGGATGTGATCTTCGACCCGGTGACGATCATCAGGTACTTGTCGCTTCGGGTGGCCCCCATGCCGACCCAGTACCGTTCGTCGGGTTCGTGGAACACCTGCACATCGTCGGTGTCTGCGCCGATGTCGTGGCGCCACACGGTGTCCGGCCGCCATGCGGCGTCGACCGTCTGGTAGAACACGTGCCGGGCGTCGAGGGACCACACCGCTCCGCCCGCCGTATCGGTGATTGCGTCGGCGAGCAGCTCACCGGTCCGAAGGTCCTTGAACCGCAGCGTGTACCGCTCGTCGCCGACGATGTCCGTGCTGTACGCCAACCAATTACCGTCGTGACTGACGGTCAGCGCGCCCAAGCCGAAGAAGTCGTGGCCCTCGGCTTCCGCGTTGGCGTCGAGCAGGATCTCCTCTCCCGGCAGCGGCGCATCGTCGGAGATCTCCGGCGGCGTCCAGTCGTCATCACCCCGGATGGGGCACCGGCAGTGCACGGCATACTGCTTACCCTCATGGGTGCGGGCGTAGTACCAGTAGTCGCCGCGCCGGCTGGGCACCGACATGTCGGTTTCCTTGGTGCGGCTCTTGATCTCGCCGAAGATCTGCGTGCGGAGATCCGCGAGCTGAGCGGTGTGCGCCTCGGTGTAGGCGTTCTGCTCCTCCAGGAAGGCGATGACTTCCGGATCGTCCTTGTCGCGCAGCCATTCGTACTCGTCGATCACCGTATCGCCATGATGGGTACGTTCGGCCCGCACCTTCTTGGCCACAGGAACACCGCCTGCGGCTCGTTCGGTCGACGCTGCGTCGGTCACGTGACTCCTATCCCTGACTCGGCCAGTCGGCGAAGGACTTCCGGGAAATCCATTCGTAGGCTTCGATGTAGCGGTCGCGGGTGCGCTGCACCACCGCATCCGGCAGCGCGGGCGGCGCGGCGTCACCGTCGCGGTCCCAGCCGGATTCGGGTGAGGTCAGCCAGTTCCGGACGATCTGCTTGTCGAAACTCGGCTGTACCCGCCCGGGGGTGTAGTCGGCGGCATCCCAGTAGCGGGACGAGTCCGGGGTGAGCACCTCGTCGGCCAGCACGAGTGTGCCGTCGGCGGCACGACCAAACTCGAACTTGGTGTCGGCCAAGATGATTCCCCGCTGGGCGGCCAGCTCGGCACCACGCGTGTAGATATCGAGCGTCGCGTCCCGCAGTGCACCCGCCAGTTCGTCACCGACCACCTCGGTCGCCTGCGCAAAGGTGATGTTCTCGTCGTGCTCACCCTGTGCGGCCTTGGTCGCGGGGGTGAAGATCGGCTCCGGCAGCTTGTCCGCCTCGTCCAGGCCGGCAGGCAGTTCGACGCCACACACCGACCCGGAGCGACGGTAGTCCAGCAGCCCGGACCCGGTGAGGTAGCCGCGCGCGACGCACTCGACGGGCACCATCGGCAGGTTGCGCACCACCATCGACCGGCCGACGAGTCCGTCGGGGATCCGCTCGTCGGTGGGGCCGCCGGCGAGGTGATGCGGTACGCCCAGGGTGTCGAACCAGAAGAAGCTCATCGCGGTCAGCACGGCGCCCTTGTCCGGGATGACCGGCGACAGCACGTGGTCGAAGGCCGAGATGCGGTCGCTGGCGACCATGAGCAGGGTGTCGTCGTCGATTCGGTAGACGTCTCGCACCTTGCCCGAGGCGACGAAGGTGTAGGAGTCGAGGTCGGGACGCATGCGCTCGACCTTAGTGCCGGTTGCTCGGTGGTGAGTCGGCGGCTCGGCCGGCGAGGCGGGGCACTCGTTGGCGAACTTCATCGCCCTCAGGCACCTCCGCCGAGATATCCCGGTGGACGCAGCCCAGCCCGACGAAAATTCGCCAGGCGGAGCACCCCGGCAGCCAGCGCGCTCAGAGGATCGGCGCCGGCCGATAGGTTGCCGCCCCCGGATACTCCGCGATCACCTTCTCCGCCGCCGCGATCACGTCGGCGACCTGCCTGCCTGCGGCCCCGACGAATGCCTCCTTGTCGGCGAGGAGCGCATCGAGCTGGGCGCGGTCCAGCGGAATGCGGTCGTCGGCGGCGAGCCGATCCAGCAGGTCGGGGTCGCGGCCTTCCTCCCGCATGGCCAGCGCCACCGCGACCGCGTTCTCTTTGATCGCCTCGTGGGCCGCCTCGCGGCCGACCCCGGCCCGCACCGACGCCATCAGCACCTTGGTGGTCGACAGGAACGGCAGGTACCGGTCGAGCTCGTTCGCGATCACCGCCGGGTACGCACCGAACTCGTCGAGCACGGTCAGGAAGGTCTCCATCAGCCCGTCGATCGCGAAGAAGGCGTCCGGCAGCGCGACGCGGCGCACCACCGAACAGAACACGTCCCCCTCGTTCCACTGGGCACCGGCGAGTTCGGCCGCCATCGACCCGTACCCGCGGAGCACGACCAACAACCCGTTGACGCGCTCGCAACTGCGGGTGTTCATCTTGTGCGGCATCGCCGACGAGCCGACCTGCCCGGGCTGGAATCCCTCGGTGACCAGCTCGTGGCCGGCCATCAGCCGGATGGTGTGTGCCAGCGACGACGGACCGGCCGCCAACTGAACCAGCGCCGACGTCACATCGTGGTCCAGCGACCGCGGATAGATCTGGCCGACCGAGGTCAACGACCGCGCGAAACCGAGATGGTCGGCGACTCGGGTTTCGAGGTCGGCGAGCTTGGCCGCGTCACCGCCGAGCAGGTCCAGCATGTCCTGCGAGGTGCCCATCGGCCCCTTGATGCCGCGCAGCGGATACCGGTCGATCAGCTCGGACACGCGGGTCAGCGCGATCATCAGTTCGTCGGCGGCGGTGGCGAATCGCTTGCCGAGGGTGGTCGCCTGCGCGGCGACATTGTGGCTGCGGCCGGCCATGACCAGCGTCGCGTATTGGGCCGCACGTTCGGTCAATCGGGCGAGGACCGCGATCCCGTGCGCGTGGACGTACCGCAGTGACTGCAGGATCTGGAGTTGCTCGACGTTCTCGGTGAGGTCGCGGCTGGTCATGCCTTTATGGATCTGCTCGTGCCCGGCCAGGGCGTTGAACTCCTCGATCCTGGCCTTCACATCGTGCCGGGTGACCCGTTCGCGGTCGGCGATCGACGCCAGATCGACGTGGTTGAGCACGCGTTGATAGTCGTTGATCGCGTTCTCCGGTACCTCGATCCCGAGATCACGCTGCGCCTTGAGCACCGCGATCCACAGCCGGCGCTCCAGCTCGATCTTGTTGGTCGGCGACCAGATCTGGGTCAGCCCTTCGGAGGCATAACGGCTGGCCAGAACGTCGCTGATGGCAGGTTTCGACACGGCTTCGAGTGTAGTCGGCGGTATGTGACCGGCCCGACCACCGGGACCCGGCCGCGATCGACGCCCGGCCTCGCTCGACCGCGATGCGTGCCGCTGCGTGCGACGGGTCAGATGGCGAAGCAGAGTCCGCCGGAGCCGTACCCCTGCCGTACCCGGGCGAGCGTCGGCCGGGACGACTTGCCGTCCTGGATGGCGTACAGCCACCGATCGCCGATCCGGCGCGGTATCCAGCGGACGGTCGCGGTGAGGCCGTGGACGTCGGCGGCGCCGATGAATCGTGCCGGGAACCCGCGCTTGCGTTCCCAGAAGGTCACTCGGCTCGACGAGGCGACGGCACGGTGAGCGAGTAGGTGCACCCGGTGCCGTAGACGATCGAGGAGAACGGCACCCCGGCGTCGACCTGACCGGCCGGTGCCGCCGAGGCGGTGCCCGGCCCGAGCCCGCCGAGCAATACGGCGAGAACCGCGCCCAGGGTCACGACGGCCAGCCGCAACCGCGTCCGCGTCCGAATGAATGCTGTCGTCATCGTGCCCTGCTCCCTGTCTTGCGTGGCGCGAGCACGTCGATGACCTCGTGCAACGCCTCACGTGTCGCCGCATACGGTGAGCTGCGCCGACGGCCCAGCACGCCGACCACGGCGCCGTCCTCCAGCGCGATCAACTGCCCGACGTGTGTCGGGTCGGCCATCCGCCCGCACTTCTCCAAGACGTCGGAATGCACCTGAGTGAGCACGTCCTGCCGCTCCTCGACGACGGTGCGCAGTCGCGGATAGCGAGCCGCCAGCGCGATCATCTCGTAGCGCGCGGCCAGTTCTTCCATCGTCGTGTCCATCCCGACGAAGACTTCGGACAGCGCTTCGGCGGTCGCGTGTCCGCCGCGCCTGCGGCGGGCAAGCGCCGCACCGCGGGTGGCGATCGCGTCCTCCTGGCTGTGCGACAGATACGCCGCGGCCTCGGCCATCAGATCCTCCAGGGACGCGAAATAATACGTCGTCGACGCTAGCGGGAGCTGGGCGCGTTCGGCCACCGCTCGATGCCGGACCGCGTCGAACCCACCTTCGAGGAGGAGGGCCCCGGCGGCCTCGATTAACCTGGACCGCCGTCGTGCCCCCTTGGGGGTGGCTGCCGACGTCATGAGAGACATGCTGCCAAAGCGGCTACGGTCGCCGACCGCTTTTCGCGAATCCTCGCTGCGAATACCGGAATTCGGTCACATGGGACGGCCGCACCGAGCCCGGTCGGTGCACCGGGCCGTGATCGCATTCCTGGGCGATCGCACCAGAATCGGCAACTCCGCATCGTCGGGTGCCGCGCAGGGTAACTTCGCCCTCGCCGACGACCCCGCACCGATCCGGCACCCACGGGCACCGGAACCGAGGACCTGACCGGAGGATGTTCACGATGGACATGGCGATCGCCACTCGACTGCCCGACACCGACTTTGCGACCGCGGTGGAGCGCACCCGGGAAGCACTGGCCGAGCAGGGATTCGGTGTCCTCACCGAGATCGACGTCACCGCCACCCTGCGGGCCAAGCTGGGTGCCGAGATCGAGAACTATCTGATCCTGGGCGCGTGCAATCCCGCACTGGCCCAGCGGGCCCTGGACACCGACCGGCAGATCGGATTGCTGCTGCCGTGCAATGTCGTGGTCCGCGACGACCCGGACACCGCGGGCGTCGTGCGCGTCGAGGCGATGAATCCGGACATCATGGTCCAAGTCGCCCAGGCACCGGGGCTACCCGACATTGCCGCCGACGCCGCCGACCGACTGCGCACCGCCGTCGACTCGTTGGGCACACCCGTCTCGCGCTGACGGCCCGGTTTTCCGGGCCCGGCGTCCAAACCAGTCGACACACCCGCCTCATCAGTCACAATCTCCTGTGGTGCGCCGCACGGCGTTTGGGCTCCCGTCCCCGACCCTGCGTACCCTGTTTTCTCGATGACTCCCGACCTCGAAGATGCGTCGCCGTCGCGCCGCCTCGATATCCGCGCACGCCCGCTGAGCCGCCGTGCCGTCGTCCTGGGTGGCGCCGGCGCGGTCGTCGCCGGTGGGCTGGCGGCATGTGCGCAATCGACACCAGAGACGCCGGTAGCGCCCGTCGAGAAGCGACGGGTGGAACAGCGTGGCGCCGACGACGAGTTGCCGTCGGAGACCACGCCTCCGGAAATCGGCGCGGGTCCACCGTTGATCACCGGCAGCTTCGTCTCGCAGAAGATGAAGGGCCGGGTAACGCGGTGGGCGGTCGCGCGGCCCAGCGGCGTGTCCGGCAAGCTGCCCGTCGTGGTGGTGCTGCATGCACTGAACACCAACGAGCGCTCCATCTTCTCCTCGAAGCTGGAGATGCAGAACGTGCTGCAGCGCTACGTCGACGCCGGTAACGCTCCGTTCGCGCTGGCCGCGGCCGACGGCGCCCGCAATTACTGGCACGCGCGCCTCGACGGCACCGATGCCGGCGCGATGGTGCTCGACGAGTTCCTCCCGATGCTGGCGTCGGATCCCAAGCTCAATCTGTCGACCGAGCGGATCGGTCTGTTCGGGTGGTCGATGGGCGGCTACGGGGCGCTGCGGCTCGGAGCGATGCTCGGCTCACCGCGGGTCGCGGCGATCGCGGTCAGTTCGCCGGCGCTGTGGGGGGACCCGCGCAATTTCCCGCCCCGCGCGTTCGACAGCTTCGAGGACTACCAGCAGAATTCGATGTTCGGCAGGCAGCGGGAGTTCACCAAGATCCCGTTGCTGATCTCGATCGGCTCCGGCGACCAGTTCTTCACCTACACCCGCCAGTGGGCTGCCGGGTTGCACCCGCCCGCCGCATTCGGGACCGCCGCCGGTGGCCATACGAACCGGTACTGGCGCAGCGTGCTGCCGGACGCCGTGGAGTTCCTCGGCCGCGAGCTGGCTCGCTAAGACACGCGGCTCGGTGATCCGGTCAGACGGAGTCAGACGGTGATGGTGCCGTCGACGGCGGCCTTGCCGATGTCGGTGCGGTGGTGCGATCCGGGCAGCTTCACCGCGTTCACGCGCTCGTAGGCCTGCGCCCGAGCCTGCTCCAGGTCGGCGCCCGTGCCAACCACGCCGAGCACCCGGCCACCCGACGACACCAGCTCGCCGTCGGGATTCCGCGCGGTACCGGCGTGCAGAAACCCGTCGCCGTCGGCACCGGTGATGACGTCCCCGACCCGGGGCTTGCCCGGGTAGTTCTCCGCGGCGATGACCACGACGACGGCGGCACCCGGGTCCCACTGCAGCGGCGGCAGGTCCGCGAGCGTGCCGGTCGCGGTGGCGTTCAACGCCTCGCCGAGCGGTGACCGCAGCAACGCGAGAACCGCCTGGGTCTCGGGATCGCCGAAGCGGCAATTGAATTCGACGACGGCCGGGCCGTCCGCACCGATCGCCAGGCCGGCATACAGCAGCCCGGAGAACGGGGTGCCGCGACGCGCCAGTTCGGCCGCCACCGGGCGGACGACCTCGTCGACAATCCGGTCGGTCATGCCGTCCGGGAGCCACGGCAGCGGGGTGTAGGCGCCCATTCCACCAGTATTCGGCCCGGCGTCACCGTCACCGACCCGCTTGTGATCCTGCGCGGGCAGCAGAGGCACCACCGTCTCGCCGTCGACGAGACTGAACAGCGACACCTCGGGCCCGTCCAGGAAACTCTCCAATAGCACCGGATGCCCGGACTCCAGAAGTTCAGCCGCGTGATCGCGCGCCGCCGCCCGGTCGGTGGTGACCACGACTCCCTTACCGGCGGCGAGTCCGTCGTCCTTGACCACCCACGTCGGCCCGAACCGGTCGAGGGCCGCGTCGAGGCGGGCGGGGGTATCCACCACTTCGCTGTGGGCGGTGCGAACACCGGCCACATCCATGACGTCCTTGGCGAATGCCTTGGATCCCTCGATCCGCGCGGCTTCCGCGCTCGGTCCGAACGTCGGGAATCCCGCGTCCCGCAACGCATCTGCGATGCCGAGCACGAGCGGTACCTCGGGTCCGATGACGATCAGGTCGGGTTCGATCGACCGCGCCAGGGCCACGACGGCGTCGGCGGATGCGACGTCCACCGGATGGTTCGTGGCGAGTGCCGCGGTGCCGGCGTTGCCGGGCGCCACATGCAGATCGTCCACGGACGGATCCCGGTCGAGGCCGAGTAGCAGGGCATGTTCGCGGCCGCCGGAGCCGATGACAAGTACACGCACGAAACCGACTCTAACGGGCGCGGACGCGCGGAGTCGATCGGTCCGGCGCGGCGTAGCGCACAGCCACCCGTCTGCTCACTTCACCGTCGCGTCGACACCGAGGCACGCCATCGCCCGAGCCCGCCGCCGCACCCCAACCGTCTCGTCCAGCACGACAACGAAAACCGGTGCGAGAGCGGCGATGACCACCGCGCCGATCACCGACACTCCGGCCGCGGCCAGCCAGACCGACGCCACCAGGAGCGCCACGACACCCGCGGCTTCGATGATCGTCAGCGGCTCGAACGGCAGCAGCAGGTCGTACATGGCCAAGACCCCGAGACAGTACACCCCGAGCGGGATCGCCAGTGTCGCAACAACCTGACCGGGACCGATCTTCGCCTCACCCTCGATCCAGAGCGCGCCGACGTGCAGGCCGGCACCGACCGCGGCGGCACCGATGAAGATGCCGACGTGCGAGTAACCCCACCACAGCCCCTTACCCCGGTCGTGGTGCAGGGCGTCGCCGACCGGCACGCCGAAGTACATCCACCACATCGCGAACGTCGTCGTCATCGCAGCGAGGCCGAGAATGCCGGTATCCCACGACCATCCCTGTGTTTCGATCAGCGCGCCCAGCACTGCGACGGTGCCGACGACGCCCTCACCCAGGGTGATGATCGTCAGCAGCGAATAGCGTTCGGCGATGTGATGCGGATGCCACGGCGTGCCTCCGGTGGTGCACTCGGCGAGGATGGGGCCGAGCAGCTCGATCGCGATGCATCCGAGCACCCCGAAGAGCGTTGCGTAGGGCCGCATGTCGGCGATCAGCACAGCGACCCAACCGATCTGAGCGAGCACCGTCATCGTCGCGTAGATGAGGCACGCGCGACGATGTTCGGGGCTCTGCACGGCGGCCCGCAACCATTGCGCGATCATGCCGATGCGCATGACGATGTACCCGATCACCAGCACCCGGTTGTTCACGTGTTCGTGGTGAACGAGAGACGTGAAGACCTCGGGCATCCCGAGCGCGATGATCGACACGCCGATCATCTGCACCAGCGTGACCAGACGGAAGAACCAGTCGTCGATCTCGAATGCGGAAGCGAACCACGCGAAGTTCATCCATGCCCAGATCGCGGCGAAGGTACAGAACACGTACCCGAGGACGGCGGCCTGGTACTGCCCCGCCGCCAGTTGCTGCGCGACCTGAGCGCCGGCGGTGGAGAACGCCACCACGAATACCAGGTCGTAGAACAGTTCGAGGTTGGTGGCCGAGCGTCCGCGCTCGCGGGGATCGCGCCCGGTCATCCGGGTCAGCCTGTGACCGATCGTCCGTGGCACGCTGAGCACCAATCCGTTGCGGAAGCCGACGGCTCTGCGTTCCACGGGCTTCGGACGCCGTCGGGAGCTGCACACACCGTACAACGACACCCTGGTCCTGGCGCCCTGGTCCTGGCACCTGGTCCTGACACCTGGTCCCGACGCCTAGTTCTAAGGTCGAATGACGGCAGACACCGCCTCCCGCGCGAGGTGCGGCGCGGTCTCTGCGACCACGCTTCACTCGACCATGGTTCCACCGACCATGGTTCCACCGACCATGGTTCATCCGACGAGAGTTCACCCGACCAGGAGGTCCGCCGATGGCAGACGCTGCGCAGCCGACCGGTCCCCGGGACCCCTCCCGCGGCGGCGGACCCGAGCCGTTCGAGGTGGACATCGCCGGCATCCGGCTGGCCGGTGATCGGTGGGCCGCCACCGCGGCATCGCCGCACGCGGCTCCGATCGTGTTGCTGCACGGCGGCGGCCAGACGCGCCACTCCTGGGACCGCAGTGCGGCCGCGCTCGCCAAGCGCGGCCACGACGTGTACACCCTGGACGCGCGGGGACACGGCGACAGCGACTGGGCGCCGGACGCCGACTACGCCCTCGACGCCTTCGTCCGCGATCTCGTCGGCTTCCTCGGCACGCTGTCGGCGACACCGGTGCTGGTCGGCGCCTCGCTCGGCGGCATCACCAGCCTGTGTGTCGTCGGCGAACATCCGGGGGTCGCGTCGGCACTGGTCATGGTCGATGTCGTGGTCAACGTCGAACCGCGTGGCATCGACCGCATCAAGAAGTTCATGACCGACCATGTCGACGGGTTCGCCTCACTGGAGGAGGTGGCCGACGCGGTCGCCGAGTACAACCCGGCACGTGCGCGCCCGGCGACCCTCGACGGGCTACGCAAGAACGTGCGGCTGCGCGACGACGGCCGCTGGTATTGGCACTGGGACCCGGACTTCATCCGCTCCGACGACGACGAGCCGCGGCGGCACACCGATCCGGAGCGGCTGACATCTGCCGCCCGCCGGGTGACGGTGCCGACGCTGATCGTGCGCGGCGGCAAGTCGGACGTCGTGAGCGACGACGGCGTCGCCGCGATGCTCGACCTGGTACCGCAGGCGGAGGTTGCCGACGTCAGCGCGGCCGGCCATATGGTCGCCGGTGACGACAACCAGGTATTCGCCACCGCGATCGAGGACTTCTTGGACCGGCACGACCTGTGATCGCCGGCCACCGGTGCCGGGCGCTATGTCCCAGTGCCGAGAGCCAGGTGCCGGTGGCGTGACGCTGCTGGAGCCGATCCCTGCGCCGGTTCGACGACCTCGGCCTCGTCGGCTCGGGTATCGGTCGCTGTCGTAGCTGGTCGATACATTGGCCTCATGCCATCCGCACCAGTCGCGACCCTGTCCGAATCGGATCTGGCGACGGCCGATGCGGTCATCACCAGCCTCGCCGGTGCGGGTGCCGCGCTGCGTGCGGATCAGCTCACCGCGGTGTCGGGGCTGCTCCAGCCGGGTGCACGCGTGCTGGTGGTGCAGGCCACCGGCTGGGGAAAGTCGGCGGTCTACTGGACCGCGACGGCGATCCGCCGGGCCCACGGCGCCGGGCCGACGCTGATCGTGTCGCCGTTGCTGTCGCTGATGCGCGATCAGGTGGCCGCCGCCGAACGCGCCGGGCTGCGGGCCGCGACGCTGAACTCGTCGAATGTCGACGACTGGTCGGCGATCGAGCACGATCTGACCGCGGACGACCTCGACGTCCTCCTCGTCTCGCCCGAGCGACTGGCCAATCCCGGGTTCGGTCGCCGCGTTCTCGACGCGCTCGCCGGCCGGCTCGGTCTGCTCGTCATCGACGAGGCGCACGCCGTGTCGGACTGGGGACATGACTTCCGGCCGGACTACCGGCGGGTCGCCGATGTGTTGCGGTCGCTCAATCCCGACACCCCGGTGCTGGCGACGACCGCCACCGCCAACGAGCGCGTCACCGACGACGTCGCCGCACAGCTCGGATCGCCGACCGACGGGGGCGCCGAGGACGCGGGCGCCGAGACCGTGGTGCTGCGCGGTCCGCTCGCCCGGGAGTCGTTGCATCTCAACGTGATCGATGACCTCTCACCCATCGAGCGGTACGCGTGGGTGGTGGAGAATCTGCCGCTACTCCCCGGTTCGGGCATCGTCTACACGCTGACCGTGGCCGACGCCGAGCGGCTGGCGTCGGCGATCGCCGCCGTCCACGGCGACGCGGTGCCGGTGGCCGCGTACACCGGTCAGCTCGATGCGCAGCGTCGGCACGAGCTGGAAGATGCGCTGCTGCACAACGAGGTCAAGGCGCTGATCGCGACGTCCGCGCTGGGTATGGGGTACGACAAACCCGATCTCGGATTCGTGGTGCACGTCGGCTCGCCACCGTCGCCGGTCTCCTACTACCAGCAGGTCGGCCGCGCCGGACGAGCGCTCGACGAGGCGGTGGTGATGCTGCTCGCGTCGGCCACCGACGATGCCGTGTGGGAGCACTTCGCGACCGCGACCATCCCGGACCCGGACCGGATGAGGCGACTGCTGGCGGCACTCGACGACGCGGGAACGCCGATGTCGGTGCCCGCGCTGGAAGCGGCAACCGGCATGCGGCGCAGCCGGATCGAGCTGATGCTCAAGCAACTCGCCGTCGACGGAGTCACCGAACGAGGTCCGGACGGATGGTCGGCGACGGGTCGGGAGTGGACCTACGATGCCGAGCACTACGAGGGGGTGCTGGCGGTGCGCCGCCGCGAGGCCGACATCATGCGGTCCTATATCGCCGGCGAGCGGTGCTTGATGCAGTTGCTCACCGAATCACTGGACGACCCGGCGAGCGCCGAATGCGGGCGGTGTTCGGTGTGCCGGGCCGCGCTGACCGAGCCACTGCGTGCGCACGTCGACTCGGCCACGGTGCGATCGGTCACCGCGTCGCTGCGTCGGTCCGCACAGGTGCTGGAACCGCGAAAGATGTGGCCGGGCGGCGATTTCGGCGCTCGTGGCCGAATCCCGGGCGATCAGTTGGCGCAGCCGGGCCGGGTGCTGGCACACGCCGACGCCCCGGAGTGGCGCGAGCTGCTGGCCGCGGCGCGGGACCGAGATCCGCAGGCGATCTCCGATCTCGGCGACGCCGCGGTGGCGACACTGGCGGCCTGGGTACGCGACACCGGGCAGCGGCCGGATCTGATCTGCTCGCTGCGGCTGACCGGCACCGCGCTCGCCGAGGACCTGGCCGCGCACCTGCGCGAGGTCGGCAAGCGCGACGGCGGCGCCTTCCCGGTCCGGCCGGGCGATCCGCCACCGCGCGACGCCCCGGGAGCGGTCGAGGCCGCCGCCTGGCGAGGTCGGCTCGGCGACCCACCCGACGTCACCGGCAAGTCGGTGCTACTGGTGGTCGACGAGGATCGGTCCGGCTGGCCGATCACCCTCGCCACGGCCGCGTTACGCTCCGCCGGCGCCACCGCGGTGCTGCCGCTACTGATTCATCGAACCGTCTGAGCACGCACGCCAGGGACGCGACGTTCGGGGCGGCCGGCGACAGCGTCTGGATTCAGTCGGGCACGTACTCAGCGTAGCCGCCCGCACGCAGCGCGGCTCGGATCTTCTCCGCGGCCGCGTCGAGATCCTCGGGCGACGCATTCTTGTCGGCATGACTGAGGTCGAAGGTCTCCATCGTCTCCGCCGGGAACACGTGTACGTGCACATGCGGGACCTCGAGCCCGGCGATGAGCAACCCCATCCGCGGTGCGTCGAATGCGTCCTTGACCGCGCGGCCCACCTTCTGCGCGACATCGGTGAGGTGGGTGAACGCGGCGGTGTCCATCTGCTCCCAGTGGTCGACCTCCGCGCGCGGCACCACCAGCACATGGCCGGGCGCCACCGGCTCGATGGTCAGGAAGGCGACCGCCGAGCCGTCCTTCCAGACGAAACGACCGGGCAGTTCTCCGTTGATGATCTTGGTGAATACCGACGACATGTCCCGAAGTGTAGTGTCCGGATCCGTCCGCCGGAGGAACGCGAAGCCACCGCGAAGTGTCGGCGACGACTGTCGGGACGACATGACATCCTCTTCGTGTGGGTCATCGAGAGTTCACCGGCTCCCCAGCCGGGTCGGTCGACGTCGTCGAGCGAGCGCAACGCTTTCCGCGGTTGCGCTACATGGGGTCCAAATACCGGCTACTCCCCCATCTCGAGCGGACGTTCGCCGAGATCGGCGGCGGCACCGCGGTCGATGCGTTCTCCGGCTCCGGCGTGGTGTCCTATCTGCTCAAGGCCCAGGGTTTCGAGGTCGTCGGCAACGACTTCCTGACCTTTCCGCACATCATCACCCGGGCGACCGTCGCCAATTCGTCGGTCCGGCTGGAACCGGAGCTCGTCGAGCAGATCTGCGGTCCGCCCGCCGACGACCGTGACTTCATCTCACGCACCTTCGACGGCTTGTACTTCGACGCCGAGGACCGGCGGTTTCTGGACTCGGCGTGGTCGCACATCGCACGGCTTCGCGGCTACCGGCGTGACCTGGCGATCGCCGCGCTGGTCCTGTCCGCGGCCCGCAAGCAACCGCGCGGCGTGTTCACCTTCACCGACTCGTCACGGTACGCCGACGGGCGCCGCGACCTGCGGATGTCGCTGCGCGATCATTTCCGGCTGCGTGCGGCGGGTGAGTACAACGCAACCGTCTTCAGCAACGGCAGCACCAACCGCAGCGTCTGCGGCGATATCTTCGATCTGACGTTGCCGTGGTCTGCGCCACCGGATTTGGTGTACCTCGACCCGCCCTACGCGCCGCCGACCGACGACAACGACTACATCAAGCGGTACCACTTCCTGGAGGGGCTGTCGGCGTACTGGGAGGGGATGACGATCATGGAGAACACCCGGACGAAGAAGCTGCCCAAGCGGTACACGCCGTTCGCGTACAAGCACAGCATCGACGACGCATTGGTGCGCACCTTCAGCCATTTCGAGGACGCCGGCGCGATCGTGTTGTCGTACTCGTCGAATGCGCTGCCGGGGCCGGATCGGATCGTCGACCTGCTCGGCAAGGTGAAACCGTCCGTGGAGGTGGTCGCGATCGACCACAAGTACAGCTTCGGCACGCATGCGGCGGCGACCCGCCGCGACGTCAGCGAGTTCCTGTTCATCGGCCGCGACTGAGCGCCCGCCGACACCGAACGATCGTGGACCAGCCCGGATGAGCACGCCGAGTGACTTCGAGTCCTACCTGAACTCGTTGGGACGGTTGACCTCTCACGTCGACCCCACCGCGTCGACACCGGAGGCCGATCACATCGCGTCGGCGACGGCGAGTCTCGGCGGACTGCTGGACACCGACGTCACCGGGATCGCCGCGTGGGTGCGGGATCATCCGTCGGATGTCCCCGTTCTCGGGCTGGCCGTCGGCCTGTCGCAAGAGAAGCTGAAGAACGTGCTGCGCGACCGATTCGACACGTCGGGATGGCACGGCCTGGCCCGCAGCCGGCCGGTCGAGCTGGTGGCGTGGCTGGACGACGAGTTCGATCTGGTGCGAATGCTGCGAGCACAGATGGAACGGACGTACAGCTTTGCCGACATCCTTGTCGCGCGGGCCGGCACCCGGGTGACGGCGACTCGCGCAGGGGCGTCCGGCCGCCGGATCGAGGACGAGATCGAAGACATCGCACGCGATATCGGGCTGACGTATGTCACCCGGTCTCGGTTCACCGGCCGCAACGGCCGCACCGCGCCTGCCGATCTCATCGTCGGCGACCCGGCGTCGGCGGAGATCGTGGTGGCCGCCAAGGGCTTCGACTCGACAGGGTCGAAGCTCACCGATGCGGTCCGCGAGATCGAGGAGATGGCCGAGGTGCGACTGCCGAAACAGTTGGTCCTCGCCGTCATCGACGGAATCGGCTGGAAGTCAAGACAATCCGACCTACGCCGCATTCACCAGCTCTGGACCGACCGGCAGATCGACGGCATGTACACCCTCGTCAGCCTCGACCGCTTCCGCGACGACCTCACCGACTTCGCCCGCCTCCGGCGGCTCATCTGAGGATGGTCCGCCCGCTGGTCAAGTAACTCCCGCTGATTGAGTAGCGGCCCGCCCCGCTGGTTGAGTAGCCGCGAGGTACCTCCCGCTGGTTGAGTAGCCGCGAGGAACGAGCGGCGTATCGAAACCAGCACCGGCCGAACACATCCCGCTGGTTAAGTAGCCGCCCGCCCCGCTGGTTGAGTAGCCGCGAGGAACGAGCGGCGTATCGAAACCAGCACCGGCCGAACACATCCCGCTGGTTAAGTACCCGCGAGGCACCGCCCGCTGGTTGAGTAGCCGCGAGGTACCTCCCGCTGGTTGAGTAGCCGCGAGGAACGAGCGGCGTATCGAAACCAGCACCGGCCGAACACATCCCGCTGGTTAAGTAGCCGCCCGCCCCGCTGGTTGAGTAGCCGCGAGGAACGAGCGGCGTATCGAAACCAGCACCGGCCGAACACATCCCGCTGGTTAAGTACCCGCGAGGCACCGCCCGCTGGTTGAGTAGCCGCGAGGAACGAGCGGCGTATCGAAACCAGCGACCATCCAGATGCGGCGCAACTACACAGAAAACTCGCAACTACACAGAATGCTTTCCGTGTAATTGCGAGAAATCCGTGTAGTTGCCGACGTTTCCGCTCCGGGCGACCACATCCCGCCGGGTGAGCAACCGCGAGGCACCTCCCGCTGGTTGAGTAGCCGCGAGGAACGAGCGGCGTCTCGAAACCAGCACCGGTCGAGTGCACGACGGTGATTTCGATACGCGACTCGCTCCGCTCCTCGCGACTCAACCACCGAAGAGCCCGCGCGACTCGCGACTCAACCACCGAAGAGCCCGCGCGACTCGCGACTCAACCACCGAGGGGCTCACGCGACTCGCTCCGCTCCTCGCTACTCAACCACCGAGGGGCCCGCGCCGGTCGAGGGCATCGGCGAGCGCACCGAGCGACTCGTCCAGAAACTCGACCCCGAACGGCGGCGGGCCGATATGCTGCCGTAGCACTTGCGGGGTGGCGCTCCAGTCGTAGGTGAGCGTAACGTCGGTGCCGCCGTCGGCGCGGTCGGCGAGGTCGTAGCGCCACGTCCACCCGCCGGGGTCGTGCGCACCATTCTCGCCCGGCTGTCCCGGCAGCCATTCGATGGTGCGGTTCGGCTCGAACACGGTGACCTTGTTGACCATCACGTAGGTGCCGTCGCCGCCGACGTTGGGGTGATACATGTTGATGGCGAAGAGCTGGCCGACCGCGGTGATCGGTCGGGGGTCGACCGCGTCGCGCACCCAGTCGCCCGGTTCGGTGTCCTGGTGCCGCGCCGGGTCGGCAAGGACAGCGAAGACGCGTTCGGGTGAGGCGTCGACGGTCCGCACAGCGACCAGGCGTTCCTCACCGCCTGCACGTCGATCGTCGGCCCAGTCCGGACCGGCGTTGCCGTTGAGAGTCGAATTGTCCTGTGTCACTGGGTTCCTCCGATGGGTTGCGGGGAGTTGGACGTCGGGTCGGCGCTGTCTCCGTAGAGGCGGGCGACGTCGGGCGAGTCGAGCCAGCCGGCGTACGCTGGGGTCCGCGGCCAGCCGTCGGGTGAGTCCTGCCAATCCTCTTGCCGTCCCCACGGCAGAATGTCGATCAGCGGAAAGGTGTGTGCGAGCTGTTCCACACCACGACCACTGGTGTGCCACGTGCGGTAGACGGTGTCGCCGTCGCGGAGATAGACGTTGACCGCGAATCCCTCCCCGGGAGCTGCGTCGACGTCGGCACCGAGAGAACTGTCCGATGCCGAGTACCACGTCATCTGGTTCCCGACGCGCCGCTTGTACGCGACGATCTCGTCGATCGGACCGTTGGTGATGATCACGAACCGGGCGTCGTAGTTGTCCAGGAAGTCGAACCGGGTGAACTGTGCTGTGAAGGATGTGCAACCACCGCACTGGAATTCGGCTCCGTCCTGCCACATGTGGTGGTAGGCGATGAGTTGCGAGCGGTCGCCGAAGACCTCGGCCAGGGAGACCCGACGGCCGTCCTCGGCGGTGAGGGTGTAGTCGGACAACCGCATCATCGGTAGTCGGCGACGTTGTGCGGCAATGGCGTCGAGCTCACGGGTCGCGGCCTTCTCACGGCGGCGCAGCTCGGCCAGTTCGCGCCGCCAGGTCGGCTCGTCGACCACGGCGGGCATGCTGGTCGCGTCGCGGTGTTCGGTGACCATGGTGTGTTCCCTCTCGCTAGCGGGTCGGTGAGATCTCCCGTGCGTGCAGGGGGTCTCCCCGGTGCAGACCGATCGGGGTTCCGGAACTCATCGGTGTCGGGAATGGGTTGCCGGCTGGTTTCGATACGCGCTCGTTCCTCGCGCTACTCAACCAGCGGGTTAGACAAGGTCGCTGGTTTCGATACGCGCTCGTTCCTCGCGCTACTCAACCAGCGGGAGGGCCGTACCTCGCGCTACTCAACCAGCGAAGGCGGCCGGGCGCGGTAACCGGTGGTTGAGTAGCGAGGAGCGCAGCGAGTCGCGTATCGAAACCACCACCGTGCCCGGCAATGCTGGTTTCGATACGCGCTCGTTCCTCGCGCTACCCAACCAGCGGGAGGGCCGCCCAGTGCCGCTACTCAACCAGCGGAGGGCATCAACCAGCGGGGGCGATCTCCCGCATGAACGGTGCGGCGTAGCCGATGGTCGGGCGGGCGCCGGCGAGCCAGGCGGTCAGTTCGGCGGCGCGGTCGTCGAGGGCGCGGCGAGCGGTGCGGTCCAGCCGCTCCATCGGGTAGATGGCGACCGAACCGTCGTCGCGGACATACCAGCCGCCGACGATCCGCCCATCCCACCACGCGGTCTGTCCCCCGTTGCCCGCGCTGTCGAACAGCCGGGCCGCGTGCGGGCCCAGGTAGAAATCCCGAACCTTGTGCCCCATCGTCGTCGGGTCCAGCTCCGGGAGCAGCGCAGCGGCCGGCTCGGGTAGGTCGGCATCGGCCAGCTCGTCGAGGTCGTCGGGCAGCACATACCCGACCTGGCCGTCGTCGAGATCGACGGCGACGGCGGCCAGTTCGGCGAGCGCGGCGCGCACCGCGGTCTTGGTCGAGCCGAGCCACCACACGATGTCGGTCTCGGTGCCCGGCCCGAAGGTGCGCAACCAGCGCCGCACCAGGGCGCGATAGCCGACCGGCGGCGCCACGCCCGGTAGTTCCTCGCCGAGCCACGACGGCATCAGCGTCCACACCGGCCGCGATTGCTGCCAGCCGGCCCGGTTCGGGCCGCGCACGATCTCCCCGGCGGCACTCATCATGCTGAGTACCCGCGGCCCCATCGACACCTTGCCACCCCACGACTTGTGCGCGGCGACGATCACCTGCGCCGACAGCTCGGGAAGTCGTTGCCGGAGCTGGGTGGACGTCAGCGGCTCGCCGGCCGCGAGTTCGGCGCGGACCGCGTTGCGGGCGGTGTCGATCCAGCCCTCCGGATCGGCGAAATCGTCGCTGCGCCGCAGATCCCGCAGCATGTTGGTGCGTTCCGACGCGGCCACCCGAGGTCCGAGCGCGCCCACCGCGTCGGCGAGCACGTCGCGCTCCATCACGAACAGCGTGCGGCGCATCGCCAGGTGCTTCACCAGGCTGCGGTCGGTGTACAGCGCCCGATCCAGATCGTCGATGGCGAAGCCCGGCAACCGCGCCCACGCCGACAGATAGATCGTCGACGGTGTCGTGGCATGCAGGGCGACCATCGACCGGACGACGTCCTCGACGGTGCCGGTGCCGGTGCCGCTCGGGACGTCGGCGGTCAGCCGATGCCTACGCAACAGCCGGGCGCGGCGTTGCCGGTCGGTGATCCTCGGCCGGGCGGCCGTCGAATCCGGGCCGGACGTCGCCGACGCGCTCACCGCGTCACCCGGGAACCGCGGCGACGGCGTCGACTTCGACGACCTGTCCGTCGTACGCGAGCACCGTCACCCCCATCATCATCGCCGCCGGGACGGTGCCGCCGCACTCGGCGACGACGGTCTCCCAGGCGACGACCAGGTCGGCCTGCAGGTGTTCGGCGACATAGACGGTCAGCTTGGCGACGTCGGCGAAGGACGCGCCCTGCTCGTCGAGGACGGTCCGCAGATTGACGAGGCAGCGACGCGTCTGGGCGACCACATCGCCCGGCGACACCACCGCACCGTCGTCATCGAGCGGACTGATGCCCGCGGTGAACAGCAGCGGCCCGGCCGACACCGTGGCGCTGTACGGGAATCCGCCGTCGGGGAGTTGGGACGAGGCGTTCCGCAGGACGCGTGACATGGCATCGATGCTAATCCCGCGCGGCCGACCGGGAGTGCGGTGTCACCGGAATCCCAGCACGTCGTCGCCCCAGGCGGCGCGCAGCTCGCGGTCGGGGTCGTCGACGATGCAGTCCTCGTCGTCGATCAGCAGCGTCTGCCGACAGGAGTCGGTGAACGGCGGCCAGGGCAGATCACGGGTCGACGGATCGCCCGCGCGCGCGAATCGGGTCCACCGCCGCCGCATCCGTTCCGACAGTGCCATACCGGCCTCGCCGCCACCCAGGAGGAACAGCACCCGCCGCAGTGCGGTCGGGAAATTGCCCCAGACATAGGGCAATTCGGTGGCGTGGCCGGCACCGATCCGCAGCAAGCGGAGCAATCGCGGCGCAAAGTCGAAGCGGTACAAGAACACCGGTGCCCGCCGGGCGTGCGCGACCGCCAACCAGAGGGTGGGCATGCGGAACGCGACGTCGCCGGCGACGCCGATTCCAGCCGCGTCCGGAGCGAGCCCGGCATACACCTCCTCGACCCGCTCCCGGTCGGGCAGCGGAATGTCGGGGACCTCCTCGGCGATCGCGGCGAACATCTCGTGGATCTTCGCCGGCGCGATCGGCACGATCGGCGACCGCATCAGCTTGAACACCGACGCCTCGTCGCGGTTGGTGCCGATCAGCAGCGGCACCGGCAACGACTCCCCGGCCCGGAACACGTCGAGCGGATGACGGGGTACGAGGTCGCCGTCGACGACCGGAGCGAACGCGATGGTGCCCGGATTGGTTTCCGGCACTTGGGCATAGACGGCCATCGCGGCATCGACAATGGTGTCGGTGGGTAGCTCCGCGAGCCGCGCGACGTCGTCGCGAGTGAGGTCGAGAACACCGAGGATGCGGTCACACACCGCGGCGGCGCGAGTCCGGTCGTACACCGAGGTCGCCGGCGAGCTCTGGGCGATCGCCTGGTGGAATAGCCCCGTCGCGGCGGGCATCGTCAGTAGCGTGGTGACCAGGCCGCCGCCGGCGGATTCGCCGAATACGGTGACATTGCCCGGATCACCGCCGAATGCCGCGATGTTCTCCCGCACCCAGTGCAACGCCAGCAGCACGTCGCTGAGCGCCGAGTTCGACTCGAACCGCGCATCGTCGGGCGCCACCGACCCGAAGTCGGCGAACCCCAGCGCACCCAACCGATAGTTTAGGGTGACCACCACGACGTCGCCGTCTACCACCAATCGCGTTGCGTCATAGAGCGGTTGGCTACCGCTGCCGAAGACGTAGGCGCCGCCGTGCAGCCACACCATCACCGGTCGGGAACCGGTCCGGCGGTACGCTCCCGCCGGCGCAGAGACGTTCAGGAACAGGCAGTCGTCGTCCATCCGCACACCCGGTCCCAGCGGGATGGCCGGGTCGCGGTGCTGCGGGCAGACCGGACCGAACTCGAGCGCGTCGATCACCCCGGCATGCGGTTGTTCCGGCCGGGCTCGACGCCAGCGCAGATCGCCGACCGGAGCAGCGCCGTACCGAATGCCCTTCCACACGTCGACTCGGCCGTCCCGGACTCCGCGGTAGGCGCCCTGGGATGTGGTGACGATCGGATCCGGTGCCGGCATCTCTCCAGGATGAACGATCGGGCCAGCCGATGGCTGACCCAGCCCGTCGAGTTGTACCGTGTCTGGCGGCCACCGCGCGCCCGTACCCACGACCACTCCCGGCCGACCCGCGTCGCCAACTCACGACCACGCGGATCACCGCCGGGCAGAATCGCATGGAATCCCGGTACGGGCGCGATGGAGCCCCCTGTCGGGATTGAACCGACGACCGCTCGCTTACAAGGCGAGTGCTCTACCACTGAGCTAAGGAGGCGTGCGTGCGAGATTATATCCGGCGGGCACTGCGCCGCCTTGTCGGCACCAGCCAGGCCACCATCGACACCATCGAGCCGGGCAGCATCAATCTGGCGCCGCGCAAGCCGATCGACCGGTTCGACGTCGCCGCCATCACCGAGGTGCTCGACCTGGCCACCAAGATTGGCGCCGTGCTCCTCGACTTCGGCACCGGCGCCATCGACACCGGCAACCAGATCCGGTTCGTCGCGAGCGTGTACGGACTAGAAGACGTCGACGTCGACGTCACCTACAACACCATCGTGGTCAGCGCCCGGCGCGGTGCGACACTGCCGCCGATCACCACGATGGAGCAGGTCCACTATCGGTCGCTCGACTTCACCCGCCTCGCACAGGTGGATCGGTTGGTCCGTTCGATCCGCGACTCCGCGATCGCACCGGAGACCGCGCACCGGATGATCGACGAGATCATCGCCGCACCCCACCCGTATCCGCATTGGGTCGCGAACCTGGCGTGGGGGCTGATGGCCGCCGGGATCTCGACCCTGCTCGGCGGCGGTGTCAGCGTCGGGTTGATCGCCTTCTGCACCACCGTCTTCACCGTCACGCTGAACCGGTGGCTGAACCGGATCGGCACACCGCTGTTCTTCCAGCAGGTGGCCGGCGGATTCGTCGCAGTGGTACCGGCTGCCCTGATCTTCGAACTCGGCGAGAAGGTGGGCTTCGACCTGGCACCGTCACAGGTCATCGCCGCCGGCATCGTGGTGTTGCTGTCGGGTCTGTCCCTGGTCGGGTCGGTGCAGGACGCCATCACCGGTGCACCCATCACCGGAGTGGCCCGGTTCTTCGAAGTGCTGCTGATGACCGGCGCGATCATCGCCGGCGTCGGCGTGGCCATCCGGATGCTGGAAGGTCTGGGTATCTACCTGCCCACCATCACCACGACCACGCAGTTCGGCGCGGTCGATGTTCCGGTCCGGGTGCTGGCCGGCGCGGTGGCGGCGTTCGCCTTCGCACTCGCCAGCTACGCCGAACGACGAGCGCTGCCAGTGGCCTTCTTCGGCGGCCTGATCGGTGCCGCCGTCGCCTCGGGCGCCGCATTCATCCCGGTCGGTCCGGTCATCGCCTCCGGTGCCGCCGCCGCCTGCGTCGGCATCGTCGGCGGCCTGCTCGCCCGGCGCGCGCTGACGCCACCGCTGGTCGTCGCGATCGCCGGCATCACACCGCTGCTGCCCGGTCTCGCCGTATACCGCGGCCTCTACGGCATCCTCAACGAGCAGACCCTCGAGGGCTTCACCTGGATGGCCAGCGCGCTCGGTATCGGCTGTGCACTCGCCGCCGGGGTGACGCTTGGTGAGTTCATCGCACGCACATTGCGCCGCCCACACCTGCCCGTTCGACCCGACTGGGTGCGTCGCCGACCGCGCGGCAACGGCCCCATCCGATGGTGACCGGCACCACCCGGCAGACGATCCTCACCGGCTAGAATTAGGTGCTGCGCCCGCACCATCCGGCGGACGTATCCGATCCGCGGTCAACACCTGTGCCGCGGATACCCCATTCATCGACCAACCACTTGCGTCCGGCGCCGGGCGCACCGACAAAGGGGATCGCCACGATGGCTACCAAGACCACCGACATCGCCGACGAAGAACTGGAGCCCGTCGCCGACGAGACCGCCAGTTCCGCGCGTCGCGTCGTCGCTGCCTACGCCACCGACGCCGACGAGTGCCGAATGCTGCTGTCCATGCTGGGAATCGCGCCGGGCGAGAACGCCTAAGCTCGTGGCCCCGGGAACCGCAGCACGCACAGACTCGGGAGCGGTGGACGCGGAGCAACCGGCGGCCACGAAGGGCACTGTCGACATTCCCGCCGACGGCGCCGAATTCGTCGTGGTGGCCAATCGGCTGCCGGTCGACAAAGAAGTGGCACCCGACGGGACCGTGCGCTGGAAGCGCAGCCCCGGTGGCCTAGTCACCGCACTCGAGCCGATCCTGCGGTCACACACCGGGGCATGGGTCGGCTGGTCGGGCATCGCCGACTCGGACGACAACCCCGACGTCGAGGGCATCAGCATCCACGCGGTCCCGCTGTCGACGCAGGAGATCGCCGAGTACTACGAGGGATTCTCGAACGCGACACTGTGGCCGCTGTACCACGACGTCATCGTCAAACCCGAGTATCACCGCGAGTGGTGGAACACCTACGTCGAGGTCAATCGCCGCTTCGCCGAGGCCGCGTCCCGCGCGGCCGCCGAGGGCGCGATCGTGTGGGTGCAGGACTACCAGCTGCAGCTGGTGCCGAAGATGCTGCGCATGCTGCGGCCCGACCTGCGCATCGGTTTCTTCCTACACATCCCGTTCCCACCGGTCGAGCTGTTCATGCAGCTGCCGTGGCGTACCGAGATCGTCGAGGGCCTGCTGGGCGCCGACCTGATCGGCTTCCATCTCCCCGGCGGCGCGCAGAACTTCCTCTACCTGGCCCGACGTCTCGCCGGGCAGGCCACCAGCAAGGGCACCGTCGGGGTACGGTCGCGATTCGGTGTGGTGCAGGTCGGCTTCCGCAGCGTTCGCGTCGGCGCGTTCCCCATCTCGATCGACTCGAGCGAGCTGGACGCCAAAGCCAAGTCGAAGGACATCCGGCAGCGGGCCGCGGAGATCCGCGCCGAACTCGGCAACCCCAAGACGGTCCTACTCGGCGTCGACCGGCTGGACTACACCAAGGGCATCGACGTCCGGTTGAAGGCACTGTCGGAGCTGCTGGCCGAGCATCGCATCGATCCGCACGACACGGTCATGGTGCAGCTCGCCACGCCCAGCCGGGAACGCGTGGACAGCTACATCAAGATGCGCGCGGGTATCGAACAACTCGTCGGCAATATCAACGGCAACTACGCCGATGTCGGTCAGCCGGTGGTCCAATACCTGCATCGGCCGGTCCCGCGTGACGAGCTGATCGCCTTCTTCGTCGCCGCCGACGTGATGCTGGTGACCCCGCTCCGCGACGGAATGAACCTGGTCGCCAAGGAGTACGTTGCCTGTCGCAGCGACCTCGGCGGCGCGCTGGTGCTGAGCGAATTCACCGGCGCGGCAGCCGAACTGCGATCGGCATATCAGGCCAATCCGTACGACCTGGACGGCGTGAAGGATGCCATCGAGGCGGCGGTGAATCAGACCCCCGAGGAGGGGCGGCGCCGGATGCGGGCTCTGCGCCGCCAGGTGCTCACGCACGACGTCGCGCGGTGGGCGAAGAGCTTCCTGGACACCCTGGCCGCATCGCATCAGACCGAGGCGTCGGCGAACCGCGGCGTCGAACTGGTCGGTGGCGAACTCATCACCGGCGACGAGGAGCCGGAGGACGATCCCGGAGCGGACACCGGCACCGGCACCGATTCCGAGACCGCCGGGTCGGACTCGGAGGGCCGATCCCGGTGAGCCACAACGGTGATGGCGACAACAGTGATGGCAACAACGGTGATGGCGACAGCCGGGTGGATCAGAACGGTCTCGCCGGTGGCGGCATGGGCGATGGGGACCTGCGGGCGGCGTTGACGCGGGTGGCCGCGGTGGACGCCTTGCTGGTCGCGAGCGACTACGACGGGTGCATCGCCCCCATCGTGTCCCGGCCGGAGGATGCCGTCCCCAATCCCGCCTCGATCGCGGCGATCCGCGCTGCGGCCGACCTGCCGCGCACTGCCGCTGCCGTGGTGTCGGGTCGCGCACTGTCGGACCTGGCCGCACTGTCGGGGTTGCCGGTGGACGGCGACGTCACCCTGGTGGGCAGTCACGGCAGCGAGTTCGCCGGCGGTTTCCGGCAGGAGGTCACCGACGACGACCGCGAGCTACTGGCCCGGATCGTGGCCGCGTTCACCGACATCGCCGCGCACCATCCCGGCGTCACGGTCGAGACCAAGCCGGTGAGCGCGGCACTGCACGTGCGTAATGCCGCCGCCCACGATGCCACTGCCGCACTGCATCTCGCGCGGTCGGGGCCGGCGATGTGGCCCGGCGTGCAGGCCACCGAGGGCAAGGCGGTGATCGAGCTCGCCGTCATCGAGACCAGTAAGGGGCACGCGCTCGACGCGCTGCGGGCGGAGATCGGCGCCGGCGCGGTGATCTATCTCGGCGACGACGTGACCGACGAAAAGGCGTTCGCACACCTGCGGGCCGAGGATGTCGGCGTGAAGGTGGGCGCTGGCCCGACGATCGCCCCGTACCGGATCGCATCGACCGACGATGTGGCGTCGGTGCTGGAATCCGTTGTGCAGCAACGTCGGGATCGGGTGGGGTAACGGCCGACGCATCCCGGGCGTTGCACGTCGCCCTGGTCGGTGCCGGCCCGCTCAGCCGATCCGGACGCGTTCCGATCCGTCGTCGACCGGCAGTTCGCCAGCCACAGTCGCGGTCACCCGGTACGAGTCCAGGTTGATCGATCCGCCGTGATTGTCGAGGAACGCGGTGTCGGAAGCGTCCCGTCCGGTGGCGATGCGCACCAACGATTGTCGCGGCGCCAACCGCGTCGCATCCACCACGACCCACTCGCCGTCGATGATCGCTTCGGCCACGGCGTGGAAGTCCATCGGGCTGCAGCCGGGTGCGTACACACCGACGAGGCGGGCGGGAATGTTCAACGCCCGCAACAACGCAACGGTGAGGTGGGTGTAGTCGCGGCACACTCCGGCCCCGGCCAGCAGGGTGTCGGCGGCGCCGTCGATAGGATCGCTGGCTCCCGGGGTGTAGATCAGCCGCTGTTCGACGAAGTCGGTGACCTGCCGCAGCAGCACCGCGTCGTCCAGCGACGTGTCGAACTGCCCGGCGACGAATCCGTAGAACTTGTCGCATTCGGCATATCGACTGGGCCGCAGATAGATTGACCGGTCGTTGGGCTCCACCGGAATCGGATCGGCGGGGCTGGTCACCGTCGCGCGGTACTCGACGGTGAGCTTCCCGGGTTCGAGCGGAAGCCGGTGGATGCGGCCGCCGTGCAGTCCGACGATCTCGTCGGGCGTGACCGGCTCGCCGTCGACCTTGACGACGAGACTCTCGTCGAGACCGAGCCCGGGGAGCCGCGCGACGGCGATCTGCATCTCCAGCTCGGTCGCGGCATCGACGGAGATGGTCATGCTCGCGGACACGTCACGGGAAGCGGTAGCAGTAGCGGTGGTCATGAGGGCCACGTTAGGGGATCCGCCGACCGGCGACAGCTCGGGGCGGGGTGCGTTTTCGTCGACCGGGCGCCAGATGTCGTCGAGTGGGCGCCAGAATCCGTCGACCGGGCGCCAGAGTCCGTCGACCGGGCGCCAGCGCCGCCGTTAGGGAGCGAGGGCCACGACGGGATCGGAGTAGATCACACTCAGCGCGACCACGACCGCGGCGCTCTGCTGGACCGCGATACCGAACCTGGACGCCGTGAGCTCGAGCGGCCCACCGACCCGGGACGCGCGGTCGAACGACGCCTGGACCGGGGCCAACCCGTCCGGGTGGGCGGCGAAGGCATCGCCGGCCAGGATCACCGAGTCGGGGTTGATCGCATCCCGGAACTGCGCCACCACCTCGCCGAGTACCCGGGCCCGCTCGTCCACGATCTCCTGCGCATCGGGCTCGACGCCGAGGCGCTGCGCGGCACGTACCGCCGGAGCCGCACCGACGACATCCTGGAACACCCCGGGACCGTCGCAGAACACCGGCGCGGTTACCGGCACGTGCGCGATGCCGCCGGCGCCGCGAGCCGGTACTACGACCCGGCCGTCGACCGTCAGCGCCATGCCGGTGGTCTCCCGGGCGTAGAAGAACAGACCCGTTCCGTCGCCGGCCCGCGGGAAGCTCAGCAGCAGTTCGGCCGCGGCCATCGCCTGCACGTGTTCGCACACCGACACCGGGACACCCAGCTCGGCGGCCAGCATCTCTCCGAGAGGCGCACGGCGCCAATCTAATACCGGATGATCGACGAGCCCGGTTGCCGTCTCCACATGTCCGCCGACCGCGACTCCGCCCCAGAGCAGCCGCCGCCCGGAGAATCGTCCGGCGAGCTCGCGCAACTGCCCGCACAGGATCCGCACCGCTTCCTGCTGCGGCCGGTCCGGGGTGAGCACCGCATGGCTGTACAGGGTGCGGCCACTGAGATCGGCGATCGCCAGCAGGGTGCGCCGCGCACCGACGTGCATTCCCGCGACACACGGCCCGTCCGGGTCGAGTGTCATCGGACTCTTCGGCCGCCCGATACCACCGGGGTGCACCAGATCTCGCCGTTCGACGATCAGACCGAGCGAACACAGAGCGGTCACCTGTCGGTTGACCGTCGCCGGCGACAGTCCCGTCACGTCGGCCAGCCGGTCGCGGGTGACCGGAGCGCCGACCCGGATCGCATCCAGCGCCATCGCCGCCGGCGTGGCACCGACCTGCAATGTCGCCGGGACCACACCTGCTTGCATGAGACGAATCTAGCAGCGTGACGGCGGTTTCGGCCCGGGCTACGCGGCGATCCGCCGGACACCGATCGCCGCGCCCCGAACCCTCGCGTGCGCCGCGATCGGGGCTACGCTGGCACCCATGACCGCGAACACCGACACCCCCGGCACCGACAACCGCAAGGTCGCCGTGGTCACCGGCGCCAGTTCGGGCATCGGTGCCGCCACCGCTCGCCTCCTTGCCACACAGGGCTTCCACGTCGTGCTCGGCGCTCGCCGCGTCGACCGCATTACCGCACTGGCCGACGAAATCGGTGGCACGGGAAGGCAACTCGACGTCACCGACGACGCGTCGGTGCAGCAGTTCGTTGCCGGTTTGGACCGTGTCGACGTGCTCGTCAACAACGCGGGCGGCGCGAAGGGCCTCGACCCGATCGCCACCGCCAACCTCGACGACTGGCGCTGGATGTGGGAGACCAACGTGTTGGGCACATTGCGCGTGACCAAGGCGCTGCTCCCGGCGCTCGTCGCATCCGCCGACGGTCTGATCGTCACGGTGACCTCGATCGCCGCATTCGAGGCCTACGACAACGGGTCCGGCTACACGTCGGCCAAGCACGCCCAGGGTGTGCTGCACCGCACGTTGCGGTACGAACTCCTCGGACAACCGGTGCGGCTCACCGAGATTGCGCCCGGCATGGTCGAGACCGACTTCTCGCTGGTTCGCTTCGAGGGTGACAAGGAACGTGCGGACGCCGTGTACCAGGGCCTCACCCCGCTGTCCGCCGACGACGTCGCCGAGGTCATCGGATTCGTCGCGTCCCGCCCACCGCACGTCGATCTCGACCTCATCGTGCTCAAGCCGCGCGACCAAGCGGCCGCCCGCCGCAACATCAAGACCGGGTAACCGTTTCCGGAGCCCGGTCGACGGATTCTGCCGCCCAGTCGACGGATTCTGCCGCCCGGTCGACGACAGTGCGGACGCCGCGGCCGGTCAGCCCGCGGGTGCGGGTGACGGTGCGTGCGTCGTCGGCGCACCGCTCGGTGTGGCGGGGACCGACGTCTCGCGCACCTCGCCCTTGATCGCCGACATACTCGTCCAGGTCGGCCAGTCGAAGATCCAGTCGAAGATGTCGCCGTCGGCCTCCGACAGGTCGATCCGAGTACCGGTGACCTCGACGGGATCGCCGTAGATCGCCGTGTTGTAGTACTTTTCGGCGTCGGCGAGCGACAGGTTGATGCACCCGTTGGTGACGTTCGACGCGCCCTGCACGTTGACCGTCGCCGGGTTGGCGTGAATGAACTCGCCGTTGTTGGAGATGCGGACCGCGAATCGCTCGCGGAGGTTGAAGTATCCGGCCGCCGGGTTGCTCATGTAGAAGTCGGCGTGTTTCTCGCTCACCACATGGATGCCCGACCGGGTCACGTTGCGGTCCAGGTCGCCCATCCCATAGCTGCACGGCAGTGTCATCAGGGTCGCCCCGTCCCGGACCACCTCGATCTGATGCGACGCTGCGTCCGCCTTGACGACCTGCGAGCGCCCGATGACGTACTCGCTGGTGACGTCGGCGGCGCCGTACGCTCCGCCGCCGTGATTGAGGCCGTAGAGCTTCGCCGACATGCGCACCTTGGTCCCCGGGGCCAGGTATTCCTTGGACCGCCAGTGCACCCGCGACCCGTTGTCCTCGCCGAGCCACGCCCAGCCACCCTCGGCGGGCGGGGTCGTGGTCAGCGTCAACGCCTTCTCCACCGCGGCCTTGTCCTCGACGGTCCCGTCGAACTTCAGGATCAGCGGCGCCGCGATGCCGACCTCCTGGCCGTCGGCGATGTTGACCACGACATTGAGTTGAGTCTCCGGTGCCAGCGTCGTGAACTCGCCCTTCACCGGCACCGACAGCCGGTCGTATCCGGTCGCGCTGCCGTGCCAGGTGTAGGTCGTGTTGTAGCCGAGGGGTTCGGTGACGGTGAAGGTGGCACGGTCGTCAGATAGGTTGCCCGCCACCGCTTTTCCGCGTGGATTGAGCAGTTTCACGTCAGGTTCAGCACACCGTCCTCGGCCCGGACGCTGACCTTCGCGGTTGGGTTGGGGGCCGCGTCACCGTCGAGCGGCGGGTCGAAGACCACTCGCACGGTCGGCGAGCGCTGATCGTCCGTGAGCGAGGTGTCGCTCGAACGTCCACAGGCAGCGGCCAGCGCGCCCGCCGCCGCGAGTCCGGCGGCGACCAACACCGTCCGACGGTTGGGTGGGACGTATGCACTCATCGCAATTCATGCTAGCCGAGCAGGCTGCGAGTAAGCCTGTGTGCTGGTTGCGATTGCGCTGCCGATCGCGCGCACACTCGGTCGGGATGCCGGTTTCGATACGCCGCTCCTTCGTCGCGGCTACTCAACCAGCGGGAGGTGCCCGCGCTTCGTCGCGGCTACTCAACCAGCGGGGGTGCCCGGTCCACCGACGACGCACTCGCTCCCGTCCGCCGGTTGAGTAGCGACGAGCGGAGCGAGTCGCGTATCGAAACCGCGGCTAACCCGACACACCGCTCCTCCGACGCGGCCCCTCCGGCGGCTGCTCGTTCCTACTCGGGAAACCCGTCGAGCACCACCCGCGACGACGACAGTCCGAGGCGCGTGGCGCCCGCGGCGATCAGGTCCGCGGCGGCCTCGGCGGTGCGGATGCCGCCGCTGGCTTTCACGCCGACCCGGGCCGGCACGGCAGCGCGCATGATCTCGACCGCCCGGACGCTCGCGCCGCCGGCCGGGTGGAATCCGGTGGATGTCTTGACCATCGAGGCACCGGCCGCGACAGCCCGTTCGCAGACCTGGGTGAGCGCGTCCTCACCGGCGAGGTCGAGGAGCGCGGCCGACTCCACGATGACCTTCAGCACCGTCTCGTCACCGACCGCCTCACGGACGGTGAGGACGTCGGCGAACACCTCGTCGTAGTTGCCGGCGACGGCGGCACCCACGTCGATGACCATATCGACTTCGTCGGCACCGCTGTCCACCGCGAGCCGCGCCTCGGCCCCCTTGACCAGCGAGTGATGTTTGCCGGATGGGAATCCGGCAACCACACACGTCTTCTGGTCCCCAGTGGCGATCGGCAACATCGACGGCGACAGGCACACCGCGTACACGCCCAGGTCGGCGGCCTCGGCGATGGCCGCTTCCGCGTCGGCGCGGGTGGCTTCCGGCTTGAGGAGGGTGTGGTCGATGAGGGCGGCGACGTCGGCTCGGCGCAGGTCGGTGTTCGTCACACCGACGAGCTTGGCACACTGATCGTCGTGGCATCCGGAGAGATCACCGACCCCCAACCCGCGGCGGGCGCGCGCACGGCGGCCGCCGACGATCCCGACCGTCGGTTCATCCTGACGTTGGGGTGCCCGGACGGCACCGGCATCGTCGCGCGCATCTCCGCGTTTCTGGCGGAGGTCGGCGGCTGGATCACCGAGGCCGCCTATCACTCCGACCCCGATTCCGGCTGGTTCTTCACCCGGCAGGCGGTGCGGGCCGACTCGGTACGCATCGGGGTGGACGCGATGCGGGAGCGATTCGCGTCGTTGGCAGCGGAGTTCGGCCCGGACACCGACTGGCGGCTCACCGACACCGCGGAACCGAAGGCGGTGGTATTGCTGGTGAGCAAGGAAAGCCACTGTCTCACCGACCTTCTCGGGCGTGCGCACCGCGGCGAGCTGCCGGCGCGGATCGACGCGGTCGTCGGCAATCACGCCGATCTGGCCGAGCTGACCGAACGTTTCGACGTCCCGTTCCATCACGTTCCCTTCCCGACCGGTGGGAAGGTCGATGCGTTCGCCGACGTGGCGCGGATCGTCGACGGATACGCTCCGGAAGCGGTGGTGCTCGCGCGGTTTATGCAGATCCTGCCGCCGCAGTTGTGTGATGCGTGGTCGGGGCGGGCGATCAACATCCACCACAGCTTCCTGCCCAGCTTCGTCGGTGCCCGGCCCTACCATCAGGCATTCGCGCGGGGCGTCAAACTCATCGGCGCCACCTGCCACTACGTCACGGCCGACCTGGACGCGGGCCCCATCATCGAGCAGGACGTGGTGCGCGTCGACCACAGCGACGGTGTCTCCGACATGGTGCGGCAGGGGCGCGACATCGAGACGCTTGTGCTCGCCCGGGGCCTGCGCTGGCACCTCGAGGACCGGGTGCTGGTGCACGGGCGGAAGACCGTCGTCTTCGTCTGATACCCGATACGCCGACCGGCCCGCGCCGAGGTGAGCAAGATCGGTTGTGGTCAACCGCGGTGCCGGCTCCTACCGTTGTCGACATGATCCCGCGCCCCGACGACGATCCACTCCCCCTGGCCGACGAACTGCCGCCGCTGGCACCGCCCGTCGTCGACCGTCCCGGTGTGCCGGACGGCTACGGCGTCCCCGACGAACCGGGCGGCACCCAGACGTGGGAGGAGGTGCAGCGGCGGCTCGCGTCCTCGCTGCACTACTGGCTCGCGTCGGTGCGGCCGGACGGCACACCGCATTCGATTCCGCGGTGGGGGGTGTGGCTGGACGGCCGCTTCTTCTACGACGGTGCGCCGACGACCCGGCATGCGCGCAACGTCGAAGCGAACCCGGCGTGCACGATCACGCTGGAGAGCGGCACCGACGTGGTGATCGTGGAGGGCGACTCGGTCGCCATGAGCGCGGCGCCCGACGGCCTCGGCGTGCGGCTGGCCGCGGCATTCGGCAAGTATGCGGACAAGGGATACCAACCCGACCCGACATCGTGGGCGTCGCCTACCGATGCCGGCGGTCTCCGGGTCGTCACGCCGCGCCGGGTACTGGCATGGTCGTCATTTCCCACCGACTGCACCCGGTTCACCTTCGCCGGGTAGGCGCCTTCACCCGTTACGCACCCGGCGCTGAGTTCGCGGGCGGTTCAGAACCCGCCGAAGTCACCGCCACCGAAGTCGCCGCCGAAGTCGCCGCCACCCCAATCGCCGCCGTAATCCCCGGAGCCATAGTCGCCACCGGAGCCGTAGTCACCGCCGGCGTCACCGTACTCGCCGCCCGTGGCGCCGTCGCCGCCGAGCGCCGCGGCCTCGGACCCGTCGCCCATCCCGTTCTCGAATGCTGCGGTGTCGTACCCGACACCGTGCATCCCGGAAAACAGCGACGAGAACAGCAGCGCGGAGCCGATGCCCCAGGCGCCAGCGACCATGGCCGGCTTCCACCACGGTTCGGAATACCAGCCCGCGGGGACCGGCCGACCGGCGACGCGGCCGCCCGGGTAGTAGTTCGGCGTCTGCGACGACGGCTTGGGTGAGGCCTCGATCCTGCGGCCCTCGAAGTCGATGGCGCGGTCCTCGCTGACCGCACCCGCGCTGCGCTGACCGTCGAGTTCGGGGACGGCAGGGCCGGGATCCATGTTCATCGCCTCGCGGGCGGCACGCACGTAGTACAGGCCTTCGACCGCGGTCTGCTTCGCCAGCCGCGCCTGCGCCGGGGTGTTGGCCTGATCGATCTGCGCGCCGGCGGCGGTGAACCGTTCGCCGGCGTCGGCGAGGGCCTGCTTGGCGGCGGGCGAGTCGCCGACGAGCATGTACACCTGGCCGCCGAGACGGTCGATGACCTGCCGCGCATCGGCCTTGGCATCGTCGAGCGCGGTCGCCGCATTGGCCGTCGAGCGGCGTTGCGCCAGCACCACCACCGCTCCGACGATCAGGACGACCACGACGATGAGCACCAACGTGACCATGGCTGCTACCTCCCACGCTCGGAACGGGCGAATCGGACAATGTCCAGGGTACCGACGAACTCCGTGGACCTCCGGCGGCCGACCGGCCGCGGCTTTCCCGGCACGGGCCGGTACCCCGGCTAGTCCTCGGCGAGTACCCGGCCTAGGTCGGCTACGCCAGGGAACAACTGCTGTCGGAGGATGCCTGCTGCTGCACGGTCTGGGTGATGTTCATATCCGATCCGCGCAGCGCGAAGTCGACGCCGCCGTCGGTCACCGTGAGATCGGTGACCTGAGTCTGGTCGAACAGCGGACCGAACATCGACTTGGTGACCCCGTCGACGACCTGCTGCGCGTAGTCGTTCGGGATGCCGAAGATCAGCGCATTGGCCTTGACCACCTCGAACCGGACCTTCCCGTTGTCGACGACCGGCTTGATCGTCACGCCGACCGGGATGGGGAAGATGGCCACCTGCACCGACGTCTCGACCTCGACGGTGCCGTCGGCCGGGTTGCCGGTCATCGACCCGATCGTCGCGTTCGGCACCACGCCGGTGCCGCCGGTGCCGTTTCCGTTGTCGGTGCCGCCGGTGCCGGACCCGCCGGCCTCTGCCGACATCTGGGTCACCCGAGAGAACGGCAGATACCCGGACGCGGTCAGCGATTGCACGGTGAGGTCCTCGCCGGACTGCCCGATGCCCTCACCGCGGGCGTGCAGGCGCATCGCGTCGGGCTGCGAGTCGTCGGTGTCGATCTGGACGAACGGATACTCGTCACGCAGCGACTGCCAGAGGACGGGCTGCCGGCTCAGGGACACGTCCGTCGACGTTCCGGTGAGCGCCGAGAACTGCTGCTCGAGGCAGTCGGTCGCTCGCTTGCGCAGGTAGAGCTCGGAGCCGATCAGGCCGATGATGAGCAGCAGCACGATACCGACGGACACCAAGGCGATGGTCCGTCCCCGACCGCGCTTCTTCGACGGTGCGGTGACGACCGGCTGGCCGCCGGTCGGGGGTGGCAGCGGGCCTCCGTCGACCGCGGTCGAGGCACCGGTGCCGACACCGGCCGGATGTGTTCCGGTGGCGAAGGTCGCGGTGTCGGTGCGCGGAACCTGCGAGTAGGCGCGCGGCGCCGGGTCGGTCGGGGCGGCGTCGAACTGCTGGGTGGCGGGATCGAGCGGCCGGTCGGATGCGCCGGCCTGTGGGCCACCCGTCTGTGGATCACCGGCCTGGGGATTACCCGTCTGGGGATCACCGGTCTGTGGGCCAACGGCCTGTGGGACGCCGCTCCACTCGGACCCGGCCTGATCGGCCTGATCGGCCGATTGCGGGTTCGGTCCCGGCGCGGTGCTGTCGTTCGTGTTCGGGTCCGGATCCTGCGAGCGGCGGCCGGTGGGATCCGTCGGTGTGCCGGAGTCGTCGTTCATGCGATGCCAACCTCGGTGCGTTCGTCGGGAGCGGGTCGTCGGGAGGAGTCGGTGGCGCCGGGCTCATGGGGCGCCGAGCGTGGTGCCGGGACCGTCGGGCTGAGGTTCCGGCTAACCGTGCCGGTGCGCCGGTTCGGTGTCGGCAGAGTCGCCGCCGGCGGTCACGTCCGATGCGGCCCTCGTCGTGCCGGAGACCGCGGGATCGGATGTGAGGCTCCGCCGGTTGGCGAGGACCGCGAGTTGCTCGCGGGCCTGGCCGACCTTCGCGAGGTCGATGTCGTGCACCCCGACCTCGCGTCCCCCGCCGTATGCCGCGACCACGCTACCGAAGGGGTCTGTGATTTGGCTGTGGCCCACCCCGGTGGGGGCGGCGGAGTCGCGGATCGCCGGATCGGTGGGTTCGGCCTGCCCGACCGCGACCACATAGGACGTGGAGTCGAGTGCCCGCGCAGTGGCCAGCGCCCGCCACTGGTGAACCTTGCCCGGCCCGGCGCCCCACGACGCCGGGACCACGATGACCTCGGCCCCGTGGTCGGCAAGGGTGGTGAACAACTCGGGGAATCGGATGTCGTAGCAGGTGGCGAGTCCGACGGCGGTGCCGCCGACGTCGACGACGACGGTGCGGTCGCCGGGCGCGACCGTGCGCGACTCACGGAAGCCGAACGCGTCGTAGAGGTGAATCTTGTCGTAGCCGCTGCGGGCGCCGTCCGGTCCGGCAACCACCAGGGTGTTGTGGACGCGTCCCCCGTCGGCGGGAGTGAACATGCCGGCGACGACGGTGACGTCGTTGTCGGCGGCGATCTGCGAGATCCTCTGCGCCCATGGCCCGTCGAGCGGCTCGGCGACCGGCGCGAGTGGCACCCCGAATCGGCTCATCGTGGCCTCCGGGAACACCACCAGATCGGCCCCGTCGCGTGCTGCCGTCGCGGTGGCCTCGGCCACCTGGTCCAGGTTCGCCGACGGGTCGTCGCCGGTCGTGATCTGTGCCATCGCCACTCGCATGGTCGCCACCCTAGTGGCCGGTCGGTGCCACCGTGCCCCAGCCGACGGTGAGCACATTGTCGGTCATCCGACCGCGTGGCATGTCGACATCGACACCGCGCTCGGCGAGCAGTCGCAGGGTCTCCCGCCATCGAATGCGCGGACCGTACGCGGCGTGAGCGGCGGCGATGTCCCAGCAGCGGTCGGCGGTGACCAGCAGCTCGTGGATCGGTTCACCCGGCACGTTGCGGTGGATCAGCGCCTTCGGCAGCCGTTCGGCCAGCTCCGACGGGCGCGAGGTGTGCCCGGGCGCCCAGCTCAAGGTGAGGCTGCGTGGGCCGTGCCGGTCGAGGAGTACCCATGCGCATCGGCGGCCGATCTCGTCGCAGGTTCCCTCGACGAGCACGCCGCCCGGACCGAGCCGGCTCGTCATCTGCCGCCAGGCGGGCGCGACCTCATCCTCGTCGTACTGTCGCAGCACGTTGAAGGCTCGCACCAATTGGGGTCGCAGCCCGGCCAGTTCGAAGCCCCCGAGCGCGAAGCGCACGCCGTCCCGGTCGTCGACGATGCGGTCGGGGTCGATCTCCAGACCGACCATCCGCAGGTCGGGGGCCACTCCACGCAGCCGCTGCGCCATCTCGACGGCGGTGTCCGGGCGGGCTCCGTAACCCAGGTCGACGACCAGCGGCTCCGGTTCGGCGTCGAGCGCGGCGATCACCGGCGGGTGATGCGCCATCCATCGGTCAACGCGGCGCAACCGGTTGACATTGGTGGTACCCCGGGTGATCCGGCCTGCGGTCTTGGCCCCGGGCCCGCTCTCGCTCCGAGCCTCCGCGCTGCGCTCGTACCTCACTCAGCACGTCGATTCTCACTCGGCGACCCGAGGCAGATCTTGGCGCCGAGCCCGCTCTCGATCAGAGGTTCTTGTTGATCCAGTCGGCCGCGTACTCGGCTTCGGCGCGGAACAAGTCGACCAGATTGACCAGCATCATCTGTTCCAGCTTGCCGTTGACGAACGGGATGTAGACCTTGACCTCGGTGGTCTTGCGGATCGTGCACCCGGTGTCCGTGGGGAACAGTTCCTGCCAGCCGGTGAGGCTGCCGGGGCCCGCCGGGATCGATGCGGTGTAGTTGCCCTTGGTGTTATCCGGGTCGAACGGGCCGAACGATTCCTCCCGGGTGATGACCATGTCCTTCATCATCACCGTCTGGGCGAGCGGCGGAAGCTGGTCGCGTCCGATGGTCTGCTTGAGCACCACCCGCATACCGGTCTCGTCGGAGGTGAAGTCGGCGACCTCGCAGTGCGGCGAGATCATCTGGAAGCCCGCCATCATGTCGTCCCAGTACTTCCGGGTGCTTTGCGCCTGGTAGAGCTTCTCCGCTGGATGCTTGTAGCGCGCGGAATAGCTGAGCCGTCGTGCCATGCGGACCAGGCTACGTCAGCGGTGAGCGGCCTCCCAAGTCACGGTCTTCTCCTGTTCGTTGTCCAGGAGTGCCACGAGCTGGTCGATGATGCCGCGCTCGATGTTGCTACCCAGGAATGGGATGGAGACCTCGACCGAGGCGCGGTAGTCGATGCGAGCCGGGTCACCGGAGGCGGACAGCTTGCCCTTGACCTTGGCCGGTGCACCCTTCACGGTCGCCCCCATCTTGCCGGTGATGGTGTCGCCCTCGCGGGTAAAGCTGATCCGTCGTGGAATGTGCAGATCCCCCGGGCGCACCGCGGTGATCATCGACGGAAGCTGATCCTCCGGAACACCCTGCTGCATTTCGATGCTGACTGTATTGCCGTCGTGCTCGAACGAGTCCAAGCGACCGTGGCTGGAGTTCGTCGCCTCCAAGAGGTCTCGCCAATACTGCTCGGTGCAGATCACCTGCCAGAGCCGATCGATCGAAAACGGATAGGAGACCGAATGCGACAGCTTGCTCGCCATGGGGTGAAACGCTACCGCGTCGCGCCGATCGGCACGGCGCCTCGGTCCCTTTCGGGTGGCGATACGGTGGATGCCGTGACCGCGCCCCCGCTACCCGTGCCGCTGGCCGAGCTGACCACCCTCCGGGTGGGCGGCGGCGCCCGCGCCCTGGTGTCGTGTCCCGACACCGGCTCCCTGGTCGCCGAGGTCGGGCGCTTGGACGCGGCCGGCGAGCCGACACTCCTGATCGGCGGCGGGTCGAACCTGGTGATCGCCGACGAGGGTTTCGACGGCACCGCCGTCCTGATCCGCAGCGACAGCATCGAGTTCGGTCGCGAGTCGGCCCGGCCGTATGTGACGGCGGATGCCGGTGTCGGCTGGGACGATCTGGTGCGGATCACGGTGGACGCCGGATACGGCGGCCTGGAATGCCTCTCCGGCATTCCCGGCGCGGCGGGTGCGACTCCGGTGCAGAACGTCGGCGCATACGGGGTCGAGGTGGCCGACGTCCTGCGGTCGGTGCGGCTGCTCGACCGTCGCACCGGGTCGGTGCGCTGGGTACCGCCGGCCGAACTCGACCTCGGCTATCGGACGTCAAATCTGAAGTACCGCAACGACTTTGTTGTGTTGGCCGTGTCGTTCTGGCTGACCGACGGGCGACTCAGTCAGCCGCTGCGGTATCGGGACCTGTGGGAATCGCTCGACGTCGCCGACGGCGCTCGTGCCGATGCGGCCGCGGTCCGCGACCACGTCCTCCGGGTCCGGCGCGGAAAGGGCATGGTGCTCGATCCAGACGACCACGACACCTGGAGTGCCGGATCGTTCTTCACCAATCCGGTTCTGCCCGCCGAGGAGGCCACCGGCGTGCTGACGACGATCCACCGCCGCGTCGGCAACGACATCAGTGTGCCCAGCTATCCCGGCCCCGACGGCGTCAAACTGTCCGCGGGATGGCTGATCGAGCGTGCGGGTTTCTCCCGCGGCTATCCCGGACCCGAATCCCCCGTCCGGCTGTCGACGAAACACACTCTGGCCCTGACCAATCGGGGCGGCGCCAGCACCGACGAGATCCTCGATCTGGCCCGCACCGTCCGCGATGGTGTGCGGTCAGCATTCGGCGTCTCGCTGCACCCGGAACCGGTGCTCGTGAACTGCGAGCTGTAGCCGACGATGCGCACGGTCGTTCCTCCGACTGAGGCGGGCGGCCCAGCCGGGTGCGAGCGCGATGGGCGGCGGCGCGGCGGCAGGTCGAGTCGCCTCAGTGCCCGCACCCCTCGTGCGGAAGCTAGCGCACGGTCGTTCCTCCGCTAGTTGTAGTGCCCGCACCCCTCGTGCAGAAACTAGCGCACGGTCGTTCCTCCGCTAGTTTTTCGACCTTGCGCTAGGTGCACCTAGCGCAAGAACACACAAGTAGCGGAAGAACATTCGTCCGCGACTTTCCGCAGCCGCCGCCGCTCGCTGCAACGCCGACGGCAGCGGCCGTCACGCGCCCTAGGCGCGGGTCGCCACCGTATCCTCGTCGCTCGACGGGACGGCCTGTCCGGCACGGCCGATGACGTCGTCGAGGATGACGTTCACCCGTTCGGCGGCTTCGATCGAAGCCATGTGTCCGATGTCGTCGAGGACCACCAGGTCACGCAGATTTCCGTTGCGCCGCAGGTGATCCGCGATCTGCTCGGCATGCGACTGTGGAGTCAGGCGATCCTCGGTTCCGACGATCACGGTTGTCGGTGCGGTGAGCGCGGCTAGCCCCTCGGTGAGGTCCAGTTTGCCCATCGCCGATCCCCAGCGCGCGCGGGCGCGGGGCGGGCAGCGCAGGATCATGTCGTCGACGAAGGCGACGTGCGAGGCTCGAGCGTGCGGACCCAGCGCCGCGTAGTGAGCGAACCGTGCGCCGACCGCGGTGTGCGGCAACGGAAGCGGCGCCGACGTGACGAGTTTGCTCACCGCCGGCCGGAACGGCCGCGCGTACCGCGGTACATCCACCGGGATGAGCGTGTGGTTCTGAATGACCGCCTTGGCGGCCGTCGACACCAGCACCACCTCGGAGACCATCGACGCCTTCTCCGGGAACTGCGCCGCCCACGACATGATGGTCATCCCGCCCATGCTGTGCCCCATCAGGATGACCCGTTTGCCGGGCGGCACGACGGCTTCGAGCACGGCGTTGAGATCCTGTCCGAGCATGGCCACCGTGGGCCGGGTGCGGCCGAGTTCGCTGCGACCGTGGCCGCGCTGATCGTAGGCGACCACGGTGCGCTTCCCGGCGAGACCGTTGATCTGCGGATTCCAGTAGGCGGTGTTGCAGGTCCACCCGTGCACCAATACGACGATGTCCCCGGTGTCGGCGTCGGCATCGTCGGGGCTGTAGGTCTCCACGTTCAAGCGGGTGCCGTCGGGAGTCGTCACGACCCGCCGCCCGGGCCGCTTCTCGGGGTCGGCCAGCAGGTCGTCCGGCCCGTCATCGACGGCCGGATCGGCGCCCAGGGCGGCCCGCGCCATCGCGACACCGGTGGCGCCCAGCCCGGCCGCGACGACTGCCGCTCCCGCCGTTGCTGCCGCGATCCCGACGATCTCCCATGTGCGCCGCTTCATGCGCCCTCACATCCTCCGCGTACGTAGTCGGCACCCGCGGCCGATACGTCAGTCGTCGGGTGAGTTCTCTTAGCTGCGATTTCCGGCCGAACCGTCGGTTGCCGCCGACGATTCGGAACCGACATCATCGACCACACCATCCGATGTAACACTACCCGTTGTCAAGGTTGAGTCCGTGTCGACCGAGTCGGTCTCGGGCTGCGGCGAGGTGGCACCCGCGGGGTCATCGGCGGGTTCCTCACCCGGATCGACACCGAGCGTCGGTGGCTCGTCGGCCTGGTTCTTGGAGACGTCGAAATAGGTCGACGCCTCGCCGATCGCCTTGGAGATCTGCTGATCGAGCTCTTTGCGGAAGGTGCTCTCGACGATTTCGTGCGCCATCGGCCGCACGGTTTGGATGAGTTCGGCCATCTTGCTGATCTTGGCTTCGCCCAGGTCGGGCAGGTTCTCGTCGAAGTACTGGTCGGTGATGATCGAGACGAAGCTGGACGCGACATCCTCCAGGTCGCCCTGCACGCGCACCCACCGATCGAGCAGGACGTCGATGTCGACACCACTCTTGACCAGCACTTCGGCGCCCTCGAGGAGTTCCGGGTTACGGATCGCGTAGTGGGCGCCGTCCTTGGCGAGCAGACCAAGCTTCTGGCTCAGTGCGATGGTGCGGTCGCTCGCGTTGAGGGTCTTGCGCAGTTCGGTGATCGTGATGGTCGCGGCCCGCCGGAAGTTGCGGAACCGCCCACCCTTGGGCGAACCGCGCAGCACATGCTCGACCTTCATGCCGTAATGCGCCGCGTGGAGCAACTCGCTGATCGTCGCGAAGGTGTACCCGCGTTCGAGCATGCGGGAGATCAGGTTGAGCCGGACCAGATGCTCGTCGGAGTACCAGCCGGTCCGCCCGCGGATCGTCGGCGCGGGAAGCAGACCGCGATCCTGATACACCCGGATGTTGCGGACACTGACCCCGGACGCCTCCGCTAGGTCGTTGATCCGATACTCAGCCACCGGACCAGTCTATTACCGGCGAGTTCGTCGGCTCGATCATTCCCCGTCAGCCAGCGCGGCCCGGGGCTCCACACGTCGTCGGATAATCCGCGTCCGGTCGCGGAATACGCGACCTCGGGCGGAATCGACGCGATTGCGCGTAGAAGGCCGGTGTCAGGCTCGCTTGGAGAACCAGTGCTTGCCCTGGATCGCGTCGAGACGAGGGCGCACGTCGACCAGGTAGACGAGCATGGCCACGACGCCGATCAGGTACAGGATGGTCGGCGCGCCGAAGAACCAGATGAACAGCGTCGCAGCGGCCAGTATCGATACCCAGATGACCTTGCTCTGCCGGTCGACGGCCGGGAACGCGTCCGACCGCTGAATCGACGCGTGCACCAGCGCCACCACAGCCGCGATGCCCGCGATGACCGTGAGAGCGAGCAGGATGATGCTCTGGCCGTACCCCATCACCGTGAAGAGATCCACGTCGACAGTCTAGCGAGTCACTCCGACGGTGCCGTCTCGCCGGCGGGCGGTCGCGGTGCGCGCAGGCGGGCACCCGCGTCGCCGAACGGCTCGTCCCGTTCGTAGACCGCGTTGCGGAAGCCGGTGGTGGCGGCACGCATCGCGAACGCGTAGCCCTCCCGCGTGTGCCGGGAGGCGCCGTCGAACACCGTGCTCACCATCGTCGAGTTGGGCACACCCTGCGCGATGAGTGCGCTGTTGAGGGCCAGCTTCGCCATGATGAGCTGATTGACCGGCATGCGGGTCATCCGGTCGAGCAGATCCTCGGTAACCTGGTCCAGTTCGTCGGCCGGTGGCGCGGCCACGGCCAGCCCCCACTCGAGTGCCTGTGCTCCGGTGATGCTGTCGCCGGTGAACAGCAGCCGTTTGGCGCGCTGGTCGCCGAGCCGGTGCGCCCACATGCCGGCCGCTGGGATACCCCACACGCGCGTCGGTGGATATCCGATGCGGGTGTCGTCGGCGCACACGATCTGATCGGCGTACAGCGCGATGTCGGTACCGCCCGCGACGCAGAAGCCGTGCAGTTTGGCCACGGTCGGCTTGTTGGCGTAGAGCAGGCTGGCGAAACCGCGATTGAAGCGGCTCATCATCTGGTAGTCGATCATCGGGTCCCAGGTGCCCGACGGGTCGTGGTTGCGGGCCTGCACGACCGGGTCGAGCACGGTGCCGGTCGCGTCGGGCCAGCCGTCCGACTGCGACCCGTCCAGCTGCGTCTCGTCTGGTTGCGTCCCGTCCGGTGGGGCGCCGTTCTCGGCGAAGATGGACAGGTCGTAGCCGCCGCAGAATCCCTTGCCACGGCCGGAGACGACGATGACGTGGACGTGCGGGTCGAGATCGGCGCGTTCCACGGCGTCGGCCAGCTCGATCGGGGTGTCGGCGGTGATGGCGTTGCCCTGCTTCGGGCGGTTGAACACGATCCGCGCGATGCGCCCGGTGACGTCGTAGGTGAGTGTGCGATAGGCGGGCTCCCTGGTTCGCGACTCGCGGTCGGCGAACAGCGGTCCGTCGGCGTGAGCGTCGCGCCACGCCGCGGGACGGTCCCCGATCGCCTCGCCGGGTCGGCCGTCGTCACTCATGGCGCGGCTACCGTGGTCGGCCGTGCGGTGGCTGCGGTGTCCGCGCCGGCGAGGATGCGGTCGATGACGACGCCGGTGTCGAGGCCGGCGGGCAGCGTCCCCAGGACGTCACCGTGGTCGCCGGCGAGGCGCCCCGCCAGAAAGACCTGTGCGACATCGGGATTGCCATATCTGACGAGGAGCGACCCCTGCAGCACGGTGGCCATGTCGCCGACGATCCGGCGGGCGCGATACTGCACCCCGTCGAGGTCGGTGAGATCCAGCCCGGTCAGCGTCTCGCCGAGCCGCCGGATGGCCGCGTCGAGCGTCGCGTCGGAGCCGGCCGCGGCACCGATCTCGTCGATCAGGGCCGCGACCGTCTCGGGTTGCCGCCCCATCGCGCGCAACGCGTCGAGAGCCGCCACATTGCCCGACCCCTCCCAGATCGACAGGAGTGGCGATTCCCGAAACAGCCTCGGCATGCGGGAGTCTTCGACATATCCGTTGCCGCCCAGGCATTCCAGCGCTTCCGCGGCGTGGATCGGGCCGCGTTTGCACACGTGGTACTTGGTGACCGCGAGGGCAATCCGGCGGAGCAGGCCGGCGTGCTGGTCGCCCGCCGCCGCCCGGTCGGTGAGATGAGCCAGCCACAGGCCGACCAGGGTGGCCGCCTCGGCTTCGACCGCCAAGTCGGCCAAGACATTACGCATGAGCGGCTGGTCGATGAGCGCGGCACCGAAAGCTCGCCGGTGACTGGCGTGGTGGGCGGCCTGCGTGACGCCGGAGCGCATCAGCGTGGCGGTGCCCAGGACGCAGTCGAGGCGGGTCCCGTTGACCATCTCCACGATGGTCTTAACGCCGCGCCCTTCCGGTCCGATGAGCCAGCCGACGGTGTCGCGGTATTCGACCTCGCTGCTGGCATTGGACCTGTTGCCGAGCTTGTCCTTCAACCGTTGCAGCTGAAAGGTGTTGCGCTCGCCGTCCGGCAGAATACGCGGCACCAAGAAGCAGGACAGTCCGCCCGGCGCCTGTGCGAGGACGAGGAACAGGTCGCACATCGGCGCGGACGTGAACCACTTGTGTCCGGTGAGCCGATAGCTGCCGTCGGCAACCGGGCGGGCCCGGGTGGTGTTGGCCCGCACGTCGGAGCCACCCTGTTTCTCTGTCATCGACATCCCCGCCAGCAGACCGGGTTTGGCGGTGGGCACGCCGAGCACCGGATCGTAGTGGCGCGCGGTGAGCAGCGGCTCATAGGTCGCGGCGAGGTCGGGGTGCGCGCGAAGCGCGGGTACCACCGCATAGGTCATCGAGATGGGACAGCCGTGACCACCGTCGACGTGCATCCAGGCGCTCATCTTCGCCGCACGGGTCAGGTGTGCGTGCGGGCTCGGATCCGCCCAGGGTGCGGCATGCAGCCCGTGCGCGACCGCGTACCGCATCAGCTCGTGGTAGGCGGGGTCGTAGTGCACCTCGTCGATGCGGTGCCCGTACCGGTCGTGGGTAGCCAGCACCGGCGGATGCGCTTCGACGCGGTCGCCGAGCTCGATCATCGCGTCGGTGCCCGCATCCGCGCCAACGGCGAGCACGTCGTCGATCTCCGCAGGATCGGCGCCAAAAACGCTGAGCGCGTCCATGATTGAGCCCGCTGCGGTGTTGTGTCCGGTCAGCGGCGGCGATTGATTGGTCACCGTGTGCGTGGCTGCCGGCCCGGCTTCGAACCGCGCCGCACCTCCGCTACTCGACGCCCCATCCGGTACCGAGCCGGTCGCCCCCGTCGCCGTCCCGTACGGCACCGCCCCACCCGACACCATGCCGTTCGGCGTCCTCCCGTTCGACGCCGTGCCGTTCGTCTGCGCTGCGGTCATCGGCTCAGCCCGCCACCGCGGCGCGGCGCGCCTCGTCGGCCGCCGGCCGGTTCGCGGCGAGTTGCGCACGAGAGTAGAAGGTGCGCCAGCCCGGATTGCCGAAGCGTCGACGGAGGGCGAAGTACGCCGGGGCGAAGTTGCCGCTGACCCGGCGCGGCACATGCCGCCAGAAGAATCCGTGCACGCGACGTTCGATCCGGTCGATGGCGGTGGTCCGTAAACCCAAGTCGGCGTGGAACTTTTCCGGCACGCCCGCCAGGACGCCGACCCGGACGATGCGGAGCAAGGGCAGCGCCATGAGCCGCCACAGGGGGCGCGGCAGCCAACCGAATCCCCGCGGCGGTGCCGGGTCGAGCGCGTGGTCGAGGATGAACTGCACCTCAGGGCCCACTGCGAGGGTGTTGTCGACGATCGGCTGCCAGTACGCGACGAACTCGTCGTAGGTGTCGGGCAGGCCGCGCACGCCGTAGCGAACGCCGATCTCGACGAGCCCGCGGTAGGCGGCCTGCCGCTCCTCGTCGTCGCGGAACAGTCGGAAGGTGTCGGCTATGTCGAGTCCGCCCTTGAGGATCGAGCCCCACGTCCAGTCCCAGACGTCCTTGTTCCAGGCGTGGTACGGACTGCCATCGGGCATCGTGCCTGCGATCGGCCGATGCAGTTCGTACAGGCCGTGCGCGACGTCGTCGGCCTCCGGGCCGGCGAAGACGATACCCATCACCATCTCGTACGTGCTGATGAGCCGACGCAGCGTCGCCTGCAAGGTCGGCAGACCCTCGCTGCCGTTGAGGGCCCGATCCTTCTCGCTCAGCACGTGCGCGATCTTCGGATGCAGTGTCGGCATGATCAGCGCGGGCACGTTGGCGTAGAGCAGGACCAGGGGGTGACTAGCGACCCAGCGACCGGTCGAGCCCGGAGCCAGCGGGTCGTCGCGCTCCCCGGCACGACCGGCCACCGGCACGGTTGCCGCATCGACACCGGACAACGCCCCCGCACCGCCCGTTTCTGCTGTGGGGATCTCGCCCTCGGTCGCGAGTGGCTGAGTCATGGTCCGATCACTCCTTCGGCGCTCTCGTCGCGGCATACGCGCACGACACATCTCGAGTATTACACATCAGAATCAGTCGATCCAGTTTTGTAATACGCCTCGGGTGCTAGAGTGCTGGTCCGATGACTTCCGCGCTCGTTCCACCAGTGTCGGCCCGGTCGGCCATCCTCAGTCTGTTGCTCGGTGCGCATCCCCCGGAACTGACCACGGCCGAGATCGTCGCCGCGATGGGACTCGTTGGGAAGCCGGAATCGACCGTGCGGGTTGCGCTTTCGCGAATGGCTAATGGCGATGACCTGGTTCGCACCGAGACCGGATACCGCCTGTCGGATCGGCTGGTCGCACGGCAGCGGGCCGTCGAACCGCCTGCGCAGCGCCGGTGGCGCGGCACCTGGGAGATGGCGATCGTCACCACGACCGGTCGCAGCGCCGCGGATCGGACCGCGCTGCGTGCCGAGATGATGCGGCTCCGCATGGCCGAACTCCGTGAGGGCGTGTGGATCCGCCCGGCCAATCTGGCGCGGGACTGGCCCGAGCACCTGCGTGCGGTCACGACCCGGTTTGAGGCGACTCCGGCCGACGACTCGACCGAATTGGCCCGTCGCCTGTGGGATCTGGACGAGTGGGCGGAGCGCGCCCACTGGTATCTCGACGCCCTGGCCGCCGCGGCCGACGACCAGCCGACCCGATTCGTCACCATGGTCGCTGCGGTGCGCCACCTGCAGACCGATCCGCTCCTGCCCGCCGAGTTGCTACCGGCCGACTGGCCGGGGGACTCGCTGACGACCGTGTACGCCGATTATCGGCGCTGGCTGCGGGACATGCGGCCGAGCTGACCCCGGTGCTGTCCGGCGGGGTCGACGTTCTCCGGCCGGACTCAGCGGTCGCCGAGGTCGGGGATCGTGATGCTGCCGTCGTCGGCGATCGGGAATCCCGGATTCCACGCGATCTCCCAGACGTGCCCGTCCGGATCGGTGAAGTAGCCGGCGTACCCGCCGTAGAACGTATCCGCGGGCGGTCGGGGGATCTGCGCTCCAGCCGCCGCGGCAGCATCGATAATGGCGTCGACCTCCTCGCGCGTCCGGACGTTCTGCGCGAGGGCCGTGCCGCGGAACCCGCCGTCGCTGCGAGCCGGCACGCCGGCATCGTCGGCGAGCGAATCCTGGCCCCACAGAACGACTCCCAGCCCGCCGGCTTGGTAGAACACGGTGCGCTCGGTCTCCTGCCCGCGCCAGCCGAGCGCGTCGTAGAACGCCCGGGACCGATCGAGGTCGGCGACCCCGAGAGTGATCAAGCTGATCCGCTGCTCCATCGGCGAGATCCTCTCACTGGACCGGGCTCAGTCGGCCGTCGTTCCCGGTGCCTTCTTCGCGGGCGCCTTCTTGGCGGGCGCCTTGTTGGCGGCGGCCTTCTTCGCCGGAGCCTTCGTGGCGGGTGTCGCCTTCGCGGCGGCCTTGGCCGGCGTGGCTTTCTTCGCGGCAGCCTTCTTCGCCGGAGCCTTCTTGGCGGGTGTCGCCTTCGCGGCGGCCTTGGCCGGCGTGGCCTTCTTCGCGGGCGCCTTCTTCGCAGCCGTCTGTTTGGCCGCGGCCTTCGTGGCCGGAGCCTTTTTCGCCGGAGTCTTCTTCGCGGCGGCCTTCTTTGCCGGCGCCTTCTTGGCAGGAGTCTTTTTCGCGGGCGCCTTCTTGGCCGGAGCCTTCGTCGCCGGCGCCCGCTGCGGCGTCGTGGCCGCAGACCCCGACACTGCGGTCGCGCCGCCGGTCAGAGCGGCCGCCCGGTCCCCGACGACCTCGACGGTCTCCGCGACCTTGGCGTGCGCGTCGTTGTAGACCTTTTCCAGCTTGGGCAGATTCTGCTCGACGACCGGCTGCGACTTGAGCCGGCCAATCGCCTCCTCGCCACGCTCGGACAGCGCAGTGAAGATCGCCGCCGCGACGGCCAGATATGCCTCGGCGACCTTGCGGAGTTCCTCCGGCGAGAACTTCGCCCGCAGGTCCTCGATCTCCGTGGGCAGTTCGACCGGCAGGGACGACAGCCGCGACATCGCATCCTCGAATGTCGACACCGCCAGCGCCAGCGCGTCGTCGACCCGCGACTGGGTGGACTCGACGGTCCCGGCAATGCGCGACTGGGTCGATTCCACCGTGTCGGCAATCCGCGACTGAGTTGATTCGACGGTGTCGCTGATCCGCGCCTGGGCCGCGTCGCCGACCGCTTCACCGCGTTCCCGCAATTCGGCCAACAATGCGGATACCTGATCGAACGCGGTTTGCAGCGGGTTATCGGCCATGGCTGTCACTCCTCGGATGTGGGGTCCTGCGTGCTGTTTTCTTTCCGGAACGAGTCGTAGATCTCCAACAGCATCTGCTTCTGCCGCTCGCTGATGGAGTCGTCAACAAGCAGCGCGTCCCGCACCGGGCTAGCCGGTCGCTCCTCGAGTATGCCGGCTCGCACGTACAACACCTCTGCCGAGACCCGGAGCCCGCGGGCGATCTGGGCCAGCACGTCCGCCGACGGTTTACGCAGCCCCCGCTCGATCTGGCTCAGATACGGATTGCTGACCCCGGCACGCTCGGCGAGCTGCCGCAACGACACCTCGGCCGCCATGCGCTGCGACCGGATGAACGCGCCGATATCCTGCGCAGCGGTCGCGACCGCGTCCTCGACCGCCGTCGTCACCGTCTCGACCGCGTTGCTCGGACCGGACTCGGTGTCATCCGACTCGCCGCCGGATTCGACGACGCCGCGCTCGACGGAGCTCACCGGGTTGGCGGTCACGTCCGCGCGCGATGCGAGCTCGGCACCGGCGTCGGACGTACCGTCGTCATCGGACCCACTGGCGTGCGCATCGGCGTCCTTCGACCTCATCGGGCACCCACCCGGCGCCGAGCGCCCGACCCCGCACACCGTTGGCACATGTCATCGCCCTGGGGCCCCTCCTCCGGGATAGTCCGGCGGAGGGCGTTCACGGCGACGACATCTGCCATCGACATTGGCCTCGCTCCCCTGATCGCTGGTCTCGGATCACTGATCTCGCGAACCAGTATCGTGCGCTCCGCTAGCACAAGCAAGCACTCGGCGAGCGCAGGGTGTCACCCTCAGTTGAAGATCAGCACCGAGATCGTGTAGATCGTCAGCCCGGCCAGCGATCCGACGACGGTGCCGTTGATGCGGATGAACTGCAGGTCACGGCCCACCTGGAGTTCGATCTTGCGGCTGGTGTCGTCGGCGTCCCACCCGCGAACGGTCTCGGTGATCACCGAGATGATCTCGGTCGAGTAGTTGGTCGCGACGTGGTGTGCCACGCGGGCGACCCAGCCGTTCATCTTCTCCTGCAGCGGCCGGTCGTCGCGGATGCGCGTGGCGATCTGGATGATCGAGTCCGACAGCGTGTTCCGCAGCGTGCTGTTCGGGTCGGCGAGCATCTGCTCGATCACCGCCTTACCCGTCTTCCACGCGGTCGACGCCGCGCCGGTCACCTCGTCCCGCCCGACCAGTTCGTTCTTGATGCCCTCGAACTTGGCGATCATCTCCGGGTCGTACTGGAGGTCGTGGGCAAACTTCTCCACGAACTGATGCATCGCCTGCCGCAGGTCGTGATTCGGGTCGGTCTTGACCTTGTAGGTGAAGTCGACGAGTTCCCGATAGATCTTGTCGCCGACGAGGGTGTTGACGAACTTCGGCGTCCACGTCGGGCCGTCGCGATCGACGACACGGTCGATGACGTCCTGGCTGCCGAGCGCCCATTCGTACGCCCGGTCGCAGAGCAGCTGGAACAACGGCTCCAGTCGCTCCTCGGCGATGAGCTGCTCCAGGATGCGGCCGGCCGGTGGTGCCCAATCGGGCTCCGCCGCCCACTTGAGTGCAGCGGTAATGAGCTGTTCGACGTCCTCGTCGCGCAGCATCTCCGCGGCCAGCTTGATCATGCGGGCCGCCTCGTCGGAGACCCGCGGCGCGTGTGCCGGGTCCGCGACCCACGTCGACAACCGGCGTGGCAGGTCGAGCTGTTCGGCCCGGTAGACGACGACCTCGGGGGTCATGAAGTTCTCTTCGATGAACCCGCCGAGCTGGTCGCCGATGTCGTCCTTCTTCTTGCGGATCAGCGCGGTATGCGGGATCGGCAGGCCCAGCGGATGCCGGAATAGCGCGGTGACGGCGAACCAGTCGGCCAGTGCGCCGACCATGCCGGCCTCCGACGCGGCGCGCACATACCCGACCCAGGCCGCGACGTCGGCACCGTCGCGGTGCTCGAGGTAGCGGGTGAACAGATAGATGATCGCGGCGAACACCAGCAGACTGGTCGCGACGATCTTCATCTTGCGCAGATCGCGGCGCCGTTTGGCATCGGCCGGCCCGTCGCCGGTGCCGAACCCGGGCGCCGTCGCCGCGGCGCGCGGCAGCGGTCGCGGTTCCTGGTCGCCGGAAACGTCCGGTATCACGGTGGACACTGAACCAGTTTTACCCTCTCGAGCAACTAGGCTGACGAAGTGATCGCCAATCGCCCCGACCCGGCGGCTGCCGCGCGTGCCGCGGTGAGTGCCGCGGCAACCGCTACTCGCGCGATCGAACAGACCTTGCTGCGGTCGGGCACGGAACCCGACCGCAAGCCGGACGGCCGTCGACAGCGGTGGGAAAAGCACAAGCAGGAACGCCGCACCGAACTCACCGACGGCACGATGGCCGCCGTTCGCGAGCTCGGCGCCGACGTCGGGATGGACGAGATCGCCACCCACATCGGTGTGTCCAAGACGGTGCTCTACCGCTACTTCAGTGACAAGAGCGACCTGGGTGGCGCGGTCACCCTGCGCTTCTTCGAGACGACGCTGCTCCCCGGGCTGACCGAGGCCATCGCCGACGACGTCGACGAGTACACGCTGACGCGCACGGTCATCGCGGTGTACGTGCGCGCGGTCGCCGACGAGCCACAGCTGTACAAGTTCGCCCTCGGCGGCACCCCGACCTCGTCGGCGGCCTCGGCGGTGTCCGAATCCGAACAGCTGGTCGCGCAGCTCCTGGTCGCGACCATGACGATGCGGATGGCCGAACGCGACGCGGACTCGTCCGGTGCCGAGGTGTGGTCGTACACATTGGTCGGCGGCATCCAGCGGGCGATGGATTGGTGGATGGCGGCGCGACCCATCGGCGTGGACGACCTCATCGACTATCTGACGATGCTGGTGTGGAGCGCGATCGTCGGCATCGCCGGGGTGAACGGCTCGCGGGACGCGTTCACCGCGTCACCTCCGCCGCTGCCCGAACTGTGGCGAGCGACTCCCGTCGGGAACCGCCGGGATCGCGCGTGAGTCGGGTCGCACTCGTCACCGGCGGCAGCCGCGGTCTGGGGCTCGGGGTAGCGCGGGCATTACTCGACGCCGAGTGGACGGTCTACACCACATCGCGACGAGCGATCGGCCCCGACGGTGCGCGCGTGCTGGCGTGCGATCACACCGACGACGCGCAGGTCGAGGCCGCATTCACCACGATCGACGACGAGGCCGGGCGCCTCGACCTGGTGGTGAACAACGCGTGGGCAGCCCCCAAGGGGTTTGGTGGATTCTCCGAAAGATTCTGGGAGCGGCCCCTTTCCGACTGGGACACGCTGATCGGGATCGGCCTGCGGGCGCATTACGCGGCGTCGGTGTTCGCCGCGCAGCGCATGGTCGCCGCGGGCGCCGGGCTGATCGTGAATATCTCGTCGTTCGGCAGTCGCGCACACCTGCACTCGGTGCTGTACGGCATGAGTAAGGCCGCGCTGGACAAGATGACCTGCGACATGTCAACCGAACTCACCGGCACCGGCGTGACGGCAGTGTCGTTGTGGCCCGGGCTGATTCGCACGGAATTGCTGTTGTCGCTCGGCGTCGACGAGTTCGCCGGATTCCGGATCGACCGGGCCGAGGACCCGGAATTCGTGGGGCGGGTGATCGCGGCACTCGCCACCGACCCCGACCTCGCGACGCACGCCGGACACAGCCTGGTCACCGCCGAACTGGGCGCCGCCTACGGCATCACCAACAACGACGGCAGCACCCCGGATTCGCACCGGGCCGCTTTCGGGGGCGGGCCGCTGTACCCGCCGGCACCGGACGCGGGGTCATCTGTCACCAGTACGTCCCGGACCGACGAGGAGGTCGCAATCGATGGGTAAGCACAGCGCGCACGAGGGCTGGATCGAACCGGCCACCAAGGCATTACGCGCATCTGACATCGGTCCGCTAGCGAGTTTCGACCCCGACTCCACGCCGGGATTCACCGGCGACAAGAAGCTGGGCGAGCAGCTGTTGCATCAGCGCGGCAAGGTGCTCGCCGACCAGCAGGAGATGCTGTTCGCGAACGGCCGCACCGGGGGCACCCGCTCGGTGCTGCTGGTTTTGCAGGGCATGGACACCGCGGGCAAGGGCGGCATCGTGCGCCACGTCGGCGGCCTGATGGACCCGCAGGGACTGGCCATCAAGGGATTTGGCAAGCCGACACCGGAGGAACTGTCCCACGACTTCCTCTGGCGCATCCGCAAGGCCGTGCCACCGGCCGGCCGGATCGGGATCTTCGACCGGTCGCAGTACGAGGACGTGTTGCCGGTGCGGGTGCTCAACCTGGTCCCCCAGGCGGAGTGGGAGAAGCGGTACGCGCTGATCAACCAGTTCGAGCGGGAGCTCGCCGATGCGGGCACCACGATCATCAAATGTGCGCTGGTGGTGTCCAAGAAAGAGCAGAAGAAGCGCCTGCTGCAGCGGCTCGAACGACCGGACAAGTACTGGAAGTTCAATCCCGCCGACATCGAAGCCCGGAAGTACTGGGACGACTACCTGGAGGCATACCAGGCGATCTTCGACCGCTGCGACACCGACTACGCGCCGTGGTATCTCATTCCGGCGAACCGCAAGTGGTTCTCCCGGCTCGCGGTGTGCGAACTGCTGCTGTCGGCACTGGAGGGACTGGACCTGAGCTGGCCGAAACCCGACTTCAACGTGAAGGCCGAACGCAAGATCGTGGAGTCGCTGCCCAATTAGGCACCCTGGATACACCGCGACCCCCGTGGTCGGAAACCACGGGGGTCGGGTGCGATTCGGTGCGGTCGCTATCCGCGGCCGGCGCTGACCGAGATCAGTTGCTCGACTTGCGGGCCGGAGCCTTCTTGGCGGGAGCCTTCTTCGCCGGAGCCTTCTTGGCCGAAGAGATCTTCTTGGCGGGCGACGACTTCGAGGTGCGTGCCTTGCCCTCGACGGTGCCGGCGGCGCCGTCGATCTTCTTGGCGGCGGCGTTGCTGCGCGCCTTGGCGGTCGCACCGGCCTCGTTGAGCGCGCCGGTCACGTCGGAGACGGCGTCCGCGACGGCGCCGTCGATGGCCTCGCCGGCCTCGTTGACGCGCTTGCTGGTCCGGCCGGCCAGCTTGGCGGCCTGCTCACCGGCCGCGCGGGTCTGGGTGGACACCACACCGAGGGTGTCCTCGGTGAGGTCGACGGCCTCGTTGTAGGCCTTCTCGGCGCGAGTCAGGTTCTCCTGCACCAGCGGCTGCTGGCGGAAGCGCTCGATGGTCTCCTCGCCGCGCTCGGCGAGCGAGTTGTAGAAGTCCGCAGCGGACTCCAGGTAGGAGTCGGCGATCTTGCGGATCTCGTCCGGGTTCAGCTTGCCGCGGAGCTCGTCGATGGTGGCCGGAACCTCGTCGGGCAGGTTGGTCAGCCGGGCGCGGGTCTCCTCGATCCGGGCCTGCGCGTTCTCACCCGCGGTCTCGGTGCGCTCACGCAGCTGCGCGACGGCGTCGGTGACCTGCTTGACAGCGAGATCGCCTGCGCCGACAACGGCGTAGAAGGGGTTTGCCAGGGTACGTTCTGCTGTGGTCACAGCGGACTCCTTAGATCGTGGTCTTCGTGTCGAAGCTTCACCGGAAACGTTGCCGCCCAGCCACTCCGGCGCATGGCGACCACTCGCATAGACGGCGATGCCCGGATACCGGCTCGGATGGCGACGCCGCTTCCCGAACGATCGGACCGTCGGGCGTCACCTGTGCGGAGCTTCCTCTGCCCAGTATCCAGGTTTCGCTAGCAATTGCAAGCGGGCTGTTAGCAAGGTCGCAGTTTCGCGCATCGTGAATCTACGAAGACGACCCGTTCTCCCCATACCGATAGAAGCCGCGACCGGATTTCTTACCCACCCGGCCGGCCTCGACCATGCGCAGCAGCAGCGGGGGCGGCGCGTACAGCGGCTCCTTGAACTCCTCATACATCTTGTCGGCGATGGCTTTGACCGTGTCCAGGCCGACCAGGTCGCTCAGTTTGAGCGGGCCCATCGGGTGTGCGCAGCCGAGCACCATCGCCTTGTCGACGTCCTCGGCTGTGGCAAAACCGCTCTCCACCATGCGGATTGCCGACAACAGGTACGGGATGAGGAGCGCGTTCACGACGAATCCGGACCGGTCGGCCGAGCGGACGACCTGCTTGCCGAGAATGTCGTGGGCGAAATTCTCCGCCCGTTCGGTGACCTCCGGCGAGGTCATCAGCGTCGTGACGAGTTCGACCAGCGGCAGCACCGGTACCGGGTTGAAGAAGTGCATGCCGATCACCCGGCCGGGATTCTGGGTGGCCATGCCCAGCTTCATGATCGGGATCGACGACGTATTGGACGCGAGGACGGCGTCCGGGTCGGTGATGACCTTGTCGAGTTCGCGGAAGATCGCCGTCTTGACGTCCTCGTCCTCGACGACGGCCTCGCAGACGAGTTGACGGTCGGCGAAGTCATCCATGTCGGAGGTGAAACGCAGTCGCCACGAAGCCTGTTCGCGTTCACGTTCGGTGAGCTTGCCGCTGGAGACGCCGCGGTCGAGGGACCGCAGGATGCGGTCGCGGCCCGCGGCAGCGAGTTCCCGGCTCGACTCGTACACCAGGACGTCGGCGTGTGCGCGGGCGCATACCTCGGCGATACCTGCGCCCATTTGGCCGGCGCCGATGACGCCGACGCGGGAGATCTTCTGGCTTGCCATGTCTCGGCTCCTCGAAGGGTGAATCCGGTGCTGCGAACCCGGTGCAGGTGCAGACGGGGGTGGACGCCGTGCGGATACACGGCGGTGGTGGTTGGGGAACGGTGGGCTGGTAGGTGGGGCGGCGGAACAACGACCGCGGTCGATGGTCGGCGAAAGTAGAAAGGACCCGGGGCGAGCGGGGATCGCCCGCTCACCCCGGGTCCTTGTCACCTCAGGCGGTCGTCGTCATCGGACGATCGGTCGCGATCGTCGACACGCATGTCGGCGTACTCCTAGTGGAACTGCCCCTCTTCGGTGGAGCCCTTCAGCGCGGCCGTCGACGTATTCGGGTCGACGGTGGTGGCGATCCGGTCGAAGTAGCCGGCGCCGACCTCGCGCTGGTGCTTGGTCGCGGTGTAACCCCGCTCCTCGGCGGCGAATTCGCGCTCCTGCAGATCGACGTAGGCCTTCATCTGCTCGCGGGCGTAGCCGTAGGCCAGGTCGAACATCGAGTAGTTGAGCGCGTGGAAGCCGGCCAGCGTGATGAACTGGAACTTGAAGCCCATGGCGCCCAGCTCGTTCTGGAACTTCGCGATGGTCGCGTCGTCCAGGTGCTGCTTCCAATTGAACGACGGGCTGCAGTTGTAGGCCAGCAGCTGGTCGGGGAACTCGCTCTTGACGGCCTCGGCGAACTGACGCGCGACCTCGAGGTCGGGCTTGCCGGTCTCCATCCAGATCAGGTCGGCGTACGGTGCGTAGGCCTTGGCGCGCGCGATCGACGGCTCGATGCCGTTCTGCACGTTGTAGAAGCCCTCGACGGTGCGCTCACCGGTGATGAACGGCTTGTCCCGCTCATCGACGTCCGAGGTGATCAGGGTGGCGGCCTCGGCGTCGGTACGCGCGACGACCAGGGTCGGCGTGTTGGCGACGTCGGCGGCCAGACGCGCCGAGGTCAGGGTGCGGATGTGCTGCTGGGTCGGGATGAGCACCTTGCCACCGAGGTGGCCGCACTTCTTCTCCGACGCGAGCTGGTCCTCCCAGTGGGTGCCCGCGGCGCCCGCGGCGATCATCGCCTTCTGCAGCTCGTACACGTTGAGCGCGCCACCGAAGCCGGCCTCACCGTCGGCGACGATCGGCACGACCCAGTTGTCCACCGAGTCGTCACCCTCGACGCGGGCGATCTCGTCGGCGCGCATCAGCGCGTTGTTGATACGACGCACCACGGCCGGCACCGAGTTGGCCGGGTAGAGCGACTGGTCGGGGTAGGTGTGGCCGGAGAGGTTCGCGTCACCGGCGACCTGCCACCCCGACAGGTAGATGGCCTTGAGGCCGGCACGGACCTGCTGGACGGCCTGGTTACCGGTCAGCGCGCCGAGCGCGTTGATGTAGTTGTCGCCGTTGACGCCCTCCCAGAGGATCTCGGCGCCGCGCTTGGCGAGGGTGTGGTCCTCCAGGACGGTGCCCTGCAGTTCAGCGACCTGCTCGGCGGTGTACTCGCGCTTGATGCCCTTCCATCGCGGGTTGGTGTCCCAGTCCTGCTGGATCTCCGCGGCGGTGCGGGGCTTTCCGACGTTGCTCATTGCCACTTCGCTTTCGTTGTCCTTCTCGGCCCGGCTCGACGGCCGGTGGCATCGACGAGCAGTGCCCTCGATGACCGATGGGTGGCCCGGCGGGGCGCGCCCGGCCCTGCTAACAGACATCCGATGTCGACGGTGTCGCTCGCTTGTCGTCGGCCGCACGGAACGAACCGGCGATGTTGCGAACTCTTCCGACACCAATCGGCGGTGCCTGAATGACAGGGTGCCATAACCCAAAGCAGCAGGTCCAGCCGCCTTTATCGTGCAAATCTGGGCCATACTTTCGCTCGACTTTGCAAAGTTTGCGAAGATGCCGATGTGAAGGGTCCGGTCGATCCCGCCAAAAAGTACGCGCGTACTGCATATTCGTTCCGCTCGGCATTCGCCGTCGGAGGGGCGTCCGGGCCGCGGACCAACGGCGCCGACGGCATCGAATCGGCCCACCATGTGAGGTGTTTCACATCGCGGTCGACGGGTGCGCGCGGCCGTCAGCGCCCCGCGGTGGCGGCGACGCGGATCGCGGCGCCGAAGAGGGCGACGAAATCGTCGCGGCTCATCGGCTCGGCGGCGGGCGACGGTGTCGGGGCGGCCGCACTGGTGGCCCCGGACACGGTGAGTTGGACGGTCACCGATTCCGCGCCCGGTCGTCGGACGAGTGCGTATCCGGCGTATCCGGACTGGGTGCGGATACCGCCGTCGGGCAGTGTCGTACGCACCGACGAGGCGACCGCCACGGTTTGGTCGACGGCGGTCTCGGCGACGGCGGAACCGCCGTCGGCGCCCGCGGTGAGGTCGGGGTCGGGCAGCGGCGTGTACGTGGTCTCGACGCGGGCCCCCGCGAGGTTGCCCCGGCGAATGGTCATGGTGCTGCGGGCACAGCTGCCGGATGTCGCGCGCAGGTCGGCCATCAGGTCGCGGCGCGCGGTGGTGACCAGTTCGACCAGCCCGGCATCGCCGTTCGCCGCGGCCAGCACGGCGCTGTTGTCGGCGCGCACCTGTGGATTGAGAGCGGCGTCGGCGGTCGGCCGGCAGTCCGCGGGCACGACGTCGGCGGTGCGGCCGTCGTCGATCCGCGCCTGGTTGGCCGCCGTCAGGTCGGTCACCGACACCTGGGTCGGCACATATACCGCGGGCAACTGCGCGGGCCGCAGCAGCATGTCGGCGGGGGCGGCGGGTGGCGCCGTCGCAACCTCCTCGCCGCCACAGGCCGCCAGCGCGGCGACTCCGGCGATCGCGGCCACCACGACCGTCGCCCGCCCCACGCCTCGAGAAGACCGCACGCGCACGCGGTCACCGTACCCTGAACCCCAGCGCGTCCCGCCGGACACGACGGGCCGCGCCCGCGACGATCGGCAGGTGGACACCCGATGAGCAAGACCTATGTCGGATCGCGGCTACGGCAGCTCCGGTCCGAACGCGGCCTGTCCCAGGTGGCGCTGGCGCAGACGCTGGAGATCTCGCCGTCCTATCTGAATCAGATCGAGCACGACGCGCGACCGCTGACCGTGTCGGTGCTCTCCCGGATCACCGAGGCGTTCGGCGTGGATGCCGGCTTCTTCGATTCACAGGACGACGCCCGGCTCGTCGCCGAACTCCGCGAGGTGATGCTGGACGACGACGTCGAGGCGCCCGCGTCGGCGGCCGACGCCCAGGAGATCGGTTCGGTGGTGGCCTCGCACCCCGATCTGGCCCAGGCGATGGTCAATCTGCATCGCCGCTACCGCACCGCGATCGACCAGCTCGCCGCCGCCACCGACGGCCGCAGCGACCGTGCGATGCGCGGTTCGATCACCGCCCCCCACGAAGAGGTGCGGGATTATTTCTATCAGCGCCGCAACTACATTCACGACCTCGACGTCGCCGCGGAGCAGATGACGTCGCGGATGCGGATGCACACGGCCGACATCCGCCGCGAGATCACCGACCGACTGGAATCCCGGCACGGCGTCACCATTGTGCGCCGCGTCGACCTCGGCGACGACATGCTGCACCGGTTCGACCCCGGTGCGCGGCGGCTGGAGGTGTCCGCGGCGCTCTCCGCCGGCCAACGGGCGTTCAAACTCGCCGCGGAGTTGGCATTTCTGGAGTTCGGCGACCTGATCGACGACCTAGTGGCGGAGGGGAACTTCACCACCGACGAGGCGAGGTCGCTGGCGAGATTCGGCCTGGCCAACTACTTCGCCGCCGCCACCCTGCTCCCCTACAGCCAATTCCATGGCGCCGCTGAGGATTTCCGATACGACATCGAGCGTCTGTCGGCCTTCTACGCCCTGTCCTACGAGACGATCTGCCATCGGCTGTCGACGCTGCAACGCCCGAATCTGCGTGGTATCCCGTGGTCGTTCGTCCGGGTGGATCGGGCGGGGAATATGTCGAAGCGACAGTCCGCCACCGGATTTCACTTCTCCTCCAGCGGTGGCACCTGCCCGCTGTGGAACGTCTACGAGACGTTCGCGTCACCCGGCAAGATCCTTACTCAGATCGCCGAGATGCCCGACGGCCGCGACTATTTCTGGGTGGCCCGGACCGTGGAGCGCCGCGCGGCACGCTTCGGCCAGCCGGGAAAGACGTTCGCGATCGGCCTAGGCTGCGAGCTGCGGCATGCGGCGCGCGTGATCTACTCCGACGGCCTGGAGATCGGCCCGCAGGCGCGGGTGACCCCGATCGGCGCCGGCTGTCGGGTCTGCGAACGCCAACACTGTCCGCAACGTGCCTTCCCGGCGCTCGGCGCGCCCGTGCGCATCGACGAACACAGCTCCACGATCTCGCCCTATGTCACCACCGCGGGCACCAGCAGCGCCGGCGACGGCCGGGCCGACAAGACGTCCTAGCTCGACCGGTGCTCCACCGTCGAGCTGTGCTCGGTCATCTCGCGCACCCGAGTGTGCATGCTGGCGAACCGGATCGGCAGAGGTCAGAACACCAAGACGCGGACGGTCTCGGCGACACATGCCGGCCGGTCGCCGCCGTCGATCTCGACGGTGCTGGTCACCACGACCTGCACGCCCTTGCCGGTCTCCTCCACCGAGGTGATGGTCGCGTCGGCGCGCACCCGCGAACCGGCCGGCACCGGTGCCGGGAACCGGACCTTGTTGAGCCCGTAGTTGATGACCAGCTTGGGCCCTTCGACGGTGAAGATGTCCCCGGCGAGCAACGGCAGCAGCGACAGCGTGAGGTATCCGTGCGCGATCGTCGTGCCGAACGGGCCGGCGGCGGCGCGGTCGGGATCCACGTGGATCCACTGGTGGTCGCCGGTGGCCTCGGCGAACGCGTTGATTCGTTCCTGGGTGATCTCCAGCCACTCGCCGTGTCCGAGGTTCTCGCCGATCGCCGCTCGCAACTCGTCGACGCTGCGGAAGACGCGGGACGCCGGGGCGCCGGGGTCGCTGGGTGCGTTGCCTGTGCTATCGGTGCTCATGACCTCGGTAGTCTACCCTCGCACCATGTACCGCCACCCCGATTCCGATGGTGCATCGCCCACCGACGACGCACCGGTCAGCAACCCCCGTATCCCGCCCGGCCGGTTCGCCGACCTCGGCCCGATCAACTGGGTATTCGCCCGCGGCGCGGCCCGTGCGATCGGGGTGCGGGACGCGCATATCTTCTCCACCCTGGGCCGTACCCGCGGACTGTTCCGCGGCTGGTTGCACTTCGCTGCGCGCCTGATGCCGTTCGGGGCGTTGTCGCGCAAGGAATCCGAGATGGTCATCATCCGGGTGGCGCACCTGCGTGAGTGCGCCTACGAGCTCGATCATCACCGGCGGCTGGGGAGGCGCGCCGGGATCAGCTCCGACGAGTTCGAGCGCATCCTCACCGGACCCGACGCCGGGTGGGGTGACCGCGAGCGAGCACTGCTGCGTGCCGTGGATCAGCTCGTCCTCGACAAGGACATCGACGACATCACCTGGGCCGCATTGCGGCGGCACCTCGACGACCGTCGACTGATCGCATTCGTCCTGCTGGTCGGCAACTACGACATGCTGGCCACCACCATTCACACGCTGCGCATCCAGCGCGACACCCGCGTCTGAACCGGTGTCGAGCCTCGCGGCGCGAATGATGCGCAACCCGGTGTTCTCCCGGGTGTACGAGCGCGCGTGGCGCCCGGTGTTCACTCGCCTGTTCAGCCTCGGCGGCACCGCCACCGAGGAGTACGACCGCGCATTGCGCGCGTATCTCGCCCGGCCGGGTGAACGCCTCGTCCTCGACGTCGCCTGCGGCCCCGGCAACTACACGCGCCGCATCGCCGACGGACTGACCGGTTCCGGACGGTGCGTCGGCATCGACTTCTCGCCGTCGATGCTGGCGACGGCCGCGCGCACCAACGCCGGCGGCCGGGCCGCCTATGTTCGCGCCGACGCGCACACGATCCCGTTCCCGGACAACACTTTCGACACGGTCGTGTGCCTCGCGGCGCTGTACCTGATCCCCGAGCCGCTGCCGGTGATCGACGAGATGGCGCGCGTGACACGGCCGGGCGGCGAGGTCGTGGTGTTCACCTCCGCGGACAACCGGCTCTCCGAGTTGCCCGGAGTCCACTCGGTCGTCGGACTGGGCGGCTATCGGATCTTCGGCACGCACGAGATCACCGACCGGTTCCGGGCGGCCGGGCTCGACCACGTCGAACAGACGGTGATCGATCTGGGGCAGTACGTGATTGGCATCAAGCCGTAGTCTGGCCGCGTCGACTGGCGGTGCCGCTCGCGACGTCAGCGGACGAACTGCTTGCGGGTGACCGCCGCGCCGGCCAGGTGGTCTAGTCCGGTTGCTGGTCGGGTCCGGTTGCTGGCCTGGCCGGTTTCCTGGCCGCGGTCACGCGCCGTCCCGTCGCCGCGGCGGGCGGTCGGACTGCAGACCGTACAACTCGATGTCGCCGAGCTCGATGGTGGCGAACGGCTTGAGGTCAAATGTGCGCATCCACCCGGTACGCAGCTCGGGATGGCCGGTCCAGGCTCGGTACCGGCGATTGTGTGCCCGGCAGTGCTCCTCGACGGTGGCCATCAGGTCCCAGAGGACGCCGCCGCGGCGCGCCTGCGGGGATACGGCCGCCACCGATACCCCCACCGCATCCTCGCCGTCGGCTTCGGCTTCGGCGATGCGGGTCAGGACGGCGACCAGGCGTCGCGCGAGGTCGGGATTGGTCATCGCGCGGGCGATGTGCGCGTCCTTCTGGTCGGCGTCGAGAGCCGACTGCGGGTCGTCCGGATCCCGGTAGCCGACGAGTCCGACGAGCCGGCCGCCGTCGAAGGCACCGACGACACGGCTATTGGCGACCATCGGTTCGGTCAGCAGCGTCGCTATCCAGGACCGCCACGACGGATCGTCGAGCTCGGGACCGAGAACCCATGCGTAGGCGGGAATGTCCGGGATCGCCGACGCGACAAGGTCGATCGCCTGCCCGGTGTCGGCGACGGCCACCGAACGGACTACGTGCATCACTCATCCTCCGGTCGACGGTGCGCGCCGCGGCGCCTGCCGGGCACGCTACCTTCCCGCTGCGCCGACAGGCCGTGCATATCGGCGAAATGCCCGTTGGCTTCGCTTAATTCGGCCAGTGTGCCGTGTTCCACGATGCGCCCGTCGTGCAACACGACGATCTCGTCCGCCAGCGCGAGCGTGGACAACCGATGGCTGACCACCAGGGTCGTCGTCGAGTCGCGCAGGTCCCGCAGCCCCTCCTGGATCAGCGTCTCGGTACGCGCATCGGCGGCGCTGGTCGCCTCGTCGAGGATGAGGATCGCCGGGTCGGCGGCGAGCGCGCGGGCGACGGTGATCAACTGTTTCTCGCCGGTGCTGAGCAATTCGGTGCCATCGGAGACCGGCGTCGCGCCGCCGTTCGGCAAGATGCCGAGCAAGCGCTCCACCCGCGCGGTACGCGCGGTGCCGCCGTAGTCGACATTGTCGTCGGCCGTGCCGCGGGCCAGCCACGGATCCTGTGCCACCGTGGCGATTCCGGAGCGCAGGACCGACCGCGGCAGGTCGGTGACGTCGACGCCGTCGACGGTGATCGTGCCGCGGGCCGGGTCGGCGAACCGTTGCAACAGCGACAGCAGGGTCGTTTTGCCCGACCCGGTGACGCCGGCGATCGCGACCGTCGTTCCCGGACGGATTCGCAGTGACACCCCGTCGAGGACGGGATCGTCGTCGCCGTACGCGAAAACGACGTCGTCGAACACGATCTCGGGGGCGCGGGCCACGCCGCGAGTGGTCGTGGGGTCGACCGGCGGATCGTCGATCGCGGGGGCCGGCTCGGCCGGCGTGGACAGAAATGTGGTGACGCGTCGCAGCGAGACCAGCCCCGACTGGATACGCGGAATGATGCCGGACAGTTCGCTGAGCGGTGTGGACAATTGCAGCGCGAGCATGATGACTGCCTGGAGCGCGCCCAGCGTCATCCGACCGTCCAGTACCCGCATGGCGCCGAGCACCGCGATGGTCACAAAGATCGCCGCGTTGACCGCGGTCAGTGCGGGAGTGACGCTGCCGCCCAATGCCTGCGCGGTCCGGGATGCCCGCGCCAGTCGCTGCACGATGCCACCGACTTCGCCGGTGAACGCGTGCCGCGCGTTGAGCGCCACCAGGGTGTCGCGGGCGCCGTAGATGTCCTCGGCGCGGCCGGTCAGCGTCGCGGTGTACTCCCACTGGCGCTCGAGTGCCGGCCGGGAGTAGCGGGCGATGAGAATGACGATCACGAGTGAGATCGGCACCGACACCAGGACGAGGGCGGCGAAGAAGCCGGACAGCACGAACAAGCCGATGAACACCCCGAGCGCAGTCAGCAGGCTGACCGGCAGGCGCGCGAAGAGCGGAGCGATCAGCGTGCCCACGTTGTCGACGTCGACCGACACCGAATTGACGACCTCGCCGCGGCGGGTGCCGTCGATCGCGCCGACCGGCAACCGATGCAAGCGTTCTTCCACCCGGGAACGCAAGCGGCGCACCGTATTCTGTGCGACTCGAGTGAGGACAACGTCGCCGGCCGCACGAGTCGCCGCCGCGAGTACGTAGACGCCGGCCAGCACCACGATCGCGATCCAGAGCTGATGCCAATCGATCCCGGCGCCGGGTACGACTCCCGGTGCCGAGGTCAGATTGGCCAGATCCGGATGCCCCTCGGCACGGAGTCGGTCTGCCGCCTGCGCCGCGGTCTCGCCGGTGCGGATCAACCGGCCGACGACGCCGGCGAACAGGATGTTGGTGACCCACGCCGAGACGAACGGGACGGCCACCGTCGCCACCGCCGCCAGCAGGCCGCACCCAACGGCGACGACCAGGCGGCCGCGGCCGACGACGAAGCGGCTCACTCCCCGTCGCTCGCGCTCGGACGATCGCGCGGACGATGCCGTCACGACTCGCCCCCCGCGCCGTCGGTCGCGTCGACCGACGCTGCCTCGGCGCCGGCGGAGAACCGGCGCAGATCGATGTGCCGGCCGCGGGCATCCAACCGGCCGTCGATGAGGACGGCCACGCCGTCGGCGTCTCGCAACAGCGCCGGCTGCTGGACCGCCAGCACGACGGTGCAGTCCGGCAGCCGGTGCCGGATCCCGTCGAGGATCTCAGCGGCCACTTGGTGATTCATCGCCGAGAAGGAGTCGTCCAGACACAGGATGCGGGGGTGCCCCAGCAGGGCGCGTGCGATCGCGAGCCGTTGTCGCTGACCACCCGAAAAGTTGGTGCCGCCCTGAGTAACGGCTGTCGCCAGGCCCCCGCGGGCTCGGACGAAGTCGTCGGCGCGGGCGATGGCGAGTGCTTCCCACAGCTCGGTGTCGGTGGCATCGGGATGTCCGAGCCGGAGATTCCCCGCGATATCACCGGCGAGCAGGCTTTGACCGGGGCCGACGTATCCGACGAGCGACCGGAGATCTTCCGGCTCCCAGTCGGTGGTGTCGATCCCCCCGACGAGGACCGACCCGTCCTGCGGTTCCGCGAGACGCGGAATCATCGCCAGCAGCGTCGACTTGCCTGCCGCGGTGCCTCCGATGATGCCCGTCAGTTCGCCTGCCGGACAACGGAGATCGATGCCGTCGAGTGCCGGCCGGTCGGCCCCCGGGTAGCGATAGCTGACGCCGGCGAACTCGAGGGCGACCGGAGAGTCGGTGGCTACGGGCGTCGCAGTCGTGTGTCGCCGGGGCGCCGCGGCCGAGCGCGGGTCCACGACGGACGGGTCCGGGTCGGTACCGAGGACCTCGTCGATCCGCTGGGCACTGACCGCCGCCCTGGGCAGGATGGCAGTGACCGCCACCATCAGCGACACACCGACGGCAACTTGGGAGAGATATCCGGTGAAGGCGGTGAGCTGACCGATCTGCATGCTGCCCGAGTCGATCAGCGACGCACCCCAGGCGGTGGCCGCGACCGACGTAAGGTTCGCAATGAGCAGCACCGCGGGCAGGATCAGGACCTGCAGGGTGCCCATCCGGCGGGCGAGGCTGGTCAGCTCGTCGTTGATGGCGCCGAATCGTTGCGATTCCTGCCGTTCCCGGCCGAAGATGCGAACGACACGGATGCCGGTGAGCTGTTCGCGCAAGGTGGCCGCGACGTCATCGACCGCCCGTTGGGTGCGGTCCGCGAGCGGCACCATGCGCGCCACGAGAAAGCCGACGACCACCCCGAGCAAGACCGCGGCCACGAGGATCAGCGGCGTGAGCTGCGTGGCGATGCGCAACGAACCGATGACCGCACCCACCGCCAGCAGCGGCGCCGATGCCGCGATACTCACCAGCGAGTACATCGCCGCCGCGATGGTCGTGGTGTCGGCCCCGGTACGGGTCATCAGGGTGGCGGGCCCGAATCGGTGGAAGTCGTTGCGGGACAGTGCCATGGCGTGGCGGTAGACCCGAATACGGGTGCGGGACGCGACCCGGGTGGCGAAGTCGGCACCGAGGATGGCGACGGCCAACCCGCCGGCCAGTCCGACGAGGGCGATGATCACCATCACGACCGCGACGCTGCGGATGTGCCCGGCATCGGCGACGACGATGCCGCGGTCGATGATGGAGGCGTTGAGCGCGGGCTGGGCGAGGGTCGCGAACGCGGACACCAATTGTGCGGCCAGAATGCCGAAAATCAGCAGCGGGTGAGCGACAATAGCCTGCTTCACCAGCCGAAACAGCGCACCACCGGTAGCGACCCGTGTTCGCGGCTGCACTCGGCGGATCTCCTGGAGCTGGTGGAGGGTGGTTGCGGTCCCGATCGCTGCCTCGCAGACGAGGAGCGGAGTCCTACGTCAGTAGATCACAGGTCGAAACACCGCAGGTCACAACCCCCACCGGCGGCAGAGACAGTCGTGGGCCGCGCCGGCGATGATGCCGACGCGGCCCACGGAGACCGTCAAACGGTCACACGGTCACTCCCCGGTGCTGCTGCCCAGGTTGCCGAGAAGCTTGTTCAGTTCGGTCAGGATGGTCGCGAGGTCGCTGCTGCCAAAGTCAGCCATGAGAGGCCCCTTTCTCGTCGTGTGTGTGGTGCCAGGCCCGTCCTGGACCCCCACGATGGTCACACGGGGGTATCGGAAAGGGCACTAGCGGATCACGTTTTGTAATCCAAACGTAATTTCTTGTTTGATTGTTCGACACCGGCGATATTGGCGCTCGCAACCTTCTGACCAGGGCAGATCCGGACATTCCGGATTGTCGTACCTGGTGGGGACGTGCATTCAGCGAATTGCGCGATACAACTGCGGCCACGACCTGTGCAGCTGTTGTTGCCAATACGGCCAGGAATGCGAGCCGCCGCCGGGGAGGTCGAAGGTCGCCGGGATGCGGAGCTGCCTCAGGCGGGCGGCGAGCTGGTCGGTGCATTGACGGGTGGCCGCCTCGATCGCGCCGCCAACCACCACCCGGTTCGCGAGCTCGGCCGGATCGGGCACTACGCGAAGATTGTCGAATTCGCCCGGAAGTCCGGTCGCCGAGCTGATGTACAGCGACAGACCGCGCAGCTTGGCGGCATTGATGACCGGATCATTGGCCCGCCAACCGGCAGAACCGACCCGACCCCACATGTTGCGCGTATCGCCTTCGCCACGGACTTCGACCACGAGCTGGACGTAGAACGTACCGTTCGGGGTCGTGGTACTTGCGCAACCGCTGTACGACCCCACCGCCCGGTAGAGGCCGGGATGTGCAATGGCAAGGTTCAGCACCGAGGTCGCCGACGTCGAAATGCCGGCGATCGCATTGCGTCCATTGGTGTTGTAGAGAGAGTTGATCACCGGCGGAAGCTCGCGACCGAGGAACGTCGACCATTTGTTGACGCCCAGCTTGGGGTCCGGCTTGATCCAGTCGGTGTAGTAGCTGAAGGCGCCCTTCATCGGCGTGACCACGTACGCCTGCTTGTCGGCAAAAAACTTCACCACGTCGGTCTTGGCCTGCCAGTTGGCATTGTCCTCACCGCCACCGGCGCCATTGAGCAAATACAGCACCGGCGCCGGCCGTGACCGGTCCCGCGGCGCGATGATCTGCAGCGGAATGTCGCGGTTCATCGCCGCGGAATGCACGACGATCTCCGACGTCGTCGGACCGGTCCGCTTGGTCGAGATATACCTGGTCGGGTCGGCAGCGGCGGGCGGCGCCGCGGCCCAGACCATTCCCGCTGCCATGACGGCGGCAAGGACAACCGATAGCCTTCCGGTCACGCATCACTCCTTCGTCGGGGCGGTCGATCGGATTGCAAGCCATAAATTTCGCCGTCGCCGAGCGGGACGGTGGAGAACAACTCCAGCCCCCATCGGGCGATCCAGCCGTCGCGAAAGTCGGGGTTACCGGTCCACACGTAGAACGGCCGGTCCCGTTCGCGGCAATGGTCTTCGACCGGACGCATCAGATCCCAGAGAATCCCGCCGCGGCGAGCCTCCGGTTCGACTGCCGCGACAAAGACGTTCACCGCATCGTCGGCCGGGGCCACCACAACCGAACCCGTGACCATCGCCGCAAGTCGTTGCGCCAGACCGGGAACCGACATCGCCATCGCCAGGTGACGGTCACGCTCCGCGTCATCGAGGGGGGCGCCCGCCGGATCATCCGGATCGCGGAAAGCCACCAGGCCGATCAGACGATCGTTATCGAAGGCTCCAACGACGCGCCCGAGCTCGATGACGGGCGTGAGGAACAGGTCGGCGAACCAGTGCCGAAGTTCGGCATCATCGATGCCGGAGCCTAGAACCCAGGAGAACAGCGGGATAGTCGGCATAGCCGTTGCGACTAGGTTGACTGCTTGAGCGGATTCCGCGGGTGCGACCGCCCGGATCGTGGTCATTTCAGTGCTCCCGCATACACGATGACTTCTCGGATCTTGCGCCCGCCATTTCCTTCAACAGCTTCACGCGCGAAAACACCACCTGCCAACACGGACGAGCCGCACCGGTATGCATAACCCGGCGCGGCCCTGTCCGAATGGGATCTGGTATTAGCTGCCCTGGCTGCCACCGTCGCTGGTCGATCCCAGATCACCCAGGAGTGCGTTGATGGTCTTGGCCAGGTCGATGAGGGGGGTGATGTCAGGGATGTTCGTCATGCTCGATCCTTTCGGAGCCTGCTAATGAGAGGTGTGACATAGGCGACATGTCGCTTTTGTCTGCGTAGAGCATCACACACCGGTTTCAAACTCGACAACTTCGCTGCCTCGTCGTTATTAGAACGTTACAATCGCCGTGAGTGGAAGTCTCGACGGGCACGATCGATCGGCATTTTCGCAGGTCGTCGCTACATCGCCCGGTAGTCACGCACCGACATCCGGTGCCCCCGACGCTGCGGCCAGTCGCCGTACATCTCGATCAACCGGATCACCCGGAGCCGGTGTCCGGCGTACGGCTCCAGCAGTTCGAGCATTCCGGCGTCGTCGACGGGGCGGCCGATCAGCGTCTGTCCGACCACCGATGGGATGTGATAGTCGCCGACGGGGACCGCATCGGCATCGCCGACCGCGCGCGACCGGGTCTCGGCGACCGTCCACGGTCCGACGCCGCGCAGCACGTCGAGGCGGTCGTGGTGCCGCTCGACGTCCATCGCCGTCGCGCCCCTGATGGTGCGCATCCGCACCGGTTCGGCGCCGCTGCGATGCCATTCCCACGACGGGATGTGCACCCAGTCGGCACGGGACGGCGGCACCCGCATCGTCGAGGGCACGGGGCCGGGCGCCCGAGAACCGAAGCGCCGCACCAGATATTGCCAGGCGCGCCATGCCTCGGCACCAACGACCTTCTGTTCCAAGATCGCCGGGACTAACGCCTCCCACACGCGGCCGGATCGTCCGATGCGCACGCCCGGCGCACGATGCACCAATCGCCGCACGACGTCGTCGTGGATCGGCATCGACTCCGGATCATCCTGTGCGCCAAGCGCATCGGGCAGACCGTCAAGGAGCCAGTCCGCGCCGCTTCCCCAGGCGCGCGCCCGGACCCGCCTGCCAACCGCGTGTACGCACAGCGTCCCCGGCCCGTCGGGAGTGTGGACCGCACGCCAGACCGAGCCATCGGTGCCGTAGCGGAACGTCGGGTCGCCGCTGCCGCGCCGGTGCACACCCAGCGTGGCCCGCACGTCCAGCGGCCACGGCGGCACCCAGTCACGGGTTCGGTCGGCGGTGGTCATTGCGTCGAGCGTAGCCGCGGGTGCCGACGACGGGTCGTGGGAACCGGTCGCGGAATCGGGCCACACTGCACGCCACCGGCGCGGCCTGACCACCCCGGACCGCCGGACCACCCAACTACACGGAAAGCATTGCGTGTAGATGCGAGTTTTCTGTGTAGTTGCGGATCGCACTGGACATGTCGGAGACGGCGGATAGCTTTCGGCCAGGCAGTAGCGGAACGGAAGGCAACCACGAGACCTCCCAGGGAGACACGGTGGCGGACAACGAGTCATGGCGGCTTCCCGCCGGTGCCGTCCCGGACTCGTACCCGACCGTTATCGGCGGCCCACCGGTTCACTTTTCTCCGCGCTCACGCCCAGACGTCACAACGCGGATTGCGCACATCCTCGACGGCGACGCCAGCGGCGGCGGCCATCGGTCGGGGTGCGGACTTGGTAAGGCAGAGTTCCCCCCGATGGCGGATATCGACCTGATGCGGCTGATCGACACGACGCTCGCAGCACCGGTCTCGGTCGAACGCCGCGGGTCCACCCTCTACTTCCGTCGTCTCATCGACGCCATCCCCATGGAAGTGCTCGTGGCGGCGCGAAAACCCGCCCCAACTCTGCGCACCGCGTACCCCAACTGGCCGGCGGCGGCACGTATTGCCGCGGGCAAGGACCGCCTACTATGGGTTCCATGACGACCGAGTCGCTGGCGCGGGACCTCAAGGGCTTCCTTGAGGGTCGCGTTGCTGCCGACGACTCTGAGTTTGTCTCGGCGACCGGTGCGTTCAATGCCGGCGAGTACGAACCCGCCATTGCCGCGCTGAGCGTGTTCGCGGCCGAGCGTCGACTCGCACTCCCCGCACAGCTCATGCAGTCGCTCGCGGAGTTCGCCGGTCGCAGCGACATCGACGACGGTGATGCACTCGATGTCAACGAGTCCCTCGAGACACTGCACGCCACCGGCGCGGCCTGACCACCCCGGACCGCCGGGCCGGCGAACTACACGGAAAACTCGCAACTACACGGAAAGCATTGCGTGTAGTTGCGAGTTTTCTGTGTAGTTGCGCGTCGGCGTCGTACGTAGTTGCGCGTCCGGCGCCGTTCGTAGTTGCGCCGCGTTCGCCGTCTGACCTACAGGTTGATCATGTGTGCGGGCGTGCGGAACCGTTGTGTGGCAACGGGTTTCGTAGATAATGACACCGATAGCCTCCAACAGCCAAATAATGACGAGGGCGGACGGGTGAGTGGGTCTCGTCGTTGCGCTGGTCCTCAGTCTCTCGCGGTCGTGGGTGTGGGTGTGGTGACGACACGCGGGGCGGGTCAACGTGCTGAGAGACTGCCTCCTGCTGTCATCGAGCGGTTGTCCACAGGCGCGGCGTTGCCTCGGGTCGACCTCCGTGTAGCCCGTTACGATGGTGGTCAACGATGCCCGCCCGTTCGAGGGGTTGCCACTGGAAGGACTTGTCTGTGACTGAAGCTGCCGACGCCCTGTTTGCTGTAGAGGAGCACACGATGCGGCCGAAGTCCCGTAGCGCAAGCCTCCGCTACCCAGGTGCAAAGTGGTCTTTGGCAAGTACGATTACTGACCACTTCGGTGACCACTACCACTATGTGGAGCCGTACTTCGGGAGTGGGGCAGTCTTCTTCACGAAGCACCCTTCACCCCATGAACTCCTGAACGACCTCAACGGCAACGTGGTCAACTTCTTCAAGGTGCTCCGTGACCGCACCGACGAACTTCTATGGTGTGTGGAGACAACTCCTTGGTCTCGTAGCGAGTACGACCAGTCTCACGTTCTCACTGGGGATGACCTTGAGGATGCCCGCAGGTTCATCGTCCGCATCTGGCAGGCTCATGCTTCTGACCTAGCCAAGAAGACAGGTTGGAAGAACAGGGGTTCGTCACAGCGAGCAAGAGGTATGAGTGACCGCTGGCAGAGGGTGCCTGAGGAGTTGTCAGTGATGGCTCAACGGTTGCAGCATGCTGAGATTGAGAAGCGGCCAGCCCTTCAGGTCATCAAGCGGTTCTCCACCCCCGACACACTCATCTATGCTGATCCGCCTTACCTCCCTGAGACCCGCACGCAGAAGATGTATGCGGAGGAGATGACTCGGGAAGAGCATGTGGAGTTGCTTGAGGCGTTGCTTGCCCATCGGGGTAAGTGTGTCCTGAGCGGGTATGCCAATGACCTCTATGACGCCATGCTCAAGGGGTGGGAACGGGTGGAGTTGAAGGCTCCGAAGGTTGAGGCTGGAGCTGCTCGCACCGAAGTCCTGTGGGTGAAGGACTGACTCAGTCCTGCCAAAGGTCTGGGAAGTACTGCTGGGCCTTGGTGATGAGGCTGTGCTGGGGTGGCTGTTCCAGTTCAAACCAGTCTGACTGCCACGTTGCCCACTCCCAAAGCGGGCTGTACTTCAGTTGACCGCCTGAGAGCGGGTAGAACTCCCACAGTCGGTGGGTCTTACCGTTGTTCGTCCATGTGCCCACGATGGAGTTAGGCTGCTTTGTCTTCCCATGCAACCGCATCTGCCAATCCATGTCTCTCGGGTCGGCATGCTTGAGGTTGAGGTCAAAGGTGGAAAGCTTATATTGCTTCCAGTTGGTCGTGTGGGTCAGGAGGAGGTAGCAGCTGTTGGCAAGGTCAATCTCAGCCCTGACCTCCTCATGCCAACTCATCACGAGTTCAACAGCAGCGTTGCCAGCATGAGCGGGGTTGTTGATCCAGTCATAGCCTTTCGATAGGAAATCGTCCTCGAACTTCTTCGCTGAGTTTGAAAGTTCCATGAAGGCGGTAAGAGGGTCCGATACCAGTCCAGGACCTGCCATCTTGCAACTGATTCCGTAGGGCTTGCCATTCGGTACGGGCACACTCACGTCGAAGAGCAATGATCAGAACCTGTGGATCCCGGGAGGGCGTACCTTTCCGGATGATGATCGACGAAGTCACAGGA
>BAAAJU010000005.1:0-349941 GCA_039527305.1 Gordonia sinesedis | reverse complement strand
TTCGTCGCGGTCACAGTGCCCGTGTTGCGCACGGTGAACCGGTAATCGATCCGATCCCCCACGCCGGTCTTACCGTCATTGTTGACGTCGTCAACCACACCGGCCTTGACCAGATCCAGACCCTTGTCCTGATTCACCTGCACATCGACCGTGGAGGTGGCGGTAGCTCCCAGATCCTCACCGTTCGTGCCGGTTCCGCTGACCGTCGCCGTGTTCGAGACGACACCGTTGTCCACATCGTCCTGGGTGATCGTGTACGGCGCAGCCGAGCAGGTGGTCGAGGCGCCGGGTGCCAACCGTGTTTGCTCACAGCTCAATCCGCTGAGCATGGGGTCGGCGAGTTTGATGTTCGTCGCGGTCACAGTGCCCGTGTTGCGGACAGTGAAGCGGTAGTCGATCCGGTCACCGACACCGGTCTTGCCATCGTTGTTCACGTCATCGACGGTCCCGGCCTTGACCAGATCCAGACCCTTGTCCTGATCGACCTTGACCGTCACATCCGAGGTGGCGGTGGCGCCCAGGTCTTCCCCATTCGTGCCTGTCGCCGTCACGGTCGCGGTGTTCGACACGACACCGTTGTCCACGTCATCTTGGGTGATCGTGTACGGGGCTGCCGTACACGTCGTGGACGCTCCCGGGGCGAGACGTGTTTGCTCACACGTCAATCCGGACAGCATCGGGTCCGCGAGCGTGATATTCGTCGCCGTCACCGTGCCGGTATTGCGCACAGTGAACCGATAGTCGATCCGATCCCCCACGCCGGTCTTGCCGTCGTTGTTGACGTCGTCAACGACACCGGTCTTGACGAGATCGAGGCCCTTGTCCTGGTCGACCTTGACCGTCACATCCGAGGTGGCGGTGGCGCCCAGGTCCTCGCCATTGGTGCCCGTGCCGCTGACCGTCGCGGTGTTCGAGACCACGCCAGCATCCACGTCATCTTGGGTGATGGTGTACGGGGCTGCAGTACACGTCGTGGATGCGCCCGGGGCGAGACGTGTCTGCTCACAGGTCAATCCGCTGAGCATCGGGTCCGCGAGTTTGATATTCGTCGCGGTCACCGTGCCGGTATTGCGCACGGTAAAGCGGTAGTCGATACGGTCACCGACGCCGGTCTTGCCATCGTTATTGACGTCCTCAACCACACCGGTCTTGACGAGATCGAGGCCCTTGTCCTGGTCGACCTTCACGGTGACGTCGGAAGTGGCTGTGGCGCCGAGGTCTTCCCCATTGGTGCCCGTGCCACTCACGGTCGCGGTGTTCGAGACCACGCCAGCATCCACGTCATCTTGGGTAATGGTGTACGGGGCTGCAGTACACGTGGTCGACGCGCCCGGGGCGAGACGTGTTTGCTCACAGGTCAATCCGCTGAGCATCGGGTCCGCGAGTTTGATATTCGTCGCGGTCACCGTGCCGGTATTGCGGACAGTGAACCGGTAATCGATCCGGTCACCCACACCGGTCTTACCGTCGTTGTTGACGTCCTCGACGACGCCCGTCTTGACCAGGTCCAGGCCCTTGTCCTGATCAACCTTGACCGTCACATCCGAGGTGGCCGTCGCACCCAGGTCCTCACCGTTGGTGCCCGTGCCACTCACGGTCGCAGTGTTCGAGACCACGCCGGCATCGACATCGTCTTGCGTGATCGTGTACGGCGCAGCAGTGCACGTCGTGGAGGCGCCTGGCGCGAGACGTGTTTGCTCACAGCTCAATCCGCTGAGCATGGGGTCGGCGAGTTTGATATTCGTCGCCGTCACCGTGCCGGTGTTACGGACAGTGAACCGGTAATCGATCCGATCCCCGACACCGGTCTTACCGTCATTGTTGACGTCCTCAACGACGCCCGTCTTGACGAGATCCAGGCCCTTATCCTGATCGACCTTCACGGTGACGTCGGAAGTGGCTGTGGCCCCGAGGTCTTCCCCGTTGGTGCCGGTCGCCGTCACGGTCGCCGTGTTCGACACGACACCGGCATCCACGTCATCCTGGGTAATGGTGTACGGCGACGCCGTGCACGTCGTGGAGGCGCCTGGCGCGAGACGTGTTTGCTCACAGCTCAATCCGGACAGCATCGGGTCCGCGAGCGTGATATTCGTCGCCGTCACCGTGCCGGTATTGCGCACCGTGAACCGGTAATCGATCCGATCACCCACACCGGTCTTACCGTCATTATTCACGTCGTCAACGACACCGGTCTTGACGAGATCCAGGCCCTTATCCTGATCAACCTTGACCGTCACATCCGACGTGGCGGTGGCGCCGAGGTCTTCCCCGTTAGTGCCCGTGCCGCTGACCGTCGCCGTGTTCGAGACGACACCGTTGTCCACGTCATCCTGGGTGATCGTGTACGGCGCCGCAGTACACGTCGTCGACGCTCCCGGAGCCAAACGTGTTTGCTCACACGTCAAACCACTCAACATCGGGTCGGCCAACGTGATGTTGGTCGCCGTAACGGTGCCGGTGTTACGGACAGTGAACCGGTAATCGATCCGATCCCCGACACCGGTCTTACCGTCGTTATTCACGTCGTCGACCGCACCGGCCTTGACCAGATCCAGGCCCTTGTCCTGATTCACCTGCACATCGACCGTGGAGGTGGCGGTAGCTCCCAGATCCTCACCGTTCGTGCCCGTGCCGCTGACCGTCGCGGTATTGGAGACCACGCCAGCATCCACGTCATCCTGGGTGATGGTGTACGGGGCTGCCGAGCAGGTGGTCGAGGCGCCGGGTGCCAACCGTGTTTGCTCGCAGGTCAATCCGCTGAGCATGGGGTCGGCGAGTTTGATATTCGTCGCGGTCACCGTGCCCGTGTTGCGGACAGTGAACCGATAGTTGATGCGGTCACCGACACCGGTCTTACCGTCATTGTTCACGTCATCGACCGCACCGGCCTTGACCAGATCCAAACCCTTGTCCTGATTCACCTGCACATCGACCGTGGAGGTGGCGGTAGCACCCAGATCCTCACCATTGGTACCGGTGGCTGACACCGTCGCCGTATTCGACACCACGCCAGCATCGACATCGTCCTGCGTAATCGTGTACGGCGCCGCCGTACACGTGGTCGACGCCCCGGGCGCCAAACGTGTTTGCTCACACGACAATCCGCTCAGCATCGGGTCGGCCAACGTGATGTTCGTCGCGGTCACCGTGCCGGTATTCCGCACAGTGAACCGATAGTTGATCCGATCCCCGACACCGGTCTTACCGTCATTGTTCACGTCATCGACCGCACCGGCCTTGACCAGATCCAGACCCTTGTCCTGATTCACCTCGACACGAACATCCGATGTCGCGGTCGCGCCGAGATCGTTGCCGCTGGTGTCCTCGCCCGTCGCCGACGCCGTATTCGACACCACGCCGGCATCCACATCATCCTGAGTGATCGTGTACGGCGCAGCCGAGCAGGTGGTCGAGGCGCCGGGTGCCAACCTCGTTTGCTGACACGTCAATCCCGACAACATCGGGTCGGCGAGCTTGATGTTGTTCGCGGTCAGCGTGCCGCTGTTGGTGACGGTAAAGGTGTACCGAATCTGATCATCGACGCCGATCTTGCCGTCGCCGTTGACATCCACCGGTGTACCGGTCTTCGCGAGTCGCAACGCCCCCTCTCGCGACACCGGCGTCGAAACCGTGGATTCGTTGGACTTGACGGGCTGACCGCCGGCGGTCGCGTTCGCCACCGCGGTGTTGTCGACCTTGCCGGCGTCGACATCATCTTGCGTGACGCGGTACTTCGCAGTGCATGTCGTCGAGGCGCCCGGCGCGAGCGTCGTTGTCGGGCATTGAACGGCACCGACCTTGGCATCGGCGATGGACAACGCGCTCGCTGGCACGGTACCCGTGTTCTTCACCGCGAATCGGTAGTTGATCTCGTCGTCGACCCCGGTCTTGCCGTCGTTGTTGACGTCGGTGATGCCCTGTACCGACTTCTGCAGTTCCAAGCTGGTGTCGTTGATCGGAGACTCGACCGTATTCGACGTGGATGTGAGCGGCTTGCCCTGCCACGTATAGGTGGTCGTCGCAGTATTGGACACCGTGGTACTCAACGATTCCGGGTTCACCTTCACCCGGAATGTGAGCGTGCCACTGCTGTTCGGTAACACGGTGCCCGGTCTACCGACGGCGGCACCGCCGGCGAACTCGCCAGCATCGCCGTCGGTCCCGTCGGAGACGGCAGCACCGTTGACCCGCAAGGAGCCCGGCTGATAGGTCGTCCCCGCTGGGATCGGATCGGCGATGCGGACGTTATTGGCTTCGGTTCCAGCGGTGTTGGTCGCCGATACCGTGTACTCGAGGACGTCTCCGGGACGCGTGACCTCGCTGTTCGGATTGGTGACATTCCGCACCGACTTGTCGGTCCTGATGCAGGCTTGGTTGCCGAACTGGATGTTGTCCAGGAAGTTGCCGAGAGACGTGTTTCCACCCGCCGAGCTGACGGCAGCGAAGGCGAAGCGGGTAGTTGTCTGCCCCGCAGGGACGACGTACGTTCCGGTGTAGGTACCCCACGCGGTGTTGCCGTCAGTGATTTGCTGCTGCTCGACAGGATTCGTCGGCGGACCGATCCGGACGGCCATGGTGTCGCGACCTTGCCGGCCGCGATGCGACAGCGACCAGGTCAGCACTTGCCCCGGCACGGTAGCAATGTCCTGGTAGAGCGTCGATGACTGATTGGCGTTCAGCTCCGCGAACTGGTTCCCCTGCGCCGCTGGCACCTTTAGGAACCCCGACGACCAAAGTTCGATCATCCTGTCCGTCGCGGTTGTGCTCCAACCCGGCACTAGGTCCTGGGACAGGATCCGGTTGGTTGCGTTGCCAATCGCCGGCTGCTCGAACCCGCCGTTGGCGATGGCGACCGGTGGCGGGCATCCACTCTGTGCGGCTTGCGCGACAGGCTGGGGGGCTACCGTGTTCACGAAGGTGAAGAGACCGAGGGTGAGCAGCGCGATCGCGACAACGTGAATGAGGGCCCGGATGTGCTGCTTGAGCGGCCGGCGGGCGGTCCGTGGCGTCATCCACGTTTCCTACGCACGCTGAAACCCCCCATCGGGCACGCTGATACTGCCGGTGACGTACATCCGACAATGCGTCGGATGAACACGATGCGGACGACCCTTCACCATCCGAAATGCATTCTGACTCTAAGCAAGACATGTGCACTCGCGCAAACTTTTCTGAGAAACCCGTGGACGTCAGCCACCACGCCCAGCTCACGGGGCTACACGTGGCGCGCACACACGACCGACGCCTGACCAGCAGCTGAGACGATGAGCCGCAATGCGTCTCGTGACGAGCAACCGCACGACCATCCCGCTGTCATTGTCGGATGGCGGCTTTTGCGAAGCGCTTCATGCACAATTCCCAAAAGCGGCCGGGGCCGAGGGTGTGCGGAGTAAAGTCAAAGCGCCATCGACTCAGCAGACGAAGCGCTTCTGGATCGAGTGTCCAGATTCTTGACGCTGTTCCGAGCGCGCCCCTGGACAATCGATGAACGACGATCGATGAACGACGAACGCCAACGGAGGTGGCGCACGCCAGACGGCGGCCTTGGTATCCGCAGCAGATGGTCTCGGTCGGAATCGACGTGTGGCAACCGACCGTCGCGGCTACCGTTGAGCGATGGCGACCTTCGTGACGAGTTCGGACCTGGAGTTCAACTTCATCTTCGAGGACGAGGACCCGCCGACGGTCATCGCTTACTTCAAACGTCTCATCGCCGAACGCGTCCCGATGGGTGTGCTCTTTGCCGACGACACTTCAGAGACAACCTGGCAGGGCGGAGTGCTCATCAACCTGGCGGTAGTCAGCGACTTCTCGTTCAGCAGCACCATCCCGGGTAAGGAACTCCTCGAGCACCAGGACAGCAAGCAAACCATCGCGCTGGCGATCCCCGACGACCTCCGATCCGAACTGGACGAGGATGCGGGACCAGGGGGCGAGTGACCGATCGTGGCAACGTCATTCGTGCTGACGATTGCGGGGCCAGTCTTCGAAGCAAACGAGAGGTCGCTTCGCCCGGACGATGCGATCGCGGCTGGTCGCTGGCTTCGATACGCCTCTCGTACCTCGCGGCTACTCGACCTGCGGGGTGAGGGCTACCTGCAAACGCTCAACCAGCAAAGTGAGGGCTGAGCACCAGTGCGGCCGACGTCAGCAGCGCGATAGTCTGCGACGGACTGGCACCCGTGACATTCCGGGGAGCGTTCGGCGGCGTGATTCGGCGAATGCCGTGGGAAACGGCTCCCGGTGTCGCGTACCCGAGCTGCGCGAGCTGGCTCGCTGTTCCCCGGTCCGCTGACTCCTTGGTGGGGGCCTCGGCCCGCCATGGGCTGGAACTCAACACAACTTCATAGCTCGGAACGATCACGGATTGTTGCCGTGCCTCCGTCGAACGCCTCGCCTTCGCTTCTTCGGGCGGGGCGTTCGTCGTTGGCGCTGGTGGGATACTGGCGCGATGGGAGCAAACCGCAAGAGTGTCCGATTCACGATCGGGGTCAAAATTCCACCACAAGTCTCGCTGATGCCACCGAGTCATCTCGGGGATCGATCCGAGAACCGGCCCCGAGTTGTCGGGCGAGATCATCTCCGGCGCAGGGCGCGCCATCGATCTTGTTGAGAAGAGCTCGACGTTGACGTCTGCCGATCAGCCCGGGTAGAGAGTCCGAACCCACTGGCGAACTGCGTCCAAATCATAGGCGTTCGGGTTGTGCAGAACATCTGGAATCTTGGACTGAAGAAGCCGAACCGCGGTCGGGTGCATAGAGTTCAACGGGATATTGCTGACGTCGAGTTGATGCAGCGTCGCGACCATTCCCATTACTGTCGACTGGAACGCCGAGTTTCGTGGAATCTCGAACGCACCGTGACCGGTAACGAGCTCGAGGCACAGTTCGGAAGGCGGAAGTCCATACGATGCCGCTTCCAGAGCAACGCTGGCACCGAACAGCGCTAGTACGTTGGTACCTCCGGGCGGCAGATCCAAATGCTCCACCCTCAACAACGCGGAGGCCAGGGGGTTCGGGGGCTCTGTAGCCGCACCTTGGACACCACCGGGATCGAGCGCGTCCACACCATGCATAAACACATAGCGAGGTTCTCTGCCGATGACCGAGATCCGAATTGCAGAGACGGATATCGGCTCCCGGCTCGGGTTAGTGAGCAGCAGATTCGCTGCCTTCTGAACGGGGATCTGCTCTGTATGGATGAATTTAACGTCCAGCTTGGCGACGTGCGTCCTCTCCACTCGTCGGTTGTGGATGAGGATCCCGCCCGCCACGCAGGCGGAAACAATCGAGATCACAATTGCAACCCATTCAACCAGGTCGTCCACGCGCTTAGACTACCGGCAGGTCCATAGCGAACGGTACCGCTCCACGCGTGTCTAAGACCCGCCAAGGCAACCGACCAGACCGAGGCCGCCCAAGGAGGGCGCCGACGCCAGCGGGACCGCTCACAGTTCAAATGAAGATCCAGCGACCGACCAGGCTCCCGACACAAGTACCGAGATGCCAGCCGAACCCGAGGGCGTAGGACCAACCCAAGACCAAAACAAGAAAGACCCGGCGAAAACCGGGCCTGACCTGTGCAAACTCCGCTCCCCCAACTGGACTCGAACCAGTAACCGTTCGATTAACAGTCGAATGCTCTGCCAATTGAGCTATGGGGGACCACTCGGCTCGGCGCCGTGACCCACCGGTAGGCGTGCCATCGGAACCGAAGGATGACTCTAGCGCATCGGGGACAGACTGGACAAAACTGCTGCACGTTCGACGCGTAGCTGCGTGGGGCGGGCGGGGCTCGAACCCGCGACCTACGGATTATGAGTCCGCGGCTCTAACCGACTGAGCTACCGCCCCCGGTCGGGCATGCTGCCCGCGCTGGCACATTACCGCACGTCCTGGGGCGCTCGATCCCACCGTGGACGGCGTCGCGCGCAGCACGCCGCAGCCAGCCTCACGCACCCCCGTGAGTGCCATCACAGCAGGTCAGCGGGTGTGAGATCGCTGTGGCTAACGAGCGTCCGTCCGCCCGAGTACCGATACTGGTTCGCAACGCAAAGAGTCCGAGGAGGCGACCGTGAGCGCTACGGGTCAGTACATCTGGGGGCGACCGGGGCCGGTGCCCGATCGCTGCGAGGGGGCTCATACCTATGCCGGCGGCTGCCGCTACAACGCCGACGATCCGCACCGTCCGCTGTTCCCGCCGGAACTGCGTCCCGGCGCCGCCGCGATCTCGTAGCTCAGCCAGGCGGCCGGCGTACCGCCGTCGTCGGGTGGCTTCGCCCGCCGCACCGTCGTCGCCGGCCTCGCCCGGTCCCTACCTGGGGCGTGAATCAGCTCGCGTCAGCGTCGGGGTCAATCGCCTGCTCCAACAGGCTGCGCCGGTACGCCTCCAGCGCCACTAGGTCACCGAAGACCGCGTGGTAGCCGTCCGGGTCCTCGCCGGGGGACATGCGACGGAGTCGCGACTTGATGTCGGCGATCTGGGCGCCGACCCAGACCTCCTGCAACCGCGCCTGCACGCTGCCGATATAGCGCGGAATGTTGTTCTCCGACACCGGCATCGGTTCGACGGCAAGTTCGGTGACCAGCGGCCCGAGGACCGGGTCGTCGACCTCGTTGTGGACGGCGTCCACCCACTGTGCACCGCCCATCCCCGACGACGTGCCGCCCAACTCCGACATCGCGGTTCGCACCACCGCGTACGCGGGGTCGGTGAAGCACTCGACCGGTAGCGAATCGAAGACGGTACCGGCGATAGCTGGGTACTGCAGAGCGGCTTTGAGGGCTTCGCGCTGCGGCCACAGCCGCGGATCGTCGGCGCGTGGTCGCCCCGGTCCAGGGGCCTTTGCCGCTTCAGGTCGTCCTCGACGGGCTTGCGCGACCCGACCCTGGGGTGCGCGTCCCGACGCCCGCGTGTGTTTGGCCCCTTCTTCGCGGACCCGGGCCAGCACCTGCGCCACGTCGTCCCAGCCGACCCAGCCGGCCAGTTGGCGGGCGTACTCGTCGCGCAGCGCGACATCCTTGATCCGGGCCACCACCGGCACCGCTTCCCGCAGGGCGTGCACCCTTCCCTCGGCGGTATCCAGGTCGTGCTCGCCGATCAACGTCTTGATGGCGAACTGGAACATCGGCACGCGCCGGGCGATCAGGTCGCGCACCGCGGCGTCGCCCCGCCCCTGACGCAGTTCACACGGGTCCATCCCCTCCGGCGCGATCGCCACGAACGTCTGGCCGGCGATCGACTGCTCGCCCTCGAAAGCCTTGAGCGCGGCCGCCTTTCCGGCATCGTCGCCGTCGAAGGTGTAGATCACTTCGCCGCGGAAGTACGAGTCGTCCATCATCAGCCGACGCAGCAGCGCGAGGTGGTCCTCGCCGAACGCGGTGCCGCAGGACGCGACCGCGGTCGTCACCCCGGACAGATGCATCGCCATCACGTCGGTGTAGCCCTCGACGATGACCACCTGATGCCCCTTGGCGATATTCCGCTTGGCGTGGTCGAGCCCGAACAGCACCTGAGACTTCTTGTACAGCATGGTTTCCGGCGTGTTCATGTACTTGCCGAGGTTGTCGTCGTCGAACAGCTTGCGGGCGCCGAATCCGATGATGTCGCCACCGAGGTTGCGGATCGGCCACAGCAACCGTCGATGGAATCGGTCGATCGGTCCCCTGCGTCCCTGCTTCGACAGGCCCGCCGCCTCAAGCTCAGCGAACTCGAACCCCTGCGCCAGCAATGCCTTGGTCATGGTGTCCCAGCCGGCGGGCGCGTACCCGCAGCCGAACGTCGCCGCCGCGGCCGCATCGAAGTCGCGTTCAGTCAGGTAGTCGCGGGCCTTCTGCGCTTCGGGCGACTGCAGCGCCCCAGCGTAGAACTTCTGCGCCGCCGCATTGGCGGCCACCAGCCGGGCACGGGTGCCTCGGTCCCGGACGACCGCGGTGCCGCCGCCCTCGTAGTTGATCCGGTAGCCGATCCGGTCGGCCAGCTGCTCGACGGCTTCGACGAAGCTGACGTGTTCCTGCTTCTGCAGAAAGCTGTACACGTCACCACCCTCGCCACAGCCGAAGCAGTGGAAATGGCCGTGATGCGGCCGGACGTGGAACGACGGGGTCTTCTCGTCGTGGAACGGGCACAAGCCTTTGAGCCGGTCCGGTCCCGCCTGGCGCAGTGCGACATAGTCGCCGATGATCTCCTCGATCCGCGTCTGCTCACGGATGGCCGTGATGTCGCGATCGGGAATTCGGCCTGCCACGTGGCCAGTGTAGTGACCGGCACCGACCCCTGGCCGAGTCGTGCCGGCGGCGCTCACCATGTCGAGTCGGCAGGACCTCGCGACGCGAGCCGGAAGTCACCCGAGATGTGCCTGTGCTCCCGAGTTCTGCTTGTCGAGCCGTTCCAGCCGGCCCTCCGTCATCGACGCGATCTGGTCGACGATGACGCGCAGCCGCCCCGCATCGTCGGTCGCCGCTTGCCACATCGGGACATAGATGGGATCGAGTCCCCCGGGTGCGGCTTCGGTCAGCCAGTCCGCGACTCGGTGGATGCGTTCGCGTTGCCTGCGCTGGATCGACTTGTGCCGTTCGTCGGAGAAGATGAACCGCAACGCCAGTGTCTTCAGGATGGCGACCTCCGCGGCGATCATCGCGGGCACGGTGAGGTCGGCGTCGTACCGGGCCACCGACCGGCCGCCCATGGCCTCGCGGGTCCCCGTGATCGCGGCGGAGGCGAACCGCCCGATCAGCTCGCTGGTCAGGCGTTTGAGATGGACCGACGCGGTCAGGCTGCCGTCGAACACGCCGACGTCACGCACGATATCCATGCGCGAGAGCCGCTCGGCGGCCTCCACCAGAGGTTCGGCCGCCAGACCGGCAAACTCGGTGACGCCGATCTCGGCGAGGGCCCGCTGGTCCGCTGGATCCGCGAGACTGCGCAGGTCGATGCGGTTCGCGATGACTCCGTCCTCGAGGTCATGCACCGAGTACGCGACGTCATCGGACCAATCCATCACCTGCGCTTCGACGCACCGCCGGTCCCCGACCGCCCCCCGACGTACCCAGTCCAGGGCCCCGGCGTCGTCGCCGTAGGCGCCGAACTTGCGTTCCGGTGGGCGCCGCGTCCACGGATACTTCAGCGTTGCGTCCAGCGACGCCCGGGTGAGATTCAGCCCGGCGCTGCGACCGGCCGCGTCCAGGATCTTCGGTTCCAGCCGGGTCAGGATGCGCAGATTTTGCGCGTTGCCCTCGAATCCGCCGATCTCGGCGGCGACCTCGTCCAGCGCACGCTCCCCGTTATGGCCGTACGGCGGATGTCCGATGTCGTGTGCGAGACCGGCCAGTTCGACCAGGTCCGGGTCGCAGCCGACGCCGATCGCGATACCCCGGCCGATCTGTCCGACCTCCAGCGAGTGGGTCAGCCGAGTACGCGGGGTGTCGCCCTCCCGCGGACCGACGACCTGTGTCTTGTCGGCGAGTCGCCGCAGCGCCGCCGAGTGCAGGACCCGGGCACGATCGCGGGCGTACTCGCTGCGGTGGTCGGTGCGGGTTCCGGGCAGGCCGGCCACCTTCGGTGACTCGGGTACGACCCGCTCGACGGCCTCGTCGTAGTAGTCCGCCGTCGCCGGCATGCCGCGGCCCGTCTCGGACGTGCTAGTCAAGCACCCAGCCCCGGGCGACCGCGAAGTCGGTGACGCGCTGCCGGATGGCGATGATCTGCGCCGCGGTCAGATCGTCCGCGGAGTCCAGCAGCAGCTCGGTCAGCTCTTCGGTGAACGCCGACGAGTCCAGTGAGCCAGCCTGGCCGCCGCGCGGGCGTCGGCCTCGATCGCGATCGGCACCGTGCGAACGGCCGCCGGTGCCGCTGCCGCCGTGCTCGTGGCTGTCCCGGCGGTGCGCGCGGGCCGCAGCGGCGTCATCGGCGGGAGCCTCGTCGGTCACCGACACGTTGACCGCCTTGGTACCGCGATCGGTGTCCTCGACGTCGAAGGACACCTTCGCGCCAGGCTTCAGCGAATTCTCGTCGATGTCGATGTCGTTGATGTGCAAGAAGACATCGGCGCCGCCGGAATCCGGCGCCAAGAACCCGAATCCTCGATTCGGGTCGTAATGAACCACTTTGCCTGTGACAGCGTTCTTACCGACGGCGTTCCCATTCTCAGTCACAACCCGACTCACTCTCCTCGCCCCGTCGCGAACCCCGTGCCCGCGACCGCGTGGGCGATATCTCGATTGTGACAGACTCGCGCAGGTCAGAGCCGCTCAGGCGCCAAGCAGCCGACCACCGAGATACTCGGCGACCTTGTCCAGGGCGACGCGTTCCTGGCTCATCGTGTCGCGTTCGCGCACGGTGACCGCCTGGTCGTCGAGGGTGTCGAAGTCGACCGTCACGCAGAACGGGGTACCCACCTCGTCCTGTCGCCGGTACCGCTTGCCGATGCCCTGCGCGTCGTCGAAGTCGACATTCCAGTACTTGCGCAGTTCGGCTGCCAGATCCCGTGCCTTCGGCGAGAGCTTTTCGTTACGCGACAACGGCAGCACCGCGGCCTTCACCGGCGCCAGCCGCCGGTCGAGGCGCAGCACGGTGCGGGTATCGGTGCCACCCTTGGCATTCGGCACCTCCTCGTCGACAAGGGCGTCGCACAGGAAGGCCATGACCGAGCGGGTAAGTCCGGCGGCCGGTTCGATCACGTACGGGGTGTACCGCTCGCCGCTGGCCTGGTCGAAGAACGAGAGATCCTCACCGGAGTTCTTGGCATGGGTCGTCAGGTCGTAGTCGGTGCGGTTGGCGACACCTTCCAGTTCGCCCCACGGGTTACCGGAGAACCCGAACTTGTACTCGACGTCGACGGTGCGCTTGGAATAGTGCGACAACTTGTCCGCCGGGTGTTCGTAGAGCCGGAGGTTGTCCGGGTCGATACCGAGGTCGACGTACCAGTCGTACCGCTGATCGATCCAGTACTGATGCCACTGCTCGTCTTCCCCCGGCTTGACGAAGAACTCCATCTCCATCTGCTCGAACTCACGCGTGCGGAAGATGAAGTTGCCGGGGGTGATCTCGTTGCGAAAGCTCTTGCCGATCTGAGCGATACCGAACGGCGGCTTGCGTCGCGACGTGGTCATCACGTTCTTGAAGTTGACGAAGATGCCCTGCGCGGTCTCCGGACGCAGATAGTGCAGTCCCTCCTCGTCGTCGACCGGACCGAGGAAGGTCTTCATCAACCCGCTGAAAGCGCGCGGTTCGGTCCACATGCCGGGCTGCCCGGTCTCCGGGTCGTTGATGTCGGCGAGCCCGTTCTCGGGGGGATGTCCGTGCTTGGCCTCGTACGCCTCGATCAGATGGTCGGCGCGATACCGCTTGTGCGTATGCAGGGATTCGACGAGCGGATCGGTGAAGACCTGGACGTGGCCGGACGCCTCCCATACCTGCCGCGGCAGGATGACCGAGGAGTCCAGACCGACGACGTCGTCGCGGGAGGTGACCATCGTCCGCCACCACTGCCGCTTGATGTTCTCCTTCAATTCGACGCCCAGTGGACCGTAGTCCCACGCCGAGCGGGTGCCGCCGTAGATCTCACCGCTCGGATACACCAGACCCCGCCGCTTGGCGAGGTTGACGACGGCTTCGACTTTGGACGGGGCGGCGGCCACGATGAATCGTTTCTCCACGGAGGTTGGGGACACAGGTCACGGCCGGTTCTCGGCGAATCGGCGACGCCTAACAGGGTAGCCGTCGTCGTACTGGCGAGAATCCGCGGAGCCCACGCACCGACGCTCAGCGCAAATGACAATGACTTCCCATAAGATGGTCGGTATGGAGCCACGCCCACCCGCCTGCCGCACCGACGGTTCCTGGGACGCACCTGCCCGCGACGCCGCCAGCGACCTCCTGCGGGCACTCGCCGCGCCAACCCGGATCGCGATCGTGCTGTCCCTGCGTGACGGCGGCAAGTGTGTGCACGAACTGGTCGGATCGCTCGGCCTCAGCCAGCCGCTGGTCAGCCAGCACCTGCGCGTGCTGAAAGACGCCGGCGTCGTCCGGGGCCATCGGCACGGTCGGGAGATCATGTACGAACTCATCGACGAGCACCTCGCCCACATCGTCACCGATGCGCTGGTCCATGCCACCGAATCGCGGGCCGGTTCGGCGGCGACGCCGCCGACGTCGGAACTGACACGGTGACAGCGCGCGCGGCCGAATCGTCGTCGCCGTCGACACCCGCCGGTCCGGTGACTGGGGTGCGCTCGACCCGGCAGCGCGCCGCGATCGCCGACGCCCTCGCCGCCTGCGACGACTTCCGCTCCGCGCAGGAACTGCACGATCAGCTCAAGGCGCGCGGCGAGTCGATCGGCTTGACGACGGTGTACCGGAATCTGCAGGCGCTCAGTCAGTCCGGACAGATCGACGCCCTGTGGGACGGGTCCGGTGAGATGCGGTACCGGCACTGTTCGTCGGGGCATCATCACCATGTGGTGTGCCGACACTGCGGCACCACCGTCGAGGTGCAGGCCGAACCGGTCGAGCGGTGGGCGGCGAGAGTCGCCGACGAACACGGCTTCGCCGAGATCAACCACACCGTCGAGGTCTTCGGGCGCTGCGCGGACTGTCAGCGTCGGGGCTGACCGCGGAGACTTGCGGCCGAGCCGTTGTGGCCGTCCCGCGCAATCAGCCGCCGACGAGACGCTGCGCGATGTCGGCGCCGGTGCTGAGCACGACATGCAGCACCGTCAGCAGCGCGACATCGCCGATACCTCCCACCGGGAAGGTGTAGTACAGCAGCACATCGGTGGTGACACCGTCCGGATCGGACCGTCGGAGACTGCCGAAACTGAGTTCGGCGCCGTGCCTTTCGACGTCGTCGCGCAGGGTGTCGGTGTTCGGCAGGTCGAGGGCGACGAGCTGGGTGACGGTCAGCACGTCGAGATCGTCGGACAGGCCCAGGATGCGCACCGACGCGCGCGTGGTCTCCACTCGCACGACGACCGACACGTCGTCGCGAGTGACGACCTCACCGACCGCGCCGAGCAACTCGACTACCCGATCGAGCAGCGCGCCGCGCTGCTGCTCCCCCGCCGGCTGACCCGGATCGGTCATCGGGGCTTCACCCCGCCGAAACGCCGGTCGCGCGAGGCGTATTCGACGCACGCGTCCCACAGGTCGCGACGGTCGAAGTCGGGGAAGAGCTTGTCCTGGTACACCATTTCGGCGTACGCGGACTGCCACAGCAGGAAGTTGGAGATGCGCTGCTCCCCCGACGGCCGCAGAAACAGGTCGACGTCGGGCATGTCCGGCTCGTCCAGGTAGCGTGCGAAGGCGGTCTCGTTGATCCGGTCCGGATCGATCTCACCGGCGGCGGCGCGGCGGGCGATCTCCCGTGCGGCGTCGGCGATCTCGGCGCGGCCCCCGTAGTTGACGCACATCGTCAGGGTCATCACGGTGTTGTCCTTGGTCATCTCCTCGGCAATCTCGAGCTCACGAATAACACTGCGCCACAGCTTCGGTCGGCGCCCGGCCCAGCGAATCCGGACACCCATCTCGTGCATCTCGTCGCGGCGCCGGCGGATGACGTCGCGGTTGAAACCCATGAGGAACCGCACCTCGTCGGGACTGCGAGACCAGTTCTCGGTCGAGAAGGCGTATGCCGACAGCCACTCGACGCCCATTTCGATACAGCCGGAGACGGTGTCCATCAGCACCGCCTCGCCACGCTTGTGGCCTTCGGTGCGGGGCAATCCGCGTTCGGTGGCCCAGCGTCCGTTGCCGTCCATGACCAGCGCCACATGCTTGGGCACGAGCTCGGGAGGCAGATCCGGCGGCGTGGCCCCGCTCGGGTGCGGATCGGGCGGACGCACCTCGGTTCGCGACGGCGGCTGCCGCTTCTTGGTCGACGTTCCCGGCCGCAACGCCATCACCGGCCTCCTCTCACGCCGTGCTCACCAGCTTATGAGGCGCGGAGCGTTCGATCAGGGGCAGGGTTCGCAGCTGGCGTTCCAGGTGCCACTGCAGATGTGCTGCGGTGAGTCCGCTGGCCTGTCGGCGCAACGACTCGGCCGCGGTGACCGTGTGCTCCCACTGGCCACGGAAGAGTGCGTCCATCAGGTCCAGCACTCCCGGTGACGGGGTGGCCGCACCGGCCGGCCGACAGTGCACACAGACCGCTCCCCCGGCGGCCACGTGGAAGGCCCGGTGCGGACCCGGCTGGGCGCATCGGGCACAGAGGTCCAGTGCGGGCATCCAGCCCGCGCAGTGCATGGCCCGCAGCAGAAATGCGTCGAGGATGAGTTCCCGGGGCCTGCGATCGGTGGCCAGCGCCGCCAGCGCCCCCACCGCCAGCCGATGCAACTGACCGGTCGGTGCACGTTCCTCGCCGGCGAGACGTTCGGCGGTCTCCAGCACCGCACACGCGGTGGTGTATCGCCCGTAGTCGGCGACGATGGCGTCGGCGAATGCGTGCAGGCTGTGCACCTGGGTCACCACGTCCAGGTTGCGGCCCGGATAGAGATGGACATCGACGTGGGCGAACGGCTCCAGCCGCGCACCAAACTTGCTGCGGGTGCGCCGCACCCCCTTGGCGACCGCCCGCACCAGGCCGTGCTCGGCAGTCAGCAACGTGATGATGCGGTCGGCCTCACCCAGCTTGTGCTGGCGCAGCACGACCGCCTCGTCCCGATAGAACCTCACCGCGGCACCTGCACTCCGACATTGTTCCACCGCCCGACGACACCGCACCGGTGCGACATACCCCGGCTGCCCCCGACGACACGCGGCCTACCGCGTGTCCCGGGACGCCGGCTTCGTCGCGCCCTCGGCGGCGGCGAGATGCTCCGGCAGGGGCTGGGTGATCGTGGTCGAGCCGGCGCTGTCCAGCATGCGGGTGAGTCGCGGCGACAGCGTCATGCCGCCGGCGAACCGGTACCACCGCTTGCGGTCGTAGAAGTTGGTGCCCGCCCAGCCGATCACCAGTCCGACGAGCAGTCCGGCCGCGGTCTGGATGACCGACCGTCCCAGCCCTGCGTCCCAGTCGGCGTCGAAGTACATGATGGCCCGCACGCCCAGATAGATCAGGTGCATGGGTTCGATCGACGCCAGCCATGTGAATAGCCGCGGGCTCGCTTCCAACGGCAAGGTGCCACCCGACGACGGCAGGCCGAGGATCACGAAGAACAGGAGGTTCACGATCAGCCCGGGATTGCCGAAGACGGCCATCATCGAGCTCGCCGACACCCCGACCGCCCAGATGGCCAGCACCGAGAAAGCGCCCAGCGAGAAGGCATTCGGCAACGACGTACCGACCGCCGTACACACCCCGATGAACAGCGCCGACTGCACCAGCGCCACCAGCAGCATGATCACCCACTTGGCGGCCAGGGTCGCCCATCGGGAAATGGCCAGCCGCATGCGCAGCTGATAGAACGGGCCGTACTCGATCGGGGTCTGCCCCAGCATGCCGTCGACGACGATGCTGACCATCATTGCGCCGGTGAACCCGGCCAGCACCAGCAGCAGGGTGTAGTAGAACGCCGACAGCCCGTTCCCCGACCCGGCGGGCAGCGGATTGGGTTCCACCACACGCACATCGACCGGATCGGACAGCGCCAGTTGCGCGGCGCCGGACAAGGGGAGGTTGGCGCTGGCGAGCTGACCGCGGACGGTGTCCAGCAGTTGCGCGCCCACCTGCTCGTTGACCTGCTCATCCACCTGGTCGGCCAGGGTGGTGGTCACCGCCGAAGCGAACGTTCCCGAGCCCCGGTTGATGTACACGTCGATCGACAGTGGATCGGGTTTGGCCTGCAGCACGGCCGAACGGCCAAGCGCCACCGCGCGTGCGGTGAAGTTCGGGTCGATGACCACGACGCCGTACACCTTGCCGGTGTTCAGCTTGTCCAGGGCGTCCACCCGATTCGTGCGGTCGACGGCGAACCCGCGCTCACCCGCGGACTTCGCGATGCCGGACGCGACCTGCTCCCCGAAGTTCTCCCGGGTGGTCTTGCCGTCCGCGGCCTCGACCTCGGCACCGCTGTCGGTGCTGACGAGTGCGATCGGAAAGTCGTGCAGGTTGCGTTCCGGATCGGCGATCGCACCCATGTAGACCGCCGCCATCAGCGACATGATCGCGACGACGAGCAGCAAGGGCGCCAGCCAGAACCGCGGCGAGCCGAGCACGCCCGAGATCGTCTTCGTGGTGGTCGCGTCGGGCACCACCTCCGTCGCATGCGCACCGCGCCCGGTCTCGTCGCCCGGTGTCTGCGTCTCGTGCTTGCCCATCGTCCCTCCGTTCGACCAACCCGGCGTGCCCTCAGCACATCGAACAGACCGTCACCCGACGGGCGGGACGAGCGTCAAAAACCCATCCGGCCCAACTGTTTGGGGTCACGTTGCCAGTCCTTGGCCACCTTCACATGCAGATCGAGGTAGACCTTGACGCCGAGCAGTCGCTCGATCTGTTCCCGGGCAACCGTACCGACGTGCTTCAGACGCGCTCCGCGGTGCCCGATGATGATGCCCTTCTGACTGTCGCGTTCGACGTAGAGGATGGCGTGCACATCGACCATCGGCGGCCGGTCGTCGCGGTGTTCCCGCGGGATGATCTCCTCGATCACCACCGCGAGCGAGTGCGGCAACTCGTCGTGCACGCCCTCCAGGGCCGCTTCCCGGATGAACTCGGCCATCAGCGTCTGTTCGGGCTCGTCGGTCAGTTCGCCGTCCGGATAGAACGCCGGACCCGGTTCCATCAGCGACACCAGCAGATCGGTGAGGGCGTCGACCTGCTCGCCCGTCCGGGCCGAGACCGGAATCACTTCCGACTTCGGGCCGAGGAGTTCCGACAGGGCAAGCAGTTGGGCGGCCACCTTGTCCGGTGGGACGGTATCGATCTTGGTGACGATGCCGAGCACGGTGGTGTGCGGTGCGGACTGGCGCACCTGGTCGACGATCCAGCGGTCGCCCGGCCCGATCGGCTGATCGGCCGGCACGCAGACCCCGATGACGTCGACCTCGGAATAGGTGTCGCGGACGAGGTCGTTGAGCCGCTGACCGAGCAGCGTCCGCGGCCGGTGCAGGCCCGGGGTGTCGACCAGGACCAGTTGGGCGTCTGGACGATTGACGATGCCGCGAATGGTGTGCCGGGTGGTTTGCGGGCGGTTGGAGGTGATCGCGATCTTCTCCCCGACCAGCGCGTTGGTCAGCGTCGACTTGCCGCTATTCGGGCGGCCGACGAAACAGACGAAGCCGGAACGGAAATCATCCGCCGTCATGCGGGGTCCGAGCCCGAGCCGAGGCGATGCACCGGGGTGCCGTCGGCGGCCGCGAGGATCACGTATGCCCCCGGGCTGATCTCCGCGACCGCGGCGCGGCCGGGGTCGTCGGCGTCGCCACCGACGACCACTGCGGCCTCGAAAGCGGTTGCGCCACTGGACAGTGCGGTAGCAACGGCGACCTGAAGTGCGCTCAGCGTGAGGGAGTCGATGCCGACATCGGCGCCGGCGTAGGTGCGGCCGTCACCGTCGCGGACCGCCGCCCCGGTCGGCGCATCCGCGCGGCCTCGGGCACCGCGCGCCAGCGTCACCAGCTTTCGGTCCTCCTCGTCGAGGTCGATGCGCTGCTGGGTCACGGGTACTCCTTGCTGCCTGCACCTGCGTTGGATGTGTCGCGGCCGGCGTCACTCGCCGACGACCCACGCGAGGACGGTCCGGTGTCGGCGCCGGTCGCCGGCGCCTCGCGCGGCTCCCGGTCTCGGTCGCCGTCCGGGGCCGACTCGCGGCCGCCGTTCCGGTCGGCGTGCGCGCCGTCGGCGTCTCCGGACGTCTGGTCGGCGTCCTCGGGCGGTGCCAGTCGGGTGACGAGCACCGTCGAGATGCGCTGGCGTCCTTGCCGGTTGGGACCGCCCTCGGCGACGAGTCGGAGGCCGTGCGAGGTGACCTCGGCACCCGGCAGCGGCACCCGACCGAGCTCCAGCCCGACCAGTCCGCCGACGGTTTCGACCTCGTCGTCGTCGATGTCGATGTCGAACAGTTCGCCGAGATCCTCCACCGGTAGTCGGGCCGACACCCGGTAGGAGCCGTCGCCGCGGTCGTCGACGGGAGCGACCTCGTCGGTGTCGTATTCGTCGGTGATCTCCCCGACGATCTCCTCCAGCACGTCTTCGATCGTCACCAGGCCGGCGATTCCGCCGTACTCGTCGACCAGGAGCGCCATGTGATTGCGGGTGCGCTGCATGTCGGCGAGTACCTTGTCCAGCGACTTCGAATCGGGGATGAACTCGGCCGGCCGCATAATGTCGGCGACGGGGGTCGACACCGCATTCCCGCCGCTGCCCGCGTGTGCGACAAGATCCTTCAGATAGACCACGCCGAGCACGTCGTCGGGATTCTCACCGATCACCGGGATCCGCGAGTGGCCGGACCGCACCGCGAGGTTGCTCGCCTGCGCGGCCGACTTGTCGGCCTCGATCCAGATCATCTCCGGTCGCGGCACCATCACCTCGCGGGCCGTGGTGTCGCCAAGGTCGAAGACGGACTGGATCATTCGGCGTTCGTCGGCGGCCACCACTCCGCTGGCCTCGGCGAGGTCGACGACCTCGCGGAGCTCGACCTCGGTGGCGAACGGCCCGTTGCGGAAGCCCTTACCCGGTGTGACCGCGTTACCGATCAGGATGAGCAGTCGGGTCAGCGGTGTCAGCAGGATGCCGAGCGCGCGGACCGGTATGGCGGAGATCAGGGCGATGGAGTAGGCGTGCTGACGTCCGAGGGTGCGGGGGCCGACGCCGACCGCGATGTAGGAGATCACCGCCATTCCGGCGATGGCGGCGACCAAACCCCAGCCGACGCCGAGGCTGTCGGTCAGCACCACGGTGACCAGCGCGACGGCGGCGGTCTCGCACACCACGCGCAGCAGTACCGCGAGGCCGATGTAGGTGGCGCGCGATCGCAGCACCCGCGCCAGTCGCGCCGCGCCGGGACGATGCTCCTTGATCAGGTCTTCGACCCGGGCCATCGAGACGGTTGACAGGGCCGTGTCGACGGCCGCGAACACGCCGCCGATCGAGATCAGCACGACCGCGCCGACGATGAACCAGATGTCGTTGGGCAGAGTCACGATTCCCCGGTTGGACGGTCGGCGCCGGTGCGGTCGCGGTCGGACCGATCGGCGTCGGCGAAGCCGATGTTGGTCAGGAGTCGAGTGTCACGATCGGTCTGCCGCTGCTCCTGGGCGATCCGGTGCCGTTCGGCATAGAACCGTTCGAGGATGCGGTCCTGCAGACCGAACATCTCCTTCTCCTCGTCGGGTTCGGCGTGGTCGTAGCCGAGCAGGTGCAGCACTCCGTGCACGGTCAACATGGCGAGTTCGTGTTCGTACGACCGTCGCGCCGACTTCGCTTGGCGTGCCGCGAATTCCGGGCACAGCACGATGTCGCCGAGAATGGCGGGACCGGGTTCTGCCGCGTCCGGGCGGCCACCGGGGACGAGTTCGTCCATCGGGAAGCTCATCACGTCGGTCGGACCGGGCAGGTCCATCCACTGCACGTGCATGTCGGCCATGGTCGCCTCGTCCACGCACACCACCGACAGTTCGGCGGCCGGATGGACATCCATCGCGGCGATGGCGAATCGTGCCGCCGCGATCACGAGGTCGGTGGGTACGTCGACACCGGATTCGTTGGCCAGCTCGATGCTCATGACCGGCGACCGTGGGCGGCGGCGCGCCGGGCGGCCCGGTTGGTGCCCGCTCCCGGCAGGCGATCCGCGTCCCGGAGCCGACCATTCGCCCGGGACGACTCCTCGGCGCGCCCGTAGGCGTCGACGATGTCGGCGACCAGCCGGTGGCGCACCACGTCGGCACTGGTCAAGTGGGCAAAGTGGATGTCGTCGACACCCTGCAGGATCGACGTCGCCGCGTTCAGACCGCTCTGCGCCCCACCCGGCAGGTCGACCTGCGTGACGTCACCGGTGACCACCATCTTGGAGCCGAACCCGAGTCGGGTGAGGAACATCTTCATCTGCTCGCCAGTGGTGTTCTGCGCCTCGTCGAGGATGATGAATGCGTCGTTGAGTGTGCGGCCGCGCATGTACGCCAGCGGCGCCACCTCGATGACGCCGGCGGCCATCAGCTTCGGGATGGCCTCCGGGTCGATCATGTCGTGCAGCGCGTCGTACAGCGGCCGCAGGTAGGGATCGATCTTCTCGCTCAGGGTGCCCGGTAGGAAACCCAGCCGTTCGCCGGCCTCCACCGCGGGCCGGGTCAGGATGATCCGGTTGACTGCTTTGGTCTGCAATGCCTGCACGGCCTTGGCCATCGCGAGATAGGTCTTGCCGGTGCCGGCCGGACCGAGCCCGAAGACGATGGTGTAGTTGTCGATGGCGTCGACATACCGCTTCTGGTTGAGCGTCTTGGGCCGAATGGTCTTGCCGCGCCCGGACAGAATGTCCAGCGACAGCACGTCGGCGGGCGACTCGCCCGAGTCGGCCGACAGCATGGAGACGCTGTGCCGGACCAGGTCCGGGGTCAGCGGAGTGCCGCGATCGACCAGATCGACGAGTTCGCCGAGGACGCGTTCGGAGGCTGCGACATCCGCCGCCAGGCCGCTCAGGGTCACCTGATTGCCGCGGACGTGAATGTCGGCGGGCAGCAGATCCTCCAGCGCCCGCAGGTTGACGTCGCTGGCTCCGAGCAGGCCGAAGACCGCCTCGGGAGAGACTTCCACGTTGGAGGTGACCACTCCTCGGCCCACTCGAGTACCACTCGTCGGTGCGCTCACGTCGGGGGTGTCGTCACTCACGTATGCAATCACTCCTGCAGAGATAGAGGGAAGGTCGGCGATGCCGGTCGCATCGCCACTGATTCTAACGTTACGCAACGGGCAATCAGCAGGGGTTATTCCGTTCGGACCCCGCTCAGATCCCGAGCACCCGGACGGTCTGGCGCGTGCTCACGCTGCGCGGGTCGACGAAGGCGTCGTGTCCCTCGCCGGGTACGACGATCAGTTCGGCGGACTGCCCTGCCGCGCTCACGGTCCGGACGTAGTGCCGGCTCATCTCGGCGGGGATCGCCCGATCCTCCGCCGCGTGGATGGCGACGACGTGCGCGGGGAACGGCGGCTGCTCCAGCGGCGACGCGTCGGCGTACCGCTGCGGGATGTCGACGTAGTCGCGGCCCATCAGCGCGCGCACCGACGGCCGATCGGCGGCGCGGACCGTGTCGAGGAGCGCCGACTGTGCGACCACGGTGGTGATCGCACAACGGTCGGTGCGGGCACCGAGGCGCGCCGTGGCCCACACGGCGAGTTGACCGCCGGCCGAATGCCCCACCACCGCAGCCGAATTCCAGTCGGTGCGCCGGGCAACTTCGGCGGGCAGCGCGTCGGGTACCGGACCGTCGAGCGCTTGGAGGGCGGCGATCACATCGCGTCCGGTGGCCGGCCAGCCGGCTCCCTCGTCACCGGGTGAGGTGTCCCCCGCGAGGCGCCGATACTCGACGTTCCAGACCACCGCACCCCGTTCGGCGAATGCTCGCGCGATGGCGGTCTCGATGGTCAACCCGAAGTCGGTGGACCAGTAGCCACCGTGAACCAGCACGACGGGTCGGATCGGCCGCTCGCCGGCGGTGACCTCGGGCGAGTGGTAGACGTGTCCGAATTGGGCCGGCTCCGGGCCGTAGGCCACCTTCTCGCGATGTACGGCGCACCGCTTCACCGCCGCCTCCCGTCCACGTCGTCCATCAGGGTCGTGCCCTCGGTCAACGGCTCGCACGGTCGTCGGGCCACCGGTTGGTGAGCACCCCGACGGCGCCGAGCGCGACGGCCGCCGCGGTCGACGTGCGCAGGATTTCCGGCCCCAGCAGCACCGAGGTCGCACCGAGTGCGGTCAAGTCGGCGATCTCGCTGTCGTCGAGGCCACCCTCTGGTCCGACGACGAGTACCACGTCGGGAGCGTCGGCGAGGGCGAGTTGACGGATCGGGGTGGCACCCTCCTCGTGCAGCACCGCGACCACTCCACCGGCCTCGATCACGTCGGCGCACCGGGCACGCACGTCGATCGTGGTGGCGAGGTCGGTGACCTCCGGAATCCACGGGCGGCGGCTCTGTTTCGCCGCGGCCGACGCGGCCTGCTGCCATTTCGCCACACCCTTGGACGCCTTCTGCGTCCAGCGCGCGACGCAACGGGCGGCCTGCCAGGGCACGATGCGATCTACGCCGGCCTCGGTCGCCAGGTCGACCGCCAGTTCGGCACGTTCCGATTTCGGGATGGCCTGGACGAGGGTGACAGTCGGGGTCGGCCGGTCGTCGAAGGTGAATGTGTGCACCCGAGCGGTGAGCGTGTCTTTGCCCCGGATCGCGGTGACCTCGCAGGTGGCGACGCTGCCGCGGCCGTCGCCGACCTGGATCTGCTCGCCGACGGACACTCGTGCGACGGTCACCGCGTGCCGTCCCTCACCGTCGGTGAGCGTGACGTCGGCGCCGACCGGTGGCACCTCGTCGACCCAGAACAGCGGCGGACTCATTCCCGACGGCGCCCGGTCAGCGCCCGGCGAAGGCGTTGCGGATGCGGGAGAACAATCCTCCGGGACCGGCCGCCGCTGCGGTGGTCACCACGTCGATCTCGTCGCCGGACACGTCGCGGAACCGCGTCATCGCCTCGGTCTGCGCGGTATCCAGCTTGGTGGGGATCACCACGTCGAGGTGGACATTCAAGGTGCCGCGGACACCCGTGTTGACGTGCGGCATCCCCTGCCCACGAACCGTCACGACCTGACCCGGCTGGGTGCCCGGTGCGATGGTGACCGTCGTGGTGTCGCCGAGAACGGTCGGCACGTCGAATTCGGCTCCGAGCGCGGCGTCGGCGACCGGCACGCGCAGGGTGCAGTGCAGGTCGTCCTTGTCGCGGAGGAATACGTCATTGGGTCGCTCGGTGACCTCGACGTAGAGGTCTCCCGCAGGCCCACCGCCCATGCCGACCTCGCCCTGGCCGGCCAGTCGTACGCGCATGCCGCTCTCGACGCCGGCAGGGATCTTCACCGTCATCGTCCGGCGCGAGCGGACCCTGCCGTCACCGCCGCATTTGTGGCACGGATCGGGGATGACCTCACCCACCCCGTGGCACGTGGGACATTCCCGGACGGTCATCACCTGCCCGAGGAAGGATCGCTGCACGGCCTGGATCTCGCCGTTCCCCTGACAGGTTTCACAGGTGACCGGCTTGGAGTCGCCGTTGGTGCCCGCGCCGTGGCAGACGTCGCAGAGCACCGCAGTGTCGACGGTGATCTCCTTGTTCACGCCCGACGCGGCTTCCGCGAGGTCGATGTCGACCGACACCAGGGCGGGCTCACCGGGCTGCACCCGGCTACGCGGGCCCCGACCTCCGCCGAAGCCGCCGCCGAACCCGCTGCCACCGCCGAAGAACGCCTCGAACACGTCGCCGAGGCCGCCGCCGCCGAACGTCGCGCCGAAACCCCCGGCTCCCGGGCCGGCGAGCGGGTCACCCCCCGCGTCCACGATGCGCCGCTTAGCCGGATCGCTCAACACCTCATATGCGGTGCTGACCTGCTTGAATTGCTCTTCTTCGCCGGGGTTGACGTCGGGATGCAGTTCACGCGCCTTGCGGCGGTACGCCCGCTTGATCTCCTGGTCGCTGGCACCCTTGGCCACGCCCAGGATTCCGTAGTAGTCGGTTGCCACTCTCGTCAGGTTCCTTCGTATTGCTCGTCGGGGGTCACCGACTGCTGCTCCGGGCCGCTCGACGGCCGGATTCCGCCGGCGCCTCAGCGCGACCGGACGGCGTGGTTCATCGTTCGGCGAGTACCTCGCCCACGTACTTGGCAACGGCCGCGACGGACGCGATTGTTCCCGGATAGTCCATGCGGGTGGGGCCGAGCACTCCGACCCCGCCGAACACGGTGCCCGAAGCACCGTACCCCGTCGACACCACCGACGTTCCGCGCAGGTTCTCCGTCCGCGTCTCCTCCCCGATCTGGACCGTGACCCGGCCCATCCGCTGCGTTGTGGTGAGCAGCTTGAGCACCACTACCTGTTCCTCGAGCGCTTCGAGGACCGAGTCCATGCCACCCCCGGCCGGGACGAAGTCGGCGGCCGAGCGAGCGAGATTCGAGGTGCCGCCGAGCACCAGTCGGTCGTCCCCGCGTTCGACCAGGGTCTCCACCAGGACAGTGGCGACGCTGATCACCGCGTCACGAATGTCGAGGGGGGCGTCGGTGGCGAGTTCGGCCACCGCCGCCGACGCCGCCTCCAGCCGCTTACCGTGCAGCGCCCCGGCGAACATGTCCCGCAGGCGGACGAAGTCTTCGTCGTCGAGATCGTCGGCGAGCACCACCATGCGCTGCTCGACGCGGCCGGTGTCGGTGATCACCACCAGCAGCAGCCGAGACGGGGACAGCGCGACCACCTCCAGGTGACGCACGGTGGCGGTGGACAGCACCGGATACTGGATGACGGCGACCTGGCGGGTCAGCTGCGCGAGCAGCCGCACCGATCGTCGCAGTACGTCGTCGAGGTCCACCCCGGAATCCAGGACCGACAGGATGGCGCGGCGTTCGGCCGCCGACAGCGGTTTGATGTCGCTGATCCGGTCGACGAACACTCGATAACCCTTGTCGGTGGGCACCCGGCCGGAGCTGGTGTGCGGCTGGGTGATGTATCCCTCGGCCTCCAGGACGGCCATGTCGTTGCGCACCGTCGCGCTGGACACCCCCAGGTGGTGGCGTTCGACAAGCGCCTTGGAACCGATGGGTTCCTGCGTATCGACATAGTCGGTCACGATCGCGCGCAGGATCTCGAAACGCCGATCGTCGGTGCTGGACACCGTGGCACCTCCTGCCGTCCGGAGTCGGCTCGTTCGGGTCGAGTTGCGTCACTGTGGGCCACGCCACGGGGTGGCGTGACATAGAGTGACCTCGGATCCATTCTACGAAACGGTGGTGCGAATCCGGCCGCACGCTCGGCCGTGGGGCGTCGGCGTCCCGCGGAGCGGCAGCCGGGTCGCCGGACGCACCGACGGTCGGACGGGGACGAATCGCGATGATCTTCAAGGGGGTACGGGACGGTCGGCCGTACCCGGACCACGGTCTGTCCCCGCGCTCGTGGGCGAAGATTCCGCCCCGTCAGTTCCGGCTCGACGAACTCACCACGGTCACCACCGTGCTGGCCCTGGACCGACTCCTGAGCGAGGACTCCACCTTCTACGGCGACCTGTTCTCCCACGTGGTCCGCTGGCAGGGCGAGATCTATCTGGAGGACGGGCTGCACCGGGCGGTCCGATCGGCGTTGCGCAATCGGCACGTGATCCACGCCCGGATGCTCGACCTCGACGCCTATGACCTCCGACCCGACGCTCCGGCACTCGACGACCAGCTCGGCGACACGGCCGAGATCCCGGCGGCCCGGATGCCGTCCGGTGGTGCACATCGCCGGGCCGCGCGCCCGGCGTCGGGGTGGACGGTCGCACCGCCGGGTTCTGCTCCCGACGGTTGGTGACGGCCCGGTTCGGCGGGTCAATCCCAGAGGATCCGACGCACCACACGATCGGCAAGCAGCCGGCCGGAATCGGTGAGTCGCAAGCGATCTCCCTCGTCGCGCAGCAGGCCGTCGGTCACCGCGGTCCGGGCCCGCCGCGCCTCGTCCTCGGCGAGCATCTCGTGACGAAGGCCGGTACGCATGCGGGTGGCCAGCATGATGGTCTCGATGTGCCGGTCGTCGGCGCCGAGCACCTCGTGACCGGCGATCGGCAGATCCCCGGCGTTCAGGATGCCGGCGTACCGGGCCGGGTGCTTGTGATTCCACCAGCGCACGCCCCGGATATGTGAGTGTGCCCCCGGCCCGATGCCCCACCAGTCGTGGCCGGACCAGTAGGCCTCGTTGTGACGGCATTCGGCGGCGGTCGTCCGGGCCCAGTTCGAGACCTCGTACCAGTCGAAACCGGCGTCCCGCAGGCGCTGGTCGAGTCGGGTGTACCGGTCGGCCAGGACGTCGTCGTCGGGTGCGGGCAGGTCGCCGCGGCGGATTCGCCGGGCCAGCGCGGTCCCGTCCTCGACGATCAGCGCATACGCCGACACGTGATCGACGGGGGTGGACAGCACGGCATCGATACTCGCGTCCAGGTCGGCGTCGGACTCTCCCGGCGTGCCGTAGATGAGGTCCAGGTTGACGTGGTCGAAGCCCGCCGCGGCCGCCTCCCGGGCGGCCGCGACGGCTCGGCCCGGCGTGTGGGTGCGGTCCAGCGTCGCCAGCACATGCGGTGCGGCGGACTGCATTCCGAGCGACACCCGGGTGTAGCCGGCTGCGCGCAGGCCGTCGAAGAAGGACGGTGACACCGACTCCGGGTTGGACTCCGTGGTGATTTCCGCGTCGACGGCAAGGTCGAAGCGATCTCGGACGTCGTCGAGCAGGCGGCTCAGACCGGCCGCACCGAGCAGCGACGGGGTGCCGCCGCCGACGAAGATCGTGGACACCGGCCGCGCCGGTACGAGGGCCGCGGCGGCGAGATCGAGTTCGGTGGCGACCGCCGCGTGCCACGACTCGGGCGACGCCCCGGAACCGAGTTCGCCGGCGGTGTAGGTGTTGAAGTCGCAGTATCCGCAGCGCGTCGCACAGAACGGCACGTGCAGGTAGAGCCCGAACGGCACGTCCGGATCGACGGCGCCGCCCGCCTCCCGCACCGCGGTCGCCGCGCCCACCCCGACGTCCGTCGGCACCGTCGATCCCATGCGCTCCATGATGCTCGCGTCACCGGCGGCGTCGGGCATCGCGTCGTTTCCGTCACCGTGAAGCAAAGTAATCCCAAGTAGACGATGCGGGGGTGTCCGTGGCACCATGGTCGGCGTGACGTTTACCGGGGTGTGGCTCGCCGAGCGCCGCCACATCGATCTCAAGCGCGTGTGCAGCGCGTTCTGTCGCGCCTGACGACGTTCTGGCCCCGACCCGTCCTCCCTCTCGGCCGCCTCTAGGCCATGTCCCAGCTGGGGACGCCAGCACGTCCAGCCCGTAGAAACCCGTGCCCTGAGAAGCCGGCGCGCCTGGCGTGCCCGCTTCACGAGAAGACATTGACGGAGAACTCCATGACGTCCACCACCGACGCGCCCGCCGTCCCCGACGCGGACACCGGCACCGCGGATCGGGTGAGCGAACGCCCGGGCCGATCCACCCGGGAACGCCCGGCCGGCGACAGCACCGCCCCGGCTGCGGCCGACCGTCCCGCCCGCAAACGGGCCCGCCCCGCCAAGCGGAAAGCCGAGGGGCAGTGGAAGCTCGGTTATCGGGAACCACTGAATCCCAACGAGCAGGTGAAGAAGGACGATAACCCGCTCAACGTGCGAGCGCGGATCGAAAACATCTACGCCAAACAGGGATTCGCCTCGATCGACAAGCAGGACCTGCGCGGCCGGATGCGCTGGTGGGGTCTGTACACCCAGCGCGCTCAGGGCTATGACGGCACCTGGACCGGCGACGAGAACATCGACATCCTCGAAGACGACCACTTCATGATGCGGGTGCGCTGCGACGCCGGCGCCCTCACCGCCGCCCAATTGCGCACGATCGGACAGATCTCCACCGAGTTCGCCCGGGACACCGCCGATCTGTCCGACCGGCAGAATGTGCAGTATCACTGGATTCGCATCGAGGACGTGCCGACGATCTGGGAACGCCTGGAATCGGTCGGCCTGAAGACCACCGAGGCATGCGGCGACTGCCCGCGAGTCGTCCTCGGCTCCCCGCTGGCGGGCGAGGCGGTCGACGAAGTCATCGACCCCACATCGGCGATCGACGAGATCGTCCGCCGCTACATCGGCGACCCGCAGTACTCGAACCTGCCGCGCAAGTTCAAGACTGCGATCTCCGGGCTGCAAGACGTCTCGCACGAGACCAACGACGTCGCCTTCGTCGGGGTGGTCCACCCCGAACACGGACCGGGTCTTGATCTGTGGATCGGCGGCGGTTTGTCGACGAATCCGATGCTGGCGCAACGCCTCGGCGCATGGATTCCGCTCGCCGAGGTACCCGACGTGTGGGAAGGCGTCGTCGCGATCTTCCGCGACTACGGCTACCGCAGGCTGCGGGCCAAGGCCCGGTTGAAGTTCCTGCTCAAGGACTGGGGCGTGGAGAAGTTCCGGCAGGTCCTGGAGGACGAGTACCTGCACCGCCCGCTGATCGACGGTCCCGCACCAGAACCGCTGGCCGCCCCGCGCGACCACGTCGGCGTGCAGAAGCTCAAGAACGGCACCAACGCCGTCGGTTTCGCGGCCATCGCCGGGCGTGTCTCGGGCACGATCCTGGCCGCGGTCGCCGATGCGGCCGAGCGAGCAGGCTCCGACCGCATCCGGTTCACGCCGTACCAGAAATTGGTCGTCCTGGACGTGCCCGACGACAAGTTGGACCAGCTCATCGACGAGTTGGCGCCGCTCGGACTGTCCGCGCGACCGTCCAACTGGCGACGAAACCTGATGGCGTGCAGCGGTATCGAGTTCTGCAAGTTGTCGTTCACCGAGACCCGCAAGCGTTCGCAGCGCCTGGTCCCCGACCTGGAGGAGCGGCTGGCCGACATCAACGCGGACCTCGACGTGCCGATCACGGTGAATATCAACGGGTGCCCCAACTCGTGCGCGCGGTCGCAGGTCGCCGACATCGGATTCAAGGGCCAGCTTGTCGAGGACGACGACGGTGGGCAGACCGAGGGCTTCCAGGTGCACCTCGGCGGCAGCCTCGGCCAAGACGCCGGCTTCGGCCGCAAGCTCCGCCAGCACAAGGTGTTGTCCACCGATTTGGGCGACTACATCGAGCGGGTCGTACGCAACTACGTCGACCAGCGCAACGATGGAGAACGGTTCGCCCAGTGGGCCGTTCGCGCCGACGAGGAGGCGTTGCGATGACGACCACGACGACCGGACCGACCACCGGCCGACGGTTCGAGGAGACCGAACTGCGGTCCATCGCCGAGCGCGGTGCCGCCGACCTCGGGCCCGACGCCTCCCCCGGCGACCTGCTGACGTGGACCGCCGAGACGTTCGGGGACAACTTCGTCGTCGCGTCCAACATGCAGGACGCGGTGCTCGTTGACCTGGCGGTGTCGCATATCGACCGCGACTCGTTGGGGGGCGCTCCGCTCAAGGTTCTGTTCCTCGACACCGGGTATCACTTCGCCGAGACGATCGGCACCCGCGACGCGGTCGAGCAGATCTACGACGGGTCCGGCCCGGCCGGACGGCCCGGTGTCGAGATGGTGAACCTGGTCCCGGAGCACACCGTCGCCCAGCAGGATGATTTGTTGGGCCGCAACCTGTTCGCCAGAGATCCCGGTGAATGCTGCCGGCTCCGCAAGGTGGTCCCGTTGCGCTCCGGGCTGACTCGCTTCGACGCCTGGGTGACCGGGATTCGCCGGGTCGAGGCACCGACTCGCGCGAACGCGCCACTCATCTCCTTCGACGAGGCCTTCGGACTGGTCAAGATCAACCCGATCGCGGCGTGGTCGGACGAGACGATGCAGTCCTATATCGACACTCACGGTGTTCTCGTCAATCCGCTGGTACACGAGGGGTATCCGTCCATCGGATGCGCTCCGTGCACCGCCAAACCACAACCCGGATCCGATCCGCGCAGTGGCCGCTGGGCCGGTCGCGCCAAGACAGAATGTGGGCTGCACGCATGACCATCACCGACTCCCCCGCGTCGAATTCGACAGAGCCCGTGACCTCGGCGCCCGTGACGTCGGCGCGCTCGGTCGCCGACGGCGAGGCCGACGAGTTCACCACCCTGGATGCCCTCGAATCCGAAGCCATCCACATTTTCCGGGAGGTGGCAGGCGAATTCGAGCGGCCGGTCATCCTGTTCTCCGGTGGCAAGGACTCGACCGTGCTGCTGCACGTCGCGCTCAAGGCGTTCTGGCCCGCGCCGCTCCCGTTTGCACTGCTGCACGTCGATACCGGCCACAACCTGCCCGAGGTGCTCGAGTTTCGGGACCAGGTGGTTGAGCGGTACGGACTGCGGCTGCACGTGGCAAAGGTCGAAGACTATCTGGCCGACGGTCGGTTGACCGAACGGCCGGATGGCGTCCGGAATCCGCTGCAGACCATTCCGCTGTTGGACGCGATCACCGACAACCGGTTCGACGCGGTGTTCGGCGGCGGCCGCCGCGACGAGGAACGCTCCCGCGCCAAGGAGCGGATCTTCTCGCTGCGCAACGCCTTCGGGCAGTGGGATCCGAAGCGTCAGCGGCCCGAACTGTGGAACCTGTACAACGGCAAGCACGCACCCGGCGAGCACGTCCGGGTCTTCCCGCTGTCGAATTGGACCGAGCTGGACGTGTGGCGCTATATCGCCCGCGAGCAGGTGCTGCTGCCGCCGATCTACTATGCCCACGAACGTGACGTGTTCCAGCGGGACGGCATGTGGATGACGCCCGGACCCTGGGGTGGTCCCCGGGACGGCGAAGAGCTGCAACGACTCTCGGTTCGCTATCGCACGGTCGGTGACGGCTCGTCGACCGGTGCCGTGCTGTCCGACGCCGCAGACAACGACGCGGTCCTCGCAGAGGTTGCCGCGTCCCGGCTGACCGAGCGCGGCGCCACCCGCGGGGACGACCGGGTCTCCGAGGCCGCGATGGAAGACCGCAAACGCGAAGGATACTTCTGATGGCTTCGACCTTCGGGCACCTGCCCGACCTCCTCCGGATCGCGACCGCGGGCAGTGTCGACGACGGTAAGTCGACACTCGTCGGGCGCCTGCTGTACGACACGAAGTCGGTACTCGCCGACCAGATCGACGCCGTCACCAAGGCATCGGTGGACCGCGGCCTGGCCGGCCCCGACCTGTCGCTGCTTGTCGACGGGTTACGCGCCGAACGTGAGCAGGGCATCACGATCGACGTGGCGTACCGCTATTTCGCCACTCCCGCAAGGTCGTTCGTGCTCGCCGATACGCCCGGCCATGTGCAGTACACCCGGAACACGGTGTCGGGAGCATCGACCGCACAGTTGGTCATCCTGCTCGTCGACGCCCGCAACGGTGTTGTGGCGCAGACCAGGCGGCACGCGGCGGTGATGGCGCTGCTGGGCGTACCGCAGTTGGTGCTGGCGGTCAACAAGATCGACCTCGTCGAGGACGCGGCGTCGGTGTTCGCCGACGTCTCGGCAGATTTCGCCGACCTGACGCGCAGTCTCGGCTGGTCGGCCGAGCAGGTCACCGCGATCCCGGTGTCGGCATTGCGGGGCGACAACATCGCGACCCGTTCGGATCTGACGCCCTTCTACGACGGCCCGACGCTGATCGAGCACTTGGAGACGGTGCCGAATGTCACCGACCGCAAGCACGTCGGCCTGCGGTTCCCGGTCCAGTACGTCATTCGGCCGCGTACCCCCGAGTACCCCGACTATCGCGGGTACGCCGGTCAGATCGCGGCCGGTCGGGTCTCGGTCGGCGACGAGATCGTCGTCCTGCCGTCCGGCGCGCGCAGCACGGTACGTCAGATCGACACCGCGGACGGCAGATTGGCGACCGCGCACACTGGGCGCAGCGTGACGCTACTGCTGGACGACGACGTGGACGTCTCCCGCGGCGATGTGCTGGCCGCGGCCGAGGACGCCCCCGAACCGACCCAGCAGTTCGACGCGACGGTGTGCTGGCTCGCCGAGAAGCCGCTGCGGCCGGGCTCGCGGCTGCTGCTCAAGCACGGCACCAAGACCACGCAGGCCATCGTCGGCGGTGTGGACGTCGTATTCGACGAGCAGAATTTGGCCTTGGTCGACGCGCCGGACACGTTGGAGCTCAACCAGATCGGCCGAATTTCTGTGCAGACCGCCGAACCGATCGTCGCCGACGACTACCAGGTCAACCGAGAGTCGGGCAGCTTCCTGCTGATCGATCCGCAGGGCGGCAACACGCTCGCCGCCGGGCTGGTCGGCGACGCCTTGTCGGCGTTGCATCTCAAAGAGTTGGTGTGAGCGAGACTCTGCTGCTCGTCGCGCACGGGAGCCGTGATCCCCGATTCGGTGACACCGCACGGCGAATCCGATCGACGGTCGCGGCCCGGCTGCACACCCCGTCGGGCGCGCCGGACGTGCGGCTGGCGTTCCTCGACCTCGACGAGCCCTCGGTGGCCGCGGAACTCACAGCGCTGACCGGCCCGTGCACAGTGGTGCCGCTGCTGTTGGCGCCGGGCTACCACAGCGAGATCGATCTGCCGGGCATCGTCGCGGACCACGCGGCCCATAGTGTGCGGTGCACCGACGTGGTCGGCACACGCAGTGTGACTGCGGCGCTGGCCGATCGGCTCGAGGAAGCTGGCCTGCGCTCCGACGACGGCATCGTGCTGACGGCGGTCGGTTCGACGAATCCGGCTGCGGCGCTGGTCGTGCAGCGCCGCGCGGTCGAGCTGTCGACGATGCTGCTCCGGCCGGTCGAGGTCGTGTACGCCACCCGGCTCGGTGTCGAGGATGCCGCGCTGCGCAACGCGATTCGACGATTGCGGTCCTCGGGCTCCGAGCGCGTCGTCGTGAGCCCGTACTTCTTGTCGGCGGGGCTGCTGACCGAGCGGGTCGACACAGCGCTCGATCGGCTGGCACCGGGGTCGATGGTGGCCGGTCCGATCGGCACCCATCCGGCGCTCATCGACGCGGTCGTCGACGCGTATCGCGATGCGGTACCGAGCGAGGTGGGTGTCGGCGTCATCGCGGGTAGGTGACGATGGTGTGGCCGATGTCGGGGTTGCGCCAGGTGATGGTGCGGTCGGTGTGCATGGTCGGGAGCCAGAGGCCGAGGTGTTTGCGGTGATGGTCCGGGGTGCACAGGGGTGCCAGGTTGAATTCCACGGTCCAGCCGCCGTTCTCGGGGTCGGAGTGGTTGAACTTGACGATGTGGTCGAGGTGGCAGTCCTCGGCGGGCTTGCCGCAGAACGGATACCGGCAGATACGGTCCAGGGCGATGATCTTCTCGCGAAGCTTCTGCGTCGGCCGGTAATGCAGCGCCCCGCGTGGCGGGGAGCGGTAGCGGCCGTGCCCGGTCGGGTCGACCGGCGGCGCCTGCGGCCGCTGATCGGCCAATGCGGCCCAGATCGGTTGCGGCAGAATCGGTGCGGGCCGTGTGGTCGCTGGGCGTGATTCGGTGAGTACGTGCGCATGGTCGGGGTCGATGGACCCGTACCCACGCAGGTACGGCGGCGTCGCCCCGGTCGGGTCGACGACCACGGTCAGCGACGTCTGCTCGGCCGCAGGCTCGTTATCCGGTGGTTGAGCACACCCGTTCCCCGGTGGTTGAGTAGGGCCGAGCGGAGCTAGGCCCGTATCGAAATCACCGCCACCACTACGATTCTCGCTGCCGTCGTTGCTCACCGGTGCAGTGCTGGTCGGTCCGAGCGCACAGTCGTCGCGCCCGCAGGCGCATTCCAGTCTCGCGCCGGGCAGGCGGTGCAGTTCGGCGAAGGCGGCGACTCGCCGTTCCCCGACCGTGCGCGGATCATGGTCACAGGTGCGCTCGGCAACGAGTGCCGCGATTTGCTTGCGCAGGTGTACCCCGACTTCGGCGGGCACGGTCGCGTCGATGCTGGCGTGCCCGTGGGCATCGTCGGTGACCCGCACATCCTGATGACGACCGGCGAACTCATCTCGCATGTCGGCGGCCGCGTCCGGGTCGAGGGAGATCACCAACTCGGCCAACTGGTCGCGCAACACCCGGTCCGCCGAGGCTCGCGCCGGCAGCCGCAACGCCAACGGCTCCGCCTGCTCCCGCACCTCGCTATCGAGGGATTCGAGGGCATTAACGATGACCTGCACCCGCGCGGTCGACAGATCACCGGCCAGAAATGCCAGCCGCGTGGCATCCATGTCCAGGAGCGCACCACCGAGGCGAATCCAACGGGCAGCTTTGCTTTTCGACACACCCAACCGCAGCGACACCTCACCGACCGCGGCCTTGTCCGGCGCATCCGGAATGGTGCGCCGTCGTGGCCGGTCGGCCATCACCCGATCGTAGGTAGCGTGGCCGATGCGTTCGGCGAGCAGGATGGTGCGGGCTTCGGCCTGCCGCGACAGTCGCAGCGCGTCCCGCGCGGCGTCGACCAGAGTGTCGGCGGAGGCAGCCCGCAGGGCGGCATCGTCGGCGGCCGCGTCGGTGTAGGAGAACATCATCGCCAACTCACCCCCTCGTCCGAGTCCGCTATCCGATTTGATTACCACCAGAGTATCGGTCGGTACCGACAATTCTGATTGGCTACCAACACAATAACGGTCGGCACCGACACGATTCGTCGACCGAATTCACTGCAGCAGCGCTGGTTTCGATACGCCCTCCGCTAGCGCTCCGGGCTACTCAACCAGCGGAAGGCCTCGCCCAATCCCGGGCTGCGCAACCAGCGGGAGATCCCGACTAACTGTGGAGTACCCGCCCCGCCGGTTGAGTAACCGCGAGGAACGAGCAGCGTATCGAAACCAGCTGCCGCGCAACATGAGAGACACCGTCGGAGTTGTCGCGATAAGTCATCAAATCCGTTACCTATCACTACATCTCCGGGCAGCGCTGGCTTCGATACGCCCTCCGCTAGGGCTCCGGGCTACTCAACCAGCGGAGTCGGCTCCCTGGCCACTCAACCAGCGGAACCTGCCTCCGGGTTACTCAACCAGCGGAGTCCGCTCCCTGGCTACTCAACCCACGGCACGGCGGACCCCGACCCGATCTCAGGGGGCGGTTCCGGGTGTCACCCGATGTGCACCGACCCGCCGGTGGCCAACACTGGGCTCATGCCCAGCAAACCCGTGATCGCGTTCGCCGTCGCCGGTGTGACCGGTGTGATCCACGCCGGCGTCAGTATCTATTGGGGTGTCGGCGGTGACGCCCTCCTGTCCACGGTCGGTAACGTCGCGGACCGATTCGACGACAGCGGCACCCGGTGGCTGCTGATCGTCGTCGGCCTCGCGAAACTCGCTGCGGCCCTGAGCGTGGTCGCGCTGTTGCGGGGCCCGCACATCCCATTGCTGCGTCCGATGCTGTGGGTCGTCGCCACGGCACTGGTCACCTGGGGAGCGGTCAACACCATCAGCGCGTCGCTACTCGCGACCGGGGTACTGCCTCGGCCGGCGTCCTACGACAACGCCGCGACGTTAGGGCACGCGTTGCTGTGGGATCCGCTGTTTCTCGCCTGGGGATTGTCGCTGGCGACCGGTCTGTGGCTGACGCAGCCAGCACTGGGTGCGATTCCGACCAAGCGAATTCACCACCGGAGTCTCACCCGCACCTGACCGCACGACGGCGCCTCAGATGTCAGTGAGCGCCGCCACCTTCGTCGCACGGGCGTAGATCTGCTCGCCCGGTTGCAGATTGAGGGCATTGGCGTCGCCGCGGGTGATCTGCGCCTGGAACTCGTCGCCGGTCGCTGCCGCGGTGAGCTCGACTCGAGTCTCGAATCCGAGATTGACGACCCGCAACACGGTCGCCTTGATGACCCCGGTGTCCAGTCCCTCGTCGGCCGCAGGCAGCGCAAGCTCCGGATTGCGGCCGAGCCGAATATCGTGCGGCCGCACCAGCTCACCGTTGATACGCGCCGTCGAGCCCAGGAACGACGCGACGAATACGTTCGCCGGCCGGTCGTACAGAACGTCCGGTGCGCCGACCTGCTCGATGCGCCCCTTGTTGATCACCGCGATCTGATCGCTCAGGTCGAGCGCTTCTTGCTGGTCGTGAGTCACCAGCACGGTAGTCACGTGGACCTCGTCGTGCAGCCGGCGCAACCACTTTCGCAGGTCTTCGCGCACCTTCGCGTCCAACGCACCGAACGGCTCGTCCAGCAACAACACCTTGGGATCGACGGCCAGTGCGCGTGCCAACGCCATCCGCTGCCGTTGGCCGCCCGACAACTGGGCGGGCAACCGCTTCTGAAACACGCTGAGGCCCACGATCTCCAGCAGCTCGTCGACCTTGGCGTTGATCTCTGCCTTGGGTCGCTTGCGGATCTTCAGCCCGAAGGCGATGTTGTCGCGCACATTGAGATGTTTGAATGCCGCGTAGTGCTGGAACACGAACCCGATATCACGGTGCTGCGGTGCCGCCGCCGACACGTCGTTGCCGTTGATGACCACGTTGCCCGAGTCGAGTGCGTCCAGGCCGGCGATGGCACGCAGCAACGTCGACTTACCCGACCCCGACGGCCCGAGCAACGAGGTCAGCGACCCCTCCGGGATGTCGATCGACACATCGTCGAGCGCGGCGAAATCGCCGTAGTGCTTGTTAGCCCCGATGACCGAGATAGACATGTCACACGCCTTCCTTACGATCCGGTGCGACACCGGATTCCGTGACACCTGCCGCCGCCGTTGCTCGATCCAGAGCAGCCGGTCCCTGCGGGACGCCCAGCGAGGCATCGGCATCGGCGTCGTCGGTCGAGGACTGCGGTCCCGAACCGACGAGCCTCCCGCGTGCCCGGCGTTCGATGAGCGCCATCACGACCAGCACGGCGATCGCGACGAGCATGAGCAGCGTGGCGGCCGCGTAGGCACCGAATTCGTTGTAGTCGTCGGTGTATCGCGAGTTGACCAGCAACGTCAACGTCTGCGATACCCCGGGGAAGTTCGACGAGACCATGGTGACCGCCCCATACTCGCCGAGCGCGCGGGCGACCGTCAGCACGATGCCATAGGTCAGGCCCCATCGGATCGCGGGCAGCGTCACTCGCCAAAACGTCTGCCAGCCATTGGCGCCCAGCGTCGCCGCCGCTTCTTCCTGCTCGGTGCCGATCTCGTGCAGCACCGGCTCCACCTCGCGCACCACGAACGGCAATGTGACGAACAAGGTGGCGAGCACCAGGCCGGGGAAACCGAAGATCACCCGGAAGCCGAGGCTCTCGATCCCGCCGAACCAACCGCCGTAGCCCCACAACAGGATCAGCGCCACGCCTGCCACCACCGGTGACACGGCGAACGGCAGGTCGATCACCGCCTGCAGGAATCCCTTGCCGGGGAACCGGCCGCGCACCAATGCCAGCGCCGTGACGACACCGAAGATCACGTTGAGCGGCACCACGATCGCCACGATGAGCAGACTGAGTTGCAATGCGGAGATGGCCGCCGGCGTGGTGATCCATTCCCAAAACTGGCCGAAGCCATGCTCGAACGACCGCCAGAAGATCAGTGCCACCGGCACGATCAGTAACACGAACAGATACACGAGCGCGATCGTGCGCAGCCCGTAGCGAGTGAGCGCCGACAACCTCATTGCTCACGCTCCTCACGTCGCGACCGCCGCCGCCCGACAATCCGCAGTAACAGCAGCGTGACGAACGCAATGAGCAAGAGCATCACCGACACCACGGCAGCATCGACCGGCTGGTCGATCTCGATCTGCTGCTGGATGTACTGCGACGCGACCTGTGTGTCGCCGGGGATATTGCCGCCGATGAGCACGACCGATCCGAACTCGCCGATGGCGCGGGTGAAGGCGAGCCCGGCACCGGTGAGGATTGCCGGGAGGAGTGCAGGCAGCACGACCTTGGTGAAGGTCGTCCAGTTGCTCGCGCCCAGGACCGCCGACGCCTCCTCGACGTCGGTGTCCAACTCCAGCAGCACCGGCTGCACCTGACGCACGACGAAAGGCAGCGTGACGAACGCGAGCGCGATCACCAATGCGAAGCGGGTCGCGTTGAGCTGCACATTAATCGGGCTGTTCGGACCGTACAGCGACAGCAGCACCAGGCTGGCGACGATGGTGGGCAGCGCGAACGGCAGATCGATGATCGCGTTGACGAATCCCTTCCCCGGGAAGTCGTCGCGGACCAGGACCCAAGCGATGATGGTGCCGAAGACCACATTGATCAGTGCGACGATCGCCGACACCAGCACCGTGATACCGAGCGCGTCCAGCGCGTTGGGATCGGTGACGGCGTCGACGAATCCGCTCCAGCCGTCGTCGAACGCCTGCACACTGATCGCCGCCAGCGGCAACAACACGATGAGACTCAGCCACAACCAGGCGACCCCGATACCGAGCGGGCTCACCCCGGTGAAGGTGCGCGGCCGTCCGAGGAACCCCCGCGGTGGCCGGGACCCGGTGGCAGCCGGTGTGGCGGGCGCGGGTCGGCGACTCCCGGCAGGCGAAGTATCGCGGGCGGCGGTCACTGCTTGCCCCCCGAATCGTAAATCTTCGTGATGGCACCGGATTTGCCGAACAGCGCCTTGTCGACGGCCTTCCATCCGGTGAGCACCTTGCCGTCCTTGGCGGGTAGCCGCTGACCCAACACCGCACCGACCTCGTCGATCGTCCACAGACGGTCGATCCGACCGGGGAACAGCTGGGCCGTCTCGGCGATCACCGACGGAACCACGGGCCGGAATCCGGCACGTGCCCAGATCCGTTGGGCATCGTCGGTGAACAGATAGTCGACGAAGGCCCGGGCGGCGGCCTCGTCGTCGGAGGTATTCACCACCGCGACCGGGTTCTCGATCTTGAAGGTCTGTGGCGGCAACAGGTATTCGACCCGATCAGCCGGCGCAGCTTGCGCGTTCGCGCGTTGCAGCATGATCGCCTCGTTCTCGTAGCTGATCAGCACATCGCCCTGACCCTGTTCGAACGCCGTGGTGGCCTCACGACCCGACTTCGGTTGCACCGAGACGTGATCGCGCACCAGCGCGGAGACGTAGTCGAGACCGGCCTGCGGGTTTCGGCCGCCGTCGCTCTTAGCGGCGTACGGCGCCAAGAGGTTCCACTTCGCCGAACCCGAACTGCCCGGGTTAGGCGTGATGACCTGGACGCCGGGCTTGAGCAGATCGTCCCAATCGCGGATCCCCTTGGGATTACCCTCCCGAACGACGAGCGCCACGACGGAGCCGAACGCCACACTCCGGTTGGGCTCCCGCTGCTGCCAGTTCTCGTCGACGATCCCTTCGGTCACCAGCCGCGTGACATCGGGCTCCACCGAGAAGTTCACGACGTCGGCGGGCACGTGCCTGGCGACCTTGCGCGATTGATCCCCGGACGCTCCGTAGGACTGCGAGAAACCGATGTCGCGGCCGTCGTCGGTCGTCCGGAACGCCGGAATGATCGCGTCGAAGCCGGGTTTCGGCGTCGCATACGCCACCAGATTGACGTGACGTGAGCCACTGGAGATGTCGGCGCCGTCGGGACTGTCGGTGGAACCGCCACCGCACGCGGCGAGCACCATCATGGCCGTCGCCAGCACGCACGCCGTCAGCGACGTGCGCCACCTGCGGTCGGGGGCTGGGTTCACGACTTCCTCGTTCGCGTCTGGGCACCAAAGACGGTGGTGCGGACGGATCCTCCGATGAGTCGACGGCCCTGGGCGCCGGGCCACCCGACTCAACCGACTGAGGCTAACAACGTGCGCAGGTGACTCAAAAGCGGTCACCGCCTGCGCGCCATCCGTGCCCAGCGTCGGGCGAGCGATGGTGCTAGCGGGTCAGCAGCCAGGCGAGGACGACCAGCACGACGAGCGCGATGAGCGCCCACGTCACCCGGGACCGGATCACGACTTACAGCCCTCGTCCGTCGTCGTCGGCGAGACCCCGCCGGTCGATGACCGACATCACCCCGTTCACCAGCAGATTCAGGACCACCGCGACACCGAACGCACAGGGAACGACGACGATCAGAGTGACGAGCAGTTGCGGCACGAAGGACAGGCCGGTCAGCCACTCCTCCACACCGTCCCACCAGGCAGCGAAGCCCGCCACAGCGCTCTCCTCGTCCATGTCCCGGCCGTCGCCGGATTTCGTTCAGCGTGATTCAAATTCGCCGTCACGCCGCTCGTCGGAGCGCGGCCCCGAGACCCGATTCGTCGGGGGCGAGGTGGCGCGTGCGACGGCCGCTCGCAATGATATATGCCATGACCGCGACCGAAGACCCCACCGAGGAGAAGCCCCGCGCCGGTGGGGTGATCGACGCCGTGCGTCCGGCATCGAATCCCACCGCCTCCGGTAACCGGCCCGAGGACCCGAAGTCCACGTCGTTCACTCCCGCCACGACATCGACCAACAGCTTCCCGCCGATCGGCGACTACGCATTTCTGTCGGACACCGAGACCAACTGTCTGATCGCGCCCAACGGATCGGTGGAGTGGATGTGCGTGCCGCGCCCCGACTCGCCGAGCATCTTCGGTGACATCCTCGACCGCAACGCGGGCCACTTTCGGCTCGGACCGTACGGCGTCGCCGTGCCCGCCGACCGCCGCTACCTTCCCGGCAGCCTCATGGTGGAAACCACCTGGCAGACCGAAACCGGCTGGATCATCGTGCGGGACGCCCTGGTGATGGGCCCGTGGCACGACAACGACCGCCGGTCCACCACTCATCGACGGACCCCCACCGACTGGGATGCCGAGCACATCCTGCTACGCACCGTCCGCTGTGTCTCCGGCACCGTCGAGCTGTCGCTGAGCTGCGAACCGGCCTTCGACTATCACCGGGCCGGCACCACCTGGGAGTACTCGGGACCGGCGTACGGCGAGGCGATCGCGACGGCTACCGGTGCCGACGCCGACGCCACCACCCCGACCCTGAAGCTCACGACCGACCTGCGCTTGGGACTGGAGGGCCGAGAGGCGCGGGCGCGGACCAGGCTGGTCGAGGGCGACGACCGGTTCGTCGCATTGAGTTGGTCCAATCAGCCTGCGCCGCAAACCTTTGCCGAGGCGGCGCAGAAGATGTGGTCGACCGCCGAAAGCTGGCGCCAGTGGATCAATATCGGCAATTTTCCAGATCATCCGTGGCGCAGCTATCTGCAGCGGTCCGCGCTGACGCTCAAGGGTCTGACCTACTCCCCGACCGGCGCGCTGCTCGCGGCCGCCACCACGTCGCTGCCGGAAACCCCACACGGCGAACGCAACTGGGATTACCGCTACGCCTGGGTGCGCGATTCCAGTTTCGCGCTGTGGGGGTTGTACACGCTGGGCCTCGACCGGGAGGCCGACGACTTCTTTTCCTTCATCGCCGATGTGTGCGGCGCGACCGGTACCGAACGGCACCCGCTGCAGGTGATGTACGGCGTCGGCGGTGAACGCATCCTCGAGGAGGAGATCCTCCACAACCTGTCCGGCTACGACGGGGCGCGTCCGGTGCGAATCGGCAACAGCGCCTACAACCAGCGCCAGCACGACATTTGGGGCACCATGCTCGATTCGGTGTACCTCAACACCAAATCCAGCGACTCGGTGCCGGAGACGCTGTGGCCGATCCTCAAGGAGCAGGTCGAGGAGGCGATCAAGAACTGGCGCAAACCCGACCGAGGCATCTGGGAGGTGCGCGGCGAACCGCAACATTTCACCTCGTCGAAGGTCATGTGCTGGGTGGCGCTGGATCGTGGGGCGCGGCTGGCCGCTCACCACGGGGAGAAGAGCTACGCACAGCAGTGGTCGGCGATCGCCGACGAGATCAAGGAGGACATCCTCGCCAATGGCGTGAACGAGGACGGCGTGTTCACCCAGGTATACGGCGGGACGGCGCTGGACGCCTCGCTACTGCTGGTGCCGCTGCTTCGCTTCCTGCCCGCGGACGACGAACGGGTCCGCAACACGGTGCTCGCGATCGCCGACCAGCTCACCGAGAACGGTCTGGTGCTGCGCTATCGCGTCGAGGAGACCGACGACGGGCTCAGCGGCGAGGAGGGCAGCTTCACGATCTGCTCGTTCTGGCTGGTGTCGGCACTGGTGGAGATCGGCGAGCTCGAACGGGCCAAGACACTGTGTGAACGCCTGCTCTCCTACGCCAGCCCACTCAAGCTCTACGCGGAGGAAATCGACCCGAACACCGGGCAGCAACTGGGCAACTTCCCGCAGGCATTCACCCACCTGGCGTTGATCAACGCGGTCATGCACGTCATCCGCGCCGAGGAGACGGCCACTCACGGCACGTTCCAGCCGGCCAACCGCTAACGCAGCCGCCACGACTCGTAGGCGCGCGGGTCGTCGATCGGCTCGAGGTGGATGGTGATGCGCAGATCGTCGAGCTCCGCGTCCAGCGCGTCCTCGACCTCTTCGGCGAGGTCGTGGCCCTGCTGCACGGTCCACGTGCCGGGCACCAGCATGTGCAGTTGGACGAACCGCTCGTGACCCGCTTCCCGGGTGCGGATGTCGTGGAAGTCGACGCCGCGCGCACGGAATCCGTCGAGAACCGTGTCGATGATATGTCGCTGGGCCGCAGGCATCGCCGCGTCCATCAGCCCGGCACCCGAGCGCCACACCAGCCGACCACCGGCCACCAGGATGTTGATGGCGACCGCGATGGCGACGAGCGAATCCAGTGGCAGCCACCCGGTGACGGCGACAAGGAACACGCCGGCGACGACGCCGACCGTGGTCCAGACGTCGGTCATCAGGTGTTTGCCGTCGGCTTCGAGCGTGATCGATCGGTACCTGCGACCGGCACGCAGAAGCACCCAGGCGACCGTGCCGTTGACGGCGGTCGCGATCACCGAGATCACCAGGCCGAGCCCGACCGCGTCGAGCTCACGCGGATTGAGCAGGCGGTCCACCGCCGCGACCACGATGGTGACCGAGGCGATGACGATCAGGACTCCCTCGAACACCGCCGAGAAGTATTCGGCCTTGGTGTGACCGAAGTTGTGACTGTCGTCGGCCGGCCGGGCGACGATCCGCAACGCGATGAACGCGCCGATCGCGGCGACGAGGTTGACCAGCGACTCGGCGGCGTCGGAGAGCAATCCGACCGATCCGCTGACCAGCCAGGCCCCGGTTTTCAGGGTGATCGTCACCAGTGCCGCCGCGATACTCAGGAGCGCGAATCGCGACAGGTCCGCTCGCGTGCCGGTGGCCACGGGTCCATGTGACCACACGGTTCGCGCCGGCGGTGTCCGATTCACCACGCCATATGACCGGTCTGTCCGTTAAGACTGGTGCATTCCCCGTGTACCGATCCGCAAGACGTTCGCATTCCTACCGGCTACCATCAGGTCGTGATCAAGCGGACCTGCATAGCAATTCTCTGTGTGATGGCGGCTCTCGGCGCATCCCTGGCGGTGTCGAGTCCGCGAGCGTCGGCGGCTACGTGCGCCGACGTCGAAGTCGTGTTCGCGCGCGGCACCGTGGAACCGGCACCCCCGATCGGGTTGACCGGCATCTCCTTCGTCGAGACGCTGCGCACCCAGCTCGGCGGGAAGTCGTTGCGGGCCTACGGGGTGAACTATCCGGCCAGCAACAACTTCAACAATCGGCTGCGGTTCGCGCAGCAGGTGGTGAGCGGGATCAACGACGCTCAGGCCCGGGTCAAGTATCTCGCGGCGAAGTGCCCGCGGACCCGGATCGTGCTCGGCGGCTACTCGCAGGGCGCGGTGGTCGCGGGGTACGCCGCCAACGGCGGCATCGCGGTGCCCGCGCAGTACCGGGAGTACGCGTCGCGGGTGCCAGGTCCGCTGCCGCCGGCCGTCGCCGACCACGTCGCGGCCATCGTGCTGTTCGCCCCGCCGTCGGATCGGTGGATCACCGATATCGGCGCGCCGCCGATCCGGATCGCGGCGCCCTACCGTGCCCGCACCGTCCGGTACTGCATCCCTGGTGACACGGTCTGCAACGGTGCCCCGGTGGGCCAACCGAACGGGCTACACGTCCTGTACGCGGTGAACGGGATGACCCTCGAGGCCTCGCGCTTCGTGGTCAGCCGGCTGTAGCCGCTCCACCCGACCGACCAGACGCCGCCGCGGATATCCGCGGCGGCGTCGCTATTTCGGGAGCGATGCCACGGTCACCGCGTGGCCAGCGGTCCGCCGATGTGCAAGTTGAGATTTTCAACTTTCTGCTTCATTTTTTCATCCACATTGGTAGTCTTCGACTGTGCGGTCCTACAACCAGTACTGCTCGATGGCCCGGGCGCTCGACCTCGTCGGCGACCGCTGGACACTGCTGATCGTGCGGGAGTTGTTGACACAGAACGCCTGCCGCTTCTCCGACCTGCGTCGCGGGCTCCCCGGTATCGCGAGCAATCTCCTCGCCGATCGCCTCCGGGACATGGACGCCGCGGGCATCGTCGAACGCACCCAGGAACCCCCACCGGTGGCGGCCACCCTGATCCGACTCACCGACCGCGGACAGGACCTCGCCGGTGTAGTCCGTGAACTCACCCGGTGGGGCGCACCACTCATGTTCGATCCGGCCTCCGAGTCCGGCGCCGCTGCCGAGGACGCACCCGCATTCCGCATGCACTGGTTCCTGCTGCCGCTGCGCTACCTCGCCCGCGACAACACCCCGGACGAGCCGCCCGTCGTGGTGCGGTTCGGTGACGTCTACGACGGATGCGATGTGACCATCGGTGTCGGTGACGGCGCCGACGACCAGAACCGCAACGACGACCAGAACCGCACCGACGACGGCAGAGGCAACAACGGCAGCGGACAGGTGGCCGTAGCGCCGAGTTCGTCTGGCGTCCAGCCGGATACGACGGTCACCGGACCGGGCCCCGCCGTCGTCCGGATGGTCACCGGTCTCATCTCCGTGGCCGACGCACCGGGCCACGGAATCACCATCGACGGCAACCCACGATCGATCGAACGACTACTCCCCGGAGGAATGCCATGACCACCACACCCCGCACCGCTCCGCATGCCGACCTCCTCGACGAGATCCGCGAGCGACTCTCCCGGACGCGACCCGTGGTCGCGGGCACGATGTTTCGGTCGCCCGCACTGCGGGTCAACGACGACGCCTTCGCCTTTCTGGGTCGCGGCGGCCGCCTGATCGTCAAGCTGCCGGCGCACCGCATCGCCGACCTCGCCGCCGACGGTGCCGTCCGCAACGTTACGATGGGCCGCCGCACCATGCGCGAATGGGCCGAGGTTCTCGACGGTCCCGATATCGACCACTGGCTGCCACGGTGCACCGAAGCCCTCGACTTTGTGGCGGCGCCGCACACCGCGACGGGTCCAGTCCGGTGACCGACGACGAGGTCTTCGCCGCCATCGCGGACGAACGTCGGGGCCTGGCAGCCGAGTTGAGCGCTCTGTCACCGGACGACTGGCGAACCCCGTCGCTCTGCGACGACTGGACGGTGCACGATGTCGCGGCCCATCTGGTGATGCCGCTCGTCACCCCGACCTGGCGCTTCGTCGTCCAGATGGCCCGTACCCGAGGCGATTTCGACCGCGCGAATATCGCGCTGACCGGACGTGTCGCCCGGCAGTATCCCGACTCGCTGCCCGAGATGCTGACCCGCTGCGCGGACACGCGTTTCACCCCGCCCGGTCTGGGACCGCTGGCGCCGCTGACCGATGTGCTGGTCCACGGCCAGGACATCCGCCGACCGCTCGGGCTCCCACATACGCCCGACGCGACCCGGCAGGCAACGGTCCTCGACTTCCTCGTCGGCGACGCATCGCAGCGGCGGCCACGGACGTTCCGGGCTCCCGAGACGGTGCGGTGGCGGGCCACCGACATCGACTGGGCGAGCCCCGGTAGCGGTCCCGAGGTCGTCGGGCCGGCGGAGGCGATCATGCTCGTGCTGACGGGCCGGGACGTCGCGCTGGCCGACTTGTCCGGTCCCGGAGTGGACGAGCTGCGGGGCGGGCCATAGGGCGCCACTCGATCGTCCATGGCAACAGCCAACCCGTGTCGGCGCCCACGCTCCGTCGGCAGGACCCGTCAGCCGTCACCGCCGATGGTGAGGCCCCGACGCTTGAGCAGCGGCTCGATGCGTGGGGTGCGGCCGATCAGCTTCTCGTGTGCGGCCAACGGATCGACGCTGTCCCCGCGGGACAGCGTCGCGTCGGCGAATCGCTTGCCGTTGCGGCGCTGCAGCCCGCCCTCGGCGAGGAACCACTGTTCGGTTTCGGCGTCGAGCACCTCGGACCAGATGTACGAGTAGTACCCGGCGGAGTAGCCCCCGCCGAAGATGTGGTTGAAATAGGCACTGCGGTATCGGGGTGGGATGAGGTCACTGCCGATCCCGGCGGCGGTGAGCGCGTCGGCCTCGAACCACTCGACGTCGGTGACCGCCTCGGCGTCGGCGACGGACAATCGGTGCCATGCCAGGTCGAGGACAGCGGCGGCGAGGTATTCGATGGTGTCGTGGGCGCTTTCGCTGCCCGCCGCTGCGCGGGCGGCATCGGCCAGCGCCGCCGGGATCGGTTCACCGGTGCTGTGGTGGCGCGCGTAGTGTGCCATCACCTCCGGATGCAGCGCCCACATCTCGTTGACCTGTGACGGGAATTCGACGAAGTCGCGCGGTACCGACGTCCCCGACTGCGACGGATAGTCGACGGCCGACAGCAGGCCGTGCAATGCGTGACCGAACTCGTGGAAGAGCGTGGTCAGCTGATCGACGGTGAGCAGGATCGGCTGCCCGTCGTCGGGCTTCGGCAGGTTCAGCACGTTCACCACGATCGGCCGGTCCCGCAGGATCGACGACTGGTCGACGATGTTGTTCATCCAGGCGCCGCCCCGCTTCGACGGTCGCGCGAAGTAGTCGCCGAGAAACAGGCCGATGCTGGCGCCGGTTTCGTCGCGTACCTCCCAGATCCGAACATCGGGGTGGTACGCCGACAGGTCGGTCCGTTCGGTGAACCGCAGCCCGTAGAGCTGCTTGGCGGCGTAGAACACGCCGTCGGTGAGGACGGTATCGAGTTCGCAGTAATCCGCGAAGTCGTCGAGCGGCACCGCGGATCGCGACTTCTTCTGCCGTTCCAGCCAATACGTGAGATCCGCGGCCTCGATGTGCCCGGCCCACGCGCCGTCGGCGGCGGTGAAGTCGGCGACCCCGGTCAGCTCACGGCCGCCGGCACGCATCGCCGATCGGCTCAGCTCAGCGAGGAGCTCATCGACGGCGCCCGGGTTCGGTGCGGTCTCCTCGGCGATCACGTACTCGGCGTGGTTGGCGTATCCGAGCAGCTGGGCACGGCGGGCGCGGAGCCGGACGATCTCCAGCACGATCTGCCTGGTGTCGTTGTCGTTGCCTCGCGCACACCGGGATACCGACGCGTCGAACACCTTTCGCCGTACGGCGGGGTCGGTCAGCTCGGTGAGCACCGCCTGGCTGGTCGGCAGTTCCAGGGCGATGAGGTATCCGGCCTCGTGGCCGGCATCGGCGGCGGCCCGGCGCGCGGCGGCGATCTGGGGGGCCGACATCCCGTCGAGTGCCGCAACCTCGTCGACGAATACGGCGGAGTCGTTGGTGTCGTCGAGGATGCGCTGACCGAAGGTCGTCGTCAGATACGCCAGCCGCGAGGAGATCTCGCGCATAGTGGCCTGGTCGTCGGCGGCCAGACCTGCACCCGCGCGGACGGCGTCCCGGTACCGCTGATCGAGTAACCGGCGTTCCGGTTCGGCCAGACCCAGGTCGTCGCGCCGCTGATACAGATCCGCGATCCGGCGAAAGAGCTTCGGGTTCATCGCGATCGCGTTCGCGTGGTCGGTCAGCAGCGGCGCGAGTTGCTGGGAGATCTCGTTACGCCGCGGGTTGGTGTCCGGGCCGACCAGGTTGACGAAGATGCCGCTCGCCCGCGCCAGATCCCGGCCGGAAAGCTCCAGTGCGGCCACCGTGTTCGCGAATGTCGGCGGCCGCGGATCACCGGCGATCGCGTCAACCTCAGCGAGGTGAGTGGCCATCGCCGCGGTGAAGGCGGGCAGCAAGTCGTCGTCGCCGATGGCCGCGAATTCGGGCAGATCGTGCGGTAGATTGCTCTGTGCCAGAACCGGATTGGTCCCTGCCATGCCGCGGTTCGATGGTCCGTCGGCCACCGTCACTTGCCCTTCGGCTTGTCGCCGACCGCATCGGTGGACAGCGCCGCCACGAATGCCTCCTGCGGCACGTCGACCCGACCGATGGTCTTCATCCGCTTCTTACCTTCCTTCTGCTTCTCGAGCAGCTTGCGTTTGCGACTGATGTCGCCGCCGTAGCATTTCGCCAGCACATCCTTGCGGATGGCCCGGATGTTCTCGCGCGCAATGATCTTCGACCCGATCGCGGCCTGCACCGGGACCTCGAACTGCTGTCGCGGGATGAGTTCCTTGAGCTTGGTTGCCATCTTGTTGCCGTAGGCGTACGCGCCGTCGCGGTGCACGATCGCGCTGAACGCGTCGACGGCCTCGCCTTGCAGCAGGATGTCGACCTTCACCAGATCGGCCTCCTGCTCACCAGCCTCCTCGTAGTCGAGGCTGGCGTAGCCGCGGGTGCGGGACTTCAGCGCGTCGAAGAAGTCGAAGATGATCTCGGCGAGCGGAAGGGTATAGCGCAGTTCGACGCGGGTCTCCGACAGATAGTCCATGCCGCCCAGCACACCGCGCCGCGACTGGCACAGTTCCATGATGGCCCCGATGAATTCGCTGGGGGCGATGATCGTCGTCTTCACCACCGGCTCGTAGATGTGCCGGGTCTTGCCCTCCGGCCAGTCCGACGGGTTGGTGACGATGTGTTCGGTGCCGTCCTCCATCTCCACCCGATAGACGACGTTGGGGGCGGTGGAGATCAGGTCGAGGCCGAACTCTCGTTCCAGGCGTTCCCGGGTGATCTCCATGTGCAGCAGACCGAGGAATCCGCAGCGGAAGCCGAAGCCGAGCGCCACCGACGTCTCCGGCTCGTAGGTCAGCGCGGCGTCGTTGAGTTGCAGCTTGTCCAGCGCCTCGCGCAGCACCGGATAGTCGGAGCCGTCCACCGGATAGAGCCCGGAGTAGACCATCGGCCGGGGTTCGCGGTATCCGGTGAGCGCCTCGGTGGCGCCGTGCCGGGCGGTGGTCACCGTGTCACCGACCTTGGACTGACGCACGTCCTTGACGCCGGTGATGAGATAACCGACCTCGCCGACGCCGAGCCCCTTGGACGGTTTCGGCTCCGGCGACACGATGCCCACCTCGAGCAGCTCGTGGGTCGCACCGGTCGACATCATCTGCACCTTCTCGCGGGGCACGATCTTGCCGTCGACGACACGCACATAGGTGACGACACCGCGATAGGTGTCGTAGACGGAGTCGAAGATCATGGCCCGCGCCGGGGCGTCGGGGTCCCCCTCCGGCGCCGGCACCTGGCGGATGACCTCGTCGAGCAGTTCGGTGACGCCTTCCCCGGTCTTGCCCGACACGCGCAGCACGTCGGAGGGTTCACAGCCGATGATGTGCGCGATCTCGGCGGCGTAGCGGTCCGGGTCGGCCGCCGGCAGGTCGATCTTGTTGAGCACCGGAATGATGGTCAGGTCGTTGTCCATCGCCAGGTACAGGTTCGCCAGAGTCTGCGCCTCGATCCCCTGGGCCGCATCGACCAGCAGGATCGCTCCCTCGCAGGCCTCCAGCGCCCGAGACACCTCGTAGGTGAAGTCGACGTGGCCCGGCGTGTCGATGAGGTGCAACACGTAGTCGGTGGTCTGGCCCTGCTCGTCGGTGACCTGCCACGGCAGTCGCACGTTCTGCGCCTTGATGGTGATGCCGCGCTCGCGTTCGATGTCCATCCGGTCGAGGTACTGGGCACGCATCTGGCGCTCCTCGACCACGCCGGTGAGTTGAAGCATCCGGTCGGCCAGGGTGGACTTACCGTGGTCGATGTGCGCGATGATGCAGAAGTTCCGGATACGTGCCGGATCGGTGAAAGTGGTGTCGGCGAAAGTGGGAATCGATCTGCTCCTGGTCGGCGCTCGCGCGGTCGAGTCCGCGCTGGCGAGCGTTTTCGGCCATTTTCTCACGCGGCCCGGTCGGGTGGCATATCCGCTCGTCGGGAGGGCCACGCCACGGGATAGGAGGTAACACGTGAGTCAACTGCTGTTCGTTCACGGCGCGGACGGATATACCGACGACGGACCGCTGGCCGAGGCGCTGGCGACGCACCTCGGAGCGCGTCTGCGCATGCCGCAATTACCGGACGACGACAAGTCGGTCACCGCGTGGACGGGACGCATCGCAGAGGCACTCGGGGAGATCGGCGCGGACGACGTCGTGATCGGACATTCGTTCGGTGCGTCGATGTTGCTGCACGCACTCGCCCAGGCATCCGGCCCGCTGCCGGCGACTGCGACGCTGCTGGCGATGCCGGACTGGGGGTCCGGCGGGTGGGCGGTCGACGAGTACACCTACACCGGCCCGACCCTGCCGGTGGCGCTCTCGATGCACCATTGCGCCGACGACACCGTCGTACCGGTGGACCATCTCACGCAGAATGCGCACCGCTTTCCGACGGCGTGGTTGCGCAGCTATCCCCACGGCGGCCACCAGTTCGACGGTCTCGCCCAGACGATCGCCGCGGATATCACCGACGATTCTCAGCGGTACCGGTAGCGCACCGACATCGGGATGGCAACCCAGAAGGTCGCGACGAGTACCAGCGTGATCGCACCGGCGACGGCGGCGGCGGTCGGGCCGGCAGTGGCACCGAAGACGACGACCACCGACCCGCACAGCGAAAGCCCGAGCAACAGCAGCCCGCCGAACGCGAGCCGATGCGCGTGGCCGACGACCTCGTCGAGTCGATGGCGCCGGAACAGCAGCCGGTGCAAGGCCACCGGCGCGGCCAGCAGGATCGACGCGGGCACCGCGCACGCCACCGTGATCAGGTACACCGTGCGCAGCCAGTCGGGCGCGTCGGCGAAGCGTGACTGGAACGGCAGCGTCAGCAGGAATCCCGTCAGGATCTGCACGCCGGTCTGCACCACCCGCAGTTCCTGCAGCAGCGCGGCCCAGTTGCGGTCGAGTCGCTCCGTCGGGGTCTCGGAGCGTTGCTCCCGATCCCACGCCGCATCGTCGAGGTCGGCCGGTGGCGATGTGAACGCTGGTGCGGCGCGGCGGGCGTGGTTCGGTGTGCCGGGTTCGGTGCCCATCCGTCCAGCCTGGCACTCTCGCGCCCGCCGGGGACCACCGACGCCCGATGGACCCCTACGCTCGACGGATATGGAAACCTTCGAACGCGACGGCGTGGTCGCCGACGTGCAGCGTCCGGACGGCACTCCGCGGGCGGTCGCGGTCCTGGCACACGGAGCCGGCGGTAACCGGCGGGCGGCGATTCTGCGCGCGGTGGCCGATGCGCTCTGCGCCCGCGGCGTCCTGGTCGCACGGATCGACCTGCCGTATCGGCAACGCCGGGAGAACGGGCCGCCCAGTCCGTCGACGGCCGCCGCGGACCGCGACGGTATCCGGGCCGCGTGCGCCGCATTCCGGGCGTCCGCCGAAGGACCGCTCATCGTCGGCGGCCACTCGTACGGCGGGCGGCAGGCATCGATGGCCGTCGCGGAGGATCCGGGACTCGCCGACGGCTTGCTCCTCACGTCGTACCCGTTGCATCCACCGGGCAAGCCGGACCGGTTACGGACCGAACACCTGCCGTCGGTGAGGGTGCCGACCGTCATCGTGCACGGCAGTACCGACCCGTTCGCATCCTCCGACGAACTTGCCTCGGCCGCTCGACTGTTCGCCGGCGACGTGCACATCGTCGAGATTTCCAAGACCGGCCACAATCTGGATCCGGCGAAGCGTCCCACCGCCGCGTTGACCGCGGACGCGGTCGAGGAGTATCTGATCGATCCGCTGACTACAGCCGACGGAGGCCGCCCGTGACGACGCCGCGAACGCACCGCACCGCCGACCTGGCGCGCGAAATCGCCTACTCCCCCAAGCTGGACGGCGCCGCCGACCCCGGCGAGATCGTGTGGACGTGGGTGGCCTACGAGGACGATCCCGCCAAGGGCAAGGATCGCCCGGTCCTGGTCGTCGGCCGCGACACGAGCGGCGGCACCGCGGTTCTCCTCGGACTCATGTTGTCCAGCAAGGACTATCACCGCGACGACGACGATTGGCTGAGTCTCGGCACGGGCGACTGGGACAGCGAACGCCGGGAGAGCTTCGTCCGGCTCGACCGCGTCCTCGTCGTCGCCGAGCACGGCATCCGGCGGGAGGGCGCAATCCTGGACGAACAGCGTTTCGACCGGGTCGCCGGCGCTCTCCGCTCCCGGTACGGCTGGCACTAAACGGGCGTCGCGATGTCTGCCGTGCACAGTGAACGTGTTCGGACGCCCGGTGAACGTGTTCGGGCGCACAGTGAACGTGTTCGGACGCCCAGTGAACGTATTCAGGCGCACAGTGAACGTATTCGCACGCACAGTGAACGTGTTCGGACGCACAGTGAACGTGTTCGGACGCCCAGTGAACGGGCCGGCTGGTCGACGGCGGGTGGCGGTCAGGCGAGTCGGGTGATCTCCACGACGACGTCGAGATCGGTTGCGCCACCGCCGGTATAGATGCCCTTGAGCGGCGACACGTCGGAGTAGTCGCGGCCGATTCCGACCGACACGTGCTGCTCGGTGATCGGTGTGTCGTTGGTCGGGTCGTATCCCCACCAGCCGCCGGTCCACGCCTCGATCCACGCGTGGCTCTGCCCCTCGACGGTCGTGTCGATCGCCGCGTCCGGATTCGGATGCAGATACCCCGACACGTACCGCGCCGGGATGCCGAGACTGCGCAGCATCAGCAGTGTCAGATGGGCGTAGTCCTGGCAGACCCCCTTACGCTCGTTCCAGGCGTCGAGCGCGGTGGTGTGGACGCCCGTGGTGCCCGGCACGTACTCCATCTCGTCGTGTACGAAACGGCACACCGCCTCGACCGCCGCCTCCGGTTCGAGGCCCTTGGCGAGGCGTCGCGCGGTGGCGCCGAGTTGCCGGTTGCGCGGCACATAGGTGGTATTGGACAGCATCTCGTCGTAGCGATCGGCGACCGCGTCGCTGCGGATCTCCTCCCACGTGCGCTGCCGGTCATCGCCCGGCCGTTCACCCGGCTCGGTCTCGACGACCGACAGCCCGGACACTTCCAGTTCCTCGTGCGGCGCATGCAGATCGAAGGCCGTGACCGCCGATCCCCAATAGTCGGTGTACCGGTAGGACCGCGTCGCCGGCACCGTCTCGACCCGGTTGACGATGACGTTCTGCCGATTGTCGCTCCGTGGCGTCAATCGTGCCTCGTTGTACGACGACGTGACCGGACTCTTGTAGGCGAATCCCGTTGAATGGACCACGCGCAGCCGCCAGCTCACAGCTCACTCTCCTCGATGACGTGTTCCTCGCCGTCGCTGACCCGCGCATCGGCCCACGACACATACGGCGACACATGGAAATACTGGGCGGTGACCGCCTCGTTGACGGCCTGGCACGTGTCCTGCAGGTCCAGCAGCCGCGTCTGCAGATCGTCGAGAAGATGGCCGGGTTCGAGGAACTCCAGGGAGCTACGGGCGCGGCCGAGCAACAGCAACGCCTCGGCCTGTTCGCCCGTCCGGCTCGGTCCCTTCTCCAGTTCGGCGAGGTTGTGTTCCGCGACGCGCAGAGCGTGGAACACCGACCGCGGGAAAAGCCGGTCCAACAGCATGAATTCGACGATGTTCTCGGCATTCAGCACGCCGCGGTAGGTGCGCAGGAAGGTGTCGTGAGCGCCCGCGGACACCAGCACGTTCACCCAGGCGGGTGACCCGGCCCGGTCACCGGCACGTGCCAACAGCATTCGGATGGTCATGTCGACCCGTTCGACGGACCGGCCGAGGAGCAGGTACCGGTAGCCGTCGTCGTGGCTGAGGGTGGCGTCTGCCAGGCCGGCGAACATCGCCGCTCGATTCTTCACATACGCGAGGAATTCGTGCGGGCCGAGGCGCCGGGCGCGCCGTTCGGCGTCGCCCAGGCCATTGTAGGTGGTGTTGAGACATTCCCACATCTCGCTCGACGTGACTTCCCGTGCGCCCCGGGCATTTTCCCGCGCCGACCGGATCAGGTCGACGATCGAGCCGATGGAATCCTTCGCGTAGGCGACGCGTTCGGTGAGCTCCCACACGTCGAGTTCGGTCGTGGTCTCCGGCGGTTCGAGACCCAACACCTGGATGACCATGCGCACATGTTCGTCGATGTCGGCGGTGGTGTCCTCCAGCAGTTGATGGATGGACACGTCGAGCAGCCGGGCCATGTCATCGGCACGTTCGACGTAGCGTCCGATCCAGTACAGCGATTCCGCGTTGCGGGCCAGCATCATCGGCACCGACCTCCTGCGTCGCATCCCTGCTGTTGCTGTTGTTGCTGCTGTTGCTGGGTCTGGGTGTGCTGCAACAGGTCCGGTGCACTTTCGGCCGGCCGGGTCGCGGCGACGCCACTCTTGGTGACCACCTTGGGGCCGGAGAGTTCTCGTTCTCCCTCCGACGACCGGGAGGCCAGTACCCAGGTGTCCTTGGAGCCGCCACCCTGGCTGGAGTTCACCACTAGGGATCCCTCGGGCAGCGCGACTCGTGTCAGGCCGCCGGGGAGCACCCACACCGACTCACCGTCGTTGACCGCGAACGGTCGCAGGTCCACGTGCCGCGGACTCAGGGTGTCACCGGCCTTGGTCGGCACCGTCGAGAGCTGGACGACCGGTTGCGCGATCCAGCCGCGCGGATCGGCGCGCACCTTGCGGGCCAGCGTATCCAGTTCTGCCGCTGTGGCATCCGGTCCGAACACGATGCCGTACCCGCCGGATCCCTCCACCGGTTTGACGACGAGTTCGTCGATGCGGTCGAGGACTTCGTCGCGTTCGTCGTCCAGCCAGCAACGCAGGGTGTCGACGTTGTCGATGATCGGCTTTTCGCCGAGGTAGTACTGGATGATCTCCGGGACGTAGGTATAGATCAGTTTGTCGTCGCCGACACCGTTACCGACCGCGCTGGAGATGACGACGTTGCCTGCGCGGGCGGCGTTGAGTAGGCCCGCGACACCGAGCATGGAGTCCGGCCGGAACTGCATCGGATCGAGGAAGTCGTCGTCGATCCGGCGGTAGATGACGTCGACGCGCTGTTCCCCCTCGGTGGTGCGCATGTACACGACGTTGTCGCGGCAGAACAGGTCTCGGCCCTCGACCAGTTCGACCCCCATCAGCCGAGCGAGCAGCGAGTGCTCGAAGTATGCCGAGTTCGCCACGCCCGGTGTGAGAACCACGATGTTGGGGTCGGCCTCGTTGAAGGCCGCCGACGCGCGCAGGGCTCGCAGCAGGTGGCTCGGGTAGTCGGCGACGGCGCGGACCCGATGCGAGGAGAACAGGTCCGGGAAGACGCGCGCCATGGTGCGCCGGTTCTCCATCACGTACGAGACGCCGGACGGCGAGCGCAGGTTGTCCTCCAGCACCCGGAAGTCACCCTGGTCGTCGCGGATCAGGTCGATGCCGGCGACATGAATCCGAACACCGTTGGGCGGCCGGATATTCGCCGCCTGCCGGTGGAAGTGTTCGCAGGAGTGCACCAGCCGTTTGGGCAGCACTCCGTCTCGCAGGATCTCCTGCTCGCCGTAGACGTCGTCGAGGAACAGTTCGAGTGCCTGGACTCGCTGCGTGATCCCGGCCTCTAGTTTGCTCCACTCGGATGCCGAAATGACCCGGGGCACAAGGTCGAGCGGAAAGGGACGCTCCTTACCGGACAGCGAGAAGGTGATGCCTTGGTCGATGAACGCCCGACCGAGGGCGTCGACGCGCGCCTCGAGGTCGTCGCGGTCGGATTCGGCCATCACCTTGACGATGCCGCGGTAGGCGGGCCGGACGTCTCCGCTGGTGTCGAACATCTCGTCGTAGGCGCGTCCGAACGACCGGCTGCCCGAGTAGTCGGCAAAGATGCCGGAGTCCATCGCGCCGGACGCCCTTGCGCCCGAACGCTTTACCGACGCTCCGGAAGTCTTGGAGCGGGTGCGCGTCGAGGGCTTCTGCGGCCCGGTCCGCTTCGACGCGGCGCCGCGGCTCGCCTCGGCCGATTTCTGGGCCGCTGCCTTCTGCACCGAGGGCTTGGTGGCTGCGGGCTTTTTGCCTGCGGACTTCTTGGCGGTGCCCGGTGGTGTGGCGGTTGCCGGGGCGACCTTGTCCGCACCGGATTTCCGGGCCTTCTTGCCGGGTATCCGCGTCGACGTCGAACTCATACCCGCCATGGTGCTACAGAATGCGCGTTCAGGCAGGCCGGTCGGCCGGGCCCGCGAGTCGCGTCCGGGCCGCGAGCAACCGCCGGCGCAGCCGTCGGATCACGTTCTTCGCCCGAGTTCGCAACCGCGGCCGGACATTTGGCATCGGCGCGGCCTTGACCATCTCGGCGAGGGTATCCAGCGCGACGTCGAGCACCTCGTGGTCGGGCGGCGGCTCGGAGTTGGTGCCGGCGACCGGCGCGACCCGCAGGTCGTCCAGCGAGCCGGTCACCCGATACCGGGCCGACCGGACCTCGCCGATCATTGCGTCGGCCCGCTCCGCCGCCCACGCGCGCTGGTCGTCGGACAGGCCTTGCGGCGTGCCGGATCGGGAACCGAACAGGATCTCCCCGATGAGGTGGCCCTTGACCACTCGTTCGTACCGTTCCCATGCGATGTCGTCGGGCTGGAGCCGACCGTTGAGCCGCCGCAGGAATTCGGCCTGCGACGCCGACAGGGACAGATTTGTCGACGGGACGAGCCCGGTCAGCGGCGCCGGGTCCACGTCGATAGCGTCCAGGAATCGGTCCCACAGGGTGTCACCCTTCGCCGCGTGGGACGGCACGGTGACGATGTGCACCCGCTCGGGTCCGACATGGTCCGCCCACTTCGCGAGGGTTCCGACGTAATCCTGGAACTCCCAGAATGGCTCCTCCGGTCCGAGTGAGTCGCGGTCGTGGGCCGGGTCCCCGGCGGGTGGCGTCGACGCATTCGCGCCCGCGCCGATCCGCGGGGCGTACGCACGGATGTTGGCGACGAAGTCGTTGAAGGATGCCTGCCGCTGATTCTTGACGTTCTCCTGCCACACCGACGGCAACTGCCGGCCCAGATCGCGCACCGTGGCGATGACATGGACCTCGTCGGCGAACGACAGGTCGGCGAGCAGGGCGCCGATCTGGTCGGAGGTGGCACTGCTGAACAGTTCGTGTGACACCAGCGAGCGCTGCGGCCAGGCCCGCATCTGCGCCACCATCGTCGGCCACGCGTCGTCGAACGCCGGGTCGACCCAGTCGAGGTAGCGGTCCGGTTGCAGGTGGACGGCGGCGTGGAAATGGTCGGCGATCGTATTGCCCGGATACAGCAGCCCCGACGTGTCGAGCGCCAGGTCGCGATTGCGCCACAGCCGATCCTGCACGTGCGTGGTACCGGTCTTGGGGAGGCCGATGTGAACGTAGACGACGGACATGATGACCCGAGGGTAGGCCATCGCGGCGGCCCGCTAGCCCGGCTCCGGGGAGCCGGCGGTGCGACCGTCCGACCGGCGATTTTGGGGCTTACCCGGGGGCTGATAGACTCGATCGCTGTCGTGGCGTCGGCCGCGGAGACTTTATGGTGCCCCACCCGACGGGCACGAGAGCATCGAACGAACCCAGAGCAACGAACGAGGTAGAACACGCGTGGCAAACATCAAGTCGCAGGTCAAGCGCAATCGCACCAATGAGATCCGCCGGCAGCGCAACCAGTCGGTCAAGTCGGCGCTGCGCACCGCGATCCGCAGCTTCCGCGAGGCCGTCGACGCCGGTGACAAGGACAAGGCCAGCGAGCTGCTGACCAGCGCGAGCCGCAAGCTGGACAAGGCCGCCAGCAAGGGCGTCATCCACGCCAACCAGGCCGCCAACAAGAAGTCCGCGATGGCGACCGCGGTCAACAAGCTCTGAGCTAAGACCCTCGACCGCCCACGGCGCGACCACGATGCCCGGCGGCGGTCCCGCTCAATCCAACGTCCTCACCCCGGTGACATCCCACGCGGTCACCGGGGTGAGTGTCGTCGTTGGGTAGGTCGTCGCCGGCGCCGATGGCTAGCGGTGATCGGCCGGTGGTGACGGACTAGGCGCCGCGGCGCCGGCCGGCGGGGCGCAGGTCGGCCACCGTCGTCACCGCGTGAGTGAGGGCGTAGTCGGCATCCGCGGCCTGACCCTTGACGTCCCCGTTGAGCTGGGCGACGACGACGATGGCCGCGGCAATCGCTTCGTCGTCCCACGCGCGCGCCTGCGCCTGCACCTTTTTGACCCGATACGCCTGCATGCGGAGTTCGGAGGCGGCGGCCTGCGGGTCCAGCGGACCGACGCCCTTGACCCGGGCGATCGCGTGGACCGACTCGGCCAGCGCGTCGGCGAGCACCACATGCGGCACCCCGTGGTGCATCGCCCAAAACAGTGATTCGAGCGCACCCGCGCGATCACCGGTCACCGCTCGGTCGGCCACCTCGAACCCGGTCACCTCGGGACGGCCCTGGTAGTAGAGGCGAACCGCGTCGGCGGTGACCTTGCCGCCGGTGTCGGCGACGAGCTGACTGCACGCCGCGACGAGATCCCGCGGCTGGTAACCGACCAGTTCGAGAACCTGCTCCACGACCTCCGGACCGACCCGCACCCCGTGCCCGTGGAACTCCTTGCGGACGAACTCGGAACGCTCGGACGGCCACCGCGGTGCGGCGCACTCGTGCACCTGCGCCCCGGCCTTGCGGAGCTGCGCGACCATCGACTTGGTGCGGCCGCCGCCGGTATGCGCGACCAGCAACGTGATGCCCTCCGGCAGCGCGCCGGCGGTCTGCACGATCAGCTCGGCGGGTGCCTTGCCCGCCTCGGCGGCCGACTCGACGACCACCACGCGTTCCTCCGCGAACAGCGACGGACTGAGCAACTCGGCCAGCTCCGGGTCGGTGACATCGCCCGCACGCACCCGGGTGACCGGGACATCGGTGCCCGCCTGCGCCGTCTGCTCGGCGACGACCGCGTCGACCACCCGGCCGATGAGAAAATCGTCGTCGCCCAGGAGCAGATGCAGCCGTTGCGTCACGGCGCCCATCGTGCCAGACGGTTCCGACGATCGGCTCGGCGTGCCCGCCAGGCGGCAATCACCGCGGCCACCGCTGCCGTGGCAGCGAGCACCAGCACGGCACCGGGCACACCGTCGGGGATGTCGAGGGTGGCCCACCGCCACCCACCGAACAGCCGCGCACACGCGACCATCCACCACACCTCCGGGCCGAGAGCCCGGATCAGCAGTTCGGCGGCGACCGTGCCGAGCCCACCCGACGGCCCGAGCGCGCCGAGCACCGCTGCGACGACGCCGAGGATCGAGATGATCCCGACGACCGGCGCGACGACGACATTGGCGATTACCGACACCACACTGAACCGACCATTGATCAGGGCAATCAGTGGTGCGGTGACGATCTGCGCGGCGATCGCGATCGCCAGCACCTCGGCGATCCCGGGCGGCACCCGTGCGTCCCGCAACCAATCCCGGATCCCGGGTGCGAGCACGACCAGCCCGGCCGTCGCGGCCACCGACAGGGCGAACCCCGGCGCGGTCGCCAGCTCCGGCCACCACAACAAGCCGCCGATGACGGCCACGCCGAGCGCGGGCATCGCGGTCGCGCGCCGGGATGACAGCAACGCCAACAGACCGACCGATCCCATCAGTGCGGCGCGAATCACGCTCGGGGACGGCCGCACCAGGATCACGAAACCGACGATCACCACGAACCCGGCCACCGCGGCCACCCGCGGCGACGCACCGAACAGTCGGATGAACAGGATCGCCGCACCCACAACGATCGCGAAATTGGCGCCGCTGACCGCGGTGAGGTGGCTGAGCCCGGCCGCCCGGAAGTCGTCGCGTACCTGTGGGGACTGCCCGCTCTCGTCGCCCAGCACCAGGCCGGGCAACAACCCGGCCTCGTCGGTGGGCAACGCACGGAAGGCGTTCTCCTGCAGCCTGGCTCGGATGTGCGCGGCGGTGCGCTGCGGCGGTGGCGGGCGTCCGAGGAGGCGGGGCGCACCGCCCGCGGCCAGTCGGGCGACCGCCAGGTCCCCGGACCGGGGTGGCCGCACGGTCACCAGGGCGTTCACCCGCTGCCCCGGGACGAGGGCCGCCCACTCCGACGCCCGGCCGACGAGGTCGGCGGTCGCGCGTGGCACCGGCCGGCTCCGGACCGCTTCGACGCTCACCCGGACGATCACTCGCCCGCGTGCGGCCGGTCCGAGGGTCTTCGGGTCGTCGCGCACGGTCACCGTCATCTGAGTCTTGCCCCGGATCGACGCAACCGGATGATCGTCCCGGGCATCGAGGCGCAACGCCATCGCCGCCGCGCACGTCGCGGTCATCCCGCACGCCACGACGGCGAGCCCGACAACCCGCCACGTCACCCACCGGCGGACGCAGGCCACGACGAGCACGACAGTCGTTGCTCCCGCCACCCCCGCGAGGGTGGGCGCCGTCCACGACGGACCCAGCAACGCACCGAGAGTCACCGCCCACACCGCGACAGCGGGCACCGTCAGGCGAAGGTCCACGCCGCCTCACACGGTGACGAGATCGCGGAGTTTGGCCAGTCGCGCGGGGCCGATGCCGTCGACCTCGGCGAGCTGATCGACCGAGCTGAACCGCCCATTGGCGGTGCGCCACGCCAGGATTGCCTTCGCGGTGACCGGCCCGACACCGGGTAGTTCGTCGAGTTGGGCTTCGGTGGCGGTGTTGAGGTTGACCTTGCCGGTGGACGCCGCGGGACCAGCCGACCCGCCACCGCCCGGCGCTCCCCCGCCGGACGTACCGCCACCGGGTGGGCCGGCACCGGCGGATGGCGATCCGCCGGCCGAGCCGGCACCCTCACCTCCGCCCGAAACCACGGCGCTCCGCAGCGCGGTCTGCCCCTTCTCGCCGGCATAGCCGACGAGGATCTGGTCACCGTCCCGGACCACCTGGGCGAGGTTCAGCGACAACAGATCTGCGCCACGTCGAGGCCCGCCGGCGGAATGGATCGCGTCGGCGACGCGCGCATCGGCAGCCAACCGGACCAGTCCCGGTTTGTACACCAGCCCGACCACGCTCACCACGATCCGCGCCGACGACACCGGTGGACCGGCGACAGCGGACGAGGGCGGCACGTCGGAGGGCGTTGAGGGAACGCCCACGACGGCAGGGAAATTCACGGTAGGAGCCGCACTCGTGTCGCGCAGCAGACCGTACCCGGCGACCACGCAGGCGATGACACCGATCGCGATCAGCGCGATCGCCGCCGGTGGGGCCATCAGGAATCGGCGACGTATCGGCCGGTCGCCGACATCGTCATCGTCGTCGAGATCATCCTCCCCGAAGCGGTCATCGCCACCGTCGAGGTCATCGAGCCGGAAGTCGTCCGCGCGCCGGCCACGTCCCCTACGTCCACCGTGTCCACCACGGTCGCGGGTATCCCGGTCGATCGCGGCGGCCGCATGCGGATCGAGCCACGCCGGCATCGCGCCGATTCCCCACTCCGACGGGATCGGCCCGGTCTCCGGGGTCGATGTCGCGTCATCGTCGACGGCCTCCCGGCCGGTGGGGACGACCGGTGTGACGCTCAGCCTGTCCAACGGGGAGCGACGGCTCCTGGTGTCCCCGGAACCCGCGGCACGCGAACCGGGCCGACGGGGTGTCAAGTCGCTCATGGGATCTGACGCTAGGAGGGTCGGACGTCGACCTCACCGCGGATCCGGCCGCCGACGGGTGAACTGTGGATCGGCATCATCTTGTGGATCGACCCGCATCACTGTGCGCGGCGCCCTTCCGGGGCCAACAACTACACGGATTCCTCGCAACTACACAGAACGCATTACGTGTAGATGCGAGAAATGCGTGTAGTTCCGGCACGTCGGCGACGGCCGACGGGGCCACCGCGACGACTGCGCACACGACTGCCCACCGGCATCGGCGTGGGCTGTCGCCCCGCTAGACGGCGCTACTCGACGACCGACACGTCGTCGACTCCGGCGATCGGTTCGAGGTGCGTGGCGACGACGACGCCGACCGCACCCGGGCCGACATGGGCGCCGAGGACGGGGCCGAGCTCGACGGTCAGCTCCGAGCTGACCAGCCGGACCCGCTCGCGGAGCCGGTCGGCGACATCGCGGGCGACCTCGGGCGCCTGACAGTGCTGGACACCCAGGGTCACCGATCGGTCACCGGCGAAATCGACTGCGGCGTCGATCATCTTGTCCAGCGCCTTCGAGAAGGTGCGATGCCGCTCGGACAGGGTGAGCACCCCGTCCACGACGTTCAGGATGGGCTTGATCGACAGGGCCGAGCCGAGCATCTTGCTGGCGGCGCTGATCCGCCCGCTGTTGCGGAGATTGTCCAGTCGTTGCACGGCCATCAGCGAGTCGATGGTCGACGCCTGGCGGATCGCGGCCTCGTACACCCGGTCGCGGTCGGCGCCGCCGAGCGCGGCCTGCGCGGCACCGAGCGCCGCGAACCCGACGCCGAGACCGACCGATCGGGAATCGACGACGCGCACCAGCCCCGGGTACTCCTCGGCGGCGAGCCGGGCCGCACTCCACGTCCCCGACAGGCGGCGCGACATGTGCACGGCGACTACCCCGGCACCGTCGGACGCCTCGACCGCCGGACCCAGCACCTCGGCGATGTCGTGCGGGTTGGCCCCGGAGGTGGTGACCCCGGTGCGCGACACGATGTCGGCCGGTACCTCGTCGACGCCTTCCAGATAGTCGGTTCCGTCGAGATTCAGATGCAGCGGGACCTGCCGGATGCCGTAGTAGTCGGCGACCGCGGCGGGCAGCCGAGACGAGGAGTCTGTGACGACGACGACAGGCACGCGTCTACGTTAGCCGGTGCATCGCGCGTCCCCGACGCGACCGCGAACTCACCGGCCGTGCCGACGCACACCCCGCCCGAACGGCGGGGAGCCGACCTACCCGCGGAGCATCGGAGCCACCGACCCGACGACCAGGTCGGCGATGCGTGCGTGTGCGTCGAAACCCCAGTGAATCCCGTCCGGATTCATCTCGCCGTCCGGATCGTCGTAGGCGTCTCGGATGACCGGATAGAAGTCCAGCGTGGGCAGCCCGTGGTCGTCCGCCCAGCGCGCGATGGCGGCGGTGGTCGGAATGCGGCCGCTGTGCACGTACCCGTAGTAGACGCTGCGGTGCGTCGGCGGCAGGCAGGCGACGATCGGCAGATCCGGGCGGAGGTGGGCGATGGCGGCCCGGGTCTTGTCCAGGTACTCCACGGTCAACGACGCCGGCAAGGCCAGCGGCCAGCCCAGCCGCGCGGCCCGCGGCTGGATCCATTGGTACCCGCCGCGCACCAGTTGCCGGAGCCGGTTGGGCCGCAGGTAGCGGATCTGTTCGCGCAGCGCGGTCGGCAGGGGTGACGGCAAGGTGTCCATCCCGCCGTAGGCCAGCACCACGACCGATGCGTCCGGCAAGGCCGCCCAGATGTTCGGGTCCTGGGTGATCGCCCACCACACGTCCCTGCTGGTCCAGCCGATCCGGCCGAAGAGCCGCAGGTTCATCCCGAGTTCGGTGGCCGCGCGGGCCGGCCAGATCCGGGGGTCGTCGGCGGGCAGGCCGCCGGTGGGACCGTAGTAAGCAAGCGAATCCGACAGCACCACCATCGACCGCCGTTCCGTGGCAGGGGCGGTGTCCGTCACGAGACCCTCACCGGGTGGTCGCTGGATCGAGGGTGCGGCGGGGCCGGGCCGTCGTCACTGGATCGCGGGGTCGGAGGACTCGGCCGACGCGTTCCACACGTCCAGTCGCCAGCGGGGTGGATCGCCGGGCACCCCGTGCCCGGACAACTGCACCCAACTGGTGTTCGCCAGCCCGCCGAACACCGGCCAGCTCTCCACCGGCAGCCCGAGCAGCGACGCCGTCAGCGCGGCGATCACCCCGCCGTGCGCCACCAGCACCACCGGCCTCTCCGGCGACTCCCCGGTCCCCCACTCGGACAGGCCTGCCACGAGTTCGGCCACCAGGGGCGTCGCCCGTGCGGCGACGTCGACCCGGCTCTCGCCCCCGGGCGGCGTCCAGGTGGCGTCGTCGCGCCAGGTGACGCGGGCGCCGGGCATCGCGGCGTCGACCTCGCCGTGCGAGCGGCCCTGCCAGTCGCCGAGATGTGTTTCGCGCAACCGGGTGTCAGTGTCCACCGGTAGGCCGGTGACCTGGGCCAGCGCCTCCGCGGTGTCCCGCGCGCGCCGCAGATCCGACGACCGGATCAGCAACGGCTGCTTGGCCGACAGTGCGTCCGCCGCCGACTTCGCCTGGCGCACACCGAGGTCGGACAGGTCGGTGTCGAGTTGTCCCTGCATCCGACCGGTCGCGTTGTACTCGGTCTGGCCGTGCCGCAACAAGATCAGCCGCCGGACGACCGGCGTCAGCCGCTCGACCGAGGTGTCGTGGGTATCCGGGTCACCCCTCACGTCTGGGTTCCGAGATCGATTGTCGGGCAGTCCTTCCACAGACTGTCCAGCGCGTAGAAGGAGCGTTCGTCGTTGTGCTGCACATGCACCACGATGTCGACGTAATCCAGCAGCGCCCACCGGCCCTCGCGGGTTCCCTCACGCCGCACCGGTTTGTAGCCGGCCTCCGCCATCTTCTCCTCGATCTCCTCGGTAATCGCGTTCACCTGCCGCTCGTTGTCGGCGGACACGATCACGAACAGATCGGTGATGACGAGTTGCTCGGAGACGTCGATCACCGAGACGTTGTGTCCCAGTTTGTCCTCCGCCGCCTCGGCGGCGACCCTGGCCATCGCCAGGGCTTCGGGTGATGCGGTCACGTCGGTCCTTCCACGTCGCGGCGGTTCACGGCGCCGATACCCCGGGAGCGTTCTTCCGAGCCGGACGATACAGCCTGCGCTTGGCGATGTACTGCACCACACCGTCGGGTACCAGATACCAGACCGGCCGACCCGATGCTGCCCGGGCGCGGCAGTCGGTCGATGAGATCGCCAGCGCCGGGATCTCCATCATCTGCAAGGTGTCCGGCGGCAACGTCTCCAGATGCGTCGCGAGGTGACTCGCGCTGAGTTCGTAGCCCGGCCGGCTGACGCCGACGAAATGCGCGAGCTCGAACAGTTCCTCCCAGTCCTGCCAGGACAGGATCGATTCCAGCGCGTCGGCGCCGGTGATGAAGAACAGTTCGGCGTCGGGCAGGATCGCCTTCAGATCCCGCAGCGTGTCCACGGTGTAGGTGTAGCCCTCGCGGTCGATGTCCACACGGCTGACGCTGAACCGTGGATTGGATGCGGTCGCGATGACCGTCATCAGATAGCGGTCCTCGGCCGGGCTGACTTCCTTGGAGCGGTCCGGACGTGCGACCGGTCGGGCCGATTCCACGGCGGCCGACTCCGCCCCAGCAGACTCCGACCCCGGGGTGTTCGCACCCGAGGATCCGGCGGCGCGGGTGCCCGCCGAGCCGACCTTCTGCCACGGCCGCCCGGTGGGCACGAAGATCACCTCGTCGAGGAACAGCCGGTCGGCGACCTCGCTTGCGGCCACCAGGTGTCCGTTGTGGATCGGGTCGAAAGTTCCACCCATCACGCCGATACGGCGTCGGCGCGACCGCTCTGAGGCCATGAAGCGTGAGTCTACGCGGACGCCCGGTGGTGTCCGGACTTCACCTCAGACCGGGAGGAGGTCGGCGATCACCCGGGATAGCTGGGCGGCGTTGCGGCACTCGAACATGTCGATGACCTCGGCGTACTCGTCGGCAGCCGAATCACCGGTCCCCCAGTGCCGCTGTTGCTCGGGATTGAGCCAGTAGGCGTGCCGGGCCCGTTCGACCAGTTCGTACAGGGCGCCGAGACGGGGGTCGTGGTAGTTGTTGCGGGCATCGCCGAGCACCAGTAGCGCACCTCGATGGGTCAGCGAGTCGGCGTAGTTCTCGACGAAACCGCGCAGCATGTTGCCGTAGTCGGAGTGTCCGTCACGGGTGCTGATACGTGCGGTACTGATCATCCGGTGCATGGCGGTGCCGATGTTCCCGCCGGCGAAGCCGCCATCGTCACCGGCGCGCACCTCGAAGTGGTCGGTCACCTCGTCGACGGTGTCGACGAAGGCGAAGACCCGCACCTTGGAGAACTGCTGGTGCAGCGCGGTCACGAGCTGCAGGGTGAACTGGGAAAAGCCGGCGACCGACCCGGACACGTCACAGATGACGATCAGTTCGGGTCGGCCGGGCCGCGGTTTGCGATGCCGGAGTTCGATCGGCACACCGCCGGTGGACATGGACGCACGGAGGGTGCTCCGCACGTCCACGGCGCCGCGGTGGGCCCGGCGCCGCCGGAACTCCAGGCGTGCGGCCAGCAGCCGCGCGAGTGGTTCGATGGTGCGCCGCAGTTCGGCCTGCTCCTTGACGCCCGCGCTCAGGAAGTCGATGTATTCGGGCAGCTTGGGGACCGCGTACTCGCCGACCCGCTCCCGGCCGTTGCGGTCGGCCATGCGGCGCTGCGTCTCGGTCTCGATGCCGGCCCGCAGACGTGCCGCACGATCGCGGGCCGCCCGCCGGAAGACCGGTTCGGTGCCGACGGTGAGATCACCCGCCTGACCGCCGGCCATAGCCGCCGCGATCCGGGCGATCAGGGTTTGCGGGTCCACCACAGACATCGCTTGGTAGGCGGAAAAGGCTTCACCCCGGGTGGATTCGTACCTGCCGAGTTGGTCGACGACCTGGGCGATCGCACGGTCGACGCGGCCGTCCGATTCGGCGGCGTCGTCGGCGAGTAGTTCGGCGAGCATCTGTCGGAGGGCGTCGACGTCGACGGCGCCGTCGGCTTCTACCGGCAGGTCGTCGGCAGCCGTGCGGGCCCCGGTCCCCAGCGGGAACCAGAGATCGAAGACGCGGTCGAAGGTGGGCCGGTGCAGGTGGTCGTCGAGCAGCGTGGCCGCGAGACCCTCACGCAGCACCGGCCGTTCCAGCAGGTCGAGTACCTCGACGGCGCGGGCGGCGTCGATCAGCCCGGACGGTCCGACGACGATGCCGCGGCGGCGGAGTTCGTCGACGAAACTGGTGAGGTGATCGATCAGCGGCACCCCGGAACCGGTGTCGGCGGTGTCCATCGGCATAGCCCCGGCTCGGCTCAGCCGAGCTTGAGTTCCTTGATGGCCGTGGTCAGGTCGGGCCGGTGTTTCAGGACCACCCCGAGTGTCCGCGCGATGAGACCGTCGTCCAGGCCGTCACCCGGGGTGCTCTGTTCACCCGCGCCGAGCGCCAGGATGGTGTGAGCCCAGTCGATCGTCTCGGCGACCGACGGTTTCTTGCGAATGTCGAGGGTGCGCAGCACGCCGACGATCCGGACAAGTTCGGCACCGAGTGCGGCAGGTAGCCCCGGTACCCGGGACGCCAGGATTTCCTTCTCGCGCACCGCATCCGGAAAGTCGATATAGAGATAGAGGCAGCGACGTTTCAGCGCCTCGGACAGTTCGCGGGTCGCATTGGAGGTGAGGATGACCACCGGCCGTCGGCTCGCCACGACCGTGCCCATTTCCGGAATGGTGACGGCGAAGTCGCTGAGCACCTCCAGCAGTAGACCCTCCATGTCGACGTCGGCTTTGTCGATCTCGTCGATGAGCAACACGGTCGGCTCGTCCCGGGAGATCGCGGTCAACAGCGGCCTCGGCAACAGGAACTCGTCGGAGAAGATGTCGGTCTTCGCGTCGGCCCAGTCGCGCGTGCCGGTGGCCTGGATGTGCAGGATCTGCTTGGCGTGATTCCACTCGTAGAGCGCGCGGGCCTCGTCGATGCCCTCGTAGCATTGCAGCCGCACTAGAGCGGCGTTGGTGGCGGTCGCGATCGCCCGCGCGAGCTCGGTCTTACCCACGCCCGCAGGACCTTCGACGAGCAGCGGTTTGCCGAGCCGGTCGGCCAGGAAGGTAGCGGTAGCGGTGGCGTCGTCGGCGAGATAACCAGTACCGCGGAGCCGGGCGACGACGTCGTCGACACCGGTGAATTCCGGAATCACAGGGGCGGCACCGGGATTCGCGCCGGCAGCGATGTCGGCGGCCATCAGGCGGGCCGAATGTGGCCGTCGCCCCAGACGATCCACTTGGTTGACGTCAGTTCCCCGAGCCCCATCGGGCCTCGGGCGTGCAGTTTTTGGGTGGAGATGCCGATCTCCGCGCCGAAGCCGAACTGCTCACCGTCGGTGAAGGCGGTCGACGCGTTGACCATCACCGCGGCGGCGTCGACGCGGTCGGTGAACTCCTGTGCGGCCGCCAGATCGTCGGTGATGATGGCTTCGGTGTGCCCGGTGCCGTAGGTGTCGATGTGGGCGACGGCGGCGTCCAGGTTGTCGACGACCTTCATCGCGATGTCCATCGACAGATACTCGTCGGCCCAGTCGTTGTCGGTGGCCGGTTCCATGCCGGGCTCGTCGCCGTGGATGACGACGCCCTGTGCCTGTAGCGCCTGGGAGATCTTCGGCAGCGCCTCGGCCGCCGCGGACCGGTCGATGAGGACCGTCTCGGCGGTGTTGCACACGCTCGGTCGGCGCGTCTTGGAGTTGAGGATCACGCGGGTCGCCACGTCGACGTCGGCGTCGGCGTGCACGTAGACATGGCAATTGCCGGTGCCGGTTTCGATCGTCGGCACGGTGGCATTGGCGACCACGGCGTTGATCAGCCCGGCGCCGCCGCGCGGGATCACCACGTCGACCAGGCCACGCGCGCGGATGAGGGCGGTGACGCTCGCGCGGTCGTCGCTGGGTAGCAACGCGACCGCGTCGGCCGGAAGGCCGTTGTCGCTAAGCGTGTCGCGCAGGATACGGACGAGTTCGGCGTTCGACGACGCCGCCGACGACGACCCGCGCAACAGCACGGCGTTGCCGGATTTGAAGGCGATACCGAAGGCGTCGACGGTCACGTTGGGCCGCGCCTCGTACACGATGCCGACGACCCCGAGGGGTACCCGGACCTGCCGCAGCCGCAGCCCGTTGGGCAAGGTCTTGCCGTCGACGATTTCGCCGATCGGATCCGGCAGGGTCGCCACCTGCCGCAGCCCGTCGGCGATGCCGGTGACCCGGTCGGGGGTCAGGCGCAGGCGGTCGAGAAGGCTGTCTTCGGTCCCGGCGGCTTCGGCGCGGGCGATGTCGTCGGCATTCGCGGCCAGGATGCGGTCGGCGGCCGCCTCGATCGCGTCGGCGGCCGCGGCGAGCACCTCGTTCTTGCGCGCGGTCGACAGCCTGCCCAGCGATCGGGATGCGGCGCGTGCAGCCCGGGCGGCGTCGAGCACCGCGGACTCGGCGGTATCGACCTGCCCGGTCGCGTTCTGCGTGGCAGTCGGGTCAACGGTAGGTGCGCTCATCACATCCTCAGATCTCCGGCGTTCCGGGTCGCCCGGTCTCGGTCCCCGGCATTCGCCCCGGTACGCGCGTCGTTGGCTGCGACCAGCCTACGTCGTGACGCTCGGCGCCCCGCGACCGCCGGTGGTGCGCGCAGGTGTCCGGTGGTGCGGGCGGATCGTCACCCGTCGACGCGGAAGACCCGGCTGTGCCACCCGGTGGCGCCGTCCGGGATGGGCGCGACCCGCGCCTCGGGCTGCACGCGCCCGGCGGCATCGGTCGCGCGGCACTGCAGCGTGTGCTGGCCCGGCGTCGCATCCCAGTCCCAGGTCCACTGTCGCCACGTGTCGGTGGAGTACTCGGTCGCCAATGTCGCCGGACTCCACGGGCCGTCGTCGACACGAACCTCGACGGCCCGCACCCCGCGGTGCTGTGCCCACGCGGTTCCCGCCACCACGACCCGACCCGGCGCATGGGTGGACAGCGGCGCCGGCCGGTCGATCCGCGACGCGGTCTTGATCGGCGCCCGCATCCCCCAGCCGCGCCGCGTCCAGTAGGCCTGAGCGCGATCGAAGCGGGTGATCTCCCAGTCGGTGACCCACTTGCAGGCGGAGACGAAACCGTAGAGTCCGGTGACCACCTGCCGGACCGGGTACCCGTGCTCGAACGGCAGCGGCGAGCCGTTCATGCCGATCGCGAGCATCGCGTCGCGCCCGTCGGTGAGCGCCGACAGCGGCGTCCCCGACGTCCAGCCGTCCACGCTCGTCGACAGCAGCATGTCGGCGCCCGGCCGGATGCCGACCTCGTCGAGGAGATCACGCATCGGGGTGCCGAGCCAGCGGGCGTTGCCGGCCAGATCGCCGCCGACCTCGTTGGACACACACGTCAGGGTGACGATCCGCTCGATCATCGGCCGGGCGACGAGGTCGTCCCACGACAGCGTCACGTCGCGGTCGACCATGCCGTGAATGCGTAACCGCCAGTCGGTGGTACGCACCCGCGGCACCTGCAGCGCGGTGTCGATGCGGTAGAAGCGGTCGTTGGCGGTCAGGAATGGGGTGACGCCGTCAGCGCGCACCTCGGTTCCCGCCGGGATCGGTGCCGCCGGCTCCTGCGGGGTCGGTAGCCGTAGCCCGGACCGGTCGGTGACCGCATCGGCGGCCCGGCTGAGCGTGCGCGCGACGGCGTGCGTCAGGACCACCACGCCGGCCAGCGCTGCGCTCGCGGCGAGGAATCGCCTGCGGTTCCAGCCCGTGGCACTGCTGGACCGCGGACGAACGGCGTTGCGGCACAACCCGACGAGCAGGATTGTCGCGGTCGCCGCGGCGAGGATCGACGGAAGTGCGTAGCTCGCCGACGCAGTCGGTCGGGTGAGGCTGGCGTACACCCCGACGCATCCGACGGCCACGACGACGAGGGCACCCAGCGGTGGCCGACGTGCCTGCAGCACGCCCGCGAGCGCGGCCACTCCCAGCAGAGCCAGCCCGATACCGACGAACAACGCGGTCTTGTCCGCGGTGCCGAATGTCTCGATCGCGAACTCGCGCATGGCTGCCGGCGACCGGTCGACCAGCAACGCGCCCACCGCACGAAACGGTGACGCGAGTGGCGTGATCGCGGAGGCCGCCAGCTCACCGACCGACAGTCCGGCGACGGTAGCGAGGACACCGATCACGGCAGCGCGCCAACGGATCTCGGTGGTAATCGGCATGCTCCCTCTCTGGCCGGTTGCGCCGCTACAGACTTCGGCGTCTGCCGGTTGTTCGGCATCTGCCGGTCATTCGGAGCGGCCACGCCGTCGGATGGGTCCACGTCGGAACAGATCTCGGCGGGCGGCGACCACGACGGAATCGATCGAGTTCGGATACGGACCCATCCGGAAACGTGTAGGCACCGAATCCTCGTGTGAGGCGGGCCACTCGGCTCGCCCACCGACAGATGGGATCGATCATGCGTATCACCAAGACCCGCCGGTTCGCGGTTGCCGCTTCCTCGATGGCACTCGCGGTCGGCGTACTCGCCGGCTGTTCCAACGATTCGAGTAGCGACGGCGGCTCCGCCAGCTCGATGACGACCGCGTCGGAGATGGCCGGCAGCGAGTCGGCGAGTCCAGCCGCGCTGGTCGGGCCCGGATGCGCTGCCTATGCGCAGGCCAATCCGGCCGGTCCGGGTTCGGTGGGTGGGATGGCGACGGCACCGGTGGCCACCGCCGCCTCCAATAACCCGCTGCTCAAGACGTTGACGCAGGCGGTGTCCGGCCAGTTGAACCCGCAGGTGAACCTGGTGGACACGCTGAACAACGGGCAGTACACGGTCTTTGCCCCCACCGATGACGCGTTCGCCAAGGTCGACCCGGCCACCATCGACAAGCTCAAGACCGACTCGGCACTGCTGACGAAGATCCTGACGTACCACGTGGTGTCGGGTCAGCTGGCACCGAATCAGGTTGTCGGCGACCACAAGACGTTGGAAGGCCAGAACGTCACCGTGTCCGGGTCGGGTAACGACCTGAAGGTGGGCAATGCATCGGTGGTGTGCGGCGGAGTGAAGACCGCGAATGCGACGGTGTACCTCATCGATTCGGTACTGATGCCGCCGGCCTGACCGGCACGCTGCTCAGCAACCGGCCAGCGTGCCGGCGAGGATGCGCCGGGACGGCTCATCCACCGCCAACCCGTACCCGCGGGTAATCGCCACGAACTGAATGGCGTACTGGCAGTGGAAGTTCCGTTCCGGTGGCATCCACTCCCCCGGCCCGGCGTCACTCTTATCCTGATTCGACGCGGCATCCACCGCCACCAGGTTCGCCGGGTCGTTGGCGAAGTTCTGTCGCCGGTCCGGCGGCCACGACCACGCGCCCAGGTCCCAGGCGTAGGCCAGCGGCACGATGTGGTCGATCTGGACTGCTCCGGCGGCGCGGTCGCGACGGAAGACGACGAACCGGCCGGTGTACGGACTGCGCAGTTCCCCGGTGAGAACCGCACGCGGACAACTGGTCACCGGGCCCCGCCGGATGTCGGTGAGATCGCGGGCCAGGATGTCGTTGCGGGTATCGCATCCGTTGCGGCCGTCGGTCACCGACACCGCGTCGGCCCACGCGGTGCCGAAGGCGGATCGCTGGTAGTCCGGGCGATCCGGCCGGCCGGGCACGACCGGGATCGTCGCCAGGGCACGCGCCGCCGCCTGCGCCGCCGCGTGCAGTCTGGGCGGCACGGCGGTGTCGGTCCGGACGGTCGTCCACGCCACGAACACCGCGGAGGCCACCACGCCGGCGAGCAGTGCCCACCGCCGCCTGGACCAGGCGGGTCGCGCGGCGGCGGTGCCGCTACGACTTGTCCAGGTAGCGAATCTTCTGCGGAGCCAGTATCGCGTCCACGAGATCGGCGAGCGGCCGATGGTCGACCAGGGTGAGGTCGTCGCCGACCACGACCTCGGCGAAGTCCCGCGCATCGGAGATGACGTCGGCGTCGTCGAGTAACGAGAGGAAGCGCAGCGACGACGTGCCGCCGGACTGGAGCGAACCGAGGACATCTCCCTCCCTTCGTTGCTGGAGGTCCACGCGGGCCAATTCGAACCCGTCATTGGACGCCTCGACCGCCCGAAGTCGTTCCATCGCCTGCGAAATCTCCGGGGAGGAGGTCATGAGCAGGCAGACGCCGGGGTGCTGGCCACGGCCGACACGGCCGCGGAGCTGATGCAGCTGGCTGACGCCGAACCGCTCGGCGTCGACGATGACCATCATCGTTGCGTTCGGTACGTCGACGCCGACCTCGATCACCGTGGTGGACACCAGAATGTCGATCTCCCCGCGGCCGAAGGCATCCATCACGGCGTTCTTCTCGTCGGCGGGCATCCGCCCGTGCAGCATCTCGATGCGGCGGTGGCCCAGCGGTCCGGCGCGCAGCTCCTCGAACTGGTCGAGCACCGACGTCGTGTGCGCTGCGGCATTGTCCGTTCCGTCGGCGCGGACGTCGGGTGTATCGCCGATCCGGGAGCACACCACGTACACCTGGCGGCCGGCCTCGATCTCCTCGTCGGCGCGCGCCCACACCCGGTCCACCCAGCGCTCGTTGCGGGACGGCACAACCGAGGTGGCGATCGGCTGCCGACCGCGCGGCAGTTCGGTGAGCACCGACGTGTCGAGGTCGCCGAACGCGGTCATCGCCACCGTTCGCGGAATCGGGGTCGCCGTCATCACCAGGAAGTGCGGCAGCAGCCCGTCGCGTCCGCGACCGCGGAGGACGTCGCGCTGTTCGACGCCGAAACGGTGCTGTTCGTCCACGACGACCATGCCGAGGTCGAAGAACTCGACGTTCTCCTCCAGCAGGGCATGCGTACCGACGACGATCCCCGCGGTGCCGGTGACCACGTCGAGCAGGGTCTGCCGTTTGCCCTTGGTCTTCATCGACCCGGTCAGCAGGGCGACCTGCGTGGCACCGTCGGCGGCGCCGAGTTCACCCCCTGCGGCAAGGTTGCCGAGCATCGTGGTGATGGTTCGATAGTGTTGGGCGGCAAGCACTTCGGTAGGCGCCATCAGGACGCACTGATGTCCGTTGTCGACCACTCGCAGCATCGCCAGCAACGACACGAGCGTCTTACCGGAACCGACCTCTCCCTGCAGCAACCGGCTCATCGGTTCGCCTTTGCCGAGCGCGGCACCGATCTCGCCGATCACCGCCTGCTGGCCGTCGGTCAGGGTGAACGGCAGGCGTTCGCGCAGTGCGTCCTCGAGACCACCCGGCACATGTGGGCACGCCGGCGCCGACTCTCCCCGGCCGGCGAGCCGGCGCTGGGCGAGCACGAGCTGAATCGCCAGCGCCTCATCGAATTTCAGCCGTTCGCGAGCAGCGGAGATCTCGTCCTCCGACTCCGGCAGGTGCACCGCCCGGATGGCCTCGTCGGTGGTCACCAGTCCGCGGCGCGACCGTTCGCCGTCGTCCAACGCCTCGTCCAGCGGCCCGACCTTCTCCAGGACCTCTTGGATCGCGCCCCAGATGTCCCAGGACTGAATGTTCCGGTTCGCCGGGTACATCGGGATGATCGGCCGGTCGAACTGGGCGAGCCGCTGGTGCTCGGTCGGGCCGTCGTCTCCCGCGACGACCTGCTGCTCCACCGCATACATTTCGGTCAGCATGTCGGAGCCGATGACCTTCTCGATGTCGGTGTCGAGTTCGGGCAGCACCACCCACTCCGGGTGGGTTAGTTGCGGCTGCCCGCGGTAGAACTTGACCGTGCCGGCGAGCATCACCCGGGTTCCGGGTTTCAGCACTCGTTGGATGTACCTCGGGTTGAAGAAGCTCACCTCGTAGGTGTGGTTGCCGTCGCTGACGGTGACCTTCAGGAATTTCCCGCTGCGTTTGCGCATCGGGATCAACGACGCCTTGCCGATCCGGCCGACGACGGTGATCCACTCCCCCTCCTGTAGCGCCTGCTCTTGGGAGAGTTGTCCGCGACGGACGTACCGCCGGGGGGCATAGCGCAGTAACTCACCGACGGTCGTCACCCCGAGTGAATCCAGGCCCTCCACTGCGCGGGGTTCGAGCACCTCGGCGAGCGAGTCAGCGAGCGCGACCACTATTCGATCCCGACCTCGATCAGGTCCTGTGCTTGCCCGGTGCGATACACCGTCAGTTCGACACCGGCGTAGTTGCGGCGCATCTGCTCGGCGATCGAGTCCAGCGCGCCGGAGTCGACACCATCGCCGGCCAGGACGGTGACCATCTCGCCGCCGGTGGCGAGCATCAGGTCGAGCAGGGCAGAGGCCGCCCCGGCCTGGTCGGGGGCGATGACCAGGACGTCGGAACCGATCAGGCCGAGCACATCGCCGACCTCGGTGGTGCCGGCCAGGGTCATGATCTTGGTGTCAGCGACCCGCAGCGAGCCCCACCGGGCGCCGGCGGCCGCCTCGGCCATCGCGTAGGCGTCGGCGTCGGCGTTCTCGCTGGGATCGTGCACCGCGAGCGCAGCCAGGCACTGCGCCATCGACGACGTCGGCAACGACACCACCGAGCGTTGTGCCGAGCGGACCTCGGTGGTCACGCTGATCAGATCCTGGGACGAGATCGCCCCGTTCGCCATCACGATCACGTGGGCGGCGTCGGTCGCGCGGATGGCGGCGGCGAGCGCATCCGCGGTGAGCCCGTCATCGGCGCGCACCACCGACGCCCCGGCCTCGGTGAACAGCTCGGCGGCCCCGTCCCCGCAGACGACGGCCACCACCGCGCGCTGATACCTCGGCGGCGGCTCGGCGGTATCGACGTTCGCGCGGATCGCATCCAGCGCGAAACAGCTGATCCGCACGTCCGACATCGTTCCCGCGGACAGGCCCGCGTCGACCGCAGCCCCCGGCTCGTTGGTGTGCACGTGCACGGAGAAGCGCTCCCCGTCACCCGCCGAACTGTCGCCGACGATGACGATCGAATCGCCCAGCTCGTCGAGCCGGTCGCGGAGCACCGCGATCTCATCGGCGACGGCCGTGGTCAGCAGGTACATGACCTCGAAGTCCATCTCGGTCGATCCGGTGCATCCGTCGGCCGCGGGATGGCCGGGCTGGCCACCACCGGTGAGGGTGCCCCGATAACGCCTGCGCCGGTTCTCGACCCCGGTGAGCACCGCGACCAGGGCGTCCAACAACGCGAGATAACCGCGACCGCCGGCGTCGACGACCCCGGCGGTCGCCAGTTCGGCGAGTTGTTCCGGCGTGCGTTCGAGGGCGTCGGCACAGTCGTCGGCGATGACCCGGGCGAGGTCGGCGGGCGAGTCGGACGCGTGCGCGGCCGCAGCCTCCGCCGAGACGCGGATCAGGGTGAGGACAGTGCCTTCGCGTGGCTCGCTGACCGCCCGGCTGGCCGCGAGGGAACCGAGCCGCAGACCGGAGCCGACGAGCTGGGAGAACGTCAGTTCGGCCCCGGCGATCTCGGCGGCGTCGGCGAGCCCGACGAGCACCTGGGACAGGATGATCCCGGAGTTGCCGCGGGCCTGACCGACCGCACCGTCGGCGAGAGCCCGGAGCACCCTGGTGACATCGGCGTCGGTAGGGAGCGCGTCCGCGGCATCGGTGGCCGCCTGCATGGTGAACAGCATGTTGCTGCCCGTGTCCGAGTCCGGGATCGGGAAGACGTTGAGGTCGTTGATCTCGCCGCGCAACGCATCAAGCCCGGCGACGACGGTGTGTGCCCAGTCGCGGATCAGTTGTGGGTGGATGGTGAACGCGCGTGCGTCCGCGGTCTCGGCGGTTGCGATGCTGCTGCCTGCGCTGTCGGAGACGGTGGTGGCGGAGGCGGCGACCGTCGCATCATCGGAGGACGTGGTCATGGTGGACTGCCCTCCCGTCTGTCGCCTCAGGTACGACCGCGCCGCGCGTGCGCGGCAGGACGAGCGGGCCTGGCGCACCGATCCGCGGTCGCGAAACTGTGGTCGAGATTACTCGGCAGCGGCGACACGACGTGGAGGCGCCTCGCCCGCGGGAACGGAGCCAGCCGGGATTTTGCCGCATCGGCTGCGCACCGCTATCCTTGCAGGGTTGCCTTGCCGCGCACGCGGCCATATATCGACGCGTCGCCCCGCGATTTCGCCCGATCTGGCCGCGGCCGACAATGGAACCGAGCACTATCCACCCACCTAATCAAGGGAGTTCGACAATGGCTGCCGTCTGTGACGTCTGCGGCAAGGGTCCGGGCTTCGGCAAGTCCGTTTCGCACTCGCACCGCCGCACCAATCGCCGGTGGAATCCGAATATCCAGTCGGTCCGCGTCGAGGTCGCCCCGGGCAACCGGAAGCGGATGAACGTGTGCACCTCGTGCCTGAAGGCGGGCAAGACCACCTCCGTCTGACGCGCCTGTATGTCCGTGGCCTGCCACGGAGCGCACGACCCGATCCCGACCGAGCATTCACTCGGCACCGGGGTCGGGTTTTTTGCGTGCCCGGGTTAGGGTGCCTGTCATGACGCCACCCACAACTTCGTCCGGTTCCGCGACCGCCGTCTCCCCGACCGACGGCCTGGTCCGTGACATCGGCGGCGGGGTGCTGCGGATCGCGGTGTCCTCCGCTGCCGCGGGCACCTCGCTGAACCCTGCCGCCATGACCGCGGGCACGCAGGCGCTGCACGAGGTTGCGCGCGGCGAACGAGACGCGGGCGCAATCCTGCTGGCGGGCGACGGTCCCAACTTCTGCGCGGGCGGTGACGTCCGTGGCTTCGCCGCCGCCGACCACAGGCCCGATCACCTCCGGTCGCTGGCCGACAGTTTCCACGGCTTCATCCAGGCTCTGGTCGCGGCCGACCGACCCGTCGTGGCTGCGGTGTCGGGGTGGGCGGCGGGCGCCGGAATGAGCTTGGTGTTGTACGCCGATGTCGCCGTCGGCGGTACGTCGACGCGACTGCGGCCGGCATATCTCGGAATCGGGCTCTCTCCGGACGGCGGAATGACCTGGACCCTGCCCCGTACGGTCGGGGCCGCGCGCGCCCGGCGCATCCTGCTGACCGACGAGATTCTCGATGCCGAGACCGCCCTCGCCCTCGGAGTGCTCGGCGAGGTGGTCGACGACGCCGAGGTCGCCGATCGCGCCCAAGCGGTCGCCGACCAGATCGCCGCCGGACCGCGGGGTGCGCTCACCGCCACCCGGCGTCTGCTCACCGCATCTGCCACCTCGACGCTCCCCGAACAGCTTGCGGCGGAGGCGCATTCGATATCGACGCTGTCCGCGAGCGCAGAGGGTGTCGAGGGCGTCAACGCGTTCGTCGAGAAGCGCCGCCCGGATTACGGCGCGGCACGCGGGCCCCTCGGTGGTTGAGTAGCGAGGAGCGAAGCGAGTCGCGTATCGAAACCACCGTCGCCCGCGGACGTGTCGAAGCCACCCGCGAATCCATCGACATTGTGCCCGGTAACCGGGCACAATGTCGATCGATTTCGAGCAGCGAACGAGGGCTCGACCTCCGGTGTTGCCTTGCGCCGGCGCTGGTTTCGATCCGCCGCTCGTACCTCGCGGCTACTCAACCAGCGGGAAGACGTCTAGTCCCAGGGGATTCGGACTACTCAACCAGCGGAGAGACGTCCAGTGCCAGGGGATTCGGACTACTCAACCAGCGGAGGTGTCTCGCGGATGCTCGATCGGCGGAGGGCCGCAGCGGTGGGCGGCCCCTCGGTAGTTGAGTAGCGAGGAGCGAAGCGAGTCGCGTATCGAAACCACCGTCGCCCGCGGACGTGTCGAAGCCACCCGCGAATCCATCGACATTGTGCCCGGTAACCGGGCACAATGTCGATCGATTTCGAGCAGCGAACGAGGGCTCGACCTCCGGTGTTGCCTTGCGCCGACGCTGGTTTCGATCCGCCGCTCGTCCCTCACGGCTACTCAACCAGCGGGAACCTCGCTCGATCGGTGCTGGTTTCGATACGCCGCTCGTTCCTCGCGGCTACTCAACCAGCGGAAAGCAGCCGGATACCTCGGCGACCGTGCGCCCTCCCACTCAGGACGGAAGGCGCCAATCCACCGGCTCCGCACCGAGTTCCGCCAGTGCCGCGTTGGCTCGACTGAACGGGCGCGACCCGAAGAACCCCCGACTCGCCGACAGCGGAGAGGGGTGCGGCGACAGGATCGCCGGAACATCGGGCATCCACCGTTGTAGCTCGGCGGCATGACGGCCCCAGAGGATGGCGACCAGCGGCTCGTCGCGGCCGACCAGAGCCTTGATCGCGTGTTCGGTGACTGTCTCCCAACCCTTTCCGCGATGTGACGCGGGTTGGCCGGGTGCCACCGTCAGTACTCGATTGAGCAGCAGGACACCCGCCCGCGACCACGGCGTCAGGTCACCATTCGCCGGCTGCGGATATCCGAGATCGTCGCTGTACTCCCGGTAGATGTTGGCCAGCGACCGCGGGATCGGTGAAACATCAGGCGCCACCGAGAAACTCAGCCCGACCGCGTGTCCCGGCGTCGGGTACGGATCCTGCCCGACGATCAGCACCCGTACGTCGGCGAACGGCTGGGTGAAGGCCCGCAACACATTCGGGCCCGCGGGCAGGTATCCACGACCGTCGGCGAGTTCGCCGCGGAGAAAGGCACCCATTTCCGCAACCGCGGGTGCGACCGGCTCCAGGGCCTGTGCCCAGCCTGGATCGACAAGCTCGGCAAGCGGTTTCGGTGTCGTCGAGGCCACGGCCACCTCCGTCAGTCGAGCCGGCGCAGATTCGCGCGGTAGTGCTGGGCGTTCTGGAAGTACATCTCGACATTGAGGTCGGTGTGGCCGTCGTCGACCTCGTAGTCCTCGCGCACCCGGGCGGGCACCCCGAGCGCCATCCGCCGCGCGGGCACCGTGAACCTGAACGGCACCACCGCACCGGCACCGACAATGGCGCCGTCGCCGACGGTCGACCCGTTGAGCACCACCGAACCGGACGCGATCAGACACCCGTCGCCGATGGTCGCTCCCTCGACATGTGCGTTGTGGCCGATCACGCAGTTGGCTCCGATGACCGTCGGATCGATCGGGGTGCAATGAATCACGGTGCCGTCCTGGATGTTGGTGCGTGCACCGACGGTGATCGTGCCGTAGTCGGCGCGCATCACCGCGCCGGGCCACACCGACACCCCGTCCCCCAACGTCACCGCACCGATGACCGTCGCGTCCGGGTGGATATAGACGTCGCGGCCGAGCGTCGGCTCACGATCGTCGAGCGCATAGATCGCCATCCCCCGATCTAATCACCGACGCCCCGCCCGGCGCCGTCCGGTCTTCCCTCTCAACCGCGCCTGCTCTCAACCGCACCTGCTCTCAACCGCGCCTGCTCTCAACCCCGCCTGCTCTCAACCCCGCCTGTTATCAACCTCGCGTGCCGTCGGCGGGCCCGAAGGACTGCCATCCGCTCAGGCCGTCCACGCCGTGCCCGTCGACCTCGACCGTTCCTGCGCCCTCGGCGTTTCCGGCGAGCACCGACCCGATCTCCGTCCATCCGGCGGGCACCGTTCCAGGCGCGAACGCGGCGAGCAACTCGTGGTCCTCACCCCCGGTGAGCGCCCAGGCGTCGGCGTCGACGTTCAGCCGACGCGCTACCTCGGTCACCGCGTCGGTACGCGGGACGCGAGCGCCGTCTACCGACAGTCGAACACCAGACGCTTTCGCCATGGTGACCAGTTCTTCGATCAGCCCGTCGGAGATGTCGGTCATGGCGTGCGCACCGGCTCGAGCCGCGTCAATCCCTTGAGCCAGATCGGGATGAGGCAGCCGATAGGCCGCAACCACGTCCGCATCCGGCCCCTCTGGAATCGACCAGGTCGAGCGTCCCTTCGTCGCCCGCTCGGTCAGCACCGCCAGTCCAGCCGCACCTGCCCCCAGCGGACCGCTGACCGCGAGCACATCCCCGACAACCGCCCCGGTGAGTGCGACCGGCGTCCGACCGTCCATTGCCCCCACGGCCGTGACGCTCAACACCACCTCGCCTGACTCGACGAGGTCGCCTCCGAGCACCCGCGCACCGAGCCGATGGGCCGCCGTCACGATGCCGTCGTTGAGCCCCAGCAGCAGACCGACGACCGTCGTCGACGGGCAACCGACCGAGACCACGACCCCGACCGTGCGCCCGCCCATCGCGGCGATGTCGGCGGCGCTCTGCACCACGGCGCGCGCACCGATATCGCGTGCTTCCGACCAGTCGAACCGGAAATGGCGGCCCTCGACCGCGGTGTCGACGCTGATCACGGTCGGCCCCCCGACGTCGAAGACGGCCGCGTCGTCTCCCGAGCCGACGACGATGTCGTCGGCGAATCGGCGCCGCGAATCGCCACTCGCGTCGGCGCTACCGGCCGACGGCCCGGCGTCCACCGGCCCGACGTCGGAGGGCACCTCGGCGGTCGACTCATCGGAGGCGGCGAGGGCCGCCCGCGTCAGCAGTTCGATGACGCGGCGCTCCCCCACCTCGCCGACGGTTCGGGCGGCCTCCGACGATGCGATCGTCGCTGAGTCGTCGCCGGTTGTCATCGGTGTCCGAATTCTCCTGAAGTCGCCCCGCGCGCGGATGTCGGAGACACTATGTGCCAGCCTCTATGGGCAGCGCACGCGAGATCGCCGCGTGCTGCTGCACAGTGTAGGTAATCCGGATACGACGACCGGTCGGGAAAGGGATGGGCGTGGTTCAGGCATTCATACTGATCCAGACCGAGGTCGGGCGGGCCGCACTGGTCGCGGCAACCATTGCGGAGATTCCCGGCGTCGCCTCCGCCGAGGAGGTCAGCGGGCCGTACGACGTCATCGTCCGGGTCGACGCCGCCGATGCCACGCAGCTCAACCGGGACGTGGTCCCGACGATCCAGCAGGTGGACGGCATTACCCGCACCCTGACCTGTCCGGTCGTGCCCGACACCGGACGACCGAGCGAGCGGACCTAAGCGCCGTCGGCCGATCCGGCGCTCCGCCGGACGCGACGACCGGGCACGCTCCGGGTCCCGGGCGTTCCTCTAGGGTGGCTGTCGTGCGACCTGGAGACCCTGCCGACGATCCGACCGGCGACGATCGGGACGACAGCGCCCGAAAGAAGAGCGGTCGGACCGACGGTGACCGGACCGACGCTGACCGGACCGACGCTGACCGGACCGACGCTGACGGAAACAGCACCGACCGAAACAGCACCGGTACGACCGCCAGTGACCGGAACGCTCCCGACCGACACGCCTCCTACGACGACGGGGGTGGTCGACTGAGCCCCGCGCTGATCGCCACGCTGGTCACCATCCCGATCATGGTGCTCGTCGGGTTCATCGCGTTCGCCGCGGTGAAAACCCCCGACAACGCGGGTGACACGCCCATCCAGTCCTATGCCGCGGAGTCCTCCGCTCCAGCAGAATGCGCGAAGTTCCTTGCCGCGCTACCGGATCGATTCACCGGCTTCGACGCCAAGCAGATCGAGGGAGCACAGGCCAGCTGGGGCTCGACGCGTGCAGGTGGCCCGTTGACGGTGCGCTGTGGGGTCACCCGACCCGCCGAGTTGACGACGTCGAGTGCGCTGCAAGAGGTCTTTCCCGTCCAGTGGTTCCTCAGCGACAACATCCAGGGCTCGGGACAGGCGTTCGTCGCCGTCGATCACCGTCCGTACGTGGCGATCTGGATTCCGGTCAACGCCGGCAACGCGCCCATCAGTGACGTCTCCGCGGTGATCGACCGCACGCTGCCCCGCGCCCCGCTCGACTTCGGGTGAGTCCGGAATCCGTTATCGCGCCCCCGATTCCGCTGGGGTGAGTCGGCGCGACTGCCGCCGATCCGGGTGAGGGTCGACGGAGTCAGCCTCGCTCGAACTCGGGCTTGACCCGCCGACCGAGGAGCGAGCTGATCGCGTCGTTGACCGACTGGCCCTCGTGACACACCTGGTGCACGGCCTGGGTCAGCGGCATCGGCACCTCATGCTTCTCGGCGAGTGCCCGCACCGACGTGCACGACTTGACTCCCTCGGCGACCTGGCCGTTGGTCGCGGCCTGCGCCTCCTCCATCGTGGCTCCCTCACCGAGGCGCGCGCCGAAGGTGCGATTTCGCGACAGCGGCGAGGAACAGGTGGCGACGAGGTCGCCGATTCCGGCAAGGCCGGCGAGCGTCTCGGTCTCCGACCCCAACGCCACGCCCAACCGCATCGTCTCGGCCAATCCACGAGTGATGATGGTGGCCAGCGTGTTCTGGCCGAAGCCCACACCGCTGGCCATGCCGCAGGCGAGCGCGATCACGTTCTTCACCGCGCCCCCGACCTCGCAGCCGATCACGTCGGTGTTGGTGTAGGGCCGGAAGTAACCGGTGGCGAACGCCCCCTGCAGCGCCTTGGCCCGCTCCTCGTCCGAGCAGGCGATGACGGTCGCCGCGGGCTGCCCCTCGGCCACCTCGCGAGCCAGGTTCGGCCCACTGAGTACCGCGATCCGGTCCGCCGCGACGTCGGTGACCTCCGCGATCACCTCGGTCATCCGCAACAGCGTGCCGGTCTCGATGCCCTTCGCCAGCGACACCAGTGAGGCGTCCGCGTCGATGTGGTCGGTCCAGCCCGCCAGATTCTGCCGCAGCGATTGGGACGGTACCCCGCAGACCACGATGTCCGCACCCGGCAGCACGTCCTCGATCGAGCTCGACGCCGTCAGCGATTCCGGCAGGGAGATACCGGGGAGATAGTCGGGGTTGGTGTGCTCGTTGGTGATCGTGTCCGCCAGGTCGGGCCGCCGCGCCCACATCACCGTCTCGGTACCGGCATCGCACAGCACCTTGGCCGTCGCAGTCCCCCAGGAACCGGCACCCATCACCGCAGCACGCACGTCATATCCCTTCGTCGGCGCCGATATGACCCCCAACCCTAGCCGTCCGCGACCGGCGGTCCCGGCGATTCGACAACCGCCGCCGGCCCGTGCAGCGCGGCGTCAGCGATCATGGAGCCATGGCCCATCATGGTCCGATGACGTCCCGAGCAGCCTCGCCCGACCGCGCTCCGCGATCGGTCGCCGACGGCGGTGTCGTCGCGGTGCTCGCGGTGAAGAGCCTCGATGCGGCCAAGACCCGGCTGGCCGAGAACCTTGATCGCCTCACGACGTACGGCGACACCCCTAACCTCGGCACCCGCCTCGACGACACAGTGCCGGCCCGGCGCCGTGACCTGGTGATCGCGATGCTGTCCGACACGGTCGAATCCGTGCGTGCGGCAGGAATCGACCGTGTCGTCGTGGTGACCCCGGACGACGCGGTGCTCACCGCTGCCGCCGCGGTCGGCGCACATGGGGAGCGCGAATCCGACGACGCTCCGACATTGAACCGTGCGCTGTCGCAGGGCAGCGAGGTCGCTCGCGTCCTCGCCCCCGACGCGCACACGGTGCTTCTGGTGCAGGCCGACCTACCAGCCGCGCGCCCGGACAGCCTCCGCGAGATTCTCGCCGTGGGGATCCCCCGGCGGCTGGCGATGGTCGCCGACCGCGGCGGCGACGGCACCGCCCTCCTCATCCGCCCGGTGGACCTGCGTGAACCACCGAGCTTCGGCCCGTCCTCGGCGCATGCGCACCGCCGTGCGGGCGCCGACGATCTCGATCCGACACGGCAACGCTGGCCGGATGTCCGCACCGATGTAGACACCGTCGAGGATCTGCGCGCCGCACTGCGTCTCGGGGTCGGACGCCACACACGGGCGGTGCTGGGCATCGCCGACGACGCTGCCGCCGGGCGGCCACCGGCCAACGGTGTCACCGGACACGCCGATGCGTCATGATTGGTTCGTGAGCACTGCCGACGACACCGCAACCCAACCGGTCACCGCGATCCCGGGCGCGCCGCCCGCGGCAACCCTGGCGCCCGACGAATCCGCGGATCTGCCCGACGACCGCTACCTCAATCGCGAGCTGAGCTGGCTCGACTTCAACGCGCGCGTGCTTGCCCTCGCCGAAGACACCTCGCTGCCGCTCCTCGAACGCGCCAAGTTCCTGGCGATCTTCGCGTCCAATCTGGACGAGTTCTTCATGGTCCGGGTCGCCGGACTCAAACGCCGCGACGAGACCGGACTGTCGGTGCGCTCCGCGGACGGACTGTCGCCGCGCGAGCAACTGCTGCGGATCGCCGGCCGGACACAGACTCTCGCCGACCGACACGCCCGGGTGTTCCTCGACTCGGTGCGCCCTGCGTTGGCGGACAACGGAATCCACGTCGTCACCTGGGCGGAATTGACCCGCGAGCAGCAAGACCGCATGGTCGAGTACTTCCACGAGGAGGTCTTTCCGGTCCTGACGCCGCTCGCGGTGGACCCCGCGCATCCTTTCCCCTATATCAGCGGGCTGTCGCTCAACCTGGCGGTGACGGTGACCGATGCGAGCGAGGGCGGCGAGCATTTCGCCCGAGTCAAGGTGCCCGACAATGTGAACCGGTTCGTCCGCGTGGACAAGCTGATGCCGCGGCCGCCGTCGGCAAAGTCGTCGTCGGCCAACGGGTCGCCGTCGACCAACGGGACTGGACCCGCGCAGGTCATCTTGCTGCCGATGGAGAATCTGATCGCGGCCAACCTGGAGCACCTGTTCCCAGGCATGGAGATCGTGGAACACCACGCGTTCCGCATCACCCGGAACGCCGATTTCGAGGTCGAAGAGGACCGCGACGAGGATCTGCTGCAGGCGCTCGAACGCGAGCTGGCCCGACGGCGGTTCGGCTCTCCGGTCCGGCTCGAGGTCGCCGACGACATGAGCGAGCACATGCTCGAACTGCTCTTGCGGGAGTTGGACGTCGATCCCGCCGACGTCATCGAGGTGCCCGGCCTGCTGGACCTGTCGTCCCTCTTCGAGGTGGGCGCACTGGACCGGCCGACACTCAAGGACCGTCCGTTCGTGCCGGCGACGCATCCCGCGTTCGGCGAACGGGAAACCCCGAAGAGCGTGTTCTCCACGCTGCGGGACGGCGATGTCCTGGTGCATCATCCGTACGACTCGTTCTCGACCAGCGTGCAGCGCTTCATCGAGCAAGCGGCGGCCGATCCGCAGGTACTCGCTATCAAGCAGACGCTGTACCGGACGTCGGGTGATTCGCCGATCGTCAACGCGCTCATCGACGCGGCCGAGGCGGGCAAGCAGGTGGTCGCGCTGGTCGAGATCAAGGCCCGGTTCGACGAACAGGCGAATATCAAGTGGGCCAGGCAACTCGAGCAGGCCGGTGTGCACGTCGTGTACGGACTGGTCGGCCTCAAGACGCACTGCAAGACCTGCCTGGTGGTGCGTCGCGAAGGCTCAACCATCCGGCGGTACTGCCATATCGGGACGGGCAATTACAACCCCAAGACCGCGCGGCTGTACGAGGACGTGGGCCTGCTCACCGCAGCTCCCGACATCGGCGCCGATCTCACCGATCTGTTCAACACCCTCACCGGCTACTCGCGCAAGCAGGAGTACCGCAATATTCTGGTGGCCCCGCACGGCATTCGAGCCGGCATCATCGAACGCATCAACCGCGAGATCGAGTTGCACCGCGGCGGCGATCCGCGGGCCCGGATTCGTCTGAAGGCCAACGCTCTTGTCGACGAGCAAGTGATCGACGCCCTCTACCGCGCATCCCAGAGCGGGGTGCCGGTGGAGGTAGTGGTGCGCGGCATCTGTGCACTGCGGCCGGGAATGCCCGGGGTCAGCGATAACATCACCGTCCGTTCGATCCTGGGCCAGTTCCTGGAGCATTCGCGCATTCTGCACTTCGGCGCGCAGAACGAATACTGGATCGGCAGCGCGGACATGATGCATCGCAATCTTGACCGGCGCGTGGAGGTGATGGCGCAGGTTCGCGATGAGCGGCTGACCGCCGAACTCGGCGACATTTTCGCGTCCGCCCTCGACCCGCGCACCCGGTGCTGGATCCTGGGTTCCGACGGCAGTTGGGTGGCCTCGCCCGCCGCGGGCGAGGAAGTGCGAGATCACCAGCGGCAGATGATGCGCCGTGACCGACGACACGACATTGGCGCGTGACCCGTGGAGTTCGCAGGGCAAGCCCTACCGATAGCGGTGCGGTATTCACCGATGCCCGGCTCGTGACATTGCCGCTTTAAGATCGGGCTCGATGTTGAAGTCAACGACACGCAAGACGGTACATGCCGCGGGCGGAGTCCTGTGGCGACATTCGGGCGACGAGATCGAAGTAGCGCTGATCCACCGGCCGCGATACGACGATTGGTCACTTCCCAAGGGCAAGGTCGAGCGAGGCGAGACACTGGTGTCCGCCGCGGTTCGGGAGATCGCCGAGGAGACCGGGCACGAGGCGCGGCTGGGCCGGTACCTCGCCGACATCTCCTATGATCTGCCGAACGCGCGCAAGCACGTGCGGTATTGGGCCGCGGAATCCATCGGCGGTGACTTCGCCGTCAACCACGAGGTTGACGCCCTGCGCTGGGTGCCGGCCGACCGGGCCGGGCGACTGCTGAGTTACCGACCCGACCGGCGGGTGATGGCCGAGTTCACTCGGCTACCCAACGGCGTTGACACCATGCTGCTGGTACGGCACGCGAAAGCCGGGCAGCGGTCACGCTACGTCGGCGACGATCGGCTTCGGCCGCTGGACGCCGAGGGCCGGGCGCAAGCGGACGCGCTGGTTCCGCTGCTGGTCGCCTTCGGCGTCGACCGGCTCTCCAGCGCACCCCGGTTGCGTTGCGAACAGACCCTCGAACCGATGGCCGCGCTACTGGATTCGGGCATCGTCATCGAACCCGACCTCTCCGAGGAAGCCTATCGCGGTGACCCCGCGGCGGCGCACGACCGGATTCGCGAGCTGGCCCTGGAACATCGCAACGGCCTGCGCGGTGACGAGGGCGTGCGAGCCGTGTGCAGCCAGGGCAAGGTCATCCCACCGCTGATGCGCTGGTGGGCCGACCACGACGACCTCAAGCTGCCGAAGTCGCGCAACCGCAAGGCGAGCGTCTGGGTGATCACGACATACCGTGGCCGGCTGGTCGCGGCCGATCACATCGACAGTCCCCTGCCCCGACACGAGAAGCGCGGATCACCGGACGCCGAACAGATCGCGGGATAGCGGCACCGCGCTATCCCAGCGGGCCGCGGCACGCTGGACCCGACCGGATGCGCATTCGGTAGTTCGCGGATAGCCATCCCGCACAAAACAATTCACCCCCGGCGAGGGAAGAGCGCCGGGGGTGAATCGGGACATCTGGCGTCAGCGCCGAGCCTTCTTCGCCGGAGCCTTCTTGGCTGCGGACTTCTTGGCCGGAGCCTTCTTGGCTGCGGTCTTCTTGGCGGGAGCCTTCTTCGCCGGAGCCTTCTTGGCTGCGGTCTTCTTGGCGGGAGCCTTCTTCGCCGGAGCCTTCTTGGCCGCGGTCTTCTTCGCCGCCGCCTTCTTGGCCGGTGCAGCCTTCTTGGCCGCGGTCTTCTTCGCCGCCGCCTTCTTGGCCGGTGCAGCCTTCTTCGCCGCGCCGGTAGTTCCGCTGCCGCGCTTGACCGCCGGGCCGCTGGCGGCAAGCTTCTGCTTGCCCGCGACGACCGCCTTGAACTGAGCACCCGGACGGAACGCCGGCACCGAGGTGGCCCGCACCTTCACCGTCTCACCCGTCCGCGGGTTACGCGCGACGCGCGGAGCCCGGCGCCGCTTCTCGAAGACGCCGAACCCGGTGATCGTTACGCTCTCACCCTTGTTCACCGCCCGCACGATCGTGTCCACGATGTGCTCGACGGCCTGAGTCGCGGTTTTGCGATCGGCGTCGAGCTTCTTGGTCAGCTCATCGATGAGCTCTGCCTTGTTCATTGAAACCTCCGCAAGCTGTTCTGGCCCCTTCTGTGATATGGCCAGCTACCACCACACGGTAAACGTCCGATTCGAAAACGTCCATCTTCCACGCCAATTAGCGGCACGTGTTGGCAAAATTTTTCGCCGCGAACACGTTTCCGTGAGGGGTTTGGGCGGCACTTGGGGCCGCGTCGGCTCAGCCGGGCAGGGTTACCGGCTTGAAGTCGGGCCGCTTCGCCTCGTACTCAGAAATCGTGTCTACCTGCCGTAATGTCAGGCCGATGTCGTCCAGACCCTCCATCAGACGCCAGCGTGTGTAGTCATCAATTGCCAACGGCACCACCAGGTCTCCGGCGGTCACCGTTCGATCGGCAAGGCTGACGGTCAGTTCCAGCCCCGGCTGGGCTTCCATCCGCTTCCACAGCAGTTCGACATCGGACTGTTCGACCTGCGCCGCCACCAGGCCGGCCTTGCCGGCGTTGCCGCGGAAGATGTCGGCGAACCGGGAGGAGATGACGACCCGAAAGCCGAAGTCCGACAGGGCCCAGACCGCGTGCTCACGCGACGAGCCGGTGCCGAAGTCCGGGCCGGCGACGAGCACCGAGCCCCGGTTCCACGGTTCGGCGTTCAGGATGAAGTCCGGGTCGGACCGCCAGCCGGCGAACAGACCGTCCTCGAATCCGGTGCGCGTAACGCGTTTCAGGTACACCGCCGGGATGATCTGATCGGTGTCGACGTTGCTACGGCGCAGCGGCACACCGATTCCGGTGTGGATGGTGAAGGGTTCCATCGAGATGCCTTTCGGTGTTCGGAGCGATACGCGGGGCCGAGTAGCGATTACAGATCGGCCGGCGAGGACAGCGTGCCGCGGATCGCGGTTGCCGCGGCGACCGCCGGTGAGACCAGATGGGTGCGCCCGCCCTTGCCTTGGCGGCCTTCGAAGTTGCGGTTCGACGTCGACGCGCACCGCTCGCCCGGTGCCAGCTGGTCGGGATTCATGCCCAGGCACATGGAACACCCCGCCTGTCGCCATTCGGCGCCTGCGGCGGTGAAGATTTCACCCAGGCCCTCGGATTCGGCCTGGGCACGCACCCGCATCGAACCGGGCACCACGAGCATGCGCATTCCCTCGGCGACGGTGCGGCCCTTCAGGATGTCGGCGACAGCGCGCAGATCCTCGATCCGACCATTGGTGCACGACCCGACGAAGACGGTGTCGACCTTGACGTCACGCAGCGGGGTACCCGGCGTGAGATCCATGTACTCCAGGGCTTTCGCCGCCGCGGCCGCCGCGGTCTCGTCGGCGATCTGCTCGGGATCGGGTACCGAGGACGACAGCGGCGCCCCCTGCCCGGGATTGGTTCCCCAGGTGACGAACGGGGACAACGACGAGGCGTCGATATGGACCTCGGCGTCGAAGGCGGCGTCCGGATCGGTACGCAGCGAATCCCAATACGCCACCGCGGCATCCCAGTCCGCGCCCTGCGGAGCGTGTGGCCGGCCGGCCAGGAAGTCGTAGGTGATCTGGTCCGGTGCGATCATGCCGGCACGTGCGCCCGCCTCGATCGACATGTTGCAGATCGTCATTCGTGCCTCCATCGACAACTTCTCGATGGCCGAGCCGCGATACTCCAAGACATACCCCTGGCCGCCCCCGGTGCCGATCTCGGCGATGACCGCCAAGATCAGGTCCTTACTCGTCACACCCGGCGGGAGTTCACCGTCGACGGTGATCGCCATTGTCTTGAAGGGGCGCAGCGACAACGTCTGAGTGGCCAGCACGTGCTCCACCTCGGAGGTACCGATACCCATGGCCAGTGCACCGAAGGCGCCGTGCGTCGAGGTGTGGCTGTCGCCGCAGACCACCGTCATGCCGGGCTGGGTCAGGCCCAGCTGCGGACCAACGACGTGCACGATGCCCTGCTCGGTGTCGCCCATCGGATGGAGCCGGATACCGAACTCCTCACAATTGCGTCGCAGGGTCTCGACCTGGGTGCGCGACACGGGATCCGCGATCTCGCGATCGATATCGATCGTCGGCACGTTGTGGTCCTCGGTCGCGATGGTGAGGTCTGGCCGGCGTACCGGCCGATCCGCCAAGCGGAGCCCCTCGAAGGCCTGCGGACTCGTCACCTCGTGGACCAGGTGGAGATCGATATAGATCAGGTCCGGGTCCTGCGCGCCGTTCGCGTCCCCGCGAACCACCACGTGGTCGTCCCAGACCTTCTCGGCGAGCGTGCGGGGACGATCAGGTCGGTTGGCTGCCGGCGCACCGGCCGGGTCATGGTCCGCCGCAGCAGGATCGATCGCAGTGGGATTGGTCGCAGAGGGATTGGTCGCAGAAGGATTGGTCATGGCTGTCACTCGCATCCGTTGTCACACGCCCGAAGCTCACACGCAGGAGCGAGAGTAAGACCGGGCGCCCGCGCCGGTCGGATCTAGGCCGGGATCCGCCGAATCGCGTGCATCTCACTATATGGACGTCTAGTATCGTCCTATGGGAAATGATAGCGCATCGGCGCCAGCGAGCGGTATCGGTGTTCTGGATAAGTCGGTGACGGTGCTCCGCGCGATCGCCGACGCGCCATGCAATCTGACCGAGTTGTGCGAACGAACACAGCTCCCCCGAGCGACCGCACATCGACTGGCGGTCGGGCTGGAGACACACCGTCTGCTCGCCCGCAATGCGTCGGGGAGATGGTATCCGGGTCCGGCGCTGGGTGAGCTTGCGGCATCGGCACACGATCCGATCCGCGAGGCGGCGCTGATGGTGCTGCCGCGATTGCGCGAGATCACCGGCGAGTCGGTGCAGGTATATCGACGCGAGGGGGCGGAACGGGTGTGCATCGCAGCAATGGAACCGCCGACCGGGCTGCGCGATACGGTGCCGGTCGGCACCAGATTTCCGATGAACGCCGGGTCGGCGGCCAAGGTGCTGCTGGCGTGGGCCGACCCGGGCACGCAACGGACACTGCTGCCGGACAGCGTATTCGGCGACCGCGCGTTGCACGAGATCCGCCGTCGCGGCTGGGCACAGAGTGCCGGCGAGCGCGCAGCGGGCGTGGCCAGCGTCTCGGCACCGGTGCGCGATGCCGAAGGTGAAGTGGTGGCGGCGATCTCGGTATCCGGGCCGATCGACCGCATGGGCCGCCGCCCGGGCGCCCGGTGGGCCGCCGACCTGGTCGCCGCCGCCGACGCCATTCATAAGCGGCTACAAGCGGCCGGTCGAGGGTGAAGTGGGCTAGCGTCTGAAGATCATGGGAGTCAATCAACGCCGCCAGATTGTGATGACCGACGAGGAGATCACCGACTTCATCGCGCACAACCGGACCGCGACGCTGGCAACCACGGGGTCCGACGGCGCTATCCACCTCGTCGCCATGTGGTACGGCATCGTCGACGGCGCCATCGTCTTCGAGACCAAGGCGAAGTCGCAGAAGGCGGTCAACCTCCGCCGGAATCCACGCTGTTCGGTGCTCATCGAGGACGGCGACACCTACGACACCTTGCGTGGGGTGGCGATCGAAGGGGCCGGCGAGATCATCGACGATCCCGACTACTGTCACCGGGTCGGGGTCAGTGTGTGGGAGCGATACACCGGGCCCTATACCGACGATATGCGGCCGGCGGTCGAGCAGATGATGAACAAGCGCGTCGCCGTCCGGCTGGACGTCGATCGAATGCGGTCGTGGGATCACCGCAAGCTCGGATTGCCGCAGATGCCGGTCGCCGGGTCGACCGCCCAGTACCTCTGACGGTCGACCGCTCGTCCCGCGACGTCACCAACCCCGCGAATGCAACATCCCCTCTCCGGTTTCGGAGAGGGGATGTGCACTGTAGCCCCGACGGGATTCGAACCCGCGCTACCGCCTTGAGAGGGCGGCGTCCTAGGCCGCTAGACGACGGGGCCAAGAACCTTTTCAGGTCGCTGGGGTACCAGGACTCGAACCTAGAATGGCTGAACCAGAATCAGCTGTGTTGCCAATTACACCATACCCCAAGGGTTTGTCCCTTTCGTCGTCCGCAGATACCGGCTGCGCGGGCGTCTCGTCCGGGTTGCGGCCGAGCAGGAAAAGAACCTGGAGTAGGGTACCAAATGGCTACCCGGAGTCCACAAACGCGCAGTTCAGGCCGTATTTTCGGCACTGATCTCGCGTGCCGCACGCAGCCGCGCCAGGCTGACGTCGCGGCCCACGAGCTCCATCGATTCGAAGAGCGGCGGACTGACCTGGGAGCCGGTGATAGCCACTCGCACCGGGCCGAAAGCCTTTCGCGGTTTCAACTCCAATCCGTCCACCAGCGCCGCATTGAGGGCGTCGTGCAATCCGTCGGTCGTCCACTCCGACAACGCTTCCACCGCGCCGATGGCCGCGTCCAAGACGGGTACGGCGTCGGCGCCGAGATTCTTGGCGGCTGCCTTCTCGTCGATGGAGAACTCGTCGTCGGTCGCGTAGAAGAAGGAGATCAACCCCCAGGCGTCACCGAGCACCTGGATGCGGGTCTGCACCAGGTCCGCGAGTGCGGCGAAGGCCGCGTCGTCGATCGGTTCGGTGAGGTGTCCGCGCTCGATCAGGTACGCCCGCAACCGGGCCGCGAAGTCGTCGGGCCGCAGCAGCCGAATGTGTTCGGCGTTGATCGCGTCGGCCTTCTTGCCGTCGAAGCGGGCCGGGTTCGAGTTGACGTCGCGAACGTCGAATGCCTCGATCATCTGCTCCAGGCCGAAGACGTCGGTGTCGTGTGAGTAGCCCCAGCCGAGCAGCGCGAGATAGTTGAGCAACCCCTCCGGAATGAACCCGCGATCGCGATGGTGAAAGAGGTTCGATTGCGGGTCGCGCTTGGACAGCTTCTTGTTGCCCTCCCCCATCACGAACGGCAGGTGCCCGAATTCGGGGACCCTGTCCGCCACGCCGATCCGGATCAGCGCCTCGTACAACGCGATCTGGCGCGGCGTCGACGACAGCAGGTCCTCGCCTCGCAGGACGTGGCTGATCTTCATCATCGCGTCGTCGACCGGGTTGACGAGCGTGTACAGCGGGTCGCCCGTCGCGCGAGTCAGAGCGAAATCGGGCACCGTACCCGCTTTGATCGTCGTCGGCCCGCGCACCAGGTCGGTCCAGGTGATGTCGCGGTCGGGCATCTTCAGTCGCACAACGGCTTTGCGCCCTTCCGTCCGGTAGGCCGTGCGTTGCTCCTCGGTCAGGTCACGATCGAAATTGTCGTACCCCAGCTTGGGATCCCGGCCAGCCGCGCGGTGCCGCTCCTCCACCTCTTCCGGGGTCGAAAACGCCTCGTAGGCTTCGCCTGCGGCGAGCAGATCGTCGACGACTCGCCGGTAGATGTCGCTACGTTCGGACTGACGGTACGGGCCGTAGGGGCCGCCGACCTCCGGGCCTTCGTCCCAGTCCAGGCCCAGCCAGCGCAGCGCGTCGAGGATCGCCGTGTAGGACTCCTCGCTATCCCGGGCGGCGTCGGTGTCCTCGATGCGGAACACGAAGGTGCCGCCGTCGTGGCGGGCCTGCGCGAAGTTGAACAGCGCCGTCCGCACCATCCCGACGTGCGGGGTCCCGGTCGGCGACGGGCAGAAGCGGACACGGACGGGCGACGGACTGGTCATGCTGGTCAGGGTAGCGAACCGGCGCGCCGACTCAGGCGCTGGCCGCACTGCCGCGTACCAAGGCCCACGCCCCGGACGGACCGCGTGTACCGGTGCGCACCAAGAACCGCGCTTCGGTCACGACTGGGCGGAGAAGGCACACCGACGAGCGCACTCCGCTCAGGCGGTGCCGGCCTCGCGGTGTTTGGCGAGGAAGTCGATGATCAGCCGGTTGACCTCGTCCGGCCGCTCCAGGTAGCCGAAGTGTCCGGCCCGCTCGACCTCCGCGTACTCCGCGCCGGGGATCGCGTCGGCGACCTCGCGCGCGAGTTTGGCCGGCAACGTGCGATCGTCCGCGAACCCGACGACCAGAGACGGGCGCGAGATCGCGCGGTACGCGGCGAGCCGGTCGGTCTCCCCGTTGTGGAGTTCGAGCTGGGCCCGGACGCCGGGGGTCACGCGCTGCGGCGAGAAGCCGATGATGTCGAGCCAGTCGCGGGCGGTGCGGTCGTCGTCGAGGGTGTGCGGCGACAGGTTGAGATGCGCGGTGATCGCGGCCTCGTACTCCGGCGGCAGGGTGATCTTGTTGTCGTAGAGAGCCCGCTCACCGGCCGAGATCGCTTCCTGCACAGGGGTGCTGCGCCCGTAGGTCGCGACCATGACACCCCCCGCCACCAGGTCGGGGCGGGCGAGCGCCAGTTCTTGCGTGATGCGTGCGCCGAGCGACGTGCCGACGACGAACGCCGGGCCGCCACCGACGTGTTCGATGAGCGCCGCGGTGTCGGCGACCATGTCGGACAGCGCGAACCCTTCGGGGCACTCCGAGGACGGCGCGATGCCGCGGTTGTCGAAGGTCACCACGCGGTATCCGGCGGCGAGGAGTGCGGGCTGCTGGTGGGCCTTCCATACCCGACCGGGACTGCCGGTCCCCATCACCATCACGACCAGCGGACCGGACCCGGCGTCGTCGTAGGCGATGTCGATCCCGTTCACCGTGGCGGTCTGCGCGGTCGGGGTCCCTCCGGCGCTCACTTCTTGTCCACCACGGGGTTGGTGAGCGTGCCGATCCCGGATACGGTCACCGAAACACGTTGTCCGGCAACCATTGGGCCGACACCTTCCGGAGTGCCGGTGAGGATGACGTCACCCGGCAGCAGGGTCATCACCCGCGACACCCACTCGACGATATCGCCGACACCGTGGATCATCATCGACGTCGACGACCGCTGCTTCACCTCGCCGTCGAGTTCGGTGACCAGCTCGGCACCGGCCGGGTCGAACTCGGTCTCGATCCACGGGCCCAGCGGGCAGAAGGTGTCGTAGCTCTTCGAGCGTGTCCACTGCCCGTCGGCCCGCTGCTGGTCGCGGGCGGTCACGTCGTTGGCCACCGTGTAGCCGAGGATCGCGCTCGCGGCGTTGGCGGCGGCGACGTCCTTGACCGGACGGCCGATGACCACCGCCAGTTCGCCCTCGTAATCGACACGCTGCGACGACGGCGGCAGCACGATGGGCGCCTCCGGACCGACGATCGAAGTGTTCGGCTTGAGAAAGATGACCGGATCGGCGGGGGCCTCGCCGCCCATCTCGGCGGCGTGCGCCGCGTAGTTCTTGCCCACACAGATCACCTTCGTCGCCAGGATCGGCGCCAGCAGGCGCACGTCGGCCAGCGGCCACGACCGCCCAGTGAAGGTGGGCGTGCCGAAGGGGTGTTCGGCGATCTCCCGGGCGACGACGCCGGAACCCGCCGACCCGCCATCGGTGCCTGCCGGGATGTCGCCCTCGATGGCGACGAAGGCCACCCCGTCCGGACTCGCGATTCGACCTAGACGCATAGCTGCGAGAGTAGCGCACCCGATTGCCGTCCCCAGCGGTCTCCGACCTGCCCATCCACCCAGTTCGCGGCTACCCCCTGCGGCGAACGTCTGTGCACCTGACACGTGACCGTGTGGCGGGTTGTCCCAGTCACAGCCCGAGGGAGCTACATCGTTGCATCGCAAGAAGTTTGATGGTGTGCCGCACGCGCTTTGGCGCCGACTGTGCACCGGGGCCGACGGGTTGGGAGCTGCCCTGGCCTGGTCCACCCTGCGAGGTATCCGATCTCAATATTCTACAATATGGACGCATCGTTTCATATTTTGAGACTCGTGAATCCGGACGGAGGTGGCCCCGATTGCGGATCGACGCCGACACCGCGATGACGTCGAGCCAGCGGTGGACCATTCTCGTCTGCTCACTGGTCGCAGCGATGACCACGACCTGCGCGGTGAGCGGGGTTGCGTACCTGATCCCGGCGATGCACACCCGCGACGGCGTTGCGCTGTCCACGGCGTCGGTGATCGCGGCCATTCCGACGATCGGCCTGATGATCGCGATCATCCCGTGGGGCGCACTGCTCGATCGCTATGGCGAGCGACGCATCCTGCTGCTATCACTGTCGATCACGCTGGCGGGCACCGCTGCCGCCGCGGCTGCCGCGCTCGCGTCGGCACCGATTGCCGTCACCGCGATCTTCCTCTTCCTGGGCGGCCTCGGCTCCGGCGCCGCGAACGGGGCGAGTGGACGGATCGTGGTCGGCTGGTTCCCACCCGATCGGCGCGGCACCGCGATGGGCATCCGGCAAATGGCACAGCCGCTCGGCATCGGCGTCTGCGCGCTGACGATGCCAGTCCTCGCCGCGGCGCACGGTATCGGTGTGGCACTGCTGATTCCGGTGGCGGTCACCGGGCTCGGTCTGCTCGCGTGCGTTTTCGGCATCGTGGACCCACCCGCGGTCGATGCCGGGAGCGGTACCGATGTGGCGACCTCGGAGGCTACGCCGCAGGTGTGGAATCCCTACCGCGCGAGTCGGTTCCTGCATCGGATCCACGGCGTCAGCGTGCTGCTGGTGATTCCGCAGTCGATGCTGTGGACCTTCGTCCCGACGTGGCTGATCGTGGCGCATCAGTGGTCGCCCGCGTCGGCCGGTCTGCTGATCACCGCGACGCAGGCGGTGGGTGCGGTCGGACGGATTGTGGCGGGACGCATTTCGGACCTGTGGCGGTCCCGGATGCGGCCCATCCGGGTGATCGCGGTGACCGCCGCGATCACCACCGGCCTGCTGGCGTTGCTGGACTATCTACACTCGCCGATCGCCATACCGGTGATGGCGGTGGCGACGGTCGCCGCGGTCGCCGACAACGGACTCGCCTTCACCGCCATTGCCGAGTTCGCCGGACCGGGGTGGAGCGGCCGCGGGCTGGCGGTGCAGAACACGGCGCAGTACCTCACGACAGCCGCTACCACGCCGATACTCGGTGCCGTGATCGGAGCGGTGGGCTTCCCGGTCGCGTTCGCGCTCACCGCCATCGCACCCCTCGCGGCCGTGGCCCTGGTGCCGGCGGATGCATCACGGCCCGGCCGTGTCGACGACGCGGCACGTCGGTGACAGGCCCGGACGACTCAGGGCCGCACTAGAGCCGGGCGCGAATCCGCTCGCCGATCTCGGCGGTGGAGAACGACTGGTCGCCTCGGTCGGCCACGTCGGCGGCGACCGCCTGCTCCACCCGCCGCGCAGCGTCAGCGTCGCCGAGATGGTCGAGAAGTAGTGCGACAGAAAGGATTGCGGCGGCCGGGTCGGCCTTGCCCTGCCCGGCGATGTCGGGAGCGCTGCCGTGCACCGGCTCGAACATCGACGGGTTAGTGCGCGTGGCGTCGATGTTGCCGGATGCCGCGAGTCCGATGCCACCACTCACCGCGGCCGCAATATCGGTGATGATGTCGCCGAACAGATTGTCGGTGACGATCACGTCGAACCGCCCGGGATCGGTGACCAGATAGATCGTCGCGGCATCGACGTGGGTGTAGTCGACGGTGACGTCCGGGTACTCGGCGGCAACCTCGTCGACGGTCCGGCTCCACAACGAACCGGCGAAGGTGAGCACGTTGGTCTTGTGCACCAGGGTGAGGTGCTTGCGCCGTCGGCTCGCTCGCTCGAACGCGTCCCGCACGACGCGTTCGACACCGAAGCGAGTGTTGACGCTGACCTCGGTGGCGACCTCGTGCGGGGTACCGACCCGGATCGCACCGCCGTTGCCGGTGTACGGCCCCTCGGTGCCCTCACGCACCACGACGAAGTCGATGTCCGGATCACCGGCGAGCGGCGATGTCACCCCCGGCAGCTTTCGGGACGGGCGCAGGTTGACGTGGTGGTCGAGCGCGAACCGCATTTTCAGCAGCAGCCCGCGTTCCAGCACACCGGACGGCACCGACGGATCACCGATGGCGCCCAACAGAATTGCGTCGTGCTCGCGCAGTGAGTCGAGGTCGGCGTCGGTGAGTAGTTCGCCGGTGCGGTGATAGCGCCGTGCGCCGAGGTCGTACTCGGTGGTCTCGACGTCGGGCGTGACCGCCCGCAGCACCGCCAGCGCCTCGCCGATGACCTCCGGCCCGATGCCGTCACCGGCGATGACGGCCAGCTTCACGAGAGGTCCACCTGCTCGATCAGGGTGGCGCCGACCGCGTCGGCGATCGCGGCCACGGTGGCGTCGTCGATGGTGCGATCCACCCGGAGCATGACGGTAGCGCCGCCGCCCTCGGCGTCCTGGGAGAGCCCCGCGGCGAGGATGTCGATGCCCGCGTCACCGAGCAGGGTGCCGATCTTGCCGAGCGACCCGGGACGGTCGCCGTAGCTGACCACCAGGTTGCGCCCCTCGGCGCGGAGATCGAAGTTGCGGCCGTTGATGTTGACGATCTTCTCGACCTGCCGAGGTTCGGTGATCGACCCGGCGACGTTGTGCACCGATCCGTCGGCGAAGACGGCCTTGACGTCGACGACGCTGCGGTGGTTCGGGCTCTCCGTCGCGGTGATTACCTCGCTGGTGACACCGCGCTCCTCGGCCACCGCCGGGGCGTTGACGAAGGTCACCGGCTCTTCAAGCGCGGCGGAGAACAGGCCGCGCAGAGCCGACAGTCCGAGCACGTCGACATTGCTGGATGCGAGTTCGCCGCGGACATCGACGACGATCGACGACGGCAGTTCGGGGCTGATCGCCCCGATGAGCACGCCGAGCTTGCGCGCCATCTCCAGCCAGGGCGCGACCTCCTCGTCGACCGCTCCGCCGGTGATGTTGACCGCGTCCGGCACGAAGTGACCGGCGAGCGCAAGCCGCACGCTCTTCGCGACGTCGGTGCCCGCCCGGTCCTGTGCCTCACTGGTCGACGCACCGAGATGCGGGGTCACCACGACCTGCGGCAGTTCGAACAGCGGCGAGTCGGTGCACGGTTCGGTGGCGTAGACGTCGAGGCCGGCCGCCCGGACCTGGCCGGAGGCGATCGCGTCGGCGAGCGCCTGCTCGTCGACCAGCCCACCGCGGGCCGCGTTGACGATGATGACGCCCTTCTTCGTGCGGGCGAGTTGGTCTGCACCGATCAGGCCGAGCGTCTCCGGCGTCTTGGGCAGGTGCACGGTGACGAAGTCCGCGCGTTCGAGCAGCTCGTCGAGGCTGACCAGCTCGATGCCGAGCTGCGCGGCGCGGGCCGGCGATACGTAGGGGTCATAGGCGATGACGTGGGTCTCGAAGGCGCCGAGCCGGGCGGCGACGAGCTGGCCGATGCGGCCGAGACCGACGACACCGACGGTCTTGTCGAAGATCTCCACTCCGTTGAAGGAGGACCGCTTCCATTCATGCTCGCGCAGCGTCGCGTCGGCGGCCGGGATCTGCCGGGCGGCCGAGAGCAGCAGAGTGATCGCGTGCTCGGCGGCGGTGTGGATATTCGACGTCGGTGCATTGACCACCATCACGCCACGCGCGGTGGCCGCAGGTACGTCGACGTTGTCCAGCCCGACACCGGCGCGGGCGATGATCTTGAGCTTCTTGCCCGCGTCGAGAACCTCGGCGTCGACCGTGGTGGCCGACCGAACCAGGATCGCGTCCGCGTCGGCGACCGCCTCGAGGAGCTTCGGGCGGTCGGGCCCGTCCACCCAGCGGACCTCGACTCCGTCCCCGAGTGCTTCCACGGTCGAGGGGGCCAGTTTGTCGGCGATCAGGACGACCGGCAGGCCAGCTGAGGTCACAGGTTTTCTCCAGGATCTTCGGGTGTGGGATCGGCAGGCGGCGTATCCTCCGCTCGCCAGCAAGGATAGTGTGCGCCCCCACCCCGATGAACAGCCGGGCGGCGGATGCGATGTCCGGTCAACGACACGGCCGGTTGGCGTGTGATCGGCATTACGGATAGGTTGCAATGCGACCGCAGGTGGATTCCGCGTTGCGCAGCAGTTCCGGCGCGGCCGGTACGGTGTCCTGGGGTGTCCTGGGACCGCCTTGGCCCCAGGGCCGGGTGTGCCCCGGTGGAAACCCGTTCTGCGGTGTGTCGACGGTTCAACGAGCGGAGAGTAGATGATGAGGAAGCTGACAGCACTGTTGGCTGTCATAGCGGCAACGGTGCTGGCCGGCTGGGGGGCGGGCTCCGCCACTGCGGCGCCGGCGAAGATCTACATCGGGGGTGGCTCGGGGATCCTGGTGCTCAAGGGCGGCAATTCGGCCGCCGCGTGCACCCTGACGACGATCGGTAACGCGAAGAACGGCGCGCTGATCGGTATCACCGCCGGACACTGCGGCACTCCGGGTCAGAAGGTCTATTCGGAGACCTTCCAAGATCGCGGTCAGGCCGGCACCATCACCTATTCGGACAGCCGCGAAGATGTCGCGCTGATCGAGTTCGACCGGAGTCGCGTGGTTCCGCTGCGCACGGTGCGCGGTGTCACGATCCGCAGCATCGATCCGCGTCCGATCTCGTTCCCGACGGTCGCCTGTAAGCAGGGTCGCACCACCGGGAACACCTGCGGTGTCGCATGGTTCTCCGACGGTGATGCCCACTTCTCCCAGATGTGCGTGATCGAGGGCGATTCCGGCAGCCCGGTCGTCGTCGGCGACCGACTCGTCGGCATGGTCAACGCCTACTACTTCCTGGCCTGCGTCGGCCCGGAGACCGGCACGAATATCTCCGCGATCCTGAAGTACGTGAAGTCCACCAAGTACAAGGGCTTCACGCCGGTCTGATCAAGCGCTGTACACGCTTCGCGACCGCACCCCGGACGAATCCGTCCGGGGTGCGGTCGTTGTGCGGTCTTCTGGCAAGAACTCGGCGCGAAAGACGTGTTGCTGCTAGGGAACCCGGACATCGGGGTGATGGCGTCGCCACTGATCAATGTCGGCGAGGAACCCGTCGTGTACCCACTCGGTGATTGCGTACCGGTCGCTGTCGGAGACGTCGCGGTAGTCGCCCATCCGAATCTGTGCCTCGAGTTGTTCGTCGATCGCCTCGCAGACACGGCGCTCGAACTCCGCTCGCCATACTCGAGGGTCCGCACAGAACAGCGCATAGTCGTCGGGCCGCCAGTGCGACGGCACCGGGAAGATCTCGGAGGTCAGCTCGTCGTCACCCATGGCCTCGAGGGCTTCTCGCACCCACTGAGACGTGGCGCCGTCGCGAGCCATGTCGCGAAGGAGCTCGACGTATTCCGACGGCAGCGTCGCCAGGAGTTCAGACATAGCGCTCCTCCTCCTCCTCGACGACGGAGCCCGTGCGCAAGCGTTGCAGGGCCCGGCCGTCGTTCAGTTCCTCGCGTAACTCCGGATGTCGCCAGAAGAAGTCGATCAGCCAGAACGTGGCGGACGCGCCGATGCTGTACTGATCCACGCGAATGTGTTCACGCCGAGTGGCACCCGCGTTCAGCGAGATCCACGCTCCGATGCGTCGATCACCTCGAACCGGCACCGGCGCAACTTCGGTGATGTCGTTCCACGACACCGTCGCTCGTGTCCGTGGGAGATCCAGACCGTCGGCGCTCAGTCGAAGGTGGTCGGTGGCGAATCGCAGATACCGCAATACCGACACCGCCGACACGACACCGATGACGAAAGCGACGAGCGGATCGGAGCGTGTACCGTCCACGATCGGCAGCCGGACCCAACCCATCCACTGACCGATGCCGACCAATAACATGCCAACGCTGAATAGCGCTGCAACGGTGATGTCTAGCCAAAACTTGGCGGCGTCCAGCGGAAGGTCGATGCCTTTCCGGCGACGTATCGACGCGAGATCGATAATCGTGAGCTGTCGAGACCGGGCCGCCTGCCATAATGTCACGTTGTCCAGTGCGAATCCGCTAGCGACGAGAAGGCCGCAGAAAAACCCGAACGGTCGACCAGAGAGCAATGCCGCCACCGCGAGGCCGGCGGCCATGACAGCCCCACATGAGTACATTATCCAACCACCAATGGTGCCGCGGCCGTAGCCGATCCACGCTTGCGGTGTAGGAACACTCGCCGATCCGGTGGGGTTCATGGCCGGCAGACCAGCTGACCTATGAGATTCCCGACCGCCCCGGCCCCCAGGCCCATGCCAATCGCGCGAGCACCTGCTTTGAACGGGCCACTGGCTTCCGGGGCGACCAGCATCATGGTGACATCTGCAGCCAGGCCGACTCCACCGGCTACGCCCGCGACACACCTGTCATATGCATTCTCGGCGGTCGTCACCGCCACCGCTGTCCCCAAGATCGACAGCGCGGGACCCGCGAGCTTGGTGCCGGTCGTCAACTTCTCGGCCTGCGACGCAGTCAAGTATGGAAAACCTTGAGCTACATAGGGTTCGAGGGCGGCCATGCCGCCGCCAGCCACCGCTTGTGCGACGTCCTTGGTTCCCGGGATAGGAAAGGTGACACCATCGACCTCGGCGGTCGCGGATCCGTCCCTCGACTCACGCACGACGACATCGGATTTGCCCTGACGGTACAGCGTCGTCACCACCGAGCCGTCGGGCTGGTTCACACGTGTGGCGACCCGGTTGCCGGCATAGCCGTACAACTCCATCGTGTCCCCGACACCGCCCTGATGCCGATTGGTGTAGACCTGCTTACCGCCGTCGAGCATGGTCAGTGTGGTCACCGTCGTCCCGTCCCGCGTTGTAGACGTCCGATCGACCACGGTGCCGAGCATGTGTGCCGACAGCTTGTTTCGCTGGTCCTCCCGCCCTCGTTCGGAGTACAGCACATCGGTGACGTCTCTCGGCGTTCTCGGATCCGCCGGCATATCAGACAGATTGATCCCGAGCACGTTCTGTGTCTGCCCGCGTAATAGTTGGGACAGGCGGTCGTCGGCTTTGCTCAGCGCGACAACTCTGGGATTGAGTTGGTCCTGAAACCCGTTCGCCGCCAACGCGAGAAGTCGCGCGGTCTTAGGTTCCCGCACAGTGGACCGCACGAGAACGCTCCAGTCGTCGGCCACGTACAGATCACCTGACTCGATGACTCGAACGAGACCAGTGACGACGCGGTGCTCGCGGACCAGCGCTTGGCCACCCGCGGTCTTGGCGACGCCGATGAGGATCTGGGCGCCGAGAGAACCGAGCTCATCGGCCGCGCCATTGAGACTCCCGGTCACGGTGTCGGCAGCGCGAGCTGCCGCTCCCTGAGTCCACCCGTCCCACTTCAGGTTCGCCATCCTGCGCCAACAGGCGAGACCGGCGTCCGTGATCTCGGCACCCTCCGCACCGGCCCGTTCGGATCCCTCCGCGAGAACGTCCATATTCCATCGCATGACGTCACGACGAGGCGGAATCACTAAGGAACCGCAATTCGATTCAGGTGTTCGGCGAGTGCCGCGTCAGTGGCATCGAACCCTGCGGCCGCGTTGCGCACCGCCCGGGACATGGCCGCGAAGTCGTCGGCAAGATCGGCCATCGGGGCTCGGACCGCGCCCACCACCGAACGGAGCGCGTATTCGGTTGCGGAACCGGGAACTCCGCTGGCGGTATCGAGAAGTGCATCAAGCAAATCGGTGTTGCGGATGATCCATTCGGCCGTGTCAGCGGTGCCTGCGAACTCCACCAATTCCGACGGGTCGACATCGATGCCCGTCATCGGCTGGGTCACCGTCGAGGCACCCTGGCGCGGCGTGGATCAGACCACACGACGTGAGTGACCGCAGCGACGCCCGAACAACCAACGCAGCGGCGGTGTGAATCGATGTACATGTCCGAACACTAACGGGTTCCAGCGTGAGCGACAGCCCTGCCGGACAGCCTGTGGATAACCCGGCCTCTCACAGAGGAAGGAGGAGATGCGGGAACGCGTATTCCTGCAACCGGATTCGAGGGGGTGCGATTCGCCGGACTACTCGACAGGGAAGTCGCCCGCGAGATAGCGGCGCAGCGCCCGACCGTCCGTGAGTTCGTCCCGATGGTCGGGATGTAGCCAGTAGTGGCGGAGCATCCAGTACAGCGCAGCCCCGCCGGGAGTGTAGGACAGCGCATCGTTGAACACGTGTGTACGGTCCGAGGTCGCGATGACGATGGGGTGGCCGTTCTGCGACGTGCCGGAGCGCGTCCGGTCATCGATGCGGACCATCTCGCCCCACGGAAAGTCGCTGCACGACCACGAGTCGACGAGCACCACGCCGTGTGGGGACATCTCGACACGCGGCTCACCGTTGCGCCGTCGGTGCACCTCTGTGTAGCCGATCATCAGCAGAACTGCCCCCACCCCGATCGGCAGAAAGGTTCGTTGCCCAGCCGTGAGGGAGATGTCCAGGTCGCCAGCCGGAGCCAAGATCACGAACAGCAGTCCGCCGCCGGCGCCGAGAAGCATTCCGGCCCTCAATGTCCCGTCGCCGATCCGGTCGGGCCGAAGGACGACGCGCGACGCGCGCTCCACCGTTCCCCGTGGAGTCACGTTCCGAAACAGCGCGCCACGTGCGTGCTGCAACGAAAGACCGAAAAAGAACGCAGCGAAACCCAGCGTGGTCAGCCCCGTCAGTGGATCCCCCTGCACGAAACAACGCGCAGCCCAACCGCCGCACAGCAATCCAAAAGCCGCCGACCCGCCCACCGTCAAGGCGGTTCGGACCGGTCGACGAGCCCAGTTGGGCGGAGTGTTACCAGCCACGACACACCGCCTCGCCCTTTGTCGTCTGGTAGCAAGAGACACGTGCGAAACGCGAGCTCTGCTGCTGATTTGGTCAGATGGCGGAGTCAACCGGTGGGAAAGTCGCCCACGAGATAGCGACTCAGTGCCCGACCGTCGGCGAGCTCGCCGCGACGCTCTGGGTGCAGCCAGTAGTAGCGGAGCATCCAGTACAGCGCGGCCCCGTTGGGGGTAAAGCCACCCGCCTTGTCGAACACATATGGCTGGGCGTCGATTCGGTGAACTACAATCGGTTGGCCGTTCTCCGACCGTCCGCTCGGAGTCTTGTCCGCAATCTCGCGAATCTCGCCCCAGTGGATCTCCACCGGACGTAGTCCGGCGTGGAACAGAAGCCCTGTTGTGTTGAGCTGTATGCGCGGAGTTCCGTAGCGTCTCCATACCACGTATTGGCCAATGAGGAGACCCAATACGAGAAGGACGCCAATCGGCAAGAAAATCCGCTGCCCATCGGTAAGCGAAATGTCCAGCCGTCGTTGCGGAGCGTATGTCACGAAGAGGACGCCGGCCACGAATAACGCGGCACATGCAGCGGCCCCCATCGCCTCAACGAGAGCGTCGCTACGCACCGTCGTCCCCTGCGTAGTATGGAATCCGCGAGGTGTGACTCGACCAAGCAGTCGCACCCGCATGGCCACAAGTGCAAGTAGACCGAACCCTATCGCGCATGCCGCCACGAACGCAGCCGTCAGTAGATGCTGTCGCGACACCATCAGCACGGACCAGAATGTACAGAAGCCCGCGAATCCGAGAGCACTGAGCACGGCGACCACCGTGAGACCACGCCGCGAACGCCACTCAGACGGAGCAGGAAGCGTCATCGGTTAGCCATATCGCTAAGCATGTAGCAGGAACACGCGCGGATAACGCGTGTTCCTGCTACACATCGGGTGCGTCGTGGACGCGGGTGCCCTAACGGGCTACGCGGTTTCGGTGATCGGTCGGTCGACCCAGCTCATCAGATCGCGCAGCTTCTTGCCGGTCACCTCGATCGGGTGCTCGGCATTCTTCTTGCGCAAGTCCTCAAGTTCCTTGTTGCCGCCTTCGACATTGGCGACCAGGCGCTTGACGAAGGTGCCGTCCTGAATGTCGGAGAGGATGCCGCGCATCCGCTCCTTGGTGTCGGCGTCGATGACCCGCGGGCCGGACAGGTAGCCGCCGAACTCGGCGGTGTCGGAGACCGAGTAGTTCATCCGCGCGATGCCACCCTCGTACATCAGGTCGACGATCAGCTTGAGCTCGTGCAGCACCTCGAAGTAGGCCATCTCCGGCGCATAGCCAGCCTCGACCATGACCTCGAAGCCGGTCTTCACCAATTCCTCGGTGCCACCGCACAACACGGCCTGCTCACCGAACAGGTCGGTTTCGGTCTCTTCCTTGAAGGTGGTCTTGATGATGCCGGCCCGGCCACCGCCGATCGCGCTCGCGTACGACAGCGCAAGCGCCTCCCCCTCGCCCTTCGGGTCCTGGTCGACCGCGATGAGGCAGGGCACACCCTTGCCGTCGACGAACTGTCGACGCACCAGGTGTCCCGGGCCCTTCGGGGCGACCATTGCGACGGTGATGTTCTCCGCCGGCTCGATCAGGTCGAAGTGAATGTTCAGGCCGTGGCCGAAGAAGATGGCGTCGCCGTCTTTCAGGTGCGGCTCGATCTCCTCGGTGAAGATCTTCGCCTGCGAGGTGTCCGGCGCGAGGATCATGATCACGTCGGCCCATTCGGCGGCCTCGGCGGCGGTCATCACCTTCAGCCCCTGCTCGGCCGCCTTCTCCCGCGACTTGCTGCCCTCACGCAGCCCAATCGCGACATCGACCCCCGAATCACGCAGCGACAGCGCGTGTGCGTGCCCCTGGCTGCCGTAGCCGATGACGGCGACCTTGCGACCCTGGATCAGCGACAGGTCGGCGTCGTCGTCGTAGAACAGTTCGATCGCCACAGTGAATTTCCCTTCGATATGTGGTTGCGTCCCTGGGGAGTTCGACCCCGGCACCGGGACGGTGGGTTTGTCGCGTCGCCGCAGCCGGCGACGGGGTGAGGTCAGCGGTTGGCCGACATACTCTTCGGGCCGCGGCCGAGGGTCACCCCTCCGGACTGCGCGATCTCCCGGATACCGTACGGATCAAGCATCCGCAGCAAGGCCTCCAGCTTCTCGGCGGTGCCGGTGGCCTCGATCGTCAGCGACTCGGGCGAGACATCGATCACCTTGGCGCGGAACAGGTTCACCACTTCGATGACCTCGGTGCGGACCGTCGAGTCGGATCGCACCTTGACCATCATCAGTTCGCGGGACACCGAGTTCGCCGGATCCTGCTCCACGATCTTGATGACATTGATCAGCTTGTTGAGCTGCTTGGTGACCTGCTCCAACGGGAAATCCTCGACCGAGACCATGATGGTCATCCGCGAGATCCCCTTCAGCTCAGTCGGTCCCACCGCGAGCGACTCGATGTTGAAGCCGCGGCGGGAGAACAGCGCCGAGATCCGGGCGAGCACACCGGGACGGTCCTCGACCAGGACGCTGAGGGTATGGGTGCTCACTGCTCGTCCTCCTGCTGGGCAAGGGCCGCCTGATCGGGTTGTGCCATCGTCTCGTGAATGTCGGCGGCGTCCGAGGCCGACTCCTCGTCGTCGAACAGCGGCCGGATGTCGCGGGCGGCCATGATCTCGTCGTTGCCGGTGCCCGCGGCCACCATCGGCCACACCTGCGCATCGGCGCCGACGATGAAGTCGATGACCACCGGCCGGTCGTTAATCTCCCGCGCCTTGGCGATGACGGCGTCCACGTCCTCTTCGCGCTCGACCCGGAATGCCGCGCAGCCCAATGCCTCCGCGAGCTTGACGAAATCCGGGATCATCCGTGAGTGGGTGGACAGGTCGGTGCTGGAGTAGCGCTCGTCGTAGAACAGGGTCTGCCACTGACGAACCATGCCCAGGTTGCCGTTGTTGATCAACGCGACCTTGATCGGGATGCCCTCGATCGCACAGGTAGCCAGTTCCTGGTTGGTCATCTGGAAGCAGCCGTCACCGTCGATCGCCCACACCTCGGCGTCCGGATCGGCCATCTTGGCGCCCATCGCCGCGGGCACGGCATACCCCATGGTGCCGAGGCCACCGGAATTCAGCCAGGTGCGCGGCTTCTCGTAGGAGATGAACTGGGCCGCCCACATCTGGTGCTGGCCGACGCCTGCGCAGTACACCGCGTCGGGGCCGGCGGCCTTGCCCACCGAGGAGATCACGAACTCCGGCGACATCGATCCGTCCGACGGGCGGTCGTAGCTCAGTGGATACGACCGGCGCACTCCGTCGAGGTACTCCCACCAGGCCGAGATATCCGGTGCCGCACCCGATGTCGCCCGCTCGTTACGGAGCGTCTCGAGCAAGTCGGCGATAACCGCCTTGCAGTCGCCGACGATAGGAACGTCGGCGGCGCGGTTCTTGCCGATCTCGGCCGGGTCGATATCGGCGTGAATCACCTTGGCGTTCGGCGCGAATGTCGACAGTTGACCGGTGACCCGGTCGTCGAAGCGGGCGCCGAGCGTGATGAGCAGGTCGCTGCGCTGCAGCGCCGCGACCGCGGCGACCGTCCCGTGCATACCGGGCATCCCGAGATGCTGGTTATGCGAGTCGGGGAACGCTCCCCGTGCCATCAACGTCGTGACGACGGGAATCCCGGTGAGTTCGGCCAGTTCGGCCAGCTCCGCCGAGGCATTCGCCTTGATGACACCGCCACCGACGTAGAGCACCGGCGCCTGCGCGGCGTTGATCAGCCGGGCCGCCTCCCTGACCTGCTTGCCGTGCGGCTTGGTGACCGGCCGATACCCGGGCAGGTCGATCTGCGGTGGCCACGAGAAGGTGGTCTGCGCCTGCAGGATGTCCTTGGGGATATCGACAAGCACCGCCCCCGGGCGGCCACTCTCGGCGATGTGGAATGCCTCGGCGATGACTTGAGGGATCTCGGCGGCGTTGCTCACCAGGAAGTTGTGCTTGGTGACCGGCATCGTGATGCCGGAGATATCGGCCTCCTGGAAAGCATCGGTGCCGATCAGCGCGCGTCCGACCTGGCCGGTGATGGCGACGACCGGAACCGAGTCCATCTGTGCGTCGGCCAGTGGCGTGACCAGGTTGGTCGCGCCCGGTCCCGACGTAGCCATCATCACGCCCGCCCGGCCGGTGACCTGGGCATAACCGGTCGCTGCATGGCCCGCGCCCTGCTCGTGCCGGACGAGGACGTGGCGGACCTTCGTGGAATCCAACAGCGGGTCGTAGACCGGCAGGACGGCACCGCCGGGGAGTCCGAAGACGACCTCGACACCGAGCTCCTCCAGCGAACGCACCACCGACTGTGCGCCGCTCACCCGCTCGGGCGCGACGGTGTGCTGCTCTACCGCGCGTAGGTTGCCCGCCGCTGGGGACTGCGGTCGAGGAGGCCCGCCCGGACCTCCCTGTCCTGGACGTGCTGATGGTGCGCTCACTGCCCGGTCCTTCGTCTCATCTGTTCGTTATGACGTCGTGCCTCCCGCAACGCGGGAAACCCGTACTACTGACAAGAAAAAACCCCCGACAGCGAATGCTGTGCGAGGGTAGCGCGTCGATGCTGGCGAGGGTCTACGAAGTGACCGGTCAGGCGACGCGCCGACCGATTACTACGAGGATCTTGCTCTGCATCACGCTGATCACGGTATGGCCGAGGCTACTGTCGAGTCAAACTCCGTCCCACGAGGTCCCACATTCTGGGAAAGCAATGGTCGAGTGGCACGTTGGCCCGGATGAGGCAGATGCGACAATGGACGGGTGGCAGCACAGCAGTCCGGAATGAATCAAGCGGCGTCCGCGCAACCCGCGGAGCCGGACGAGTCGTCGACCGCCGACATTCCACTTCCGCAGGTCTTCCGGATTCAGAAGGTCGCCTACTTCACGGTCCCGATGGTGCTGGTGGTGACGATCATCCTGTCCGGCGCATCGCTGGTCTGGCTGGGCTGGACGCTGGTCCTTCCCGTACTGCTGGCGATCTGGATCGGACGCATCCGCACGATTGTCACCGAGGACGGACTGCGCGCGGTGCATACGTTCGGCACCCGTGACATCGCCTGGGACGACATCGCCGGGCTGCAGTTCCCGCGCTGGGGTTCGGTACGCGCCGTGCTCACCGACAAGTCGCGAGTCCGGCTGCCGGCCATCATGTTCCAGGATTTGCCGAGACTGTCGCTGGCTAGCGGTGGACGCATCCCGGACCCGTATCCGCACCGTCGCTGACCCACGCGCACCCGAAGTAGCGCCGCAAGGTCGGTCGACCCCACCCGTCCGGCCGACTTTGTTTGCCCACGTCGCAGCGGAGTAACCTCGTAACAAGGCACATCGCCGGACGATGCGTTCGGACGGGCCCATCGGCCGGTTCGAATATTTGCCGGAGCCGCCGCGTTGTTCCGCACACGGACCGCCGCCGCGCCCGACGCGCCAGCACAGATCGGATCGAGGATTCCCATGCCAGCCCTGAGATCTCGCACCACCACTATCGGCCGTGAGGCGGCCGGCGCCCGTTCGCTGTGGCGCGCCACCGGAATGACCGATGACGACTTCGGTAAGCCGATTGTCGCGATCGCCAACTCCTACACCCAGTTCGTGCCAGGACACGTGCATCTGAAGGATGTGGGCGAGATTGTCGCCGACGCGGTGCGCGAAGCCGGTGGGGTGCCGCGCGAGTTCAATACGATCGCGGTCGACGACGGCATCGCGATGGGCCACGGCGGCATGCTGTATTCGCTGCCCAGTCGCGAAATCATCGCCGACTCGGTGGAATACATGGTCAACGCGCATACCGCGGACGCCCTCGTGTGTATCTCCAACTGCGACAAGATCACTCCGGGGATGCTCAACGCCGCCATGCGCCTGAACATCCCGACGGTGTTCGTGTCCGGCGGCCCGATGGAAGCCGGCAAGGCCGTCGTTGTCGGCGATGTCACACATCCGTCGTCGGATTTGATCACCACGATCTCGGCGTCGGCGAACAGCGGTGTCGACGAGGAGGGGCTCAGCGAGGTTGAACGTTCGGCGTGCCCGACGTGTGGCTCGTGCTCGGGCATGTTCACCGCCAATTCGATGAACTGCCTGACCGAGGCACTCGGACTGGCGCTGCCGGGCAATGGTTCGACCCTGGCCACACACGAGGCGCGGCGGGCGCTGTTCAGCCGCGCCGGCCGCGTCGTGGTCGACGCCGCGACCCGCTATTACCGGGACGACGACGATTCGGTGTTGCCGCGCAACGTCGCAACGACCACCGCGTTCCGTAACGCGATGGCCCTCGACGTCGCGATGGGCGGGTCGACCAATACGGTGCTGCACATCCTTGCCGCGGCCCAGGAAGGTGAGGTCGCCGACTTCGATCTCCACGTGATCGACGAGATCAGCCGGAACGTGCCGTGCCTGTCGAAGGTGTCGCCGAACTCCGACTACCACATGGAGGACGTGCATCGGGCCGGCGGCATCCCGGCCATCCTGGGGGAACTGCGCCGCGCGGGCCTTCTCGATGACACCGCGTCGACCGTCCACTCCGCCACCGTCGGCGACTTCCTCGACGACTGGGACATTCGCGGCGGGTCCGCGACCGACGAGGCCGTCGAGCTGTTCCATGCGGCACCCGGCGGCGTGCGCACCACCACCCCGTTCTCCACCGCGAACCGGTGGAGCTCGCTGGATACCGACGCCGAGGACGGCTGCATCCGCGACAAGAAACACGCCTACACCGTCGAGGGCGGGCTGTGCGTGTTGCACGGCAACTTGGCCGAGGACGGCGCCGTGCTCAAGACCGCAGGCATCGACGAGGAACTCTGGCACTTCGAAGGCCCCGCGCGGGTCGTCGAGAGTCAGGAGGAGGCCGTCCAGGTCATCCTGTCGAAGACGATCCAGGCGGGCGAGGTGCTCGTCGTCCGGTACGAGGGGCCGTCCGGCGGTCCGGGTATGCAGGAGATGCTGCATCCGACCGCATTCATGAAGGGCACCGGGATGGGCCGCAAGTGCGGGCTGATTACCGACGGGCGGTTCTCCGGTGGATCGTCGGGTCTGTCGGTCGGGCACATCTCGCCGGAGGCCGCCGCCGGTGGCGTCATCGGGCTGATCGAGGACGGCGACCCGATTCTGATCGACGTCAAGACTCGGCGGCTCGAAGTTCTGGTCGACGACGACGTGCTGGCCGAGCGCCGCGCCAAGATGGAGGCCTCGGAGCGGCCGTGGCAGCCGCGGGACCGGCAGCGTCCGGTGACGACGGCGTTGCGCGCCTACGCGAAACTCGCGACGTCGGCGGACAAGGGTGCGGTGCGGCAGGTCGACTGACCCTGGTCACGCGGATCGTTCGGTGAGCGGTCACTACTGCTCAGGACTCAGCGGTCGACAGGTGTCGAAAACCGTCGACCGCTGAGTTCGACGGCTGAGCCGCCGGCTCGTCGCCTCAGCCGGGGTTACCCGGGGAACTGAGCGGATTGGTGCCATTGGTCAGTATCCACACGGCGACCGCGGCGGCGACGCCGATGATCAGCCAGGCCGCCGAGCCGAGGAAGGGTCGGCGGGCCCACCCGCGTGGATTGTCCAACGAGTACAGGCCGGGTCCGGTGAGGATGATGACCGCCGCGGCCAGCGCGAGCAGCAGCTCGAACTCGATGCCGCCGGCGGTTGCGAAGAACGAGAACCCGCCGGCCAGCGTCGTCTTGTAGGCGGCGGCGACCAGCATGACCCCGAGGATGGCCGACGCGGCGATCGGAGTGAGCAGCCCGAGGACCAGCATCGCGCCCCCGATCGTCTCGGAGAGGGCGCCCAGGATCGCCAACGGCTGCGCCCAGTCGCTCTGGAAGCCAATCGCGGTGTTGGACTGGTTGACCAGCATGCCCTCGAACCCGTCCAGACCCGGACCGTTCCACCATCCGAACAGCTTTTGCAGACCGTGCGCGACCATGATCGCCCCGACGCCGACGCGCAGGAGTAGCAGCCCGAGGTCGAGAGTCCCACGGCGAGCACGGCGTTCGGCGTCGGCGAGATCATCGGCGGCGGCAGACCGCGCAGCTTCCCGTCGGTCGTCGTCTCGGTCGACCGTCGAGCGAGTGTCGTGGAATCGGTCGTCGTCCGTGCCTGCGGCGGCCATCGCAGTGGTCGCGGTGCCGGCACGAGCGTCAGGGGCGGCGGTGTCGTAGGCGTCGGACTCGCGGACCGTGGTGTCGCGGGCGGTTGCGTCCGGGGAAGCGTCGTACACGGCGGTGGGTTGCGCGTCGTTCGCGGTCGACGATGCGACCGGCGACGCCGTGGTCGGTGTGTCGTCCGGGTCCGGTTGCGAGTCCCGGTCACCCCGTTCTGATGGATCGGCGACGCCCGGGTCGGTCGAGGCCGCCAATGGTCGGGTTTCGGGTCGGGTTTCGGCGGGCGGTCGAGTTTCCGTGGGCGCCCGACCGCCCGACTCGGGGAATCGCCCAGTCTCCGGTGACGGATCGTCCATGGGTACGGGACGTCGGGGGCCGCGTGGAGTCGACGCCGCCCGCGCGTGCGGTGTGCCGCCCGGCGTGTCCGTTGGTTGCGCAGCGAACTGTCGGGTCTCCACCTCGCCCGGATCGAGATCGTCGAGGTCGTCGACGCGCGACATCGGAGCGCGAGCGTGACGGTCGTAGAAGGAATCGCGATCGGCCCCGGACGGCGGGCGCCGACGACCCGGTGACGGCGGTCGATCACCGGTCGGACGGGTCTGTCCCGACTGGCCCGACTGCTCCGGCACGGGAATCTGGCCGGTCGGTTCGTCGTATGGGCTGGTGGCCTCTGCGTTGCGCGCCGGCTGAGACGGGTCGCCGCTCATACCCTGGCCGCCGTCGCCGCGCGGGTTCGCTCGGTTATCGCTCACATGGCCGACTCTAGATGAGTCATCGCCGCGAGACCGTCAGCCAGTGTCGGCGATCCACGGGCGAGCGCGAAACTACTTACGTTGCGCAGCGTTTCCGGTCGCACGCACGGCGGTGATTTCGATACGCGACTCGCTCCGCTCCCCGCTACTCAACCACCGAGGGGCCGCGCGCCCCGCTCCGGCCCTCCGCCCATCCCGCTGGTTGAGTAGCTTCGAGGCACCGCCCGCTGGTTGAGTAGCCGCGAGACACCTCCCGCTGGTTGAGTAGCCGCGAGGAACGAGCGGCGTATCGAAACCTGCGACCACCGGACGCGGCGCAACTACACAGAAAACTCGCATTTACACAGGACGCTTTCCGTGTAATTTAATTGCGAGAAATCCGTGTAGTTGCCGAGGTTGCCGCTCCGGGCGACCGTCCCGCTGGTTGAGTAGCCGCGAGGAACGAGCGGCGTATCGAAACCAGCGCCGGTCGAAGGCACGGCGGTGATTTCGATACGCGACTCGCTCCGCTCCCCGCTACTCAACCACCGAAGGCCCGCTGCGCCCCGCTGCGACCCGACATCCGCGAGAGGACCTGGCGACGGGCCACCCCCGCGACGCGTGCCGATCGCGCTCGGGCCAATCGCCTACTGTGGTGGGCATGCGCCCGGCCGGTACGTCTCATCGCCGAGGTTGGTTCGCCTTCCTCGTCGGCCTGGTGATCGTTCTGACGGTGTCCGCGTGCAGTTTCGCCGCACAGGACAGGGCCAAGGACGCGGGCACCTTCACCTCGAATGACGAGTCGATGCGCATCCAGTCGGAGACCCCGCGCAGCACTCCGCCGCCGCAGACCGAGCAACCGCCGCCACCGGGGCCGTGCGTCGATCCCGACCCCGCGGTCATCGCGACCTGCCTGGCGTCGACCGGCGGCCTGATGCCCGGCGACGATCAGGGCGACACAACCATCGTCGCCGAACGCACGACCGGCCGGATCATCGCCTCCAAGCGGTACGGCCCACAGCGCGTCATCGCATCATTCGATGTCGACGGCTCCGGTGACGGCGGCCTGATCGACTTCGCCTTCTCCCCTACCTACTCGCAGGACCGGCTGATCTACGCGCTGATCACCACCGGCTCGGACAATCGCGTCGTGCGGCTGGCGCCGGGCGACGTCGCCAAGCCGATCCTCGTCGGAATCCCCCGCGGAGCCACCGGAAACATGGGGTCGATGACGTTCAAGTCGCCGAACGAACTGATCGTCGCCACCGGAAACGCGGGCAATCCGGCAGCGGCCGCCGACCCGGGCTCGCTAGCCGGCAAGGTCCTGTCGGTGACGTCGCTGTCCTCGGGCGCCAATCCGCGCCCGCGGGTGATGGCCTCCGGATTCGGCTCCAACGTCGCCCTGTGTCCAAGCCCCAGCGGCAACCTGTACGTCGCCGACCGCGCGCCGAGCGAGGATCGACTCCAAGTTGTGTCGTCGGACGGCGCCAAGGTCCTATGGACATGGCCGGACAAGCCGCAGATCGCCGGGTGTGCAGCGGCCGCGGGGCAGATCTTCGTGACCACCACCCGCACCCAGCGGATCGAGGCACTCACCGAGCCCACCCGCGACAAGCCGACGATCACGCCGCCGACCGTCGCCCTGGAGAAGCGCTACGGGGCGCTTGGCCGCATCGTCGGCTTGGAGAACGGCATCCTCCAGTTCGCGACGGTCAACAGGGCGGCCGGGCGACCGGTGACCACCGACGACCGGGTGGTGAAGTTCTTCCCGCCGTCACAGTCGGAGGACCGCACCTGACGTTGCCGCGGTGCCGCCTCCCGCCTGCGGTCGGCCGATCTCAGCGTCGCCCGACGAGTCCGACAACGAGCAACGTCACCAGGCCTGCGGCGTGGTGACGCGACCGGCCTACTGACAGGCGGCCAGCACCAATTCCTGCACTCGCGCGGGATCTGCTTGTCCCCGAGTCGCTTTCATGACATCACCGACAATCTTGCCGGCCGCTTTGACCTTGCCGCCGCGGATCTTCTCGACGATATCGGGGTTGGCGGCCAGCGCCTCGTCCACGGCCTTCTGCAGCGCGGAGTCGTCGCGGACGACCTCTAGCCCTCGATCGGCGACGATCTGCTCGGGTTCACCCTCGCCGTCGAGCACCGCGGTCACGACCTGTTGGGCAAGCTTCGTGGTGAGCTTGCCCTCGTCGACAAGACCGATAACGGTGGCCACCTGCGCCGGGCTGATCGCGAGGTCCGCTAGGTCGACGCCGCGAGTGTTCGCCTGCTGCGCCAGGAACGACACCCACCAGCCGCGCGCAGCCTCGGGGCTAGCGCCGGCGTCGACGGTCGCGATGACCAGATCGATCGCGCCGACGTTGACGAGATCGCGCATGACCTCGTCGGAGACGCCCCACTCCTGCTGGATGCGGGCGCGCCGCAACCACGGCATCTCCGGCAGTGTGGTGGCCAGCTCACCGACCCACGCGGCGGCCGGCTGTACCGGCGGCAGGTCCGGTTCCGGGAAGTACCGATAGTCCTCCGCGGTCTCCTTGCGCCGGCCGGGCGACGTGGTGCCGTCGGCCTCGTGGAAGTGCCTCGTCTCCTGGACGATCTCGCCACCGGAGCCGAGGACTCCCGCTTGCCGCCGCATCTCGTAGGTGACCGCGACCTCGACACTCTTCAGCGAGTTGACATTCTTGGTTTCCGTGCGAGTGCCGAATTCGGTTGCGTCCTTGGGCATCAACGACACGTTGGCGTCGCAGCGCAATGATCCCTGATCCATCCGCACGTCGGACACGTCCAGTGCCTTGAGGAGATCCCGGAGAGCCGTCACGTACGCCCGTGCCACTTCGGGAGCGCGGGCACCCGCGCCGACGATCGGTTTGGTGACGATCTCGATGAGCGGAACCCCCGCACGGTTGTAGTCGAGCAGCGAGTGGTCGGCGCCGTGGATGCGTCCGCTACCGCCGATATGCAGCGACTTGCCGGTGTCCTCTTCCATGTGGGCGCGCTCGATGTCGACCCGCCAGGTCGTGCCGTCGGCCAGCACGACGTCGAGGTAGCCGTCGTAGGCGATCGGCTCGTCGTACTGCGAGATCTGGTAGTTCTTCGGCTGGTCGGGGTAAAAGTAGTTCTTCCGGGCAAACACACTGGACGGACGGATGGTGCAGTTCAGCGCCAAACCGATGCGGATCGCCGACTCGATCGCCTTCTCGTTCACCACCGGCAACGACCCCGGCATCCCCAGACAGACCGGGCATACCTGTGTGTTCGGGTCGGCGCCGAAGTGTGTCGGGCAGCCGCAGAACATCTTGGTCTCGGTGCCGAGTTCGACGTGCACCTCGAGCCCGAGCACCGGGTCATAGTCGGCGACGACCTGGTCGTAGTCGATCAGTTCGGTAGCGGCGGCAGTCATGCGGTCCAGTTTATGCGGCGCAATCCGGGGTGCGAGTAGGGGTGAACCCCGATGCCGTACGCGCGGCCCGTCCCTACCGTGGAAGACACCGACGCCCCGACTCCGACGGGCGTCCACCGACCGGGAAGGACCTGCCATGAGCACCCCGTACCCGCCCGCACCGCGCCGCCGCCTGACCCGGTCGCGCACCGACTCCTGGATCGGCGGCGTGTGCGGTGGCATCGCGGCACGGTTCGGACTGAGCCCCGCGCTGGTGCGTGCCCTGTTCGTGTTGTCGATCCTGTTGCCCGGCCCGCAGGTCCTGCTCTACCTGCTGCTGTGGATCATCATCCCGCGCGATCCGAGCTGAGCCCGCTCGCAACTCAGCCGGTGGCCGGATCATCCACGATATCGGCTTACGGTCGTTGAGCCGTCGCGAGATACCCGCCGAAACCAAGAAACGCCGCCCCGCTCACCCTGTCGATAGCGCGCTGCACGCGAACAGTCAGCGGCATTCGTCCGACGGCGCCACCGACGATCGTGTATCCCAGGGCCGCGATCGCCTCGATCCCGATGTAGGCAGCCGCCAGCACGAGTAACCCTGATCCATCACCGTCACCGGCTGGCAAGAACTGTGGCAGGAATGCCGCGAAGAGCAGCATCGCCTTCGGATTGGTCACGGCCACCGCGACTTCCCCACGCAGGGCCTGCCATCGCGCTTCGGGCCGCGCGCCGCGATCCGCCGCCGACCACTCGGCGAGTTCGCCGCCGGACCGATCCCACGAGCGCCAGATCATTCGCGTCCCGACGTAGACCAGGTAGGCCACGCCCACCCACTTGATGACCTCGAAGACGGTCGCGGACCTCGTCAACACCTGACCGAGACCGAGCGCGACCCCAGCAGCCATGGCCGCGAAGACCGCGAATCGGCCGGCCAGAGCAAGGGTGGCCGTCGCGGTGCCGAATCGGATCGCGTTCCGCAGACTGAGTAGCTGATTTGGCCCCGGTATCAGCGACAGGACCACCGCGGCCGGAATGAACAGTGCCCAGTCGATCATCTGACCCTCCGTCGTCGGCTCACCCGAAGATCCGGCGCGCCTCCTGATAGTGCCGCTGCGGCACCGTCTTCTCGTTCTCCAGCGCCTCGCCGAAACCGGCACGCTCGATCTCGGTGCCGCGGAGCACCACCATCTGGCCCCAACCGTCGTCGGCGACGAGGTCGGTGGCGGCCGCGCCGAGCCGGGTCGCCAACACACGGTCGAAGGCCGTCGGCACCCCGCCGCGCTGGATGTGGCCGAGGACCGTCGCACGCGTCTCGATGCCGGTGCGCTCCTCGATCATCGGGGCCAGCACCTCGGCGATCCCGCCCAGCCGCGGCCGGTTGAATCCGTCCAACCCCTTGGTGGAATGCGCCTCACCCATGTCGGGCAGCTTGAATCCCTCGGCGACGACGACCATCGGCGACCGCCCGCGATTCTTGACGCTCGTCACCCACTCACAGATCTGCTCGATGCTCTCCGGCTGCTCCGGAATCAGGATGGCGTGCGCGCCTCCGGCGATGCCGGAGTACAGGGCGATCCAGCCCGCGTGCCGACCCATCACCTCAAGCACCATGCAGCGTTTGTGTGAGTTGCCGGTGGTGCGCAACCGGTCGATCGCCTCGGTGGCGATCTCCACGGCGGTGTTGAAACCGAAGGTGTAGTCGGTGGCGCCGAGATCGTTGTCGATGGTCTTGGGGACGCCGACGATGTTGATGCCGTCCTCGTAGAGGCGTTTCGCGGCCGACGCGGTGCCCTCACCGCCGATCGCGATCACTCCGTCGATGTCGTTGTCGGCCAACACCTTTTTGATGTTCTCCGCACCGCCATCGGGTTCGGTGTACGGGCCGAATCGGCTGGTGCCGAGGATCGTGCCGCCCTCGTGTGCGAGGCCGCGTACCCGCGTGCGGTCCAACGGCATGATGTCGCCGTACACCAGTCCGTACCAGCCGTCCCGGAAGCCGACGAACTCTTGGTCGTGAACGGTGTCACCCTTGAGTACCGCACCGCGAATCACCGCGTTGAGACCGGGGCAGTCACCGCCGGACGTCAGGATTCCGATTTTCTTCCCCATGGGCTGGCCGAGCCTCCTGCTCCACTGGTCGGACACACGGACAGCACTCAATGTAGTGGAGGCCGTCACTTCACGCCGACCGCTGCGGTGGCGGTCTCTACTTGACGCCGTTCTCGTAGGCGAACACGACGGCCTGGGCGCGATCCCGCAGACCCAGCTTGCCGAGCAGGCTGCTCATATGTGTCTTCACGGTCTGCTCACCGACGAACAGGTCGGCCGCGATCTCGGCATTGGACTTGCCGTCGGCGACGAGTTCGAGCACCTCCCGCTCGCGCGGCGTCAGCGTCGACAGTGCGGGGCTCGCCGGCCGGCGGGTTCGTCGCGCGGTGACCTCACCGATCAGCCGGCGGGTAATCGACGGCGCGAGCAATGCGTCGCCCGCGGCCACGACCCGCACCGCCCGGATGAGTTCGTCGGCCGGCGCGTCCTTGAGCAGGAACCCCGAGGCACCGATGCGCAAGGCCTCGTAGACGTAGTCGTCGATGTCGAAGGTCGTCAGCATCAACACCTTGGTGCGGCCGTCGACCCCCGATGCGGGTTCGGTGTCGGCGGTGCGGCCGTGCAGGATTCTCTCGGCGGCCCATAGCCCGTCCCGGCGTGGCATGCGGACATCCATCAGCACGACGTCGGGTTGGACGCGACCACAGAGCTCGACCGCCTCGACGCCGTCGGCCGCGTCGCCGAGTACCGAGATATCGGGTTGGGCGGCCAGCAACGCCGAGAACCCCTGACGCACCATGGCCTGGTCGTCGACGATGACGAGGGTGATCGGCACGTCGTGCACGCTACCCGCTGGCGATCGCGCCGCCGCGCCCCGCGGCCGCCACGCCACCGGTGCCGCCGACGGTGTGCGGAATGTGCGCACGGACCGTGAACCCGCCGTCCGCCGTCGGTGCCGCTACCAGGCTGCCGCCTACCGTGCGCGCCCGCTCCATCATCCCGGTGATGCCGGTACCGGCACCGCCGAGTCCCAGCGGTTGCCCGGTGGCCGCGGTGTTGTGTACCCACACCGCGATCCAGTCGGCGTCGGCCGACAGCTGGATGTCGATCGCCGAGCCGGGCGCGTGCCGGGTGGCATTGGCCAGCGCCTCCTGCACGATGCGATACACGACCAATGCGGGCACCTCGCCCACGGAGGCATGATCGACGACGTCGGTGATCGCCACCGCGGCACCGGCGCGGCGGGTGTGGGCCACCAGATCCGCGATGTCGGCCAGACCGGGGTTCGGCGCCGACACGACGGTGCCATCCTCGACGCGCAGCACCCCTAGGAGCTGGCGTACCTCGTCCAGCGAGGCCCGCGCCGCGCCCGCGATCGCCTCGAATTCGGCGGCGGCTTCCAGACCGACACCCTCCAACCGGTACGGCGCCGTTTGCGCCATCACCACGACCATCGACATCCGGTGTGCGACAACATCATGGAGATCTCTAGCGATGCGTGCGCGTTCCTGCAGCACCGCCGTCTCCGACTCGGCGGCCTTGGTTTCGCGCGTCCGGACCGCCAGCTGCCGGCGGGATGCGACCAGGCCGCGCAACAGTGCGACGACGACCGCCGCCGAGGTCAACCCGAACGCCCAGCCGGCCTTGCCCTCCGACGGGGCCGCCAGCACCACCACCAGGGTCGCGCACGCCCAGACCAGCGGTAGATACCGCAACGGACAGCGCAGGAAGGACATCACGCTCAACACGAGAAGCACGATCAGATGGGTGACCTGGATCGTCCACGGCCAGTCGTTGACGGTCGGCACGATGACCCCGATCACCTGCGCGGTGACCGCCGAGATCGCCCAACCGATCAGCGGCGCTGCCCATCCCAAGGCCAGCGGCAGCACCGCGAAGCCCGCCACCACCGGCAGCGTGTACGCGGGAAGGTCGTGCGTCATCGGCAGGGTCGGCCAGGCGATGGCGAACATCACCAGCGATACGAAGAGGAAGAACAGGTTGGCGCCGGACCCCAGATAGTGCCGTACCTCGGGGTCCATCGGGATGCTGCGCCAGCCGTCGGCGGCGGACGCGCGCGCGGCTCGAAGCCGTCGGAACATGGGTATCACCTCGGTCCTCACGGTAGGCGCCGTCATCGGCGAAGTCCTCATACCTCCGGGGGATTTCGTGCTACCCCGCGCGGACCAGACGGCGCTGCGCACATCCGCAGTGCGATGTCGCCCCAAACCCCCACCACGGGCGATGTGGGTCGGTGGTGTTCATTTCTAGCGTCGGTGACCATGCGAAACGTCACAGCATCTACTCGATTCGGCTGGGCCGCAGTCACGATGGCCGTGGGTGCAGCGATCTGGCTCCATCCCGCACCCGCGGCCGCGGGTCCCGCCGAAACGACGGCCACTCCCGCGCAACAACTCTCGTCGCCGCTGACGTCACCCGCGGAACGAGTCGTGCGACTGATGACCGGCCCCGATCACGCACTCGCACTGGCTGCCGTGCCCGCCGACTTCGCGACGGTGATGGGTTACCGGCCGGCCGACGTGGACGGGTATCCGGTCAATCCGACCGGCGGCTGCTCCTCCCCCGTCGCACTACCCGACCGATTCGAGATCCTCTGCCGCGACCACGATTTCGGATACGACCTGCTGCGGTACGCCGACCGCACCGGCCGGCCCATCGGGGGGTGGGCCCGATTGTCGTTGGACCGCATGTTGGTCGAGCGGATGGAACGGTCGTGTGACGACCTGGCCTGCCTGGCCGCGGCCGAAGTCGTCCGCGTCGGGCTGGCACTCAACACCTGGCGCGAGCAGGACGGCCCACCCGGGGTCGGCGTCTCGGCCTCCGACATCGCCACCTCGACCGTCCGCCGCGCCGCCGGCGATGTCGCCGACCGTCTCACGGGTCGGCGATGAACGCGGTTCGTGCCGCGGCCCCCGGACGCCGGCTTCCTCGCCGCCGTCTCCGACGACCGCATCCGTGGGTCTGCTGGGCCGGGCTGTTCGGCGCAGTGGCCGGGCTCTATCCCACGCCCCTCCCCCGTACGGGCTGGGTGGCCGGTCTGGTCGTCGCGCTGTGCGTTGGCGTATCGACGACGATCGCGCTCGTCACCACACGTGCGACCCGGGCGCACGACCGGCCCCGCGCGGGCGGCGGGCGCGTCGCCAAGGTCGCCGCAGCGATCGTGCTGCCGCTCGCCGTGCTGGGGAATCTCTGGTGGCAGAACGGCATTCGGTCCGAGCTCGGCTATCCGCCGGCCGGTGTCGACTGGCTCGCGACGCTCGTCGTACCCGCGCTCCTCGTGTTCGGTCTGCTCGCGTGGGCGCCGCGGATCACCGGGGTCGCCGCGGCGATGATCGTCGCCCTCGGCGCCGGTTACGTGCCGGCGTCGGCAGGCGCTACGGCCGCACAGTCTCCGCGGGCACCGTCGTCGGTGCTCTACGCGGCGATGGGTGGCGCCCCGGGTGACCCGAAAGCGGGTGACCGATTGCTGGCAGCGCGGGCCGACGAGCTCGTCCGCCGCTGGGTCGAAGCCGACGGCCTGGACCAGCGCGCCGTCGTGCTCGCGGTACCCACCGGTTCCGGCTGGGTCGACCCATCGGCGGTGTCGGCGATCGATGAGCGATTCGACGGTCGCGTCCGGGTGCTCGCCCTGCAGTACGCGGATATCTCGTCGTGGCGGGCATTCGTCGGTGACCGGGAGGCGGCCGGCCGCAGCGTGATCGCGGTTCTCCGTCGAGTGATCGATGCCGTGCAGCGCGACCGGACCCGCGACGACCGGTGTGCGGCCAGGACCGGACCCGATGCCGCGCGAGCGGGGACCGCCGCGGCGGTATCGATCTACCTGTACGGCCAAAGCCTGGGCGCGCTGGGCGCAGACCGGGCTCGCGCCTGGGCGGACGCGCGGTATCCCGGAGCCATCGCCGGAACCCTCCTCGCCGGACTACCCGCCGATTCGATCCCGCGCTCGGCCACCGGCACACCCCGGATCGTCGTCGCCAACGACAGCGACCCGGTGGCGAGGTGGTCGACCGCGCTGGTATGGCGGCCGGCGCAGCGCCCGGTCGAGACGCGCACCATCGGTCGCCCGGCACGGTCGGTGCCGTGGCTACCGGTGATTAGCTTCGTGCAATCCACCGCGGATCTGATCGGTTCGCTCGGCGGTCCGACCGGCGTCGGGCATCGGTACGGTCGCGAACAGGGTCTGCTCCCGAACCGTGTGCCGGCGACCGGTCAGTTGCCGGCGATCGGGCCGCGGGCCGCCTCGTAGGCGCCGCCGACCCGGTACAGCCGGTCGTCGGCGAGCGCGGGTGCCATGATCTGCAGACCGACCGGGAGTCCGTCGTCCTCCGACAGCCCGGACGGCACCGACATCGCGGCCACACCGGCGAGATTCACCGGCAGTGTGCACAGGTCGAATAGGTACATCGCGAGCGGGTCGTCGACTCGCTCACCGATGGGGAAGGCGGTCGTCGGCGTGGTCGGCGAGATCAGTACGTCGACCTTGTCGAAGGCGGCCGCGAAGTCGCGGGCGATGAGCGTACGCACCTTCTGCGCCTGCCCGTAATAGGCGTCGTAATACCCCGACGACAGCGCGTAGGTGCCGATCATGATGCGCCGCTTGACTTCCGGACCGAATCCGGCCTCCCGGGTCAGCGCCATGACCTCTTCGGCGCTGTGCGTGCCGTCGTCGCCGACGCGCAGCCCGTATCGCATCGCGTCGAAGCGCGCCAGGTTCGACGACACCTCGGACGGCAGGATCAGGTAGTAGGCGCCCAGGGCATAGCTGAAGTTCGGGCAGGACACCTCGACGACCTGGGCGCCGCGCTCGGTCAGGTCGGCGACGGCTTGCCGGAACGATGCCAGCACACCCGGCTGGTATCCCTCCCCCTGCAGCTCGGTGACGACGCCGATCCGCACACCGGAAAGATCTTGGGTCGCACCCAATTTCGCGGCCCCGACCACGTCGGGCACCGGCACGTCGATGGACGTGGAATCGCGAGGGTCGTGGCCGGCGATGACCGAGTGCAGCAGCGCGGTGTCGAGAACGGTGCGGGCACAAGGACCACCCTGATCCAGCGACGACGCACACGCCACCAGCCCGTACCGGGACACAGTGCCGTACGTCGGTTTCACGCCGACGGTGGCGGTCACCGCGGCGGGCTGCCGGATCGAGCCGCCGGTGTCGGTGCCGATCGCCAGCGGCGCCTCGTAGGAGGCGAGGGCGGCGGCGCTGCCGCCGCCGGAGCCGCCGGGGATGCGATCGGTGTCCCACGGGTTGCGTGTCACCTGATAGGCGGAGTTCTCCGTGGAACTGCCCATCGCGAACTCGTCCATATTGGTCTTGCCGAGGATGGGGATGCCCGCCGCTCGCAGCCGTTCGGTGACCGCGGCGTCGTACGGCGGTACCCAGCCCTCGAGGATGCGCGACCCGACGGTGGTCGGCGCGTCGGTGGTGGTGAACACGTCCTTCAGCGCGATCGGCACACCGGCGAGCGCGGACGGTGCCTCACCGGCGGCGATCACGTCGTCGGCGGCCTTGGCGGCGACGAGCGCCTCGCCGGCACCGACGTGCAGGAACGACCCGAGCACGTCGTCTACCTCGGCGATCCGATCGAGATGGGCCTGGGTGACCTCGACCGACGACAGTTCCTTGCTCGCGATCTTGTCGGCGAGTTCGGCGGCGGTCAGCCCGGTGATCTCGCCGGCCGCGCGGGGATCGGCGCTCACTGCTCCTCCCCCAGGATCTGCGGGACCGCGAATCGGTCCTGTTCGACGGCGGGAGCCCCGGACAGTGCCTGCTCGGTCGTCAAACCGGGCACGACGGTGTCGGGCCGCAACACATTGGCCAGTTCGGCGGGATGCGCGGTCGGCGGCACGTCGTCGGCAGCAACCTCGGAGACCTGTGCGACATGGGCGAGGATCGAATCGAGCTGTGCCGCATACACATCGAGCTCTTCGTCGCTCAGCGCGAGACGGGACAGGCGCGCTAGGTGGGCGACCTCGTCACGCGAGATGGCCGCACCCGGCGACCCCGACGTCGGGGACTCCGCCTCTGCGGTCTCTGGGATCTCAGACATCGTCGGGATGCACATCCTTTCGCAACGTTCGCCGGCTGGCCGCCGCAACGCCGGTGCCCGGCACGGGCGCCCTGCGCCGGGCACCCCACCAGGGTAGGCGACTCGGTAATGCCGACCGCCGGGCGGATCAGCCCAGCCAGCGTCGTAGCCGCGCGGTTAACCACGGCAGCACCAGATACACCATCAGCGGGGTATTGATCAGCGTGGCGATCAGCGTCTTGACGACCAGCGGCATGGTGCCCAAGTGCGCGACCACGAGGACATTGATCGCCAGCGACAACGGGAAGAAACCCAGCCAGATGGTGACGGCCTGCTTCCAGCGCGGCGGCGCGTCCGGCACCCGCACGGCCTGGGTGAGATGCGACTGGGGTTCGAACCATCCCTCGACGCCGGAAAGCCGGTGGGTGGCGTAGTCGATCGCGACGCCCTCGCCATGTGAGAGCCAGGCCTTGCGCACCGACGAGGAGTCCCAGTCGGCGAGCGAGCGCTCGTCGGCGAAGCGGTAGACGACGTAGTACTCGTCGGGCTGCTTGGCCGAGCGCAGCCAGCCGCCGCCGAGAAAGCCGGGGAAGGTACGCGCCAGTGCGATACCCGCGTCGGTCCAGGCGACGAAGTCGTGCTCGCGGCCCGGGCGGATCCGACGGGCCACCGACGTGGTGACGTGCGACGGGCACTCATCGATAACGGCCATCACGACATGGTCGCGCTACCACGCCGAAACGCATAATCGCGGGCTACGCTCGACGCGTGATTATCGTCACCACCAACGACATCCCCGGGTATCGCATTGCCCACGTTTTCGGTGAGACGTTCGGGCTCACCGTCCGGTCGCGCAACATCGGCTCCAACATCGGGGCCGGGTTCAAGGCGATGGCCGGTGGCGAACTCAAGGGCATCACCCAGTTGCTGCACGACTGCCGGCAGGAGGCGTTGGGGCGGCTGGCGGCGGAGGCCCAGCAGATGGGCGCCAATGCGGTGCTCGCATTCCGGTTCGAGACCACCGAGTTCGGCGGCACCGGCATCGAGGTATGCGCCTACGGCACCGCGGTAGGTATCGAACCGCTCGGATCGGCGCCCGCAGCGCCTCCTGCCGCGCCCATGACCCCACCGGGTCCACCCGCATAACGCGTCGCCAGCGACCGCCGCGTCGCGTCTGGCCCGCGAATCTGGGCCGCGACACCCGTTGTCGCCGTGTGCCGCTCGCGTGCCGGCGGTATCCGGGACCGCGTGTGGCGTCCTCGGGACGTCTCACCGAGCGCGGTCGGCTGCGCGGTGCGAGAATGGCGAACGTGTCGTACCTGCTGCGCGTCTCCCTGGAGGACCGGCCGGGCAGTCTCGGTCTGCTCGCCGTGCAACTCGGCTCGGTGGGCGCGGACATCCTGTCGCTCGAAGTCGTCGAGCGCGGTCCCGGCTACGCGGTGGACGATCTCGTGGTCGACGTCGCTCCCGGCTCACTCCCCGACACGCTGATCACCGCCGCGGAGAAGGTGTCCGGCGTCCGGGTCGACTCGATCCGGCCCTACACTGGGCTCCTCGACACTCATCGGGAACTCGAGCTCGTGGATGCGGTCGCGTCGCCCGGCGTCGAACGGCTGCAAGTTCTGGTCGACGATGCCCCACGGGTGTTGCGGGTGTCCTGGGCGATGGTGGTCACCAGCGCCGCCGGTGGCGTCCTGCAACTGTTCACCAGTTCCGGGGCGCCGGAGACGCCGCTGACCACCGTCGACTGGCTGCCGCTGGATCACGCGGAAGATCTCGACGCCGACGCGTCGTGGGTGCCCGACGCCTGGCGTGACTCCGACACTCGGATGGCCGCCGCTCCGCTCGGCGACGGCACGAAGGCGATCCTGCTCGGCCGTATCGGTGGTCCCGACTTTCGCCCCTCGGAGGTCGCGCGCCTCGGCTACCTCGCGGGGATCGTCTCGACCGTGTTGCGGGCGGAGTCCTAAGCGGCGGAGCACAATGCTCACATGACCACGATCACCCTGGTACGCGGCAATATCACCGCTCAACAGGTCGATGCCGTCGTCAACGCCGCGAACTCGTCGCTGCTCGGTGGCGGGGGTGTCGACGGTGCGATACACCGAGCAGGCGGTCCGGCAATCCTCGCCGAGTGCCGCGAACTGCGGGCCACCCGGTACCCCGACGGACTACCGGCGGGCGATGCGGTCGCGACCACGGCCGGCGACCTGCCGGCACGGTGGGTCATCCATACCGTCGGCCCGGTGTATTCGACGAGCGAGGACAGGTCGGCCGTACTGGCGTCCGCGTACCGCGAATCGCTGCGCGTCGCCGACGAACTTGCGATTCGGTCGGTGGCATTCCCGGCCATCTCCACCGGCGTGTACGGCTGGCCGATGGACGACGGCGCCCGAATCGCCGTCGAGACGGTGCGATCGGTCCCGACCGCGGTCGAGGACGTCCGTTTCGTGCTCTTCGGCGACGATGCCTACCGGGCATTCGAAGCCGCCGTGACCGCCTGACCGGCGCCCGCGAGCCGCGAGCGCCGGTCCTACCTCGGGCGTCTCATTCGCGAATCATCATCCGCGACACACGATCTCCGTCGAGCGTGTAGGTGAAGGTGGACGGCCCATTGAATCCGTCCCCACCGACCGTGGCGATGACGACAACGTCGTCTCCGTCGGCCGATACCGACGTGACGTCAAGCGAGACGTTCTTGCCGATGTATTCGTTGTTGCTCCATTCGGTGATCTTCGCCTCTCCACGGAACACCCGTCCCCAGTCGTCCACCGACCCGTCGGGGGTGAAGGTGCCGAGGAAGGCGGACAGGTCGCCGCGGTTCGTGGCGTCGATGGAGGTGCGGACGGGCTCCGGCAGCGGTGCGGTCATGGTGGGCTCTCCTTCGGTCATCGGGTGGTGTAGCCACCGTTGGCGAAGATCGTCTGGCCGGTGATCCAGTGCCCCTCGGTGGCGAGGAAGGTGACGATGGGTGCGATGTCCTCGATGCGGGTCAGCCGGCCGCCCATCGCCTGTGACTTGTGGAACTCGACCCGCTCGGGCGTCTCCTGGCCATAGAAGAACGGCGTGTCCATGGGTCCGGGTGCGATGCTGTTGACCGACACGCCGCGATCCGCGAATTCCTTTGCGGCCGCGCGGGTGAAGTGCTCGACGGGGCTCTTGCCGCCCGCATAGGTCGAGTAGCCGTCGGTGAAGGCGGCGAGCAAGGCGGTGACGATGGTGATGATCGCGCCATCGTCCGCGACGCGGCGTCCGGCCTCCTGAATAAAGAAGAACGCGGACTTGGCGTTCACGTCGAACATGTCGTCGTACTCGGTCTCACTGATGTCGACGATGGGCTTGCGCAGCACCTTGCCCACCGTGTTCACGGCGACGTCGATGGAACCGAAGGCCTCGGTGGCGGCGTCGAAGAGCGCGCTCACGTTCTCCGGGACGGTGAGGTCACCCTGGTTGGTGATCGCCCGGGAGCCCGCCTTCTCGACAGCAGCCGCGGTCTGTTCGGCGTCGGGTCGCGACGAGTCGCTGTTGTAGTGGATCACGATGTTGGCGCCCAGGTCGGCGAACCGTCGACTGATCAGTCCGCCCAGGTTCTTGGCCCCCGCTGCGACCACTACAGTCTTGCCGTCCAGTGGCCGTGCGGTCGATGCGGTTGCGGAAGTCGTTGCTGTCATCAAATCCTCCGTCTGTGTCGGTGTCGGATGTGTCGTCCTGACAGCAACGCTAGGAACGACTCGGCACAAACACCATCGAATTATTCTGGGTTTGAATCAACTACTGTTTGAGTCATGCTGGACAATGCTCCGTTGCCCGACCTGCGGCGACTCGAACAATTCGTCGCGGTCGTCGAATCCGGGACCCTGGCCGGCGCCGCCGACCGTCTCTTCCTCACGCAGCAGGCGGTGTCCACCGCGATCCGCCGGCTCGAACACGAGCTCGGCACCGACCTCTTCGATCGCACCCATCGCCGTCTGACACCGACCGCAGCCGGGAACGATCTCCTGCGGCAGGCGCGCCCCCTGCTGACCGGGGCGCGGCAGTTGACGGAGTCGGTGCGGCGGACGGCCGAGCAGGGGCCGCCGACTTTCGTCGTCGGGCATTCTCCCGCGCTGTCCGGCGGTGAGGTGTTCAGCTTGCTCGAGCCCGCGGTGACCCGCAGTGCGGAGGTGTCGGTGACCGTGCGGCAGGTATTTCCCGGACAGTTCCACGACGAATTGCTCTCTGGCAGGGTCGATCTCGTCTTGCGTCGAGGAGTCGACACCCCGACGGATCTAACCTCGGCGATCGTGGATTACCAGCCGCTCCGGCTCGCCGTCGCCGCCGCGCACCCGCTAGCAGGTGCGGATTCGATCGCCGCGCTCGATCTCGCCGCGTACCCGATCATGGTCTGGGCGCCCGAACGCCATTCGTTCTACACCGACTTCCTCGTCGCGCACTGTCGCCGGTCCGGGTTCGAGCCGAGGTTGCGGATCAATCGCGTCCAGGGCACACCACCGACGACGGCGGTGCTGGTCGACCCGGACTGCGTCGCCTTCGTCACCGATCCCGCAGGCCCGGCCCACGAGGGCCGCGTGCTGGTCCGGGATTTCGACGTCCCGCCGCTCTCCCCGGTTCAAGCGCTATGGCTGTCCCACACGGTGTCTGACTTCCGGACCGCGATTCTCAGCCCCCATCCGGATCACCCGTCGCGAGCAGACGGGTGAACTGAGCCTCGTCGAGGACGGGCACGCCGAGTTGTTCGGCCTTGTCCGCCTTGCTGCCCGGCGAGTCGCCGACCACGACGTAGTCGGTCTTCTTCGACACCGAGCCGGATGCTTTGCCGCCGCGCGCCAAGATGGCTTCCTTCGCGCCGTCGCGGGAATAGTCCTGCAGCGAGCCGGTCACCACGATCGTCTTCCCCTGCAGTGTCCGCTCGATGGACTCGTCGCGCTCGTCGACCATCGACACGCCTGCGGCACGCCACTTGTCGACGATCTCCCGATGCCAATCGACGGTGAACCAGTCGTGAATGCTCTGCGCCAGGGTTGGGCCGACTCCTTCCACCTCGGCGAGCCGCTCGGCATCGGCGTCTTGGATCGCCTGCAGCGAGCCGAAATCGGTGGCCAGGGCACGCGCGGTGGGCGGTCCGACGTGTCGGATCGACAGACCGACCAGGACCCGCCACAGCGGAACCTGTTTGGCCCCTTGGAGATTGGTCAGCAGTCGATGGCCGTTGGCGGAGAGTTCCCCGTCCTTGGTGGTGAACAGGTCGGTGGTGGCCAGGTCGTCGGCGGTGATCGAGAACAAGTCGCCCTCATTGCGGATCACCTTGGCCGACAACAGTGCCGTCGCACCCTCGTAGCCGAGCGCCTCGATGTCGAAGGCCGTGCGACCGGCGAGGTGGAACAGCCGTTCGCGCAGTTGAGCCGGGCAGCCTTCGGCGTTCGGGCACCGGATGTCGGCGTCGGAGTCTTTCTCCGGACGCAGCGGGGTGCCGCATTCGGGGCACCGATCGGGCATCACGAACTCACGTTCGCTGCCGTCGCGAAGGTCGACCACCGGGCCGAGCACCTCCGGGATCACGTCGCCCGCCTTGCGAATGGTCACCGTGTCGCCGATCAGCACACCCTTGCGCTTCACTTCGGACTCGTTGTGCAGGGTGGCGCGCGACACCGTCGAACCGGCGACCGGCACCGGTTCCATGAACGCGAAGGGTGTCACCCGTCCGGTGCGCCCGACCCCGACCTTGATGTCGAGCAGTTTGGTGGTCGCCTCCTCCGGCGGGTACTTGTAGGCGATGGCCCAGCGCGGCGCCCGGGACGTCGCACCGAGTCTGCGTTCGAGCGTCACGTCGTCGACCTTGACCACGATGCCGTCGATCTCGTGCTCGACGTCGTGCCGATGCTCGCCCCAGTAGTCGATCTTGTCGAGGATCTCCTGCGTCCCGGACACCTTGGTGGTGTGCGCCGACACCGGCAAACCCCAAGCCCCGAGCGCCAGATACGCGTCGTGCAGAGATGCCGGCCGCCAGCCCTCGGTGTGGCCGACGCCGTGGCAGATCATCCGCAATGTACGGCGGGCGGTGACCTGCGGGTTCTTTTGCCGTAGCGAGCCGGCCGCGGAGTTTCGCGGGTTGGCGAACGGCGGTTTGCCGTCGGCCACCAGGGACGCGTTGAGCGCCTCGAAGTCCTCGATCCGGAAGAACACCTCGCCGCGAACCTCGAGCACCTCGGGGATCGGGTAGTCGGCCGAGGCGGTCAGGCGTTGCGGGATGTCGTCGATGGTGCGGGCATTGAGGGTGACATCCTCACCGGTGCGGCCGTCGCCACGGGTGACGGCGTGGTCGAGCACACCGTTGCGGTACACGAGAGCCAGTGCGACGCCGTCGATCTTGAGTTCACACAGGTACTCGGTGCCGGAACCGACCTCGTCCTCGACGCGGGAGACCCACGCGCGCATCTCGTCGGCGTCGAACACGTTGTCCAGCGACAGCATTCGCTCCAGGTGATCGACCGGGGTGAACGCGGTGGAGAAGCCGCCGCCGACCAGCTTCGTCGGCGAGTCGGGGGTGGCGAGTTCGGGGTGGTCGTCTTCGAGTTGCTGCAGGCGACACAGCAACCGGTCGAACTCGCCGTCGGAGATCACCGGCGCGTCCTTGACGTAGTAGCGGAACTGATGGTCGCGGATTTCCTCGGCCAGGGTGGACCACTGCTCGCGCGCGTCGGCGGTGACGTCATCTACCACGTGTCGAGGGTATCGGAGGCCACCGACAGATAATCTGGTTGCCATGCCGCATCCGGTCATGTTCGACGATGCCGATCCGTACCTGGTTCGGGTGCGCGAGGTCGCGCTGGCGCTGCCGGACGCGACGGAGGTCGTCGCGCACGGACGGCCGACGTTCCGGTGCGGCAAAATGTTCGGCAACTACGGCGGCAGTGTCAAGGGCGGGGTGCGCCACGACCAGTCGCTGTTGGTTATTCCCGACGAGGCGGAACGTCCGGCGCTGCTAGAGGATTCACGGTTCTTCCTCCCGGCGTACCTCGGACCGTACGGCTGGTTGGGCATCCTGCTGGACGAAGCAACCGACTGGGCCGAGATCGGTGAACTGCTGGACGCCAGCTATCGCCAGGTGGCACCGAAGGCGTCGTTGGCCAAGCTCGACGGGTGAGTCGCCGTCCTCGGCACTGGTCTGCTGGTTGAGTAGCCGCGAGGCACGACGGGGTACCCGCTGGTTGAGTAGCCGCGAGGCACGAGCCGCGTATCCCGCTGGTTGAGTAGCAGCGAGGCACGAGCCGCGTATCGAAACCAGCCCACACACCGACAACAACGCCGGCTTCGATACGGCCTCCGCTACGCTCCGGCCTACTCAACCAGCGGAACAACGGCCCCACCACCCCGCTGGTTGAGTAGCCGCGAGGCACGAGCGGCGTATCGAAACCAGCGCCGCCCTGTCGACGAAATCTGGCGCCCAGTCAACGAAATCTGGCGCCCGGTCGACGACATCTACCGGATCAGAGCGCAGCCGGGTCGGTCGCCAGGAGATCGCCGACCTTGGCACACAGGCCGAGTGCGGTGCGCGCCCAGGCGGGCGTGGCACCGGCGAGGCCACATGTCGGGGTGACGATCACATTGTCCGACAGCACGTTTCGAGGCAACCCGATTCGGTCGACGATGCCGGCGAGCGATTGGGCGATGGTCTCCGGACGCTCCGGCGCCGACACCGACGGGTCGGCGACCGCCGCGACTACCCCCGCGACGAGCACATCGCCTCGCTCGATCAGTGCGCCGATACCGTCGAGGGTCGCGGTGTCGACCGTGCGGCCCGGCAGGAGTTCCACCGATTGCGCCACGCCCGGCAGGCGCTCGGCCAGGTCCCACCGCGTGGTTCCGCAGTTGTGCAGGATCGCCGGCCGACCGACGTGACGCACCACCGAATCCAAGGCGTCGGCAACCTCCGACAGCGGAATCGCCGGGATCGGATCCATCCGGGTCAGCGGGGTCACGGTGCCGTCCAGGACCGCGTCGATGAGCGGTTCGTCGAGCTGGACGACGACGTCGGCGCCGAGCCGGCGCGTCACCTCGCCGACCGCGGCGCGAAGTCCCTCGGCGGTGGACTCGACGATGTCGCGAACTGCCCCGCGGTCCCGCAGCGCCTTATGCCCCGACGGCAATTCCACCGACGCCGCGAAGGTGAACGGGCCGCAGCACTGCACCTTGAACGGCCGGCCGGTGCCGACGAATCCGGCTGCGTCCCAGAGTTCTTCGACGGCGTCGAGGTCGATGCGCCAGAAATCGGTGGCGCGACGGGTGACCGATGACGGCCGGGCACTCAGCCGGTACCCGTGGGGTCCGGCATCGATCGGCAGATCCACCAGGATCGCGGCCATCGCACCGACCATGTCCGCGCCGATGCCGCGGTCGGGAAGCTCCGGCACATAGCCGAAGTCCACCTCGCCGACGACGATGCCGGCCGCCTCGCGCGGGTCGGTGCCCGGCATCGAGCCGACTCCGGTTCCGACCCCGGTGGGCAGTCCGCTCATCGCCGGACGCCTACTCCCCCGGTTCAGCCGTCGTCGACACCGCGGCACCGACTCCGGACGATGCCATCGCCGACGCCCCCGGCGACCGCTGCTCCGACGAGGTATCGGCGATGCGACCGGAGCCCAGCACCAGGTCGCCGCGCTCATCGTCGGGAAGATATGCCACCACGGCCTGACCCCTGGCGACCCCGGTCAGCGGTTCGCGCAGCACGATCTCCAGTCCAGGCCGGCCAGCGGCGTCGACCGGCGCGACCGTCGCCCGGGCCAGACCGCCGTGGGCACGGACCTGGACCACGCAGTCGATGGGCTCCCGCGGCGCACGCCCCGACGTCCACACCGCATCGGTCGCCGAGATCGCCCACACCTCAAGGTGTTCCGCGGAGCCGACGGTCACCGTGCCCGACGCCGGGTCGATGTCGGTGACGTAGCGGGGCGCGCCGTCGGCGGCCGGCGCAGAGATGCCCAAGCCCTTGCGCTGACCGATGGTGAAGCCGTGTACGCCGTCGTGGTCGGCGAGCCGGTCACCGGTCTCGGCGTCGACCACCGCGCCCGGGCGCACGCCGATCCGCGCGCCGAGGAACGCGCGGGTATCGCCGGTCGGAATGAAGCAGATGTCGTGCGAGTCCGGCTTATTCGCGACGGCGAGGCCACGGCGCGCGGCCTCCGCCCGGATCTCGTGCTTCGGAGTGTCGCCGATCGGGAACATCGCCCGCGACAGCTGGTCGTGGTCGAGTACCGCCAGCACGTAGGACTGGTCCTTGTCGGCGTCGACGGCACGGCGCAACTCGCCGCCGGCCAGCCGGGCGTAATGACCGGTCGCGACCGCGTCGAAGCCCAACGCCGCCGCCTTCTGCGCGAGCGCCGCGAACTTGATCTTCTGATTGCAGGTCAGGCACGGATTGGGGGTTTCGCCCGCGGCGTAGGCGGCGACGAACTCGTCGATCACGTCCTCGGCGAACCGGTCGGCGAAATCCCAGATGTAGAACGGGATCCCGAGCACGTCGGCGGCGCGACGCGCGTCGCCCGCGTCCTCCCGGGAGCAGCAGCCACGCGACCCGGTACGCAGCGCCCCGGGTGCCGAGGACAACGCCAGATGCACCCCGACGACCTCGTGTCCCGCGTCGACGGCGCGGGCGGCGGCGACGGCCGAATCGACCCCACCGCTCATCGCAGCGAGTACCCGCATCAGTGGGCCCGTCCCGCCGAAGACACCAAACCCGCGGCGCGGGCGCGGTCGACGACGTCGCCGATCACCCGCTCCACGACGTCGATCTCGGCGTCGGTCGTCGTCGGCGCCAACGAGAACCGCAACGATCCGCGCGCGGTCGCCATGTCGATACCCATGGCCAACAACACATGGCTGGCCTGCGCCACGCCCGCGGTACAGGCCGAGCCGGTGGAACATTCCACTCCGTTGGCGTCGAGCAGCATCAGCAGCGAATCGCCCTCGCATCCGGCGAACGACACGTGCGCATTGCCCGGCAGCCGCCGGGCGTCGCGCGGCCCGTTGACGCTGGCACCCTCGACTCCGAGCAGGATGTCGAACAGCCGGTCGCGGCGTGCGGCGACATCGCTCATCGTCTGCGGAATCCGGTCGGTGGCGTGCCGCAGAGCGGCCGCCAGGCCGACCGTGGCCGGAACCGGCGGTGTGCCCGACCGCACGTCGCGTTCGTGTCCACCGCCGTGCTGCAGCGGCACACAGGCCACCTCGCGACCCAGCAGCAGCGCGCCCACCCCGGACGGCCCGCCGAACTTGTGCCCGGTGAGGCTCAGCGCGGACAGCCCGCTGGCGCCGAAGTCGACCGGCACGTGGCCGACCGCTTGGATGGCGTCGGAGTGCATCGGCACCCCGAACTCGGCGGCGATGGCGGCGAGATCGGCGATCGGCTCGATGGTGCCGACCTCGTTGTTGGCCCACATCACCGACACGAGCGCGGTCTCGTCGGCGTGTGCCGCCAGTTCGGCCCGCAGATCGGCGGGCGACACGAATCCCTCGGCATCGACCGGAAGCACCACCAGGTCGGCGTCGCCGGTGCCGGCCAGCCACTCGGCGGTGTCACCGATGGCGTGATGTTCGACGGCCGAGATGACGATGCGCCGACGGCGCGGGTCCTCGGCGTGCCGGGCCCAGAAAATGCCCTTGACGGCGAGATTGTCGGCCTCGGTGCCACCCCCGGTGAACAGGACCTCCGACGGTCGGGCGCCGACCGATGCGGCAAGCGACTCGCGGGCCTCCTCCAGCAGGCGACGCGACCAACGTCCCGAACCGTGCAGCGACGACGGATTCCCGGGCCGCACGGACGCAGCGGTCATCGCCTCGAGCGCCTCGGGGAGCATCGCGGTAGATGCGGCGTGATCGAGGTAGACGGGAACGCGGGACGATGTGAACATACGGTTGCAAGGATAAACGCGTCACCGACCGCAACCAATTCCGGCGAATGGGGTTCGATACGCGACAAGATCGTTCTGCCGCAGGTCCAGGGGGTCAGCGATGGGCCGGCGCCGGTATCCCGGACACCGGGTGACGGCCGATGAGTTCCTCGCATCGGGCGGCGAGCGTGCGGCGGTCGGAGATCGGTAACTGCGGTTCGTGCACGCACACGTGCACTGTCAGCCCGCGCGTGCCGATCACCCGCCGCAGGGTGTCCGCCGGGCCGTCGTCGCCGATAAAGCCGGGAACGGTGCTGAGCCGGCCGTCCACGGTGAAACCGAGCCCGATCGGCAGGATCGGGACACCGGCATCGATCGCCGCCTGGAAGAACGCCGGACGGAAGGCGCCGCGGCCGCGGCCGCACCACGTCGTGCCCTCGGGAAACACCGCCACCGAGGCGTCCCCGTGCAGCCCGTCCACGGCCCGATCCAGCGTTCCCGGCAGTGACCGCAGCGACTCGCGGTCGATGGTGATGACCCCGAGACGGCGTGCCAGCACCGCAATGCCGGGGATGCTGGCCACATCGGACTTGGCGACGAAGTACGCCGGGGTGATCGCGGCGACCGCGAGGATGTCGAGATAGGAGATGTGATTGGCGACCACGAGGCCGCGGCCGTTGGAGGCGAACGGCCGCCGGTCGTCGACGGCCATCTCGACACCGATGGCCCGCAGCAAAGCCCGTGACGCCCAGCGCAGATAGGAGCGTCGCACCAGCCGCGGCAGCGGGGTCACCGCCACACCGGCGGCCAGCACCACCAGCGCGATCCACAGCAGCCGCAGCAACCGGGCGACGACGAGCACTGCCCCGGCCGGGGCGGTGTCGGCCACGTCGCCGGTGTGACAGGCGTCGCCGCACGGACTGGTCGGATACCACGCGTGCCGCGCGGGATGGCCTACCGCGTCGGTCGCCACTCCGGCACTGGCTGGCGGGGCCGGTGCGGCAATCCGAAGGCCGAGCGCCGGTGGCGGGTCGAGGAGCGACTCGGCCCCGACCGGCAGTGCCATCGCGCTCATCACCGATCTCCCGCGAGACGGTCGATGGTGGCTCGGAGCCGGTCCAGGTAGCGGGTGTTGGCGTGCCGGGTGTCGAGCACGGTGACGAAGTCGCCGACGTCGAAGACCTCGTCGACGGCGGGTTCGCCGCAGACCACCGCACCCAGCCGCAGGTAGGCCCGCATCAGTGGCGGCAACACGACCGGTGCGGGCACGGCGACGCCCCGGCCGCCCGCGGCAGGCGGTTCGATCTCGTCGAGGCTGCGGCCGTCGACCGTCGCGCGCCGGTGCGGGAACACCTGCCAGGGCGCCTGGTGCCGGTCGCGTAGCAGGTCGCGGGCACCGCGGAGCGCGACCCCGCGGCCGAAACCGTCGATCGCCGGTCCGCCGAGCGGCACCGACACGCAGCCGAGGAGGTACCGGTAGCCGCTCTCCTCCAGGTACCGCAGCAGCGCCGCCCACATCAGCGCGGTGACCGATCCGTCACGGTGGCCGGGAAGCACGCAGGCGCGGCCCATCTCGACCATTTCGGCGCCGAGGCCGTCCAATTCGCCGAGGTCGAACTCGGTCGCCGAGTACCAGCCGCCTGCGGTAATCGCGCGGGGTGGGGGCAGCAGCCGGGCGCAGCCGACGACGCCGAACTCGTCGTGCACCGCGAGGAGGTGTTCACAGTGGTCGTCGAACTCGTCGGCGTCCCGGCCGGTGGTGTGGTCGCCGATGTGGTCGGAGAAGCCGGGCTCGGCGGCGAAGACGTCGTAGCGCAGTCGTTGGGCGGCGACGGCGTCGTCGGGGGCCTCGCTGAGCACCAGGCGCAGCGGTCCTGCCTGCACCAGCGTGCGGGAATCGGCAGGACGGGGTACGGCGGTGGATGAAACAGACCGGTGGGTAACAGGCACTGTCGTCATGCCCCAGATACAAGCCAGGCGGGGCATCGGTGCGGCGACGCCGGTGTGTCGTGTTCGTGCTGGGTGGGTGAACACCCACGGGCGTGGTCGAACCGTGGATGAACTTCCCGTCACGAACACACGTCGGTGCCCCCGACCGAGAGCTGGTCGGGGGCACCGAAACGAGTTCCGCGGCCCGGAGCGCCGGGCCGCTGGACGCTACCGCGTCACTTGCGCTTCTTGACCTCTTCGGTCAGCTGCGGGGCGACGTTGAACAGGTCGCCGACGATGCCGTAGTCGGAGATCTCGAAGATCGGCGCTTCCTCGTCCTTGTTGACCGCGACGATCGTCTTGGACGTCTGCATGCCGGCACGGTGCTGGATGGCACCGGAAATGCCGAGCGCGATGTAGAGCTGCGGCGAGACCGTCTTGCCGGTCTGGCCGACCTGGAACTGACCCGGGTAGTAGCCGGAGTCGACCGCGGCGCGGGACGCGCCGACCGCCGCGCCGAGCGAATCGGCGAGTTCCTCGACGACCGAGAACTTGTCGGCGCTGCCGACACCACGACCGCCGGACACGACGATCGATGCTTCGGTGAGTTCCGGTCGGTCACCGCCGACGTTCGGCTCCACCTTGGTGATCTTGACCGCGTTCTCCGCCTGGGCGGGGACCTCGACGTCGACCCGCTCGCCGGCACCGGCCTGCGGCTGCGCGTCGACGCCACCGGGGCGCACGGAGAAGATCGGGGTGTCGCCCTTGGCCTGTGCCTCGACGGTGAATGCGCCACCGAAGATCGAGTGCACGCCCACACCGCCGTCCTTGACGTCGACGACATCGGCGAGCACGCCCGAGCCGAGGCGCACACCCAGCCGGCCGGCGATCTCCTTGCCGTCGGCGGTGGCGGCGACGAGGATGCCCGCCGGGTTGGCGTCCTCGGCGATGGATGACAGCACGTCGACCGCCGGGCTGATCAGGTAGCTGCCGGCGTCGTCGGATTCGGCGACGTAGATCTTCTCGGCACCGGCCTCCTTGAGACCGTCGATGATGCCGTCGGCCCCGCCGGGGGCGCCGACGACCACCGCGGACGGGCTGCCGAGCGCGCGGGCCGCGGTAATCAGCTCACTGGTCACCTTCTTCAGGGCGCCCTCGGCGTCCTGCTCGACCAGAACGAGTACTTCTGCCATGTTCTTCTGCTCCTGGAGTTTTTGGGCACGTCGTGCACGGGACGCGCGCCGGGAGGTGTGGGTCGGTGTCGGGTCTGCCGGGGTCCCGTCGGATCGCCGGCCTATGACGTCCGGCTAGATGATCTTCTGCGAGACCAGGTACTCGGCGACCTTGACGCCTCCGTCGCCCTCGTCGGTGACGCGCTCGCCCGCGGTCTTCGGCGGCTTCGGCGTGGACGAGGTGACCGTGGTGCCCGCGTTCTCGAGTCCGACGTCGGTGGATTCGACGTCGATCTCGGCGAGGCCGGTCACCGCGACCTCCTTCTTCTTGGCGGCCATGATGCCCTTGAAGGACGGGAAGCGCGGCTCGTTGATCTTCTCGTTGACGCTGACGATGGCCGGCAGCGACGCCTCGACGTGGTAGATGCCGTCGTCGGTTTCCCGCTCCCCCTTGAGGGTTTCGCCCTCGACGGTGAGCTTGCGCAGGTGCGTCAGGTGCGGCAGTTCGAGGTATTCGGCGATCATCGCCGGGATGGCGCCGACCCGACCGTCGGTGGATTCGTTGCCGGCGATGACCAGTTCGACTCCCTCAACGGTGCCCAGCGCGCGTGCCAGGACGTAGGCGGTCTGCACCGCGTCGGAGCCGTGGATCTGGTCGTCCTTGACGTGGATCGCCTTGTCGGCGCCCATCGACAGCGCCTTGCGGATCGCCTCGGTGGCCCGCTCCGGACCGACCGCCAGCACGGTGACCTCGCCGCCGTTGGCCTCCTTGATCTGCAGCGCCTCCTCGACGGCGCGCTCGTCGATCTCGTCGAGCACGGCGTCGGCTGCCTCACGGTCCAGGGTGAAGTCGGAATCGGAGAGCTTGCGCTCGGACCAGGTGTCCGGGACCTGCTTGATCAGAACGACAATGTTTGTCATGGGTCTTCGTCGACCTCCTGCATCGAGTTCGGCAACTTACCGGCGGGTAAGGCCCTGGGTCTTCCTCACTCTAGCGTCTCGTATTCTGCTGCAGAACATCACCTACCTCACAGAATGCATTCCCGCTGCCCCGGTGGGCGGCACTCCGGCGGCACGTCCGGTGGGTACTACTCTCTGGGGGATGACCGACGCGAACAGGGCACTCACCCCCGAGACGGCGGGGTCGCTGAGCCACGATGAGCAGCTGGCGCTCACCGGCGAACGCACCGTGCCCGGCATCCCGGCCGAGAACTATTGGTTCCGCCGGCACGAGGTCGCCTACGACCACATCGCGGGGCTCTGCCACGGGCGCCGCGTGCTGGAGGCGGGGGCCGGCGAAGGATACGGTGCGGCGATGCTCGCGGCGGCCGGTGCGGTGTCGGTGACCTGCGTCGACTATGACGACTCGGCGGTGGCCCATATGCGTCGCCGCTATCCGGACCTCATCGTTCACCAGGCGAATCTGGTCGACCTGCCGTTGCCCGACGCGTCGGTCGATACGGTGGTGAACTTTCAGGTCATCGAGCACCTGTGGGATCAGCCACGGTTCATCGCGGAGTGCCTCCGCGTCCTGCGGCCGGGCGGTGAGCTGCTCATCTCCACCCCCAATCGGATCACCTTCTCGCCCGGACTCGACGTTCCGCTGAATCCCTTCCACACCCGCGAACTCGATGCCGCCGAACTCACCGAGCTGCTGGTCGACGGCGGGTTCGAACTGGCCCAGATGCGGGGTGTGCACCACGGCGAGCGGCTGCGCGCGATCGACGCCGCGTGGGGCGGGTCGATCATCGACGCGCAGATCCGGCGCGCGCTCGCCGGTGAGGAATGGCCGCAGGCGCTCGTCGACGACGTCGCCGGGGTGTGTGCCGGCGACTTCGACATCCTCGCCGCCGCGGACGCCGACATCGATGCGTCCCTCGATCTGCTCGCCATCGCGGTCCGCCCAGACCCCGATCGCACGGACCCCGATCGCCCAGACCTCGATCGCCCAGGCCCCGACCGCACGCACTCCGGCCGCACGGCGAAGACGCCCGGGCGATGACCGCGACGGTTCCCGGGCAGTTCAGCCTGGTCCTGCACTCACACCTGCCGTGGCTGGCCAATCACGGCCGCTGGCCGGTCGGCGAGGAATGGCTGTATCAATCGTGGGCGGCGTCGTATCAGCCGGTGTTCGCCATGCTGCGCCGGCTGGCCGACGAGGGCTATACCGACCAGATGTCGTTGGGCATCACCCCGGTGCTCGCCGCCCAGCTCGACGATCCACACTGCGGTGCGTCGATGCACGAGTGGCTGGCGGACTGGCAACTGCGCGCGATGGCCGCGGCCACCTCCGCCGACACCGCACGCCGCGAGCTGGGCAGTCGCGAATTCCGCTCCGCCGCAAGGGCACTGGCCGACTTCGACCAGCACTGGCGGCACGGCGGGACCCCGATGATCCGCTCACTCGCCGACAGCGGGGTGATCGAGGTACTCGGTGGTCCGCTGGCCCACCCGTTCGCGCCACTCCTCGACCCACGGTTGCGCCGCTTCTCCCTCGCCGAAGGTCTGGCCGATGCCCATGCTCGGTGGGCGGGTCGGCCGCGGGGAATCTGGGCGCCCGAATGCGCCTTCGCACCAGGGATGGAGACCGAGTATGCCGCCGCCGGGGTGGGGCACTTCATGGTCGACGGTCCGTCGCTGCACGGCGACACCGCGCTCGGCCGACCGGTCGGCGACAGTGGGGTCGTCGCCTTCGGGCGCGATCTGACCGTCAGTTACCGGGTGTGGTCACCCCGGTCCGGATATCCCGGTCACGCCGCCTACCGCGACTTCCACACCTACGATCACGCGACAGGCCTGAAACCCGCCAGGGTGACCGGCAAAAGCGTTGCCGGACCGGACAAGAAGCCGTACCGCCCGGATCGGGTGGACGCGGTCATCGACCGGCACGTCGACGATTTCGTGGCACATGTACGGCGCAGGCTGATCGACGAATCGACCCGGATCGGCCGGCCGGCGTTGGTGGTCGCCGCATTCGACACCGAACTCTTCGGACACTGGTGGTACGAGGGTCCGGTCTGGCTCGAACGGGTGCTGCGGCGGTTGCCGGAGGCAGGGGTGTCGGTCGGCACGCTGGCCGGAGCGGTCGCCGACGGCTATGTCGGCGATCCGGTCGACCTGCCCGCGTCGTCGTGGGGGTCGGGGAAGGACTGGCGGGTCTGGGACGGCCCGCAGGTGCAGCACCTCGTCCGGCTCAACGCCGAGGTCGTGCGGACGGCGCTGGACGCCGTCGACAAACTGCTCGACGCGCCCACCGGCCGGGACCGGGTGGCCGACCAGATCGTGCGGGAGTGCCTTCTGACGGTGTCGTCGGACTGGCCGTTCATGGTGTCCAAGGACACGGCCGCGCAGTTCGCGGTCGATCGGGCACATGTGCACGCACACGCCACGCGGGAGATCGCCGACGCCGCCCTGCGCGGCCGGAACGAGAACGCCGCCAGACTTGCCGACGGTTGGGCGCGGGCCGACAACCTGTTCGCCGACCTGGATGCCCGCCGCCTGGTTACAGGGCGTGCAGCGCTCGACGCCACGGAGGGACTGCGATGAAGATCCTGCTGGTGTCGTGGGAGTACCCGCCGGTCATCGTCGGCGGCCTGGGTCGGCACGTGCATCACCTGGCGACCGAGTTGGCTGCCGCCGGCCACGATGTGGTGGTGTTGACCCGACGGCCGACCGGTACGGACGCGGTCAGTCATCCGACCACCGACGGTGAGGTCGAGGGTGTCCGGGTGATCGCAGTGGCCGAGGATCCGCCGGAGTTCTCGTTCACCGCCGACATGATGGCGTGGACGCTGGCGATGGGCCACACCTTCGTCCGCGCCGGCCTCCGGATCCTGAACACCGGCGACGGACCGGGGACGCCGGGCTGGACCCCGGACGTGGTGCACGCCCACGACTGGCTGGTCGCTCACCCGGCGATCGCGCTGGCCGAGATCTTCGACGTGCCGCTGGTGACCACCATCCACGCGACCGAGGCGGGCCGGCACTCCGGCTGGGTCAGTGGACGCACCAACCGGCAGGTGCACTCGGTCGAGGCCTGGCTGGCCGCCGAGTCCGACGCGCTGATCACGTGCTCGGAATCCATGCGTGACGAGGTGATCCGCCTCTTCGCACCGGACGAGGTCGCGGGCCCACCGGCACCGTTCCGGCGGCCGCTGGCCGACGTGCAGGTCATCCACAACGGCATCGACATCGAGGCGTGGCCGTTCGGTCCGCGTGGCCGCGGCACCGGAACGGCCGAGCTGCTGTTCGCCGGTCGGCTGGAGTACGAAAAGGGCGTGCAGGATCTGATTGCCGCCCTCCCCCGCATCCGGCGCACCCACCCGGGCACCACACTGACCGTCGCGGGCGATGGCACCCAGCGCGACTGGCTGGTGGACGAGGCGCGCAGGCATCGAGTCAGCCGGTCGGTGGACTTCCTCGGCGCGGTCGATCACCGGACGCTGGTCGATCTGATGCACCGCTGCCGGGCAATCGTGTTGCCGAGCCGGTACGAGCCGTTCGGCATCGTCGCGCTGGAGGCGGCGGCCACGGGGGCGCCGCTGGTGGTGTCGACCGCCGGTGGGCTGGGCGAGGCGGTGGACGCGCCGTCGACCGGATTGACCTTCGCGCCGGGCGACGTAGCCGGTGTCGCGGCCGCGGTGCGGGCCACGCTGTCGGATCCGGCGGAGGCCGCGGCCCGCGCGCGCCGCGGCCGGGAACGGCTCACCGCCGAGTTCTCCTGGTCCGAGGTCGCGGACCGAACAGCCGGTGTCTACCTTGCGGCGAAGCGACGGGTCCGCCATCCCGTCGGTCGCGCATTCATCCCGGAACGTCCACTGCCGGAACGGGATCCGGGCCACTGATCTCCGCGTTTTGGTAGCAGTTCTGCCCGCTGAGCGGGCAGAACTGCTACCAGATCGCTAGGTCGGCGGGTGCTGCGCGGTCTCGGCCTTTTTGCGCTCGATGTCGGCGAGGGCACGTTCGAGGTCGGCGCGTTCGGCGGCCGACGCCGCCCACGTGTCGCGGCGGTTCTTGACCACCCGGGCGGGCGCTCCGACGGCGATCGAGTAGTCCGGGATCTCACCTCTGACCACGGCGTGCGAGCCGAGGACGCAGCCGCGGCCGACGATGGTGTTGCGCAGCACCGACACCTTGGCCGCCACCCACGTGTCCGGGCCGATCCGGACCGGGCCCTTGACGATCCCCTGATCCTTGATCGGCAGTGTGATGTCGTCCATCTTGTGGTCGAAGTCGCAGATGTAGCACCAATCGGCCATCAGCACCGACCCGCCGATTTCCAGGTCGAGGTAGGAGTTGATGACGTTGTTGCAGCCGAAGACGGTCTTGTCGCCGATCCGCATGCTGCCCTCGTGGCAGCGGATCGAGTTGCCGTCGCCGATGTGCACCCAGCGGCCGATCTCCATCCGGGCCAGTTCCGGGGTCGCGTGGATCTCGACGTTGCGGCCGAGGAACACCATGCCGCGCAGCACGATGTGCGGATTGGCCGCGCGGAATCGGGCCAGCCGCAGATACCGGATGAGATACCACGGCGTGTAGGCGCGATTGCGCAGCACCCAGCGCAGCGAATCGAGCGTGAGGAAGCGCACCTGCGCCGGATCGCGGCGGCGTCCCGCCCGCCGTCGCGACCGGTAGGACGCGTTCCACATCGTGGTCATGACGCCACACCTTAATCCAGGGCGGACGCGGTTCTCGACCACGGTTCCGGCACGCACCGTCCGACGGTGATTTCGATACGCGACTCGCTCCGCTCCCCGCTACTCAACCACCGGCAACCCGCCCACTGCGCCGCAACCACTCCGCGGGCCGTGGCGCCGGGCACGACAGGGCCGCCCCGTGCGCCGCAGCCACTCGGCAGACTGTGGACCCAGGCACGATAGGCTCTACTGCTGGCATCGACGGCGAGCGCCGGCGATCGGGACGTGAGGAGCAGGATGGGCGCGCAGACCCGACGGCGAGGGCGGTTGCGTCCGGCCGTTCTGGGTGCCCTGGCCGTGGCGATCAGCGTGGTCGTCTCCGCCTGCTCCGACGGACACATCGACGTGCGCTCGGTTCCCAGCGCGGGCTGGGCGAGCTACGGCGGGAACGCCGCCAGCTCCAATTTCGCCTACCCCTCGGTGCCCGACGATCTGGAACTGAGCTGGACTCGCCCCACCGGTGGTCCGGTGACCGCACCGCTGACCATCTCGGGGCAGGGCAACGTCGGTGTCACGGCCAATACCCGCAACGGCTGCAACACGATGGTGCTTGACCCGACGAACGGGCGGATGAACTTCTGCAAGCGGATGCGCTCCGGTGTCGAGGTGAATTCGATGCTGGTCGACCAGTTCGACCAGGCGTACATCGGCGAGGCGTCGACTCTGCTGGCCTTCAACGCCGGTGGCGCGATCCGCTGGCGAATGCCGGTGATCGGCGTGCCGCTGTCGGCGAAGTTCGCCGATCCGGGCGTGGTACTCAGCGTGACCACGCAGGGACAGATTCTGCTGATCGATTCGCAGACCGGCGAATTCGCGGCACCCGAGGTGCGGCTCCGCCCGGAGGCCGACCCCGGTGATCCGCTCTACGGCTTCGGCGAGTGCGTCACTAACGGTCCGCGGTGCGCCGTGCCGGCGCCGCCCGCGGTCGACGTTGCGGCCCAACGCTTCTTCGTCAACGTGTGGCCGACGGGTGCGATCGCGTCGCAGATCCGCGGCTTCGGATACGGCACCGCGCAGGACGGCTCCCGGACGATCCGCGAGCTTTGGCAGGCGAACGTCCCCGGCGGCGTCATCGGCCCCCCGACCCTGTCGGCGGATGGTAAGACGCTCTACACATTCAGCCGGTTGGGTCGCATCGTCGCGCTCGACGCCGCGACCGGCCGGACCCGGTGGACCTACGACAACGGCGGGTACGGCTTCGCCACCATGTCGGTGTCGCCGGACGGGTTCATCGTGCCGACCGGAGTGCTCGGCGCACCACTGACGCTGCTCCGCGACCGTGGCGATCGAGCCGAACAGGTGTGGCAGCGTAAGGATCTCCCGGCGGTCAGCCTGTCGGCGCTGACCGATTCGGACACGGTGTGGACGGTGATCCGTGACGCCGGCCGCGACACGCTCTCGCTCGTCGAGGTGCGCCGATCCGACGGCGGCACCATCCGTTCTCTCCCCCTCCCGAATTCAGGGGGTTTTGCGACCGGAGTGGCGGTGTCGTCGAGCGGCCAGGTCGCCACCGCCACGAACATCGGCGAGGTGTATTTCTTCGACCAGCCGTCGAAATAACGAGCCGCACATGTCGATTTCGGTAGCAGTTTTGCCCGCTGAGCGGGCAGAACTGCTACGAAATCGGGCCGCCACGGATGCCGGCCTCGCCGATGAACGCGACGCCGTGCCGGCCGATCCGGGTAAGCACCAGTGACAACGACCGGCTGCCGCGCAGCCGGAGACGCTTGCGCAGCCGGTCCGGGTCGACGTCGAGGCCGCGCACCAGGATCTCGAGCGTGCCACAGTCATACGCCGACAACGCTTTCCGCAGTGCCTTGTCGCCGGTGGTGGTCCGCTCGAGGATGCGGAAGCCGCGGGCGCCAGTCGGCACGGCGTCGCCGGTGAGATAGGCGATGCGCGGGTCGAGCTGCCACAGCCCGTGCCGGTGGGCGAACTGACGGACCAGTCCGGCACGGACCACCGCACCGTCCGGGTCGATGATCCAGGTGCCGGGATCACCATGCGAGGCAACATCGTCGGGCTCGCCGTCGGTGATCTCGGTGCGGGTGATCGTGCCGTCACCCGCGGTCCGCAAGATGGTGGCGCGCCGGCCGTCCCGGATGCCGGGCCCGGTCCACAGGCAGGCTTCCCGGACTCCGCCGTCGAGCGAGGTGACCTGCACTTCGCCGGAAAAGCCGTATCGGTCGCGCAAGAGTTGATAGTCCAGTCCCGGTGCACATTTCACCACCAGCAGCCGACCGGCGTAGGTCATCATCAGGTCGAGTAGCGGCGGTGCGAGTGCGTCGAGCCGGTAGACGCGGCCGGAGCCGGTACGACGCGCCGGGTCGGCGATCACCACGTCGGCCGTCGTGGCCGGGGCGAGCGCGTCGGCGACTAGCAGAGTTGCGGGCCGCGCCGACGTGCGCATGTTGTGCTGGGCCATGGCGAGTCGTACCCGGTCCAGATCGCTGCCGACCACGCCGCGAATGCCCTGCTGCGCCGACAGTTCCAGGAGTTCGGCACCGATCGAGCAGGTCACGTCGTGCACGATCGCCCCGGGATGCACGCCGGCGATCTCGGCGGCCCGGTTGGCGGCCACCGCGGACGTGGTCGCCTGTTGCAACGCATCGTCGGTGAGCAGCAGGTCATCGACCTCGCGAAACTTGGTCACCGCCCGGCGACGCAACGCGACCGTCTCGATCAGCGCCGCATCGTGCGGGGCGTAGCGGCTGCGGGCTTCGGCCACATCGGCGAGCATCGAACCGGCCGTCAGGTCCAGCCCGCTCACGGTGTCGAGCGCCTTCTCCCCGTGCCGGGAACAGAGGAAGGCCACGTCGTCGGGCGTGAACGTGTAGGCCATAGCACCTCAGAACCTACCGTCGGATGTTCAGCGACATTCGTCGGCACCGAATCCCGGCTCCAACCGTGTCGGCGCAACCGCCCGGAGCACCGAATGGCGGCGAGGCAAGACACCCGCCGGAGCGGTGTGGATTCAACTACTGCGGCTTGAACCCGCTCACCACGACGTTGTAGAAGAACTTGGGCGGCACGATCTTTCGCAGCACATTCTCGTCCAGCCAGGTCAGCCGCTTCCACGAGCCGAAGGCGAATCCGGCCCAGCCCCATCCGAGTTTCTCCGGCGGCACGGCGGCCTCGAAGGTACGGACCGGCCAGCCGAGCATCGCGGCGGCGAACTCCTCGGTCGCGGTCGCCACGTCCCGGGCACCGGCGGCACGGGCGATACCGGCGAGCTCGTCCGGATCGAAGGTGTGGATGTCCACAACCGCCTCCAGAGCGGCCGCGCGGGACGACTCGTCGAGCTCGGCCTGCGGCCGACGCCAGGCGCGCAGCGGACCGAGCTTGGTGAGGTTGGTGGTCGCCGCCCAGGTGGCGCGGCTCAGCCAGCGGGCGTAGAAGTCGCCGATGGTCGACGGTTCGCCGGCGAACACGAACCGGCCGCCCGGTTTGAGGACCCGCAACACCTCGCGCAACGCCTGCTCCACATCGGGGATGTGATGCAGGACCGCATGCCCGACGACAAGGTCGAAGGTGTCGTCGTCGTAGGGGATCTTCTCCGCGTCGGCGACCCGGCCGTCGACGTCGAGCCCGAGATTCTCGGCGTTCCGCAACGCCACCTGCACCATGCCCGGCGACAGGTCGGTCACCGACCCGGTCGCCGCGACCCCGGACTGCATCAGATTGAGCAGGAAGAAGCCGGTGCCGCAGCCCAGTTCCATCGCCCGGCCGTACGGCAGCGATCCCGAATCGGCGACGGCGTCGAACCGGCCGCGGGCGTAGTCGATGCAGCGCTCGTCGAAGCTGATCGACCACTTCTCGTCGTAGGTCTCGGCCTCCCAGTCGTGGTAGAGGACCTGCGCGAGCTTGGTGTCGGTGAAGGCGGCGGCGACCTCGTCGGGACTCGCGTGCGGATTCGGCTCGGGGTCGGTGCCCGGCGTCGCGTTCGTCGTCATCTGCGCCACCTTACTTGCCGGTGAACTTCGCCTTGCCGGGTCCGTTCTCGACGAACGACTTCATACCGATCGACCGATCGTCGGTCGCGAACAGCGCCGCGAACAGATGTTCCTCGATCTTGAGTCCGGTGCCGAGGTCGACGTCGAGTCCCTCGTCGACGGCGGCCTTACCCGCGGCGATGGCCAGCGACGCGGCGTTGGCGAACTGTCCGGCCCAGCGCAGCGCGGCGTTGTACACCTCGTCCGGCGCGACGACCTCGTCGACGAGTCCGATCTCCAGCGCCTCCGTCGCGTCGACGAACCGGCCGGTGAAGATCATGTCCTTGGCCTTCGACGGACCGACCAGGCGGGCCAGCCGCTGCGTCCCGCCGCCGCCGGGGATGACGCCGAGCAACACCTCGGGCACGCCGAGCTTGGCGTTGTCGCCGGCGATCCGCCGGTCGGCGCCGAGCGCCACCTCGAGGCCGCCGCCGAGGGCGTATCCGGTGACCGCGGCGACGGTCGGCTTGGGAATGGCGGCGATGGCACCGAGTCCGCTCTGCAGGCGTCCGGCGACCTTGCTCATCTCGGCGTAGGTCATGTCGTTCATCTCTTTGATGTCCGCGCCCGCCGCGAGCACCTTGGGTCCGCCATAGACGACGACCGCCTTGATGTCGTCGCGGTCGGTGGCCTCCTGCGCGGCCGCCGCCAGCTCGCTCTGCACCTGGCGGTTCAGCGCGTTCATCGGCGGGCGGTTGAGCAGGATGGTCCCGACGCCGGGATGCTCTTCGGATGTCTCGAGGGTGACGAACTCAGCCATGGTCGAAGGCTACCGGGTGTGCACCGGTCGACCTCGTCCGGGCCGGATCGCGTGAGGGCGGGTTCAGCCGGGTCGACGCGCCCTACGCTGGGCGCATGGCGAGCAGCGCACCGCCGGCCTCCGGCGAGCCGGTCGAGGTCCCGGCCGGCGACCGCACGATCCGGCTGACCAGTCCCGACCGCGTCTACTTTCCCGAGCGCGGCGAAACCAAACTCGACCTCGCGAACTACTACCGGTCCGTCGGCGACGGTATCGTCCGGGCGCTGCGCGAGCGACCGTGCATGCTGCACCGCTTTCCGTCCGGTGTGGCCGGAAAGAAGGTGCATCAGAAGCGGATTCCGGCCGGCGCGCCGGACTGGGTGCACACCACCGAGATCTGGTTTCCGCGGTTCGGTCGGACCGCGGACGAGTTGTGCGTCACCGAGCTGGGCAGCGTGATCTGGGCGGTGCAGATGTCGACCGTCGAGTTCCACCCGTGGAACTCCCGATGCGCCGACCCGGAGTCACCCGACGAATGGCGCATCGACCTGGACCCGATGCCCGACTGCGACTTCACGACGATCCGGCGCGTAGCCGGGGTCGCCCACGAGGTGCTCGACGACCTCGGTATCCACGGGTTCCCGAAGACGTCCGGCGGCAAGGGGATGCACATCTATGTCCGGATCGCACCGGAGTGGGGCTTTCCGGACGTGCGCCGTGCGGCCTTGGCGTTCGCCAAGGAGGTCGAACGCCGTGCGCCGCAGGATGTGACGACCGCGTGGTGGCGCAAGGATCGCGACCCGGCGGCGGTCTTCGTCGACTACAACCAGAACACCCGCGATCACACGATGGCGGCGGCGTACTCGGTGCGGGGCAATCCTCGGGGCACCGTGTCGGCGCCGGTGACGTGGGCGGAGATCGACGACATCGAACCGGACGACTTCACCATTGCGACGATGCCGGAGCGCTTCGCCCGGTTGGGTGACCTGAATGCGGAGATCGACGATGTCGCCTTCCGCATCGACGAACTACTGGAATGGGCCGACCGGGACAGCCTGGGAGAAGCCCCGTAGTCACCCGCGCGCCTACGGCTAGAGGTCGGGTGCCTGCTGATTGCCGAGGCCTGCGAAATACTCTGTCGCCCTAGGGAATCGGAGACCGGTGAACGCCGCGCCGGTGGCGGCGTCGGACGCGACGACCGGTTCGATCGGTTCGATGGTGCGGGTCGCGGCGAGGACCGCGTCGACGGTCTCGAAGCCCGCCAGGTCGGTCAGCTGCGACCAGGTCGGCGGCAGCAGAAAATGCCGTCCCGCGCGCCATGCGTCCAGCGCATCCTGCGGGCGCACCCAGCGGGCCGTGTCGGCCTCGCTGGTCTCGCCGTCTGGCTCCTGCCCGGCGGGCACCGCGGCGAGATAGAAACGAGTGTCGTAGCGGCGCTTCTCGTTCTGCGGGGTGATCCAGTGGGCCAGCGGGCGCAGCAGGTCGGCGCGCAGCACCAGGCCGTGCGTGGCCAGGAACCCGGCGAACGACAGCGACTTGTCCACCAACGACTGGCGGTCGGCGCGCAGTGCGGCGGGGTCGGCGAAGACGCCGTCGACGGAGCTGGCCAGCAACACGCCGCACTCCTCGAACGTTTCCCGGACGGCCGCGCACACCAGCGCCTGCGCCGTCTGCTCGGAGGTAGCGAAGCGCTCGGCCCACCACTGTGGTTCGGGCCCGGTCCACGCGAGGTCCGCGTCGGCGTCGCGCGGGTCGACGCCACCTCCGGGGAACACGGTCATGCCGCCGGCGAACGCCATCTGTTTGACCCGACGCTGCAGGAACACCTCGATGCCCGCATCGCCGTCCCGGACCAGCACCACCGTCGCCGCGTCACGCAACGGTGCCGGTGCGGTGTCGCGCGCGGGGGTGTCTGCCGGAGTGCCGCCCTCTGCCATGGCATTCGACACTATCGTCGGCCGTTGGCGGCCCGGCGATGACCTCCGGCGCGGCGTGCACGCCGGGCGAAGTAGCGGCCGTCGACGGTGTCCAGCGCGATCTGCTGCCGGAATGCTGCCGACAGGTTGTCGCTCGTCAGCACGTCGGGAAGGAGCCCCTGGGCCACCACGCCACCCTCGGCGAGCAGCATCGCGTGCGTGAAGCCGTCGGGAATCTCCTCCACGTGATGGGTGATGAGCACCGTGGCCGGCGCGTCCGGATCGGCGGCGAGCACCGCCAGGCGGGCGACCAGTTCTTCCCGGCCGCCGAGGTCCAGCCCCGCGGCGGGTTCGTCGAGCAGCAGTAGCTCCGGGTCGGTCATCAGGGCGCGGGAGATCATCACGCGTTTGCGTTCACCCTCCGACAGCGTGCCGAACCGGCGATCGGCAAGATGTTCGGCGCCCATCGATTCGAGCGATTCCAGCGCCTGATCCCGGTCGATGTCGTCGTAGGTTTCCCGCCACCGGCCGACGACCGAATAGCCCGCGGAGATCACCACATCGCTGACGAGTTCATCGGCGGGTACGCGCTCGGTGAGCGCCGGACCCGACACGCCGATCCGGGTGGACAACTCCCGCAACTCGACCCCGCCGAGCCGCTCCCCCAGCAGGTACGCCAGGCCGCTCGACGGGTGCACTTCCGCTGCCGCCATCCGCAGCAGAGACGTCTTACCCGCCCCGTTGGGACCGAGGATCACCCATCGTTCGTCGAGTTCCACCTGCCAGGTGACCGGGCCGACGAGGGTGTTGCCGCCACGACGGAGTGCGACGTCACGAAAGTCGATGAGCAGGTCGGGATCGGGCTGGTCGACGGTCGTCGCGCCGGTGTCCGTTGCGGCGGTCTCGGTCGCTGCGGTGGCGGTAGCGGGATCGGGCACAGTCCCATCGTGCCTTATGGCGTCGCCCACCAGGCGGATACCGGACCCACACCACCGTGCCGCACGCCGCGGGAATACCCGGCCGCCGGTTTCGATTGGCACTGACATGGCCGTTCCGCTTTCCATCCTCGACCTCGCCCAGGTCGCTGCCGACGAATCCGTCGCCGATTCACTTGCCGCGTCGACCGGCATGGCGCAGCGCGCCGAGTCGTGGGGCTATCGCCGCATCTGGTACGCCGAACACCACAACATGTCGACGATCGCGTCGTCGGCGCCCGCGGTGATGATCGCGCACATCGCGGCGAACACCCAGACCATCCAGCTCGGCGCGGGCGGAGTGATGCTGCCCAATCATTCGCCGTTGACGATCGCCGAGCAGTACGGAACGCTCGGCGAGCTCTATCCCGGCCGCATCGATCTCGGGCTCGGCCGCGCACCGGGCGGCGACCAGAAGACGTTCGCCGCACTGCGCCGGGACTTGTCCGCCGCCGACCGGTTTCCGTCGGATGTGATCGAGCTGCTCGGTTACCTCGGCGACGAGTCGCGGGTGGACGGTGTCCGCGCCACCCCCGGTCACGGCACGCGGGTGCCCGTCTACATACTCGGGTCGTCGCTGTTCGGAGCGCAGCTCGCCGCGGCGCTGGGATTACCGTATGCGTTCGCGTCGCATTTCGCGCCTGCCGCGCTGACGCAGGCGGTGGCGGTGTATCGGGAGCAGTTCCGGCCCTCCGCGCAACTCGCGGAACCGTATGTGATCGCCGGCGTCTGCGTCATCGCCGACCCCGACGAGCAGGTCGCCCAGCAGCAACTACAGCAGGCCAAGCGGGCCCGGGTGACCGCGCTGTTCGGGCGGGGGCGCCGGTTCACCGACGAGGAGGCCGATGCCATCCTGTCCATGCCGCAGGGACGGCAGATCGACGAGATGCTCACCTACTCCGGCGTCGGAACGCCTGACCAGGTGCGCCACTACCTGGACTGGTTCGCCGGACATGCCGATGCCGACGAGCTGATTCTCGCGTCGATCGCACCGAGCCGCCGGGTGTGGCTGGGCACCCTGGCGGAGCTGGCACCCGCACGCATCGCCGCGTAGTCGCGCCGGCGCCCCTGCTTCCGGCTCACCCATTCGCTTGCCGCTCATCGAATCCGGTGAGCGAGAACGCAACCGGTGAGCGAGAACGTGCCCAGCTCCTAGTCGGCCGTGTCGGCGAGGTCGGCGATCACGGTGACCGACCCCGGTGCGATCTCGGTGAATCCGGCGTCGCGAACGGCGACGGCGCGGCCGCGAGCGGGATCGACGGCGCCGGCGGCGCTGTGGTCGTGGTCGCCGGCCGCGGCGACGAGTCGCGCCCACCGGTCGGGATCGGCGGCGTACACACCGAGGGGGCAGCCGGCGTCACGCCACCGCCGTGCCGACTCGCGGTCCATCAGCTTGACCACCAGCATCGCGCCGTGTCCGACCTGGGCGGCGAGCTTGCCGACCGTCATGTCCAGGTCCGGATTGATCCACAGGCGCACCGCCGGAGACGGCAGCTGCCCGCCGTCGGACGGCCTGCCCGGGGCGACCGGCAGCGGGCCGTCGACCTCGGTGCCACCGATCTGCAGCCGCGAGATGCGCTTGTCGACGTCGCCGACCCGACCGGGCACCAGCGCCCGCGCCTGCACCCGGCCCCCGTCGAGCCGGACGTCGACCGGGGCATTGGCGCCGGCGTCACCGGCGGGGTCAGCCGCCGCGTCGGTCGCGTCAACCGGGTCGGCCGGGGCGTCGCCGATGTCGACGGTGACACCCGGAACATCTTGTGCCGCAGCCCATTGCGCTCCGCGTGCGCGTCGCGCGATCTTTCGGATGCGGGCCGCACACCACGCGTCCATCGCGGCCGCCCATGCGCCGGCACCGCCCGACCGGTCGTCCAGGCACAGCAGCGCGACCGCCCGCGCGGCAGCGACGAGCAGCGCCGCCCGGTCCGGCGGCTCGGTCTTCTCGATCCGGAGCACCATCTGCATGGCGAGGACGTCGGCCGGGTCCGCCGGATCGTCGGCGCCGCCGACGTAGTCGACCAGTCGGCGATACGCGTCGTCGAAGGGATCGTCGATGCTCACGATGTGGCCTGCCGGCTACAGCAGCGGGACGCGCCGGAGCACGCCGTCGGCCGCGTCCGCAGCCTCGATCTCGTCGCGGGTCACGCCCAGGATGAACAGCACCGCGTCGAGGAACGGGTGGCTGAGCGCGGCATCCGCGACCTCACGCAGCGCCGGCTTGGCGTTGAACGCGATACCGAGCCCGGCGACGCTGAGCATGTCGATATCGTTGGCGCCGTCGCCCACCGCGATCGTCTGCTCCATCGGTACCCCGACCTGGTCGGCGAACGACCGTAGCGCGCTCGCCTTGGCCGCCCGGTCGATGATGTCGCCGACGACACGGCCGGTGAGGGTGCCGTCGACGATCTCCAGCGTGTTGGCGCGCACGAAATCCAGTTCCAACTCGTGCGCGAGACCGTCGATGACCTGCCGGAAGCCGCCGGACACCAGCCCGCAGTGATAACCAAGCCGGTGCAGGGTCCGGATGGTGGTCCGTGCACCGGGCGTGAGTTCCAGCGACGCGGCGACGTCGTCGATGACCCGGGCGTCCAGACCGGCCAGCGCGGCCACCCGCTGCCGCAATGATTCGGCGAAGTCGAGTTCGCCGCGCATGGCGGCCTCGGTGACCGCGGCGACTTCGGCCTCCCGGCCGGCGTGCGCGGCCAGCATCTCGATCACCTCACCCTGGATGAGGGTTGAGTCGACGTCGAACACGATGAGCCGCTTGGCCCGTCGGGCGAGTCCGCCGCGTTCCACCGCGATGTCGACGGCATGTTTTGCCGCCACCTGTGCCAGTCCCTTGCGGAGTGCGGTGTCGGCGGCGACGTCGTTGCGGCCGGCGACGCTGACCATCAGTTCCAGCCCGGTGAGCGGATAGTCGGCGACACCGCGGATGGCGTCGATATTGCCGCCTTGACCGGCGAGCTCGGTGGCGACGGCGCTGAACGCCCGCGCCGTCACCGGGCTGCCGAGCACCACTACCGCGTGCGTGGACGGGGATCGGTTGCCGGACTGGGCGTCGATCTCGACCGCGACATCCATGCCGACCGACGCCATCGCCTGCTCGACGACGTCCTGGACATGCTCGGCGTCACCGGTCACCGCGACCAGCACCCCGAGGGTCAACCGGTCGTGGATGACGACCTGTTCGACATCGAGGAGGTCGACCCGCTGGCCGGCCAACGCACCCATCAGCACCGACGTGACGCCCGGTTTGTCGGGGCCGGTGACGGTGATCAGCAGGGTGGCGTCCGGCCGGGTCTCGCCGGTGCGCGCGGAACCCGGATGTGCCTGCTCAGGCGCCGAAGTACGTACCGACGGTGGCGATTCCACGCCCGGTCAGCGGTCGGGGTCGCCGGAGGCCTCGTGACCGCCCGTGGTGAGCGGTTCGCGGCGGGCATCCTCCACGGCCTTGCTGCCGGCCCCGTGACCGCCGCCGCCGACGTGTGCTTCCTCGCGCATCCGGTCGATCATGTGCGGATAGTGCAGCTCGAAGGCGGGCCGCTCGGAGCGGATGCGCGGCAGTTCGGTGAAGTTGTGCCGCGGCGGCGGGCAACTGGTCGCCCACTCCAGCGAGTTGCCGAAGCCCCACGGGTCGTCGACGGTGACGACCTCGCCGTAGCGGTAGCTACGGAAGACGTTCCACAGGAACGGCAGCGTCGACAGGCCGAGGATGAACGCACCCAGCGTGGAGATCTCATTGAGCGTGGTGAACCCGTCGGACGGCAGGTAGTCGGCGTAGCGGCGCGGCATGCCCTGGTTACCCAGCCAGTGCTGCACCAAGAACGTCGTGTGGAAGCCGATGAACGTCAGCCAGAAGTGGATCTTGCCGAGTCGTTCGTCGAGCATCCGGCCGGTCATCTTGGGGAACCAGAAGTAGATGCCCGCATAGGTGGCGAACACGATGGTGCCGAACAGCACGTAGTGGAAGTGCGCGACAACGAAGTAGCTGTCGGACAGGTGGAAGTCCAGCGGCGGGCTGGCCAGCAGCACACCGGTCAGGCCACCGAACAGGAACGTCACCATGAAGCCGATCGAGAACAGCATCGGTGTCTCGAACGTTATGTGGCCCTTCCATATCGTGCCTATCCAGTTGAAGAACTTCACACCGGTGGGCACCGCGATCAGGAAGGTCATGAAGGAGAAGAACGGCAGCAGGACCGCGCCGGTGACGTACATGTGGTGCGCCCACACCGCGACCGACAGGGCCGCGATCGACAGCGTCGCGTACACCAGGCCGGAGTAGCCGAACAGCGGTTTACGGGCGAACACCGGGAACACCTCGGACACGATGCCGAAGAACGGCAGCGCGATGATGTACACCTCCGGGTGCCCGAAGAACCAGAACAGGTGCTGCCACAGGATGACGCCGCCGTTGGCCGGGTCGTACAGGTGCGCACCGAACTGCCGGTCAACCTCAAGCCCCATCAGCGCGGCGGTCAGCAGCGGGAAGGCCAGCAGGATCAGCACGCTGGTGACGAGGATGTTCCAGGTGAAGATCGGCATCCGGAACATCGTCATGCCCGGGGCGCGCAGACAGATCACCGTGGTCACCATGTTGACCGCGCCGAGGATGGTGCCGAGGCCGGAGACGGCCAGGCCCATGATCCACAGGTCGGCGCCCAGACCCGGCGAGTGGATCGCGTCGGTCAGCGGCGTGTAGGCGGTCCAGCCGAAGTCGGCGGCACCACCTGGGGTGAGGAAGCCGCCGATGGCGACGGTGGAGCCGAAGACGAACAGCCAGAAACCGAAGGCGTTCAGCCGCGGGAACGCGACGTCGGGTGAACCGATCTGCAGCGGCAACACGAAGTTGGCGAAGCCGATGACGATCGGCGTCGCGTACATCAGCAGCATGACGGTGCCGTGCATGGTGAACAGCTGGTTGAACTGTTCGGTGGAGAGGAACTGCATTCCCGGGCGGGCCAGCTCGGCGCGCATGAGCAGCGCCATCAGGCCACCGATGAGGAAGAACGCGAAGCACGCGACGATGTACATCTGCCCGATCACCTTGTGATCGGTCGTCGTGATCAGCTTATAGATGAACGAACCCTTGGGCTGATAGCGCGCCGGGTACGGACGCACTGGTGCCACGCGGGTCGTTGGCTGGTCTACCGCGGTCACAGATCCTCCTCTTGCCCGATCACTGGTCCGATCCTAAACCGTGAACCCGCCCCCGACCGAGTGGGTCCTACGATCCGTCGTAGGAAATCCCGGCGCTGCACCGAATCTGCAGGTCACCGATGGTGTCGGCATCGACGCGCCAGCCGGCCGACGCGTCGGTCACCGATGCTAGGTTGTCCGGGTGCACAGCGTCGCCGAACACCCCGCCGCCGGCCGGGCACGGACAGTGGCCCGGCTCCTCGTCGCGGGCGCGGTGTGCGCGCTGGCGCTGACGCTGACCGCCTGTTCCGGCTCCGGCCCGCTCACCACTCCCGACGGCAAGCCGATCTCGACGTCGACGACCCGGATCGCATCGGCGAACGTGGTCTCCGCCGACCGCGACCTCACCCGCACCTGCCTCGCTCCCACCGCGCCCGATCCGGGGCTGCCCGACGTGGCCCGGATCGTGGTCACCGACCCGGCGCTGCTCGATGCGATCTGCGCGCTCGGGCTCGGCCCGAAGGTCACCGCGGTGACGTCGGCGCCGGGCAGCATCCCCGCCTATCTCGGCCCCCAGTTGAGTTCGGTGCCGACGATCGGTACGAGCCCCGGGGCCGCGGAGGTGCGCGCCGCCTCCCCCGACATCGTCCTGACCACCCCGGGCACCGCGCCGTCGGCGGCGGCCTTCCGCGGCGTGCGGTCGGCCCCGATCGGCGGGGACGACTGGCAGTCGCGGTTCACCTCCGTCGCACAGGCGTTGAACCGGGCCGGCAGCGCGGACCGGTTGCTCACCGAGTTCCGCGCCGAGGCCACCCGCACCGGCACCCGGATGGACGCCGCGCACCAGCAGGTGTCACTGGTGCGTTTCGTACCGGGCAGCACGGGTGACGGCGCCGAAATCATCGCGGGCACCGACAGTTTCGCCGGCCAGATCCTGTCGCTGATCGGGGTACAACGGCCCGCCCCGCAACGCACGGCGCAGTCGGTGCCGGTGTCGGATACCAACTTCACCGATGCCGACGGTGACCTCATCTACGTCAGCTTCGACGGTACGGTGGGACTGGAGTACGGCAAGCAGGTGATGGAGAGCGACCGCTGGCTCGATATGGGCGCTCCGACGTGGAAGCGCGTGCTGGTCGTCGATGACGAGATCTGGTACCGCACATCGGGTCTCGCTGCCGCATGGCTCGTCCTCAACGACGTGAAGGAGTCACTCAATGGCAGCTCGGCAAACTACTGACCACGACAGTCTGCGCGCCCGGGCCGAGCGGCTGGGAGTCCTGCACCGCCCCGGTGATCCCGTGGTGCTGCCCACCGTCTGGGACGCCTGGTCGGCGGGGCTGGCCGCGTCCGCCGGTTTCGAGGGCCTGACCGTCGGCAGTCATCCGGTGGCCGACTCGATCGGCCGCTCCGACAACGAGGGCATGACCTTCGACGAACTCCTCACCCGGGTCCGACAGATCACCGATGCCGTGGACCTGCCCGTCTCGGTCGACGTCGAGTCCGGCTACGGCGAGACCCCGGAGCGGCTGATCACCGGCCTGCTCGACGTGGGCGCGGTCGGCCTCAACATCGAGGACACCGTGCACGGCGACGGCGGACGGCTGCGAGACGCCGACGAGCACGCGCGGCTGGTCGGTGACCTGCGCGCGGCCGCCGACGCGGCGGGCGTGCCGGTGGTCATCAACGCACGCACCGACCTGTTCCTGCGTTCCGACGACGCCGACCGCGTGGACCGGGCGATCGACCGACTGCGACTGTGTGCCGATGCGGGTGCCAGCTCGCTGTATCCGGTGGGCCGACACACCGACGAGGTGCAGCGCCGGTTGACCGCGGAGCTTCCGTTGCCGGTGAACGCGATCGCGGTGCCCGGCAAGGACTCCCGTGCGCATCTCGCCGAGCTCGGTGTCGGCCGGATCAGCTTCGGTCCGCTGTGGCAGGCGGCGCTCGCCAAGACGTCCGCAGAGTTGCTTGGCCGCTGGCGCTGACTCCGCGGGCGTCGCGGTCCGGTCGCCGGTCAGGGTCGGCCGACGTGTCGCCACCGACACCGAGTCCGATCGCGGCGCTCCGGTCGCGACCCCGGGTCAGGGCCAGCCCGGCGCCGACGGGATAGTCCCATCGGCCACCGCGGCGGCCAGTTGCGCGTGATCGCGTTCGGTTTGCTCGGCGTAGGCGATCGCGAAGGCCACGACGGCATCTTCCAGCTTGCCGCCCTTGCCCAGGTAGTCGGAGATGGCGCGGGCGTCGCCGCTGCGCGCGTGCGCCCGTGCCAGGACGTGGCCGCAGGCGGCGGCGAATTGCGGGAGCCGGTCGCCGATGCCCGCGCCGGTCGGGATGACCTTGCCGTCGCGGAACTGACGCACGTAATAGTCCGCGCCGTCCACCCTGGTCCATCCGATGAACATGTCGGAGGCGGACTGGATCAGCCTCTGCCCGTTGACGACTCGCGCTCCGTGATTGTCGTACCGGCTGGGTTCGAGGAACTTTTCGTAGACCGAGGGGCCGGCCTGCTTGACCTGGAAGAACAACGGGTCGCCGGTCGCCTTCTCCTCGTTGAGGACGAGATAGACGCGCATGCCGACGCTGCCGACGCCGACGACCTGTTGGACGGCGTCGACGATGTCGAACCGGGACAGCAGTGCGCCGACGTGATCGGGCACCGTCGCCAGGTAGTTCGCCACGACCTCCGACAGGACCTGCGTCTGGTCGCCGAGGGCATGCACCCGGTATGGCGGTTTCTCGACGATTCGCCGTGTGCCGTCGACGATCTGGGTCATCTTCTTCGACGCACCCCGACTGCTGCGCTTGCGGGCTTGCTTCTCCCACACGTGATCCAGGCTGGCCGCGTCGTCGGTTCCGGCCGCGTACTGCGCGAGGGTTTCGACGTCGATCCGGTCCGACCAGACGTCGAGTGCCGGGGATGCGGCGTAGGTCGTCATCCACGACCGGTACGCGCGCAGCCCCTGCCGCACCGCGTCCTCGGCGATCTCATCCGGTGCACCGCCGTCCCGCGCGAGCACCACCAGACTCGCGAGGAAACGCAGCAGATCCCATTCGAACGGGCCGGGCAGCGTCTCGTCGAAGTCGCGCAGGTCGAAGGCCAGGACCCGCTCGGGGGTGTTCCACAGGCCGAAGTTGAGGACATGCGCGTCGCCGCACAGTTGCACGGTGAGACCGGTATTCGGGCGGGAGGCGAGATCGGCGGCCATCACCGCGGCGGCGCCGCGATAGTAGGTCCACGGCGACTTCGCCATCCGGCCGTGCCGCATCGGCACCAGCCGCTGGTCGCGGATCGCATCCTGTTCCAGGATCGTCTGCAGCGGGTCGTGTCCGCGCGCGGAGGGGTCCCAGTCACCGAGGGACGACCGCGGCACCCGCTTACGGGCGGCGCGGCCGGGCGAGTCATCGTTCACCCGATGAGTTCTACGCCGTCGCGGACGTTGCCGCGGCGATTCCGCCGAGCCTGCGCGAAGCCGCGTGTGGCGGCGGTCAGCCGATCCATCCGCCGCGGGGTGCCGGCGCGATTCAGCCCAGGTAGCCGCCGCCGTGCGGGAAGAACTCGGTGCCGGTGTGCTCGACGCCGTCGTCGGTGCGCAACCGCTCGATGACCAGTCCCTTGTTGCGGCCGAGATGCGCCGACGGCCCGGCGACGATCACCATCCCGTCACCCTCGTGGATGAACACCCGGCCCGGCGTGCCGCCGTAGACGCACGTCGACACCGATGCCTTGGTGATCCGCAGCCGCTGCCCGCGAAAGTGGGTGTACGCGTTGGGATACGGGTCTGATTGGGCCCGCACCAGCCGTTCGATCTCGTCGGCTGGCCAGGTCCAGTCGATCTGCGAGTCCCGTTCGGATCGCTTGTGGAAGAAGGTGCGGTCCGCGAGCCGTTGCGGCGTCCATTCGGCGGTGCCGTCCTCGATCTGGTCCAGCGCGGTGGTGAGCACCTCGGGAATGAGGTCGATGGTGTCCTGCACCAGTGTCGTCGCCGTCGACTCTCCCGTGACCGGCACCGAGCGCTGCAGCACGATGTCGCCGGTATCCAGGCCGTCGTCCATCCGGTGTGCGGTCAGTCCGACCTCGGACTGTCCGCTGATCAGCGCCCAGATCACCGGCGAGAATCCGGTGAACTTGGGCAGCAGCGAGTCGTGCAGATTCAGCGTGCCGTGCGGCGGCAGGTCGTAGAGTTCCCGGGGCAGCCAGGTCCGCCAGTTGTTGGCGACGATGATGTCGGGTTCGGCGTGCTTGACCCTCTCGATGAGGTCGTTGTCCGGGCGCTGGGCGAGATGCACCGGAATGTTGTTGTCCCGCGCCAGTTGTTCGACGGAGTCCGACCAGATCGATTCGTAGGCATGGTCGCTCGGCGGATGCGTGACCGCGAGCACCACCTCGTGCCGGGAGCCGAGTAAGGCTTCCAACGTCCGGTGACCCCACGTCTGGTAGCCGAAGGTGACGACGCGCATCTGACTCCTCGCTCTCGATCCGATCGCTCGATATGACAGGCTAGGCAAGCCTAATCTTGCATGTCCAGTCCCGCGGACTCCGACAGGGGGATTCCGCGCGTCGGCATCGGGGGCGGACGGTGTCCGAGGCTCTCGCTAACCTCGACCACATCGAACCTCCAACGCACCCCGCCACCGAAGGACGGACCGACGCCGGTACCGCCCGCGACGGCGAAACCCGCACCGCGCCTGCACTGCATGGACTGTGGCGCCCTGGATCGGGTTTCGTGCTGTGGTTCCACGACGCTGCGGGCGCCACATCGGAACCCGCCGCCGCCGAGGGTGCCGCACCCGACGTCGGGACGTCCGCGCCGCCACTGCCCGAGCCGCTACTGACCTTGCTTGCGGGTCGACGGTTCCGGCGTGCGATCGGCATTGTCGGCGAGCGGTCGTCGCGCCTCTTCGTCCCGGCGATGACCCTCGGGGTCGGCTCGGCGGTCGCGGTGCTCGATGCGACGCGGTCGCTGACCGTCGGCGGCGCGGTCAGCGGGGACATCGAGTGGTATCGGCACGTCGTGGACGGGGTGCGGCGTTTCGTCGACGCCCGCGCCGTCGCGCCGACGATGGTGGAGGTCGCCGGTGAGTCGCTGATGCGATGGCGGCCGGTGCCGACGGAGGCGTGGCGCGCGTGGGCCACGACGGTCACCGCGGCCGCCCCCGATGTACTCCTCGACAATGGCGGCCCGGATGCGTTGCTGGACTTCGCCGCTGCGGTCGTCGATCACGAGTGCCGTGCCCGGCTTGCCACGTCGGCGGCTCGCTACGGGCCGGCGCAACCGTCGACATCGGTGGTCGCGGCGCTGGTCGGTGACGACCCGGCACCGACCGGTGTCGGCGCCGTGCGGCCCGCAGCCGCGAGTGCCTGGAGCGAATGGAGCGGCAGCACACCGCGCGACGAGGTGTCGCTGGTCTTCCGGCTGCACGAGCCCGACGCCGCAGAGGGTATCGGCGCAGAGGGTGGCGACGCAGACGCGGTTGACGCAGACGGAATTGACGCAGACGGGGGTGGCGCAGAAAAGGGGGGCGCCGCGGACGACGGCGCGCGGTGGCGCCTGCAAGTGTGCCGCCGCACCGCCGACGGGCATCTCGACCCGGTCGCTGCCCACCGGCTCGGAGTCCACGAGCTCGACGAGCTCACCACCGACCTCGCGGCGGCGGTCCGTGCGTTCCCGGCGTTGCAGACCGCCGACGCGGACCGCACGTCCCTCGACTTCCTGCTCACCACGGACACTGCCGAGTCGTTGTTCGCCACAGGCGCCACCGCACTGGGTCGCGCCGGCTTTCCGGTGCTGTTGCCGCGCACCATCGCCGAGGTCCGCCCCACGCTGGGGGTTCGGGCGCTGCCGACCGTCGGCGGCGGCGCTCCCGCCCGAATGGTCGGGCTCCGCGAGATCCGGGAGTTCGAGTGGCGGCTGGCGCTCGGCGACGGACCCGATGCGATCTCGCTGACCGACGCCGATCTCGACCAGTTAGCCAGTCAGCAGGGCGATCTCGTGCGACTGCGCGGAGTGTGGGTGCGCGCGTCAGGTGCCGCTCTGTCCCGGGCCGCGGCGTTCGTCGCAACGCAGCGAGCGATGGCCCGATCCGATTCGCCCGCCGATCTCGGTGAGTTGTTCGGTCTCGTCACCGGTGCCGGTGTCCCGGTCCCGGTCCCGGTCACCGACGTGTCCGGGCTCGCCTGGCTGGACGAGATCGCCGCCACCGGATCGTTGCGACCGGCACCCGTTGCGGTGCCCGCGTCGCTGGATGCGCGGCTGCGTCCCTACCAGCAGCGTGGCCTGGAGTGGCTGGTGCACCTGTCGGCGCACGGGATCGGCGGCGTGCTGGCCGACGACATGGGGCTGGGCAAGACGGTACAAGTCATCGCGTTGTTGTGCTACGAGCGCGAGCAACAACCGTCCGGGCCGACACTGATCGTGTGTCCGATGTCGGTGGTGGGCAATTGGTCTCGCGAGTTGGCGCGCTTCGCCCCGGCGTTGCGTGTCCGAATTCATCACGGCCCTGACCGGCGGCGTGGCGGTGCGGCGGCAGCCTTCGACGATGCCGACGTCGTTCTCACCACGTTCGCGGTGGCGACCCGCGACCGGGAGCTGTTGTCGGAGCGTGCCTGGCGGCGGGTCGTCGTCGACGAGGCACAGCATGTCAAGAACGTGAATACCGCTGCGGCACGGGCTCTCCGGGCACTGTCGGCGACGCACCGACTGGCGCTGACCGGCACCCCGGTGGAGAATCGACTGGAGGATCTACGCGCGGTGATCGACCTGGTGAATCCCGGGCTGCTCGGTTCTCCGTCGACGTTCCGGGCGCGCTTCGCCGAACCCATCGAGCGCGACCGCGATCCGGCCGCGGTACGCCGGCTCGGCGCGCTCACCCGCCCGTTCATCCTGCGCCGGGAGAAGACCGACCCGGCGGTCGCCGGTGATCTGCCGGAGAAGACTGAGATGACCGTCCGCGCAAATCTGACCGTCGAGCAGGCGGCGCTGTACCGGGCGATCGTCGACGAACTGATGGCGGCACTGCGGGACAAACAGCAGCGGGCACTGCGGCGACGGACCGTGCTGACCGCGCTCACCCGGCTCAAGCAGGTGTGCAATCATCCCGCGCATTACCTCGCCGACGGCACCGCACTGACGCGTCGCGGCGAACATCGTTCGGGGAAGGTCGAATTGCTCGCGGACATTCTCTCGACGCTGGTCGACGAGGGTGACCGGGCGTTGGTCTTCACCCAGTTCGCCGCGTTCGGCGACCTGTTGCGGCCGTGGTTGTCCGAACTGCTGGGCACCCAGATCCCGCTGCTGCACGGCGGCGTGGGCCGCGCCGACCGTGAGCGGATGATCACCGACTTCGGCGCGTCCGATGGTCCACCGGTCTTGTTGGCCACCCTCCGGGCGGGCGGCACGGGCCTGAACCTGACGGCCGCGAATCATGTGGTGCACGTGGACCGCTGGTGGAATCCGGCGGTGGAGGACCAGGCCACCGACCGCGCCTATCGCATCGGTCAGCGGCAGCGGGTGCACGTGCGGCGGTTCGTCTGTGTCGGCACCCTGGAGGAACGCATCGACGACCTCATCGCGAGTAAGCGGGAGCTGTCCCGATTGACCGTCGGCGCGGGTGAGCACTGGATGTCGGATCTCGGCGACGACGAGCTGCTCGATCTGTTCGCGTTGCGCGCCGAGGCGGTGAGCGAATGAGCGGGCGCCGCAGCACGATACCGGTCCGTGGCTATGCGCTGACGCGGTGGTCGCGCGGGTTCGTCGATGCGGTCGAGGGACGTGGTGGTGCCGCTACCGCGACCGGCGACCCGAGGGCGGACAGTCGTCGGATCATTCAGGCCCGCAGCTACTTCCGCGACCGCAAGACCCGCCGGCTGACGGTGCGGCCGGGATCGGTGACCGCGCAGGTGTGGGGTAGTCAGCTCGACCCGTTCGCCGTCACCCTGTCGGTACCGGTGATCGACCCGACAGCCGTCGCCGACACCCTCCGCCGGCGCGACGCCGTCGGCGAGATGATGGCGTTGACGCGCGGGGAGCAACCCGGCGTTCTCGGAGAGCTCCTCGTCCCCGCTGGGCCGGGCGACGTCGTGGCCGAGTGCGACTGCCCGGATACGGCCGACCGCTGCATCCACGTCCTGACCGTGGCCTACGAGATCGCCGCCGAGATCGACCGCAGTGCGACGACCCTGTTGACCTTGCGCGGCAGTACGGCGTCGGATCTGCTTGGCGCGCTGAACGAATTGGCCGACCCAGCTGCGGCGACCGACCGGCGGGCGGCACGGGACGACGAGGGCGCGGCCGACGGGTCGGCGGCCCGGCAGGGTGACGGCGGGGGTGGCACGGCGGGCCGCGGAGCGATGCCCACGGTCGACTTCTACGGCGTCGGGGCACCGGCACCGCCGCTGCCGACCCCGCCCGCGATGAACCCGTTGACCGACCTGGACGCCGGCGCGCTCCGCACCGCGTTGCGCGCGTCCGGCGTCTCCCCCGCCGACCTCGCCGACGCACTCGACGAGCTCGGCGACCTCTACGACCGCCTCACCCCTGCGATTTCGTAGCAGTTCTGCCCGCTGAGCGAGCACAACTGCTACGAAATCGGTTGGTGCGGAGTCGATTACGCTGCCGCGGCGAGTACCGCGGCGCGAATCCTGGTGATCACGTATGCCGGACGATCGACGAGGTCGTGCCAGGTGAACCGCAGCACCGTCCATCCGGCGGCCACGAGGTCGTTCTGACGGCGCCGGTCGTGCTGGAACGCGACAGCGTCGCTGTGGAAGGCGAAGCCGTCGATCTCGATCGCCACCTTCACTGCCGGGAACGCGACGTCGATCAGGTAACCATTCGAACCGCGTGCCGCCGGTGCCGAATCCCGACAGTCCACGGGGTAGTTGGCGCGCCACCCGGTGATCGCTGATCGACGCAGCAAGGCGAGCAACAGCCGTTCGGCCTCCGAACGCGCTCCGGCCGACATCGCCGCCAGCATGGCCCGCGAGCGCGGCGATCCGCGCCGGCCCCGGTTCCGGATCTGCGCCTGCGCGAGTTGCGGAATCGTCACCCGCTTACGGAGTAATGCGGCGTCCATCACCCAGACTCCGAGGTCGACCGACGCGTCGAGCACCGTTAGCGGCATGGCGGTCACCCGCAACGCATCTCGGACGACGACATCCTCGTCGGTGACGTCGCGGTGCCACACGCGCACTCCGGGAATCGTCGCGCCGTGCCTGCCGCGTGGTGCGAGCACCAGATGCGGAGACGGCACCCGGTCGGTGAGGCCGTGCCACCAGGCGGCACTACCACCGGCCAGCACCGCCCGCTCCCCGACCGCGGCGACCGCGATCCGCGCACGAATCCGGTCGTCGACGGTGCGGTCGGCCACTCGCAGCACTCCGCGCGCAACGGCGATCCACTCACCCGTCCCGACCCGCCGGCTGATCGCGGAGTCGCTGAGTCCGCAGTCGCGGGCCTGTCGTCGGGTGATGACGCCGTCCTGGATCGCGAGCAGCCGCCGTAACGCCACATCGTCTGTCATACAGCTTGGACGCGGCGTCGCCCGATTCGGTTCCATCCGCCCCGAACCGGCGATTTCGTAGCAGTTCTGCCCGCTGAGCGAGCAGAACTGCTACGAAATCGGTTGTGGGGCTAGAAGTCCCAGTCCTCGTCCTCGGTGTTGACCGCCTTGCCGATGACGTAGGAGCTGCCCGAGCCGGAGAAGAAGTCGTGGTTCTCGTCGGCGTTCGGCGACAGCGCCGACAGGATCGCCGGGTTCACGTCGGTCTCGTCGCGGGGGAACATCGCCTCGTAGCCGAGGTTCATCAGCGCCTTGTTCGCGTTGTAGCGCAGGAACTTCTTGACGTCCTCGCTGAGCCCGACCTCGTCGTAGAGCGCCTCGGTGTAGTCGGTCTCGTTGTCGTACAGGTCGAACAGCAGCTCGAAGGTGTAGTCCTTGAGCTCCTGCCGGCGTTCCGGGCTCTGCACCTCCAGCCCGCGCTGGTACTTGTAGCCGATGTAGTAGCCGTGCACGGCCTCATCGCGGATGATCAACCGGATGAGATCGGCGGTGTTGGTGAGCTTGGCCCGCGACGACCAGTACATCGGCAGGTAGAAGCCGGAGTAGAACAGGAACGACTCCAGCAGCGTGGACGCGACCTTGCGCTTGAGCGGGTCGTCGCCGCGGTAGTAGTCCATCACGATCTGCGCCTTGCGCTGCAGCTGCTCGTTCTCCTCCGACCAGCGGAACGCCTCGTCGATCTCCTTGGTGGAGCACAGCGTGGAGAAGATGGAGCTGTAGCTCTTGGCGTGCACCGACTCCATGAACGCGATATTGGTCAGCACCGCCTCCTCGTGCGGGGTCGTCGCATCCGGGATCAGCGATACCGCGCCGACGGTGCCCTGAATGGTGTCCAGCAGCGTCAGGCCGTTGAATACCCGCATGGTGAGCTGCTTTTCGTACTCGGTCAGCGTGTTCCACGACGGGATGTCGTTGGACACCGGCACCTTCTCCGGCAACCAGAAGTTGCCGGTGAGGCGATCCCACACCTCGGCGTCCTTGTCGTCGGGCACTCGGTTCCAGTTGATCGCCGACACTCGGCTGACGAGCTTGATCGGCGCGCCGTCGGCGGGGCTGTGGCTCTCGGTGGAGGTCATGAGTTCATTCCTTCGTGCGCACGGTCGGAGCGGATGCGGGTGGCGTCAGTTTCGGCGGGGCTTGCGTCGGCGGGAGCGACGGCCGCGGGGCTCACAGCATGCACGAGACGCAGCCGTCCACCTCGGTACCCTCCAGCGCCATCTGCCGCAGCCGGATGTAGTACAGCGTCTTGATTCCCTTGCGCCAGGCGTAGATCTGCGCCTTGTTGACGTCGCGGGTAGTGGCGGTGTCCTTGAAGAACAGCGTCAGGCTCAACCCCTGGTCGACGTGCTGGGTGGCCGCCGCGTAGGTGTCGATGATCTTCTCGTAGCCGATCTCGTACGCGTCCTGGTAGTACTCCAGGTTCTCATTCGTCATGTACGGCGCCGGATAGTAGACGCGGCCGATCTTGCCTTCCTTGCGGATCTCGATCTTCGCGGCGACCGGGTGAATCGAGCTGGTCGAGTGGTTGATGTAGCTGATCGACCCGGTCGGCGGCACCGCCTGCAGGTTCTGGTTGTAGATGCCGTCGCGTTGTACGGCGGCCTTCAGTTCGCGCCAGTCGTCCTGGTTGGGGATGTGAATACCCGCCTCGCCGAACAGGTCCCGCACCTTCTGCGTCTGCGGCTCCCACACCTTTTCGGTGTACCGGTCGAAGAACTCGCCGCTGGCGTAGGCCGACTTGTCGAACCCGGCGAACGCCCGGCCGCGTTCCCGCGCGATCCGGTTCGATGCCCGCAGTGCGTGATACAGCACCGTATAGAAGTAGATATTGGTGAAGTCGACGCCCTCGTCGCTGCCGTAGAAGACCCGCTCCCGCGCCAGGTAGCCGTGCAGGTTCATCTGCCCGAGCCCGATCGCGTGCGAGTCGTTGTTGCCCTTCTCGATCGACGGCACCGAGGTGATCGCGGTCTGGTCGCTGACCGCGGTCAGTCCGCGGATCGCGGTCTCGATGGTTTGGCCGATGTCCGGCGAATCCATCGTCTTGGCGATGTTGAGCGAACCGAGGTTGCACGAAATGTCCTTGCCCACATGCGAGTAGGACAGGTCGTCGTTGAACTGCGACGGCGTGGACACCTGCAGGATCTCCGAGCACAGGTTGGAGTGGGTGATCTTGCCGTCGATCGGGTTGGCCCGGTTCACCGTGTCCTCGAACATGATGTACGGATAGCCCGACTCGAACTGCAGCTCGGCGAGCGTCTGGAAGAATTCGCGAGCCTTGATCTTGGTCTTGCGGATCCGCTTGTCCTCGACCATCTCGTGATAGCGGTCGGTGACGTTCACGTCGGCGAAGGGCACGCCGTAGACGCGTTCGACGTCGTACGGGCTGAACAGGTACATGTCGTCGTTGTTCTTGGCGAGCTGGAAGGTGATGTCCGGGATCACCACACCGAGGCTGAGCGTCTTGATACGGATCTTCTCGTCGGCGTTCTCCCGCTTGGTGTCCAGGAAGCGGTAGATGTCCGGGTGGTGGGCGTGCAGGTACACCGCGCCGGCCCCCTGTCGCGCGCCGAGCTGGTTGGCGTAGGAGAACGAGTCCTCCAGCAGTTTCATGATCGGGATGACACCCGAACTCTGGTTCTCGATCTTCTTGATCGGCGCGCCGTGCTCCCGGATGTTGGACAGCAGCAGCGCGACGCCGCCGCCCCGTTTGGACAGCTGCAACGCCGAGTTGATTGACCGCCCAATGGATTCCATGTTGTCCTCGATACGCAGCAGGAAGCAGCTCACCGGCTCACCGCGCTGTTTCTTGCCCGAGTTGAGGAACGTCGGCGTGGCCGGCTGGAACCGGCCGGAGATGATCTCGTCGACGAGGTTGCGGGCGAGGGTTTCGTCGCCGTCGGCCAGGGTCAACGCGACCATGCAGACGCGGTCCTCGAAGCGCTCCAGGTACCGCTTGCCGTCGAATGTCTTGAGTGTGTAGCTGGTGTAGTACTTGAACGCGCCAAGGAAGGTCGGGAACCGGAATTTCTTGGCGTACGCCGCGTCGAAGAGGTCCTTGACGAACGCGCGGTCGTAACGGTTGAGCACCTCCGGCTCGTAGTAGTTCTCCTCGACCAGGTAGTCCAGCTTCTCGTCCAGGTTGTGGAAGAAGACGGTGTTCTGGTTGACGTGCTGCAGGAAGTACTGGTGTGCCGCCTCACGATCCTTGTCGAACTGGATCTTCCCGTCGGCGTCGTACAGGTTCAGCATCGCGTTGAGCGCGTGGTAATCCAGCTCGCCCGGCTCGTGACCGGCCGGGCCGGCGTGCAGGCCCGAACGGCTGGCGGATGCGGTGTCGGTGACGGGAACGGCGGTTGGCGACACGAAAATGCTCCTGCGGCTAGTGGTTCTGTGATGGACGGTAGGCGGTGGGTCCGACAGGCCGGGGACGCGAGGCGACGGACGCCCGGGCGGACTTGTGGCGAGGAACTTGCGAGGGTTGCTGGGCGTCAGGCGCGCAGGGCCGGTGCGAGCTCGACGCGGTCGGGGTCGGTGAAGGCGGTGCTCGCGCCGAACTGGGCGAGTCCCTCCCGGACGCGGTCGACGTCCTCGGCGGTGCCCATCAATTCGAAGCGATACAGGTAGGGCACCCGGCATTTGCGGGAGATGATGTCGCCGGCGTAACAGAACTCCTCACCGAAGTTCGTGTTGCCGGCCGCGATCACGCCGCGCAGCAACGAGCGGTTGCGCTCGTCGTTGAGAAACCTGATCACCTGTTTGGGCACGAAACCGCCCGGCCGCCCGGTCGCCTTGTGGCCACCGTAGGTCGGGCAGATCAGCACGTACGGTTCGTCGACCGGGACGCCGGGACCGCCGAGAACCGGGATGCGGACACTCCGGAGCCCCAGCTTCTCGACGAAGCGGTGGGTGTTCTCCGACACGGACGAGAAGTAGACGATCAGCGGTGCCCGCGACGGTGCCGGGGTGAGATCCGTCGTGATCTCCGTCATCGCCCACCCCCTCGTCTCGATCGTGTCGTGTCCGTGCAGTCGTGTCGGCGCAGTCGTGTCGGCGTGGCGCCCGTCCCCGATCCGGCTTCCCCATCGGATCGTCGGGCCGTCGGCGACGCTCAGGCGGCGTTGGTCGCGAGCGCCTTGATCCGGTCCGGCCGGAAACCGCACCAGTGCTCGTCACCGACGACGACGACCGGCGCCTGGAGGTAGCCGAGCGCCATCACGTAATCCCGCGCCTGATCGTCGGTGCTGATGTCGACGACCTCGTAAGCCAGCCCCTGCTTGTCGAGCGCCTTGTACGTCGCATTGCACTGGACGCAGGCGGGCTTGGTGTACACGGTGATGGCCATTCGTACGCTCCTCAAGTGGTCTCGGATCCGGCGGATCTGGTGCCCGTGACGTGTGGTTTTCCAGCGTGAAGATCGTGATCCAGATCACCGTCTTCGAGGCGATTTTCGAGTGATGAGGACACCCCTCGGACCCCGCCCCACTGGTAGAGAAAACACTACACCTAGGGGCTGACATTCCAACCCACCACAAGGGATTGTGAATAACAATCGTGAAACTCGCTGGTCGCGGGCCCTGTCAGATCGTGAAGTCGGGCGTGTCCGGCGTGTCGTCCACATCGTGTCCCCGAGTTGTCCCCCGATCGCCCCCGAACCTTCCACAAGCCGTCCACAAGACGGGCACCGCGACCGGCCTCGGCGACGACGCCGACGGGCCCGGCCGACTGCGCACCACATCCGCACCGCAGTTCTGTGACACGACAGTTCTGTGACACGACGGCGAGTGCTGCGGCCCGGCTAATCGGACCACGGTCCGATTACTCCGGATCAGTGTCGAGAGTTAGGCTCAGCCCCGTGTCCAACGGCATCCACCACGACCAGATCCCGCTCCGCCAGGCCGGCGACGCGGACGTGGAGCGTGCCGACGCCGCCCGCAACCGGGCGCTGCTGCTGACCGCGGCCAAGACCCTGATCGACAATCACGGCGCCGCCGCGGTGACGATGGACGCCGTCGCCCGTGAAGCGGGCGTCGGCAAGGGCACCGTATTCCGCCGGTTCGGCAGCCGCACCGGCCTGATGTTCGCCCTGCTGGATCACGCGGAGTCCGAACTGCAGCTCGGCTTCCTGTCGGGTCCCCCGCCGCTCGGGCCGGGTGCGGAACCGTTGGACCGCCTCCTCGCGTACGGCCGGGCCCGTCTGGCGATGACCGCCGCGCACCTCGACGTCCTGCTGGAAGCGGGCGCGGGCAGCGGTGAGTTCATGAACCATCCGGTATGGCGGATGTCCACTCAGCACGTGCAGATCCTGCTGCGGCAGTTGGGATTCGGCGATGACGTGACCGTCACCGCGATAGCGGTGCAGACACCGCTCGGTGCGGCCACGGTGCGGCATCTGACCGCCAACGTCGGCCTCGACGTCGCGGCCATCGCCGACCAGTGGGAGCACATGGTGCGCAGCCTGGTCGCCGGGCGGGCCGCCGCGAGCTGACGATTATCGCCGAGGCTCCCGGGCTCCCGGGCGCGCGTACGCCGCACGACACCGCACATCGCCGTCGTGGGCCGGTCGACCCCCGACATCACTTGCCGGGCGCGACGATCTGTTGCCCCGACGGGTCGGCGGCCATCCCGTCATGCGCGACCAATGCATTGGTCCGCGACAACGTCGGGCCGGTGGCCAGGAGCGAGACCACCGACCACGGCGCCCTGACCGGCGCATCACCGAGACCGAGAGTCTGCCCGGTGGCGAGATTGTCGACGCCGAACCGCACGCCCGAATCGCTCACGTAGAACAGGGATTCCGCGCGACGACTATCCGCCTCATTGCCCGTCACTTGCAGGTACTCGCCCGACCCCGGTCGCACGTAGACCTGATCCACCCCGGGGCCCGGACCGTCCGCGGACGTGACGCCGACGGGGCGCGCGTCGTCGGCCAGCGGCAGCGTGCGGCCGACCAGCAGCCGGGTGGTGGCCCGGGGCGCGTCACCCGCGCGGGACCACTCATGGCAGGTCACCGGTGTCGTCGCGGTCGTCGACAGCCGCGGCACGCGTGCGGGAAAGTCGCCGATCGGCAGTGCCGATGTGGTCGGCAGTGCGGCAATGACCCCCGGTGACACGGTCGCCACCGGGGCGCTGCCGTTGCGGTCGGCCAGCCGGATCATCTCCGCCGTCGGCTCGGTGACACGCTGAACACTGGTGCGCAACACCAGATAATAGGCATCGGAGTCGTCGATGCCGACCGTCTTGACGACGGAGCCGATCCGCACGCCCGGCGCCGAGATCGCACCCGCACCGCCCGCGCCGTCGATCTTCGGCGACTCCAGTGGGGCGACCTCGGCAAAGGTATTGAGCAGGCCGGTGCTGATCCGGCGCGGTGACACCCCGTCGAGGCCGAGCGCACGCATCACCGCGACATCGCCGGTGTCGACCCGGGCGCGGACGGACGTGGTCGTGTTGTCACGATCGAGCTGATAGATGAGGTGTGTGGTGGTGCCGTCGGTGACCAGCACGGCGTCGTCGAGGGTGGCGACCCCGATCGTGTCGCTGGTCCGCGGACGGTCCCCGATGACGGTGAGTTCGACCGCGCCGGCGCCGCCGTCGCTCGATGAGGTATCGCCGGTGACGCTGTCGCAGACCGCCCACACCGACGTGCCGCGGTGCGCCGATCCGGGCAGGCCGACCGGGGCGCCCGGGATGCCCAGCAGCGGTCCACGGGGATAGTTGGCGAGTTTGCTGTCGCTGACCGACGTCGGTCCCTCGGCGCTCCCCGCGATCAGCCGGGCCGAGGCCAGATTCAGCACCGGATGCAACGTCTTGTCGACGATCACGTAGAGGCCGCCGCTGTTCTTGCTGACCAGGATCTTGGCATCGCCGACCGATCCCTGCGGCTTGATGAGTCCCCATACGCCGCAGCCACCCAGCACCAACACTCCCAACACCGCCCCGACGAGCAGTGCGCGCACCTGCGATCGCATGGGGTCGTGCAGCATCCGGACGTCCCGCCGTACAAGGGCGTGCTCGAGCCGCTTCACCAGGAAGCGGTAGCCGTTGACCTGGGCCTTCGTCGTCAGTTGCCGTGCCATCGTCACCTCCCTTGCGCCGCGCGTCGCGTCGCTGTTCGACACTTGGACGCGCCGGACAGCGTCGCGGGTTCCCGGCATGGCCGAGAATGTTGTGTGCGCGTCTGGAAAATTCCACAGCTGGCGGCGACTGTCGGTTCGGTGACGATCCGCCCGCGGCGCGGTAGTAGCGTAACGGATGCCCAGATCGGGCACCGATCTTCGGTTGAGGAGCAGGAATCACCGCGTGACAGCCTCCACACATCGCGCGCCCGACGTGGCGCGCACCGATCGGCCGCACCGCGAGCAGACCGGGAATCAGACCGGTGCGGGCACCGGCGCGGGGGAACGCCCGGCCGCCCGGCGGCGCCGCAATCGGCGGATGCGGGGCTTGTCGACGCTGGTCGGCATCGAGATCCTGCTGGCCGTCGGAGTGCTGATCTGGGTGATCGCCGACCATCGGCTGGGGTGGATCGCGCTCGCCGTGGCCGCGCTGGCGGCCTTGATGGTGCTGCCGCTCGTCGGCGGCCGGTCGCTGCTCGGCCGCTGGGGCCGACGGGTCGAGTTCAGCCTGGCCCGCTCCCGCCGCCGGTCCGTCGACCTGATGCCCCCGCCCTTCGACATTCCCGCCGGGGCACGGTCGACGATGCATCCGGGTGCACCGCGCGCCGCTACGCCCACCGGTGCCGCCGAGGGCGACGAGGCGCTCATCGGCGCGCGCTGGGCCGGCGGCACCCTGATCACCGTCTTGCGGGTGCATCCGGCGGTGCCCGGCCTCACCTACCTCAGTCCGCAGGGTGCCCGGCTCGGCGATCCGACCGGTCAGCTCGTGCCACTCGCCGCCCTCGCCGAATGCATCGATCCGTTCGACATTCCGGTCACCTCCATCGACGTCGTCAGCCACGGGGTCCGCAGCCGTGGGCACGGGCCGGTCGCCGACTCGTATCGCCGCACGCTGGGGCCGCTGCCCGCGACGGCGCACCGGTCGGTGCTGGTCATCGTCCGCCTGGATCCGCAGAACTGCCCGGACGCGGTCGCCCGCCGGGGCGGCGGCGCGGTCGGCGCACTGCGCACCGCGACGATCACCACCCGGCGCGTCGCCCGCCGGCTGGCGGAGAGCGGACTGCGGGTGGCCACCCTCTCGGCGGCCGAGATCACCATGTTGCCCGGACATCTCACCGACGGTGGTTCGCTGGATTCGTTGACCGAGTCCTGGACCGCGGTGACCGACAGCGGTAGCCGGCTGCGGTTGCGGAGCGCGGCCATCGAACCGGATGCCTTCGAGCGCGTACTGTCCGACGCCTGGGCCGACACGGCCCTGTCGACCACCACGACCGTCCGTCTCGGTCACGACCCGGACGGTGTGCTGCAGGTGCGCGGCCTCGTCCGGTTCGACGACGTCGCCGACGCCGACGCCGCCGACCCCGCGTGGCCCGACGGCCTGCGGCCGCTCGATGGCCGGCAGTTCGACGCACTCACCGCATCGCTGCCGGTTGCGACGCCGTCCCGCGGACCACGGGATGTACCCGCGGTGACCGGCGTCGAGGCGGCGGCACTGCTCGATCGGTTGGCGTTGCCCGCGGCGGGCTGCGGTCAGCTGGTGGGTGCCGATCACACCGGCCGGGCGGTCGCGGTTCGGCTCGTCGGCTCCGATATCGGGCAGGTCACCATCGTCGGCGGGCATCACCTGGCCGCTCAGGTGGTGTTGCGGGCGGTTGCGGTGGGTGCATCGGTGGTCGTGCACACCAGTACGCCGGCACGCTGGCAGCCACTGCTGGGTGCCGTCGGGGACGCACGGCTCCTGACGCTGGCCGGGGACCGGCCGGTACCGACTGTCGGACCGCGGGTCGACCTCTACGACGGCATCCCGGCACGCGCCGCCGAACCGCACGCCACCCGGATCGTCGTGGTGCCACCCGGCGATCCCCGTGAACGCGACGCCGCTGCCGGTGCCGCGGTTGTCCTGCGGCAGAATCCACGTGCACCACAAGACATCTCGGTATTCACCGGAAGCGAACGCACACAGGTGACGATGGTGGCGACGCCGGACGAGTGGGCGTTGACCGGCGCCCGGCCGCGGTAGCCGTCACCGACTCGTCCGCCCGTGCCGCGCCGGGGTGGTACCCACCCGCGGACGCAACTCGACGACACGCGACCCCGACCCGGGGGCGACCCGACCGGAAGCGAACCCGACCGGTCAGCCGGCGATCGGCACCAACGCCCGATAGAACACGGCGCGCGACGAGTCGGCCCGCACCACGACGTCGGGGTCGTCGTCGGCCAGCCACACCGCGCGCCCCGCCGGCACGGTGATCGACCCATCACCGGGAGCTCGGACCTCGATGGCACCGGACAGCACCGCGAGAATTTGCGGCCCCGGCACGTCGAAACAGATGGACGACGCGTGTTGTAATCCGGTGCCGTCCAACTCGATCCGGGACAACTGGAACTCCGGTGCCGGAGTGAGATAGATCCGCTCGGCGCCGACGGTGTGCACCTCCGGCGTCAGGTCGGCGACATCGACCGGATGAAAGTCCAAGACCCGCAACAGTTCCGGCACGTCGATGTGTTTCGGCGTGAGTCCGCCACGCAGCACGTTGTCGGAGTTGGCCATGATCTCCACACCGGTGCCGCTGAGGTAGGCGTGCAGATTCCCGGCGGGCAGGTACAACCCCTGCCCCGGTGCCAGCTCGATCCGGTTGAGCAGCAGCGCCGCGAGCACCCCCGGATCGTTCGGATAGCTCTCGCCGAGTTCCAGCACCGTACGCAGTTCGGGTGCAAAGTCGGACTCGCCGGACCCCAGCAGGAGCACCGCCGCGGCCAGTACCGCGGGTGTCAGCGTCTTGATGGAGCTCTCCGGCAGCGTCAGCCAGGTGGTGAACAGTGCACGCAGACCGTTCGAGTCGGGCTGTCCGACAAGCATTCCCAGATACGGGTCGAGTTCGCTGACCTGGAGTTCGCGGAGCAGTTCGATGGTGCGGTGCGGGTCGCGGAATCCGGCCAGCGCGTCGAAATCGGTGAGCGCCACGATCAGTTCGGGCTTGTGCCAGGGGTCCCGGTAATTGCGGTCCCGCGCATCCAGCGGCAGGCCGAGCGCGTTCTCCCGGTCGAATCCCTCACGCGCCTGTGCCGAGCTGGGATGCGCCTGCAACGACAGCGGTTCGTCCGCGGCGAGGATCTTGAGCAGGAACGGCAGCCGATCGCCGAATCGGCTCATCGTCGAGGTACCCAGTGCGTGCGCCGGGTCCGCCTCGATCGCGGCCAGCAGGTCCGGCCCGGTGGGTCCGGCGCCGTCGGCCGGCACGATGCGCGCCGGCCCGGCGGGATGGGCGCCGAACCAGAGTTCGGCCTCCGGATGCGGGGACGGGACAGGGGTACCGCGCAACGAGGCGATCGCGGTGCGCGACCCCCACGCGTAGGGTCGCACCACGCCGTCGAGGATCTTCATCTGGCAGTGGGTCCGATCAGCCGCAGGTATACCGCGGCCATCTCGACGCGGACCATGAGCAGCAGGAGCGCCGCCAGATCGGCCGGGACGTCGGACATGTCGGCGGCCGGCGATGCGGGCGGATGCGCCGCCACCGTGACCGGGCCGTCGGTGAGGTCGTCGCCGACGAGCGGTTCGGCGTCGCCGATTCCGGCGATGCGGCGAGTCGTGTACCACTCGCGGGCCGCGGTGGTCACGACGAGCGTGCGCGGCCGGGTGCCGGTGCGCGGGCCGTCGATGTCCGGGTCGTAGAAGATGGAGTCGGTGACCGACGTGTCGGTGACCGACCACACCTCCCGCCACGCGCGGCCGACGTCGGCCAGATCCGTTGTCGCGCCGACCGTTCCGGCCACCGCCAGCAGCACGTCAGCGCTTCGGCGGGCGATGACCAGCGCCGCCGGCGTGTCCCCGGTCCACACCACCGGCCGGTCGTCGAGTCGGCCGGCCAACAGCTTGGCGCGGTTATGGAAGCTCTCCCGGGACGAGTGATTGGCGCCGGCTTCGTCGTCGAGGGCGTCGGCCAGGTCTGCCAGCGACGGCACCACACCGGTCAGCCGGACCTGGCTCAGTGACGTCAGCACCGCGAGCAGGGCCGCGACGAATCCGACGAATCGGAACCGCGGGTCGACCTCGACCCGGGGCGAGAGGTCGATTCCGTTTCCGCCCAGCGCGTCCCGCAACGGGCCTTCGGCCGGCGTCGCGGTGACTACCTCGGCGCGACGACGCAACGCACGCGCGGCACCGTCCGCGAGGGTCAGGTCTCCGCCGTCGTCACCGGCGATCACCACCACGTCGAGCGGACCGATCCAGCCGGGTAGGCCGGTGGTGACGACGAGCGGAACGTCGATCCGGGACGCCAGGATCGTGGTCATCAGGTCGGCCGCGGCGCGCGCGGTCGCGCTGGCTCCGCAGAGGATGACGACGCTGCGCGGGCGGAGATCCGCCAGCCGGTCCAGGGCACCCTCCCGGATCGCCTCGGCGGTCGACCGGACCTGGGCGCCGGCCAATGCCACCGAATGCAGCAGTCCCTCGGAGTCCGCCGCGACGAGTTCGGCGGCATCATCGAGGTCGGCGACACCGGTACGCATACCACCCAGACTAGTCAGCCGATGCGACGTGCGCCCACACGATGCGCCGGTCCGCCGAGACGAGGTGCCGGCGCCAGTTACGCGGTCGGTCAGTCGACCGGATCGGGCAGCACGCGCAGATGGCCACGGCGCCCGGGACGGGGTTTCACCGGACGCGTCCGGGTCACTACCTCGGCGCTGGGTTCTGTCGCCGTGGGCGCGCGGTGCCGACCGGGAAAGTCGTCGAAGCCGTCGAACGGGTCCGCGGGCACCTGCCTGCGGTCGGGCAGCCGGGCGCCGCCAACCTCCCGGACGGCCTCGGCCAGTGCGGTCAGCTCGTAGTCCTCGGCGATCGGCGCGGAGAAGCCCCGCTCGCTGCGTAGCATCTCCCACCCGCGCGGCACGGTGATCCGGCGGGCATGCTCGTCGCACAGGTCCCAGGAGTGCGGCTCGTCGGAGGTGGCCAAGGGCCCGATCACCGCGGTCGACTCGGCGTACACGAAGGTCAGCGTCGCCACCGCGGAACGGGTGCAGCCGGGCCTGCAGCACTGTCGGGGAAGCTTCACGTCACCGAGATTAGCCGGGCCCGGGCCATTCGCCGGCGGCGACACGCGACCGGGGCGCGACGCGACATCGGCGGCAGGGCCTTCTAGACTCTCGCCATGCCTATCGATCGGGCGCGGCGGGTGAGTCGGCGTTCGCGGACCATGGCGGGTCCGCGGTCGGGCCGGTTGCGCGATCGTCGTGGTCGCGGGCTGCGGTCGCCGCTGCTGCCCCAGGCGGTGCCGGCCTGGCGTAGCCGGTCCGACGAGTTCGACGCGGTCGCGCTGGAGGCGTTCGCCGACATCGACGCGGACTGGCACGATCGGCTGTCCGGCCTGGATATTGCCGTCGACGACATTCCCCGGCTGCTGCCCCGGGACCCGGAGACGGTGCAGTGGCCGGACGAGGTCACCGCCGACGGCGCAGTGCCCCTGGCCCGCCTCATTCCGGCGGGGGTGGACGTACACGGGCAGCCCACCCGCGCGCAAATCATCCTGTTTCGGCGCCCACTGGAAAGTCGGGCCACACGGGGCCCGGAGCTGCTGGACCTGGTCCACGAGGTTCTCGTGCAGCAGGTCGCCACACACCTCGGAGTGGACGAGGACACTATCGACAACGGTCCCGACTGAGTTCGTCCGCGACCGGGTTCGTCCTGACTGCGTTGGTGCCGACTGCGCCAGGTCCGACCGGGTTCCGCCCGACCGGGTTCCGGCGGCGGCATCCCGGCCGGTGGTGCACGCACGCCGGTGGAGCAGCCACGGGCCGCGCCGCGCGTGAGTATGCCGATGCCGGAACGCGATTCGGCGTTAGCGTGGGGCCGCGGACGACTTAGACGATGCCGCGCTTGAGGCGGCGACGCTCCCGCTCGGACAGGCCGCCCCAGATCCCGAACCGCTCGTCATTGTGCAGGGCGTATTCGAGGCATTCGGCCTTGACCTCACAGCCGGAGCAGATGCGCTTGGCCTCGCGGGTGGAGCCACCCTTCTCCGGGAAGAACGCTTCCGGATCGGTCTGCGCACACAGCGCGCGGTCCTGCCACTGCTCCTCGACCGCGTCGAAGAGGTTCTCGAAGTCGTCGGGTACCACCGACAGGTGCCGGTCGCGCCCGGTATCGGGCAGCCCGATCATCGACTCGTCGACCGGCCCGAGGGTGGTGTACCGGGGATCGGCCTCGATCCCGCCGGTCGAATCATCCGACGGGGCAACAGAATTGCCCGCCGAGGCGAACGGATTCTGCCGTGGCTCGAGGGGATTGCTCAATGGATTGTGGTGTGATTCAAGGGGATTGCCGATCGGGTTGTCGAAAGCCATCTCGGCGCCTCCTGCCTGGGAAGTCGTCTTGTTCTGCCGTCGTCCGACGCCGGTTGCTACCGCGCCATCTCCTGCCCGCACCTCTTCCCGAGTGCCGGACCATCCGCGCGTCACCGTGCCGATCAGTCCTCGAGTTCGAACATACGATCGATTCCCTTGGGACTCAGGGCTTCTCGATCTCGAACTCGTAATGACACTGATGTGATTACACACGCTCGGCGGGGGTCGGGTCAAGTTGAACGAAAAAATTCCTTAATACCATCGCGGAACCGAAAGCCACGGTCCGACACGGGCTGCCGCACGCGATCGGAGGAAAGTCACAACCGATAGTTGAGGTCCACGGTCGGACCGCGCGTCGTGCTCGGGACCTATGGTAGCGACGAGCGGGAGTGCTCGCCGCGGGCGTCGCCGTCGGCGCCCCCGGACGGAGGCACCCCGGACGGAGGCACCGTGCACCCCGGACGGATGCACCGTGCGCCGGGTGTGGCACCGCGCGTGCACCGGCCGACCCTACCGATGCGTCGCTCACTACAGTGGGTCGGTGTGAAGGTGACCGTTCTCGTCGGCGGCGTCGGTGGCGCACGTTTTCTCGCCGGTGTCCGTGAGCTACTCGGGCCGACCCCCTTTCCCGCGGGCGACGACGCGAGTGCCGGCGACCACGACATCACCGCGGTGGTCAATGTCGGCGACGACGCGTGGATGCACGGAGTCCGGATCTGTCCCGACCTGGACACCTGCATGTACACCCTCGGCGGTGGCATCGACACCGAGCGCGGCTGGGGTCGTGCCGACGAGACGTGGAATGCCAAGGCCGAGTTGGCCGCCTACGGAGCCGACCCGTCCTGGTTCGGCCTCGGCGACCGCGACCTCGCCACTCACCTGATTCGCACCCAGATGCTCGACGCCGGGTACCGGCTGTCCGACGTGACCGCCGCCCTGTGTCGTCGGTGGCAGCCGGGGGTCCGACTTCTGCCGGCCACCGACGACCGGCACGAGACCCACGTCGTCGTGGCCAAACCCGATGGCGCCGAAGGCGAACGGGTAGCGATCCACTTCCAGGAGTGGTGGGTGCGCTACCGCGCCCAGATCGAGACCTTCGGTTTCGCCCAGGTCGGCTCCGACGACACGAGCGCCGCGCCCGGCGTGGTGGAGGCCATCGAATCGGCCGACGTGGTGCTGCTGGCGCCGAGCAACCCGGTGGTCAGCATCGGCGCGATCGTCAGCGTGCCGGGTATCCGCGCGGCGCTGCGCACCACCGCGGCACCGGTTGTCGGCATCTCCCCGGTGATCGACAACAAGCCGTTGCGCGGCATGGCCGACGAATGCCTGTCGGTGATCGGGGTCGACACCTCCGCCGAAGCCATCGCCGCGCACTACGGGGCGCGCAGCGGCAACGGCATCCTGGACGGCTGGCTGATCGCCGACGGCGACCGCGCCACGGTGGACGGGCTCGCGGTCGGCAACGCCCCGTTGCTGATGAGCGATCCGGCGACGACCGCGCGGATGGTCACCGATGCCTGCTCCCTCGTCGGTGTTCCGACACCGCCGATTCCGGGAGCGACCCGGTGAGCGACGCCGACGGCGCCGATACCACCACCGGCACACCGGATCACCGTGCTCCCGGCCGGCTCGAGGTGCTGCCGGTCACCGGCCTGCCCGAGTTCGACACCGAGACCGATCTCGCCGCCGAGATCCGCACGCATGCACCGTGGTTGCGCGACGATGACGTCGTCGTCGTGACCAGCAAGGCGTTCTCCAAGACCGAGGACCGGATGGTTCCCGCCCCCAGCGACCCCGAGGAGCGGGACGCGCTGCGGCGGCGTCTGGTCGAGTCGGAGTCGGTGCGAATCCTGGCTCGCCGCAACCGAACACTGATCACCGAGAACCGGCTCGGCATCGTGCAGGCCGCGTCCGGGGTGGACTCGTCGAACGTGCCGGGGGACTCACTCGCGTTGCTGCCGATCGATCCGGACGCGAGCGCCGCGGATCTGCGCGCAGCCCTCGCCGCCGACGGCGGCCCGTCGGTCGCGGTGGTGGTGACCGACACGATGGGGCGCGCATGGCGCAACGGGCAAACGGACGTCGCGATCGGAGCGTCGGGTATCGCGGTCACCCACCCGTACGAGGGTGGCCGCGACGGATACGGAAATCCGTTGTTGGTCACCGACATCGCGATCGCCGACGAGATCGCGGCCGCCGCCGACCTGGTCAAGGGAAAGCTCGCCGGCATTCCGGTCGCCGTCGTCCGCGGACTACGACCGCACGACGACGGGTCCGGGGCGGCCGATCTCGTGCGGCCGGCGCAAGACGATCTGTTCCGGTTGGGCACCGAGGAGGCGCTCGCGCAGGGGCGTCGGGAAGCGTTGCTCACCCGGCGGTCGATCCGGACATTCGCCGCGACGCCCGTCCCCGCGGCCGATATCCGGGCCGCCTGCGCCGACGCGCTGACCGCACCCGCCCCGCACCACACGCATCCGGTGCGGTTCGTCTGGGTGCGGTCACCGGAGCGACGCATCGCCCTGCTGGACGCGATGACCGCCGACTGGCGCGCCGACCTGGAGTCCGACGCCAAGACACCGGAATCGATCGACAAGCGGCTCCGCCGTGGCCAGATCCTCTACGACGCACCGGAGTTGATGATCCCGTTCTTGGCACGCGACGGGATGCACGAATACCCCGACGAGCGCCGCAACGCCGCCGAGCACACCATGTTCACCGTCGCGGTGGGCGGTGCGGTCGCCGGCCTGCTGGTCGGGCTGTCCACCCGGGGGCTTGGCAGTTGCTGGGTGGGGTCGACGATCTTCGCACCCGACACGGTGCGCCGCGAGCTCGACGTCGACCCGACCTGGGAACCACTCGGCGCCATCGCGATCGGCTATCCGGCCACCCCGCCGCCGCTCCGCGAGCCGGCACCGACCGACGAGTGGCTGGTCGAACGGTGAGCGAGAGCAGTCTGCATACGTCGGCGGTGCGGCTGTTGACCGACTGGCGCGCCCCGACCGCGGAACAGGATTCGTTGCGGCACACCTATCTCGCGTTCCTCGCCGCGGCACCGGACGGGTGCCTGCGCCGCAGCGCGCCCGGACATCTCACCGCGTCCGCGATCGTCTTCGACGCCTCCCGCCGGCACGTGCTACTGACACTGCATCCGCGGGTCGGTCGGTGGATTCAACTCGGCGGGCACGCCGAACCCGACGACGCGAGCCTGCCCGACGCCGCACGGCGCGAAGCACGGGAGGAGTCCGGCATCGACGACCTGGAACTCGACAACCCGGACCTGAACGCGGGCATCGTGCACGTGCACACCCATCCGATCACCTGCTCGCTGGGCGTGCCGACCCGACATCTCGACGTCCGTTTCGCCGTGGTCGCCGCGCCGACGGCCGACGGTGCACTCCCCACCATCCGGCGCAGCGACGAATCCGACGACCTGCAGTGGTGGCCGGTGGACGCGCTCCCGGAGGACGCGGGCGACGACATCGCCACCCTGATCGACGCCGCACTGGCCCGACCGGGCCGGGACTGACCGACCTCGGCTCAGACGCGAATCCCCTTGCCGACGGTCACCACGCCACCCGCGCTCACCGCGAAGCGTTCGCGATCCGCGTCGAGGTCGACGCCCAGTTCCGCGCCCTCGCCGACGACCACGTTCTTGTCCAGGATGGCGCGCCGCACCACGGCCCCTTTGCCGACTCGGACGCCCGGCATGATCACGCTGTCTTCGACGACGGCGCCGTCCTCGATGAGCACATTCGACGACAGCACCGAATTATTCACCGTCCCAGCGGAAATGATGCTGCCCGCGCCGACCATCGAATCGTTGGCGGAGCCGTCCTGGACGAACTTGGCCGGCGGCAGATTGTGCGTCTCGCCGCGGATCGGCCAGCGCCGGTTGTAGAGGTTGAAGATCGGATGCACCGACACCAGGTCCATGTGGGCGTCGTAGAAGGCGTCCAGGGTACCCACATCGCGCCAGTACCCCTTGTCGCGTTCGGTCGCGCCGGGCACCTCGTTGTCGGCGAAGTCGTAGACGAAGGCCGACCCACGGTCGACGAATGCGGGAATGATGTCGCCACCCATGTCATGGTCGGAGTCCGGGTCGGCGGCGTCCGCTCGGATCGCCTCCACCAGGGCGTCGGTGGTGAACACATAGTTACCCATCGAGGCGAACGCGACATCGGGGTCGTCGGGGGTACCGGGCGGATCGCTCGGCTTTTCCAGGAAGCGGGTGATGCGGCCAGCGTCGTCGGAGTCGATGACCCCGAACGCGCTCGCCTCGGCCCGCGGTACCCGGATGCCGGCCACGGTGACGTCGGCACCGGAGGCGATGTGCGCCTCTACCATCTGCGACGGATCCATCCGGTAGACGTGATCGGCACCGAACACGACGATGTACTCGGGTTGCTCGTCGGTAATGAGGTTCATCGACTGGAAGATCGCGTCGGCACTGCCGGTGTACCAGCGCGGCCCCAGCCGCTGCTGTGCGGGTACCGGCGTGATGTATTCGCCGTGGAAGCCCGACGTCCACCAGGTCTGCGAGATGTGCCGGTCCAGCGAATGCGACTTGTATTGCGTCAGCACACAAATGCGTTCGTAGCCGGCGTTCACGAGGTTCGACAGCACGAAGTCGATCAAGCGGTACGCTCCGCCGAACGGCACCGCCGGCTTGGCCCGGTCAGCCGTGAGCGGGTACAGACGCTTTCCTTCGCCGCCTGCGAGGACGATTCCGAGGACGTGCGGCTGTGATCTCACACTCACAAGGTAGCCGTCGGCGAGGGGCTGAGCCATACGAACGGCGCCATGATCACCGACCGATGGCATCGATGACGGGGGCGGTCGCGTCATTACCGCGGACCCGTGGCGAACTCGGCGCACGGGCATTAGCGTCGTGGCCATGAGGGTGGCGATGATGACCCGGGAATACCCGCCCGAGGTGTATGGCGGCGCCGGGGTTCATGTCACCGAACTGGTGCGGCATCTGCGGAATCTCGCCACCGTCGACGTGCTGGCGATGGGCGCCGAACGCGACACCGCACAGGTGTTCTCCCCCGATCCCGGTCTGGCGGGCGCGAATCCCGCGATCACCACCCTGTCCGCGGATCTACGGATGGCCGTCGCCGCCGACGGCGCCGATCTCGTGCATTCGCATACCTGGTACACGGGGCTGGCCGGACATCTGGCGGCCGAACTGTACGGGGTGCCCCACGTGCTGACCGCCCACTCGCTGGAACCGATGCGGCCGTGGAAGGCCGAGCAGCTCGGTGGCGGATACCGCGTGTCGAGCTGGGTGGAGCGCAACGCGGTCGAGAACGCCGATGCGGTGATCGCCGTCAGCTCTGGGATGCGCAACGACGTGTGCGAGACGTATCCGCGACTCGATCCCGGCCAGGTCCACGTGGTACGCAACGGAATCGACACCACCGAGTGGTATCCGGTCGACGACCCGTTCGGGTCGGAGTCCACGCTGCGTGCGCTCGGCGTCGACCCGGAGCGGCCGATCGTCGCCTTCGTCGGTCGCATCACCCGGCAGAAGGGAGTCGCCCATCTGGTGGCGGCCGCACACCGATTCGACCCGGAGATCCAGCTCGTGCTGTGCGCCGGAGCGCCGGATACCCCGGAGATCGGCGCCGAGATCGAGGCGGCGGTCGGGGAACTGTCGGCGGCGCGAGACGGTGTGTACTGGGTGTCGGAGATGCTGAGCCAGCCGCGTATCCGCGAAATACTTACCGCAGCAACTGTGTTCGTCTGCCCTTCGGTCTACGAGCCGTTGGGGATCGTCAACCTGGAAGCGATGGCCTGCGCGACGGCGGTGGTCGCGTCGGCCGTTGGCGGCATCCCCGAGGTGGTCCGCGACGAGGTGACCGGGGTACTGGTCCCCTACGACCCGACGGACCCGGTCGCGTTCGAGCGCGGCCTGGCCGACTCGGTGAACCGGGTGGTCGGCGATCCGGCGACGGCCGGGGCCATGGGTGCCGCAGGACGCGAGCGCGCCGAGTCCGAGTTTTCCTGGGATTCCATCGCCGAACAGACTCTCGCGGTGTACCAATCGACGCTGACCTGACGGCGTAACGGTTGTGGGCGGACTCGCCGGCCGCATGGGGCAGCGGGGTGCTGGTTTCGATACGCCGTCGTCCCTCGCGGCTACTCAACCAGCGGGAGCTCTTCGCCCGATCAACCAGCGGGAGCGCCCGCCAGAGCGGGTGCACTCGTCGCCCCGGTGGTTGAGTAGCGACGAGCGCAGCGAGTCGCGTATCGAAACCACCACCACACAGCTGGTTTCGATACGCCGCTCGTCCCTCGCGGCTACTCAACCAGCGGGAGCTCTTCGCCCGATCAACCAGCGGGCACGGGTGCGCTCGTCGCCCCGGTGGTTGAGTAGCGAGGAGCGCAGCGAGTCGCGTATCGAAACCACCGCCATACAGCTGGTTTCGATACGCCGCTCGTCCCTCGCGGCTACTCAACCAGCGGGAGCTCTTCGCCCGATCAACCAGCGGGAGTACCCATCCGGCGGAACCAGCGGAGTGCTCAACCGGCGAGAACCAGCGGTCAGGCTCTACCGACGGCTACCGACGCGGCCGGTAGACCGAAACCCCGACGGCGCCGTGCACCGGGGCGGTGCCGCCCGCGGCGAGTCGGTCGGCGGCGCCGGCGATCTCGTCCGGCGTGCGGTGAAAGGCCGCCGGCCCCATCCCGGCGAGGTCGGCGACGAGAGCGGCATCGGCGTCGTGGCGCCACGTCACTCGATGCCGGTCGACGAGGTCGAAACCGTCCGACATGGCCGCGGCGAGGCGGTCGTCCTTGTCCTTGTCGACCGAGAGCATGCCCATCGCTCCTACGATCTCGGCGAGATGATCGGATTCCGGCGTCACGATCACCACTCGCCCACCGGGCCGCAGAATGCGGGCCGTCTCGTCGGGATTACGCGGAGCGAACACCGACAGTGCGATGTCGGCGACGCCGGACCGGACCGGCAGCTCGCGCCACACGTCGGCGACGATCGCACCGGCCGCGGGCTCGCCCCGAGCCACGGCGCGCGCGGCGTATTTGGACAGGTCGATGCCGAGCCCCCGCGCTCCGGGCACTCGGCGCAGCGCGGCGCGCAGATAGTGACCAGGGCCGGAGCCAAGGTCGACGATCAGCGGCGCGACGGATTCGGCCGGCATCTCTGCTCGGTCCCCGGGCGCACGGCGCGGCGTCCAGCTCACCCCGTCCACAGCGGCATCGGCGAGGTCGTCGGCCAGGTCGGTGAAAAAGCCCGCGTCGTGGACGCGGTGACGTGCGGCGATCATCGCCGCCGTGTCGGCGCGCAGCGCGGCCGATCTCGGATCGAGCAGCGAGACGTAGCCCTGTTTCGCGATATCGAACGAATGCGACGCCGGGCAGCGCAACGACGTCGCGACGGAGTCCGTCCCGCCCGCACTCAACGGTCGGGCACATACCGGGCAGCGCAGCGCGTCGACAATGCGTCCGAGCGCCGCATGGCGGTCGGCACCCGCCAGTGGTCGATCGCCGCCCGATGACGGTGGCGCAGCCGGTATACCGGAGTGCGGGTCGTCGGCGGCGTCGGGAATCAGCCGGTGACCCCGCGGAGTTCTTCGCCCAGCGCTGCTGCCTCGTCGGCGGTCAACTCGACCACGAGGCGGCCGCCACCCTCGATGGGAATGCGAACGACGATCCCACGCCCTTCCTTGGCCGCTTCGAGGGGCCCATCCCCAGTCCGTGGCTTCATCGCCGCCATTGAAAAACTCCCTTCAGAGTTCCGTTCGCCGAGCATTGATCGGGGGTGACACCCTGGCGTACCTCCGTGGCCCTCGCCCCGTCAGCGCCGTACGCAGGCCCGTCGGTGGCTGCCGCCATGAACATAATACGTGGTGACCGGCAAGCGTCGGCCAACTGACTGTCTAGTCAGCTCGGCGGCGGCGTGCCCGCCACCCCGTCGACGCCCCCCGCACCCGATGTGTCGGCGTGGCCTCGCTCGCGCAAATGGTGGACCAGTCGGCGCAGGTCGTCGATCTCGGTGCCCAGCCTGCGCAGCGCCCAGTCGACCTCGCTCTGCTTGTAGCCACGGACGGACTGCGCGAAGGTCAGGGCGTCCACGTCGGCGCCGGTGATGCCGGTGCGGGGCAACCGAGTCAGGGTCGTCGCGTCGTCCAGCGGCGGCAGATCCTCACCCCGGCCGAAGACGAACCAGGTGACCCCGAAAACCGCAGCCACCACGACGGCCATGATCAGCACGTACAGCAACAGCGTCTGCATGCACCAAGTCTGTCAGACGCGTGGTCGGCGGTCGGTCAGGAAGCCATCTCGGCGTCCCGGCGAGAGAGCGTCGTCAGCGACGCCATCGGCGGGCGATCGTGCAGGTACACCTCGGTGGTGTGCGGGGTGAACGAGCCGTCCGACTCGGCGGTGAACTGCGTCAGCCCGACCTCGGAATCCTCGATACCGCAGCGGCGCATCAGGGTTCCGACGATCTGCCGGCTCATCACGCCGAGTTCGACCAGCGGGCGGTTGCGGTGGGTGCGGACACCGAGGTTGACCTGACCGATGCCGGCGAGCCCGTAGCGGTCGTAGGTGTCGATCAGCAGCCCGATCTCCACGCCGTAGCCGGGGGCGAAGGGCACCGACGACAGCATCTCCCGGGTACCGGCATATTCGCCGCCGAGCGGCTGCAGCACGCCGGTCAGCGCGGGCTTCTGCGACGCGAGCAGCGGGCGGGCGACGAGTTCGGTCACACGTCCGCCGCCGTTGGCGTCCTGGGTGCCACCGGTCCGCAGCGGACGACGGTAGTAGCCCTTGACGAGCTGGATCTCGGGGTTGATGAGCAACGGTCCGAGCATCTTCGGCACGAACATCGGATCCGGGTCGATCAGGTCGGAGTCGACGAAGGCGATCAGGTCTCCGGTGGTCGCCGCGATCGACCGCCACAGCACCTCGCCCTTGCCCTTGACCGGCTCCAATCCGGGCACCGCCTCTTCCCGGCTGATGACCGTGGCACCGGCGGCGCGCGCCCGCGCGGCGGTCGCGTCGGTGGACCCCGAGTCGAGCACGATCAGTTCGTCGACGAGCGAGCCGTGCAGCGGCCGGATCGATGCGATCACATCGGCGACGGTGTCTTCCTCGTTGAGCGCGGGCAACACCACCGACACCGTGCGGCCGGCCTTCGCGGCGACCAATTCGTCGACGGTCCAGTCGGGGCGTTCCCACGTGTGGGTGGCCGCCCACTGGCTGCGTTCGCTGGCGGTCTCCGCAGCGCTTGGCCACATCGACGTGGCGGCGTGGTGGGTAAGGGTCGTGGCCTTGCGTGCCTGCTTGGTCATGCGAGTCCCCTGACTGTTCGGGCGGGAGGCTTGCTCCCCGCGATAGCGGCAACCATGTCGACGACGCGGCGGGTGTCGGCGACCTCGTGCACACGGAAGATACGGGCGCCCGCCTGGGCACTCAGGGCCGTCGCGGCGAGGGTTCCCGCCAACCGATGCTCGAGATCCACACCCAGAGTCTCTCCTACAAAATCCTTGTTACTCAATGCCATCAGCACGGGCCAGCCGGTATTTACAAGATCTTCCACCCGGCGTAACAGGGCGAGTCCGTGATGCGTGTTCTTGCCGAAGTCATGTGTGGGGTCGATCACGATCGCATCGTCGGCGACCCCGGCGGACCGCGCCCGGCGGGCGGCATCGGTGACCGCGGCGAGGACGTCGGCGACCACATCGTCGACCGCGTCTCCGTAACCGACGCGATGCGGCCGGGTGCGGGGTGCGCTACCGCCGGTATGCGAACACACGATCCCGGCACCGCGTGCGGCCGCTACCGACACCAGCTCCGGGTCGGCGCCGGCCCAGGTGTCGTTGATCAGGTCGGCACCCGCGGCACACGCCGCGTCGGCGACCTCGGAACGCCAGGTGTCGACGCTGATCAGCAGATCCGGATAGGTCCCGCGAATCCACTCGATCATCGGTACCACCCGACGCGCTTCGGTGGCCGCGTCAACCTCGTCGCCGGGCCCCGCCTTGACTCCGCCGATATCGACCAGGTCAGCACCCTCGGCGACCACCCGATGCACCCGATCCTGGGCCGCGTCGTCGGTGAAACTGGCTCCCCGGTCGTAAAACGAATCGGGTGTGCGGTTGACGATCGCCATCACCAGCGCGCGGTCGGCGGCTACGGGGCGCCCACAGAGGGTCGCGGCGGGGAGTGCGGCAGTGGTCCCCGACGCGGCCGAAGCGGCAGACGGCATGCTGGTCATCGCTCTCCGGTGGTCAGTAGTCGTTCTCCGAGTGATCGGTGAACGACGGCTTACGGTGACTGCCGATCGGTGAACGCTGGTCTGTGTTCGGGTCTGCGATCGTCGGGTCGCGGGATGCGGTCAGCCCTTGGGGGCCCGGGCTGCGGCGACGTCGTCGGGGTAGGTGTCGTAGTAGTCAATATAGCCGTCGGCGCGCCCGGAGAGCACGTACAACGGGTCGTCACCGGTGCCCGTGTAGCCCTCGTCGCGCAGTTCGACCTTGCGGTTCTTGAACGTCGAGGTTTGCGCGAGTTCCTCGACGACCCGAATGAACAGCGGCAAGGCGTACGCCGGCAATTGGCCGTACAGATGCTCGGCGAGCTTCTTGCGGTCCAGACCGTCGGCGTCGCGGACGGTGACCGCCGCCATGCCCGCGCGACCGTCGGTGCCGGGCACCTCGACGCCGAACACCACCGATTGGGTGATGCCGTCGTAGCTGTCCAGGCCCGCCTCGACCTCGGTGGTCGCGACGTTCTCGCCCTTCCAGCGGAAGGTGTCGCCGAGCCGGTCGACGAAGGCGATGTGATGGAAACCCTGATCGCGCACCAGGTCACCGGAATTGAAGTAGGCGTCGCCGTCTTTGAAGGCGTCGCGGATGACCTTCTTCTCGGTGGCCTCGTCGTCGGTGTAGCCGTCCAGCGGCACCCGGTCGCTGATCTCGGCGATCAGCAGTCCGGCACCGCCCTTCTCCACCGACACCAACCGGCCGTCACCGTCGCGTTTCGGTTCGCCGTCCTCGTCGTATTCGACGATCTTGTACGGCAGCGGGCAGAACCCGGCGGTTCCGGTGACGTTGAACGCGTTGACGAATGCGATATTGAGTTCGCTGGCGCCGTAGAACTCGACGATGCGGTCGATGCCGAAGCGCGTCGCGAACGTCTCCCAGATGTCCGGACGCATCCCGTTGCCGACGGCCAGCCGCACCGAATGCTGCCGGTCGGTGGGCTTCTCCGGCTGCGCCAGCAGGTAGCGGCACAATTCGCCGATATAGCAGAACGCGGTGGCGCGGTTCTCGATGACGTCGTCCCAGAACTTCGACGCCGAGAACCGCTTGCCGATCGCGTAACACGCGCCGGAACCGAGCACCGAGCCGAGCGCCACCGACAGGGCGTTGTTGTGGTACAGCGGCAGCGGCACGTACATGGTGTCGGAGTGCCGCAGCCGGACGGCGAGACCGCCGATCCCGGACAGGTTCGCCAGCCACCGATTATGGCTCATCACACTGGCTTTCGGCATGCCGGTGGTGCCGGAGGTGAAGATATAGAAAGCCTTGGTCGACGCCGGCAGGTTCTCGGTGACCGCCGGATCCGCGTCGGGCTTGCCCTCGGCGGCGGCATCGAGCTGTGCGAAGTCGTAGACATGTTCCGGCAGCGCCGATTCCGGGATCGACTCGAACGCCTCGGCACAGTCGGGGTCGTGCACCAGCACCGATGCATCGAGCAGCTTCATGCTGTGCTCGAGGACCTCGCCGCGCTGGTGATAGTTGATCATTCCGGCGACCGCGCCGAGCTTGACCGTCGCCAGCATCACCATCAGGTCGGTGGGGTTGTTCTTGGACAGGATGGCGACGACGTCGCCGGTGCGAACACCGGCGTCGGCGAACACCGCCGCATACCGGTTGACCCGGCGGTTGGCCTCCCCGTAGGTGATCGATCGTCCCTCGAACCGGATGAAGGGCCGGTCCGGATGTTCCGCCGCGAGCTTCTGGAAGACCGAGCCGATCGTGCGCTTGGCGTCGGGTGAGCGACGGATCAGTCCGGGTGCGTTGCGGATCATGCCCACCGCATCGGGGGCCATCTTGACCACACCCTTGAGCAGGTCGGTGATGCCGACAACCTTCTTGGTGTCGCTGGCCTGCTGGGTGTCACGGGACGACATCGGCGAACTCTCCCCCTCAGGGCTCGGTGAGGCACACGCGTGCGATTTGCGAAGCTGTGACCTATCTTACCGGTCGGTAGTATGAGGTCGCTCGCCGGTCGCCAACGCCACCGCCTCGGGCACCGACCGGGCGATCAGCAGCCGGTCCAGGGCCGTCTGGGAGACGAAGCCACGACCGGACAGGTCGGTGAGCCAGTCGAGCAGCGGGGCGTAGAAGTTGTCGGGATCGAGCAGCACCACGGTCTTGTCGTGCATCCCGAGGTAACCGGCGGTCCACGTTTCGAAGAGCTCCTCCAGGGTGCCGATCCCGCCGGGCATGGTGATGAAGGCGTCGGCGCGGTCGTCCATCATGCGTTTGCGTTGGCGCATGGTGTCGGTGATGACGAGTTCGTCGGCGGCCAGGTCGGCCACCTCGCGGTCGACGAGCGCCCGCGGGATGATGCCGATCGTGCGACCGCCAGCCGCGCGGGCGGCGGTGGCGACCGCGCCCATCATCGACACATTGCCGCCGCCGGACACGAGGGTGTGGCCGGCGGCCGCGAGCGCGGCACCGAGATCGGTCGCCAGGTCGAGGTATTCCTGCGCGACCGGGCCGGACGCGCAGTAGACGCAGATCGTGCTCATCTACCAGGGGCGTCCGCATCGCGGGCGGCCTGTCCGGCCCGCGCTTCGGCGGCCAGATCGTCGGCGGAGTTGGCCGGGACGGCAGCGGTGCCGGTGGCGACCGGAACCGACGGGGTCTTCTCCTCGATGACGCGGACCACCTCGTCCGGGTCGTCCACGACGCAGAAGATGTCGAGGTCGTCCGGCGAGATCATGCCCTCGGCGAGCAGGGTGTTCCGCAGCCAGTCGACCAGTCCGCCCCAGTACTCGCTGCCGACGAGCACGATCGGGAACCGCACGACCTTCTTCGTCTGCACCAGGGTGAGCGCCTCGAACATCTCGTCCAGGGTGCCGAATCCGCCGGGGAGACAGACGAATGCCTGTGCGTACTTGACGAACATCGTCTTGCGGACGAAGAAGTAGCGGAAGTTCATCCCGAGGTCGACCCACCGGTTCAGATGCTGCTCGAAGGGCAGCTCGATGTTGAGGCCGATCGACAGGGCGCCCGCCTCGTAGGCACCGCGGTTCGCCGCCTCCATCGCGCCGGGTCCGCCGCCGGTGATCACCGCGTAACCGGCCGAGCCGAGGGCGTACCCGATGCGCACGCCGAGGTCGTATTCCGGTGAGCCGGGGGCGATCCGGGCCGATCCGAAGACCGTCACCGCCTCGGCGACGTCGCTCATCGCGTCGAACCCGGCGACGAACTCGGATTCGATCCGCAGCACGCGCCAGGAGTCGCGCATGGTGCGTTCGGCGCTCAGCGCGCTGTCGCGCGGGTCGACCCACTCCAACAGTTCCCGGTCGATGGTGGTGTCCTGACGCTGCCCACGCCGCACCCGCATCGCGCCGACATAACACGTGTCGCCGTGCTCGTCGACGACCTCGGGCGCGGCGGCGGAGTCGGCGGTCGTGGACTCGCCGTCGGGTTCGCGCGCGGCAGCCGGTTCCGCGGCAGCGGGATTCGACGGCGTGGAGTCGGACGGATCGGTCGGTGGGGTCGTCGGCGACATGACGACACGCTAGCAGCGGCCGCGGCGAATGCGGTCCGGGCGCAGATGTCGCGGGGCGGAACCCGGCGCGAGGCCCGTTGGCGCGGTTCCCTGGAAGGCTCGCGGTCGCGCGTCGCGTCAACCTCCTTCCCCGACGGCGACTCTCACACGGCGGGCGGGTTGAGTCGGGCGAATCCCTCCTGACGGCGGTACGGGAAGTAGGGGTACGGAGCGTCCGTCGTCGACACCTCGTCGAGCCGGCGGACGTGGTCGTCGCTCAGCCTCCAGCCGACGGCACCGAGGTTCTCCCGGAGCTGGTCCTCGGTGCGCGCGCCGACGATGACGCTCGACACGGTCGGCCGCGCCGTGACCCAGTTGAGTGCGACCTGCGCCACCGTGCGCCCGGTTTCCTCGCCGATCTCGGTCAGCACGTCGACGATCTCGTAGAGGAGGTCGTCGTCGACGGGCGGCCCGGCCGAGGCGGTCGCGTGCAGTCGACTCGTCTCCGGCAGCGGCACACCGCGGCGGATACGGCCGGTGAGCCGGCCCCAGCCAAGCGGACTCCACACCAACGCCCCAACACCCTCAGCGGCCCCCAAGGGCATGAGTCCCACTCGTAATCGCGTCCGACGAGCGAGTAGTACACCTGATGGGCGATGTGCCGCACTCTGTGTCGCCGGTCGGCGGCCGCCAACGACCCCATGAGCTGCCAGCCGGAGAAATTCGACACGCCCGTGTAGCGAACCTTCCCGCTGCGCACTAGGTCGTCGAGAGTATCGACGACCTCGTCGAATGGAGTCGCCGCGTCGAAGGCGTGTAGCTGGAATAGGTCGATGTAGTCGGTGTCGAGCCGGGTCAGCGCCGCGTCGACAGCGTCGATCAGCCGCGACCGTGAGGTGCCCAGGTCGCCCGGCCCGTCCCCGAGGGGCAATCCGGCCTTCGTGGACAACACCACCTCGTCGCGGTGTCCCTTCAGCGCCTCCCCGAGGACCTGTTCGGACGCACCGTCGGAGTAGACATCGGCGGTGTCGAACAGGGTGACACCCGCGTCGAGGCAGCGGCCGACGAGCCGACGCGCGTCATCGACGTCCGTCGACCCCCACGCCCCGAAGAACTCGCCGCGACCACCGATGTCGCTGCACCGAAACCGATTTCGGACACGACGAGGCCCGAGTCACCCACTCTGCGATAGTCCATTGACTTCCTCCTAACGGAACAATTTTCCCGTTAGCGACGGTAGCACGCGATGGCTCTTAACGGAACTTCGGTTCCATTAGGTGCGTCTGTCGAGGTAGCATCGACCCGTGTCCGCACAACCCCGCGAGCGTCCCGGCGGCCGGACCGCGGCGGTCCGCGCGGCGGTGCTCACCGCGGCCGAGAACGCGCTCATCACCCAGGGATTCGCCGGCATGGACCTCACCGAGGTCGCGCGCGACGCGGGTGTCGGCAAGACCACCGTCTACCGACGCTGGGGGTCGCCGCAGGCCCTCGTCGCGGACCTGCTCGGTGAGATGGCCGCGGGGTCGGTGACCGCGACACGTTCCGGCAACCTCGCCGACGACCTGCGGGCCAACGCCGACCTCGTCGTCGACGTCCTAGCGGACCCGCGGCAGGGACCGCTGTTCGCGGCTCTGATCGGCGCGGCGACGCATGACAGCGACACCCGGTCCGCGCTGGCGGAGTTCTACCGCATTCGGGTCACCGAATGGTCGGCCTGCGTGACCGACGCCGTCGACCGTGGCGAGTTGCCTGCCGACACCGATGCCGCGGCGGTGATCCGACACCTGTCGGCGCCGCTGTACTACCGGCTGCTGACCACCGCGAGCCCACCGGATTCCCTCGACGCCGACAGGTCGGTGCGGGCAACGCTCGCGGCCCTGGCGGCCGGGGTGTTCTCCGTCGCAGCGGACACGAGTCGTCAGGACAGGTAGTCCCGCAGCACCCGGGTGACCTCGGTGATCTGCTCGACCGGGACGCGTTCGTCGACGCGGTGCGCCAGGTTCGGGTCGCCGGGGCCGAGATTGACCGCGGGGATGCCGAGTGCGGAGAACCGCGACACGTCGGTCCAGCCGTACTTGGCGCGGAATCGTCCGCCCGCGGCGTCCACCAGCGCGGCCGCGGCGGGATGCGACAGGCCGGGCAGCGCACCGGGAGCGGCGTCGGTGAGTTCCAGCGTCACCGTGCCGGAGTCGAGGGCGTCGGCGAATACCTCGCGCACGTGGGCGAAGGCGTCGGCGACGGTGCGGTCCGGCGCGAAGCGGAAGTTGACGTCGACCGAGGCGGCGTCGGGGACGACGTTGCCGGCCACTCCGCCGGCGATGGCGACGGCGGACAGTCCTTCTCGGTATTCACAGCCGTCGATGTCGACGCGCCGCGGCTGGTAGTCGGCGAGGGTCCTCAGCACACTGCCGAGTGCGTGAATCGCGTTGTCCCCCATCCACGACCGGGCCGAGTGCGCGCGCGTGCCGGATGCGGTGAGCCGCACCCGCAGGGTGCCCTGGCAGCCGGCCTCGATCTGTCCCGCGGTGGGTTCGCCGAGGATCGCGACGTCGCCGGACAGCCAGTCGGGCAGTTCGCGTTCCAGCGTGCCGAGCCCGTTGAACTCGGCGGCGATCTCTTCGCAGTCGTAGAAGATGAGCGTCAGGTCGGCGGACGGATTGTCGAGGGTCGCGGCCAGATGCAGGAACACCGCGTCGCCGGATTTCATGTCGACGGTGCCGCAGCCGTGCAGCACGTCGCCCTCGGCGTCGTCGACGGTGCGGCGGTGCGGCACATTTCCGGCGATCGGGACGGTGTCGAGGTGACCGGCCAGGACGACCCGACGGGGTAGTCCGCGCTGCGTGCGGGCCAGGACGCAGTTGCCGTGCCGGACGATCTCGAGTCCGGTGGTCTGTGCGCGCAGTGCTTCCTCGACGGCGTCGGCGATGGCCGCCTCGTCCCGCGACACGCTCTCGATGTCGACCAGCGCGGCGGTCAGGTCGATGGGGTCGGCGTGCAGGTCCAACGGTGCGGTCACGGCGTTCACGGTACCGGCGGCGCGGGTTCGGTGTGTCGCCCGTCGTGCCTGGCCGTCGGCTTTTCGGGAGTCGGTCGGTCGTCCCCGGTCCGGTCCGGGCGGATCGCCGCCGAGTGCGGGCTGCCCGCCGGTGTCGGTCGCCGGTGTCAGTCGTCGCTCTCAGTCGCCGCTGTCAGCCGTCGCTGTCAGTCGTCGATGGATGCCGACAGGTCGCGGTACTCCTGCACCGAGCGCAGCACCGACTCGGTTGTGCGGGTGATCGCGTTGACCGCATCGACGCCGAGGTATAGGCGGGTCGGTGGGTCGTCCATGTCGGCGACCCGCAGCAGCGCCTGCGCGACCAGTGCGGGGTCGCCACCCTGCCGGTGGTTGAGCCGCCCGTACGAGGTCAGTGCCGCGTCGACGTTGGTGTAGTCGTCGATGCGGCGTGCGGGATGGCGCGACGACGACGGGTCGAGGAAGTCGGTGCGGACCCCGCCGGGACAGATCGCGGTGACACGGATGTGCCACGGCTCCACCTCGGCGGCGAGCGCCTCGCTGAGCATGAGGACGGCGGCCTTGGTGGCGCTGTACAGTCCGGTCGCCGGGCCGGTCACGTTCGCCGAGATCGACGCCATGGTGAGGATGTGCCCGGATCGCTGTCGACGCATGATCGGCAGGACGCGCTGGGTCACCTCAAGGACGCCGAAGACGTTGACGTCGAAGTTCGCCCGCACCTCGTCGGGGGAGAATTCCTCGACCGCGCCCAACAGCGAGTAGCCGGCGTTGTTCACCAAGACGTCGATGCGGCCGAACACCGTCACCGCCTGCTCGACCGCCGCCGCGATCGACTCGGGGGTGAACGACATCGCCACCGGCACAAAGCGATCCGCGATGTCACCGTCCGCGGAGACTGCGGCGGCGAGCCGGCCGGCGTCACGGGATGTGCCGACCACTCGATCGCCGTTGGCCAGCGCGGCACGCACGATCTCCAAACCCATGCCCTTGGATGCGCCGGTCACGAACCACACGCGCCCGGTGTCGGCCATCGCGTCCTCCGAGTCCGCCCAATACCAGCGCCCCTCACGGTAGCGTCGCGAGCATGACGCAGTCAGGCGAACCGACGCAGTCGCAGGCACCCGTCGACGGAGAGAATGCGGCCGCCGACGGCGACGAGTTCGACTTCGTGATCGTCGGGTCCGGCGCGGGCGGTGGGCCGCTGGCGGCCAATCTCGCGCTCGCCGGGCACAGCGTGGTGCTGCTGGAGGCGGGCGACGACCACGAGTGCCCGTACTACGAGATCCCGATCATGCAGGCGTACGCCAGCGAGGACGCCGCCATGCGCTGGGACTTCTTCGTCCGGCACTACGACGACGACGCCCAGGCCCACCGCGACGACAAGTTCGTCGACGCCCGCGACGGCGTCCTGTACCCGCGCGGCAGTTCGGTGGGCGGCAGCACCGCGGTCAGCGCGATGGTGACGATCTATCCGCACGACAGCGACTGGGAGCGCCTCGCCGAGCTGACCGGCGACCCGAGCTGGGGCGCCGAGGCGATGCGCGAGCGGTTCGAGCGGATCGAGTCGTGGCACGGCGTCGACGCCGAGCCGCTGCCCGGCGACGACGATGCCGCCCGGGATGCGAAGGCGCGGCACGGCCACGACGGGTGGTTGGGCACCACGCGCGCGAAGCCCGCCCTCGCCGGCCGCGAGCCGCGATTTCTGGACGTAATCAACGCGATCGAGGCGACCAGCCGGGAGATGTTCGACACTCCGGAGGAGGTGTCGCTGCCGCGCGACCCGAATGCCGCGGACACCCCCGACGACTATCAGGGCATGGCGTTCATTCCGGTCGCGGTCCGCGACGGGCAGCGCAACGGCAGCCGCGAACGCGTGCTGTCGGTGGCCGGGCAGACGCCGCTGCTGGAACTGCGGACCGGGGCGCTGGCGACCCGAGTGCTCTTCGACGGCGACCGTGCGGTCGGCGTGGAATACCTTGCCGGACCGCGGCTGTACAGTGCCGCGCCCGACGATGACGGACCTGACGGTGGGGCGTCGGCGGAGCCTGCGCGTCGTGTGGTGCGGGCTCGCAACGAGGTCATCCTGGCCGGCGGCGCGTACAACACGCCGCAGTTGCTGATGCTCTCCGGCATCGGACCGCGCGCCGAACTCGAGCGGTTGGGCATCCCGGTCCGGGTGGACCTCGACGGTGTCGGCAAGAACCTGCACGACCGCTACGAGGTAGCGGTGACCTTCGAACTCGACAAGGACTACCCAATCTTCGACGGATCGATCCTCGACGTGCCGTCGGACCCGTCGCAGTCTGACGCGCTATTCGACGAGTGGACCGCCGACCGCGACGGCCCGTACACCACGAACGGATCACTGGCCGCGCTCATCGCCAAGTCGAGTGTGGCCAAGGATGATTCGGATCTGATCGTGTTCGCGCTGCCGATCGATTTTCACGGCTACTACCCCGGCTATTCGCACGAGGGCGCCCAGTTCCACGACCGCCTGTCGATCCTGATTCTCAAGGCGCACACCAACAATCGCGGCGGCACGGTCACGCTGGCATCGGCCGATCCTCGGCAGGCACCGCAGATCCGGTTCCACTACTTCGAGGAGGGCTCACCCGGGTACGCCGACGATCTGGCAGGCATGGTCGACGGCGTCGAGATCGCCCGCAACATCGTCACGCACCTCGAGGTCGCGTCGGTGGAACGGGAACTGGTGCCCGGCTCCGACGTCGCCGACCGCGACCAGATCGCCGAGTTCGTCCGCAACGAGTCGTGGGGCCATCACGCGTGCGGCACCGCCCGCATCGGCACCGACGACGACCCGGAGGCGGTGGTCGACGGCGACTTCCGTGTCCGCGGCGTGTCGGGGCTGCGAGTGGTCGACGCGTCGGTATTCCCCGACATCCCCGGCTTCTTCATCGCCTCCGCGGTATACCTGGTCAGCGAGAAGGCCAGTGATGTGCTGATTGCGGAGTACGGCAACCAATCACGCTGAGCGCGAACCGATTTCGTAGCACTTCTGCTCGCTGAGCGGGCAGAACTGCTACAAATGCGTCGCTGATCTGCCCCGAACCTGGTGGTCGCGGCATCGCCGGTCGTACACTGTGGCCAGCGGATCGACCTCACCCGAGGAGATGATCACCATGTCCGCTCTACATTTGCATCATGTGTCGCACGGCAATCATCCCGTGGGCGTTGTCGGATACCTCCTGGTCCTGCTGGGTTTCGCGTCGGCGGCCATCTGGCTCGTGGCGCTGGGCACCGGCAACACCGCCGCATCCGTCGTGTTCGGTCTGGTCGCTCTCGTTGCCTTCATCGGCGCGGGCACGATCTTGACCACGATGACCCGGCGGCTGCATCACATGCCGATGGTGCCCGACAACACCGAGGCCGAGAAGGCCGAATACCTGCGCGACCACGGTCGCTGACGGGTAGCGGGCCGTGCGGCCCCAGTGCGCGACGGGTGTGTGACCCGTTGCGTAAACTGCGCGTGTGACAACGAATGGTGCACTCGCGACAGGTATTGCCACCGTGACCAACGGCGGCTCCGCCGACCCTGGCGTCGTCCTCGACGTCTGGTATCCCGCTCCGGAGCTCGGTTCGTCCGAGCACGCCCAGACCGTCGAACTCTCGGCCGACGACACCCCAGCAGAACTGAGTGATCTCGTCGGGGTGGATGACGTCCGGGGCGTCAAGACGATCGCCGTGCGCACCACCATCCCCGACCTGTCGGCCGCCCCGGTCGACGCGTACGACGTCTACCTGCGCCTCCACCTGCTCTCCCACCGGCTGATCAGCCCGCACGACGCCAACCTCGAGGGCCAGTTCGGGCTGCTCGCCAATGTCGTGTGGACCAACCACGGCCCGTGCGCGGTCGAGGGCTTCGAGAAGGTCCGCGCCGGACTGCGCGCCCGCGGCCCGGTCACCGTGTACAGCGTCGACAAGTTCCCGCGCATGGTCGACTACGTGCTGCCCGGTGGTGTGCGGATCGGTGACGCCGACCGCGTCCGCCTCGGTGCGCACCTGGCGCCCGGCACCACCGTGATGCACGAGGGCTTCGTCAACTTCAACGCCGGCACCCTCGGATCGTCGATGATCGAGGGCCGCATCTCCGCGGGCGTGGTCGTCGGCGACGGCTCCGACGTCGGCGGCGGCGCGTCGACGATGGGCACCCTGTCCGGCGGCGGCAAGGAGATCATCTCGCTGGGCAAGCGCTGCCTGCTCGGCGCGAACTCCGGCTGCGGTATCCCGCTCGGCGACGACTGCGTCATTGAGGCCGGCCTCTACGTCACCGCGGGCACCAAGGTCACCGGCCCGGACGGCTCCTCGGTCAAGGCGCGCGACCTCGCCGGGCAGTCGAACCTGCTGTTCCGCCGCAACAGCCTCACCGGTGGCGTCGAGGTGGTGCCGTGGAAGGGTGACGGCATCGCCCTCAACGAGGCGTTGCACCAAAACGACTGAGCACCTAGCGATTTCGTAGCAGTTCTGCCCGGTATGCGGGCAAAAGTGCTACGAAATCCGCAGTTCGGCGGCGCCGAACGACACCGAGAACCGCACACACCACAGCACCACGGCCCGGAATTGCGCGAGGTCGACGTCGCCGGGGATCTCGTAGACCTGATTGCCCTTGTTGCCCTTGATCTCGCCGAGGTCGACGCGCGCCGCGCCGCCCGCGTCCCGCCAGCCGGCGAATCCCGATCGCACCGGCGCCGCCGACAGCCAGACGTGCACATCCGGACCGGACGTGGTGTCGAGATTTTCCAGGGCGACAACCCGCCGACCGTCGGGCTGCTCGATCACCGTGACCCGACCCGACGTCGGATGTTCGTGGCCGATGAACCGGCCACTGGACAGCAGGCGCGGTGCGGCGGACGCCTCCGGCGCACCCGACGTCGACGTTGTCGCGGCGACCGGGATCTCATCGTCGACTTCGGTGTCGACGAAGAGCAGCCACGGCTGGAACAGTATCGCCCCCACGACGAGCGCGAGCACCATCACCGCGCCGAGTCCACCGACGACCCACGGCCACCGGCGGCGGCCACGCGGGCGCGCGGATCGGCGCGGACCACGGGTCGTCATGAACGACGACAGTACGGCTCGGCGGGGCGGTAGGCCACCGACAGTGGGCCGGGCGAATGACGCGGTCGGCCGATACGGCCCGAACGTCCGTGCCACGATGTCTGTCACAGGCACCTCGTCGCGCGTCAGGCGGCTCGACGGCCATGCCGGGCCACGATGCGGTGCGTCGTTCTGGGGTGATCGGAGTCAGCTCATGGGTCTGCAGGCTCGGCCGCTGTTCAGTTTTCCGGCCAACGTGCCGATCGGTCAGGACGACGAACGGGCCGAACTCGTTCTGGCAGCGGAACATTCCGGGTTTGACCTGTTCTCGCTGCAGGATCATCCGTATAACGCGGAACTCATCGAAGCGTACGCCGGTACCGCCTTTCTCCTGGGCCGCACCACGTCGATCGGCGGCTACGTCGGGGTCACGAATCTCCCGTTGCGACCCGCACCGGTCCTCGCCCGCACGGCTGCGGCGCTGACGGCACAGTCGAACAGACGCTTCGCGCTCGGCCTCGGTTCCGGCGGCTTCTGGCAGCACATTCCGCGGATGGGACCGCAGCCACTGACCCCGCGGCAAGCGGTCGACGCCTTCGAAGAGGCGATCCTTGTCGTGCGCGGGCTCACCGGTGGCCCCGGCGCACCGATGGACTTCGAAGGTGAGCACTATCGGGTTGGGCATCTCGCACCTGCCGCCGTGCCACCACCACCGATCTGGACCGGCGCGGGTGGTGCGCGCACGCTGGCGATCACCGGTCGGCTCGCCGACGGCTGGATTCCGCAGCGCGGCGCCGATTGGCTGTCCGCGACCTTCCGCGACGGGCGCGCGCGCATCGACGATGCCGCTCGGGCCGCCGGGCGCGACCCGGCGGAGATCATCACGCTGGTCAACTTCGGTGGTGTCCTGGCCAACCGCGACCTGCCCCGCACTCGCTCCGGCGACGGCCGCTGGGTAGGTGGTTCGGCCCGGCAGTGGGTGGCCGAGCTGACGTCGGCCGTCACAGAGCACGGAGTCGAAGGCTTCAATACCGGCATCACCGACGAGAACGGTGCGGTCAGCACCGATCTGCTGCGGCGATTCGGCGACGAGGTCATCGCACCGGTGCGTGCCGCGCGGCGCGACTAGCCGATTTGGTAGCAGTTTTGCCCGCTGAGCGGGCAAAACTGCTACGAAATCGCTGCGGACGCTAGCCGCTCGGCCGCCGCCGCGATGCGTTCGTCGGTGGCGGTGAGCGCCATGCGGACATGCTCGGCACCGGCCGGACCGTAGAAGTCGCCCGGCGCGGCGAGGATGCCGCGCGCGGCCAGCCAGTCGACCGTCTCGCGGGCCCCCTCGCCCCGGGTCGCCCACAGATACAGGCCCGCCTCGGAGTCGTCGACCCGGAAGCCCGCGGCGTTCACGGCCGCCAGCAAGATGTCGCGCCGGGCGCGGTAGCGCTCCCGCTGGGCGTCGACGTGCACGTCGTCGGACAGCGCCGCCGTCATCGCCACCTGAATCGGATACGGCACCATCAGGCCGGCGTGCTTCCGCACCGCGAGCAGTTCGGCGATCAGCGACCGGTCGCCGGCGAGGAATCCGGCCCGGTACGACGCCAGGTTGGAGATCTTCGACAGCGAATGCACCGCCAGGAGCCCGGTGTGGTCACCGCCGCTGACCCGCGGATCCAGGATGGACACCGCGTCGGTGTCCCACGAGAGTCCCAGGTAGCACTCGTCGGAGACGACGATGGTGCCGCGCTCCCTCGCCCACTCCACGACCTTGCGCAGGTGCTCCACGCCCAGCACGCGGCCGGTCGGATTAGATGGCGAATTGAGGAACAGCAGCGCCGGCGCCGACGGACCGAGTTGCACGGTCGAGTCGGCGCGCACCGCAGCGGCACCGGCCAGCAACGCACTCACCTCGTAGGTCGGGTAGGCGACCTCCGGGATGACCACGGTGTCGCCGGAGCCCAGGCCCAATGTCGACGCGAGCCCGGCGATCGCCTCCTTGGTGCCGATCACCGGCAGGATGCTCGCCTCGTCGACACCGTCGATGCCGTAGCGCCGGATCAGCGCCGATGCCGCCGCCTCGCGCAGCTCGGGCGTCCCGATCGTCGTCGGGTACCCCGGAAACGCCGCCTCGGATGCCAGCGCATCACGGATAAGCGGGTCGACCGGATCGACCGGGGTGCCGACCGAGAGGTCGACGATGCCGTCCGGGTGTGCGGCGGCAGCGGCCTTCGCGGCCGCGATGGTGTCCCACGGAAAGTCGGGCAGCCGGTCGCTGACGCGGCGTCGGGCGGCCGGGGGCCGGGAGGTCACCGCGCGGCTCAGTCCTCTTCGCCCATCGGCGGCAGGCCCTTGATGAACGGTGGATCGGCCTCGGTCTTGCCGACCTTGCTGGCGCCGCCGGGCGAGCCGAGGTCGTCGAAGAAGTCGGCGTTGGCACTGACGTACGGCTCCCACTCGTCCGGCACGTCGTCTTCGTAGAAGATCGCCTCGACCGGGCACACCGGTTCGCAGGCGCCGCAGTCGACGCATTCGTCCGGCTGGATGTAGAGCATCCGAGCGCCCTCGTAGATGCAATCCACGGGGCATTCCTCGACGCAGGCCCGGTCCAACACATCGACGCAGGGCTCCGCGATGATGTACGTCACCACTCTCTCCTTCGCTGCACGTCTCGCAGTCCACGGCACGTTCGGGACGAACGCCGCGGCCGGGTGCGCGGGCTGTGCGCACCCCTCGACAGTGCCCATCGGCCGCTTGCGTGGACTTCGCCGCTCGCCTGGTCACCACGGGCCGGCGAGTGGGTGTCACACGGGAACGGGTCCGGTACACACACGTCGGAGACCAGGGTATCGGTCCCGCCGTCGTCGATTCGACACGGCGTCGGCTCACGGGCGCCGAAAGGACGAAGATCACAATTGTGGGCGATCTGGGCGAGCGTCGGTCGGGCGTCGATTGTGTTCAGGGTGGCGACAACCCTCGTCAGCGCGGGTGCCGACGTCCAGGCTGGTCGACGTGACCACGGTGGACGATCGACAGACGAGTGGACGACCGTCGGATCCGACGGGCCGGCGGCGCAGCGCTCCCGGTTCCGGGAATCGCACCGGCACCCGCCCGGCGCGTTACCCGCGCGGGAATCTGCCGACGCGGTTGCGCCCCGCCGACCTCTTGCGCATCACCGACCAGGGTGTCGCCGATGTGCTCGACGGCCGCTACGACCATCTGCTGCCGGCCGCATGGGATCCGGTGGACCGCTGGTCGACGCGTCTGGAATCCGACGACGACCTCGATCTGTGGCTCATCAGCTGGACTCCGGACCGCTCCACCGACCTGCACGACCACGCCGGTTCCCTCGGCGCACTCACCGTCCTGTCCGGCGCGCTGCGCGAGTACCGCTGGACCGGGCGTGACCTGTCGCTGCGCATCCTGTCCGAAGGCGATCAGGCGGCGTTCCCGCTGGGCTGGGTACACGACGTGCAGCACCATGCCAGCAGCCCGCCGGAACACGGCCAGGTGATCGTCGACGATTCGGCGACAACATCGCTCAACGGGCCCAGTGGCACACCGCCGCCCGCGACACCGGTGCCCACGCTTAGCGTGCACGCCTATGCACCGCCGCCCGCGACACAGGTGCCGACGCTCAGCGTGCATGCCTATGCACCGCCGCTGACGGCGATGTCGTTCTACGAGGTGACCGAGCACGACACGCTGCGGCGAACCCGGACCGAACTCACCGACCAACCCGAATGAGTCAGGATCGGGGCGTGACGACTATCAAGGCGGGAACGACCATCGACGACATGCTGCTGACCGCCCGCGAGCGCTTACACCGGCTGCCCGCCGAGGAGGTGACCGCCGAGCTGGACGCCGGTGCGGTGCTCGTCGACATCCGGCCCGCCGCGCAACGTGCCGCCGAGGGTGAGATCCCGGAGGCGCTGGTGATCGAGCGCAATGTGCTGGAGTGGCGGTGCGACCCGACCAGCGACGCCCGAATCGAGCAGGCCGTCGACCATGATGTGCGATGGATCGTGCTGTGCTCGCAGGGGTTTACGTCCAGCCTGGCCGCCGCGTCGCTCCAACAACTCGGTCTGCACCGGGCGACGGATGTGATCGGCGGCTACGAGGCGTTGGCCGCGGTGCGCCAGCGGGACTGACGCGAGCACGGCCGCGCGCTATCGCGGTCACTCGCGGAGCGGGCGCAGGAACTCACCGGTGACCGCGATGGCCGGTCCCGACGATCCGCCGCCGACGACGAGTGTCGCGAAGGAGAGGTCGTCGACGATGCCGGCGAACCAGCCGTGCGGGTTGCGGTTGTCGCCGTATTCGGCGGTGCCGGTCTTGCCGCCGAGTCCGGGAATGTCGCGCAGTTCGGTGGCGGTGCCGCTGGCCACCGTCTGCGCCATCATGGCGCGCAGTGCCCGGGCCGTTGTCGGTGAAATCCGTTGCGGCTCTGTGTCACCGGTGGTGTCCCGGCCGACGACGAGCTGGGGTGTGACGGTCTGGCCGCGAGCCAGGCTCGCCTCAGCGAGCGCGAGACCGAATGGACTGACGGTCACCGTGCCCTGGCCGATCCCGTTCTCCACTCGCAGCGCCGGGGTGTCGGCATTCGGCACCCGCCCGGTGACGGTCGTGACGCCCGGCACGGTGTAGTCGGCGCCGATGCCGAAGGCCCGCGCGGTGGTGGTCAGCGCGTCGGGCGGGAGCCGATTAGCGAGCGCGCCCATGGTGGTGTTGCACGACCGGGCGAACGCGGTGGTGAGATCGGTCGTGCCGAGGTCGAAGTCGTCCTCGTTCGGGATCGTCCGGCCTTCGATCGTCGCTCGTCCCGGACACTGGACCGGTGAACGAGGTTGCACCGCATCCGCATCCAGGGCGGCCGCGGTGGTGATCGTCTTGAAGGTCGAGCCCGGCGGGTACAGGCCGGTGAGCGCGACGGCACCGGATCGATCCGCAGCGGCGTTCTGCGCCACCGCGACGATCCCTCCGGTGGACGGTCGGAGTGCCACGATCATCGCGGGTCGTCGCTGACTGTCGACGGCTCGTTGGGCCTGGGTCTGGACGTCACGATCGAGGGTAGTTCGCACCGGTGGTGTGGGCCGGGCGTCGGCGCCGCCGAGGACGTCCGCGGGCGCACCGTCCGCATTGACGATGCGCATGCTCCAGCCCGCGGTGCGGTCGATCTCCTGCCGCCACATCTCCTCCAGCCCCGACATCGCCGGCGAATGCAATTGTCGGGTGGCGCTGAGCAACGCGCCCTGTTCGGTGACCGTCACACCGGCGATACCACGCACGGCACGGCCCACCCGGGCCATGTCGTCCTCGCGTAGCCGGATCACCGTCCTGGTCTCGGCACCGTCCGCACCGGGATCGGTGCCCTGTCGGCTGGTGTTGCCGCGGAACGACTCTCGGATACCGGCCGCGGTGAGCGACGGTTCGACCGGCCGCAAGGCACGCGCGAGTTGGTCGGCGGAATCGAGGGCGTCGCGTCGGAGGGCAATGACCGACACGGTCTGCCAGGTCATCAGCGGGCGACCGGAGCGGTCGACGACATTGGTGGTGACGTCACGTTCGTCGCTATAGGAGAATGACTGGGTCGCAAGGAGATTGCGATGCAGAACGGTCGGCGACCACCGCACCCGCCAGCCGGAATCGCCCTCGGTCAGGGCGACGTCGGTCTGGTAGGACGCGGTCTTGTCCGGGCCGAACGACCACCTGTACGCAATCGTGCCGGTGACCTTCTTGTCGTCGACGAGGCCGGGGTCGGTCGTCACGGTCGCCTTCTTGCCGAGCCCGTCGAACATCGACGTCATCACCGGACGCGCGGCGTCGGGGTCGTCGGTCGCCGCGGCCGCGGCCTGCGCGTCGCGCCGCTCCAGTGCGTCGGCGAAGCGACTCAGCGCATCGTCGGGCGAGTCCGAGGACAGAAAACAGCCCGCCAGCGTCATCGTCAACAGCAGCCCACAAAGGGCGGTCGTCACCACTCGTCGCACCCCTGCAGATAACCGGGCGGCTCGCCGCGGCGCCAAGTCGGGGCGCACGGTGCAGCGATAGCGAGACGCTATCGGACCTGGTCGCGGTTCCTGCGAGTCGGTCGTCACCACCGGGATCAGTCGACCGATGCCCGCAACTCCCCGACCACCAGGCGGCTCACCTCGCCGATCGCCCGGTCGACCGCCGGCAGTGCGGGCGCCGATCGGGCGCTCTTGGTGAACACCGCGATCGCGACGGGATACTCGCCGGTGAACTCGATGACGCCGATCTCGTTGCGGATGACGCCGATCGTTCCTGTCTTGCCGGCCACCCGGACGTTGCCCGCGCCGAATCCCGAGGCCAGGCGTGCGGTGAACACCTGTTTGCGCATGACGTCGCGGATCATCGCGCACGAGGAGGGCGATGCGGCGCGGTCGGCCCACACCTCGGCGAGCAACCGGGTGCAGTCGAGCGGGGTCGAGGAGCTGGAATAGGCGGCGTCGTAAGCGGTCACGTCCGTATCCGTGTCGGCGTCGGCGAGCACCGCGAACGCCTCCTCGACGGTCGACGTTCCGGTTTCCGCACGCAGCCGGCCGTGGAGCTCCGCGACACCACCGACCACGCGGGTGGACCGAAGACCGAGATCGGTGAGATCGCTGCGGACGGCGTCCAATCCGACTCGTGCGAGGATCACGTCGGCGGCGACGTTGTCGGACACCGTCATCATCGAGGTGGCGAGATCTCGCCAGCTCAACGTCACCGGGTCGGCGAAGGCACCCAATCCCGTCGATCCCCGCGCCCACTCCTGAGGCACCACGCGGACCGTCTCGGCCAGGTCGAGTTCACCGCGATCGACACTGCGGCACAACGACACCACCAGTGCCACCTTGTAAACCGAGGCCAGCACCACCGGGGCGTCGGCGCCGTATCCGACCGACGCCGCCCGCGGCCCCAACGAGCGGGCGTGTAACCAGCCGGAGCACCCGACGTCGGCGAAGATGTCCGCGACCTGCCGTTGTACGCCATGGTGCATCGACCCCAGGGTGGGCATCCGCGCGGTCATCGCGCCGCCCGCCACAGCGCCGACGTCACGATCTCCGCCGACTCGGCGACAGCGGCCGACCGGTATACCACCCGCACCCGCAATGCCGTGACATCCGGTGCGATCGACACGCACCGGACGCCGTCGAGACCCTCCGGCAGTGCCGTGTCGGTGCTCAGCGAGAACGCGCGCCCCGCGGCGACGGCGGCGATCGTCTCCGCATCGGAGGCGATGACCAGTGGTGCCGGATCGAGCGCCTGCTCTCGGAACGCATCCAGAAGCTGGTCGTAGGCCGGAGGATTCGCGGCACGTGCCGGATGACAGAAGGCAAGGTCGGACAGGTTCCGGAGTCGGGGCTGGGTCGCGCTGACCACCGAATGGCCGGCGGGGACGACAACGGCCCGCGGGATGCGCACCGTCGGGCCGGTCGCGAGCCCGGCTGTGACACAGGGGATGTCGACGATCGCGAGATCGACTACTCCGGCGAGCACCTGGTCGACCAGGCTGGTGGCGGAGGCGGTAGTCATGTCTTGCAACGGTGTTGCCGCGGCCAGCCGTGCCGCGACCCGCGCCGTGGTCGTGGTTCCCACCTGCGCCACCGCTCCCCACCGGAGTGCGTCGGTGCGAGCTTGGAGCCGACGGGCCTCGCCGACGAAGCGGGCGGCATCGTCGATCAGGAGGCGTGCTCGGGGCAGGAGCTCGCGTCCAGCGTCGGTCAGTTCGGCGCCGCGGGATGTTCGACGAATGAGTGGCACGCCGAGTTCTCTCTCCAACCGGCGCAATCCCTGCGATACCGGCGGTTGGGTCATGTCCAGCCGCGCCGCAGCATCACCGAAGTGGCCCTCCTCGGCCACGGCGACGAAGAACCGGAGATGCCGGACGAGGTCCACCGCTCAGGCGACCGCGGGCCAGGGCCGGCCGACGGGAGTCGTGTCGACGGCCAGGCCGGTCATCGGATTGGCAAGAGCCGCAACGTGGTCGGCCAGCGACGGATCGATCCATGATGCCGCGTCGAGCACGTACGGCGGCTGCGCGGTGACCCGTTCGGTGAGCACATACCCCGACGCGGCGGTGATCTCGGCGAGGGTATCGAGGTTGGGCCAGGGACGTTCCGGATTGACATGATCCGGAGTCAGTGGCGATACGCCGCCCCAGTCGTCGATACCGGACGCGATCAGGGCTGCACATTCGTTGCGCGACACCAGGTTCGGTGGCGCCTGTACTCGCATCTCGGGACCGAGGACGATGCGGGCCACCGCGACCGCCGCCAGAAACTCGCTCATCTCGGCATCCGGGGTTGCGCGCATCGCGGTGTCCGGCTTTGCGCGGAAGTTCTGCACGATCACCTCCTGGATGTGGCCGCCCGGATTGTCCGCGGAGCCGCGCTGCACCTCGGCGAGTGCCAGCAACGATGCGGCCCGTTCGGTCAGCGTCTCGCCGATGCCGACGAGAATGCCGGTGGTGAAGGGGATTCGGAGGCGCCCGGCGTCGTGGAGCACCCGCAGCCGCACAGTCGGGTCCTTGTCGGGGCTGCCGTAGTGCGGCTGCCCCTTCTCGGTGAATAGGCGTCGTGAGGTCGTCTCCAGCATCATGCCCATGGACGGCGCGACCGGGCGCAGTGTGCGTAACTCGTCCTCACTCATCACGCCCGGGTTGAGGTGCGGCAGCAATCCAGTCTCCTCGAGCACCGCCACGGCGGCGGCCCGGACGTACTCCAGGGTCGACGAATAGCCGCGTGTGGCAAGCCATTCCCCTGCCTGATGCCAGCGGTCCTCGGGTCGGTCCCCCAGGGTGAACAGTGCTTCCTTGCAGCCGAGGGCGGCACCCTGGCGGGCGATCGCGACCACTTGATCCAGCTCCAGGTAGAGCCCCTCGCCCGCTTTGCTGAGCGCGCCGGGTGCGGCGACGAACGTGCAGTAGTGGCACCGGTCCCGGCAGAGTCGGGTGAGCGGGATGAAGACCTTGCGTGAGTAAGTGATTCGGCGATCCCGGCCGGCCACCACCAGACCCTCGTCGCGCAGGGCTCCGGCGATCGACTGTAGCTCGGCAAGATCGGCGCCGGTACAGGAGAGCAGGGCGGTCGCGTCGTCGAGGCCGATCGGTTCGCGGGCCTCGGCGGTAGCGAGGGCGCGCCGAATAGCGGTGTCGGTCATAGTGCATCGCCTCCGTCGTCGGTCGTCGGTGCCGTCGTCGGCCGATCGCCGGCCGGCTCGGGCTCGGTCAGATACGGGGTCGGATCGAAGACACCGTTGCGTTCCCGGAACGACGCGGCGGTGCCCGGCCACAGCAGGGTGAGCCGACCACTGTCGGGATCGACGTACCAACTGTCGCATCCGGTGAGCCAGACGGTGGGGGCGCTGCGCTCGTCGATCTCGCGGGTGTACGCGGCTTCCGCGTCGGCGCTGACGTCCAGTGGTCTGGCGAAGGGGTTCGCCAGGTGATCCAATGCGCCGACGACATAGTCGAGTTGGGTCTCGATCATGTAGATGGCCGAGTTGTGGCCAAGCGCCGCGTTGGGTCCGTCGAGCACGAACATATTGGGAAATCCGCTGACCGCCGTCGACGCATAGGACACCATGCCGTTCGACCAGTGATCGGCGAGGCTGCCGGTGCGGCCGACGATCCGAGCGGCCACCGCAGGTCGTGCCGCGGCGAATCCGGTCGCCATCACGAGCACGTCGAGGTCGTAGGTGTGTCCGCTCTGTGCCCGGGCCTTGGATTCGACGACCGAATCCAGGGCACTCGGTTCGACGACGACGTTGGGCCGTTGGATCGCCGGATAGAAGTCGTCGCTGAGCAGGATTCGCTTGCACCCGATCTCGTAGTCGGGCGTCAGTACCCGACGCAGGCGCGGATCGGCGACCTGTCGGCGCAGATGGGACGCTGCCCGCTCGCGGATCTCGTCGATATCCGGTGCGAGGCCGAGTCGCTGGCGGAAGGCCGTATCGGCTTCGCGGAGCAGGCGCTCGCGCTCGGTGTGGGCGGTGTCGGGGTCCAGCATGCGGGCGCGTTCGGCGGCTGTGTAGGCGCGGTCCTCGCGCGGCACCACGTAGGGCGGAGTGCGCGAGAACAGCACCAGCTCTTCGGCTTTGGGCGCCAGCTGGGGCACGAGTTGGATCGCCGACGCACCCGTGCCGACGACCCCGATGCGCGCACCGTCGAGCGACACGTCGTCGCGCCAGGCCGCGGTGTGTACGACCTCGCCGGGAAACTCCGCCAGGCCGTCGATATCGGGAACCCGCGGCTCGGAGAGCCGGCCCACGGCGAGCACCAGCACCCGGGCTCGCACGGTGTGCGTATCCGGGTCGCCGGGGGTGCCGATGGTGATCTCCCAGCGTGATCGATCGCTGTGCCACACCGCTGTTCGCAGCTCGGTGGACAGTCGCAGGTGGGGCGTGAGGCCCTCGTCGTCGACGGTGCGCTGCAGGTAGCGCTGGATCTCGGGGCCGCGGGGGAAGACGGACGGCCAGTCGGCGGGTGGGCGGAACGAGAACGAGTACAGGTGGGCCGGGATGTCGCAGGCGATGCCGGGATAGGTGTTGTCCCGCCAGGTTCCGCCGACCGCGTCGGCGCGTTCGATCATGACGAAGCTCTCCCGGCCGCGCCGCGCCAGCCGGGTGGCCATGCCGATTCCGGCGAAACCGGCACCGATGATGGCGACGTCGATATCGAGCGGGTCGCGGGTACCGGTCACCGCTGAACCTGCGGGATAGGGAGCAGGCGGTCGGGTGCCGGTACCCCGTATCCGGTGGTGCGTTGCACCGGGACTCTGCCGGCACGAAATGCGATGGCGGCCAATGTCTCCGGGTCGAGCACACGGCCTGCTTCGGGCCCGGCGGCCGGCATCAAGCGGCCGTCGAGGAGGACCCCGCCGATGTCGTCGGCGCCGCCGCGCAGCAGCAGGTCGACGGTGTCGGGGTCGAGTTTGGTCCAGGCGACCTGCAGGTGGTCGATGGCGCCGAGGGTGAGGAGTCGGGCGACCGCGTGCAATGCGCGGGTCTCCCGCCGGGACGCGCTCGCGGCCGGTCGCGGTAGGTGCGCCGGCGTATTCTCCGGCAGCAGCGGCATCAGGATGAGTTCGCTGAATCCGCCTGTGCGGCGCTGAATGTCAAGGAGTAGTCGAAGATGGGCGATCTGCTGCGCCGGGGTCTCGATGTGTCCGTACAGCATGGTCGCGGTGGAGAAGAGGCCGGCGGCGTGCGCGGCCTCGATGGTCGTGATCCATTCGTCGACGGGCGGGGCGGTGCCGGTCGGTGCGAGGGGGGCGCGCACCTCGTCGTCGAGTATCTGGGCGGCGGTGCCTGGGACGGAGCCGAGGCCCGCGGTCCGCGCGCGGCGCAGGAATTCATCGATGCCGATACCCATCCGGTGCGCGGCGTCGCGGATCTCCGGGGGCCGGAAGGCGTGCAGATGGATGTCGGGTGCGGTGGTGTGGATGCGATCGATCAATCGCAGGTAGTCGTCGGCCGGAGCGTCGGCGGGAACAGGCCCCTGCAGACAGATTTCCGTGGCGCCTAGCTCGTGCGCCTCGGCGACGAGCGCCTCCACGGTCGGCTGTCCAGCGGTCGGCGGCGACACGACGGCGGTGTCCAGGTTGCGGTTGACGACGAAGGTGAGCGCGTCGGGGTCGGTGACGCGGGCACGGGCGGCGTCGGCGAGCACACAGAGTTCCTCGAGGTGCGGGCCGTCGGCGCCGAGCAGCATTTCCCAGTCGACATCGGTGAGCGACGCCGCGTCGTCGCGTAGCCGCGTGAGTGCGGTCGTGACGCGGTCGATCGGGGCGCGGATGTCCGACGCCCACGCGCGCTGCACCATGTCGTCAACTGTAACGGCCGGTGTACGGCGCCCCTCATCCGCCGACCAGCGACGGTGATTTCGATACGCGACTCGCTTCGCTCCCCGCTACTCAACCACCGGGAACTGCGCCCGCACCGCAGCGCAGCATCGCGCCAGGAACTGTGCCCGCAGGCCGTGCAGCATCACCGGAAGCCGCGCCCCGCACCGCCGCGCAGCATCGCGCGGAAGCCGCGCCCCGCACCGCCGAGCGTCGCGCCGAAAACCGGACCTCCCCCGCTGTAACGCGCAATCCCGCTGGTCGAGTAACCGGTCCTCCCGCTGGTTGAGTAGCCGCGAGGAACGAGCGGCGTATCGAAACCAGCCCCTCCCCCGTGCTCACTTACCCGACGGCGTCGGCAGCCGACGGAACCAGGCCAGCAACACCGGCAGCCCCAACCCCGCGCCGATCAGTAGCAACGTCGGCCCCGTCGAGCTACCCGCCGTGGCAAGCGCGACGTCGCCGCCCGGTCCCGGCATCACCGCGACCACGACGACCAGCAACCACGCCAACAGCGGTGCGTACCGCAGCGGCGACGCGGTGTACCCGGCGGCCAGCCACAGCAGCACGCAGTTGACGACACCGGCGACGACGGCGGCGATCGGCGTCAACACGCCGTCGATCCGCAAGTACGCGAATCCGACCGTGAGCAGCCCGACCAGCAGGCCGTCGACGATCAGCAACGCCAGGCAGATCCGGTCGGCGGCGCGCATCAGGCGATCCCCGCGAACAGGTCCGTGGTCCGGGCGTTCGGCGTCCCGACCGGTCCGTCGGACACGCGCTCGATGTAGTGCTCCCGATCGCCGATCGGCTGCAGGATGGCGTTGGACAGCGCGTACTCGGTGCCCGACGGCGCCACCGTCACCTGGGTGGCGTGCTCGCCCAGGGCCGCGACCTTGCGGTCGTAGACGTCCCGAATATCGACCTCGGCGGTGACGACGCCGTCGGGATAACTAGGCAGTTCGCCGGTCTCCGGCAGCCGCCAGCCCTCGGGCACCCGATCGACCGCTGCGGCGATGCCCGCCGACAGTGCCGACTCCTCGGTGACCGACTCGAAGACCCGGAACCGGCGGCCCAATCGCTCCTCGGCGATCGGCAGCGCCGCCATCGACGCGTCATGCACCATCCGGTGGTCGGGGTGGCCGTAGGTGCCGACGCTGTCGTAGGTGACGACGACCTGCGGCGCGAAATCCACCAGTTCCGCCACGAGGGCATCGACGACCTCGTCGAACGGCGCGCCGATCAGCGCCCGCGGGTGCTCGGCCGACGGGGTTCCGGCCATGCCCGAGTCGCGCCAGTGCCCGGCCCCGCCCAAGAACCGTGGCCGCAGCGGCGGCAGGCCGGGTGGGGTCAACGCGGCGAGCGCCCGGGTCAGCTCGGCGATCCGATATCCGCCGAGCTGGTCGGCGCCGGCACCGCCGTCGGCGACGAGTTGGGCCCACGTCTCCCCGATCACCTCCCCCTCCTCGCCGAGGGTGAAGGTCAGCACGCGCACATCGACGCCGTCGGCGAGGTAGTGCGCGATGGTGCCGCCGGTCATGATCGTCTCGTCGTCGGGGTGGGCGTGCAGCAGCAGCAGTCGTCGCGGTGCCCCGGTTTCGGCCGGGCCGGTCACCCGACGTTCCAGTTCGCCGCGGTACCGAAGATGGACACACCGATCGGACCCGACAGCGGCACCCCGGCGACCTTGTTCCGGATCACGCCGACCACCATGCTGTCCTGATAGAGCGGCTGGTAGACGGCCTGCGCGGCAAGCAGAGGCTCGGCCTGGACGAGTAGTGGCGTCGGATCGTCGGCGGAGAGCGCCTGCCGGGCGAGGGAGATCAGTGCCGGATCACACAGTCCCGACGTGTTGCTGGCGTACACGCCGGAGCCGTCGCTACCGGTCTGTCCGGGCGCGACGCTGGTCGGCGTCGGCGGGGTGCTCAGCGACGGCGCGGTGCTGGGTTTGGGCTGATCGCAGTCCACCTGCGAGGCCAGTGCGGCGGCGGGGGGCACGCCGAGACCGGTCCAGCCGACGATCAGGTCGACGCGCGACTCGGTCAGCGCGACCCCGTACAGCTCGTTGTTCGGCAGCGACACCAACCCGGCGCGGATGCCGGCGCCGCGGAGCTGATCGACGACATTGGCGGCCGCCGACTGCGCCCGCGGGTCGCCACTCACCGCACCGATCCGGACGACCAGGTCCTGGCCGTCACGACGATACGGCTCGACCCCCGCAGGGACCGGAGCGATCGGTGTCGATTGCCCCGCGGCGGTGGGCTGCGTCGTCGACGACGATGCGGAGCCGGACGACGAGGGCGCCCCGGACGGGCGCGGGGACTCCGCCGATGGCGACGGCGTGGATGGCGCCGAACCGGAGTCCGGGGCGATCGGCGGAGCCGTCGATACCGCGGTCGGATCGCGCCGATATCCGGCAGCGCTGAGCAGGTCGTCGATCTGTGCGGGCGACGGCCGCTGACGGGTCACCGGGAAGTAGCCGGGATCGCTCGGCGCGAACACGGTGTTGGCGTACTGCTGCACGATCCAGTCGCCCGCACCGGCCAACGTCACGAGTTCAGGGTCGATAGCGCCGAGCACCGCCCGGCGAACGTCGATCGACCGCATCACCGGCGTGCGGGCGTTGACCGTGATTCCCAGCGAGCGGGCGATGGGGCTGCGCTGGGTGGCGACGCCCGGGACGGCCGCCAGTTCGGCGCTGGTGGCCGGTCCGGCGCCGACGGTGGCGATGGCCGAATCACCGGAGCGGACCGAGTCGACCATCTGAGAGGCGGTTCCGGCGCGGCGCAAGACGACCTGATCGAGTCGGGACGGACGCATCCAGTACCGGTCGTTGCGGACCAGCCGCACCTCGTCGCGGGTGGGGTCGATGGAGAACACCGAGAAGGGTCCGGCGGATACGGGTTTGCCGCTGTCCATGCCGGTTTGGAAGCCGGCGGGCGCGCCCTTGAGGACGTGGCTGGGCAGCAGATTGGTGAACAGTTGCCGCCACTGCGGGTACGGGCGGGCGAAGCGCACCTCGACCTGTTTGCCGCCGGCACCCGACTGCACGGAGTCGATCAGCCGGTAGCCCGCCGGCGCCACCACATTGGGCTGCCGGGACATCTGCTGCCACAGGTAGGTGAAGTCGTCGGCGGTGACCGGCAGCCCGTCGGACCACTGGGCGTTGGTGTGGATCTGGTAGGTCACCGTGAACGGGTCGCGGTTGGTCACCTCGGCCGAGGTGACCAGTGCGTCCTGGCGCTGCCACTCGACGCCACTCGGCGTCTGGACCGGGGCGAACGCGCTCGGCAGCGTCATCGCCGCGATGGCGGTGGTGACCGGGCTCTGATCGGCGCTGATGTGCGGGTTGAACCCGGTACCGACCGAGTCGGTGGCGATGTAAACGGTCTTCGCGGTCGGGTATTCGGTCGGCGTCGGCGGCGCGGCGGTCTCGCGCACCGGCGGCGGCGGATTGGCGCTACATGCGGCCAAGGCGGCCGCGAGTGCGGCGACGACGAGGAGCAGCACACCATGGCGGCGGCGGTCAGCAGTCACCACCATCACCCCTGCACCCTTCGAGTCCGTCGTCCGCTCGGGGCCGGTGTCGTCGCTGCCCTCACCGGCCCGCTCAGCTGTGCACGCACCCTGATCCGAACGTCCGTCAGCCGACGGCCTGGTCGCGGGACTTGGCCCGGGAGCGCTCCCGGGCCCGGGTGGGTGCGTCCAGGTGCACCTTACGCACCCGCACCACCTCAGGGGTGACCTCGACACACTCGTCGGCGGCGCAGAATTCCATCGCGCCCTCCAGGTCGAGTTCCATCGGCTTGGCCAGTCGCTCCAGCTCGTCACCGGTGGACGAGCGCATATTGGTGAGCTTCTTCTCGCGGGTGACGTTGATGTCGAGGTCCTCGGCACGCGGGTTGATGCCCACCACCATGCCCTCGTACGTGTCCGCGCCGGGCTCGACGAAGAAGGTGCCGCGGTCGGCCAGCTGGATCATCGCGAACGGGGTCACCGACCCGGTCCGGTCGCTGACCAGCGAACCGGTGTGCCGCGCGCGGATTTCGCCCGCCCACGGCGCGTAGCCGTCGAACACCGCGTTGGCGATACCGGTGCCGCGCGTCTCGGTCAGGAAGTCGGTACGGAAGCCGATAAGTCCGCGCGAGGGGACGGTGAACTCCATCCGGACCCAGCCCGAGCCGTGGTTGTTCATGTGGTCCATCCGACCCTTGCGGGCGGCGAGGAGTTGAGTGACGGCGCCCAGGTACTCCTCCGGGACGTCGACGGTGAGGTGCTCGAACGGCTCGTGCAACTTGCCGTCGACGGTGCGGGTGACCACCTGCGGCTTGCCGACGGTCAGCTCGAATCCTTCGCGGCGCATCTGCTCGACGAGCACCGCCAGCGCCAGCTCGCCGCGGCCCTGCACCTCCCAGGCGTCCGGCCGGCCGATGTCGACGACGCGCAGCGACACGTTGCCGATCAGCTCGGTGTCCAACCGCGACTTGACCATCCGCGCGGTGAGCTTATGCCCGGACACCCTGCCGGCCAGCGGCGACGAGTTGGTGCCGATGGTCACCGAGATCGCCGGTTCGTCGACAGTGATCCGGGGCAGCGGAACCGGGTTGTCGGCGTCGGCGAGGGTGTCGCCGATCATGATCTCCGGGATGCCCGCGACCGCGACGATGTCACCGGCGACGGCCGACTCCGCCGGCGACCGCTCCACGCCGACCGTGGCCAGCAACTCGGTGATCTTCGCCTTTTCCACCACCGGCTCGCCGTCGACCTCGCGGCACCAGCCGACGGTCTGCCCCTTGCGCAGGGTGCCGTTGTGGATGCGGACCAGGCCGAGCCGACCGAGGAACGCCGACGCGTCGAGGTTGGTGACGTGCGCCTGCAGCGGTGCGCCGGGGTCACCCTTGGGTGCCGGAACGTATTCCATCAGCACGTCGAAGAACGGGTCGAGGTTCTCGCCGGACGGGATCTGACCGTTATCCGGTTGCTCGGTGCTGGCGATCCCGGCGCGCCCCGATGCGTAGAGCACCGGCAGGTCGAGCACGAGTTCGGCGGCCTCCGCGGCCTCCTCGTCCAGGTCGGACGCCAGATCAAGCAGCAGGTCCTGGGTCTCGTCGACGACCTCCTGGATGCGCGCGTCCGGCCGGTCGGTCTTGTTGACCACGACGATCACCGGCAGCGACGCGGCGAGCGCCTTGCGCAGCACGAACCGGGTCTGCGGCAGCGGCCCCTCGGAGGCGTCGACGAGCAGCACGACGCCGTCCACCATGGACAGTCCGCGCTCGACCTCGCCGCCGAAGTCGGCGTGACCGGGGGTGTCGATGACGTTGATGACGACCTCGGTGCCGTCCGGCTGGCGCCGGTGCACCGCGGTGTTCTTGGCGAGAATAGTGATGCCCTTCTCGCGTTCCAGGTCGCCGGAATCCATCACCCGATCGACCAGCTCGGCGCGCTCACCGAAGACGCCGGACTGTCGCAGCATCGCGTCGACCAGTGTGGTTTTGCCGTGGTCGACGTGCGCGACGATCGCGACGTTGCGGAAGTTGGGGGCAGCGCTCACTGAGATCTCTTTCGTACGGCGGGGAGCGGCCGGCGCGGATGGGTGCCGGCAATCGCCGATGAACTCCACGGGCGACGTGTCACAGGGTATCGGGTGTGCGCCTGAGAGCGCGATCACAGCGCGGCCACCCGGGTTTGGTCGGGATTCACACGGGGGTCGAGCGGACGACGGTCGCGGACGGGGCGTGGGCGGCGCAGCGCAGGCGAGGGGTTAGCCAGGCGTCGATAGTTGCCGCCGGCCAGGGCGCCGGTCAGGGCGTGGCATCGGCCGCGCTCGGGCGCCCCGACGACCCGATCGCCACCGCTGTGGCGACCGCGACGATGCCGATCAGCTCCGCTGGGCGCGGCACCTGCCCCAGGGCGACGAAACCGATGACCGCGGCGGTGACCGGCAGCAACGCCAGCAGCAACGCGAACCGCGCACGCCCGACATCGCGCAGGATCACCTGGTCGAGCGCGTACGGCACGGCGGTGGAGAGCACCCCGAGGCCGAGCCCCAGGACCAGCAGGCCGACGGTCGGTGCACCCGGCGCGAACACCGGCCCGAGGGTCAGCGCCAGCGGCGAGGTGACGACGGCTGCGACGACGAAGCCCGTGGTCAGGTCGGCGATGCCATGACCACGCTGGGCAACCCGCTTGCCCAGCACGATGTAGCCGGCCCAGCATGCCGCGGCGGCCAGCGCGAATGCCACCCCGGCCGCGGTCCCCGACCAGCGCACGTCCACGATCAGCAGCACCCCGACGACGGCGAGGCTCAATGCGGCCAGGTCACGCCGACCCCGCGACCCGACCGCGGCCACCACGATCGGCCCGAGGAACTCCAGTGCCACGGTCGTGCCGAGCGGCAGCCGGGCCAGCGCCTCGTAGAAGGCGACGTTCATTCCGGTGGTGATCAGCCCGAACGTCCCGGCCAGCAGCAGCCGATCCGGCCGCCACGCCGACCGCGGGGGACGCACACAGGCCAGCAGCACGAGTGCCGCACCGGTGACCCGCATCCACGCCACACCCGACGGCGACAGCCGGTCGAACAGCACCACGGCGATCGCCGCGCCCAGGTACATCGATGTGCCGCCGGTCAGCATCAGCAGCGGCCCGAGCCACGAGCGCGGTAACCGGGTCACGCTCGCGAACGTACTCGCCGAGTCTGTGCCCGCGCGCCTCAGCCGCCGAGCATGGGCAGCAGCTCGGGCAGCCAGACGGTGTCGGCGGGGACGAGGGCACCCGCGTCGGCCAGCGCGCGCAGCCGGTCGGCGTCGACCCAGGCCAGTGCCCGGTGGTCGTGCGGCTCCGGCACTCCCCTCACGATCCGGGCGTGCCGCGCGACCAGCGTCATGGTCGGCGACACGGCGGTCCGGCCGGCGAGTTCGTCACCGACCGCGACCTCGACGCCCAATTCCTCGGCCAGTTCCCGACGCAGCGCGTCGGCGGTCCCCTCGCCCGGCTCCACCTTCCCGCCCGGCAGCTCCCACAAACCCGCGAGCTCGGCGGGCCGATCACGTTGCGCCAGGAGCAGTTCGGCCGTCCCGGTGGCGGTCCGCCGGACGATCGCGCCGGCCACGACTAACCGGTCGGCGCTCACCCGATCACCGCGATCCGTTCCGGGACGAGGCGCAGCGAGACCGAGTCGCCGACCGCAATCGGCTCCGCGGCCACCGCGTCGACCTCGCCGATGCCGGTCGCCACCCGGGCCTGCGGTCCGGAGGGCAGGTCGGCGACCGCGAGCACCGTTCCCGGGACGCCGGCCGCCGCCGCGGACCCCGCGGGAGCGACGGTCGCCGACTCGGGTCGCAGACCGAGTTCTCTTGTGCCGTCCGGCACGTCGATGTGCACGGGTCCCAGCGGGGTCTCCACGACGCCGTCGTGGTGACCGTCGACGTCCAGGATGGTGCCGCACCCCAGGAAGCGCGCTGTCCATGCGTCGACCGGCCGTGCCCACAGGGTTGCCGGCCGCGCGGTCTGCACGATCGACCCCGCCCGCATCACCGAGATGGTGTCGGCCAGCAATGCAGCCTCGGTGTGGTCGTGTGTCACGACGATCGTCGGAATCCCCGCTGCGCGCACAATCTCACCGATCTGCAGCGCCAGCCGGTCCCGCAGTCGGCGATCGAGAGCGGCCAGCGGCTCGTCCAGCAACAGCAGCCGCGGCCGGGGTGCCAGGGCACGTGCGAGTGCCACCCGCTGCGCCTGACCGCCGGAAAGTTCTCCGACGCTTCGCTTCTCGTAACCGGGCAGCCGGACCAGGTCGAGGAGTTCGGTGACCCGCTCGGCACTGCGGCGCCGTGACCAACCGCGCATCCGCAGCCCGTAGGCGATATTCGCGCCGACACTACGGCCGGTGAACAGCTGCCCGTCCTGGAAGACGACGCCGAAATCCCGTCGGTGGGTGGGGATTCCCGCGAGCTCGGCGCCGTCGAAGCAAATGGAACCGGCCGTCGGTGTCGTGAGGCCGGCGATGGCGCGGATCAGCGTCGACTTGCCGCACCCCGACGGCCCGAGCAGGGCGGTGACCAGTGACCCGTCGGTGCCGACGCGCCAATCGAGGTCGTGGATTACCCCGTGTTGTCCGTAGCCCACCTGTAGGTGCTCGATGTGGAGCATGGTCAGCGCTCCGTTCCGGCGGCTTCGGGGTGCACGCGCACCGAGCGCATGCCGGCGGGGACCGCGCGCGGCCGGACCACTTCGACCGCGATCACCGCGGCGGTCGTTGCCGCGACCAGCAGCATCGAGGCAGCCATCGCCGTCGCGAGATTGGTTGCGCCCGGGCGATTCAACGCGGACCCGATGAGCACCGGCAGCGTTGTGGTGTCTGCCCGCGCCAGGAAGCTTGTCGCCCCGAATTCACCGAGCGCCATCACGAACGCGAACCCGGCGGCCGCCGTGAGTGACCGGCCGATCACCGGCAGGTCGACGGTGACGAAGACCCGGCCCGGGGACGCCCCCAGGGTGGCCGCCGCCTGCCGTTGCCGCTCCGGCACGCTGGACAGTGCTGGCACGATGATCCGGATCACCACCGGGATCGCGATGAGCGCCTGTACACAGGGAATGATCAACGGGGACGCCGCGATTCGTGCGGGCAACGAGGCCAGCACGATGAGATAGCCGAAACCGAGGGTCACGGCGCTGACGCCGAGTGGGATCATCGCTATCGCGTTCCCGATCAGGGCGAGTACTCCCCGCGATCGCTGCAGGGCGACCGCGGCGAGTCCCCCGACGACGAGTGCGATCACGGTCGCGACGACCGCGGACGTCAGCGAATAGCGCAGCGTCTCCAGCGGGGTCACCCCGTTCACCGGCACCGACAGTGTGCGATAGCCGTCGAGCGTCCACGCTCCGCCGCTCGTCGGGCGCAGCGAGCGCAGCGCGAGAACCGCCACGGGGCCGCCGAGAATGACCGTGCCCCAAGCGATCGCGCCGACGACCGGTACCCACGACCACCCGCGGACCGGTCGGGCAGCCGAACCGGCGACCGCGGAATCGGTGGCGGCGGGATCGGCGAACAGCCGAGCCAGCGCCAGGGCGGCGACGACTACGACGATCTGCAGCATCGACAACGCCACCGCGGCGGGGATCCGGAAGTACCCGATCGCCTGGGTATAGATCTCGGTCTCCAGGGTGCGCAGACTGCCACCGCCGAGAATGATGATGACGCCGAAACTGGTGGAGCAGAACAGGAAGATCAATGTCGCAGCGCCGCCGACGGCGGGCAGCAGCCGCGGCAGCACCACCGTCCACCACGCCCGCCAGCGCCCCGCGCCCAGGGTGCGCGCGGCCTCCTCCAGTCGCGGATCCAGCGCACGGCGGGCGGCACCCACGACGCGCACCACCACCGCGGTGTTCAGGAAGGCGTGCGCGCCGAGCACCGCCCACCATCCGTCCCCGACCCCGCTGCCGTCGAGCGGTCCGGTCAACAGCGCCCGAAAGGCGATGCCCACCACCACCGTCGGCAATACGAACGGAACGGTGACCGCGACGGTGAGCAGCGTCGCACCGCGCGGTCCGACGCGGGCGTAGAGCCACACGAGCGGGGCGGCGACGATCAGCGTCAGCACCGTCGACGCCGCGGCCTGCCCCAGCGTCGTGCCCAGCAGACCGAGAGCATGAGTGCTCGACAGCAGTTCACCGAGCGATGCACTGGTGCCGGTGGCCGGGTCGGCCGACGGGGTCAGCGCCCGGCGAACCAGCGCGACGACGGGCCAGACGAATAACACCGTGAGGAACAGTGCGGGCACCAGACACAGTGCCAGCCAAGCGATCCGGCGTCCGACGCCGGCCACCGACCGGGTTTCGCGCCGGGCGGAGTGCTGCCGGGCGGAGTGCTGCCGAACGGAGCGGTGACGGGTGAGGCGGTGGCGGGTGAGGCGGTGGCGGTCCTCGGTGGGCGAGCCCGGTTCCGACGCTCCCGAGCGAGCGTCGGTCACCGACCGACGGCGCTGCGCCACTGTTCGAGCCACGCCTCCCGGTTCGCCGAGATGTACTCCGGCGGCAGGTTCACCGTCCACTGCGGAACCGGGGCGCGCTGTTGCCAGCCGTCCGGCAGCGGTGTGTCCTTCTGCACCGGGTAGACGTACATCGACGACGGCAGCGCCTTCTGCACGGTCGGGCTCAGCATGAAGTCGACGACCTTGCGCGCCCCGGTCGGGTTGGCCGCACCCTTGAGGACTCCGACGTACTCGATCTGCCGGAAGCAACTGTCCAGCAGCGCCGCGGTGCCCGGTGTCGCCGCCGGCGACGAGGCATAGGAGAGCACGATCGGCTTGTCCCCCTTACCTTCTCCCGCGGTGAACATCTGGTTGTAGGCGACGTCCCAGCCCGGTGCGATCGCGGCACCGCCGCCGGTGACCTGCCGCCAGTAGTTCTGCCAGTCGTTGCCGAAGACGCCGACCGTGGTGAGCAGGAACGCCATCCCCGGCGAGGAGGTGCCCGGATCGAGCAGCGCCGCCTGCGCGGCGTACTCCGGCTGACGCAGGTCCCGCAGGCTGGTCGGCGGTTCCTGCTCCCGGCTGCGGTACCAGTTCTCATCAACGTTGAGGCAGACGTCTCCCCGATCGACGGCGGTCAGCTCGTTGTTGGAATCGGGCACCGCGTACTCGGCGGCACCGTCGGCAGCGGCCGGTGACGCGTACGGTTCCAGCGCCCCGGCCTTGATCGGCCGGGAGGCGAAGGTGTTGTCGATCCCGAAAACCACGTCGGCCTTGGGAGATCCGGGGGTGAGCGAGACGGTCGACGCGAGCTGGCCGGCATCCCCCGACTTGACCACCTTCAGCGTCAGACCCGTCTCCTGGCGGAAGGTGTCGAAGACAGCATCGGGCAGTTCGAAGGATTCGTGGGTCAGCATGGTGACCTCGGCACCCGACGACGTGTCGTCGCCGCACGCGGTGAGCAGTCCGGCACCGAGCACGATGGCGGTGACGAACCCGACGACGGCGCGCCGCTCGGTTCTGGCGCGGCCGGCGGTGCGTCGGGGGGCGCTGCTGGACAGGGCGCGGTTCCTCACTCGGACTCCTCGTCGTGGGTGGGGTCGGATCGGGGAATCGATCGTCGCGTCGGCTGCACGTGTGGTCGATCTAACCAGGTGCCGCATCCCAGGACGAGCCCCACCGCGCTACACAACATGCGTAACATTTGCATCACTAGTCACAGTTGTGTCGGTTCGTCGGCGTTAGGCTGCCTGGACAGCTCCCCGCGACAGGGGCATAGAATGACCCGCGGCGTCCGCGGTGCGCTCGGCGAGACGAGCGACGAACACGACCGCATCCCGCAGCCCTCCGGGGCGGCCGGGCACCGGGACGTCCGACGTCAGACAATGCCGGAGTCGGCCGATATCGACACACCGGCGAGCACACCGACGATAGGACTGGACATCATCGTGCGCCTGCCAGCACTACGCCTACCGACAGCGCGCCCGGCATCGGGTCGCCGGACCTTGCGTCACGCGGTCGCGGCCACTTCGATCGCCGTTGCCGCCTCGCTCGCGCTGCCCGCCGTCGCCACCGCCGCCCCGCAACAGATCGCACCGACCCAGGGCGCCCCCAAGGTCGATCAGCGCACGCTGGACTCCCTCGGCGCATTCGCACCCGCCATCATCGGCTCGGTCACCACGCCCGGACCGGACGGCAAGGTCAACGCCGACCTGCTGACCCAGGCGCGCACGCTGGCGAAGGCCCCCGGCCTGCCGCCGGAGGTGAGCAAGATCTGGGATCGCGTCATCGACTTCCTGGGCGAGCCCGGCCGCCGCGAGATGCTTGCCCAGCAGCGGGCGGAGCAGAAGGCCGCCAAACCCGGCGAACCGGAGATCCCGCAAGGCCCCAACGCGCCTAAGATCCAGGAATTCCTGTACCCCACACTCGGATTCGGCTGCATGCCGCCCAATGGCAACTCGCTCGGACGGGCGCTGGTCACCGCCGGTCCGCAGGACGCGCCGGCGCCCGGTCCGCGTCGCGGGCAAGCGGGCTACGTGTACACCAGCCTGGGCACCGGCCCGGCGGTCAACAACCCCGGCCGCAAGCTGTGGGTGAGCTGGCTGAACATCGACAACGGCCGCACCGGCCAGTTGCAGCTCAAGCGCAACGCGAAGATCAATGCCCAGGACGGGCCGGGCACGTTCACCGGCATCGCCCGCACCGGCAAGGGCCGCGTGGTGTCGACGATCTACGGCGATGTCACGACCAAGACCAAGGGCCGGGTCGTCGCCTGCACCATCGCGCCGACGATCGGTCTCGCAATCATCTGATCGGCCCCTCACCCGCACACCGACGTTTCGCCATCGCGACGCCCCGGCCGCACGGTCGGGGCGTCGCTGTATTTGTTTCGGGGTGTCGCTGTATTTCGGGGGGGTCGCTGTATTTCGGGTGGGTCGACAGCACCGTCGTTCACCCCCCCCCCCGCTCACCCGGCGCGTTGCCGCTCACCCGATCCGATGAGCGGGAACCGCATGGGTAAGCGGGCACTAGACGCACGGCGACAATTGCGCAGCCGGTTCGATCGCCGCCGGATCGCGGCGATGTCACAGCTCGGACTCGCGACTTGCAGACACCCCGACCCTCGGGCACCCTCTTAACTTGAGTCACATCTGTCACTTCAGTCACATACGGCTGTCGTTCGTCGAGGAGCACCCACATGTCCGTCGCGTCGCGTCGCGCCCCGTCCACCACCTCATCGTTGCGCCGGCTCGGCGTCGGTCTTGTCGGTGCCGCGCTCGTCGCGTCGGCCGCGGTCGCCGGCACCGGCCCCGCCACCGCTGCGCCCCTGGCCGCTGACACCATCCAACTGCCACCGATCCCCTACGACAGCGAACTGGCCCAGGCCGTGAAGGTGCTGCGCTCGGTGGGTGCGGACAAGATCGCCCTGAAGGCGGCCGAGACGGTCAAGAACGCGGTCGGGCAGATCTCCGCCGAAGACGTCGCCAACGGCCTGAGCGCACTGAGCAGCGAGGGCGCCCCGCTGCTGGCGGCCAAGCCGGTCGCCGACGCCGATCCGCTCGCGCTGCTGCGGACGCTCGGTGTGCAACCGTTCACGCCGTCGGTGGCGCCGTTCTGCGCCGCGCCCACCGCCGACAATCCGCTCGGCCTGGTCACCGCGGGCGCCGGGGCGGTCGCCGGACCGTGGCCGCTCAAGCAGGACCCGATGTCCCAGCTTCCGCCGTGGCTCTCGTCGATTCCGGGCGTGAAGCTGCCGGAGAAGCTCAACCTCGTCGATAAGGGTGAGACGGCATATGCGTTCGTCCCGGCCACCGCCACGACCGGCGGTGCCATGCAGGTCGCCTGGTTCAACACCAGCACCTTGCGCGGCGGTTTCGCCGATCTGGAGCCGATCGCCGACAAGAATCTGCTCCGCCTGCTGCCGATGTTGTCCGGCGTGCGGCTGGCGCCGGTCAAGACCGACAGCGGCACGATCCTGTCGGCGGTCTACGGCACCGCTCGCAACGAGGGCCGCACCTGTTACTTCCTCCCGGCCATCGGCGTTGTCGAGGCGTAGCCGATCGCGGCGACGCGAGATCGCCGCATACGCCGCCGTGGCCGCCGTCGCGAGCCTCGCAGGCGCAGTCGGGTCGCGGCGGGCGGCAGCGGTCACCAAACCCCTGCCGATCGCCCTGCTAGCGGCCCACACGGCACGCGACTGGCGGTCCCGTCCGCCCCTCGACAACACGCTGCTGGCCGGGGTGCTGATGTTCTCCGCCGCGGGCGATCGGGCGATGCTGGTCGAGGAATTCACCGAGTCCTCCCCCGTCGATCACCTCGACCGGCTGCCTGTCGGTGAGCGATCGACGACCAAGGATCGCCGACTCGCGTGCGGTGCAAGCCTGTTCGCGGGTGCGCAACTCTGCTACGCGGCGGTGATGCTCCGGCGAGGCGCCCGGCTCGCCCCGCGGCGGATCGCGCCGCGGATGGCGATCCTCGGCGAGTCGGCCGCGGTGATCGCGCGACACCGGCCACGGCTGCTCGGGGTGCTCGGACCGTACGGGTCGACGCTGGCGACGATGTCGGCACTGGCCGCCGACCTGGCGGCGCCGCAACCCCAGGTGCGCGCCGGCGGCTGGCTGTTCCTCGCGTCGGACCTGACCATCCTCAACCGCAGGCATCGCCTCGGCAACGAGCGGCTGCGCCGCCTGGCCGAAGTGTGGGTACTGGCCAGTTACTTTGCCGCACAGGCACTTCTGCTGGACGGGCTGTCCGCGCCGACCGCCCGACGCACCGGCGACCCCGACTGACTGGCCAGCTCCCGCGCTTAGGTCGTCGATCCGGGTTTGTGCTGGAAGGCGGCGAGTTCGGAGTCCGCAACCCCGTCCATCTCCTCGAGCTCCATTCCCTTGGTCTCATGCACCTTGGCGCGGACGAAGAAGAACGACGCCGCGGCACAGAACGCGAAGAACCCGTAGACCCAGGCCAGTCCGAGGGTCTGGCTCACCGACGGGAACAACATCGAAATGGTGAAGTTTGCCAGCCAGTTCACCGCGGTGCACACACCCAGGGCGATCCCGCGGATGCGGTTGGGGAACATCTCGCCGAGCATCACCCACATGACCGGCCCCCAGGTCGCGGCGAAGGCGACCACGAACAGGTTGGCGCCGATGAGCGCGATGATGCCCCAAGGGTCCTCCAGGGTGAGGCACTCCTTGGTGGTATTGCCCGGGGTGCAGGCGACGTCGCCGACCATCCCGGATTGCCGATACGACGACTGCATGAAGGCGATGCAGGCCATCAGCAGGCCGATGAACATCCCGACGGAACCGATCAGCAACAGCTTGCGGCGTCCGATGCGGTCGACGAACAGGATCGCGACGAAGGTCATCGCCACGTTGATCGCCGAGGTGATCACCGACGTGGTGAACGCCTGGTCGGTGCTGAATCCCACCGACTCCCACAGCGACGTCGAGTAGTAGAAGATCGCGTTGATACCCACGAACTGCTGGAAGATGGCCAGCCAGATCCCGACCCACAGCAGTGGATGCAGGCCGTACGACGGTCCGCGCAGGTCACGAAGCGACGCCGCCGACTCGCGTCGCACCGTCAGCCGGATCTCCCGGACCCGGTCCAGTGGGTTCGGATCGCCGGTGACCTCCTGCAGAATCCGCGCCGCTTCCTCGTCCCGGTTACGCCCGACGAGGTAGCGCGGTGATTCCGGAATCATGAGTGCCAGAAGGCCGTACACGGCCGCCGGGACGACGCCGACGAGGAACATCCACCGCCACGCCTCCAATCCCCACCACAGCTCGTTGTCCGGTCCGCCGGCGGCGTCCTGCAGGATGGTGTCCGACAGCAAGGCGGCGAAGATGCCCAGGGTGATCGCGAGCTGCTGCATCGACGCGAGCGCACCGCGATAGCGGGCCGGTGCGATCTCGGCGATATAGGCGGGCGCGATGACCGACGCGATGCCGATACCGATTCCGCCGAGCACGCGCCACAACAGCAGATCCGCCAGCGTCCAGGTGTAGGCGGTGCCGACCGCGGAGATGATGAACAGCGCCGACCCGACGAGCATCACCCGTTTGCGGCCCCAGACGTCGGCGAGCCGGCCGGCGAACCAGGCACCGGCGACACAGCCAAGCAACGCGATGGCGACCGCGAAACCGGTGAGCAGACTGGATAATCCGAAGTTGTCTTCGATCGAATTGACGGCCCCGTTGACCACCGAGCTGTCGAACCCGAACAGAAAGCCGCCGACCGCGGCGGCGACCGTGACACCGATGACCTTGGCCGTGTGCTGCTCGGCGGCATCACGATTCGCCGGATTCGATGGCTGCGACATTGCACGACCCCCTCGCTGGAGTGGCCGGATCACTCAGACCCGAAGGCCGACATCCGGTCCCGTCGGAAACCTTCCGTGGACGTTACTCGCGCGAGAACGCCGGTCTCGGCCAATCCGACCAAATCCCCGCGGACCGGCCGTGCGTCGGGTCACGCGGTGGCCGCACCTCGACACGTGGAGTACTGCGGGTTGAGCATCGGCACGACGAACAGCGCGCCGATCTTCTGCCGGATGGTGAACGTCACCGGCCCGGCACCCGGGTGCAGGTCGACCTGCCAGGTGACGGTGCGTGCCCGGGTGGGGACGGCAACGGTGCCGGTCCGGCCGGTGCGCTGGTTCTTCCAGGAGACCCGGACGTCGCTGGTGTACTCGACCAGCTCGGGCTTGCCGCGGATCGACCCGATCAGCGAGATCGCCGGTCCGGGAAGGCCGTCCGCCGGGAACGCGATCTGGTTGAACACGTCGACCCGGACGCGGAGCTTTGGTCCCGGCCACGGGTTCGGGCTGTCGCAGCGCAGGGTGGTCACCAGGTTGGGTTGGCTGTATTCGGGGATCGCCCGCGCGGTGCCCGCACCGACGCCGAGGCCAACCATCAGTCCGGCGACCGCGATCACCGCCGCGAGCGGTCGACTCCCGTGTCGGCGACGCCCCGACAGCACGTTCCGAGACATGGCCCCTTTCGACATGGCGACAGTGTAGGGGTCACTAGGATGACGCCATGGCGAAACTGCAGATTGCCCAGGAGCCCGCCGCCGACGAGTTGCTGAGTACCGATGCCTTCGCCTTGCTCACCGGCATGCTCTTGGACCAGCAGTTCCCGATGGAACGCGCATTCGCCGGGCCGGCCAAGATCGCCGACCGGTTCGGCACGATGGACCCGGTCGCGATCGCCGACGCCGACCCGGAGGCGTTCGCCGACCTGTGCGCCACTCCCCCGGCCATTCACCGGTACGGCCGGTCGATGGCCGGTCGGGTTCAGGCGTTGGCCAGGGTCGTGGTCGACGACTACGACGGCGACGCGGCCCGCATCTGGACCGAGGCCCGCGACGGCGCCGACCTGTTCGCCCGGCTGCGGGCGCTGCCCGGCTTCGGCGACCAGAAGGCCAAGATCTTCACCGCCCTGGTCGCTAAGCAGCTCGGCGTCAAACCCCGAGGATGGACGACGGTGGTCGGCGACTACGGCAAGAAGGGCTTCCGATCGGTCGCCGACGTGACCGGTCCGGAGTCGCTGCAGCGGGTGCGGGACTTCAAGAAGGCGGCCAAAGCGGCCAAGGCGGCGGGCGAACCGGGGTCCGGCGGTAAGAAAACGTCGGGTCCTGGGAGTTCGGCGGGTTAGGGTCGTGCTATGGCTTCAGAAGGTGTAGCTCCCCGCACCGTCGTTCAGCTGCCCATCCGGCTCGGATTCGCGGTGACCGGCGTGGTGCTCACGGCGGCCGAATCGGCGGTCTCGATCGCCCGGATCACTGCGGACAGCGTCCAGCACGAGATGAACACCGCACTCGGGGTGGAGGGCGACGAACTCGGCAGCGCCCGCACCCCGTTGATGCTGCTCAATCAGTTGTCCGACCTGTTGGGTCCGGATCGGCCGTTCGGTCGGATCGTCGCGCAGGGCGGCCCGCTGGAGCGGCTGCTGAACACCGGTGGCGTCATCGACCGGCTCACCGCACCCGACGGTCTGCTGGAGAAACTGACCGAACGCGGCGGCCTGCTCGATCAGATGACCGAGACCAACGGCATCCTGATGCGGCTCACCGCCAAGAACGGCCCGCTGGACAGGTTGACCCGCGAGGGCGGCGTCGTTGACCAGTTCACCGAGAACGAGGGCATCCTCGAGCGGTTGACCTCCGAGGGCGGCATCGTCGACAAGCTCACCGCACCCGACGGCGTGTTGGAGAAGGTGACCGCGCCCGGCGGCATCCTGGACCGGGCGTCCGAGGACGGTGGCCTCCTCGATCAGCTGGTCGGCGAGAACGGTGCGATCGAACGGGCTATCGCGCCGGACGGCCCGTTGGACCGGATCACCGAGCTGACCGAGGTGATCGGCCAACTCGCCCCCAACCTGGTCGCCATGCAGGACACCGTGCACGAGCTTGCTGAGACGGTGGAATTGCTGAACCAGACGGTGGCACCGCTGGGCGGGCTGGCCGAGCGACTGCCGAAGCGCCTGACCCGCCCGCCGCGCGGCAGCGGCACGGGGTATGGCACGGGCGCACCGGGAGGCGCGGGAGCCGGCGGCAGTGCCCCCGAGATCGAGGCACGCGCCCACCGCAACGGCGAATACCGGTAGCTGCGCGTGCGCATCGGTCGTGTGCACAATCGGCACGTGAGCGGGGTCGGACGACAATAATTGTCGTGAGTGCCCGCTGAGGTGTTTCTTGTGTCGGTGAGCGGGCCGGCTACTCGCCGATCGGCGCACCGAGACGAGCTATCCGGTCCACCGCCGCCGACAGGAGATCGACGTACCGGTCGACGTCCGGGCAGACCGCGGCACTCGTCGTCACCGATATCGCGACGGTGTCACCGATCCCGTGAACACCGTGGGTGAGTCCCTGTGCCGGGGAGAGCGCCGGGTAGCCCGCGGTAAATCGCACCGCGCCCCGAGCGGAACCACCGGGGAGTTCGAGGTCTGCCGGTCCGCGGTTCACCGACGACACCACGGTGACGCCGGTGACGCTGGCCGGGCGCACCGCCGGGTCGAACTGTCGGATACCCCAATGGGTCAGGACCGGTGGCGCCGCGGCGCTCGCTGCCCGCGCGGAGGTTCGCACCGGGTCGTCGTCGGCGGCACGCGCCGCGGCGATCTCGTCGCGGATGCGGGCCGCACGAGAAGCCAGATCGGCTTCGCCGGTGTGCAGGTCGATCGCGCAGTTGCGGAAGACGTTGCGGGGACGAGCACGTCGGAATCCCGCGGATCGAGCAGCGGGCGGTTGGCGTCCCACGGTCAGTTCGACGGCGTACCGGCGGTCGGGGTCGGCCAGATACTCGGGCAATGCCTCGGAGATCGCGGTGAGTGCGCCGACGGTCACGTTGTGGCCGAACGGCTTCAGTCGGTCGGCGCGCAACACCAGGGTGCGCAGTACGCGATCATGCCCGGGCGGCCGGTTCAGGGTGGACAGCGGCACACCGTCGGCGGGCCGAGGCGGTGCCTGCCGGGCCCGTCGGTACGCTGTGGCGCCGCGGACGACGGTGGTCGCCAGGTCGACCGGGAACCGGACGGCACCCAGCACTGCGCCGGAGACGGCCGGAATCCCGTGTGCGACCGATCTGGTGGAGCGTGCGCGGTCGGCGCCATCGCGGTCCGCCCCCGAATCGTCCGTGTCCGTGGTGAACAGCGCGCGGGCGATCGCGGAGGTACGCCGCCCATCCCCGAGCGCGTGCGTGATCTGCAGGACCGTGATCACGGCCGGCCCGTCACCGCCGGGTGCGTCGTCGATCGGACCGAACAGATGCAGCCGCCAGCACCGGTGCGCGGGTACCAGTTGATCGGACATCACGTGACCGAGCCGGTTCAGACACTCGGCCCAATCGGCGACCCGGTGCCTCACCACCTGATCGTCGTGGACGTCGGCGGCGATCCAATAGGGGCGGTCGAGGTGGCCGGGAATGTCGAGGACCCGCAGACACAGGTCGTCGACGGCGGCCGCCCGGGCCAGCGCTGCGTTCGCCACCGCCGGCATGTCCTTGGGCGAGAGATCCGGTGCGGCAAAGCAATACAGCAGGAACTGATCGTTGGGGATGGCGGCCGACGTCCAGTACGACTGGGCGTCGGCCGCCGTCATGCGATGCATGCTGCCAACGTATCCGAGCGCTCCGTCGAGCGACGTGCCCGGTGTGCGATGGCTACTTCGGGTTCTCGAGTTCGACCAGAGCCTGCACGTGGACGTCGGAATCCGGTAGTGCCGCACGGATATCCTGAACCACGGGGCCCAGCACAGCGGCAATCTCGGCGTAGGAGAACGTCGGGCGCGTGGTCACGCCGAGCCGGATGATGGTGCGACCGCGATCGTCGGTGGCCTTGGCGCTGACGTCGCTGAACATCGGCTGCGTACCGAGCTGTTCGGCCACGGCGGACGCGATCAGCTTGGGCGAGACCGTCATACTGCCGTCCGAGCCGCTGCCGGCCAGGGTCACGTCGTCGACCTTGCCCGGCCGGATCACGGTCGCGATCAGCGACCACCCCCAGACCAGGGAGAGGACCGCCACGCCAAGCAGCACCGGAATCCACCAGTCGGTCTGCGCGAACCGCGCGATGGCGCCGGTGTCGACCCGGTGCAGCCACCGGGTCACCGGCTGGACACCGGTGTGTTCGGCGATCGCGCCCGCTCCGATGACGAGGCAGATCAGCCCGACGAGCGCGACGGTGAAGCGGTCGAGAATAGCGGGTCCGCGGTTCATCGTCGCCCTCCGTTCCGCCGGGAAATGACGCGCACCTTGACTTTCGGCTTCTTGGCGAGGACGTCGACCACCGATTCCGCGACGCTCTTGATCGCGGCCGGGTCTACCTCGCTGTCACCGGTGGTCACCGTGACCTTGGCGCGGCGGCGGCCAACCACGGTGGTGGCGTGCTCGACGCCGGGCACGCTCGCGACCGCGGCGCTGCATCGCCGGGCGACGTCGCCGCGCCGGGTCCACATGACGCCGTACGGACCGACGTTGACATAGGTGCGCTTGCGCGGCTTGACCGCCGTGTACAGCAGCAACAGCCCGACCACGACAAGGGCGACGGCCGCCGGCCACATCCACTCGTACCACCGCAGCTCGCCGATCCAGTCGGCGGCGGCACGGGTCCAGGAGTCGCCGGAGATCCAGCCCGCCGCCACGATCAGGTCGCGGATGGCCACGGCGCACACGGCGAGCAGGCCGATCCCGACGATGGCCGCCAGCCACGCCGCGGCCGGCGTCGCGGACGGCGCGAAAACCTTGCCCGCACCGGGATCTTCGGTCGTCAGCATCAGCTCCCTGCGAGAATCCAGGGCGGCGTCGTCGATCGCGGAGTGCCGGGATCCGTACTCGTCGCCGACGCGGATCGTGTCGGACGAGTCGACACCGCCGTGTGGTCCTGTCGCGGTGGTCATGACGCACCTGCCTTCGAGTCGTCGGTCGTCGCATCGGCCTGGGACGCGGCTGTCGTGCGGGTCTTGCTGAACATGTCCCTACCCGACACGCGCGATCCTGAGGATTGCTCAGCAGAATCGTCACCGGCGCTGGGAGTTTCGTCGCCAGCACCCTGAGCCGATGCGGGTAGTTCGGTGAAGCCCCGCCGCTTCGACCTCTTCCCGGACGACCGAGTAGTCGTCGGGCCGTCCGATGTGGACGTCCCGGTTCGATCGGCGCCCCCTGGCGATGTGCCGATCGAACCGGGAACGAGTTGGGCGACCGTCACGTCCACCCAAAGGGGACGCTGGCCGGTGAGACGGGCGAGTTCGTCGGCGACGTGACGGCGCACCTGCTGGCTCACCGCGGTGACCGGGGACGGCCAGCGCAGCGCGACGCTGACGCTGACCGTCGGTGCCGCCTGCGACATGTCCACTCGGGCCCGCGGATAGTCGTCGCCGTCGACGCTGTGCCCGGAGCGTGCCGCCCCGCCCAGCAGCGACGTGATCGTCGACGCGTAGGGCACTACGCCGTCGACGTCGAGAGCCGCACGGGCAGCGATCTTTTCGCCCACCCGGTTGTCGATGACGAGTGCGCCGCGCGGATTGTCGGTCGCCGGGGACGCGGTGCCGACCCCCGAGCCGCGGGGTAGCGAAGCGCCGCCGACGGTCGCTGCCTCAGCCACGGTTCCGGCTGCGCAGCAGCGCGCCCAGGTCGATCGTTCCATCGCGCTGCAGCCCCAGCGCGAGGCCGATCACGCCGAGGACGACCGCGAGCACGAAGCCACCGAATCCACCGGTGGTCGCCGCGACGGCGAGCAGCAGTCCGGCGATCAAACCGATCGTTGCGTTGTTACCCATCGTTCTCCACCTTCGTCGTTCTCTGGTCCGTGCGGGCGGGGGTGGCGGCTGCGTCACCGGATTCCCGTCCGCCCGTAGTGACGTCCTCGACGGTCACCGACATCGGCACGCCCGCCACCTCGGTGGCGGTGTCGCGCACAAGGTCGGCGACGCCGAGCAGATCGCGGCTCAGGTCGAGCACGACGTGCACCGACCCGCCGTTGTCGTCGAGCGCGACCCCGCTCACCCTGCCGCCAGGGAGGTAGGTGGCGACCTCGCCGAACAGTCCGCCGTGCAACCCGCTGACGCCGGGTATCGCGAGCACGGCGTCGGCGACCCGCTGGGCGGGCGCCCGTTCGGTGTCGTCGGCGGCGCGTGCCCTCGCGTCCTCGGCGCCGGCCATCACTGGACCCGCGGGGTGTCCGACTCGGCCGACTCGTTGTTGTTGTCGTCGTCGGCGAAGTGAATGTCGTGCACGGTCACGTTGACCTCGGTGACCTCCAGGCCGGTCATCTGCTCGATCGCGTTGATGACGTTGCGGCGAATGGCGGCGGCGAGCTGGTGGATCGCCACCCCGTAGTCGGCGACGATCGACACGTCGACGGCGGCCTGACGCTCGCCGACCTCGACATTGATGCCCTGGGTCGTGCTGGACGAGGTTCCCGGGATCACCTCGCGGACCCGGCCGACGACGCGCTCGGTGGTACCGCCGACGTCGTACACGCCGTCGATCTCGCGGGTCGCAATGCCCGCGATCTTGGCCACCACGGTGTCGGAGATGCTGGTCTTGCCACGTGCTCCGGGGCCGTCGTCGCGGCGGGCAACCGAACGGCTGGTGCTCGCGGACGCGCTCGTGTCGGCCGGAGAGGTCGTGGTCTTGGTAACGGTGGCGGTGTTGTCGGCCATCAGGACTCCTCAGTGTCGGGTGGTTTGACGTCGTACTGGTGACTGAACGTGTCGGTGAATCCGATTCGCCTCGGGAAGGTTTCACCGAATCGTGATCGCCGAGCCCCGTGACTGGAGGCCCCGCGTATATGGTCAGTCGTAGTGGAACCGAAAAGTGCACGCACATCATCGAGTGACCTCCGTCACACCGGCGCGAGGTCATCTGGGATGCGCCTTGTCGCCGACCCGCCGGCGGACGCCGAGACCGATACCGCGACCCGGACCGCGACCGCCCGGTCGGCGCGCACCGAGTCCGCCCATCGAGATCCCCACGGCCGGGGCTCGGCCCGACCGGTCGGCTCGGCACCGGTGGCAGCAGAGTCGGACGGCGCACAACCGGAGTCGGACGGGCCGGAAACAGAGCCCGCACTGTCGCTGTCGGAGTCGTCCGACGACGAGCTCGCGGCGGCCGCGGCGGTCGGCGATGCGGAAGCCTTTGCCGAACTGGTCGCCCGGATGTCACCGATCCTGCTCCGCTACCTGCGGCGCATGGTTCCCGATCCGCAGACGGCCGAGGACCTCGCCCAGGACACTCTGCTGGACGCATGGAAAGGGTTGCCCGACTTCGCCTTCCGCAGCAGTTTTCGGACTTGGATGTTCGCCATCGCCCATCGCAAGACCATCGATCACCGACGCAGGCGCCGAGACATCCCGACCGCCGAGGAGCACTTCGCCGACCTCGCGGCACCCGAACCACTGCCCGCCGAGGTGGTCGAGCAGTCGACGCTGGTGGATGCCCTGCGGGTCGAGCTGGGGCACATGCCGAGCACCTCCCGGGCGGCGTGGTGGTTGCGTGAGGTGGAAGGGTTGTCGCTTGCCGAGATCTCCCGCGTGCTGCAGATTTCTATCGGGTCGGTGCGCGGTCACCTCCAGCGCAGCCGAAAGTTCCTCGCCACCCGGCTCGCGCCGTGGCGACCCGGTGCGGGCGACCCCAGCACCGTACCGACCTCACCCGCCGGGGACACCAGTCCCGCGGCGGTCTCCGGGCCACACCAGCCTGCCGAAACGGACGCGGCCAGAACGGGTTCCGCGGAATCGACGGATGCGGGAACGAAAGGAGCACGGGCATGACCGACGGCTCTGTGAACACCACCTACCGCCGCACCGGCAATGAGCTCGCGGACGACCAGCAGGACGACGCGCGGTTCGACGACCAGACCGATGGCTGGCTGGTGGACGCCTCCAGGCGCCTGGAGCCGCCCGCACGGGATCTCGACCGGCTCATCACGTCGATCACCAGTGGTATCGCTCGCGTCCGTCGGCCGGCTCGGGCACTGGCCACCGACCACCCCGGCGTCAGCGTCAGCGATCGTGTCGTCAAACAGTTGGTTGCCACGCGAGTGCGCGCCGAACTCGGCCGCCTGGTGGTCTTCGCCGCGGTCGACGGCTCGGGTGATGCGATTACCAGCATTCGCCTCGGCCTGATGGCTCGCTACCGCGACGACCTCCTCGACGATGCCGACCAGGTCCGAGAGGTCGTATCCCGCGTCCTCATCGCCACCTTGGGTGTCGAGTCGTCGGCGGCCGCGCGGGACGACATCGCGGTGCGCTGGCAGGACCTCTATACGCGCGACTGGATTACCTGACCTCACGACCCGGTGGTTGAGCGGCGGCGAGAAACGACCAACCCGCTGGTTCAGTAGCGGCGAGGCACGAGCCACCCAGCCCGCTGGTTGAGTAGCGGCGAGGTACGCGCCGCGTATCGAAACCAGCCCCACCAGCACAGCCTGAGGCGCTGATTTCGATACGGCCTCCGCTGGCGCTCCGGCCTACTCAACCAGCGAGGCGGCACGACTCCCGCTGGCGGCCCACTCAACCAACGAGGCGGCACGGCGCTGATTTCGATACGGCCTCCGCTGGCGCTCCGGCCTACTCAACCAGCGAGGCGGCACGACTCCCGCTGGCACCTACTCAACCAGCGGGACGACGCAACCCCCGCTGGTTTGGTAGCGGCGAGACACGACCCACCCAGCCCGCTGGTTGAGTAGCGGCGAGGAACGAGCCGCGTATCGAAACCAGCCCCCCACCCGTGGCGTCCGCCACATTCAGCCGGTGTCCTTCGTCACGTTGGTGAACCGGATTCGCCATCGCGCGTGGGTCCGACACGCCGCGATGCGCTGCGAATTCGCACCAGATCCGTGACGTTATCCCAACGTGATCAACCGTCCCCAGGTCAGGCCGCCAGCGTGACCCATCCGTTACCGATCCGTATGGTCGCCCTCGGTCCGAAATTCGCCACCTGACCCACGGGTGGATTCACCACCTGACCGACGGGTGGATGTGAGGAGGAACGATGACCACGACCATGAAGAAGCTTGCCGTGCGCGCCGGTGTGATCGGCGCCCTGGCTGTGGCCCCGTTCGGGGTCGCCACCGCGACCGCCTCGGCCGACACCGGCCACAACTGGGACGCCGTCGCGCAGTGCGAGTCCGGCGGCAACTGGAGCATCAACACCGGCAACGGCTACGAGGGTGGCCTGCAGTTCTCGCCGAGCACCTGGGCCGCCAACGGTGGCACCGGCAGCGCGGCGGACGCCTCGCGTGAGGAGCAGATCCGCGTGGCCGAGAACGTGCTCGCGACCCAGGGCCCCGGTGCGTGGCCGGTCTGCGGCCAGTACCTCTGAGCCACACTCGGGAGCACGGTGCGCCGCTGACTGAGGTTGGCGGCACCGATTCCCGAACGGCTTGAGGGGCATCACCGGTCGGTGACCGGTGATTCCGAGCCAGAACACACGACGGGCGGTCCGTCGCGAGGATTCTCGCGGCGTACCGCCCGTCGTCGTCTGCGGTGCGGTCAGGCGTCTGCCGGAGGTTCTTCCTCGTGGTGCTTGCCGCCCGACCTGTCCAGGGTGTTGTTATCCAGTGCGCTGACCGCGATTCCATACGGCAGGAATCGCACCCTGCGCGTCGGATCGGTGTTGTGCTGATTGGCGCGCAGTGCGTCGAGTTCGGTCGCATAGACCTGCTCGACGCGGGCGCCGCCGGTCTCGTCGACGACGAAGACCGCCCAGACGCCGGAGCCGGTCTCGCCGGTGGTCTCCGGCCGGTGCGGGCGCCGACCCGAGTCCTCGAAGATCGTCGCCCAGGCGGATTGTCCGCCGGGCCCGGCGAAGAATTTGCCGAACACGTCGCGGAGCCCCTCGCCGGCTTCACGAGCGAACCGGTCGAAATCGTCCTGTCCGAACCCGAAGGGGTTGTCGTTGGCCATAGCGTGCTCCCATCGTCGCCTCTGACTCTCCAGTGTGTCCGCGATCGTCGGGTTTCGCCACCAACCCGCCTGCCACCGGCGGCGACCGATGGTCAGACCAGGCCGGCGTCGTGCATCACGATCGCAACCTGGACTCGATTGGTGGCGCCGAGCTTGGCGAAGATGTGCGAGATGTGGGCCTTCACCGTCGCGACGCTCATGTACAGCTCGGCGCCAATCTCGGCGTTGGACGCACCACGCGCGAGGCAGATCGCGACATCACGCTCCCGTTCGGTCAGCGACTCGATGGTCTGCTGCGCCGCCGACGCACGTTCGGCACCGCCACCACCGTCGACGACCTGCTTGATCAGCGCCGCCGTCACCGAGGGGCTCAACGCGGGTTGACCGGCCAGCACATTCGTGACGGCGGCGACGATCTGCTCCGGCGGGGTGTCCTTCAGGAGAAACCCATCGGCACCGACGGCGAGCGCCCGGATCACGTAGTCGTCGGCGTCGAAGGTCGTCAACACGATGACGGCGGGGGGCCGGCCGCCGACCGTGAGCGACGGATCCTGTTTCAGCGCCGCCGTCGCCGCGATGCCGTCCAGCACCGGCATCCGCAGATCCATCAGGAACATGTCGACCGGGTCGGTGCGATGCCGGTCGATCGCCTCCCGGCCGTCGCCCGCCTCGGCGACGATGGTCAGTGCCGGGTCGCCGCCGAGGAGCAGCCGCAAACCCGACCGGACGAGCGGATCGTCGTCGACAAGCATGATGCGTGCCGGTGGCTGCGCCGGAGACTCCGACGGCGGTGCGGTCATGGCTGACACGGTAACCACACGTCGAGCACGAACGAATCGTCGGTGACCGAATGCGATTCACGTCCACCGCTGAGCGCGACGCGTTCGGCGAGTCCGATGAGACCGAACCCCGATTCGGGGGCCAGCGATGATCCGCCGATCGGGAGCGGGTTGGCTACCCGCAGCCGAACTCCGTCGGCGCGGTTGCCGTCGATCCGGACGGTCACCGCGGCGGCCGGTGCGTGTTTGCGCGCGTTGGTGAGCGCCTCCTGGACGCACCGATAGAGGGTGCGGCCGGTCGTCGCGGGGATGTCGGTGATGTCGACGTCGCGGGTGTAGTCGATCCGCATGCCGGCGGTCCGGTTCTCGACGACGAGCGCATCGACGTCGGTCGGCCCGGCCTGCGGCGACTCCGGATCGGCGTCGCCCGGCCCCTCGCGCAGGACACCAAGTACCTCACGGAGTTCGGTCAGGGCCAGGTGTGAGTTCTCCTGGATCGTCTTGGCTGCCGCGGCCACCTCCTCTCTGGGCAGATCGGCACGGTAGACCAGGGCGCCGGCGTGCATGCTGACGGCCGAAATGCGGTGGGCGAGAACGTCGTGCATCTCGCGGGCGATCCGCGCCCGCTCCACCGACCGCGCCTGCTGGACCTTCGCATGCTGCTCCGACTCGGCGGCGATCGCGCGGGCACGCCAACTCCCGATCAACTCGCGCCGGGAACCCAGATAGAGCCCCCACGCGATCGTCATCCCGATGATTGCGACGAGAAACCCGTACTCGACGACCAGCGGGGTGTCCTCAGAGCTCGGTGGCCGCGCCAACCACAGGTCGGTGACCGATGCGGTAGTGAGCGCGAGGATCGCCTGCGGGACGATCTCTCGCCACCGGCGCCGGGTGGACAACGACACCAGGGCGAGCGTCGCCGGGCCGGCCGCGGTCGCGGAGACGAAGCCGGCGACATTGGTCAGGGTGCAGACGAGCACGGGATAGCGCCGCCGCCACCACACCAGCACGTAGCACGCCAGTCCCACCGCGAAGTCGAGCGGAATCCACCAGGTGAGGCGTTCGAGCACTTCGAGGCGCGTACCGAAGGCCAGGGCCGAGATCACCAGCATCACCATCAGACGCCAGGTGTGGCTCCACCGCGTCAACGGTGGCTGATAGTCGGCACGCACAGGTCTCACGGTAATCGGCACCGCTCCGTGGATACCTCGTCCGGGAGGCGATCGCTGTCTACGACTTTGGTCGTAGACAGCTCCAGCCTTCCGCCCGATGTGCCGGAGTGCCGGTGACCGCGACGATGAGAACCATGATCACAGTCGAGAACCTCACCAAGAGATACGGCGACCACACGGCCGTCGACGATGTGTCCTTCACGTGCGAACCGGGGCAGGTGACCGGCTTCCTCGGGCCGAACGGCGCCGGCAAGTCGAGCACCATGCGGATCATCACCGATCTCACCCCGGCGACGTCCGGCACCGCGACGGTCTCCGGGCACCAGTACCGTGACCTGCCTAACCCGGGCCGCCATGTCGGGGTGTTGCTGGACGCGTCGGCGCAGCACGCCGGACGTACCGGCGCCGAAATCCTCAAACTCAGCGCGATGACCATGGGCATGCCGTCCGGCCGCGTCGACGACATGCTGGAGATGGTGAGTCTCACCCCCGAGGAGGCGGGCCGCCGGGTACGGAACTACTCGCTCGGCATGCGTCAGCGGCTCGGCATCGCCAACGCATTGCTCGGCGATCCGCAGGTCCTCATCCTCGACGAGCCGGCCAACGGCCTCGACCCGGCGGGCATCCACTGGATGCGAAGCCTGTTGCGGCGGTACGCCGATCGCGGCGGCACCGTGTTGCTCTCGTCGCACCTGCTGCACGAGATCGAGATCATCGCCGACGAACTGGTGGTCATCGGCCACGGACGTATCGTCGCCCGCGGCACCAAGGACGAACTGCTGGCCGGTACCGGTACCCGGGTGCGGTCGCTCGACGACACCGCGCTCGGCGGCGCACTGAACGCTGCCGGGGTGCAGGCGCGACCAGCAGCGGGCGGTGGCTTCACCACCGACGCCGCGCCCGAAGACGTCGGACGCATCGCGGCCGCCCGCGCCATCCCCCTCGTCGAGCTACGGCCGGGCGACGGCGCACAGCTCGAGGACATGTTCCTCCAACTCACCCAGCAGACCCAGCGCGAGCAGATTCCCCAGGGAGCCAACCGATGAGCACCGCACTGACCAGCACCGTCGACCGTTCGGTCGCCGATACCCGCAACGACGCCATTCCGATGCGCCGGCTCGTCGGAGTCGAATTGCGCAAGCTCGTCGACACCCGCGCCGGATTCTGGCTGGCCGCATCCATCGGTCTGCTCTCCGCGATCGTGGTGGTGGCGCAACTCATCGCCGGCCGGAACTCGCCGGAGGACCTCAACTTCGGCCAGTTCTTCGGCATGGTGACCATTCCGATCAGCATCATCCTGCCGATCATGGCGATCCTGCTGGTGACCAGTGAATGGAGTCAGCGCACCGCGCTCACCACATTCACGCTCGTCCCCCGGCGCGCCCGCATCGTGCAGGCCAAGTTGATCACCGCCATGATCGCCGCCGTTGTCGCGGTGGGGCTGTCGCTGGCGATTGGCGCGCTCGGCAACGCGATCGCCGGCATCGCCTTCGCCCACCCCGCCGGTGCATGGACGTTCACCGCCGCCGGACTAGTCAACGGTTTCGTGTTGCAGCTGTTCGGCCTGCTCCTCGGATTCGGTTTCGCCGCACTAATTCTGAACACACCAGGTGCGATCGTCGCCTATTTCGCACTGCCGACGGCGCTGTCGCTGGTCACGGAGTTGGTGCCGTGGTTCCGCGACCACCTCGGTCAGTGGGTGGACACCACCGCGACGCAGACTCCGTTCCAGGGGAGCGAGTGGGTGTCCGGCGGCGAATGGTCGAAGTTCGTCGTGTCGGCCATCATCTGGATCGGAATCCCGTTGACGCTCGGGATCATCCGCATCCTGCGGAGCGAGGTCAAGTAGCAGCGACCCGCTCGCGGTCGGCCGGGGGTATCCCTCCCCCGGCCGACCGTTTCCGTCTGCGCAGCCCGTCTACTGTGCGGGCGAACACGTTCACTGTGCGTCAAATTCCGTCTACTGTGCGAGCAAACACGTTCACTGTGCGTCAAATTCCGTCTACTGTGCGGGCGAACACGTTCACTGGGCGTCGAATTCCGTTGACTGGGCGTTGGCGCTGGCTTCGATATGCCGCTCGTTCCTCGCGGCTACTCAACCAGCGGATGCGACGCTCGCTCATCCCAGCGAGATCGGTCACCAACTCGGCCAGCGGATGTGACACTCGCTCATCCCAGCGGATGCGGCACGTGCACATCCGGCGAGATCGGTCACCAAAACGAGCAGCCGGGTCGGTTTCTCAAGCAGCCGTGCGGGCACGAAACACCGCAGCAAACTGCCAGGAATCCCGACGCCGCCTCTTGGTCTGCTCTCAGCACTTCACGGCACCGTGGAACCGTGACTAGCGAACCGCACAACCCGAACGACGACACGTATCGACGGGCCGACCACCCTCAGTCAGACGAGCCGACCGGCGATCCCGGCCGACCGTACTCCGACGACTCGCCGCGCCCGCCTCATCTGCCGAATATCGCCGACGGTCAACCTCATTGGGGATCGGCAAACCCGCCCGGCCCATACGCGACAGGCCCCACCCGGCCAGCCGCACACCCGGCGGGACAGTACGGTCCCGGACCACACGGTGGGCCGCTAGGACCCGGCTTCGACGACTCCACCCGTCCGCTCCACCTCGGGTTCGGACCGTCGTCGGCGCCGATCGGTGCACCGACCTCACCGCCGGCCGGAGCCCCGACGACCTCCCGCAGTCGCCTCACGACTCCGATCGTTGTCACAGCTCTGCTCGCCGGGCTGCTCGGTGGTGCCGTCGGGGTCGGCGGCAGCGCGCTCCTCGACAATCAGTCGAACTCGGCCGCACCGGTGCTCAGCGCACCACCGGCGAATGGGACGGCCGCAGCCGACGCTCAGCCCGGATCGGTGACCTATGCGGCGCAGGTGGCGTCCAAGTCGACCACCGACATCAAGGTCGCCACCCCGCAGGGCACCGGCGTCGGCAGCGGCATCGTGCTGTCGCCGGACGGCTACGTCCTCACCAATAACCATGTCATCAACGGTGCAGGAGACGGCGGTCGCATCCAGGCGACCACCGCCGACGGCAAGACCTACCGGGCGACGGTGCAGGGCACCTCACCGTCGTACGATCTCGCGGTCATCAAGTTACAGAACGCATCTGGACTTACCCCGGCGCAGCTCGGCCGATCGTCGGATCTACAGGTCGGTCAGCAGGTCGTCGCGGTCGGCAGCCCGGAGAACCTGTCCAACACCGTCACCTCCGGCATCATCAGCGCGCTGTCGCGGACGGTGACCGCCGCCGACCAGACCGGATCCTCCGTCGCCGTGTACAACGGACTGCAGACCGACACCCCGATCAACCCGGGCAATTCCGGTGGGCCACTGGTCAATCTGCAGGGACAGGTCGTCGGGGTCAACTCCGCCGTGAACACCGGACAGAGCGGACCCGGCGGGGTGCAGGCCTACGGGCTCGGCTTCGCCATCCCGATCGACGCCGCCCGACGCATCGCCAACCAACTCCTGCAAGACGGGCAGGCCACCAAACCCGTTCTCGGCGTAACCGGTTCGATGGCTGCCACCGATGCGTCGGAGCCGGGCGCCACCGTGCGGGGCGTCCAATCGGGCGGAGCCGCGGATCGCGCCGGCATCAGGTCCGGTGATGTGGTGACCAAGGTCGGCGACGCGACGATCGGCAACTACGCCGACCTGATGGCGCAGGTCCTCACGCACAATCCGGGCGAGACCGTCCCGGTGACCGTTAACTCCAATGGCCGATCCCGCACCGTCCAGGTGACCTTGGGCGACGCCGTCGACAGGGCGCAGACGACGGTCCCCGAGCGCACCCGGTGATGCGGCAGGCGCGGGAGGACTCGACCGGAGGCGATGCGGCAGGAACTGGTTTCGATACGCCGCTCGTACCTCGCGGCTACTCAACCAGCGGGCAGGGCGCCTGCACCACCCCTAGCCCTCACCAGCGGCAGGGCGCCTGCACCAGCAAGTGCACCGCTGGGCGCTACTCCCCCTGCTCCCGCGCCAGTTGCTTCTCCCGGCCGCGGGCCCGCTTCAGCTCGGTGCCGCGGCGGCGGAACCGCCAGATGAACCAGGCGATCGCGACGGCGACCACCAGCCCGATGATCGCCCCCCACAGCGTCGACGCGCGGAAGCCCGGCGCATCGACGTCGAAAATCCGTTGCCCGGCGTGGGCGCCGTTGCCGCGGCCGAGCACCACCCCGAGGGTGAGGAGGTTCGGCACCGCGACCACGATGCCCACGAGCGCCAGCAGCACCGAGGGGACGCTCTTGAGCCGGTGTCGATAGAGCACCGCGAGCCCAATCAGGATCAGCGGCACCGCCGTACAGATGAATCCGAGTGCCAGTCCGGTGCCGATACCCCGGCCGAAGGACCCGTCGACGCTGCGGCCGATGACGCCGGCCCACCAGCGCGGCAGGAACGCCGCCAGGATGAAATAGACGATCACGGCCACGACCAGCGCGATCAGCGCCGCGACACCCTTGCGACCCCACGAGCGCAGCCGGTCGCCGAACGACGGTTTGGTCGCGGGCGGCGGTGTGGCGCCGGATGTAGCTGCCGGTGGCGGGGCGGCGCCAGTACCAGGGGGGGTCGCGGCCCGCGGTTCACTCCTCGAAACGTCTTCCTCCATGGGGACAACCTCGCACACCCGGGCGATCTCGTCCACCACTTCGCACGGTCCGGCGCACCGATAATGATTCCGGACGGCAGATCTCGGCCACACGTCCGCGCGACGCACCCGGCCGGAGGCACTCGGGTGCAGGGTCCTAGTCGATAAGTCCGCGGCGCCGCGCCTCGGCCACCGCCGCCGTCCGAGACCGCACCCCCAGTTTGGTGAAGACGTGCACCAGATGCGATTTCACCGTCATCTCGCTGAGGTGGAGGTCTTTAGCGGTCTCACGATTGCTGCGGCCGGTCGCGACTCGCCGCAGCACGTCGATCTCACGAGGCGTGAGGGTCGTGTCGGGCGTCGCGCGCACCCGGGTGAGCAAGCGGGTGGCGACCGTCGGCGATAGCGCGCTCTCACCGGCCGCAGCCGCCCGGACGGCGGTGAGCAATTCGTCCGGCGGGGTGTCCTTGAGGAGGTAGCCGCTGGCACCGGCCTCGATAGCGGCGAGAATGTCGGCGTCGGTGTCGTAGTTGGTGACGACGAGAACCCGGGTGCCCGGGGTATCGGTACGAATCCGCCGCGTGGCGTCGACTCCGGACAGTCCGCCGCCGAATCGGAGGTCCATCAGTACGACGTCCGGATGCTCGGACGCGCACGCATCGATCGCGTCCTCGGCGCGGGACACCTCGCCGATCACCTCGACGTCGGCGACATTCGTCAAGAGCGCTCGTAGTCCGGCTCGCACGATGGCGTGATCGTCGGCGAGTAGCACGCGGATCACCCCACAACCTGCCGTTCGGGGAACTCGAAGGTGACCGCGACCGTGGTGCCATCGGAATCGGACGAAATGTCGACGACACCGTCCAGGTCGGCCACTCGACGCCGGATGGTGCTCAATCCATACCCGGTGGTACCCGCCACATCGAAGCCCTGGCCGTCGTCCACGACGTCCAGATGCACCGCGTCGTCGGCGTAGGTCAGTGTGACGTGCATTGTGCTCGCCTGTGCATGCCGGATGACGTTCGCGACGGTGCCCTGCGCGATGCGCACCAACGCCGCCTCGACGGGCATCGGCACGAAGCCCGGGACCCCGTCGACGCTGACGTGGGTGTCGATGCCGTGTGCGGCCGCATCGTCGGCGACGCTGCGTAGGGCGGCCGCCAAGGACTGGCCATCCAATGGTGCGGGTGTGAGTTCGGCGATGAGACGCCGTGTTTCGGTAAGCGCGTCGGCAGCGGCGTTGCGCGCCAACAACATCGAGGTGCGCGACTGCTCGCCGGTCGACGCTTCGGCGGCATGCAGCAACAGTTGGATGCTCGACAAGCTCTGCGCCACGGTGTCGTGAATCTCCCCGGCGAGACGCTCGCGTTCCGCGGCCCGACCCACTGCCCGCTCCTTCTCCGCCAGATCCTCACGGGCGGCGATCAACTCGTCGATCAGGCGTTGCCGCTCGACGGCCTCGGCGAAGAGCTGGGTGTATCCGGCGGCGATGATGACAGCCACCAACGCCCCGAGGGTCGGTCCGATGACGGCAGCCGCCGACCAGCCGGAGTGACTCGCGAAGCCGACGATCGCCACCGCGGTGGAGACCGCGACCGCGACGAGACCGCCGGTACGACCGAGCAGGCGCAGGTACAGAAAGAACAGCACGAAGACCAGGTAGACCGCCTCGGGGCTCAGAGCGAGTTGCGCGAGCCAGAGGAGAGTCAGCGTCAGCAGCCATCCCAGGGTCCACCCGCGACGGCCAATGATCGCGATGCCCGCGAAGTAGACGCCCAGCCAGACGATCGCCAGCACCGCGGCAGCAACCTGCACCGGGTCGGCGACCAGACATCGCACGACGACCACCACGCTCAGCACGACCGCGAGCACGTGCAATCCCCAGCGCAGAGCGGCGACGACCGGTGTCAGTGGAGAGGGGTGCACGACAGTCCAGGATAGCCGCGTACCTGTCGCCCGCATCCATCGAAAGTGCGAGGTTGCGGCCACCTAAGGACGGGGGCGATGGGGTGCCGATGAGCGACGCGCGACCGGGCACGCCACACGCAGACTGGCTGTCATGTCCCGTCGGAGTTCGGCGGATCGACCCGAAAGGATCTTGGTGATGTACGTCGCCCTTCGTGACCTGCGTCGTGCGCGTGGACGGTTCGCGCTGATCGCCCTCGTCGTTGTGATGGTGGCGTTGCTCGTCACATTTCTCAGCGGCTTGACCGCCGGTCTCGCGCACCAGAACATCTCTGCGGTCCAGCAATTGCCCGGAACGTCGGTCGCGTTCGCCGATACCGGCGCTGCCCCGTCGTTCGACGAATCGTCGCTCACCGCAACGCAGGTGGAGGACTGGGTGCGCGCCGAACCGTCGGCCACACCGGTCGGCATCGCGCGGCAGCGGATCGAGTCGGTGACGCCCGGTGCGGCTCCCCTTCCGGTCGCGCTGATCGGTGTGGGCGGGGGCAATGAGGCCGGTGGCGCTGGCGATGCAACCCCGTCGGGGACCGTCGATCTCAGCGCGGCGGCCGCGGCAGACCTGAACATTTCCGCCGGTGGGTCGGTCCGGATCGGCGACCGCACCTTCACCGTGCGGAATGTCGTCGGCGACGACTGGTATGCGCACAGTCCGGTCGTCTACGTCTCGCTGGACGACTGGCAGGCCTTGACTCCGACGGGTGGCGCGGCCACGGTCGTCACGTTCACGCCGGAGGCCGGCACCGACACCCAACGGCTCGCCCGCGACACGCAGACGACGGTGCTGTCCGCACCCGACGCGCTGACCGCGATGCCGTCCTACCAGGCGGAGAACGGGTCGCTGACGCTGATGACCGTTCTGCTGTTTGTCATTTCGGCGTTGGTGATCGGCGCGTTCTTCACCGTGTGGACCGTGCAGCGGGTCCCCGACGTCGCCGTCCTCAAGGCGTTGGGCGCATCGACGTCGTCGCTGGTGCGCGACGCGCTGGGTCAGGCGTCGGTGGTCTTGGTGGTCGGCACCCTGATCGGCATGGGGGTCGCCGCGCTCGCCGGCGGCCTGATCGGTGCCATCCCGTTCGTCGTGTCCGCATCGACCACCCTGCTGCCTGCCGCCGCAATCATCGGCCTGGGCCTGCTGGGCGCGTGCCTGGCGCTGCGCTTTCTGATCACCACCGATCCACTGACCGCCCTGGGAGGTAACCGATGACCACATCTGTTCCGGCACTTGATATGTCCGGGGTAACGCTCACGTTCCCCGACGGTCAGGGCACCGTGACCGCACTCGACGACGTCCACCTGCGTGTGGGCGCTGGGGAGATCGTCGCAGTGACCGGACCGTCCGGATCCGGCAAGTCGAGCCTGCTCGCGGTGGCCGGCACCCTGATCCGGCCCGACTCCGGGACGGTGACGATCGCCGACGGTGCCGGGGGCCGCACCACCGACGATGACGGTCATGCCGGCGCGCGGATCGCGCTGAGCACGCTCTCGCGCCGCGCTGCCGCTCGGGTACGGCGACAACGCATCGGCCTCGTGTTCCAGCAGTCGAATCTGTTGGCGTCGTTGACCGCTCGCGAACAGTTGGAGGTGACCGCGCGTCTCGGGCAGAGCCTCCGACTTGACCGACGCCGGCGACGCGAGGTCCGCGCCACCGCCGATCGGCTACTCGACCGCGTAGGTCTCGCCGATCACGCCCACAAACTGCCCGGCCAGTTGTCCGGCGGGCAACGACAGCGGGTCAACATCGCCAGGGCTCTGATGAATGAGCCGACGCTGCTGCTCGTCGACGAACCGACGAGTGCATTGGACCAAGAGCGGGGCGCCGAGATCATCGATCTGCTCGTGCAGATATCCGAGGAGCATTCGGCCGCAACCGTACTCGTCACCCACGACCCGACCCACCTGCACCGCATGGACGGCGTGTACGAGATGGTCGACGGCCGGCTGTCGGAGCGTCGGCGCCCGAACGGACGGCAGGGCGAACCGAGACAGGCCGGTGAATCGCAGGCGGCAGGACGGCAGGCGGATGGGCCGGGCCGCGGACAGTTGGCGGACGGGCGCTCGGGCCTACCCCTCCCCGACCAGTGCCCAGACTGCGTCGGCATCGTCGGGTGACAGCGCGAAGCTGCCGAAACGGATGCGGCTCACCGGAAAGTGGTCCCGGATGCGATCGAGCGGCAATGGCGCGATCTCCCGTAGCGAGGCGGCCCGGCGGAACCCGCCGGGGATGATGGTGCTGGGTTCCGGAGCGTCGCCGGTGACCTCGCCCACGATGGTGATCGCGCGGAGGGGTTCACCGTCGGGGAAGGTCGTCTTCGGCGAGTAGACGACGATGCCGTCGCCGATGTCCATGCGCGCCAACGGCGCCCGCTTGCCGTGGTTCGCCATCACGAATCCCTCGCCGATACCGCGTCGCGCATGGTCCCGGGATGCCACGATCACCCACGTGGTCCGGCCGTCGTTGTGTGCCATGCATCGCATCGTAGGAGCCGGCACCGACATGGTGACCTAGTCGCCGGCGGTGAGATCCTGGGCGAACATCACCAGGATCCCGCTGGGGCCGCGAACGTATGCCAGTCGGTAGATGTCCTGGTAGTTGCCGACGCCGCGCAGCGGGTGGCATCCGTGTCGGGCGGCGATCTCCAGAGCTGCGTCGAGGTCGTCGACGGAGAAGGCGACACGATGCATGCCGATCTCGTTGGGCAGGGTCGGGGCGGTCTCGATCGCTGCGGGGTGAATGTACTCGAAGAGCTCGAGATGTCCGCTGCCATCCGGGGTTCGGAGCATCGCGATCTTGGCGTGGTTGCCGTCGAGGCCGACGGCGGCGTCGGCCCACTCGCCACTGACCGTGTCGAGACCCACGACGGTCAGGCCGAGGTCGGTGAAGAACGCGACCGCCGCATCAAGGTCCTCGACGGCAATGCCCACGTTCTCGAGCTTGATAGTCATGGGCTACACCGTAGCGAGCGGTCGGCCGTCGCCGGAGAATCCGCGTGGGGTCGCGTATTCCGCGACCTCACGCGGCATTTCCGCGGGTTCCAGGCATGGAGAACCATCGAGCTCCTGCGCGGCGTCGCGCCTACTCGCCCACGACTGTGATGACGTACTCCCGAGCGACACCCGACGTCGCCTCGCCCCACTCGCTAGCGCGGAGGCGCGCCTGATGCGAATCGAACGCCGCCCGGTCGGCGAACAGTTCCGAAACGACCCATACGAGAGGATCATCCGTCGCGTCCACGTCGAATCGAAGGCAGCCCGGTTCAGCGCGAGTGAGTTCGACGTGCCGACGAAAGCGTCCACGAACGATCGCCGCTTCAGCGCCATCGGCGCAGACAAGTCGCCCTTCGACAGAGACCGCCGTCACGCGAACTCGCCGCCCGTCCACGGGTCGATGAGTGCGATTCCGGTGTGGGCGAAGTCCTTGATGTTGCGCGTCGCGCACGCTGCGTCCCGTGCCCGACAGATGGCCGCGATCTGTGCGTCGCCAGTCGAGACCGGCAGTCCCGCTCGTTCTCGTGCAGCGAGGATGTCGGCGTAGCGCACAGCCGCCGCGGCATCAAAAGCGATGACTGCCCCGGCGGCGAGATACGGCCGAATCGCCGACTCGACCCGCGCTGCGAGCTCAGCCTTTCGGCCGCCATCGGGCATCCTACGGAGTCCTGCCAGCAACTCGGCGAGGGTGACCGCGGTGGTCACCACGTCATCGGTCACCGACTCCAGCCAAGCGACGACACGCGCGTCAGGTCGGGGCTTGAGCACCTCGGAAATGACGTTGGTGTCGAGAACGATCATGAAAAGTCCACCGACCGAGCGGTATCGGTGCGCTCCGGAATCGGCAGCTCATCGACACCACCGGCCGCCTGGGCGGCCTCCAATAGCGCCAACCCGATGTTCGGGCGGGTCGCGGCCTTGGTCAAGATGTCTCGAACCTCGGCCTCCATGGAGCGCCCGTGCTCCTTCGCCTGAGCGGCCAGCCTGGCCTTGACCGACTCGTCGAGCCCGCGAACCACGATGGAAGACATGCCATACCTCCCCGTTGCTAGCATCGATGCTAGCACTCAGTGCGCGGAACCGGCGGGACCCATTCGAACGGTCGACACTCTCGGCGCACCGCTCATTCCGGGTGCGCTGATCCCCGTCGGCGGATGACGCGAGCCGCGTCAGTGACCGAGCTGGGCGATCGTCAGCCGTTCGACGCGTCGATCAGACCCTGCAACGCGTCTCGGGTGGTCCTGAGTTCGGCGATGCGCCCGTCATACGCCTGAAGGTGCTCGACGAGCAATGGCACCGCGCACGGCTCGAGGCGGTCGGTGTCGTGGATGCAGTCGAGGAGTTCGCGGATGGCCTCGAGTGGCAGCCCGGCCGCGAGCAGCCGGCGGATGGAGCGAACTTGGTCGACGACGGCCGGAGCGAACAGGCGCTGGCCGGTGGACGAGCGTCCCGCCTCGATGAGCCCTTCGTTCTCGTAGTGGCGCAACATCCTTGGCGTCGTCGACGTGAGGGCCGCGAGATCGCCGATCCGCAGCACTTCGCCTGTGGTCGTTCGGCTTGCCCCTGACACTGGTGTCAACTCCTACCGTCGCGCTCATGACCACTTCAATCACTCTGCTCAATGGTAGGCCCGCCGAGACGGCGGACCTGGCGCCGCTGGCCTTCGCCGGGTTCGCCCACTTCACCGCGATGCAGGTCCGCGACCGCCGAGTGCGCGGGTTGGACCTGCACCTGTCCCGGCTCCGGAACGCGAGCGACGAGCTGTTCGGCAGACACCTGCCCGACGAGGAGGTCCTGGACCAACTGCGCAAGGCGCTGGCGGACGCTCCCGAGGACGTGTCCCTGACCTGCTTCATGTCGTCGCGCCCGGGCGAATTTGTACCGGCCAGCAGTAGTGGCGTGACCGTCGACATGCTGGTCAAGGTCACCGATGCGGCAACCCCGCCCCTCGGACCTCTCTCGCTCGACGTCGTCGAGCACGAGCGACATCTCCCCCGCATCAAGCACGTCGGCGAGGTGTCCAAGACGCTCCTGCTCCGGCGTGCGAACGCGAGCGGCTTCGACGATGCCGCGTTCATCGACCGATCGGGGTGGCTGAGCGAGGCCACTATCTGGAATTTGGCCTTCTGGGATGGGGAGTCGGTGATCTGGCCGAGGGCCGAGGTCCTGCCGGGGATCACCATGCAGATCATCGCCCGCCGGCTGGACGCGCTCGGAGTACCCCAGCGGACAGAGGAGATCCGCCAGGGCGACCTTGACGAACGTTGGTCGGCTGCGGTGATGAACTCGTGGTCCCCCGGCATCCCGATCGGGCGAATCGGGAACCTACCCCTTGGCCGGGATCAGGAGTTCATCGAGGCGCTCCATAACGCGTACGCCGAGGAGCCACTGGTGGCGGTGTGAACGAACCGGCACGGTCACGAATTGAGTCATGAATCGCAGATCGGAAACGAGCGGCGGTGCGCCTAGGCGATCTGGTGGGACTCGTCGCCAACCCGGACCTCGACACGGAGCGTCCCGCCGACGGCCACCACGTAGCAACGCAGCTTGTCCACCCGGGTGTGCTCGATGTCGCCGTGCTCGATCCTCGAAACGCTCGGAGTCCTTGCTCCCGAACGACCCTGATCACGACACCAGTTCGAATCCCGTCATTAACGCTAGACGTTAAACCGGAACTCCACCAGGTGCCCGCACGTAGGGCAGTCTGCGGGAACCGCACTCCGTGCATTCGCCCGCCACCGGGTGCGCATTATGGGGTCGTGCCGCAAGGCCGTCGGCCACGATCGATCAGGTCTTCAAGGACAAGGGCCGGCGCGAGATGGCGATCCCTGACCATCACCTCGCGGGCCCGGAGCAGGCGACTCCACTGCCGGCTGTCCACCAACGAGCGATGGGGCGAGGGCCGCGACGGCGAAGCGCTCCACATCCGCCCGGCTCGGCCTTCAGCTTGTAGCGGCTTGCATCGACACGTTGCTTGCGCAGGTGCACTCACGAGGTTCAAGGCGGCCGTGCTTTGCTAGCACTATGAACAGCGATCGCCAAGAGAGACCTCCGGTCGACGCGCCGATCACCTCCTCGAGCGAAGACGATCTCGGGCGTGCACCGGTCGCGCGCGACTTCGCGGAATCGATCCGGGAGCTCGACGCGAGCCAGGGACTCGTGGTGGGCATCTTGGGGCCTTGGGGGCACGGAAAGAGCTCATTCATCAACCTGATGCGCGAACAATTTGCGGCCGCGCCCGCCCTCACTGTAGTCGACTTCAATCCTTGGATGTTCTCCGGCTCGAACCAGCTCGTCAACTTCTTCCTCACTGAGATCGCAGCGGAGCTCAACGTTCACAGCAAGAGCCGCTTCGGGAAGACTGCGGACTGGCTCGCTCAGTACGCCAGCGTCCTCAAACCTGTGTCGCAGTTCATTCCGCTTCCGGGTGCAGCGGCTGTAGGTGAGGCCGCCGCAGCCGCGCTCGGCGGACTTGCCCATACAACGGACGCGGAGCGTAGCGCTAAGAAGGTGCGGGAAGAGATTACGAACGAGCTCGTCTCACTAGCGCAACCTATCGTGGTCGTCATTGACGACATCGACCGTCTCACCACTCTCGAGATCCGCGAGATCTTCAAACTCGTCCGTTTGACGGCGAGCTTTCCAAACATCATTTACGTGCTTGCTTTTGACAGAGAGCGCGTGGAACAAGCCCTCACCGAAGACGGCATCCCCGGACGGGCGTACCTCGAAAAAATCGTCCAGTTGAGCTTCGATGTTCCACATGCGCCAGAGAAGCTGCTGCGGTCCCAGGTTTTCGAAGAATTGGACCGCATCCTCGCCCCCGTCGCGAACGCCACACTCGACAACAGCCGATGGAGTGACGTCTACTGGGAAGTGATCGATCCGCTGTTCTCGAACATGCGTGACGTCACGCGTTACGCGATCTCCGCCAGGTCGACGATCAAGAGCCTCGGTGTTGAAGTTGATCTGGTCGATCTCCTCGCAATGGAGGCACTTCGCGTCTTCCGTCCCGAACTTGTCTATCAACTATCGAAGCTTCGAAATGAACTCACGAGCACACGTGAGATCATGGGCCGCGAGGACGACCGGGCCCAGAAGGCCATTGCGGCACTGCTCGCAAAGTTCCCCGATGATGACGAAGTTGTTCGGGCGCTATTCAATCGTGTATTCCCGGTCGCCGTGCAATACATCGAGAACAACCACTATGGGTCCGACTGGATCAGCGTGTGGCGAACCGCACACCGGATGGCCCACATCGACTTCCTCAACCTCTATTTCGACCGAGTCGCACCCGACGAACTCGTCGCATTTCGAAACTCCGAATGCGCCCTTGAGCTTCTCAGCGACGGAGTAGCACTCAGGCAGTATCTGACCAGCCTGGACCCTAAACAGCTCGAAACCGTCCTCGAAGGCCTCACCTTATTAGAAGCAAGATTTACAACCGAGATGGTCGTCCCTGGATCAATCACGCTTCTGAACCTCATCGACGCCATTCCCGAGAAGGCTGAGCGAGGCTTCTTCGACATCGGACGCCGCGATATCTCCGTTGGCCGCGTGGTCCTTCGACTCCTCCGCCGCGTGGGGGATGAAGCCGAGCGAGAAGCCTTAGTCTCACAAATCCTCGACGGCATTGAAACGTACTCATCCCAGCTCAATTTCATCCACATTGTGAGCTATCGCGAAGGTGTGGGGCACAACCTCGTCAGTGAAGCGTTCGCAGCGCGGATCCATGAGGAGTTTGTTGCACGACTCCAGCGAACCTCACCAGCTGAGCCGTCGCGCGAGTGGGATGCCTGGCGCATCTACAATGCCGTCCATACAGCAACAGGCGAAGCACCTCTGACGTCTAATGACGATCCTGTTCTGCTGCGAGCGGTACTGCACTCACTTAAGTCCACAGCACGATCACAATCGATGGGCTCTCGCCAGGTCAGATCTGAAGATCGTCTCGCCTGGGAGCTTCTCGTCGGACTATTCGAATCTGAAGTCACAGTCGAAGAAGTCGTGAGCAACGTGCGCGAGAACCTGGGTGACGACAATATTCTCCAACTCGCGGACAAATATCTATCGGGCTGGCGTCCGGAGAGCTTCTAGACAGCACCACACACCAGTGGGATCAGTCTTTCTCTGGACGTTACCCAACCTATCGAAACAGAGGTTCAGATTGGGCGTTAGCTAGACATTAAATCTAAATTCGACCACATCCCCATCAGCCATGACGTACTCCTTGCCCTCCATGCGGACCTTGCCCGCGGCCTTGGCGGCGGCCATCGAGCCGGCGGCGTCGAGGTCGTCGAAGGAGACGATTTCGGCCTTGATGAAGCCTTTCTCGAAGTCGGTGTGGATGACGCCCGCGGCCTTGGGTGCGGTGTCGCCGCGGTGGATGGTCCAGGCGCGAGATTCCTTGGGGCCCGCGGTCAGATAGGTCTGCAGACCGAGAGTGTGGAAGCCGGCGCGGGCGAGCGAGCGCAGACCGGGCTCGTCCTGACCGATCGAGTCGAGCAACTCCTGCGCGTCGGCCTCGTCGAGTTCCAGCAGTTCGCTTTCGACCTTGGCGTCGAGGAATACGGCGTCGGCGGGCGCGACCGCGGCCCGCAGTTCGGCCGTGCGAGCGTCGTCGGTCAGCACCGACTCGTCGGCATTGAACACGTACAGGAACGGCTTCGCGGTCATCAGATGCAGTTCCCGAACGGCCGACAGATCGAACGAATCCTTCTGCGAGAACAGTGTTTTCCCGTCGTTGAGGATCTCCTGCGCCCCCTGTGCGGCAGCCAGCGTCGCCGCCAGATCCTTGTTCTTGCGAGCATCCTTCTCCAGCCGCGGGATCGCCTTCTCCAGCGTCTGCAGGTCGGCGAGGATCAGCTCGGTCTCGATGACGCCGATGTCGGCGAGCGGGTCGACCCGACCGTCGACGTGCACCACGTCATCGTCGGCGAACACCCGCACGACCTGACAGATCGCATCGGCCTCGCGGATGTTGGCGAGGAACTGGTTACCCATCCCCTCCCCCTCGGAGGCGCCCTTGACGATGCCTGCGATGTCGACGAACGACACGGTCGCGGGCAGGGTGCGTTCGCTGGCGAATATCTCGGCCAGCCGGTCCAAGCGCTTGTCCGGCAGTTCCACCACGCCGACATTGGGCTCGATGGTAGCGAATGGATAGTTCGCGGCCAGCACATCGTTGCGGGTCAGCGCGTTGAACAGGGTCGACTTCCCGACGTTGGGCAGTCCGACGATACCGAGGGTGAGAGTCACGGGCGTCCAGTCTATCGGCACACGGTTTTGGTAGAAGTTCTGCCCGCTCAGCGAGCAGAACTGCTACGAAATCAGACGCGGGATCAGCCGAACAGCCACGCGTTAGGCGCGCACACCACCGGCACCGGCTTCCCGTCGGGCGTCCGCGCACCAAAGGCGTTCAGCACGATCGACGCGGCCCGCGGCGAGTAGCTCAGCGCCAGATGGTCGGACACGTCCGCCGGGCAACCGTTCTGCAGCGTGATGTTCCGGACCTTCGGCCCGCGCAGGAAGGTCGACGGATATGGGGTGGTCACCTCGTCGTACCGGGTAGCGACGACTGTGTAGGTCACGCCGGGCACGGTGTCGCCGCCGGCGTTGAGCTTGGTGACGAACTCGCTGTCGTACACCTGCTGGATCCCCGACACTCCGACGCCGAGTGCGATCGGGCCCAGCACGTCGATGCCCAGGTTGTTGATCGTGCGGCCGAGCGTCCCGATCCCCAGCAGCGACGTCCCGTGGTTCGTCGCACCGAGCGTGACCAACTGGTCCACCTTGTCCGCGCCGCCCTCGAACTTCAGATACTGCCGCGCGGTGAGGCCGCCCTGAGAGTGCCCGACCATATTGACCTTCGACGATCCGGTGGCCGCACGAACACGATCGACAAACCGGGCGAGCTGCTCCGCCGACTGCGCGATGTCGCCGGTGGCGTATGCCCCGGGTATCAGCGCCGCGCCCACACCACCGCCGCGGGTGATGTCGAGAATCCCGTAATTCAGTGCGTACACGCAGGTTCCGACGCGCTTGAGCTTGTCGGACAGGTACGACCAGTTGCTGAACGCGTTCTCCCAGGTGCCATGCACGAGCACGACCGGCTGCATCCCGGGCTTCGGTTTACAGGACCAATCGTTGGCCCCGCGCGGCGCCACGTCGGGCCGGGTCGCACTGTAGGCGAACGCCTGCAGGAAATTGTCGAAGACCGGCCCCTGCCCGGTGGGGACTCGCCACGAGCTGTCACCACTGAGCAGCACATCGTCGGCGACGGGTTGCGCCATCCCCGCCTTGATCGTGCGGTCGAGATCGGCGAGAGTGACCGCACCCGCGGTGCCGGGAGCAGCAATCAGCAGTCCCACAGCGGAAGTCGCGGCGATCAGTGTGACGAGGGCGGTGCGCCAGCGGCCGGCCCGCTGTCCGGTTGTCTTACCGATACGCGCCGATATATGCCGTCCAAGCTGCATGACCGACTCCCCGTGGTGGACATTTGCGATCCAAGCTCGGGTCAGCCTATGCCCACATCGGACGCGCGATGCCCGCAATAGGAAAATTGGGGACAACAACGACAACCCCGACAATGCGATCCGGGATAACTAGTGCGGCACCGACATCCGCGATGTGCCTGGTCGCGCGGGAGCCCGACCGCTTATCGTCAGCAACTCAGGATGAATCGTCGTCGGGTACGCCGACATTCTTCGTCACCGGTTCGCCCTGCGGCGGAAGGGTTTCTCCGGCTCGCCGGGCGACTTGCTCGTTGATATAGCGAAGCACGACGGCCAGCGACGCCGCCGCCGGCACCGCCAGGAAGGCACCGGTGATGCCGAACAGTTTGCCGCCCAAGGTCACCGACAACAGGACGATGACCGCGTGCAGATCCATCGACTTGGACTGCAGCCACGGCTGCAGGACGTTCCCCTCGAGTTGCTGGACGGCGAGGATGATGCCGAGCACGATCAGCGCGATGGTCACTCCGTTGGACACCAACGCAATCAGCACCGCGAGGGCACCGGCGACGAAGGCACCGACGATCGGAATGAACCCGCCCAGGAAGGTGATGACGATCAGCACGCCAGCCAGGGGCACCTGCAGGATGAACAGGCCGGCACCGATCAGGGTGGCGTCGACGAAGCTGACGATGGCCTGCGTGCGAATAAAGCCACCCAGCGTGTTCCACATCCGTATCAGGACGACGCCGACATGGTCGGCCGGCGGGTTCCCGACCGTCCGATTCAGCCACGGCACGAACTTCGGGCCGTCTTTGAGGAAGAAGAACACCAGGATCAACGCGGTGAACAGTGTCACCACCATCGACGTCGCGGTACCGACACCGCTGAACACGCCCGCAGCGATCATCGACGCACTCGACGACAGCTTCTCGTTGATCGTCGCGACGACGTTGTTGAGCTGATCGTCCTGCACGTTCAGCGGTGGGCCCTGTGCCCAGTCCTGCAGGCGTCGGACTCCGTCACCGGCACGGGAGGCTAGCTCCGGGGCTTGATCCACGATCGACGGGACGATCAGGCCGATCACACCGGCGAGTGCGCCGATCGCGACGAGCATCATCAGCAGCGACGCGAGCGCGGGTGGGAGCCCCCGCTTGCGAAGCCATCGCACCGGCGGCCACAGGATGGTGGACACGATGATCGCCAGCAGTATGGGGAGCACGATGACCCACACTTGGCCGAGCAGCCAGCAGAGCACGGCGATCGCGCCGACGACCAGAATGATCTGCAGCGATACCACCGACGACGCGCGGAGGCCGCTCAGACAGACCTGGGCGCGGGTCGGGTAACGCCGACCAGCACGGCCGGGCTCGGGTGTCGGGTCAGCCGAAGCGGCGTCGTCGGTGCTCCGATTTTCTGCGCCGGAGGTATCGGCGCTGCCGGATGCGGTGCCGTCGGACTGGGATGCAGGCTGGGGTGCATCGGAGGAGTCAGTCACATCCCGATCCTCACATACGCGATGCCGGTCGGGTGGCCGACCGGTCGGGCGGGTGCGCGGATCAGCGGCGCCGGAACAGGCGGCCCAGCACGTCGACGATCGCGGTCACCGCCTCGATCTCCGCCTGCAGCGGTGAGAGCGGCTTTTCGTACACATCCTGGTCACCGCCGGCTTGCGCGCCGGCCCCAGCAGAGCTGTCGCGTCGCGCATCGGTCGGCTGCCGATCGGTCACGGATCGATCGATCGTCGCGGCATTCGACGCCCCGTCGTCCGGCGACATATCGCGTGCCGCGGGACGACCGGAATCGCCCCGGACGGCGGCCTCCGGCGGTTCCGGCGGGCGCTGTCCGTCGGGGTCCGCGGGCACGTCGGCGCACGCCTGCTTGATCGTCTCGGGACCGTACAGCCCCATCATGATTTCCAGCCCCCACGCCGGGAACTCCGACAGCGGCAGCTCGTCGCCCCGACCTCGATGTCGGGCACCACGCAAGGGTGTGCTCATAGGTCCCATGGTGCCAAATGGTGTGGCCTACGTCACCGACAACCCGGGGGAATATACGTATCTGCGATGTCCGATTCCCGCCAGCCGCCGGGCTGTCGGCGTGCCATTGTTGGGTGGTGACCACGACTGCACCCGCGCCCGCTGCCCTCGACTTCGACAGTTGCTATCGCGCACTGAGTGCCCGGGACACTCGATTCGACGGACAGTTCTTCGTCACGGTCCGGACAACCGGAATCTACTGCCGTCCTTCGTGTCCCGCGCAGACACCGCGTGCGGCGAACGTCGATTTCGTCCTGACCGCCGCGGCCGCTCAGCAGCGCGGGTTCCGGGCGTGCCGGCGCTGCGCACCCGATGCGGTGCCGGGGTCACCGCGGTGGAATGTCGGCGCCGATCTGTCGTCTCGCGCTATGCGGCTGATCGCCGACGGTGTCGTCGAACGCGACGGGGTCACCGGACTCGCGACCCGACTGGGATACTCGCCCCGACAGCTCAATCGAGTCATCACGGCCGAACTGGGTGCGGGCCCGCTTGCACTGGCGCGCGCACACCGGGCGACAAACGCGCGCATCCTCATCCAGTGCTCGGGACTACCGATGGCCGACGTCGCGTTTGCGGCGGGTTTCGCCAGTGTCCGGCAGTTCAACGACACCATCCGCGACGTGTTCGGCCTCACCCCAAGCGAGTTGCGGCGGGCGCGGACGAATTCTCGCTCCGAAGTCGCGCCGAGCGACTCCAGCGGCGCCACCCCGGGTACCGACATCTCGCTGCGCCTGGCGCACCGTGAACCACTCGATGCGTCGTGGCTCGGCTGGTATCTCGGCAGTCACGCGGTCGAAGGGTTGGAGCGATTCGTCGGGACGACGCGCCTCGACGGCGCCCCCATCGACGACGGTTCCGGTGACCACGATGTCGGCACTGGCGCCGTCGCCCGCTGGCGTTATCGTCGGGTGCTGTCGCTGCCGCACGGACCGGCCGACGTCACCGTCGAGCCCCGAGACCGGCACATGCTCGTCCGGCTCCGTCGCCTCGACGTCCGCGATCTCGGGGTCGCCGTCAACCGGATGCGCCGCCTACTCGACCTCGACGCCGACGTCGCGGCGGCCGAGGCGGCGCTGTCCGCCGATCCTGCCCTCGCCCCGCTGATCGACGCTGCCCCGGGAGTGCGCGTGCCCGGCAGCGTCGACCCCGCGGAATCGCTGATGCGCACCATGATCGGGCAGCAGATCAGCGTGAAGGCGGCCCGCACCCACGTCACCGACCTAGTCCGTGCTCTCGGCGAACCAACCGAACCGTCCGGGCATGGCGAGACGGCCGGCACCGCTGCACCCGATGCCGCGCCGGACGCACCGACGCTGCGTTTCCCCTCCCCGGCCGCGATCGCCGAGTCGGGTCACCGGATCCTGCGGGGCCCCGCACGACGGATCGAGGCGATCGTCGGCGCGGCCCGTGCGATCGCCGACGGAACGATGGAACTGCACCCCGGGTTGCCCGCGTCAGAGTTGCGTCACCGACTTGTCGCACTGCCCGGAGTCGGCGACTGGACCGCCAGTTACGTCGCCATGCAGATCAGTGGCGATCCGGACACGCTGCTGGATCGCGACCTCGTGGTCCGGCAGGCCGCCGCCGACCTCGGCGTCGACCTGGGCGCAACGATGCACTGGGCGCCCTGGCGCTCCTACGCGTCGATGCATCTGTGGCGGCACCGGCTGGTCGGCACCGATCGATGAGCCACACACGGCGGCTCGGCGTCTCCATGCCGAGCCAGCCACCACCGACACACTTTCCGCACTCAACCGAGAGGCCCGAGATGACCACACCCGCTACGCCCGCCACCGTCGAGCACGACCCGGCCACCGGCACCACCGCGTACGCCACGATCGACACCCCCGACGGCCCATTCACGATCGTTGCCACCGACTCCGGACAGGTCCTCGCCTCCGGCTGGACCGATGACCCCGGATACCTCGCGGCACTGGTGCACCGGCAGCTGCGGCCCGCCGACTGGCGTCGCTCGACGTCGCTGACGCCGATCACCGACGCCGTGGCCGCCTATTATGCCGGCGATCACGAGGCGCCGATGTCGGTGCCGGTGACCTCACGGTCGGGGCCGTTCCTGGAGCACGCGTGGCCGGTGCTGAGGCAGGTCCCGGCAGGCGCACCCGTCACCTACACCCGGTTCGCCGAGCTGGCCGGTAATCCGCTCGCAATCCGTGCCGCGGCGGCCGCATGTTCCCGCAATCCGGCCGCGCTGTTCGTGCCATGCCATCGGGTGCTGCGCGGCGACGGCTCGCTCGGCGGATTCCGTTACGGCCTGGACATCAAGCGATCGTTGCTCGACCGGGAGGCGGCCGCGGCGGCCTGAGCCACCCGCTGGCTGTCGGTGCCGCCGGGCATCATCGCGGACATGATCGAGGTCTTCATCGCACTGGCCGGCGGCTTGCTGCTGGGCGCCGTCCTCGGGTGGCTGGCCAAGTCGGCGCATGCCGCGGCCCCGTTGGCTGCGGCCCGCGCCGAGGCCGATGCCATTCGCGACTCGCACGGGCTGGCCGCTCGCTCGCTGTCGACGGCGTCCGAGGATGCCGCCCGGCGGCAATCGTCGGCGATCGGCGCCCAGCTCACCCACGTGGTCGACCCGCTGCGGGCGGTGTTGGGTCAGCTCTCCGACGAGCTGCGGCGGGTCGAACACCAGCGAGCCGGGGCCTACGCCGGATTGTCCGAGCAGGTCCGCGGCATGCATGCCCTCTCGATGCGGCTCAACGACCAAACCCGCGCCCTGACGAACGCCCTGCACACCCCGCATATCCGCGGCCGCTGGGGCGAGATGCAACTGGAACGGGTCGTCGAGGTCGCCGGCCTCAGCCGGCACTGCGACTTCGACACACAGGTGTCCGGCACGTCGGCCGACGGCGAGGTGCGACCGGATCTCGTGGTCCGGCTCGCCGGCGGGCGCAACCTCGTCGTAGACGCCAAGGCGCCGCTGCACGCCTACTTGGAGGCCGCGTCCTGCGACGACCCGGATCGGCAGCGCGAGCTACTCGCCGAGCACGCCCGCGCGCTGCGGTCGCACATCACGACACTGTCCGGCAAGGCATATTGGTCGGCATTCGACAACACCCCCGAGATGGTGGTGATGTTCGTACCTGGCGATGCCGTGCTGGAGGCGGCAGCCCGGGCCGACCCGACGCTGATCGACTTCGGATTCGGCCGCAATGTCGTGCTCGCGACCCCCTCAAGCCTGGTCGCATTGTTGCGAACCGTCGCGCTCGGCTGGCGCCACGATGCGATGGCCCAGGATGCCGCGGTCATCCATCGACTTGGAATCGAATTGCATCACCGGCTCGAATCGGTGCTCGGTCATCTTGACCGGGTTGGCGGATCACTGCGTCGGGCCGTCGAGTCGTACAACACGGCGGTCGGTGCGATCGACACCCGCTTGGGCGTGACAGCCCGCAAGCTCGCCGAGCTCGAGGCGCTCGGGGATCTGGACGAGCCACACACGCCCGACGTGATCGACGACACAGCACGACGCGCCGTCCGGTTCACCGACGACGTCAACGGCGCCAGCGACCGGCGAGATCCGGCGGCGAGCCACGATCGCGCGTCAACATCGCCCGGCGGTTAAGGGAATTCCGGGGTGCAACCGGTACCGTCTACATGTGCCTTTTCCGCAACAGAGCCGCTCAACGGTGCCCGCCGATCAACAGTCGGTCCTGCCCGCGGTGCGCGGTGTCCCCTGGTGGGGAGCGGTGCTGGTGGCCACCGTCATTACTGCGATCGGCGCGGCGATCGACGCCAAGAGCTCGAACAGCCTCGGATCGATCTTCAACTTTTGCTATCTGGTCGGCTGTGTGACGGCAGCGCTCGCCGTCCGGCGGCGCGCGTTGTTCACCGCGGGTGCACAGCCGCCGCTTATCGCCTTTTTCGTCGGAATCATCACGCTCTATGCGCTGAATGCCGGCACCACGTCGGGGCTGCGCGGCGTCATCTTCAAGGTGCTGCCGCCGATCGCGGCCGACTTCCCGTGGATGGCCGTCACCTTCCTCGTGACCCTCGCCCTGGTGATCGGGCGCTGGTACGTCACCCGCGGTGCCGCCGGTGCATCGGGCGGCAAGCGGCGCGCGCGGCCTACCCCGAGTTCGGGCGGCAGTGATCGGCCGCGCCAGAATCGGAGTGGCTCCCGGAAGGCGACCGAAGCTGTGGGGGCGGCCCGTTCACGCGCGGACCGCGCGGCCGGTGGCCGGGCACGCGCGGACCGGGCGCCGTCCGACGAGCGGACCGCATCGGCCGGAGCAACCGGCGGAGCGGGCGCCGCCGACAAGCCCGAGATGACCAAGGCCACCCGCCCGCGGCGTGCTGTCGCCGAAAGCCGCGCGACCTCGGCGGACGATTCCGACGAGGTCCGCACGTCGACCGCGCGCCGCCGGTCCGCGACTCGACGCAGCGGCGACACCGGTGCCGGGCGGGAAGCCCGCGCGGGCAGCGGAGCACGACGGTCCGCCGAAGCCAGGGACGAGACGCGCGAACGGTCGAAGGCCGCTGCGCCGCGCCGCCGGCCGACGGACCGGGCCGCGGACACCGCAAACGGTGCGGGACGCCGACGCTCCGACTCCGCACGCTCCGACGACGCCACGGCACCGCCACCACGGAAACGAACGACAGCGGGCCAGGTACAGCGGTCGCGCGCCGGCGAGAACCTCGACGACGCGGCGATGATGGCTTCGGCGCCCGTCGGCGATGCCGACGCACCGCCGGCTCCGGTCGCGCCAGCGCGCGACGGTGCACCGCGACGTCGTGCGGCGGATACGCCACCCCGCCGCAGCTCGCGGCCGAACCCGTCGGCGGCGCCCGCAGCCGCCCCGACGGGCGGTGGCTACGACGGCGACGCCGATGACGCCCCGACGGTCAGCTACCCGACGATCCGATCGCGCAACCGCCGCTGATCCACGTCGGCTAGGCCCGCTAGCCTCGATACGCCGCTCGTCCCTCACGGCTTCTCGACCAGCGGGCAAGGCCGTGCAAGCAGCCAGTCGGCCTGCTCCGGTGGTTGAGTAGCGGCGAGCGCAGCGAGTCGCGTATCGAAACCACCACCGCGCGAGAGCCGCTAGCCTCGATACGCCGCTCGTTCCTCACGGCTACTCGACCAGCGGGCAAAGCCGTGCAAGCAGCCAGTCGGCCTACTCCCGGTGGTCGACCGGCGAGGAGCACCGCCAGTCGGCCTGCTCCCGGTGGTTGAGTACGGCAAGCACAGCCAGTCACCAAGTCCCGGTGGTTGAGTAGCGGCAAGCACAGCCAGTCACCAGGTCCCGGTGGTTGAGTAGCGGCGAGCGCAGCGAGTCGCGTATCGAAACCACCACCGCACGAGAGCCGCTAGCCTCGATACGCCGCTCGTCCCTCACGGCTACTCGACCAGCGGGCAAAGCCGTGCAAGCAGCCAGTCGGCCTACTCCCGGTGGTCGACCGGCGAGGAGCACCGCCAGTCCGTCTGCTCCCGGCGGTTGAGTAGCGGCAAGCACGGCCAGTCACCAGGTCCCGGTGGTTGAGTAGCGGCGAGCGCAGCGAGTCGCGTATCGAAACCACCACCGCGCGGCCGACACCGCGTCGCGCCGAACTCAACGCAGGTTCTGCTCCAGCCACTCGCCCAGTCGCGCCGCCGCGTCGTCGACCAGCGACGGCCAGTCCATCGCACCGTCGTCGGCGGCATCGGTGACCACCTTGACGATTCGGCAGCCGACACCGAAATGGTTTGCGGCGTAAGCGATCGCACAACCCTCCATGTCGACGAGGTCGGCGTCGCGGGCGAGTTCGGCGCGACGGCCGGCGTCCGCGACGAACGTGTCGCCGGACGCGAGTACCGTCCCGTCACCGCCGGGGAGGTCCCAGCGATCGACGATCGGGTATCCCATCGCCCGCAGCGCGGCACTGCTGATGTCGTGTTCGACGACCACCGACGGCTGGAACAGACCGGCATGACCGCGCAGCGCACCCGCGGTGCCGATGTTGAGCACTTCCCGGACCGGCGGTCCCTCCCCGGCCAGCACACCGGCGAGCGCGGTCGCCGCGCGCACCTTGCCGATACCGGTGATCAACAGTCGCGCACCCGACGGCACATATCGCGCCTCCGCCCGCGTCGCCGACACCACGAGGACCGACGGATCCGACACGTCACTCATCAGCGCTCCCCGGCGCACGGTCCGCATCCGCCAGCGCAAGGGTCGCCCGCGCCGCCCGGCCGAGCGCCCGCCCATAACCGGCACCGTGCCCCACGGCGTGCACAGCCAGCGGATGCAACTGATGCAGCGGTACCCGCCGAGGCCAGCCCGGCGCAAGGGGGTGTTCCTCGTCGTAGGCCGCGAGAACGTCGTCGAGAAACGGGCAACCGAAGAGATCGAGCATCGCCAGGTCGGTCTCCCGATGTCCGCCGTGCGCAGCGGGATCGATCATCACCACCCCGTCGGGAGTCCACATCACGTTGCCGTTCCACAGGTCCCCGTGTATCCGACTCGGTGGCTCGGCCCCACCGGCACCGTCGGAATCGAACAGCCCCTCGGCGATCAGCGCGCACGCATCACGGGTGACGGCCTCGTCGTCGGGGGTGACATTGCCCGCGACGACCGCTTGGTCCAGGAACGGCAGCACACGTTCGGCGGCGTAGAACGCACCCCAGGTCGAGTGCGTCGCCGAGCTCATCGGCCGCTCACCGATGTACTGGCGTCCGGTGTAGCCGTCCGGTGGCGCCCCGAAGGCCGCCGCGCCGGCGTCGTGCATCCGGGCCAGCGCAGCACCGAAGCGTCGGGCGGCCGACGCGTCGGGTCGCGCGGAGCCCAACCGCCGCAACTCGATTCCGGTTGGCGAGACGTCGATGACATCGACAACGGGAGCTCCGGCATCCCGCAGCCAGCGCAGCGACGCCGCTTCGGCGGCGAAGAAGTCCGTCGGCGCGTTCGGCCGCGACTTCGCGAACACCGTCGGCGACGACTCCGGAAACCGCTGAGCCACAGCTCAGTTGGGGTCGGATGGGATGCCGGTGTCGGTGGAGGCGCCACCCACGCCACCTGCGCCGCCCGCACCGCTCGCGTCGGCGCCGGCCGTATCGGCGGACGAGCGGCGCGGCGATTCGCGCACGATACGCGCAAGCCGATCGAATCGGTCGTTGGCAAAGCGCATCGCGACCTCGTAGGGCAGCGCAAATTTGCGTGCCCACCAATAGCCGAAGCGGATATCGAACGAGGTGTAGACCAGGAACCGGTTCTTGCGGACGCCGTCGAGAATGGCCTTGGCCGCCTTGTCCGGGCTCACCGCGACCCGGTGGAAGTCGTCGATCGCGGCCTTCACCCGTGGGTCGTCGCGGTCCACGCCGACGATCTCCACCGTGTTGACCAGGGGCGTGTCGACGCCGCCGGGACACACCAGCGACACGCCGATGCCGTGCCTGCGTAGATCGAACCGCAGCACCTCCGACACTCCTCGGATGCCGAATTTGCTCGCGCTGTACGCGGCGTGCCACGGCAGCGCAAGCAACCCCGCGGCCGATGAGACGTTCACCAGATGGCCACCGGCACCCCGTCGAACCATCTGCGGCACAAAGGATTCGATGATGTGGATGGGTCCCATCAGATTGACGTCGACCATCTTCTGCCAGTGCCGGTGCTCGAGGTTCTCCACCGTGCCCCACGCCGACACCCCGGCGATATTCATCACCACGTCCATCACGCCGACCTCGGCGTCGACTTGCCGGGCGAACTGGCGGACCCAGTCGTAATCCGACACGTCGCCGGCGAGATGGAACAACACGGTGCCGTCGGTGTCGAGAATCTCGGCGACCACCGCGTCGAGTTGCTCGGCGCGCAGGTCGGTGAGCACCAGTTCGGCGCCCTCGGCAGCCGCGGCGAGCGCCGTCGCTCGGCCGATCCCGCTGGCGGCGCCGGTAATCAGCACCTTGCGGCCACGCAAGGTCGGCACGGGCGTGTCCATGACGAAGAGATCCTTCAACCCCATGATGACGACCCTAGACGTCAACCGGCACGTGCTCAGCCGATCGGCAGCTTGCCCCCGAAGAGGCCGTAGACCACCTGCAACATCGCGTTCAACACCTGCGCGGACGCGTCCTGCCCCTGCGTCAGCAGGAGTTTGGCGATCTCGACCGGATCCTTGGTGCCGAGTAGCTGCTGGACGAACGGCAGCACCGCCCCGAGTTCGTCGGAGGTGTCGCCCGACTGCGGGGTCGTCGACGGTGCCGTCGAGTTGCCGGTTCCCTGGCCAGATCCGGTACCGGGAGTCGCCGGTGCCGCGGCACCCGGCCGCACGTAGTTGAGGATGCCGTTGGTGATCGCCATCGCGTACTTGAGCTGACCGTCCCGGCCGGACAGTGCGGCCGCGTCGGTCGGATTCGAGAGGTTACCCATCTCGACGAAGACGGCGGGCACCTTCGTCAGGGCCACCGCGGCGATGTCGCCGCGCGTCTGGATTCCCTGGTTCACACCCGCGTAGTTGGCCGACGTGAAGCCCGCCTTCTGGAAGGCGTCCCGCATCGCGGTCGACGCCTTGCGCCCGTCGCCTGACTGCACCCGGTTCGCGGTGGGGTCGGGAATCGGCAACTTCGGCACGATCATGTGGAAGCCCTTGCGGCCCTTGTCGGTGCCCGTCGTAGTGGAGTCGGCGTGCAGACTGACCGCGACCGCGGCGCCGGACCGGCTTGCGGCGGCGGCGCGCTGGTCGACGCACCCGCCCCAACCGGTGTCATCGGGGCGACTGAGCTGGACGCGAGCGCCCTGACTCTCCAAACCCGACTTGACGAGCTGCGTGATCTGCCAGTTGACGGTGTGCTCCTTGGCGCCGTTGACGCCGGTCGCGCCGGAGGTCTGGCAGTCCTTGGTGCCGCCCCGGCCGTCCGGCACCTGCTGCGACAGGTTGCGGCCCGCGCTGGAGCCCTGGTGGCCGGGATCGAGGAAGATCGTCTTGCCGGCCAGCAGCTTGCCCGCGGGTGCGGCCGGCGCCGCCGGTGCGGCGGGTGCGGCGGGCGCGCCCGGAGCCGCCGATGCGACGCCCGGGCCGGCGACCGACAGCGCGGTCGATCCGGCCAGCAGAGCCGCTGCCACGACGGCTCGAGCTTTCCGAGTGGTCTGTCCGTGTCGTTTCTGGGTCATCACCGGTTGAGCGCCGGGCGCGCGAAGGGACGCCCGGTGCCGCACTCCTTCCATAGCGCAACACTGGCCACAATAGTCACAACTGTCACAGTGAAGCAGGCTCGATGCCGATTTGGGAAATCGATGACCAGGGCTGCGGGAATTCGTTAGGGAGCTGTGACACGGCCGTGAGCACCCCGGTCCGGTGGCGAACCGTGAGCGGCCCGTCGGCGGTCAGCGGTGAGCGCCCCACTCCGCGTTCAACCGTGCGCGTGGCCGCCGGACCCGGTCACGGATGCGGCAGGTGACGGGTGATGTGCAGGATGCCGTACTCGTCGTCGGCGGTATCCGGAGTCGCGACCGCAGCGGCCAGTCGTGCCCGCACCGCATCGGCGTCGAGGTCCGTGCCGATCGCCACAATCGTCGTCGCGCGCGGCCGGCCCGCCCACGACTCGCGGTGAGTCCGGACGAATCCGCCCACGGAGTGGACGACGTAGCGCTGCCGGTGTCCGGGACGGTCGAACCAGGTCACGCCCTTGACGCGGTAGCAGCCCGGCGGGGGCTCGCGCAGAAAGTCCGCGAGCCGACGCGGGTCCATCGGCTCCTCGGTCTCGAACGATATGGAGGTGTACCGATCGTGCAGGTGGCGATGGCCGCAGCGCTCGGCACCGTCGTGGTGGGAATGGCCGCACGGGGGGCCGTCCCGATCGGAATCGTCCTCGTGGTCGTCGCGGGGGTGATCCCCCGGGGCCAGAAGTTCGTCGAGTGCGAGCTGGCGCGGCCCACTCTGCGCTCCTGCCCCGTCGGCGCGATCGACGGCCGGTTCGTCGAACAGGATCCGCGGATCGATCGCCGCATCGACGGTCACCACCCGCGGGGCCGTCGGATTGAGCTCCGCCAGCAGTCTTTCCAGCTGCGCGCGCTCGATGTCCTCGACGACGTCGCTCTTGTTCAGCAGGACGAGATCGGCGACCGCGACGTGTCCGTCGAGTTCGGGATGGGTGCCGCGCATCCGGCGAAAGGTCGCGCCGTCGACGACGTACACGAGTCCGCCGTAGCGCAGGCGAGGGTCGGCGAGGCCGGTGATCATCCGGATCAGTGCCTTGGGTTCGGCGATGCCGCTCGCCTCGATGACGATGGCGTCGATACCCGCCGACGGGCGAGCGAGCGCACCGAGTGCCGCCTCCAGGCCGTCCCGGTCGGTGGCACAGCACATGCAGCCGTTCGTCAGGCTGACGGTGCCGTCGGCCTGCCCGGCGACCAGTAACGCATCGATGTTGATGGCACCGAAGTCGTTGACCAGCACCCCTATTCGCGTCCGTGCGACCCCAGGTCCGGCGCCGCCCTGTCGGAGCAGGTGATTGAGCAGGGTCGTCTTGCCGGAGCCGAGGAAGCCGGCGACGAGGATCACCGGGATCGGCGGCCGGCTCACCGGCTCAGCGCCCCGAGGCACCCGTCGCAAATCACCGCCAGATCCCGGCCCAGCGCATCCGGGTAGTTCGCGACATTACTTGTTGCGGTGCCGCATTCGGCGCACCGGCCGACGACCTTGGCGCGGTCGCTGAAATCGACGGTCATCCGGTCGTCGAAGACGTACAGCGAGCCCTCCCACAGGCCGTCGTCGCCGAATCGTTCGCCGTACCGGACGATCCCGCCGTCGAGCTGGTACACCTCGCCGAATCCGCGGGCGCGCATCAACGCGCTGAGCACCTCGCACCGCACACCGCCGGTGCAGTAGGTCACCACCGGCCGTCCCTTGAGGTCGTCGTAGGCGCCGTCGTCGAGGAGCCTGACGAAGTCGCGAGTCGTCTCGGCCGGCGGCGTCACCGCACCGGCGAACCGGCCGACCGCCGATTCCACCTGATTGCGGCCGTCGAAGAGGACCACCTCGTCGCCGCGTGCGTCGATGAGCCGGTGCAGGTCGTCCGGGCTGAGCCGGGTGCCGGTGCCGACCACGCCACCGCCAGCGGCGACGTCGATCTCGTCGGGGACGCCGAAGGTGACGATCTCCGGGCGCACTCGCACCGACAGTCGCGGGAAGTCACGGCCGGTTCCGGTCGACCACTTCACGTCGGCGTCGCGGAACGCCGGGTATTCCCGGGTTGTTCTGACGTACCGTTTCACCTGATCGAGCTCGCCGCCGACGGTGCTGTTGATCCCGTGGCGTGACACGATGACCCTGCCGCGCAGGTCCAGCGCCCGGCACAGGGTGTGTTGCCACAGGCGGATCGCCTCCGGATCGGGCAGCGGCGCAAATACGTAGAACAGGACGATCTTGGGGGTCGACACAGTGCAAGGGTACGGACAGCCCCGACGGCCGCTCAGGCACGCCGGGCGGCATCGGCGGACCTTCCTCGTGGTGTCGACCGCGGTGATCACGCTGCTGTCCGCAGGTGCCACCGCATGCTCGCTGAACGCCGACACCCAGCCGTCGTCGATCGTCCTACCGCCGACCGACGAACTGTCCACCGAATCGAGTACGGCGGCGACAACCACGGTCAGCCGGGTACCCGAGGACGCACCCGATGACCTTCCGGATTGGTCCCTCGGTCGGGTGATCGCGATGGCTCCGCGCGCGGAGAACTCACGCTATCACCAAGGATCGACGACGCCCGACGGTGAGCTGGAGGACACGTCGGCATTCCACTTCTCTACCCCCGACCGCACCGTGAATTGTTCCACCGGAATCGACGATCGACGTACCCTCGCGTGCCGGATCGGTGATACGGAATCGCCTCCTCCGGCAGGCGGGCCGAACCCGGCCGGTTGCGACGGTACCGTCCGATTTGCCACCCTCGACGCCCAGGGTCCACAACTCGATATGTGCGACATTCAATTCCCGGTCCTCTACCGGAGTTCGATTGTCGACTTCGGTGAGACAATTTCCGTCGGCCGTTTCTCTTGCCTCGTCACGACGGGCGGCGTGTACTGCCTCGAGTCGCGGTCGGGCTCCGGGTTCGTCGCCACCCCAACGGCTTTCCGAAAGATTTCGGCCGCCGAACGCGCGCCCGCCGCATTGGTCGGCGGTTCGGATTCGGACGGTCGACCCACTTCCGGCGTTACCGACACGCCGCTGCCCAGTGACGGGGTTACGCCGAGCTGAACCTCGGAAACGGCAGCGGTTGGGCCACGACTCGCCGAGTGCGGATTCCGACGCGCAATAAGCTGACTCTTATCCGGCGCGTATAGTATCGCCACGAGAGCATGCAGCGGAGTTCCCGCGATAAGGACAGGTTTGCACGTGGGGTAATCCCTGTATCCACCGAGGACCGATCAGCACGGTCGGCTCCCGGCTCAGCGAAGAGGAGAGAACATGGCGAAGAAAGAAATCGTGCAGGTCATCGACGACATCGACGGCAAGGTACTGGACAAGTACGAAACCGTGAAGTGGAGTCTGGACGGCAAAAACTACGAGTTCGATACGTCGGCTAAGCACGCGCAGCAGTTCCGCGATGCGCTTGAGAAGTACGTGGCAGTGTCGCGAAACGCGACGACGCGGGCACCTCGCCGGGCGCATACGGGCGGTACTCACAGCAAGGAGCAGACCCAGGCGATCCGCAAGTGGGCGGTGAAGAACGGCTACGAGGTCAGCGATCGTGGTCGGATTCCGCTAGCGGTTCTCGAGGCGTTCGAAGCGGCGCACTGACGTTTCGCCCGCGTGCCGGCCGCTTCACGGGGCGGCGCACGCGGGCGGTCGCCGGGCTCGGGGCCGGAGGTGGCGGCGGTGGGGTCGCTACCCCACAGGCGGCGGCGAAGTCCACGGTCGACAGGTCCGAGGTGTTCATGTCGCAGTTGCCGAACGGCGGCGCGCCCTGGGGACCGGGCCCATAACCGGAGCCGTCGGTGTACTGCCAGCCGATCTGACCCGGATAGGCAGGCGGGGTGGTCGAGTACTTGGCGACGATCAACCGGATGCCGTCGGGTTTGACCGGCCATAGAGCGTCGAGATCGCCGGCGTTGCCATAGCCGACCACCCGCCGCGGGTCGCCGAGGAACGACCGCAACCCGTCGACGACGGCATTCACGCCGGCCGACTGGTCGCCGGTGATCTGGCCACCCCACGACTCGACATCGACCATGGCGATCATGCGTTCATGGGGATTGCCCGGGCCGGTGCCGACCTGGCTGGTGAAGGTGTCCAGCGTCTGTTGCCAATTCTGTCGGTACACGAAGTAGACCAGGAAGCAATCGAGCCGCCCCTCGTCGGCGGCGCGTCGGCACCACGGATAATTGATCGACCAGTTCCGGTCGCGGTAGGTGCCGTCGTTGGACCGGATGGTGATCATCCGGTACGGGTAGGTGTCGTCGACACCGACCTGCCATTCGGATACATCTGCCCAGTAGTTGGCCATCGCCTCGGTGTCCGTCGCCGTTCTCTCGTCCGTCGGGTGATGGCTCCAGGCTACCGATCGGTACCGACAGCCTGTCCGAACATGTTGCGGCGACGGCCCTTTGATGGTCGGACCGGCCGTGTCACCGCCGGACCCGGACTGGATCGATCAAGCACGTGCCCGCGCGTCGCGTTCGGCCTAGCATCGGGTCCATGGCCGACGACAGTATCGAACTGAACCCGGAGTCCATGGCAGCCGCGCGAGAGCTCATCGCCGACGGCAAGGTCGATCGCGATGCGGACTGGTCGCCTGCCGAACCGACGGCGGAGTCGGAGAACGACTTCATCGACCGCGAAGGATGGGCGGCCTACGCCCGCTGGCATCTGGGCATCCGGCGGGATGCGAACGCGGAGACCAAACGCGCCTACTCGTTCCCCTACGGCAACTTTCGCGACGTGTACCGATCCGGCGTGATCGCCGCGGAAGCCCGAGCCGGCGAATACCACCACGCCGACGTCGAACGCGGCGCGCGCGAACTACTGAGTCTGATCGACGAGACGTGACGCTCGCGGGTCCGGTCCGGCGGCCGACCGCTCGGCAAGGATCGGCAGGACACCCTCGGCAAACCAGTACGCCTCCTCGACGTGCGGGTAGCCGGACAGGATGAAATGGGAGAAGCCCTGCTCCTCGTATTCGCCGATGAGCGCAGCCACCTCGTCGTAACTGCCGACGAGTGCGGTGCCCGCCCCGCCGCGGATCAGGCCGACGCCCGCCCACAGTCCGGGATGGATCTCCAGCCGGTCGCGACTGCCTCCGTGGAGTTCGGCCATTCGGCGCTGCCCGGTCGAGTCGGACGTCGCGTGCAGTGCGAACGCGGTGGCGATCTCGTCGTCGGAAATCCCGTCGAGGAGGCGCTGCGCCACCCGCCACGCCTCGTCCGAGGTTTCCCGGGCGATCACGTGTAGCCGGACGCCGTAGTCGAGGGTGCGCCCGTACTCGGCGGCCCGCCGTTGCACCGCAGCGATCTTCTCGCCGGCGACCGCGGGTGGCTCGCCCCAGGTCAGATAGACCTCCGCATGGTGTGCGGCAACGTCGAGGGCGGGGGCCGACGAGCCACCGAAGAATACGGTCGGCCGCGGACTCGGCGGGTCCGGGAGGAACGCACCGTCGATGGTGTAAAACTCGCCGCGGTAGTCGACGGTGTCGCCGTCCCAGAGCCGGCCGATGATGTCGAGAAATTCGGCCGTGCGCGCGTAGCGACGGTCGTGGTCGACGTGATCGCCGAATCGCCGCTGCTCGACTTCGTCGCCCCCGGTGACGATGTTGACGTCGGCCCGACCGCCGGTGAAGCGCTGCAGGGTGGCCGCTTGTTGCGCGGCGAGGGTCGGCGACAGGAGTCCCGGGCGGAACGCGACGAGAAACTTCAGGGTGTCGGTGTGCTGCGCGGCGGCCGCCGTGGTCAGCCACGCGTCCTCGCACCATGTTCCGGTCGGCGTCAGCACGCCCTCGTAACCGAGGCGGTCGGCGGCGCGGGCGACGTCCACCAGATAGGGCAGGTCGGGTGCCCGGTAACCGGCCGGACGTCGTTTGGTGGCCGACGCGTGCGACGCACCGACGATGTCCCGGCCGTCGCCCGCGGTCGGCAGGAACCAGTGAAAGTGCGAGGTGCTCATGGGTGTTGGCTCCTAGGACCGGGGCGCGTCGAAGTACGGGCGGACGGCATCGTTGAATCGTTTGTCGCTGAAGTCGGCAAATCTGGTACCGCCGCGCTGGATCTGGTCGGCCTGCGCGAATGCATCGCTGAGTCGCTGTTCGCCGTCGATCACGGTGTCGGACAGTTCGATCGCCGGCCGCAGGCTGCGATCTTGTGCGGCCTTGCCCGCGCGTGGGTCGATGCCGACCTCCGCCGAATAGCGCTTGGCCCACTCGTCGGGATGACTCTTGGCCCATGCGCTTGCCTTCGCGATGCGGACCACCAGTTCCCGAATCGCGGTGTTGCGCTTGGGGTCGGCGAGCGCTTGGTCGGCGGCGATGCCGAAGCCGTAGCCGTTCGACAGTCCCTGCGCGGTGGTCAGGGTCTTGGCGTTATTTTGCAGTTGCACGATGGCGGTGTACGGATCCCAGATCGCCCAGGCGTCGACGGAGCCGCTGGTGAACGCGGACAGCGCATCTGCCGGTTGCAGGAAGACCGGTTCGACGTCCTTACCCGGCCCCAGGGTCAGGCCCCGCTTCTGCAGTTGCAGGAGCAGATGGCCGTGCGCCGAACTGCCTTTGGACACGGCGACCTTCTTGCCTTTCAGTTCGCTGACCGACGTCAGGGTCGACGATGCGGGGATCAGAATGGCGTCGCCGAGGGCGTTATTGGCGTAGGCGGAGACGACCTTGACCCGCGCCCGGGATGCGGCGCCGAAGATCGGCGGTGTGTTGCCGGTGACCGCGAAGTCGATCTTGCCCGCGGTGGCCGCCTCGATTTGCGGCGGTCCGGAGGTGAAGGTCGAGAAGTTGATCGCGAACGGCAGGTTCTCGAGTTCGCCCGCCGCTCGCAGCAGCGCCTCCGTTCCCCCCTTCTGGTCGCCGACCTGTAGTGTCAGGCCGGTGAGCTGGGCGACGTCGACGGTCGAGTCGGCCACCGGGTCGGCGCCCGTGTCCCGTTGGACGCAGCCGGCGAGTCCGATAGCGAGCAGGCCCGCCAACGCTACGGCCAAGGCCGTGCGCAGCGTGGATCGACGTCTCTGTGTCATGAGTGTGATTCCTTACGGATAGATTCGAGTGCGGCTCAGGCGGCCACGCCGAGTGCGGTCAGCAGATCGACCCGCTGCCGCGCGTGCTGCGGGCCGTCGAGGTCGGACCGCGGGTCGCTGACCACCACCTCCTCGGCAATCCGGCCGTCCGCGAGGACCACCACGCGGTCGGCGAGACGTAGCGCTTCGTCGACGTCGTGGGTGACCAGCAGCGCGCCGAAACCGTTGTCCCGCCACAGCGACAGCAGCAGGTGATGCATGCTCCGGCGAGTCAGCGCATCGAGCGCGCCGAACGGCTCGTCCAGCAGCAAGAGCTGCGGGTGCGCGACGAGGGCCCGGGCCAGCGACACTCGCTGCGCCTGCCCGCCGGATAGTTGTGCCGGCCACACGTCGGCCTTGTCGGCCAGGCCGACGTCGGTGAGGGTGCGCAGGGCCCGCTCCCGGGCAGCCGTCGCGGTCACCCGTTCGCGGGTCAGTCCGAAGGCCACGTTCTGGATCACCGTGCGCCACGGGAACAATCGTGGTTCTTGGAACGACACCGCCGGGTATCCCGCGGTCCGCAGGGTGCCCGCATCGGGCGCGGCGAGTCCGGCCAGCAGCCTGAGCAGCGTGGACTTGCCGCTGCCGCTGCGACCGATGAGGGCGACGATCTCGTCGGCGCCGATCCGAAGCGATACGTCGCGTAGCACGGCGGCGTCGCCGTAACTGAGTGCGACACCGGAGATCTCGGCGGCGGAGGGCTTGGCGGCAGATGCGTCGGCGGCGGAGGCGTCGGTTCGCTGGCCGGCGGGAGCGGCGGGCAACGTCGCGTCGATGATGGTCATGGCTACTTCCTGCTGGTTGGGCTCGGGAGCGGTCGTGGGATGTACGGGCTCAGCGCTGGTACCGCGTGGTGTGGTGTTCAAGGGCCCGCACGATCGCGTCCGTGATCAATCCCAGTACGGCGTAGACAATCAGGCCGAAGAAGATGATGTCGGTACGGAGGAAGTCGCGGGCGTTGTTGATGAGATAGCCGAGTCCGGAGGTGGCGGCGATCTGTTCGGCGACGATGAGGCTGAGCCAGGCGATCGCCAGGGCCTGGCGTAGTCCGACGAGGATTTGCGGCATCGCGCCGGGGATGATGAGTTCACGAAGTGTCGCGAGACGGGAAAGTCCCAGGACCCGAGCGGTTTCGACGAGTTTGCCGTCGATCTGCCGGATAGCCGCCGACGTATTGAGGTAGAGCGGGAAGAGTGCACCGAGCGCGACCAGCAGCACCTTGGGCACTTCGCCGATGCCGAACCACAGGATGAACAGCGGGATCAGACCGAACAGCGGCAGCGCGCGGATGGCCTGCATATTGGGATCGACCACGGCGTCGGTGATCCGGCTCAGGCCGACGAGGACGCCGAGTCCGACTCCGGCGGCGATGCCGATGGCGAGGCCGATCGCGACTCGCAGCGCCGACGCCGAGATAGCCTCCGCAAGTTGGCCATTGGTGAGCACTTCCCAACCCGCCTCGGCAATCAGCGACGGTGCGGGCAACTTGTCTTGCGGCAGCAAGCCGAGAGCACTCGCGAGCTGCCACAGCGCGAGCACCACGATCGGCGACAGCACGCGGATCGAGGTGTAGAGCCGGTCACGGCGTCCGGACCTGGCGCGCCGGTCATCGGACGACGGAGGTGTGCCGGGACCGGCATGGGAGACGGCCGCGATGTCGGGGGCATTGCCCACACCGACCGCCGATTCGGCTCCGGGTCCGTTCGCGTTGCGTTCGACCATGATCGGCAACTCTACGAATCACCGCCGGGTCGATCACAGACTTGTTGTCACGCTGAGCCGAAGCGCTTGCAGGTCGCGACGGATGACGTCGGTTCGGTTCCCTCGGTGGCAGCGCTGTCGCGGTGCGGAGGCAGTGCAGAGTCGATCGCGCCGGCAAGTACCTCACGGGCCCGGTCGACGGCCATCGAGCCGCTATGCCAGCGTTCACTGAGTCCCTCGACAAGGGCGGTGAGCTGCTCCCCCACCAGGTCGGCGTCGGTCCCGGGTGCGACGGCACCCTCGCGTTGTGCCTGCCGTACCAACTCCGCGATATCGGTGCACCACGCGGCCGTGGTGCACCGGAGTGGTTCGCGCAGGTCGGGATTGAAGGCGGCGCTGGCCCGAAGTTCCCCCCATGCGATGCTGTTGGCCCGCACCTCGTCGGTGTCCTGCAGTTCGAGCATCAGCATGCGCGTGAGGCGTTCACGCGGGTCGGCGGCCCGAGTGACCGGTTCGGTGTACGTCTCGGCTCGGTGGTTCACGTGTTCCAGTGCGGCCTGCAGGATTCCGGCACGGTCGGTGAAGTGGTAGTAGATCAGGGCGGTGGAGACGCCGGCCTCGGCGGCGAGCTTGTCGACCCGGAGCCCACGGACACCGTCCTGCGCGATGACGCGGACGGCGGCGTCGAGGAGCTGTGTTCGCCGTTGCGACAACGGATTTCCTCCCAGGTGGTCACGGAAAGGGTGGCTGCCCGACTCAATTTCGGTCAGGCCGGCTGCTGCTGGGTGGCGCAGTGGATGCCACCGCCGCCGGCCGCAATGCCGTCGATGTTGAGCTGGACGATCTCACGGTCGGCAAAGAGGCGTTGCAGCGTGTCCCTGGCGGCACGGTCGGCCTCCGGGTCGCCGAACTCGGGGGCGATGACGGCGCCGTTGCAGACGTAGAAGTTGATATATCCGGCGGCGAAGTCGTCGGAGGCGAACTGCTCGCCGACCGTCGACGGTCCCTCCATCACCTCGACGCGCAGCCGGCGTCCCCGAGCATCGGTAGCACCGCGCAGGATATCCAGGTGGGCGCGGGTGACGTCGTAGTCGAAGGAGTCAGGGTCGTTGTCGAGGCCGGCCACCACAACCCCGGGGCCGGCGAAGCGTGCGTAGAAGTCCGTGTGGCCGTCGGTGATGTCGCGGCCGGCGATACCGGGCAACCAGACGACCTTGTCGATACCGAGCAGCGCCGCCAGTTCATCCTCGACCTGCTGCTTGCTCCATCCCGGATTGCGGTTGTCGTTAAGCACACAACTCTCGGTGATGATCGCGGTGCCCTCGCCGTCGACCTCGATGCCGCCGCCCTCCAGCACGAGGTCGGTGCGCAGAGACTCGACTCCCGCACGGGCGGTGACGAATTCGGCAACACGAGCGTCGTCGCCGTGTTCCTGCTTGTTGCCCCAGCCGTTGAAGTTGAAGTCGACGCCCGCGCGTGCGGTGCCGTCGGCGACGAAGACCGGTCCGGTGTCGCGGATCCAGAGGTCGTCGATCTCGACGGGTACGAGTTCGACGTCGGCCGCGCCGATCAGGTCGCGCGCGGTCGCCATATCGCCGGGGCGCACCAGCATGGACACCGGCTCGAATCGGGCGATCGCGGTCGCGACGGCGGCGAGGTTCCGCTGCACCTCGGGCAGCAGCCGCCGGCCCCAGATGTCGGCGCTCGCACCGAATGCCATCCAGGTCCGCTCGTGCCGGTCGCCCTCGTCGGGCATCACCCAGCTGCGATCGTCGCGACGAGCGCTTCGGCTGGTGCTGTTGCCCGGACCGGCCGGCCCGGCGGTGTCACAGGCCGCGAGCATGGCGGCGCCGGCAGCGGCCATTCCTAGCCGGATGAAGCTGCGTCGTCGCATGGGGTGCTCCTCGATGTGGGGTGGGCGATTGCGACGACGGTACATCCTGACTGAATTTTCAGTCAACTTTCGGTGTGGTGGGTCTCCCCGACGGTCCGCGCGGTGCAACTACACGCATTCCTCGCAACTACACAGAATGCATTGCGTGTAGTTGCGAGGATCCGTGTAGATGCGACGTGTCGCGCGCCCCGGGGCGCTGTCCTCGCCAGCCGGATGCCAGCCGTTAGAGTCGAGGGCGTTGACAGGCACAGATGCGAGGAGCGCAGTGAGCGACCGACGAACCTCCGGCGGCGGGAAGTCGACGCCGGGTTATCAGCCCCGGGCGACGTCGAGCACATCGACCTACGTGCTGGTGGGCGTGGCTGTCGTAGTGGTCGTCGGGCTGATCGTCGGCGGGATCCTGTGGAACTCGAACCGGGGTAGCGAGGGCGGCACGGTCGACGAGTCGGTGCTCAACCAGAACGCGTCGCTCATCATCGGGGCGCCGGGCGCGCCGACCACGATCGACGTGTTCGAGGACTTCCTGTGTCCGTACTGCAAGCAGTTCGAGCAGCAGTCAGGTCCGGCGATCACCCGCGCTGTGGATGCGGGCACGCTGCGGGTTCGGTATCACATGCTGACGTTCCTCAATCGCGCGTCGGCGTCGGGCGACTACTCGTCGCGGGCCGCGGCGGCGTTGCAGTGCGTCGGCGAGGGCGAGCAGCGGGATGTATTCGTCAAGTTCCACGCCGCGTTGTTCGCCGCCCAGCCGGCGGAGAACGGCGACACCGACCTGTCCAACGACGACCTGGCGCGCATCGCGTCGGAGCAGGGCGCCGCGCCTCCGACCCAGCAGTGCATCTCGTCGGGCGCCAAGATCGGCGAGGCGAACAAGGCCGCCGAGGAGTCGCAGAACCAGCTGTCGACGGCCACCGGCGGCCAGGTCGGGACGCCGACGGTGCTCTCCGGTGGCGATCCGGTCGCGGACATCATGGATGGCACCGGCTGGCTGGACAAGCTGCTGAACAAGGGCGACGGCTGACCGGAGCCACGCCCCGGCGGCGTCCGCGGGATTTGGTGCCGCTGGTCCAGGTGGTGTAATTTCGTCCAGTGCCCTCCGGGGCACGACAACCGCATATGGGGCTATGGCGCAGCTGGTAGCGCACCACACTGGCAGTGTGGGGGTCAGGGGTTCGAGTCCCCTTAGCTCCACTTTGGTGATGAGTCGGAGAATGTGTCTCATATTCCGTAATCCGCACCTTCGAAGGGCAAGCCCCGTCGTGCCTGCGCTCGGTGTCTGACGCTACTGTCGCTGTCCTCGTGATAGTTCTGAGCTAGTCCACTCATTGCCCACGTGCCGGCACCGAACTCGCGGCCGAGACTCACGATGCCCTCACTCGCAAGCGGCGGTTGGCGTGCCGCGGTCGTGGGCGGGGAGAATGGTCACGTGTTGATTGTGCGGGCCACAAAGAAGCTGCTGCGCTTGGCGGGATCGCCGACCGCGTCGAACGACGATCGGGGCACCACGTTGCTGGGTCCGTGGTACGCCACGGCCTTGTTCTGGCGGCCACGGGTCGTGCTGTTGGTTAACGAAGCGACGTTGCTGCCCGTGCTGCTGCCGTTGGCGCCTGTAGCGACCCTGACAGACAGGATTGCCGAGGAGGTCGGCACGGCGCTAACCCTCCACCAGGCTCCCAGCACGTTCGTCGACCAAGAACGGCGCCACATGCAGAACGCGCAGCTGGGCGCCACCGCGAACCGCAGTGTGGTGGGTGTCATGACCGAGTTGGGCCGCCTCGCTGCCATCTACCGCGACGGCGATCCCACTGTGGACCTTCGCGAACTCGCGGTCCGGCTGGCCGCGACCCCCTGCAGCCCGTTATACAAGAGGAATGTCAGCCCAGACCGCGAACTGGCTGCCACGTTGCACACGATCATTGCCTGACTCCGCGACCGTGGGCGCGGTTTAGTGACAACGCCGCCAATCGGGCGACATGCACTAGCTTCCAGATTCGAAGTAGGGCTTGATCTCTCGGACGAACCTCCTTGCGCCGGAGGCTGCGAGAGCGTCGAGGAACGTCTCGGTGGAGACCGGTGGGTGCCCCCGCTTGTCGGCGGTTTGGGCTACGCACGCAACCGCACGCGGCGGGTTGCGGTGGAGCAGGTCCAAGAGGAATCGGTCGGCGCTGCGCGTGTGCAGCCCCAGCGGCTCCAGGACTGCCTTCGGAAAGTGCTTGATGTTGTCGGTAACGATAGCGGTCGCATGGCCCCTCACGGCGGCAGCGACCACGTGGCGGTCGTCGGGGTCAGGCATCCCCGTGATCGCCGTCTCGAGCGGCTCCCAACCTTCAACGCAAGCGTCCTCGAAGGCATCGTTCATCGCGGCGGCGCGGGTGCGGGCTCCCTCCGTGGAGACGCCTCCCTTGGTCGCCAGGTGGATACCGCGCACCGTCTCGTCCATGATTCGATCGCTCCACAACGGGAAGTACGCCCCGTGCTCGGCGAATGTGAGGAGCAGATCGACTTTGTGAATCGGCACCAAGACACACGCGTCGAGCACCACGCGAAACCCCGCCATTACCCCCTTTGCTCCTCGGCGATCTCGCGGCGAGCGGTGCGTATGGCCTCGTGGTAGTCCTCGGCGGGCACGTTATACAGACCGCCTTCCTCGGCGTTGTCCACCAGAGCCTGCAGCGCCTTGCGCCGCTTTACTGCGCGCTGCGACTGATAGTCGAGCAGGTCGCCCAGCTCCACGCGTCGGTGACGACTGCCTTCCACAGTCTCGTACGGAATCTTGCCGGTCTCCAGCAGTTTGATCAGTGTGGGACGGCTGATGCCGAGGTAGTCGGCGGCCTCCTGCGTCGAGAGCTTTTGGTCGACCGGAGCCACGACGACCGCTCGGTGAGCCCGCATTGCTTCCACGATCTGCGTCAACGTGCGATAGACCTCAAGCGGGAGAGGAATCTGCGCCCCGTCGGGACCGAGGAGCGCGGCGGGTTCGTCGTGCTGATCGAGAAACTTCGACAGATCCACGAGGGCATCGAGGTCGATGGCGTCTGTCGGAGGAAGGAACGTGCCTGTTCTGCGCGGTCCAGTGGCAGTACTCATGCAGCAAGTTTGCCGGCTAATCGAAATATTCGCAATGGCCATGGTGCGATGTGGATAGGTCCGGCTCTTGCGTCTGCCGACCGGACCAAGCTGCGGAACTACACGGCAACCCCAGCACCAGCCGCCTCAACTGTCAGGCGCAATGTAGTCGGCATCCGCTGACCCAGGTGTGCCCGCTCAGCGCCGTCATCGCCATAGTCGAGATGAGACCCCTGAGCGGTCACAGTTAGGTCAACTCAGCCGCTCTCCGACAACGCGTCATCGACGACCCGCTGCGCTTCCTCCTGCACAAGAGCCAGATGCTCCGGCCCGCGGAACGATTCGGCATAGATCTTGTACTTGTCTTCGGTGCCGGACGGGCGGGCGGCGAACCACGCGTTCTCGGTGGTGACCTTGACCCCGCCGATCGGGGCGTCGTTGCCGGGCGCGCGGGTCAACACCGCCGTGATCGGCTCTCCCGCCAGCTCGGTCGCGGTGATCTGATCGGCCGACAGGTCGGCGAGCACCGCCTTCTGCTCGCGGGTGGCGGGCGCGTCGATGCGCGCATACGCCGACTCTCCGTACTCCGCCGCGAGTTCGGCGTACCGCTGCGACGGCGTCTTGCCGGTCACCGCAAGAATCTCCGCCGCCAGCAGCGCCAGGATGATGCCGTCCTTGTCGGTGGTCCACGGCTTGCCGTCGAACATCAGGAACGAGGCGCCAGCACTCTCCTCACCGCCGAACGCGATGCTGCCGTCGAGCAGTCCGTCGACGAACCATTTGAAGCCCACCGGAACCTCGACCAGCGACCGTCCGATACCGGCCGCGACCCGATCGATCAGCGACGACGACACCAGCGTCTTGCCAACAGCGGCGCTCTCCGACCAGCCCGGCCGGTGCGTGAACAGATAGTCGATCGCGACGGCGAGGTAATGGTTCGGGTTCATCAACCCGCCGTCCGGCGTGACGATGCCGTGCCGGTCGGAGTCCGCGTCGTTGCCGGTGGCGATGTCGTAGTCGTCGCGGGCCGAGATCAGCGACGCCATCGCGTCCGGCGAGCTGGAGTCCATCCGGATCTTGCCGTCGGTGTCGAGCGTCATGAACGAGAACGTCGGATCCACGGTCGGGTTCACCACCGTCAGGTTCTCAAGGTTGTACCGCAGACCGATCGCCGCCCAGTACCCCACCGACGCCCCACCCATCGGATCGGCGCCGATCCGGACACCCGCCGACCGGATCGCGTCCATGTCGACGACCGAGCCCAGACCGTCGGTGTAGTTGGCCACGAACGAGTAGTCCCGCACCAGGTCGTCACCCCGCGCCTCATCGAACGGCACCCGACGCACACCGTCGAGTTTCGCGGCCAGTAACTCGTTGGCGCGCTTGGCAATCCACGACGTCGTGGTGCTGTCGGCGGGACCACCGCTCGGCGGGTTGTACTTGAAACCACCGTCGCGCGGTGGATTGTGCGACGGCGTGACGACAATGCCGTCCGCGCGGACACTCGGATTGTCTTCGTTGAAGGTGAGGATCGCGCGACTCACTGCGGGCGTCGGCGTGAACCCGTCTCCCTCCGCGGTGTAGACGGTGACGCCGTTGCCGACCAGCACCTCGAGCGCGGTCCGCCACGCCGGCACCGACAGTGCGTGCGTGTCGAAGCCGATGAACAGCGGCCCGGTGATGCCGGCATTCGCGCGGTGTTCGACGATCGCCTGGGTGGTCGCGAGGATGTGCGCCTCGTTGAACGCGCCATCGAGACTCGATCCGCGGTGCCCCGACGTGCCGAACACCACCTGCTGCAGCGGATCGGACGGATCGGGCACCGTGTCGTAATAGGCACCTGTCACGGCGTCGACGTCGATGAGATCTTCCGGCCGGGCCAGTGTTCCCGCACGAGGATGAGCCATAGGCGAATTGTGCCACCGCAGCACCTGTTCGGGGGCGCCCGGACGGGAAGATCTACGGTGAACATCGTGCGCGCAGCCGCGAAGGTCTCCCCCTCCCCCGATCTGCTCGTGCTGGTGCTGCCCGGTGGCGCCGACCAGAGCTATCGCCCGTTCCGCCGTCTGCAGGGCTCCGCGCTGCGGATGTATCCGTTCACCTGGTCGATTCGCGCGCGGTTCGGGCGGGCCGTCGCCGTCCGGCAGGTGCGCTACCGCGTCTACGGCTGGAACGGGGGCCAGGCCAGCCCCATGCTCTACGCACGGGCCGCGCTGGACGCCGAGAGTCGTACCCACCCCGGGGTTCCGGTCGTTGTCATCGGTCATTCGATGGGCGGCCGGGCGGCGGCCCTCCTCGCCGACGATCCCCGTGTCATCGGGGTGCTGGCGCTGGCGCCGTGGTGGCAGTTCGCCGACTGGCGCGCCATCCGCGACGGCGTGCGGGTCGTCGCGATTCACGGCGACGCCGACCAGGTGACATTCGCCCGCCGCACCGCCAAGGGCATCCACGAACTGCGCAAACGTGGTGTCGACGCCACTTACGTGAACGTGCCCGGTGGCGGTCATCCGATGCTCGATCACATTCTGTTGTGGCAATCGGCCGCACTGGATTTCGTCGCCGTCTCACTCGCCGAAGCACGCGGCCGCCGCTCCGACTGACCGCGACCGCCGCATCTCGTGTCGAGCGCACCGGGCTCGGCCACGTACATCGGTGCCGACGCACGACATCTGATGCGAAGGTCGGGCAATCCGGACAACGGGACGCTGACACAGATCGCTCGGATTGTGTCATGCTGGCTGTCGACGGCTCCGTCATCCGGAGCCCACCGGCAACCGGCCGCATCGGCCGCGACATCGGACGACGCAATCGGACGACGCATAGGAGCACGCACGTGACCTCGCCCGCCTCCCCGACCGCCGAGCCCACCGACGCTGGGCCGCGAACGACGCCGGGTTTGCTGCCCGACATCACGCTGCGCGACATTCTCGCGGGAGTGTGGTCGTTGCGCGGCGATCTGCGCTCCATCCTGCGCGCCCTGCCCGGGTCGCTTCCGCGACCGGCGAGCTGGCGCGACTCGATCGGCAAGCAGTTCGAGCGGACCGTCGCCGCCCATCCGGACCGCGACTTCCTGCGGTTCCAGGGACGCTCACTGACCTACCGGGAGTGCAACGTCCGCGCGAACCGCATCGCCGACTACCTCCGCCGGCAGGGCGTCGTCCGTGGTGATGTGGTGGCGATCCTGTCCCGTAACCATCCGGACGTGGTGATCAGCATGTTGGCGGTCGTCAAGCTCGGTGCGATCGCCGGCATGCTCAACTACAACCAGCGTGGTCGCGTATTGGAGCACAGTCTCGGGCTCCTCGACGCGAAACTGGCTCTGGTGCAGGACGATCTGCTCGACGTCCTCGATTCGGTGCCCGCCGAGGTCCGTCCCCCGGTGGTGTCGTTCACCGATCTATCCGCGGGCATCGCCACCTGCTCCCCCGTCGATCCGCCAGAGACCCGCGACGTCCGGCTCGGCGATACCGCGTTCTATATCTTCACCTCCGGCACCACGGGATATCCCAAGGCGAGCAAGATGAGTCATCACCGCTGGCTGGCGGCGATGTCGGGGATCGGCGGTGCCGGCATCCGGTTGCGTTCCGACGATGTCATGTTCACGGCATTGCCGCTGTACCACAACAATTCGCTGACCGTCTGTGTCTCGTCGGTGCTGCCGACCGGCGCGTGTCTGGCAATTGGTGAGCAGTTCTCCGCCTCACGGTTCTTCGACGAGGCGATCGCCAACGGCGCCACCGCATTCTGCTACATCGGTGAACTCTGTCGATACCTGCTAGCCCAGCCACCGAAGCCCACGGACCGGGCGCACAGTGTACGGGTGGTGGTCGGAAACGGTCTGCGGCCGGACATCTGGGACGCGTTCACCGAACGCTTCGGCATCGACCGCATTATGGAGCTGTACGCAGCCAGCGAGTCCAACATCGGGTTCATTAATCTCTTGGGGATTCCCAAGACGGCCGGTTGGTCACCGCTCAAGTACGCGATCGTGGAGTACGACGAGGAAACGGGTGAACCCCTGCGGGATGCCAATGGCCGGGTGATCCCGGTCGGCAAGCGCGGCACCGGGTTGCTGATCGCCGAGATCAGCCGCCGACTGCCGTTCGACGGCTACACCGATCCGACCGCGTCGGCGAAGAAGGTGATCACCGATGCGCGCAAACCGGGTGACCGTTGGTACAACAGCGGCGATATCGTTCACGACCAAGGCTTTTCGCACATCGGTTTCGTCGACCGGATCGGTGATACCTTCCGCTGGAAGGGCGAGAATGTCGCCACGACCGAGGTCGAAGCGGTCATCGACGCATTCCCGGGGGTGACAGAAGCGGTGGTGTTCGGGGTCGCGGTACCCGGTGCCGACGGCAAGGCCGGGATGGCCGCGATCACCTTCGCCCCGGGCACCGAACCGGATCTGGCGGGTTTGGCCACCCACCTGCGTGCCGGGCTGCCCGGATACGCCGTCCCGCTGTTCGTGCGGCTGGTCGACGAATTGGAACACACGTCGACGTTCAAGAACATGCGGACGGAGCTGCGCCGGCAGGGATACGAGGACACCGGCGACGATCCGCTATTCGCTCTCGACGCGGACGGCTATGTCCCGTTCGACCCGGCGCGCGTCGGCGACGTGACCGGAACCCGCACTCGCTGATCCGTCGGTCGCGAGCTCATCCCACAAGCCGGGGGTCTACTTCGGCAGCGGCGCCACCCCGCCGCTGATATCGGTGATTCGCCAGCCGTTGCCGTCCACGGTGATCGGGTACAGCGCAGTGGTTTTCACCCCGTCCGGCGACTGTACGTTGCTGGTGGTCACGTCGACGAAGACCTGCACTACGTAGGTGCTGCCGTTCTGCGAGGCGACGTCACTTCCCACAAGGGTGCCGGTCGACACCCACTGCAACTGACCGAGCAAGTCGCGCAGCGCAGGCTCGCTTGCGGTGAATTGATCGGCCAGCTTGGGGGCGACGTTGCGGCGCAAACTGGCGAACCACGGATCGAAGTTGCGGTAGTCAATGCGGGCGGCCGCGACGGCGTAGTCGGAGGCCACCTGCTCGGCACGAGCGGTGTCGGCTGTTCGGGTGCGTAGGTCGTCGAGTTGGGCGCGTTGGTCTTTCGCCTGCCAGGCAAAGAAGGCGGTCGACACCGACAACGCGACCACCAGTACCGCGAGCACGCCCATCCAGAAGCGCCGAGACGCCCGGATACGGCGCCAGCGGGAACGGGGGTCGGAGTTCTCGTCCGAGTCAAACGCCGAGTCCGCGGTGGTGGCGCTCGTGTCGTCCTGAGTGGACTCGGTGGTCTCGTCGTGATCTTCGGCGGAGTCGATCGCGTCGGGGTCCTCGGGGCGGTCCGCGCGGTTGGTGTCGGTATTGTCGGCTGTGGCGGTGTCGCTCATGGTGTTCCTCGCTTCGTGCCTACAGGGTTGCTGGTCATCGGTTCATCACGGTCGGCCGGTCGGAGCCGGCCCACCGGACTCAGGGTGGTGCCGGACCGCCGACGCCGGCAGCGGCGACGGTCAGCCGCACCACACCGTCGCGTTCGACAATCCGCAGGCCCTGGGCAACCAACGTCGCCAGGTCGATCCGCCCGTACGGGGCGACCGCACTCAGAGTCGGTTGCAGCACACCGAGAATGGCGGCGGCGTCGGGCAGGATGCGCTGCATGTACTGCCCGATCTTCTGCGTGAAGGGAATGATGACGTCGTACCAGCCGGTCGCCCCTTCGGTGGCCTGGGCCAATCCCGGCAACAGGCTCCAGACGGTGGCGAACGGGACGTTCATCTGAGCCAGTTTCGGAGCGGCCACCCGCATCACGGAGCCGATGCGGTCGCCGGATAGTCGTTGCAGCAGCGCCTGCGCATTGTCGAAGAGGCCGCTGAATTCGCTGCGGTAGGTGCCGACGGTGCGAGCAGTCCGCCGGGAGAAGTCGCCGATCGTCTCGAGATCCGAGTCGCGACCCTGCCATCCGTCGGTGATGGTGCGGGCCAACTCGGTGAGGGTGTCCGGGTCGATTTGTCCGGTGAGGGCGCGCACCGAAGCCAGCATGTCGGCGGCACTGACCCCCGGGTCGACCCGGTCGCTGATCACGGCGCCGTCGGCGATATACGGCCCGTCGGCGCGGGCGGACGTGAATGCCAGGTACTGCTCCCCCACCAGCGAGAGGTTGGCAACGGTGACGGCGGAGTCGGCCGGTATCTGCCGATCGGGGTCCATCACGAGCGTGGCCCGTAGGCCACCGGCAGCGGTGTCGATCGAGCGGACCCGACCAACCTCGATCCCGTTGTAGAGCACCGCCGAATTCGTCTGCAGCCCACCCGATCGGCTTAACTCGACGGTCACGGTGGACCTGTCGGCGAACGGGTTGAGCCGCAGCACCCCGACGAATAGATAGAGCCCGAGCGCGATCGAGACGATGACCAGCAGAGCCAGCCCGACAAGCGTCCGGGAGTTCCTCATCGCATCGCCCCGATCATCCGAAGAACCGCCGCGACGGTGCGCGTGTCGACCGACTCGCGGCGCGCGCCACTACCGTCGGCTCGGGTGACGTCGACGATGTCGACCGCGGGATCACGGACCAGTGGCACAATCCGGTCTGCCATCAACCGCCGAATCCGTTCCAGGTCACCGGGCGATCCGGCGTCGAGACGCACCGCGGTGGCCACCAGTGGATCGACGACGTCGATCAGTCCCTTCATCGTCGCGAACCGCGGGATGACGAGATCTCCGATCGGGACGACATTGGGGCCCAAGGCGTTCAGCACATTCGACAATCCGAGGAAGGCCGACACCGCGCCGCTCACCCGGCGCGGGCCGACGTCGAAGGAGAACCCGAGCCGAGTGCGGTTGGCGTCGAAGGTGCGGGCGATACCCGCGACCGAGTCGATGATCTGGCGGATCGACTCGCCGTCCGAACCGGTGCGGGCGATGAAGGCGCGCAGCACCTCGACGCCGATGTCGCGTTCGGTCTTATCGGCGGGAAATGCCTTGTTGGCGTTGTTGATCACGCGTTGCAGGGTGGCGATGGTACCGCCATTGGCCAGGGCCGCGATGCCGCCGAGGAGTTGCTCGACCTCCGGGGCGACGGTGGTGTCGGACAGCGGAATGATGGCACCATCGGCGAGCGCCCGGCCGGGCGGGGTGTCCGGCGAGGACAGGGCCACATAGAAGTCGCCGAGCAGCGTGGCCTGGGTGAGTTCGGCGGTGGTGCCCACCGGGATCGTGACCGTGTCGGAGATGTCCAGGGTGGCGAGCGCGACGCGCCGGTCACCACGGTCGGCCAGCGCGACGTCCCGCAGCACTCCGACACGGGCGCCGTCGTAGAGCACCTTGCTGCGGGCCGGAAGGTTCAGCACCGACGCGAATTCGACACGCAGCGTGTAAATTCCGCCGGACACCCGGGTTCCCGGTAGCGGCAGATCCGTCGGCTGGACCCCACATCCGGCGACGACCAGCACGGCTAGTGCGATCATCACCCACCGCGACAGCCGGCGCCGCCCTCGCCCGTACGGCGGGTATCCGGTGACGTCGACGGGCCGAATCACCCTGTCCCGGTCTGTCGTCCGGTCAGCCCACCGCGATGAATATCGCATCATCGACCCCCCACCGACGACAGCACCAGACGCAGCAGGTCCACGTCGACCCGCCCGGCATCACCGGACGGCGCGCAACCGCCGCGCAGCACGGCGTTGACCTGTGCGCACACGCCGTCGGAGGCGGTAACCCGGAATCGCGGCGGTGCCACCGGGATTCCGGATCCCGCTGCGCCTGCCGACACAATCCGCTGCAGCCCGGCGGAGATCGGTGGGATCTTGCGCAGGATGTCCACGATGGTCTGCACCGGGATGCGGTCCAGGATCGGCATCAGCGCATCGAGGATGCCGAACACCAGCGGTGAATAGGTGCGGATCAGTCGCAGCAGGGTCGGGGTGAGCGCGGTCGTCTCGACGATCGCCGGGTTGAGCGTCGAGAACCAGGCATCGAAGGTTTCGGCGAACTCACCGAGCTTGGTCAGACCCAGACGCAGATCCGGCCAGCGCTCCACGAAGTAGCCGGTGAGGGCATCCACGTTGGTCAGCAGCGACCGGAACTGGGTATCCCGCAGCGCGGGATCGCCCAGGGCGGCAGCGAGTCCGCGGATGGCGTCGTTGAAATCGCCAGCCGTGCCGCGCAGACTGTCGTTCACCGAATTCATGGCGTCCCGGACCAGTTGACGTTGTTGCGGGGACGACGCGGCCGCGTCGGTCACTTCCCGGGACAGCTTGTCGAATGCGGCGTAGGCCTCGCTCACGCTGCGCGGCGTGTGGGTGCGGGACAACGGGATACAGCGACGCATGTCCCAGGCCGGCCCGCTGATGCGCCCCGACGGGATCTCCAGTCGGCGATCGGTGACGATGGAGTCGGAGGTGGTCACCGCCGAAACGTCGGCGGGAAAGGCGATGTCGTCATCGAGGCGGAACCGCACCACGACGTGTCCATTCTGGGGGGCGATGTCGGTGATCGACCCGATGCGTACGCCACGCATCGTGAGGTCATTGCCCGGATAGAGGCCGACGGCGTCGGTCATCTCGGCGCACCCGGTGGGTCCGCTGCGTTGACCGGTGACGACCGCTGTCGCCGCCGACATGCTCGCGATCAGCGCGATCGCGAGCACCACCGCGATCAGCGCCCGCCGGAAAGGACGGCCGGAGGCGCGGCGACGGTTCTGGGATCCGGGCATCTCAGCACCTCCGGTCCACGCTCGGCACGCACAATCCGGAGCGCGCGATGTTCCCGGACCGCAACGTGATCGACGGTGCGTTGACGACGACGGTCGACGCGTCGATTCCGGTCCCCCGACCGGGCATACCGAGTGCCCCGGCGATCTCGTCGACGATCGACTTCAGCTTCGCCAGCAGGTCGTCGATGCGGGCCGGCTGACGGCGCAGGGTGTCGATGATGTTGAGCACCTGCTGGACCGGTGGCTCGATGGTCCCGGTGAACGCCTCGACCGGTTTACGGACGAAGGAGAACAGGAAGCCGATCGATCGGACCGTCTCCACCCCTTCGGCTTTCACCTCGTAGGCCTTGGCGCCGACGAACCCGATGAGACGCAGCAGTTCGACCAGCTTGGCGCGACCGGTGTTGAGTTCGGCGATATATTCCTCGGTCAGTGCGAAGGCGGCGTCGAGGTCGGTGCGGCGGTCGCCGACCGCCGTGGTCAGCTCGGACATGTCGGCAATGATCTGCCGGATGGCGGTGGGCCGCCCGTCGAGGGCTTGGTCGACCTTGCGGAGAGTGTCGGCGATCGTGACGCCGTTGACGCGCTCGATGACCTTACCGGAGTCGGCGATGACGTCGGACAATGTATACGGCACACTCGTCCGGTCCACCGGAATCGGTGTGTCGCCCAGGGGCTTGCGACCGGATGGCCGCAGCGCTACGTAGTGGCCGCCAATCGCCGTCAGCAGTCGCACGTCGGCGGAGGAACCATCACCGATGTGCGGGCCGGCGTCGATCCGGAGGCCGACGTCGACGCGGTCCGGGCGCAGGCGGATATCGGCGACGTCGCCGACCCGGACACCGGCGATCCGCACCTCGTCTCCGGTCCGCAGGCCGCCGCTGCTGGTCAGTTGGATGGTGACGGTCCGGTCGGTCAACGGGTTGACGTAGGCGACCGCGCAGATCACCGCGAGCACGACCGCGACACCGATGCCCGCCAGCCCGATTCGAGTGTGTCGCCGCCGGACACTGCGTTCGTCCCGTCTGCTCATCGACACACCACCACCGGCACACCGGCGAGGAGGACCCGGGTCAACGGGTTCGGCACGGCCTCTCCGGCGGTACAGCTCAGGCGGTTGCGGTCGGCCGCCCGCATCGTGCCGTCCAGGGCGTCGATCAGCGCGGGGACCTGGCCGAGGATGGCGGTGGCGGTGTTGACCCCGGGGATCCACTTGCGCACCAGCCGGTCGACCGCGGCGTAGTTGCCGTAGTACGAATTCTCCAGGTCCTGCAGTAACACCCGCACCGGGCCGAGGTTGCGGGCGGCCAACCGCATCGAGATCTGCGTCTTGTCCGCCGACGCGGCCAGCACCCCGAAAGCGTCACCCATTCGCGCGATCAGATCGTTGAGTTCCGGTGACTTGTACCGAATCTCGGCCGCGACCCGCCCGAGCTGGGTGATGATCGTCGCGATCAGGGACGACCGGTCGGCGACGACCTCGGAGAGTTCCCGCAGCTGATCCAGCACCGATCCGACATCGGGACCGCGACCCTCGACGACGGCGAGCAGATTCTCCATCAGCCGGTTGAGTTGCTCCGGTTCGAGCGTGCCGAACAGCGGCCGCAGCCCGTTGAACATTTCGGTGATGTCGAACGAGCCGATCGTGCGGGAGATGCCGATCAGCTCGGTGGGCGGGGTGGAGCCCCGCCCGGGTCCTTCGGTCGCGAGGTCGAGGTAACGCTGCCCGATCAGGTTGAGGTAGCGGATCGCGATCCGGGTATTGGTGTGGACCGTACTGGTCGTCCGGACCGTGAACCGAACCTCGGCCTGGCCACCGTCGGTGGTGTCGTCGGCGAGCCGGATCGAGGTCACCTTTCCGACGCGGACCCCCAGCTCGCGGACGTCGTTGCCGACGACGAGCCCGGAGACGTCGGTGAAACGTGCGGTGTAGGTACGGGTGTCGCCGGCGACCGACGGATTGAGCGCCTGCACGATCATCCAGCAGGCCGCGATCATGGCGACCACGAAGATGACGAACCCGGCGGTGGCGGCCGGCCGTACGCGGTTCACCCGCCCGGCCTCTCGGTAGCGGCGAGCACCGATGTGATCTGCGGCAGCGACGTCAGGGTGACGCCGAGCCGCAGGCGCACCCGGCCGTCCACCACCGGCATCGATCGTTCCAGGCCGTCGAGCAGCACCAGAGCACCGTCGGCGGCGCGCGGCACGGTCGACAGCGTGTAGCCCAGTGGTGCCCCGATGGTGAGCGACGCGTCGACGACGGTCGCCAGGTCACCGGGATTGGTACCGACCACCTGTCCGAGCGTGATGAAGGTCTGCACCAGTCCGGTCAGTGCGCCGGTGACCCGCTCGGTCTCCTCGGGGTCGGCGTACAGTTCGGTCTTCTCCACCAGCGTGGTGAACATGTCGACAAACGGGCCGCCGAGACTGTCGGCACCTCGCAGCGTGTCCGCGGAGATCCGGAGGACGTCGGCGAATGGCATGCGCTGTCGCTCGTGCGCGAGGTTGAACAACTCGAAACCGGCCGACACGAGCGGCGTGATCTGGTCGATGACGGTATCGAGCCGGTTGACCATGGCCGAAAAGTCGTCGCCGGTCAGGGTTCGGGTGATGGTCCCGACATCGCGCAGCACCGTGATCGCCGAGGCCTGCGTGGAGTCGTCGGTCATGGTCACGACCGCGCCGTCACGCATCCGAGGCCCGGACGGAGTCGGTTCGAGCTCGATGCCGACGACGCCGAAGATATTGGACGGCGCGAACCGTGCCGACAGACCTCCGTCGATGGAGCGTGCTTGGCCGGCGTCCATCGACAGTCGCACGCGCTGGCGGCCGTCGGTGCCGACCTCGGTGCTCTCCACGCGACCGATCAGCAGGCCGCGATACTTCACGTCGGCGCCCGACCGTAGACTGTCGGCGATCCGGTCGGACACCAGTGTCATCGACACTCGCTCATCGAAAGCGCCTCGCGCGTAGGCGAACAGCGGCACCGTGACCACCACGACTAGCCCGAGCGCGACGATGCCCCACACCGACAGCGCCCTGCGGCCGGGGCCGCGGCCGGACAAATCTGTCGGTGGCCCGATCATCCGGAGAACCGGAATCCCGAGTCGGCCCCCCAGAACACCAGGGTCAACAGCATGTCGAGGACGACGATGAGCACGAAGCTGACCTTGATGGCGCGTCCGGTCGCCGCCCCGACGCCTTCTGGCCCGCCACGCGCGTAGAAGCCCTGGTAGCAGTGCACGATGACCACGGCGACGATAAAGACGACGGCCTTGACCATGGCGTACACCACGTCGATCGGTCGGAGGAACGCGTCGAAGTAGTGGTGATACGTCCCTGCCGACTGCCCGTACATTCCGGTGACGACGAAGCGACACGCTAGGTACGCCAGTACCAGAGTCACCAGGAACAACGGAATGATGGTGATGACCCCGGCGATCGCGCGGGTGCTGACCACGAACGGGATCGGCGCCACCGCCTGCGCCTCCATCGCGTCGATCTCCTCGGCGATCCGCATTGCTCCGATCTCGGCGGTCATCCGGCATCCGGCCTGTGCGGCAAAGCCGATCGCAACGACGATCGGGGCGATCTCCCGAGTGGTGGCGTAGGCGGAGAGGAAACCGGTCAGCGGTCCCATCCCGAACATGTCCAGCGAGTTGAATGCTTCGACACCGATCGAGCCGCCGACCGACGCTCCCAGGATCACCAGGACGGCCACGGTGCCGCCGCCGACGATGATCGCACCCGACCCCCACATGAGGTCGCCGAGCACGGCGACGGTCTGGTGCCGGTAACGGCGCAGCGCGTGCGGCACGGCGCCGAGCACCAGTGCGGCGAAGCGCAACTGGTGCCCCAACGACTGGAGTAGCCGACCGGGCGCGCCCAGCGTACCGACCGCCCGCCGAGCGCGCGGATGGCTGCTCAGATAGACGTGCGCACCGGTCATCGGCTCACCCGACCCGATTCGGTACGAACATCGAGAGCAACTGGGTGGCAAGGAGGTTCAGTGCGAAGCTGGCCACGACGCTCAGGACGACGGCGGCGTTGACCGCGTCGGCTACTCCGCGTGGCCCGCCGCGCGCCTCCAAACCCCGTTGACAGGCGATCGCGACCACGACGATGCCGAAGATCTCCGCCTTCGCCAGCGCCGCCCAGAAGTCGGTCAGACCGGCGAACTCACCGAAGGAGCCGATGTAGCTGCCCGGGGCGCCGCCTTGGAAGGCTACGTTGACGAAGTAACCGGTCGCCACGCCGACGAAGATGATCTCGATGCAGATCAGCGGCGCGACGACCATCACTGCCAGCAGCCGCGGGGCAATCAGCCGGCGCGCGGGGTCGATACCCATGGTGCGCATGGCGTCGATTTCGTCGCGGACCGTGCGCGCACCCAGATCGGCCGCCACCGCCGAGCCGACCGCCCCGCCCATCAGCAGCGCGGTCGCGATCGGTGCCCCCTGGCGTAGCACGCCGAGTGCGCCCGCCGCCCCGGCGATCGACGATGCACCGATCTGCGCGGTGAGGCTACCGACCTGGACGGAGATGATCACCCCGAAGGGAATCGCGACGAGCGCAGCCGGGACCGCCGCCACACCCGCGAAGAAAATCATCTGTCGATACGCTTCCCGCACTGGGAACTTCCCGCGGATCAGATCGCGGGCGCCGAGTACCATTGCCGTAGCGGCCAATTCGAGTAAACGTCCCAGGGTGTCCACCGACGACCGGACCACCGCGACACCGCGCCGCACGGCGCCAGTGCCGGTGGCACTGCCACCGGCACCGGCACCGCGCACCCGACGCACCGATTCGATCACCATCGTCACCCCTCCTGCGACGGCTCGGTGCGGTCGCTCATGGTGGCACCGGAGTAGCGGTACCGGTGCCACGCAGTCATCCGGTCATCACCTCTGCCCAGCCACCGCGCCGGACGGCGACCTGTTCGAGGGAATCCGGCGTCCCGAGTTCCACCGAGACCGCGCGCGCTCGCCGGAACCAGAAGTGCGCGTCGTGTTCCCAGGTGAAGCCGATGCCACCCAGCGTCGCGATCGCCGTGTCGGTCGCCGCCATCGCCGAGCGTGCCGCGAGCGCGACGGCCAGCGGGGGCAGCGGCGTGGTGCCGTAAGGACTGTGCTCCACCGAGGTGAGCGCGCCGTCGAGCAAGGCTGCGCAGCCTTCGATGTCGACCACGGTGTCGGCGAGCCGATGCGACACCGCCTGGTAGGTGCCGATCACGCGGCCGAACTGTTCGCGCGTGCTCGCGTATTCGACCGCCATCCGCAGCGCCCCTCGCGCGACGCCGAGGAGTTCGGCAGCCACCAGCACGCGAACCGTGTCCAGGGCTTGTGCGCCAGGAACATCCGGCAACGTAATCGCCGGAGCGTGGTCGAGGTCGACGGCGCCGTAGCCGTGGGTGACGTCGACGGCCGGCAGTCGAGACACCGACACTGCCGCCGCCGACAGGTCCACCACCAGCACCGGCACATCGTCCGCCACCGGCACGACGACAAGGTAGTCGGCCGCGGGGGCATCGGTGACGACCGGCAACCGTCCGGACACGGTGCCCGCACCGTGGTCGTAGTCGACGGCGCCGTCCGAGTCGACCGCGACTGTGGCGACCGCCGCATCGGTGGCCACGCGGGCCAACATCTCCGCCGGCGGGTCACTCGACGTCGCGCCGATCGCCGCGGCGGTGAGCGTGGCGCGAACCGGCGCCGGACTGCCGGCGAGTGCCGCGGCTTCGATCGCGGCAGCGGCCACCGACAGCCCGGCGCCGAGCCCTCCGAACGAGCGTGGCACCACCAGTTCGCCGACTCCGACCCCAAGGGCCAGGCGCCGCCACCGCTCGACGTCGAATCCGGCCGTCCGCCCCTCCGCGACGTCGCGCACCTCAGCGGCGGGAGCCCCTCCGGCGAGGAAGTCCGCGATCGCCGTCCGAACCTCGTCGGCGGCGATATCGCTGGCCGGTGCCGGTGTGGGATCGGTCATGGGGCCGTTCCGATCCGGCCGCGCAACAGTTTCCCGGTCGCGGTACGCGGCAACTCCTCGACGATGTCGACGCGTCCCGGACACTTGTAGTGCGCCAGTCGTTCTCGGCAGAAGGCGATCACCGCGGAGGCCTCGACAGCGGCACCGGGCACCGGTACGACCGCAGCCGCCACCCGTTGTCCCCACCGCGGGTCGGTGATGCCGTAGACCCCCGACTCGGCGATTCCCGGCATGCTCTCGATGACGCCCTCGACCTCGACCGGGGCGACCTTCTCGCCGCCGGTGATGATGACGTCGTCGGCGCGCCCGGTCACGTACAGGTATCCGTCGTCGTCGATGTATCCGAGATCGCCGGTGACACACCAGTCCCCGGAGTTGTACCGAGTGCCGGGCCGCCCACCCTGCCAGTACCCGAGCATCATCGTCGGCGATGCCACCCAGACGATGCCGGTGGCACCTACGGCGCAGTCGGTGCCGTCGGGCGCGCGGACCACCACCTCGATCCCCGGCATCGGGCGGCCGACCGAATCCAGTCGATGCGCGTGCGGGCCGTCCGGCTCATGGTCGGCGGCACGTAGCGTGGTCACTACCCCGCCCGCCTCGGTCAGCCCGTAGACACCGGTGAACGAGCAGCCCAGGAGCGCGATACCGCGCCGTAACAGGTCCGGCGCCATCGGCGCCGTGCCATAACAGACGTGCCGCAGCCGGAGCTTGTCGAGGACGCCTGGACGACGCTCGACCTCCTCGACGATCGTCGCGAGCATTGTCGGCACCGTCAGCATGTGCGTGATCCCGAGGGAAGCGAGCGCATCGACGAGTGCCGCAGGGCTCGCGTCCTCCACGAAATGTGCTGTCGCCCCGCGGGAGAACGCGTAGTGCAGCCAGATGGAACCGGCGGCGTGGAAGATCGGCGGCACGATCAGCAGGTGGTCGCCGTCGGCAATCGGGAATCCGGGGTCGGCCGCGACCGCGTCTTCGAGCCGGTCGGCACCGATCGCCGCCGCCTTGGGCACCCCGGTCGAACCGGACGTGAACCAGAACAACGCGATCTCATCGGCCGCGATCTCATCGGCCGCAGTCTCATCGGCATCGCCCGGCTCGTCGACACCGGGGTACCGGGGCTCGTCGGCCCACGCACCCAGACCGTCCACCGGCCACACCGGAATACGGCCCGGCAACGCCGCGGCATCCACGGCTCGAGCGGGGTCGGTCAGCACCATTCGGGGCCGTACGGCGTCGGCCGTGGCGGCAAGCTCCGCCGGCGCCAGCCGCCAGTTGAGGCCGACCAGGGCAGCCCGCAGCCGGCGCAACGCCAGGTAGATCACGGCCGCCTCCGGGGTGTTGCGCCCAAGCCACGCCACGGCGTCCCCCGGGCCGATTCCCCGCTCGCGCAACCATCCTGCGCACCGATCGGCCTGATCGTCGAGATCCGCCCACGTCAGCGACAGCCCCGGCGCCTGCACCGCAGTATCGGCGGGGTGCCGCATCGCCCACTGCCGGACGGCCATGCTCACCGTCGCACAGACGGGCGGCCGGTCGCCGGCTGCACCCGACGCGCGGGCAGGGCCGGGGGCAGGCACCGGCTCTGTGCGCGTCGTCTCCGGCACTGGCAGACCTTCCGATTCGCGGTCACTCTTGCGTTCGTTCTTGCCGCATGACAGAACTAAATCTAACATCAGTTTCAGTTTCACTGGTTCGTCATCGAAGCGCAAGGGGTCGCGCCGCATGGGCATGAAGACAGCTGCCGAGTACATCGAGTCTCTGGCTGACGGTCGCCGGCTGTTCGCCGACGGACGTCAGGTGGCGGCCGACGAGCTGTGCGAGCACCCCCAGTTCGCCACCGCAATCGGTGCGGTGGCGAATGGGTATGCCCACCACCACCGCCCAGGCGTCGATGCTGTCGGTCCCTATTTCACGATTCCGCGCACGACCGCGGAGCTACGTGCCACTCTCGACCTGCTGCTCGGCTGGGACATGGTCACCGTCACCACGTCGCAGGGGCTGCTGGCACTGCTGACGGCGGCCGCGCGGATGCGTTCGGCGCTGCCCGAGCACGCCGCACGCATCGAGCGCTACTTCGCCTACTGCCGGGACAACGACCTGCGTTGCGTACAGGCGATCACCGACGCCAAGGGGCACCGGAACCTGCGCCCCGCGAAGCAAGACGACCCCGACCTGTACACCAGGATCGTCGAACGGCGTCCCGACGGCATCGTGATCCGCGGTGCGAAACTGCATATCTCGTCGGCGGCGATCGCCCACGAACTTGTGGTGATGCCGACGAAGAATATGAAGCCGGGTGAGGAAGAGTGGGCGGTGGCGTGCGGGGTTTCGGTCAACTCCCCCGGTGTTCGGATCGTCAACACCAGTTATGCGCCCCGCGGCCGGACCGATGATTTCCCGATCAGCGCCGAGCACAATATGCCCGAGGGCTTCATCGTCTTCGACGACGTCTTCGTCCCGAATGAGCGGGTTTTTCTGGCTGGCGAGACCGAGCACTCGGCGACGTTCGCGCACGCGCTGGGGCTGTGGGAACGGCTCGGCGGCACAGCGCATCTGGCGGAACAGGCCGACATCATGGTGGGTCTCGCGGAACTGATCGCCGAGGCCAATGGCACCGAGCGGATCGCACATATCCGCGAGAAGATCGCCGAGATGGTGATCTACGCGACCCTGCTGCACGCCGGCCTGGAGGCGGCGATCACGAATGCCGAAGTCAGTCCCGAAGGCTGGCTGTTTCCCAGCGAGCTGTATACCAATGCCGCCAAACACTATGGGGCGGCGGAATACTCACGGATGATTCGCCATCTCCACGATATCGGCGGCGGCGCGATCGTGACCGCTCCGGCAATCGCCGACCTGGCGAACGATACCGTCGGCGCGGACCTGGCGAAGTACATGCGCACCCCGACGGCCAGTGGCGAGTACCGCACCCGGCTCTTCCATGCGATTCGGGACCTCACCGCCGACGCCTACGGCGGCTGGAACCTGGTGACGATGCTGCAGTCCGGCGGCGGCCTCTATGCGCAGCGCCTTGTCGCACGCAAACACTACGACATGGATACCGCGAAACGGATGGCCTTGCTCGAAGCACGGATGCCGTCCGACCTGATCCCACCAGGTGTGCTCGACGACCGCCTGGCGGCCGAACCGATGGCATCCCAGGCCGCGCGATGACCACCACCGACCGACGGTCAGACCTCGACGGCGCTGCCGACGGCGACGCGAAGGGTGCACGGCGAGACGATGCCACCGCCAACAACGACAGCGAGTCGGGCACCGCGGATGTCGACACCGACACCGACACCGACACCGCGGTAGCGGATGCCCGCGATACGCTCGCGTCCCTGACCCGACGGTTCGCCGGCCACGCCGCACGTCCCACCGGCGAGGGCGTCGGAGTTATCGAGGAGTCCGGCGATCGGTTGGCGGAACACCGCGCCGTCGCCGGCGAGGTACAAGCAGCCCTCTTCGACGCCGGGCTGGCCTGCCCCGAGGAGGCCCCGGAATTCGGCGGTCGTGGACTGCCATCCGACGCTGCCCGACAGGTGCGCGCGATGGTCGATGCCGCCGATCTGCCGACCCGGAACATGCTGTTCGTCGGGCTCAATATCGTGGCACCCGCCATCCGCGCGTTCGGCACCCCCGAGCAGCGGGAGCGTTTCCTGCCCGGACTGCTGTCGGGTGCAACCGTCGGCTGTCAGTTGTTCTCCGAGCCGAGCGCGGGCTCCGATCTCGCCAGTGTCCGGACTCGGGCGCGTCGCGACGGTGACGACTGGGTACTCACCGGCCAGAAAGTCTGGACGTCGCATGCGCAGATCGCCGACTGGGGTGAGGCGCTGGTGCGCACGGACCCGAACCACGGTCGGCACCGCGGCCTGTCGGTGTTCCTGGTCGACATGTCGGCGCCCGGGGTGAGGGTGCGGCCGCTGCGCCAGATGACTGGCGGCGCCGCCTTCAACGAGGTGTTCCTGGACGAGGTCCGGGTGCCCGACGCGTGCCGGATCGGTCCCGCGGGCGACGGCTGGCGGGTGGCACTGACCAGCCTCGGGTCCGAGCGCGGCGCGATGGGCGGTGGCGACGGTCCACTATCGGCACGCGTCCTCGGCCGGTTCGTCGAGCTGCTGAGCCAGCATCGCGTCGCCGACAATCCCGCGCTGCGCGCGCGGTTGGGGCGGACCGTCTCGGCCGTCCACGTGCAGCAGGCGGCCATGCGCAGGCCCGACACATCGTGGCCTGCCGCGCTCGCACCGGTCACCGGATCGATCCAGAAACTGTTGCTGAATCGGGCGCTGGACGCGGTCGGCGCTCTGGTCACCGAGGTTCTGGGCAACGCCGAGTTCGTCGACACCGGCACGCGGAACTCCTATGCCTGGTCGGAGTTCGCGCTCGGTGTGCCCGCTCTGCACCTCGCCGGGGGTACCGATGACATCCAGCGGGGATTGATCGCCCACCGGGGCCTCGGACTTCCCCGCGGGTGACCCGCCACGTGGCGACAATGTGGTCAGGGCCACAGCCACCCGCTAGCCACCGACTACCGGCCACGGAAAGGACAGCCTCACATGGAATCGTTTCTGCACCTTCGCAAGGGGCACACGCCGCAGCGCATTCACGCCGATCTGGACGGTCTCAAGGACGACGAACTCGGTCGTGACGGATTCACCGGTCGCACCGTCGCGCTGTACCGGCGCAACGACCCGACCCGCTATCGTTCGGCCGGCCCGCTGCGCTGTACCGACACCATCGGCTCCGAGCTGAAACCCTCCGACGCGACGGACCCGCGCGGCGAGCCGATGCTGCTGTACCACAACGCCGACTGCCGAATCTCACTGAGCCGCCGCGCCACCGAGATGCCGTTCCACGTGCGCTACGTCGACGGCGACCTGCTGGTGTTCGTCCATCGCGGGACCGGTGTGTTCGAGACCGAGATGGGCCCGTTACGGTATCGGCCCGGCGACTACGTGTACCTACCGAAAGCGTTGACGTTCCGGCAGATTCCCGACGACGAATCACTGTTGCTGCTCATCGAGTCCACCGACGAATTCCGGATCCCCGAACCCGGCGTCCTCGGTAGGCACTTCCCGTTCGACCCGGCGCAGGTGACCATCCCGGATCCCGCACCGCACGACGAGACGGCCGAAGTCGCCGAATCATCAGGGGAGAGTGCGGAATACGAGGTACGACTGATCCACGACGGTGGTCCTACCGCGCTGTACTACGAGCACGACCCGATCGACGTCGTCGGCTGGCGAGGGGACAACGTCCCGTTCACCTTCAACATCGACGCCTACACGCCGGTCATGTCCGACGCCGTGCACCTGCCGCCGACGGTGCACCTGTTCCTTCAGTCGACCGGTGTCGCCGTGATGAACTTCCTTCCGCGACCGGCCGAATCGGTGCCGGGTACCGAACGCACCCCGTGCTATCACCGCAACGTCGATTACGACGAGGTCGCGTTCTACCACGGTGGTTCCATCTTCGGAGTCGAGATGCCGGCGTCGATGATCTCGCATGTGCCGCAAGGGATGCACCACGGCGCACCGGAACGCGCCCGGGAACGGGCCCGTCGCCGTCACGACCAGGACTCCCGGGTCGAGTGGCAGGTCATCGCCGTCGACACCCGGAACCGGTTGGTGCCATCCGCGGATGTGCTCGCCAACACCCTCGAGCACTGAACGAACTCGCATCCCACCACCCCGAGGAGAATCAGGATGGCCACCGTCGCCGCTCCGGCGCACACCTACGACCGCATTCCGTACCTCATCGTCTTCGACGACGAGAGTCGCTACCGCGACACCTACGGCGGTGTCGGCGAACAGGTCGTCTTGGAGAGCTACCTGCTGCGCCCGCGGGATGTCGCGTCCGACACCGCGATCGTGTTCATGCATCCGATCGGTGGCGGGGCCTATCTGCCGATGATGAACGCTCTCGCACGCGCGGGACATCACGTCATCTACTGCAATAGCCGTTACCGCGGCGTCGATTCGGCCCTGCTGATGGAGAAGGTGACCCAGGATCTCGCCGAGTGCGTCCGCGACACCAAGCAACGGCTCGGCTACGCCAAGGTAGTCCTGGCGGGGTGGAGCGGCGGCGGGTCATTGTCGGCGTTCTACCAGCAGCAGGCACAGCAGCCGACGGTTCGGTCGAGTCCGTCCGGCGACGGTCCCGACCTCACCGCATGCGATCTGATCCCGGCGGACGGGCTGATGCTGCTGGCCGCACATATCAGTCGGCACGGCACGCTCACCGAATGGATCGACCCGTCGATCCTCGACGAATCCGACCCGTCCCGGCGCGACCGGGACCTGGATCTCTACGACCCGACCAACCCGCACCAGCCGCCCTACGACGACGACTTCCTCGCGGTGTACCGACAGGCGCAGATCGCCCGCAATCGTCGGATCACCGCGTGGGTACGCGACAAGCTCGACGGCCTCCGCGCGGCCGGCCGGCCGGACGACGAATACGGCTTCGTCGTGCACGGGACGATGGCCGATCCGCGATGGCTGGACCCCGCGGTCGATCCCAACGACCGCGAGCCGGGCACCTGCTACCTGGGGGATCCGCGCGTGGTCAACATGGGTCCGGTGGGCCTCGCCCGATTCTGCACACTCCGCAGCTGGCTGTCCCAATGGAGCTACGACGATGCCAACGCCGACTCGCTGCGCGCCGGTCCCGACATCGCGGTGCCCACCCTCGTGGTGTCCAATAGCGCCGACAACGCCTGCACACCCAGCCATGCCCACCGCATGTACGCCGCCATCGGCCACCCGGACAAGGAACTACACGAGATTCCCGGCGCTACCCATTACTACGCCGGACCGGGGCAACGGGAGACGCTGGGGACCGCGGTGCGGCTCGTCACCGATTGGCTCGCCGCTCGGGACTTCGCCACACTGGACTGATGGCCGACACCGAACCGACCGGACCGCTGGACGGGGTGAGAGTGCTGGAATTGGGCACCCTGATCGCCGGGCCGCACGCGACACGGCTACTCGGCGACATGGGCGCCGACGTCATCAAGATCGAACCGCCCGGCCGCCCGGATCCGATCCGCACCTGGGGGCAGGCCGAGGTCGACGGCCACCGCTTCTACTGGACCGTGCACGCACGCAACAAGCGGGCGATCACCCTGGACCTGCGGACCGGAGGCGGCCGCGAAATCTTCCTCGATCTCGTCGAGCGCGCCGACATCGTCGTAGAGAACTTCCGTCCGGGCACCCTGGAACGGTTGGGACTGGGACCCGACGTGCTGCACGAACGCAACCGCGGTCTGGTGCTGGTACGCGTCTCCGGGTACGGGCAGACCGGACCGGACGCCGGCCGCGCCGGATACGCCTCGGTCGCCGAGGCCGCCAGCGGACTGCGTTACCTCAACGGCTACCCCGGGCAGCTGCCACCCCGGCTGGCGCTGTCCCTCGGTGACACCCTCGCCGGAATGTACGCCGCCCAGGGGGCGCTCGCCGCGCTGTATCGTCGCGCGGTCACCGGCGAGGGCCAGGTCGTCGACACGTCGCTGCTCGAATCGTGTGTGGCGGTACAGGAGTCGACGATGGCCGACTATCACATGGGTGGCGTGGTGCGTGGGCCTTCGGGCACCCGGCTGGACGGGATCGCGCCGTCGAACCTCTACCCCACCAGCGACGGCAGCCACGTCATCATCGCCGCCAATCAGGATTCGGTGTTCGCGCGGCTGTGTTCGGCCATGGGGCACCCCGAGCTGGCGACGGACCCCCGATTCGCCGACCATGCCGCCCGCGGCCGCAATCAGGACGAGCTGGACGAGCTGATCGGGACCTGGTCGGCGCAGTACTCCGCGGAGGAGCTCACCGACCTGCTGCAATCCGCGGGTGTCGTGGTCGGGCCGGTCAACACCATCGCCGAGGTTGTCGATGACCCGCAGCTGCGCGCCCGCGGGATGATCGCCGAGCACCACGACGCCCGCGTGGGCCGCCCCGTGCTGGGCCCGGGCGTGGTGCCCCGCTTCGACGGCACCCCGGGCGGCATCCGCAACGCGGGACCACCGACACCCGGGCACGACAACGAGGCCGTCTACGGTGAGCTATTGGGCTTGGACGCCGGTGATCTGGCCGGTCTGCGGGATGCGGGGGTGATCTGATGGACGGCAACGGCTTTGGCGCCGGCACTGGGGCTGGCACAGACGACGGTCCTGGCACGGTCGTTGTCCGCGATGTCGCCATGCGTGATGGCCTGCAGATCGAGGAACCCATCTCCACCCGCGCCAAGCTGGAACTGCTGGACGCCATCGTGGCTACCGGGGTGCGCGAGGTCGAGGTGACCGCCTTCGTCTCACCCACCAAGGTCCCCGCCCTCGCCGACGCCGCCGAGATCGCCACTCATCTCGATCGTTTCGCGGACACGGTCGACTTCTCGGCGCTCGTCGCCAGCGTCACGGGCGCCCACCGTGCACTCGACGCCGGGCTGCGGAACCTGGAATACGTGGTGTCCGCGTCGGATGCGCACAGTCGGGCGAATGTCGGTCGGGGAAGCGATGATTCGGCGACACTGATCGACGAGATCGTGTCCGCAGCCCACGAGTCGGACGGCCGCGTCGAGGTGATCGTCGCCACCGCCTGGGACTGCCCCTTCGACGGGCCGACGCCTCCGGAGCGAGTCGAGTCGGTGATCGCGCGGGCGGTCGCGGCCGGCGCGGACCGGATCAGCATCGCCGACACCATCGGCACCACGACACCGCGTCGGGTCACCGAGTTGATCGAGCGCGTGCGGCCCCTACTTGACGGTCGCCCGCTGGGCGCGCACTTCCACAACACCCGCGGCACCGGACTGGCGAGCGCGTACGCCGCCGTCCAGGCCGGGGTGCGGCGGCTCGACGCGTCCGCAGGCGGACTCGGCGGCTGCCCCTTCGCCCCCGGCGCGAGCGGCAACATCGCCACCGAGGACCTGGTGTACTTGTTGCGCGACAGTGGAACCGACACCGGTATCGACCTGCCTACGGCTATTGCTGCGGGCCGCGTTGCCGTAGCCTTGACCGGCGGCGGTGCGGGCAGTGCGCTGATGCGCGCCGGCGATCGGCTGCTGAGCTAATGGTCGCCACACCGAAGGGGCGCCGGACCGAGGCCGCCTTCCATCAGGCGGCGCGGCAGGTGTTCGCCGAGAAGGGGTTCCTCAACGCGAAGATCGCCGACATCGCCGCCACCGCAGGGAGATCATCGGCCTCGTTCTATAACTACTACGACAACAAGCGGCAGATCCTCGAGGCGCTGCTGGAGTCGTTCAACGAGGATGTGCTGGAACGCACCCGCCGTCGGCTGACTCCGGATCCCCGGCAGAACGTCGAGGCCGCGGTACGCGTCTACTTCGAGACCTACCGCGAGTATCTGCCGGAGATGATCGGCGTCTTCCAGCTGTCGATGACCGACGAACAGTTCGCCGAATGGTGGCGGCAACGTCGGGCCGACGGCATCCACGCGGTGCTGCGGGTGGTGCGGTCGGTGGAGAAGCAGGGAGTGCACGTCGACCTCGACCACGGAGTGTTCGCCTCGGCGATCGTCTCCATGATGGAGTCGTTCTGCTGGACCTGGTACGCCAACGGTGGCGATCGGGCGGTCGGCACCCACGACGACGAGGTCGCCATCGAGACCATCACGGAGATCTTTCTGCGCGCGATGTACAACGGTCGCTGACCTCGCCGACCGGGCGCTGCCTCGCTGGTTGAGTAGGCCGGAGCGCCAGCGGAGGCCGTATCGAAACCAGCACCCCTGTCCGTGCTGCTAGTGGTTTCGATACGCGGCTCGTTCCTCACCGCTACTCAACCACCGGGGGTCGGCACTTCTCGCCACGACTCAACCACCCGGGGGCCGGCACTTCTCGCCGCGACTCAACCACCGAGGATCGCGCGGTTACGCAACCGCCGGAACACGCTCGTCCCCGAGCTCAACCAGCGGGACACGCCGCTGGCGACATGAAAACCCCCGACCTGGATCATCAGGCCGGGGGCTCGGCGTGGAGCTGCCGGGAATTGAACCCGGGTCCTCCGTCGCTTCGGTAGGGCTTCTCCGTGTGCAGTCCGCTCTGCCTCTACTCGGATCTCTCGGTCACGCGAACAAGCCGAGATGACGATCCCAGTCGCTGTTGGATGTCCCGTCCGAGCCCGCGACCGGCGCAGACGGTGAGCTCCCTGAGATGATGCCGGCACCGGGTCCGGGAGCATAACCCGGGCCGACAGACACGCAGTCGCTGTCAGGCAGCGAGTGCGTAGTCGCGCTGATTCTTATCGGCGCTTAATTGGTTGCTACGACGCTTACGGTGGTCTCTAGCCTGCACCGACACGCTTCCCCTACCTCGACGCACGTAGTCGAAACCGATCAGCCCCGAGTCAGGTGTTCACCGAATTTCGGCGAACAGTCATTGTAACAACGCCTCGCACCGAATTCATCCCGCACCGCTGCGCACGCTGCGACCTCGGCAGCCGGGCCGGTTCCCACGGCCAGTTCCGACGCAGCACACCGCCACGGCGTCCGGGCCCGTTGTTGCCGCCGCCTGCGTGTACTGTGACGCGGTACCACCGACGCTGTGGACACGGAGACCCCATGATGCGACCCGACACCGACAACGCACCTGCCCCCCAGACGTTTCATATCGGTACCGCGAACGACGCACGGACCCGACTCCTCAAGGCGCTCGCCGAACTCGTCGAACAGCAGGCCTTCGCCAAGGTGAATGTCGCCGACATCGTCCGCGCGGCACGAGTGTCGAAACGCACGTTCTACGAACACTTCACCGATCGCGTGGACTGCTACCTGGCACTCGTCGACACCGTCAATCGACAACTCATCGCGTACACCGCAGCAAACGCCGGCAACGACCCGGCCTTCGAGAACCGCACTCGCCACGCGTTGGCGGCGTATTTGGATGCGGTCGCATCGTCACCCGGAATAGCGTTGTCGATCTACCGCGAACTGCCGGCGCTTGGCGAGGCCGGGGCCACAATGCGACGCACGACGCTCACCCGGTTCGCCGACCGTCTGGTCGCCGAATTGTCGCCGCACGGCAGCCAGGTCGGCGAGGTGTCGCCGGACGTGGCGATCTTCGTCGTCGGCGGGTTGAACGAGCTGGTATCGTCCGCGATCGAAGACGGTCGGGACGTGCGCGCCATCCTGCCCATCGCCGAGCGACTGACGATCACCGCGTTGACGGCCGGCACATCCTGACGACCCGACCGCAAACGCCGCGCAGTACGCGGAACCCTGTTGTCCCTCAGGAGATTTCCAAGACAACGGTGTCGTCGACACCGACCAGAACCGACAACGCACCCCGCGACGCCTGATACCGTTCGCCGGTCCACACGTCGACCCCGGACACCGTGTCGTCGCCCGACAGGCCCAAGCTGGACAGCTCGACCGCGAGCGTGCGGGGATGCTCACCCCGGTTGGTCAGCGACACCACCATGCCCTTGTCGCCGATGGCGCGCGACCACACCTCCGGGTCGTTGTCGACGGGGGCGCCGGCGCGCACCCGACCATCCTGGTCGATGGCGATGATGTCCGGATTCTTCAGGATGCCAAGGGTTTCCGGCGACATCGCGGTGAGGTCGTTGCTGGCGAAGAGCGGCGCCGCCATCATCGCCCACATCGCCATCTGCGTCCGCTGCATCGCCGGGGTGAGGGAGCCGCCTTTCACACCGACGACCATCGCGTCCGGGTCGATGAAGCTGCCGGGCACCACCCGCGAGGTCACCGGTGCTGCGGCGTCGATGATGTCGACGACCCCCTGGCCTGTCGACGGTCCGGCATCGGTCGACCACACCGGGCGAATGTCGTTGGTAATACGCGTCATAGTGGCGACGCCGCCCCAGTCGAACTCCCCGCCGGGCACCGACCCTACTACCCCACTGTTCGGGTTGATGCTGTAGACGATCGGACGTCCGGTGTCGCGCAAGGCATCCCGCATCGCGGTGAACGCACCCACCTGGGCGTCGTGTCCGCCGTCAACCGAACACCAGTCGTACTTCAGGAAATCCACGCCCCAGTCGGCGAATGTCCGTGCGTCGATGCGCTCCCGGCCACCGCTGCCGGTCGCACCGGAATAGGTACCCCGAAACTGGGCGCACGTCTTGTCCCGGGCGCCGGAGTAGATCCCGAACTTCAGGCCGCGGTCGTGCAGGTACCGGCCGAGCGCCGCCATGCCGGACGGGAAGCGCACCGGGTCGGCACGCAGTCGGCCGTCCGGCCCACGGTCGGGGGCCGACCAGCAGTCGTCGATGACGACGTATCGATACCCCGCGTCGCGCATTCCGCTCGCCACGAGCGCATCCGCCTGGGCCCGAATGATCTGCTCGGAGACATTGCAGCCGAAGGTATTCCAGCTGTTCCATCCCATCGGTGGCGTGTCCGGAAGACCGGCGATGGCCGGGTCCGAACCGCCGATTCGGCCTTCCTCACGGGCGGCGCAGCCCGCCACCAGGAGCGCGACGATGCACCCGAGCACGACCCAAACCGTGCACAGTGAACGGTTTACGCCGCACAGTGAACGTGTTCGGCGGCACAGTCGACGGGATCCGACGCCCAGTGAACGGTTTGCGCCGCACAGTGAACGGTCTGCGCCGCACAGTGAACGGTCTGCGCCGCACAGTGAACGGTTTGCGCCGCACAGTGAACGGGGGCCAGCATCGGCGGGAGCGGCGGGAGCCACGCCGGCGGGTACGAGCGGAGTCGACACCGGCCGCCCCTGCATCGCCACGCTCACATGCCCTTGACGCGTCGGCCGACCTCTCGTGCCACTTCCCGCTGCGCGGTCCGGCGCGCGATGTCGTGCCGCTTGTCGTGCGCCTGTTTGCCTCGGGCGAGTGCGAGCTCGACCTTGACCTTGCCGTCGTTGAAGTACATCGAGAGCGGGACCAGGGTGAGGTTGCCGTCGCGAATCTTGCCGATCAGGTTGTCGATTTCGCGGCGGTGCAACAGCAGCTTTCGCTTGCGGCGCACCGCATGGTTGGTCCATGACCCGCTGCCGTATTCGGGGATGTGCAGCGCGTGCAGCCACACCTCACCGTCGTCGACCGTCGCGAAGGCGTCCACCAGCGACGCCTTTCCGGCGCGCAAACTCTTGACCTCGGTGCCCACCAGGGCGATCCCGGCCTCGTAGGTGTCGAGGATCGTATAGTCGTGTCGCGCTTTGCGGTTGGTCGCAATGACCGTGCGACCCTTCTCCTTCGGCATGGCCGGATCACCTCCTTGGATGCGCTGTCGGTCGTCGGTCCGGGATTCTCGGGCCGCGGTCGTCACTCCCGGACGTACACACGCAGCGTGACATATGCGGTCACACCTGCCAACACGATTCCGGTGAGGATCAGCCACGGCGACACGAACAGCACGTCGCCCGCGGTCACCCTGGCCAGGATGTTCACCCCGTACAGGTCGCGGAGCGCGTTGTCGAAGAAGAGCACCTTTGCCGCAAACAGCCCGGCGACCGCGAGCAGGGCGCCTACCAGGGCGGCGACCACCGCCTCCAGCAGGAATGGCAACTGTGTGTACCAGCGGGTGGCACCGACCAACCGCATGATCGACACCTCGGTTCGTCTGGTGTATGCCGCGACCTGAATCGTGTTGACGATCAGCAGGATCGCGGCGACGGCGAGGACGGCGGCCACCGCGAACGCCGCGTTGCGGGTGCCGTCGAGAACGCTGAATATTCGCTTCACCAACTCTCGCTGGTCGAGCACGCCGTCGACGCCCAGGTCCTTGCGATCCCCGTACTTGTCGAGCACCGCACCGAAGCGATTGGGGTCGGACACCCGCACCTTGAACGACGCCGGGTTGGCGTCCGGCGAGATCATGTCGGCGATCTCGGGCGAACTCTGTTCGAACGCCGCCTTGGCCGCCTTGTAGGCGTCCTCCTTGCTCAGGTACGTCACCGACGCGACATCGGGTTCGTTCTCCAGGTCGGTGCGCAGGGTCGCGCACGGCGCCTTCTGACAGTTCGGATCGGCGGCCGACACCGCGTCGTTGATGAAGAACTCCATCTCGACGCGGTCGAGGAAGATCTTCTGGCTCTTGTCGGCCATCCGGATCACCAACAGGCCGCCACCGAGCATGCCCAGGGTGATGGCGGTGGTCAGGATCATCGCGACGGTCATCGTCACGTTGCGGCGGAGTCCGTTGAAGACCTCGCCGAGAATGAAGTTGGCTCGCATGCTCGCAGGTGTCCTTTTCTCGGATGCGGGGCGCCCATGCGCGGGCTGCGGGAGCGGAAAGCGGAGTATGGGGGTCGGCGAGTGGGCCGAGCGGTCGCAGTGGACGATCCGGCGCCCGGTAAGCGGGGCGGAACCGCCGCTGTGCCGCCGTCAGCCGATGCCGTACACCCCCTGGGCGTCGTTGCGGACCAAGGTGCCGTTGTCGAACTCCAGCACCCGGCGGCGCATCGCATCCACGATGTGCCGATCGTGCGTGGCCATGACCACCGTGGTCCCGCGACGATTCACACGATCGAGGACGTCGACGATCTCCTCGCTGGTCTCCGGGTCGAGGTTGCCGGTCGGTTCGTCGGCGAGCAGCACCAGCGGCCGGTTGGCGATGGCGCGGGCGATCGCCACGCGCTGCATCTCACCGCCCGACAGTTCGGTCGGCATCCGATCCTGCTTACCCTCCAGCCCGACGTAGTCGAGTACCTCGGGCACCACCCGACGAATCGTCGACGGTGGCTTGCCGATCACCTCGAGAGCGAACGCGACGTTGTCGGCGACGGACTTCTGTTGCAGCAGCCGGAAGTCCTGGAACACGCAGCCGATCGATTGCCGTAGCTTCGGCACGGCCCGCGCTTTCAGCCGGTTCACGTGGAAGTCGCCGACGTGCACCTCACCCGACGTGGGCTTGTCTTCCTTGAGCAGCAGCCGGAAGAAGGTCGACTTACCCGACCCCGACGGACCGATGAGGAAGGCGAACTCACCCTTGCCGACCTCGAGGTCGAGATCCGACAGCGCGGGCCGGCTGGATGCCTTGTACTTCATCGTGACGTTTTCCAGCTTGATCACGAGAAGCCAGTCTAGCCACGACGCCTGAGAGGGCCGCTCAGGCGCATTTCGGCATGTCGGCCTGCCAAAACGGGCCTCGGCCCCGCCACTGCGCCGGTCAGCGGGCCGGACTGGTGGTCGGCGTGTCGGTGCCGTTCTGCCTGCGCTCGAACTGCGGCTGCGGATTCGGGGTCGACTCGGGAGTCCGACCGAACGTCGGCACGGTAACGCCCGGCAGCCCCGGAACCGTCCGGGTCGTGGTGTCCTGGGTCCCGGTCCCACCCTGCTCGCCTCTACCGCCGGGAACGCCGTCCTCACCGGTGGTTGCGGAAACCGACGGCGCGGACGACTCGACCGTCGACGACGGCGACGACGAGGTCGACTCCACCGTCGGGGTCGATTGCGTCGTGCGTGGCTGCGGCGGCGGTGCCGACACGACGCCGTACCGCTGCGAGGTGTAGGCATAGAGCACCGTCAATGCGACGAATGCGACCGCCAGGATCGCCGTGCTGGTGCGAATCCGGGTGCCGTAGATGTGCTTCCAACTGCGCCGGTGCGTCGTCCCCGGGGTAGTCGGCGTGCCGGTCGCGGCGGGGGTGCCCGCCGCCGGGGTCGCCGGTCCGGTGGAGGCGTTCGAGCCGGTCGGGCGACCGATAGCGGCAGCCGGTTCACCGGCGGAGGCGTTCGACCCGGACGACCGGTCGCGAGGTCCGGGCACATTGCGGGACACCGGTACGCCGCCGGGTGGGGTCGGTTCGCCGCTGGAATGCCGCGGCCGTTTGCGGTCTGCCATCACGACTCCCCGTGCCCGATGTCGCCGGCCATCGTGGCGGGTGGGCCACCTGCCGCGGTGATCTCGTGGCCGGGCGCCACGGTGATGCCCTGCCGGGCCAATGCCTGCACGATGCTGGCGCGCAGCGCACGACTGACGTCGAACTGCTTGCCGGGCAGCGTGCGTGCGACCATTCGGACGGTCACCGAGTCCAACTCGATACTGATCACCCCCAGCGCCGACGGCGCGTCGAGCATCAGCTCGTGCCACCGGCGGTTGTGATAGAACTCCTCGCCGACATGGTCGAGGGTCTCGTTGACCCGGCCGATATCGGCGTCCGCAGGCACCGGCACGTCGACGACGGCGCGCGCCCAGTCCTTGGACAGGTTGGTGGCCATCAAGACCTGACCATTCGGTACCGTGACGACCTCGCCGTCGCCGGTGCGTAGTCGGGTCATGCGCAGCGTGACGTCCTCGACCGTGCCCTCGGCGGTCGAGCCGCCGGTGACCGTCAGCCGGATCATGTCGCCGTAGCCGTACTGGCGTTCGGCGACCACGAAGAATCCGGCGAGCACGTCCTGGACCACCTTTTGCGCACCGAAACCGAGCGCGGCACCCAGGACCGCGCCGGGTGCGGCGAGTCCGGCGATCGGGATCTTGAACAGGCCAAGGGCATGGATCACGACGACGATCACGACGATGACGATCAGCGTCCACGCGATCACGTCGACCACGGCGCGCCGGTGCTTGGAGTCCTCGGACTGGACGATCTCGTCGCTCTCGTGGAAACGCGCTTCGACCCGCGTGGCGTACCGGTTGGCCGACCAGCGGATCAGCCGGATGACCAGCATGCCGCCCAGGATCCAGATCAGCATCTCCAGGCCGCTGGTGGCCAGCCACGTGTAGAACCGGCCGATCACGGCCTCGGTCGCGGCGCCGGGGGCGGCGGCGGCCAGCGACCACACGTCAGGCGTCCGCATGCGCCATCCGCCAGCGGATACCCGCCTCGATGAATTCGTCGATGCCGCCGTCCAGGACGGCGGTCGGGTTGTTGTCTTCGACGCTGGTCCGCAGGTCCTTCACCATTTGGTACGGATGCAACACGTAGGACCGCATCTGGTTGCCCCAGCTGGAACCGCCGTCACCCTTGAGCGCGTCCAGTTCGGCCCGCTCCTCCTGCCGCTTGCGTTCGAGCAGCTTGGCCTGCAGCACGCGCATCGCGGCGGCCTTGTTCTGCAGCTGGCTCTTCTCGTTCTGGCAGGTGACCACGATCCCGGTGGGAATGTGCGTCAGCCGGACGGCGGAGTCGGTGGTGTTCACCGACTGTCCACCCGGGCCGGACGACCGGTACACGTCGACCCGGACATCGGTCTCCGGGACATCGATGTGGTCGGTGGTCTCCACCACCGGCAGCACCTCGACCTCGGCGAACGACGTCTGACGGCGACTCTGGTTGTCGAACGGACTAATCCGCACCAGCCGGTGCGTGCCCTGTTCGACCGACAGGGTGCCGTACATATAAGGAGCCTTGACCGCGAAGGTCGCGGATTTCAGACCGGCCTCCTCGGCGTAGGAGGTGTCGTACACCTCGACGCCGTAGTCGTGTTGCTCGGCCCACCGGATGTACATCCGCATCAACATCTGCGCCCAGTCCGCGGCATCGACGCCGCCGGCGCCGGACCGGATATTCACCAGAGCGTCGCGCTGGTCGTACTCGCCGGCGAGCATGGTCTTGACTTCCATCGCCTGGATGTCGGCACGCAACGACGCGCGCTCGGCGTCGGCGTCGGCGAGTGCGGCGGTACGGGCGTCGCCGTCCTCGGCCTCGGCGAGTTCGTAGTGGACGGGCATGTCATCGAGCCGCTGACGCAGCTCGGTCACCCGGCGCATCTCGGACTGCGCGTGCGACAGCTCACTCGTCACCTTCTGCGCATGCTCCTGGTCGTTCCACAGATCCGGGTCGGAGGCCTGCATCTCCAACTCCTCGATCCGACGGCCCAATTCGTCGACGTCGAGCACCTTCTCCACGGTGGTCAAGGTGGTGTCGAGGGCTTCGAGATCTGCGGTCACGTCGGGATGCACGGTTACCCAGAGTACCGGCCGCGCGACGGTCGAACGACCGAGCATCGGCGGCGGTCGGGGTCGCGCCGGACCGATCCGGCGTGCCGGATCAGGCGGGCGGCGGTGTGGGATTCGCCGGCGGTGCACCAGGGGGTGGCGTCGGCGGCAGCGAACCGAACTGCCACGTCGAGGTGACCTTGCCCGGCTTGTAGGTGACCGGGTGGTCGGAGCCCATCTGCGGCCACAACTGCCCCTCGGGGATGATCATCGTGCCGTAGACCTCGGTCGGCTGGGTTCCCGGACCGTTGATGGTGCCGGACACGGTACAGAACGCCTGTCCCTTGCTGTCGGCCTCTGGGCGGTCGGTGACGCCGGTGATCGTGAGCGTGCCCTGGGCGTACCCGGCCGACCCGGTGCGATTCCGCGAGCCCAGGGTCCGGCCACGCATGCCCATGATCATGGCCACGGCCAATGCGGCGAGCAGGATCACGATGGTGATGGTGATCAGCATGACGCCACCCTACCGGCCAACGTCGGGCATTTCGGGCACGTTCAGGTAGCCCGGCATCACGGTTGTGCGGCCTGTCGCCGGTTGACGGGTCCTTGGTGTGGGTGCTGCACGCCGAGTACGGGTCGTCGGCGATGGCGCGTCGGGAGTGACGTTGTCGGGTGCCGGTTACGTGCGGTCGTCACGCTGGCGGCGGCGCGCGCGGATGCGTGCGACGGCGTCGTCGGCGTCGTCGGCGTCGGGTGCGGCACGGGGGCGCCGGCCGACCTCGGTGTCGTCGCGGGGAGCGCCGCCGGTATCGCCCGTCGTCGGATCGACGACGTCGTGATTGCGGTTGACCGACAGCGGGAACGCATTCCACGGGCCAAGCCCGGGGTCGACGCTGGGGAAACCGCCCGCCCGCTTCTGCTTGCGGCGGGCCATGACGAGCAGAACCGCCGGCGCGAGAGCAACTGCCGTGCACGCGACGATCCCTAACGTCGTCGCCAGCCACGTCGGCATTCCCACGCACTGATTGTCGGCGAGCGGGGGTCGCTACGCTAGCCCGGTGTCCACATCCCACGACGGTGACGCGGCCGGCTCGACGACGTTCACCGAAGATCTGGAACTGGCGCTCTCGCTGGCTGACTCGGCCGACGAGCTGACGATGCAGCGGTTCGGTGCCCTCGATCTCGAGGTGACCGAGAAGCCCGACCTGACGCCGGTGTCCGACGCCGACGTGGCCTGCGAACGGCTGATCCGCGACCGGCTGGCCGCGGTGCGTCCCGACGACGAGGTCCTCGGTGAGGAGTTCGGTGGCGAGCCCGCCGGCCGGGGACGGCAATGGATCGTCGACCCCATCGACGGAACCAAGAATTTCGTTCGCGGCGTGCCGATCTGGAGCACGCTCATCGCGTTACTGGTCGACGGCGTACCGGTGGTCGGCGTCGTCTCGGCACCGGCGCTCCGTCGCCGCTGGTGGGCCGCGTCGGGATCTGGCGCCTTCGCCACGTTCGACGGCGGTGAGCCGCGGCGGATTCGGGTGTCCGGTGTCGGCGACCTCGCGTCGGCGAGCCTCGGGTTCGCCAGCCTGTCCGGGTGGGCCGAACGCGGTGTGCGCGACGAGTTCGTCGCACTCACCGACCGGGTATGGCGGGTGCGCGGGTATGGCGACTTCTACAACTACTGCCTCGTCGCCGAGGGCGCCGTCGACGTCGCCGCCGAACCCGAGGTGTCGCTGTGGGACCTTGCGCCGCTGGACATTCTGGTGCGCGAGGCGGGCGGTCGATTCACCGCACTGGACGGCACCGACGGCCCGGGCGGGGGCAGCGCCGTCGCCAGCAACGGACTCGTCCACGACGATGTTCTTGACGCGTTGTCGGCGGGTACATCGTCGGCGGGTACATCGTCGGGACCGGAGTAGTCGGCCGCGCGCGGGAGTAGCGCCCGGCGCCGGGGCCAGCGAACAAGACTCGTCCAGAAACTTCCCCACTGAGCGCCGCCGCGCGCACTATCCACACGAGCACGCCGACCGGGGAAATTTCTGTACACAAACCGCCCGCGCGCGGCAGCAGGTGACCGCCCGCACGGCAGCACGGCTGTGCGCCCTGGTCCACGAACAAGACTCGTCCAGAAACTTCCCCGCTGGACGCCGCCGCGTGCACTATCCACTCGAGCACGCCGTCCGGGGAAGTTTCTGTACGCCAAGCCAGCCCCCGACCTGACCGATGGGCCAGGTGGGTGCCGATTCCGCTGCCGACCCGCATTCCCGACGCCTAGCGTCGCAGACGACGCCGCTGATCGGCGACGATCGCGCCCGACCGCAAGGAGGAACCGTGCCCGATTTTCCGGCCCTGACCCACGTGGCGATCACCGTCACCGACCTGCCCGCGAGCACCGCGTGGTACCGTGCACTCTTCGACGCGGAGCCGGTGCTGGACGAAGACGAAGAGTCCGGCACCTTCCACCACACCGTCTTCGCGCTCGACAACGGCACCCTGTTCGGGCTGCACACGCACACCGGCGGCGCCGCGTCCGGCAGCTTCGACGAACGCCGCACCGGCCTCGACCACATCGCCTTCGCCGTCGGCCGCGACGAACTCGACCAGTGGGCGCGCCGCCTGGACGACCTCGGCATTGCGCACGGCGGCGTCAAGCACGCGCACTACGGATCGGGCATCTCATTCCGCGACCCCGACAACATCGCGCTGGAATTCTTCGCCCCGCCGGCCTGACGTCGGCGCACGCCGGCAGGGCCTACACCTCGGTCGCCGATTCGGCGTCGAGCACCCTGAATTCCGTTGCCGCGTCCTTCATTTCCGACAGTCGGCCGTAATGGATACCGGTACCCGCGTCGGACAGGATGGCCTGGTGAATCGGCACCGCCACCCGCGGCGCCATCGCTCGCAGGTAGTCGACCGATTCACTGAGCTTCATCCACGGCGCCGCGGACGGCAGCGCGAGCACGTCAATCCGCTCGAACGGGATGTAGAACGAATCCCCCGGGTGCATGAACGCTCCCGGCGCGGTCGACGTGCCGAGCACATAGGCGACATTGTCGACCACCGGGATCTCCGGATGGATCACCGCATGCCGGCCCCCGGTGACACGCGCGGTCACCGGTCCGATGCCGACCTGCTCTCCCGCCTGCGCAACGCTCCACTCTCCCGCGACGTCGTCGGCATTGAGCTGAGCCGCGGTCTGCGGGTCGGCGTAGCGAACCGCGTCCGGGTTGGCCGCGACCAGATCCGGCAATCGGTCGACATCGCAGTGATCGGGATGCTGGTGCGTGACCAGAATGGCGTCGAGTCCGGTGAGCCCGGTGAATCCGTGCGAGAAGGTGCCCGGGTCGAACAGTATTCGCGTGCCGTCGATCTCGACGAGCAGACAGGAATGACCGAAGTGGGTAAGCCGCATGGCTTCCACTCTGCTCCGCTCCCCTGCTCCACGCCACCGACATGCCGTCACCGACAGTGGGGCACCGGCCGAACGGGTCAGGTCACGGACGGGAAGATTCCCCAGCCCAGTCCCGCGTCCACGGCGCGCAGCACGCCGTAGCAAACCCAGATCGCCACAAACCACGTGGCCACGCGAATCGCCGGCCGCGACGAGAGTCGGCGCGGCACACCGCGACCCGTCGCCAGCATCCATCCGCCGACGAGCACCGCAGCGACGGTCACGGCCAGCAACAGGGGGCCGAATACGTTGAACGCGAAGGCCCGGCCGATATCACCGTGCGCGGCCATCACCCAGCTGCGTGTCAGCCCGCAGCCTGGACACGGCAGCCCCGTCAGCCGTCGAAATACACACAGTTCCGGCCCGCGCTCGACGGCGCTCGGACTGATCAGACATGCGGCGACGACCGCACTCGCGCCGACACCGACCACCACCGCCGTCGGCCACCGTGACGGTCGACCCGGCCGCGAAACCCCCGACGACGCACCCGGCGACGAGTCGGTGGCGGCGGTCGGTTCGGCGGTCACTCGACCAGCGTATCCCCGAGCGTGCCGCGGTTTCGATACGCGCCTCGCTCCGCTCACCGCTACTCAACCAGCGGAGGGACTACGTGACTCGCCGTGTAACACCGCCATTCAACCGGCGGACCGATACGCGCCTCGCTCCGCTCACCGCTACTCAACCAGCGGAGGGACTACGTGACTCGCCGCGAACCCCACCACAACCAGCGGACCGGGTACGCACCTTGACGCCGCTCGCCGCTCCTCGACCAGCGGACGGTCGTGACAAACTCCTTACTCAGGAGTAAGGTACGTACTTACTACGGAGTAAGATGCTCCGCGTCAGGATCGCGGCGGCTCCCTCGCCGACGATCAGCCCGAACACGATTCCGCTGCGAGAAATGGTGACCATGACCACTCACACCGAACCCCGCGACACCTCCGCCGTAGGCAAGAATCCCCGCCGCCGCAACGCGATCGGCACCGCCATGCGGGTGTTGACCTCCGTCACCGGCTCGGAGTTCGCCGAGAAGTACAAGATCCGTGAACCGCTGAACCGCATCGCCTACCAGGGCACCAAGACCGGTTTCCAGACCCTCGGTGCCGCCAACCGTGCGTTCAAGGCGGCGCAGGGCGGCGGGTCGGGCAACGCCAAGCGCCTGACCACCGCACCCAAGGACTACTTCAACCTCACGCCCGACGACGAACAGCAGATGATCGCCGAAACGGTGCATGAGTTCGCCGAGGAGATCCTGCGGCCCGCCGCCTACGACGCCGACGCCAAGGCGCAGGCCCCGGAGGAGATCCTGAAGCGGTCCGCCGAGCTCGGCATCACGATGATCAATGTGCCGGAGGAGTTCGACGGTGCGGCGAGCGAGCGGGGCGTAGTCACCAACGCGCTGGTCGCCGAGGCGATGGCCCACGGCGACATGGGGCTCGCACTGCCGCTGCTGGCTCCCAGCGGTGTCGCGACGACGCTGACCAACTTCGGCAGCGACGAGCAGCAGCGCACCTACCTGCCGGACTTCGCCGGCGAGGACGTGCCGCAGTCGGCGGTGGTGATCGCCGAGCCGCGACCGCTGTTCGACGCATTCGCTCTGGAGACCAAGGCCACCCGGGTACCCAGCGGGTACCGCCTCAACGGCGTGAAGTCGTTCGTCCCGGCGGCCGGATCGTCCGAACTGTTCATCGTCGGCGCGCAGCTCGACGGACGTCCCGCCCTGTTCCTCGTCGAATCCGACACCAAGGGCCTCATCGTCGAAGCCGACCCCGGTATGGGTGTGCGCGCCGCCGGCATGGGCCGCCTGCTCCTGCAGGACGTCGCGGTGCCCGCATCGGCGCTGATCGGGGGCGACGGTACGGACGACAAGAACCTCGACGAGGCATTCGCCGCCTACCGCGACGTGGTGCGGCTGTCCCGGCTGGGCTGGTCGGCGCTGGCCGCGGGCACCGCGAAGGCAGTGCTGGACTACGTCATTCCCTACGTCAACGAGCGTGAGGCGTTCGGCGAGCCGATCTCCAACCGGCAGGCCGTCGCGTTCATGGTCGCCAACATCGCCACCGAGGTCGACTCGATCCGGCTGGTCACGCTGCGCGGCGCCTCCCGCGCCGAGCAGGGTCTGTCGTTCGCCCGCGAGGCGGCGCTGGCCCGCAAGCTGACCATCGACAAGGGCCTGCAGATCGGTCTCGACGGTGTCCAGCTGCTCGGCGGCCACGGCTTCACCAAGGAGCACCCGGTGGAGCGGTGGTACCGGGATCTGCGCGGCGCGGGCATCGGCGAAGGCATCGTCGTCCTCTAAGGCGACATCGAGACATCGGTAGACGAGGTAGCAGTTTTATGAGCATCAATCTGGAGCTTCCGAAGAAGCTCGACGTGACGATCGACCAGGCACATCAGGCGGCCGCGGAGATCTTCCGGCCCATCTCGCGCAAATACGATCTGCGCGAACACGATTACCCGGTCGAGCTGGACACCCTGGCCAGCCTGTACGACGGGCTGGCCGAGGCCGGCGCGGCCGGTGCGGGCGCGGATGGCGGTCGCAGCCAACAGAAGTCGGACAAGCCACGCCCCGAGGGCAGAGTTGTCAACGGCGGCAACATGCAGTCGGTGATCAACACGATGGAGACGTCGTGGGGTGACGTCGGGCTGATGCTGACGATCCCGTATCAGGGACTCGGCAATGCGGCCATCGCCGCCGTCGCCGACGACGAGCAGCTCAAGCGATTCGGCAAGGTGTGGGCCGCGATGGCGATCACCGAGCCGAGCTTCGGCTCGGACTCGGCCGCGGTGTCGACGACCGCGACGCTGGACGGCGACGAGTACGTCCTCAACGGCGAGAAGATCTTCGTCACCGCGGGCTCTCGGGCCACCCACATCGTGGTGTGGGCGACCGTCGACAAGAGCCTGGGCCGCGCGGCAATCAAGAGTTTCGTGGTGCCGCGCGAGCATCCGGGCGTGGAAGTCGTTCGGCTGGAACACAAGCTGGGCATCCGGGTCTCCGACACCGCGGTGATCCGCTTCGACAACTGCCGCATCCCCAAGGAGAACCTGCTTGGGTCGCCGGAGGTGGACACCAAGAAGGGCTTCGGCGGTGTCATGCAGACCTTCGACAACACCCGTCCGATGGTGGCGGGCATGGCGGTTGGCGTCGCCCGCGCGGCGCTGGAGGAACTGCGCCGGATCCTGGAAGAAGCCGGCATCGAGATCGACTACGACCGCCCGGCCGCCGACCAGTCCGCCGCCGCAGCCGAGTTCATCCGGATGGAAGCCGATTTCGAGGCCGCATACCTGCACACCATGCGGGCGGCATGGATGGCCGACAACAAGCAGCCGAACTCGGCCGAGGCGTCGATGTCGAAGGCCAAGGCGGGGCGCACCGGCACCGATATCACCAACAAGGTGGTGGAACTGACCGGCACCCTTGGCTATTCGGAGCGGTTGCTGGTGGAGAAGTGGGCCCGCGACTCGAAGATCCTCGACATCTTCGAAGGCACCCAGCAGATCCAGAACCTGATCATCGCCCGTCGTGTGCTGAACAAGAGCAGCGCCGAGCTCAAGTAATGCCCGGACGCTAGTCGGACAGACGGCGAAACTCCGCGGTGGGTCGCACATCTCGCGACCGACCGCGGAGTTTCTTTATCGACCGGCACAGCGGGCCAGCTCAACGGCGAGGCCGCGTACGGCGCCCCAATGCACCGATTCAGTGCACCAGCTTGAGGCCGACGATGCCGCCGATGATCATGGCCAGGAAGATGACCTTGAGCACCGACGCCGGTTCGGAGCCGGTGGCGATCGCGTAGGTGACGGTGAGGACCGCACCGATCCCGGTCCACACCGCGTATGCCGTGCCGATCGGCAGATCCCGCATGGCATAGGCCAATCCGGCCATGCTGGCGATCAGTGCGACGCCGAACACGATCGACGGCGTCAGTCGGGTGAATCCTTCGGTCTTGCCGAGGGCGGTAGCCCAGACCGCCTCCAGGACACCGGAAATGATCAATACGATCCACGACATGGGAGCTCTCCTCGGGCCGTCTTGTCGCACACCGGGTACGGCGCCCCTCGTCCGGAAGCCTCGTCGTCGGGCTCTGCGGACCAGGATCGCACGTTCGGTCCGAGGCGGCAAGGCGGTCGGCGGCGCGGGCGGTTCAGATCACCCACGCGACGAGGAGCCCGAGCGCACAGGCGATCACCGACGCCACCAGTGAGCCGAACGCGTTGGCGGCGAAGACGACCGGCCGCCGCTGCTGGGCAAGCCGCACCGACTCGAAGCTCGCGGTACTGAATGTCGTGTAGCCACCGCAGAATCCGGTGCCGACGATCGCCTGCCACTCGACGGGCACCGCGTGATAGGTGACCAGTCCGGCGATCAACCCGAGGAGAAACGATCCGGACACGTTGATTCCGACGGTCGCCCACGGAAACGACAGTGCGCGCCGATGTTTCACCGCGCCGTCCACGACAAATCGGGACACCGCTCCCAGCGCACCCGCCAGCAGCACCGCGACCGCGATCACCGCACCTCACCGTCCCTGGTGCGCAACACCGACGCCGCGATCACGATGCCCAACCACACGCACACCAGCCCGGCGACAACGGTTCCCAGCGCATAGCCCATTGCCATCGACGTCGCGCCGTCCCGGGCGAGCAGCGAGGTCTCCAGCGCGAAGCTGCTGTAGGTGGTGAACGATCCGCAGAATCCGGTCCCGGCCAGCAATCGCAGCCGACGCCGCCAGCCGTCGTCGTCCCCGGTGCGGGCCAACCCCTCCAACAACAGACCCAGCACGAACGCGCCGACCAGATTGACCGTGAAGGTCGCCACCGGCCAGTGCCCGGACTGCGGGGGCAGAACTTCCTCCAGCGCGTACCGCACGCCGGTACCGACCAGACCGCCGAGAAATACCCATGCGATCGCCGCCGGCCGCCGATGCAAGGGAGTTGGCTGCGGCGTGCTCTGCGTACGTGATCCGCGAACGGGCATGGTCAGCTCCTCCCCCGACGGGCGCAGGAACCATCAGCCATGGGTGGCGGTTCGGGGCCGGTACCGCTCGACGCGGCACGCCTCCGGGCGAGATCCATCACCGCTGCACACCCTACTACCGTCGGCGGGTACTGCCGGGCGCTGCGGAGACCCTGGCCGCCGTCTGTTCAGTTGCCGAGCTGTTTGGCCAAGGCGGCCAGCACGTCGGCGTCCTCGATGGTCGACGGCACGGTGTACTCCTCGTGGTCGGCGATCTGGCGCATCGTCTTACGCAGGATCTTGCCGGACCGTGTCTTGGGCAACGCCGCCACCACGGTCACGTCGCGGAAGGTCGCGACCGCGCCGATCTCGTCGCGGACCATGGCGACGAGCTCGGCGCGCAGGGTATCCGGGTCGATGTCGGCGCCCGCCTTGAGCACGACGTATCCGCTGGGCCGTTGTCCTTTCAGGTCGTCGTGGATCCCGATGACCGCGCATTCGGCCACCGCCGGGTGGGATGCGACGACGGCCTCGATGCTGCCGGTGGACAGTCGGTGTCCCGCGACGTTGATGACGTCGTCCGAGCGGCCGAGGACGAAGACGTAGCCGTCGGAGTCGATGTAGCCGGAGTCGCCGGTCAGGTAGTAACCCGGGAATGCGGTGAGATACGAACTGCGGTATCGCTCTTCGTCGTGCCAGAGGCCGACGAGCGTGCCCGGCGGCAACGGCAGTTCGATGACGATATTGCCTTCGGTTCCCGCGGGTACGGGGGCGCCTTCGGCGTCGACGACCCCGACCCGGAATCCGGGGACGGGCACCGTCGGTGAGCCCGCCTTGATCGGCATCGGTTCCAGGCCGCGCAGATTCGCCGCGATCGCCCATCCGGTCTCGGTTTGCCACCAGTGGTCCACCACCGGCACACCGAGCACGCGACTGGCCCAGTCAAAGGTGTCCGGGTCGAGTCGCTCACCGGCCGCGAACAGTGTACGGAGCGAGGAGATGTCGTACGGGGCGAGCTCTGTCGCGTCCGGGTCGGCCTTCCGGATCGCGCGCAGCGCGGTCGGCGCGGTGAACAATGCGTTCGCCCGGTGTTCGGCGATGACCCGCCAGAACGCACCGGCGTCCGGGGTGCCGACCGGCTTGCCCTCGTACATGATCGTCGTCGCGCCGGCCAGGAGTGGGCCGTAGACGATGTACGAATGCCCGACGACCCATCCGACATCGGAGGCCGTCCACCAGATATCGCCCGGGCCGATGTCGTACACGTTCGCCATCGACCAGGTCAGCGCGACCGCGTGACCGCCGTTGTCGCGGACGACGCCCTTGGGCTTCCCGGTGGTGCCGGACGTGTACAGGATGTACAGCGGATCGGTGGCGGCCACCGGCACCGGGTCGACCCGATCGGCGCTCGCCATCTCCTCGTCCCAGTCCAGCCAGCCGTCGTAATCGGCGGCCGAGCCGTCGATCTCGGGGCGACCGGCCACGACGACGGTCGCGGGCGGCGCCTCGGCCAGGTCCAGCGCACGCTGCACGATCGGCAGATACTCGACCGTGCGGCCGGGCTCAAGCCCACCGGACGTGGTGATCAGGGCGACGGGTTGGGCATCGTCGATGCGGGTGGCGAGTTCACGGGCCGCGAAGCCGCCGAATACCACCGAGTGCACCGCGCCGATCCGGGCGCAGGCCAGCATCGCGATCGCCGCCTGCGGGATCATCGGCAGGTAGATGACGACGCGATCGCCGGCCTGCACCCCCGCGCGGCGCAACACCCCGGCGAACCGGGACACCGCGTCGAGCAGTTCGGTATACGTGTAGCGCTCGATGGTGCCGGTCATCGCCGAGTCCCAGATGAGCGCGAGACGGTCGCCGTGCCCGGCGTCGACGTGTCGGTCGAGCGCGTTGTGGCAGGTGTTCAGCCTGCCATCGGGGAACCACCGATACATCGGGGCCGCGGAGTCGTCGAGCGCGACCGTCGGCGGTGTCACCCATTCGACGTCAGTGGCCGCTTCCAGCCAGAACGACTCCCGGTCGTCGATGCTGCGCGCGAACTCGTCGCGATAGGTACGCATCTCCCGTCGCCTCGCCGCGGTGGTTAGTCGAGATACTTCTCGACGACGTCCGCGGAGCGTACGGTCGCGTCGTTCGGGTCCTGGCCCGCGTCGCGCTTGGCCTGCCGCTGCCGCAACAGGTCCCAGCACTGGTCCAGGGCCACCTCGACAGCGGCGAGTCGGCTCTGCTCTTCCTCGCGGCCGATCTCGCCGCTCTCGCGCTTCGACCTCAGTTCGTGCTCTTCGCCGATGAGGTCGTTGATGTGCTCGTGGATCGCCTTGTCGGTTGCCATGCCACCGACGGTAGCCGCTCCCGGCTCGTCAGTGCGCGGCTTCGTAGGCGGTGAGGATCTCGGCCGCGATGCGACCTCGGTCGCTCACCTCGAATCCGTTGTCGCGCGCCCAGGTCCGGACCGCCTGTGTCTCCTGCGGGGACCGGCGAGCGGGCCGGCGGCGTGCGCCGCGTCCACCCCGGCCGGTGCCCGCGGACCGCGACACCGCGAGGTACTTGTCGATATCCCGCCGAAACTCGCGAGCATGTGTCGGAGACGTATCGAATTCGTAGTTCTTGCCGTCGACGCCGAACGCTACGGTGACGGCTTCTTTGAGCTCTTTGCCATCGATGTCGTCGACGTAGCGCACGACCGTAGTCTTCGCCATGTAAATCTCCCCCTACGTGGTTACGGCGCCCCCGACTCGCCCACACACGGCACCTACCGTGTTCGTCCGAAGGATAACAGAACCATTCATGAGGATCGCTGAACATAATGGGTAGCGGAAAGGAGCGTCGAACCTGCGGAAGCAGCGCCGCCAGATCGGGGCGGAGACAGTACTGTTAGTGTTGTCAACCGTACTGTTTGTGTTGTCAACCGCTTCGGGGCGAGCCGAGTTGGTCGTCGCGCGTGCCCCGACATCGCCGTCAGCACTGAGCAGCGACGCGCGTGCGGTGGAGAATTCGCCGGGAGGGAGGTTCTGTGAAGAGCCGTTTCGATCAGCGCACCCTCGCCGTGCTCGCGAGCGAAACGGGAGCGGTTCCCCTGATCCTTCTCGGCCTGATCTCCCCGACCTTTATTCAACCCGGCGGGCGGGTCGGCCTCACCATCATCGGCATCTACACGGTCGTGTCGATTGCGGTGACCGTGTGGGCGGGGCGGTTGAGCGACGTCCAGTTCGCGGTATTGAGTTTCGGCGGCATGCTCGGCATCGCCGGGTCGGCCTACCTGATCACCGACGACGGGTCGGCGCATGCGGTCCTCGTGCTGTTAGCCGCAATCCCGGCACTGGCCGCGATGGGTTCACCGCCTGCGGTCGTGGTGGGCTTCGTCGCGGTGGCAGCGGTCCTCGCCGGCACGGTGGTCACCGCGCGAGCGAGTTCGCTGACCGCTCTCTTCGTCGGCGGCGGCGCCGTGTTGATGGCGATCCTGGTGCCCACCTACATGGTGACGACGCTGCGGCGATCACTGTCCACGTTGCTCGAGCAGCAGGCCAAGCTGAGCGTCACCGATCCGCTGACCAAGGCGCTGAATCGTCGTGGCCTGCTCGGCGAGGCCACCGCGCTGTTCCGGTCGGCGACCGAGTCGGGACGCCAGGTGGGATTCCTGGTCGCCGATGTCGACTACTTCAAACGCATCAACGATGCTCGCGGCCATTCCGCCGGCGATGCGATCCTGATCGACATCACCCGGGTGCTGCGGGACAGTGCCCCGCCGGGAGCGCTGGTCGTGCGCACCGGCGGTGAGGAATTCCTGGTGCTGACCACGGTGGCCGATCGGATCGAACTGGCGACGATCGGCGGCCGGATTCGCCGGACGGTGGCCATCGAGACCGACGTGACGCTCAGCATCGGCGGGGTGAGCGCGCCGCTCCTGGAGACGGGCGCCAACGCGGCGTGCGGCGTGCAGACTGTCCTCGACATTCTCTTCGGGCGCGCCGACCAATGTCTGTACAACGCCAAACAACTCGGCCGCAATCGAGTCGAAACCGCGAGTCTGGCCACGCTCCGGTGGGGTGAGGCGGTGTCTCCGGACGAGATGGCGGAGGCGATCGCACCGCGCCTCGCCCCGCAGCACTCCCGACGCTCGGCCGCCCGGCCGATGCCGACGACCTCCGCCGACAAGGCACCGTCCCGTGCCGAACCCGTCGGATTCGACGCCTCCGCACCAGTGCCGGTGCCTTCGCCCAATCCACCCCCCATCCATGGAGGCGCCATGTTCGAGATCCTGCACCCCGAGCGTGACGAACTGCGCATCAGCCAGCTTCGCTCGTCCGGTCGTTACGAGCTGGTCGATGCCTGGGCACACGCAGCTCCCGAACTGAACATGCTGGACAGGCTGGAGCACGTCGATCCCACCACACCCGTTCCGGAACGGTTGGATGTCGACAACGAGAACGTCCGCGAAAAGCACAGCCGATACGTCGTGTTCCCGTGGCGCGCGACCATCGTGCGAATGCCGGAGTCGGAGATTCACTATCGACTGAAGACGGCACGGAACCGCTTCCTGGTGACCGCCGAGGAACAGCGGATGTGGAGCCAGGCGACCATCGCGGTCGCCGGGCTCAGTGTCGGGTCGGCCGCGGTGATCGCGTGTTCGCTCACCGGCGCGCGCCGATTCCATATGGCCGACCCGGACGAGCTATCCCCGACGAACCTCAACCGGATGATCGGGTCCGTGTGCGACCTCGGCCGTTCGAAACTCGAACTGGCGACGCGACGCGTGCTGGAAAGCGACCCGTACAGCACCGTCACGAGCTTTCCGCTCGGCTACGGGCCGAGCGTGGCCGACGAGTTCCTCGGCATCTCGACCGGGACGCCCGTCTCACTCGTCATCGAGGAGATCGACGACGTCGCGATGAAAATCGATATGCGGCGGCGGGCCCGGGACGCCGGGATCCCAGTGCTGAGTGCGACCGACATCGGCGACAACGTCATTCTCGACGTCGAACGGTACGACCTCGACCCGAAGTACCCCATCTTCCACGGGCGTGGGGAGAACTTCACGCCCGGCGACGCGACCGATCCCGAGCAGCGCCTGCGAATGGCCACCGCCATCGTCGGGGACGCACTCACGCCACGGATGGCGTACTCGGCCAGCCAGATCGGCCGGAGTGTCGCGTCCTGGCCGCAGCTTGGTTCGACGGCCATGATGGCGGGCGCGTTCACCGCGGCGACCGCCCGCAACCTGGTGTGCGGCCGGCACGTCGAGTCCGGCCGGTACCGACTCGACGTCGAGGAGACGCTGTTCGGCAACGCTCAGGTGGCCGACGGCTGGAACGAACTCAGCGCGGACGCGATGGCCACGATGCTGGACGCATTATCGGTGCCGACCGATCCACGGTGACCGTCCGGCACCCGGCGAACCCGTCGTCCCCATCGGGGTGCACAACCGCCGGGCAGTGACGGGTGCGCGGCGAGCGACCCGCGGGAGCACCGGTAGCTACGCGACCACCTGGGCGCCGGCAGCACCGATCCCGAGGGCGTGGCTGCGCCGCAACGTGTCGTACTCGGTGTGCATCTGCGCCCACACCTCGGGCTGGGCGAACTCGGCAAGTGTGTACCAGTCCCAGAACATCACCCGGGTCTGGTATCGGTCGTCCGGGTACGGAGTGGCCGGCACGCCATGGTCGACCCGACCGCCACCGGATTCCCAGCGCGCCAGCACGTAGTCGGCGGCGGTGGCCATCATGTAGCGGGCGTTCGAGAGGGTCAGCAGCACCAGAGGGGTGCGTGCCAGCAGGCCGGCGACCGCACCCGCCTCTGGTGTTGCGGAATCGACGAAGGCGGCCTTCACCTCGATGAGGCCGTCGGATAGTCGGGCGTCGATCGCCGACATCAGCTCGGCCCGTCCCGGTCCGGTGCCCCATTCGCTGATCGCGTGGGATTCGTGTACGTCGCCGTACGGCCCTTGGACGCGGAGCCCGCCGACCACGCTCCCGAACTCGTCGAGTACGGCGCAGAACATCATGGTGCCCGCACCGTCGCGAACTTCTTCGTATTCGAATGCCGCCTCCACACCGCGCGCGCGGTAGGACGCATAGGCGCCTTCGACGTACTGATTCCACACACGTGGCGTGGAGTAGGGAGTGCCGACAACTAGTTGGGTGCGACTCTGCGCATCGGTGAGCGTCAGCGTCGCACGTGAGATGTCGATCGGCGCGACGGTGTCCAGAATGGTGGTCATCGAGTTTCCTCATCATGGTCGGATCGGGGCCGGTGAGTCCGGCCCCGAGAGATCTGTGTTTTCTCAAGTGTCGGTTGTCCAGTCCCCCGAACACCAGCCCAACGCATCGGTAATCACGTAATTCGATGTGTTGAACCCGTTCGGCGGTCCGCTTCGGCGAGCGCCTGACCTGCCAGATAGGACGGCCTCGAAGTCCTATGGCCGTCAGCATATTCACTCGGATGCGGCTCGAGTTAGCTTGTTCCGCAATCGAATTCGACTATCAGATTGTTGACGATATTCGTCTCACGGCGCCGCTTCGCGACCGCCCAAGGGACGCATTGGAACTCGGCCATGGTCAATCGCGGCTTGTGGTTCTTGAAGAATGCGTGCCACCGAGCGAGACATATTGCACAAAACGCATACGACGGGTTGGTCGACACCGACCACCGGGTCCGTGCCACCCATCGCCTCACCGCCCGCCCGCCCGCACGTCGTCCACTGGGCGTCAGAATCCGTCGACTGGGCGCCAGAATCCGTCCACTGTGCGTCAGGAACCGTCCACTGTGCGTCGGGAACCGTCCACTGTGCGCAAGTATCCGTCCACTGTGCGCCGGCCGTCACCGAGGTGGGCGCCACGTCCATCCACCGACGCGCATCCTCGGGCCCTTGGCGCCCACCTGCGCCCGGCCCAGGTCGGCGCGTTCCACGAGCCTGCCCAAACAGATTGACCGGACATGGTGTCCTAGATAATCTACCTGTAACGGCGTGTCCCACTCATTGCCGCACGGCGACGCCGTGCCATAGCGCTGGACCTGGACGACTGCGGCACAGACTCGCCGAGTTCGATGGCGGGAGAGGACTCGAGATGGACTTGCCGATTCCGGGCCTGAATGCTCTTCCCGGGGCGAACCTGCTCCCCCGATTGCCGCGCATCCCGCACGTCAGCCGACAGGAGGTACTCAATCGGTCGGCGGAGTTCTCCCTCGAACTCGACCTGCCGCGTCAACTACGGCGGCTGCGACGCACCGTCGCCGGCGACAGCGCCAACGACGAGCTACGCAAGGCGGTCGCCGGCAAGACCGTTCTGGTGACCGGCGCGTCGTCGGGGTTGGGACACGGTGCGGCCGTCGAGCTGATCCGCGCCGGTGCAACGGTTCTCGCCGTCGCCCGCCGCGCCGACCTACTCCGCGAGCTCGAAGACCTCGCCACACGCGAGGACGGCCATGCACACGCGCTCACCTGCGACCTCAGCGACGAGGATGACGTGGCACGGCTCGTCGACACGGTGCTCACCGACTTCGAGGGCGTCGACGTCATCATCAACTGCGCCGGGCGCTCGATCCGACGCGAACTCGCCGACACCACGGACCGTATGCACGATTTCGATCGGGTCATGCGGCTCAACTACTTCGGCGCGGTGTGGCTGACCACCCCGCTGGTCGCCGATATGCGAGCCAAACGCCGCGGCCACGTCATCAACGTCTCGACGATGGGCACGCAATTCCGCGGTACTCCCCGATTTGCCGCGTATATGGCATCCAAGGCCGCACTCGACCAGTACCTGGGCGCCAGTGCGCCGGAGACCCGGCCCGACAACGTGTGGTGGACCACGGTGCATATGCCGCTGGTGCAGACCGACATGATCGCACCGGCTCAGCATGCCTGGAACGGCAACCCGATTCTGTCGCTGCAGACCGGAGTGTCGATGATCCTGGACGCCGTGGTGCGCAAACCGGCGAAGGTGACCATCCCGTACGGCACCGCGATCGGATTGCTCGACACCCTCGCGACGCGTCCGATGGAAATGGCCAAACTCGACTTCCTCGGACTCGCCAAGAAACCGGAAGCACCGTCGGTCATCATCGTCGGAGCCGGCATGTCCGGAATCGCGATGGCACTCCAGTTGCGGGAGATGGGGATTCGCGACTACCTCATCCTCGAGAAGGCCGGTGACCTGGGCGGCACCTGGCGCGACAACCGTTATCCCGGCCTCACCTGCGACGTGCCCGTCTACTACTACAGCTACCGGGAGCACCCCAAGTCCGACTGGGACCAACTCTTCGCCACCGCCGACGACATCCACCAGTACTTCACCGACGTCGCCGTCGAGAACGGCATCGTCGATCACATCAAGTTTAACGCCGAGGTCGTCGATGCCGAATTCACCGGCGGCAGTTGGACGGTGAGCACCGGCGCCGGGGAGAGTTTCACCGCGCAGGTACTCGTCTGCGCGACCGGGGTGCTGCACCACCCGCACATCCCCGACATCCCCGGTCTGGACGAGTTCACCGGCACGCTCTGCCACAGCGCACGGTGGGACCCCGATACCGAGGTCGCCGGCAAACGTGTCGGCATCATCGGATCCGGTTCTACGGGTGTGCAATTGGTGACCGATACGTCGAGGACGGCCGAGCAGGTGGTGCTCTTCCAACGCACCCCACAGTGGGTCGTCCACGTGCCCAACCCGCAGATTCCGGACGTAGTGAAGCAGGCACTGCGCGTCGTCCCGGGGTTGCACGAGGTGGTCTACCGGGCGTGCATGGCGGGCATGGACTTCGGTGCGATCGGGACGTTGCGACCGGGCATCCAACGAGCCGTGATCAGCAGGATCGCCGAAGGGTCGCTGGGGCTGATCGAGGACGACCGCCTCCGGGAGCGCCTAACCCCCTCCGACGAGCTGATGTGCAAGCGGCTCATCATCTCTGCGGATTTCCACGAGCAGATCCAGGCGCCGAACGTCGAACTTTCCTCCGGCCCCATCGAGCGCGTCACCGCCGACGGCGTGATCGACAGCGACGGCACGCTACACGAGCTTGACATCCTGATCCTCGCCACCGGTTTCGAAGCGCAGGACTACATGCGGCCGATGCGTATTACCGGCCCGCGCGGGGACACGTTGGCCGACGCGTGGGCGGCGGGCCCCAAGGCGCACCTCACGACGATGATCCCGGGGCTACCCAACCTGTTCCTGCTCATCGGGCCGCACAGCCCGATCGGTAACGCCTCGCTGGTGCCGATCGCCCAGACCCAGGCCGCGTTCGTCGGCCGCTGGTTGGAGCGCATGCGTGACGAGAGCATCGTCGAGGTGGAACCGACCCGCGCCGCAGCGGATCGCTTCGACGACGACCTGGCATCGCACATGGATGGCACGATCTGGACCACCGGCTGCGACAGCTGGTACCTCGGCCCGGACGGCACGCCGGTGCTGTGGCCGCAGACGTTGCGCAAATTCCGCTCGCTGCTGGCCAATCCGGATCTCGACGACTACATCGTCCGCACCCGGCCGAGCACCGCCCCGGCCAGTCACGGGGTGGCACGGAGTCGTCCGGCGACGTAGGTGGGCAGCGTCTCGCCACGTAGACGCGTCGCTACGTCGGCCGGACGCGCCGACGGGGCGCCCGCGGCCGGTGCGCCGCGATCCTCGACGTTCGCGCGGACCGTGCAGGTAAACGCGGACTCTGTAGGGTCCGCGTTCACCTGTAGGGTCCGCGTTTGCGTGCAGGGTCCACTCGAATGAGTCCCGCGTTACGGTCGCACCGTGCACGGCAGACTCTTCACACCGTGCACGAAGGGCGACAGCAACAGTTCCGGGTCGGCCGTGGACCGGATGTGCGGACACTCAGCTAAGACCTTGCCCAGCAGCACCCGCATCTCCATCCGAGCGAGGTTGGCACCCAGGCAAAAATGCGGGCCGCCGGCACCGAAGCCGACCTGCCGCGACGCATTGGGACGCGCGATGTCGAAGGCGTCGGGCTCATCGAAGACGGCGGGATCGTGGTTCGCGGGCAGGTACCAGATCACCACCTTGTCTCCCTGGGCAATCGCGGTCTCACCGATGATGGTGTCTTCGACGGCTGTCCGCCGCATGTGCAACACCGGCGAGCTCCACCGAACCACCTCCTCGATGGCGTTCGCGTGTAATGCGTCGAAGTCGTCGATCAGGTTCTGCTTCTGGTCGGGGTGGTGCGTCAACAACTCGATGGCCCAGGACAGCGCATTTCGGGTGGTGTCATTACCCGCACCGATGAGCAAGATCATGAACGACCCGAACTCCGCTGCGGTCAACGATTCGCCGTCCACCTCGGCGCTCATCAGCCGGGAGGTGATGTCGTCGCCTGGATCAGCCTTACGTGCGTTGCCCAGATCGAGCGCGTACTGATACAGCGCCATGAGGGCGTCGATGCCACCCTGCGCCCCGCTGAACTCCGGATCCGACGAGCCGACGATGTCGTCGACGAGTCGCAGCACCATCGGTCGGTCGGCCTGCGGGACGGCGAGGAGATCGCAAATAACCTCCAGCGGCAGTCGCATGGCGACATCGGGTACCCAGTCGAACTCACCTTTCGTCGTGATGTCGTCGATGATGTGGTCGGCGGTGCGGGATATGCCGGCGACGAGTTCCCGGATGGCGCGGGGGGTAAACGCCCCGTTTACCAGGCGCCGTAATCGCTTATGACGCGGATCGTCCATCGCGATGATCGAACCCACGAGTTCCAGTGCCTCGACGGGCATATCATCGAGCGAGAAGCCCTGTGCCGACGAGAAGATCTCGGGGTGACGGCTCACCGCACTGACGTCCTCGTGCGACGTGATGGACCAGAAGCCCGGTCCGCCTCGCCCCTCCGCGTGAAACTGGATGGGGCGACTGCGAATATCCGCGAACGCCGCGATGCGTCCGGTGGCGTCAGCTTCCCAGAAGGGACGGAGTCTGCCCGGGGACGCCACCGTTTTCGGGTGCGCAGTAACCACGTGCCAGCCTCCCACTCGACTTTTCTGAATCTGACGTTAGCATCAGTTTTTGATGAGGTCCACTGGTGCCGCGAACCCGGAGTCCGCGGACCGTATCGGAGAACACGGACGCTGCAGGGTTCGCGTTTGCTAGCCAGAGTTCGCGTGAAGGGGGTAAGTCCTGGGGTTTCGGGGCTGGGACCGCTGACACTCGCGGAGTGTCGGTGGCCCCGGCTTGGGGTGGCCATCCTTCGCTGCCTACCCCAGGCAAGCCAGATCAGATGCCACTATCCGTGCAGCAGTCCCGACGTATCGCGTAGGAGGTTGTGGAAGCGCACTTGGATGCGCACCAACTTTGACGCTAGTACACCGCACGGCGCGGCCCAGCTAGCCTGAAGAAGGCTAGCTGTCCGGCTGATAGTACGGTCCGTCGAGCGACAACTCGAACCGGCCCGACTCGACACGATCGATGAACTCGTCAATGGTGGGAGCCTGGATAATCGTGTCCGTCCATTCCTGGCCACCCGAGCAGAGCAGCACTACAGGGCTTCGATTACCAACTCGTGTGTCGAGCTGCAACCATTCCGATCCATACCCGCTACCGCCGATCATGACTGCGCCAATCGGAGGCGTCCACTCATAAAATGCTTTCGTGACTCCGACTAATGATGCTGGCGAGTAAATATCGAGAAATTCGCCACTCGGAGGTGAAGCCACCTCGAGGACACTCTGCGATGTCATATACTCCGACCATCGAGACGGTATCTTCACGCCGACTTCTTGCTCTGCCTCGCCGATCGCTTCCGAAGTGGTGCCCGACGCATAGGTGTACCACAGGAGATTATACACAGATTCCGTGCTCTCAATCTCGGCAACCGACGTCACGAAACGCTCATCCGGCGGAAGCCGGTAGATATCGCACCACAGGCCAGGCGAGATCCGTGAACGCGCTTCAGCGGTTACAGCAGCGAGGGACTCACCACCAACTGTCAAAACGGCCAGCTTCACAGCTTGAGCGAGAGTCACGTCAGCTGGCCTATCGTGGGTTCGAAGAACCCCTAACCATTCCAAAACTACCGCCCTCCGATGATCCGCCGTTGCTGGCGCTGCCAGCTCAGCACATCGTGGACGAGCCAGGTACCGTCCACTTTCCTCAGCTCGAACAGAATGCCGGGAGCAACCGACGTTTCCAACGATCCATCAGCACTGGCGTCGCTGCGCGTCTCAGCTGCATCTGCAAACAGAGTCGCGTTGTCACCATCAATTTTGATATCGCGGCGCTTGATGTACTCAATTCGATATTGCGCCGTATCAAGTCGCTCACGCGTGAAACGATAGTTCTCGTCGGAACCCGACAGGAAATCACGTTGTGGTGAGTCGGCTGTCAACGTGGCCAAGATATCCCGGCGCTGTCCATACGACTCCGCGTCCTGGAACCTATCAATAGCGGACTCAATCCCGCTATCGCTATTCGACTTTGTAGACACGGCGTCACCTCCAGAGCCATAACCAGAGATCAGTAGTGCGAGGGCAATAACTAAGGCAACGACAGCCTTCTGGCCGTAGTATACAGAACGCCTGCCTGTAACTGATAGCACACATCCCCTCATACGTCGTTACGCCCTCCTGGTACCGGGTTTCCTTGTAGGAGAAGTGGTCCCATACAGAGTCAGGTGCGTGACCGACCATTAGTCCACCGAGAGAGTTTCGCGGTAGTATTGGAGATTCCTATATATTCACGCCGCTGAACCGTTTCCCCAGGGCCTCACCATGCAACGGGCAGATCGCGGCCCGCCCTCGGCAGTCAGGTCCTGTGACGTTATTTGAACACTGGCGCAGATGGCGTTGCTGGCTCACAGCCACTTCGGCAATCCGGTTCATCCGGCTGACGCGCCTGCGGCATCGAGCGTGGCGTATTGGTCGGACACCTGGTTTGCCGCGGCTTAGGAGCTGCCTCAGTCGGTGTGATCCCATGCAATGACTGCGCTCGCTGCCGCGACCGCGCCGATCCCGAACCGGCGTGCCATCAAAGCCAACCCTTTCCGCCCGCATTCAGAACAATGGAGCGAACACAGGAGCACTCGACATGGTTGACCGGCGTGCGAGTCGGTAGGCTCGGACGTTCCCGCGGACCGTGCAGGTAAACGCGGACTCTGTAGGGTCCGCGTTTACCTGCAGGGTCCGCGTTTGCACGACTGCATCCACCTGAGACGCGCAATCAGTGGGAGATCCAGCCGCGCAACGGCGGCAGAACCGACGGCCGCCAACCCCGCCGTCTATCACCGCAACACGCCCTTGTCCGGCACCGACGTCCCACAAAAGTCTCAAGCCCGGGAAACCGTAGTTTCCCGGGCCTGATCTCGTAGCGGGGACAGGATTTGAACCTGCGACCTCTGGGTTATGAGCCCAGCGAGCTACCGAGCTGCTCCACCCCGCGTTGGGTGAACACCACGTTACAGGCCACCGTGGCGGCTCTGCAAATCGGCCCCGACATCCGCGCTGACCTGCAGAAACAACCGTGGCCGGGGTCACATCGGACCTCGGCCACGGCAGCCTCGTCGATCAGCCGGCGGGCAGCGCCTCGTACTGCTGGACGGCCTTGTTGAGCCGATCCAGCGCCTGCCCGTACGCGGCGAAGTTACCGCTGTTCTGGGCCTCCTTGAGCGCCCGCAGTGCGTCGCCGAGTTCCTTCACGACGGCGTCGCGTTGCGGCGAATCGGGCTGGTTCGGCGGCGGAGTGCCGTTGGTGTCACCGTCCGTACCGCCGACACTTCCGGTATTCGTCGGCGGTGGCGCCGGTGTCGGCTGTCCGCCGCCGGGTTCGCCGCCGCGGGGCGCGGTCGCCGCCGACGGATTGATACCGACTTTCGCGAGCGCCTGCTTGACCGTCGGCGCATAGCCGACGCGCGGATTCTCGTCGGCGGCGTTGTAGTACATCAGCATCCGGTGCAGCTTGGGAACACCACTGCCCGTGCTGATCTCGGTGTACATCGGCTGTGCGTACAGCACACCCGACCCGCCGACCGGCAACGTCAGCAAGTTGCCGTAGGTGACCTTGGTGGTGCCCTCCATCTGCCGGCGGTCGGAGGCCACCTCACCCGCCGACTTCATATTGTCCTGCGCCTGAACGGGACCCACCGACTGACGGTCGGTCGGCAATACCTTCACGGTGATCTGGCCGTAGGTCTCCGGATCCGACGACGCCGTCATGTACGCCGACAAGTTGCGCGAGTTCAGGCCGGTCATCACCGACGTCAACTGGAACTGCGCATCCCGTCCCCGCGGACTCGCCGCGGTGAAGTAGTACGGCGGGACATTCAGCTTCTGTGGGTTGTCCTCGCGACTTGGGTCCGGCGGGATCGACCAGACGTTGTTGCTCTGGAAGAAGACCGTCGGATCGGTGACGTGATACTTGGTCAGCAACTGCCGCTGGATCTTGAACAGGTCCTCCGGGTAGCGCACGTGCTGCGCCAGATCGGGCTTCTTGTCGAATTCCGACCGCGGCTTGACCGTTCCGGGGAACACCTTCATCCACGTCTGCAGGACAGGGTCCTTGTCGTCGAACTGGTACAAGGTGACCTCGCCGGTGTACGCGTCGACGGTCGCCTTCACCGAGTTACGCGCGTACGCGATCTGCTTGTTCACTTGCACGCGTCCCGTCTGGCCCTGATTCAGGTTCTGGGCGTCGTTCGTCGCGTTCTGCAGCGAGGTGCGCTGGGCGTACGGGTAGTCGTCGAGAGTCGTATATCCGTCCACGATCCACTTGATGGAACCGTCGGCCATCACCGCCGGATACGCCTTGGAGTCGACGGTCAGCCACGGCGCCGCCTTCTTCACGCGGTCGCGCGGGTCGCGGTCGTACAAGATCCGCGAATTGCTGTTAATCGCGTCGGACAGCAGGAAGTTCCGCTCGGTGTACTTGATCGCATAGAGCGACCGAGTGAACCAATTACTCAGCGACACACCGGAATCGGCGGAGTACGTGTAGGTCTTGCCCTCTTCGTCGTATTCGCGGTCACCGCCGGTGGAACCGACGATCGCGTAGTCGGGGTCGACGTTCGCGATCAGCTCGCCGAAGTAGATCCGCGGCTGCGTCACCTTGATGGGCGCGTTCTGCTGGTAGCCCTCGGTGCGGATCGTCTGCAGGTCGCTGACCTGGAACACGGGGAAACCGCCGCGGTCGCTGCTGGTCGACTCCGGCCCGCTCTCGGATGCCTCGTCGACGGTGTTGGCCGGTGCGGCGACGAAGCCGTTGCCGTGCGTGTACACGGTGTGCTTGTTCAGCCAGTTCTGTTGATTCTCGCCGTACTTCTTCGGGTCGAGTTCACGCACCGCGACGATGAAGTCGCGCTGCTCGCCGTTCACCGTGTAGCGGTCGACCGCGAGCTGCGACGGGAAGCCGTAGAAGTTCCGCAGGAACTGACGCTGATTGAAGATCGGGGCGATGACATTGGGGTCGAGGACGCGAATATTGGACAGAGTCGCCGAGTCCGAGTCGACCGCCTGAGTGGTCGGGGGGTTCGCGGCCCAGTTCTCCTCGTACACCACGTTCTGGCCCGGCACGATGCCGTACGCACGCGTCGTCGCGTCGAGGTTGCGCTGAATGTATTGCTGCTCTTTCTGTGCCGCGTTCGGCCGGACCGAGAACTGCTCCATCGCGAGCGGCCAGCCGACCCCGAGGAGCAACGCGGACAACAACATCAGCACGGTCGCCAGCGCCGGCACCCGCAGGTCGCGCAGCACCACACCGGCGAAGAATGCGATCGCACAGATGATCGCGATCGACATCAACACCAGCTTGGCCGGCAGCACCGCGTTGATGTCGGTGAAGCTGGCGCCGGTGAAGATCTCCTGCTTGCGCTGACTCGACAGCAACGAGTAGCGGTCCAACCAATAGGCGACAGCCTTGAGTAGCAAGAAGATTCCGGCCAGGACGGCAAGTTGGATGCGTGCCGCGGTGCTGATCGAACCGCTGGTGCCACCGCCGCCGAACCGGATTCCACCGAACAGGTAATGCGTCACCATATTCGCGACGAACGCAATGACCACGACCACGAACAGCATGTTCAGGATGAACCGCACGAACGGGAGGTCGAATGCATAGAAGCTGATGTCCATGCCGAACTGCGGGTCACGCTCACCGAAGGACGTGCCGTGCAGGAACATCTGCACCGTGGCCCAGGAGCCCTGAGCCACCAGACCCGCGAGAATGCCGATCAGGATGGGCGGCACCAGCGCGAACCAGCGAGCCCGGGACATGATCGCGGCGCGGTACCGGGCGAGCGGGTCGTTGGGGCCCGCCGTCGGTACGAAGACCGGTCGTGACCGGTAGGCGAGGAACACCGCGCCGAAGATGACTAGTGACACCACCACAAGCGTCGCCAGAAACAACACGACCCGCGTCCACGTAATGGTCGAGAAGACCCGGGTGTATCCGACGTCGGAATACCAGAGCCAGTCGGTGATGAGACTGACCACGCGTGGCCCCACCAACAACAGCACGAGGACTGCCACCCCGAGACCGATGACGATCTTGCTTCTGCGCGACAGGGTCGGTAACCCCGACGGACCGCGTACACCCACCTCTGCACCTTCTCCAAAAAGCTCATTCCGGACATATCCGGCGGACCGACACCAGACCGGTGCCCGATTGCCACCACTGTACTGGCACGTCGGGGGGCGGGGGTTCGCGGTTGTCGGCAGGGAGCAAGATGGCAATCGATGACCGCATACCAGCAGTGCGCCGACCGTTGCCCCGACGATCTGGGCCGGGCGCGCCGATGACCGGCCCCGGCTACTCCGCCGACGATCTCGGTCGCGCGCTGCGGGATGCGTTAGTGCACGTCGCAGCGGATGGGTGGCAACAACCACCCTCCCTGTTCGCATTGGTGTCGACGGCGGCGCTGGCACAGGCGAACCCCGGTCTCGTCGACCCCGATGACGACTCGGCGCTCAGCCCGATCGCCCAGGACCCGCTCGAGGTCGGGGCGGGCGACGAACCGTACGGCCGTCTCGAATCGTTCCTGGCGACGCTCTCCTGGCCCGACGGTGTGGCCGGTGCCGCACTCGTCACCGAGATCCTCGTGCTGCCACCGAATGCCGAGACCGACCTGGACACCGCATTCGAACCGCTGCTCGCTGATCCGGACGCGGGTGCCGCGGCCGCCCGGAGTGTCGCGCGGTCACATCCGGATGCGCGGACCGCTCGACTGGCGGTCGGCGCGCTGCGCGACGGTCCACGGCTGGCGCTGATGTATCTGCGGCCCGATGACAGCACAGAGGGTGAGGCCACGGCGGTGCCCGCCGAACTCCTCACCCACCCCGACATGGCGCCGAATCTGCAGGAAGCATTGGCCGCGACGTTCGATCCGGACGTCGACTCGCCCGACTCAGTCGACTAGTCCGATTCAGCAGCGCGGCGCGGACCTGCCCTGGTCGATCGCGGTGAGCGCGTCGACCGCGGACCGCAACGTGGTCACCTTGACCAGTTGCAGACCGTCGGGGGCGTCGGACGTTGCTTCCGAACAGTTCGCGGACGGCACGAGGAAGACCGACGCGCCGGCGTCCCGCGCTGCCCGCGTCTTGTGCGTAATGCCGCCGATCGGCCCGACGTCACCGTCGTCGGTGATGGTCCCGGTACCGGCGATGAACTTGCCACCGGTCAGCTCCCCGGGGCTGAGTTGGTCGATCACGGCGAGCGACAACATCATTCCGGCCGACGGTCCACCGATGTCGCCGACGTTGTAGTCGACCTTGAGCGCCGGGTCGGCGTTGACCACCTCGGGGGTGATGCCGATGTAGGCGACCGCTTGGTCGTCCGGCCGCGCCCCCAGGGTGACCTCGACGGTGCGGGGCGTACCGTCGCTGATCACCTCGACCGGGATCGTCTGCCCGGGACGCTGTGCGCGGATCGCCTTCTGCAATTCCTCCGACGTCGTCACCGGGGTGCCCGCCACCCGCACGATCTGGTCGCCGTTGCGCAGCACCTTGCCGGCGGGGCCGTTCGGCGCGACCGTCTCGGCGACCAGCTTCGTGGGTCGCTGCAGATAGCGCAGTGCCGCCGCGGTCGCGGTGGCTTCCGAGTTGCTCATCTGCTGCTGGTTTTCCCGCTGCACCTCCTGGGTGGTCTGATCCGGCGGGTAGAGCTGGTCACGCGGCTGCAGCGCGTACGTTCCGGACAGCCACATCCCAATGGCCTGGAACAGCGAGAGGCCGTCGTTGACCGACACCGTCGTCAGATTGAGGTTCCCGGTGGTCGGGTCGGTCTGGGTGCCGGAGATCGCGACGACGCGCTTGCCGCTGTCGGTGGTGCCGAGCGTATTCAGCGTCGGGCCCGGGCCGAGCGCCACGAACGGGACCTGCACGATGCTGCCCGCCACGATCAGCACGAGCAGGAGCATGGTGGTCACGCCGACGGTGACGATACGGCGATACTGCGACGCGTTCACCCGGCCCACCCTAATCGACCTGTGCGGACACCCGTTCGCGCCGGATTGAGCAGGCTACGCTCAAGGCGAACGCATCGGCAGCCCCGCCGCTTCGGCACCGGCGGTACCGTGGAGGAATGAGTGATCTGCCCTTCGGTTTCTCGTCGTCCTCCGATGACGGGGACGACGACCGCCGCGGAGACGACAAGTCTGACCGCAAACGTGAGGACGGCACCTCCGGGGCCTCCGGCGCGGGCGGCAGCGGCAACCCTTTCGGCATCCCCTTCGGCGGTGGCCAGGGGAACTTCGACCCGTCGACCTTCGATCCGTCGAGCATCGACCCGGCGCAGATCGGACAGATGTTCACCCAACTCGGCAACATGCTGAGCGGGATGGGGTCCTCGATGGGCAATCCGGCGGCGGGTGGCCCGGTCAATTACGACCTGGCCGCGACGATTGCCCGGCAGCAGATCGGGAACTTCACGCCGGTGCTGGAGAAGGAGACCTCCGCGGTGGCCGACGCGGTGCGGCTGGCCGACGTGTGGCTCGACGATGTGACGACCTTTCCCGGCGGCGTCCGGACGGCCGTTGCGTGGACGCCGGTGCAGTGGCTGGACGAGACGATGCCGACGTGGAAGCGGCTGTGCGATCCGGTGGCCAATCAGCTGGCATCCACCTGGCAGAGCAACCTGCCCGCGGAGGCCGCGCAGTTCGCCGGCCCGATGATGGGCATGCTGACCCAGATGAGCGGCATGGCGTTCGGGACGCAACTCGGCCAGGGACTTGGCCAGCTCGCCAAGGAGGTGCTCACCTCCACCGACATCGGCCTGCCGCTGGCGCCCGAGGGCGTCGCCGTGTTGCTGCCGGAAGCGATCGCGACCTTCGCCGACGGTCTGGACCTGCCCGCACAGGAGATCATCGTCTTCCTCGCCGCTCGTGAGGCCGCACACGTCCGCCTGTTCAGCCATGTGCCGTGGTTGCGGCAGCGATTGCTGTCGACGGTCGAGGAGTACGCCCGCGGGATCAGCATCGACTTCAGCGGCATCACCGAGATGACCTCCGACATCGACCCGACGCAGCTGTTCGCCGACCCGTCGAAACTGGAGGAGCTGATCAGCTCGTCCACATCGTTCGAGCCGACCACCACGCCCGAACAGCAGGCCGCGCTCAGCCGCCTCGAGACGCTGCTGGCACTCATCGAGGGATGGGTGGAACAGGTTGTCTCGCAAGCGCTCTCGGACCGGATTCCGAGCACGCCGGCGCTGACCGAGACGATGCGCCGCCGGCGTGCGTCCGGCGGACCGGCGGAGCAGACGTTCGCCACTCTCGTCGGATTGGAGCTCCGGCCGCGCAAGGTCCGCGAGGCCGCCGCACTGTGGCGCTCGCTGCTCGATGCCACCGACGTCGCCAATCGAGACGGTGTCTGGGCACATCCGGATCTGATGCCCGACGCCGACGATCTGGACGATCCGGCGGCGTTCATCGGCCGGGTCAGCGGTGCCGCCGCCGATATCGACGAGGCGATCGCGGAGCTGGAGAAGTCGCTGTCGGCGGAGGCCGAGAAGGACACCTCGGATTCATCGGGCGTCGAGTCGAAGCAGACCGGGGCCGACACCTCGGAGCAGACCGGAACCGGCACGTCCGACCCCGATTCTGATTCTGATTCTGCCCAGCGTGCCGACGCCGATCACGGTTCCGATGCCGATCACAGTTCCGACGCCGAGACGCGCAGCGACACCGGTGATGGCGCCGAGAACGACGGCGACAACGGTACCGACGGAAACCGCTCCGGCAGTTAACTCCCCTGGTCGGGCTGGTCGGGGCTGCGTGTCTGGTCGGCGCCAGAGTCGCGGCCCGACGCGGTTCTACCGAGATCGCGCGCGTCGAAGCGAGCTGTGGATAACCCCTTCTGACGTCGCAGGACACGCGTGCGGGCTGGCACAGTGTGCACATGTCGCCGGTGCACATCGCCTCGCGTGACGCGAACCCTCCGCCGCGCGGTCCGCGTCCATTCGACCCGCTGCCGGTCCTCGCGACCGGGACCGAGGTGCTGGTGCGACCGGGCAACCGCATCCATATCGGTAGCGATCCGCAACGCGGCATGCTCTTCGAGTTCGATGCCCAGGTCATCGCCGCGCGAGTTGCCGATCTGCTTCGTTCGCTCACTCAACCCCGGTCCCGCCGGGACGTCACCGGCGACCTGCGGTCGGCCGGGTTGGACGCCGATGATCTGGACCGCATCCTCGCTCGCCTCGTGGAACACGCCCGGGCGTTCGTTGTGCCACCACGAAATTCACCGTCTACCGCTCCGACGACGTCCGCCGCGGAATCGGCGCCGTCGACGACCGGCACCGTCTCTACTACCGGCACGGTCTCGGCGACCAGCACGGTCGGACTGCGCGTCCGGGTGCACGGCAGTGGACCGCTGGCGACACAGCTCGGCAGCACCCTGGCGGAGTCGGGGATCCTGCACCGGAAGTCGGTACATCGACCCGCCAGCGGTCGGGTGGTCACCGAGTGGGGCGCCAACCTGGTGGTGCTCACCGACTACCAGGTGCACGAGCCGTGGGTGGTCGGCGGCCTGATGAGCGGTGGCGTCCCCCACCTCCAGGTCCGGGTGCGCGACGGGGTGGGCATCGTCGGGCCACTGGTGCTGCCGGGCCTGTCGAGCTGCCTCGACTGCGCCGACCGGCACCGATCCGATCTGGAGCCGGCGTGGCCGCTGCTGGCCGCGCAGCTCGTGCGGACCCCCGGCCACGCCAGCGCCGGGATAGTGCGGGCGACGGCGGCGCTCGCCCACGAGCAGATCGAGCAGCTCGCGGCCGAGCTGCGCGGGCGTAGCCCGACCCGAACACCGCACCTGGTCAATCGCGTGCTCGAACTGCATCCGCAGCCGCCGCGTATCGAGGTCAAGACCTGGACACCGCACCCGCTGTGCACCTGTCGCAGCGTCGCATGACATTCGGCACACCTGTCGGAGGGCGGTCCGTGGCGAACCGTCATCTATCCTGGACGGGGGAAAGGACTTCGATGACCGACATCACGCGTGGGCAGGGCCGGCGCAACGCCAGGCTTGCCTCGCTCCCCATCGGGATGGCCGGTCGCGCGGCCGCCGGGCTCGGCAAGCGCATGGTCGGCAAAGACAAGGACGAGATCAACCAGGAACTCCTGGAGAAGGCGGCCGACCAGCTGTTCTCGGTTCTTGGCGAGCTCAAGGGCGGGGCGATGAAGGTCGGCCAGGCCATGTCGATCATGGAGGCCGCCATCCCCGACGAGTTCGGCGAGCCGTTCCGGGAGGCACTGACCAAACTGCAGGCTGAGGCGCCGCCGCTGTCGGCACCGAAGGTGCACAAGGTGCTCGACCAGCAGCTCGGCACTAAGTGGCGGCAACGGTTCCGCGAGTTCTCCGACGAGCCCGCCGCGTCGGCCAGCATCGGCCAGGTACACAAGGCGGTGTGGGCCGACGGGCGTGAGGTCGCGGTCAAGATCCAGTATCCGGGCGCCGACCACGCGCTCAAGGCCGATCTCAAGACACTGTCGCGGATGTCCGGGTTGCTGCAACGACTTTCGCCCGGCACCGACGTCAAAGCGATGATGGACGAGCTCATCGATCGCACCGAGGCCGAGCTCGATTACCTGGGTGAGGCGGACAATCAGCGCGCATTCGCAGCGGCCTTCGCCGACGACGAGGAGGTCGTCATCCCGAAGGTCGTGGCGAGTTCGCCGAAGGTTGTCGTCTCCGAATGGCTGGACGGCACACCGCTGTCGAAGATCATCGCCACCGGCGACCGGGAGACCCGCAACCTCGCGGCCGCACAGATGGCGACCTTCGAGGTGAGTTCGCCCTTCCGGGTGGGGCTGCTGCACGGCGATCCACATCCGGGCAACTTCTTCATCGCCGACGACGGCCGCTTCGGCGTGCTCGACTTCGGTGCGGTGGGTCACTATCCGAACGGGCTCCCGCCGGAGACGGGCCCGATCCTCGGTTTGGCGCGCGACAAGGACTACGACGCGCTCAAAGAACTGATGGTACAAACGGATTTCATCCTGCGCTCCCGTGCGGATCGGGTGACGCCCGCCGACATCGAGGCATACCTGAAGCCCTATGTCGACCCGCTGTACACCGAGTCGTTCCACTTCACGCGCAAGTGGTTACAGCGTGCCGCCGGCAAGGCCACCGACGTCCGTGGCGACGTCTACAAGACCTCCCGAAATCTCAACGTGCCCAAGCACTATGTGATGGTGTTCCGGGTGCTCGCCGGATGTGTCGGCATCGCCGCGCAACTCGACGCAGAGGCGCCATACCGGGCGATCATGGAGAAGTGGGTACCGGGCCTGGCCGAGCCGGACCATCCGATTCCGGGGAAGTAATCGTCCACCGGGGCCACGCGGTCCGGCCCGGTCGTCGAGCACACCTCCGGTGGTTGAGTAGTTGCCAACCCTCCCGGTCGTTGAGTAGCCGCGAGCCCTCCCGGTGGTTGAGTAGCTGCGAGGAACGAGCAGCGTATCGAAACCACCACCGTCGCCCGAGAATCCAACCGGCGGCGGTGATTTCGATACGCCCTCCGCTAGCGCTCCGGGCTACTCAACCACCGGAACCCGAACGCCCCGAGCCGACTCACGCGGGACATCTCCGGTCGCCGGGCACACGACCCCCGGTGGTTGAGTAGCTGCGAGGAACGAGCAGCGTATCGAAGCCACCGCCGTCACCCGAGAATCCAACGGGCGACGGTGATTTCGATACGCCCTCCGCTAGCTGTATTTCCCCGACACGTTGTGGACGCGGGCTGATGGGGTGAGGCCGCCG